>NZ_BAGL01000062.1 GCF_000308875.1 Nocardia transvalensis NBRC 15921
CGCCGGGCGCCGGGCGCGAACCCTGCTGCGGCTGCTGCTGCGCGGGCGTGGACTGCTGGGCCGCGGCCGCCGGGGACGGCGCGGCCGGACGCGGGCCGCCGGGCTTGGGCGCGGGGCCGGGCTTCACGGCCGGGCCGGGACGCGACGCCGGGGCCTCACTGTCGGACCGGGCCGCCGGAGCGGACGACTGCTGCTCCGCAGCGGGCGCCGGCTTCGCCTGGGCCGCCGGGCTGGGTGCGCTGCGCGGGCCGGGACGGGGACCCGGGGTCGCGCCGGACGCGGGCTTACCTCCACCGGCCGGGCGGGCGCCCTGGTCGGAACCGGACCTCGCACCGGACTTCGCGGCGCCGTTCGACGGGGTGGACTTCGCCGAGAACGACTCCCGCAGCCGGCGCGCGACGGGTGCCTCCACCGTCGACGACGCCGACTTCACGAACTCGCCCTGCTCCTTGAGCGTTGCGAGTAGTTGCTTGCTCGTGACACCGAGTTCTTTCGCCAACTCGTGCACGCGGGCCTTGCCTGCCACTGCTCTCCTCACTGAGAGGTCGAGCGTGACAGTCCGTCCGGAATGGACGGAAGTCCGCACGACCTCCGATTATCTTCGATGGCCGATCATCGCTGGTACTTCACGGTGTGCTCATGAGTGCTCGTGCCTGTTCTCCACGTAGTGCTCCAGGGCTGAGATATCCAGTTTTCCGGACACTCTTAGCGCTCTGCCGAACGCTCGGCGCCGAACTGCCGCGGCCAGACAAGCCGAATCGGGGTGCAACCAGGCACCCCTCCCGGGAAATCTGTGCCGCGGATCGGGAACGATCGCCACGCCATCGGTCTGGGATGACGACGCCACGATCCGCAACAGATCGGCGGCCAGCTCGCGTTTCCGGCACCCCACACATGTCCGTACGGGACCCGAGGACGGTGCCTCGCCCCGCGCGGAACGCGTGGAAACCGGAGACTCGTGCTGAGCCTGCGTCCACTCTACCGCTGCCATGTCCAGATCCCCGCATCCAGCCCTCTGCTTAGTTACCAACATGTCACTCCACCACTGCCGTTGCGGAATGACGGCTTCTACCCGTGCGGCGCTTCCGTACGAACGGAGCCCTGTACATCGGGGGCCGCGTCGCTGCGGATATCGATGCGCCAGCCGGTCAGGCGGGCGGCCAGGCGGGCGTTCTGGCCCTCCTTGCCGATCGCCAGGGACAGCTGGAAATCGGGGACGACGACCCGGGCCGCGCGGGCCTCGGGGTCCACGATCGTGACGGAGACAACCTTGGACGGGCTCAGCGCATTCCCGACGAAGGTGGCCGGATCGTCGGCGTAGTCGATGATGTCGATCTTCTCACCGGCCAGCTCGCTCATCACGTTGCGCACCCGCTGGCCCATCGGGCCGATGCAGGCCCCCTTGGCATTGACGCCCGGCACCGTACTGCGGACCGCGATCTTGGAGCGGTGCCCGGCCTCGCGAGCCACCGCCACGATCTCGACCGAGCCGTCGGCGATCTCGGGGACCTCGAGCGCGAACAGCCGCCGCACCAGATTCGGATGCGAGCGCGACAGGTTGATCTGCGGGCCGCGCGGGCCGCGCGAGACTGCGTACACGTAGCACTTGATGCGGTCGCCGTGCTCGTAGGTCTCGCCGGGGACCTGTTCGGCCGGCGGGATCAGGCCCTCCGCGCCGTGCGCCTCGCTGCCGATGCGCACCACGATCGTGCCGCGGGCGTTCATGCGGGCGTCGCGCTGGACGACGCCGCCGACGATATCGCCCTCGTGCGTGGAGAATTCGCCGAAGGATTTCTCGTTCTCGGCGTCCCGCAACCGCTGCAGCACCACCTGCCGGGCGGTGGTCGCGGCGATGCGGCCGAAACCCTCAGGCGTGTCGTCCCATTCGGTGATGACGTTGCCGTCGGCGTCGACCTCGCGGGCCATCACGCGCACCACACCGGATTTCTGGTTGATATCGATGCGGGCGTTGGGCTCGTGCCCGTCGGTGTGCCGGTACGCGGTCAGCAGCGCGGACTCGATCGCGGAGATCACGGTCTCCATCGAGATCCCCTTGTCCGCGACAATCGCGCGCAGGGCTTCGATTTCGATGTTCATTCCACGATCCCTTCGGTCGGCGCGGCTACTGATTCGGGTGCTTCCTGATTTTCTCTCCCGGATTTCCCGGGCGATCTCGCGGCATTCGGCTCGTCCTCGGCCGCGGCGCCGGGTTCGGGACGTCCCGGCGCCACGCCGCCCGCCAACTCCATCTCCGCGGCGCCGGGCGCCGAGAATTCCACCTGAACAACGGCACTCTGGATATCGGCGAGCGGTACGGTGACGCGGTGCGGTTTTCGTTTTCCACCGAGCACGAGCGCCACCTCGGAATCGGAGGCCGCGCCCACGCGGGCGTCGAATGTGCCGGCGTTCTCCGGAGCGGGCGCGCCCGGGCGCAGGGTGACGCGCACCTTGCGGCCGCGGGCGCGGCGCCAATGCCGGGGCGCGGCGAGCGGGCGGTCGATTCCCGGGGTAGTGACCTCCAGCTGATACGCCGCCTCGCCGAAATCCCCGACCTCGTCGAGGGCCTGCGAGATCTCCGAACTCAATTCCGCGATCGTGTCCAGGCCGATGGCCTCGTCACTGTCCACGGTCACCGTCACCCGCGCCGGACCGGTGGCCGCGATCGCCACACCCTCGAGGTCGAATCCTCGGCGCTCGACGGGTCCAGCAACAAGCTGGCTCACCCTTTCCTCGGTCGGCATGGGCATGTGGGGCGGCTCCTGGTTCAGTTGTGACGGGGTGGCGTTGTCGGTATCGGCCCTGGTCCGGGCTTGGTCAGCGAGCATCGACGGCGAAAGTGTCCGCCGCTGCTCCAGCGTAACGCGCTGCAAGAGTGTAAAGGACCAGCCAACCTTCCCTAATTTCGCGTCGGCGGCCCTGCGCGCGTCCGCCCCGGACGAGGGCTGGCACGATGTACGCGTGCCGAGCAGCCATCACCGCGTCCCGCCGCGCCCAGCGGCCGCGAATCTCCCCGCCCTGAGCCGCCGTTCGATGCTGCGGATCACCGGCGGCGGCGCCGTCGCGGTCACCGTGCTGGGGGCGTCGGCCTGCACCGACGACAAGCCGGTCCAGCCGGACGTGTTGCTGGCGCCGGAGCGGGAGGCGCGCGCCGACGCCGTGTGGGCGCGGGCGGCGATGGCCGTCGCACCCGAACGCACGGCCGCGCTCACCGCGATCGCGACGCAGCGCACCGAGCACGCGGACGCGCTGCGCGCCGAGATCGACCGGGCGATCGGGGTCTACGGCGACGGCACGAAACCGAAGTCGAACACCCCGCCGGTGACGCCGCCGGCGGCCCCCGTCCCGCCGCCGACCGTCGCGGCCCTGCGCGAGCAGCTGACCCGCTCGCAGCGGTCAGCCGCCGATCTGTCGGTCGGCCGGTCCGGATTCCGCGCGGGCCTGCTGGCCTCGATCAGCGCCAGCTGCGCCACGCATGCCGGGGTGTTGCTGGCATGAGCGGACAGACGAATTCACCACTCTCGGCTCGCGCCCGAAAGGACGAGAACGCAGCATGACGACACCGGATCAGCAGGCGCTGACCGATGCCCTCGCCGCCGAGTACGCCGCGGTCTACGCCTACGGGGTGATCGCCGCCTACGCCGCGCACGAACGCAATCAGATCGTCGCGGAGTTCACCGCCGCGCACCGCGCCCGCCGCGACGCCACCGCCGACGCGCTGAAGTCGATCGGCGCGCCCGTGCCCGCCCCGGCCGCCGCCTACCCGCCGCCGTTCCCGGTGAACGACCCGATCCCGGCGGCCAACCTGGCGGTCACGGTCGAATCCGATACGGCGGCCGCCTGGCGGTCGGTGGTGGAGCGCGCCGACTCCCCCCAGGTCCGGCGCACCGCCATCGACGCCCTCACCGAATCCGCCGTCCGCCTCGCGACCTGGCAAGCCATCCTGGGCACGAACCCCGCAACGGCCTCGTTCCCGGGCAAGGTCTAGCCCCAGGTCACGGGCACAGGTCTGCCGCGGCCACGGCGCAATCCGTTCCTCGGCCGCGGCTACACCTGTTCCTCAGCCGCGGCTCAACCTCTTTTCCTCAGCCGCGCACCTTGGCGAGGACCGCGGCCACGGCATCGTCGGCCGCGACTTCCTCGTTGGTCTCCGCGAAGCGGTCGCGCAGTTCGACCTTGCCGTCGGCCCAGCCACGGCCGACGACCAGGACCAGGGGCATGCCCAGCAGCTCGGCGTCCTTGAACTTCACGCCCGGGGAGGCGGTGCGGTCGTCGAACAGGACCTCCAGGCCGGCGGCGTCCAGCTGGGCGGCGACCTGTTCGGCGCCGGCACGGGCGCCCTCGTCCTTGTTGGCGATGACGACGTGGACCTGGTACGGCGCGACCTCCAGGGGCCAGCGCAGGCCCTTGTCGTCGTGCATCTGCTCGGCGAGCACGGCGACCATGCGGGAGACGCCGACGCCGTAGGACCCCATGACCAGCCGCACCGGCTTACCGTTCTCGCCGAGTACGTCGACCTCGAAGGCATCGGTGTACTTGTAGCCGAGCTGGAAGATGTGACCGATCTCGATACCGCGCGCCGCGTGCAGCAGGCCGCGCCCGTCGGGCGAGGGATCGCCCTCGCGGACCTCGGCGGCCTCGATCACGCCGTCGGGCGTGAAGTCGCGGCCCGCGACCAGGCCGACCACGTGCCGGCCGGGCGCGTCGGCGCCGGTGATCCACGACGTGCCGGTCACCACGCGCGGGTCGACCAGATAGCGGACCCCGTTGTCCTGCAGCCCCTTCGGCCCGATATACCCCTTCACCAGGAACGGGTTGGCGGCGAAGTCCTCCTCGGTGAGCAGTTCCACCTCGGCGGGCTCGAGCGCGGCGCCCAGCCGCTTGTCGTCGACCTCGCGATCCCCGGGAACGCCGATGCCGAGGATCTCGGACTTGCCGTCCGGGTGGCGCAGCTTGACCATCACGTTCTTGAGGGTGTCGGCCGCGGTGACCGGACGCCCGAGCCGCTCGCCGACACCGGCGGAGTTGGCCCAGTCGACCAGCGTCGCGATGGTCGGGGCGTCGGGGGTGTCGTGCACCTGCGCCGGGGCCTGCCCGTCGAGGGGGATCTCCGGCGGCGCGGGCGTGACCACGGCCTCGACATTGGCGGCGTATCCGGATTCGCGGCAGACCACATAGGTGTCCTCGCCGACGGGGCTGTCGGCCAGGAACTCCTCCGACGCGCTGCCGCCCATGGCGCCCGAGGTGGCGGCGACGATCACGTAGGTGACGCCGAGCCGGTCGAAGATGCGCTGGTAGGCCGCCCGGTGCGCCTGGTAGCTGGCCTCCAGCCCGGCCTCGTCCAGATCGAAGGAGTAGGAGTCCTTCATGACGAATTCGCGCCCGCGCAGGATGCCGGCGCGCGGCCGCTCCTCGTCGCGGTACTTGGTCTGGATCTGATACAGCGTGACCGGCAGGTCCTTGTACGAGCTGTACTCACCCTTCACGGTGAGCGCGAACAACTCCTCGTGGGTGGGTCCGAGCAGGTAGTCGGCCTTCTTGCGGTCCTGCAGCCGGAACAGGCTGTCGCCGTACTCGACCCAGCGGTTGGTGGTCTCGTAGGGTTCGCGCGGCAGCAGCGCGGGCAGCGAGATCTCCTGGCCGCCGATGGCGTTCATCTCCTCGCGCACCACGTTCTCGACCTTGCGCAGCACCTTCAGGCCCAGCGGCAGCCACGAATAGACGCCCGGCGCGACGCGGCGGACGTACCCGGCACGGACGAGCAGCTTGTGGCTGGGCACCTCGGCGTCGGCGGGATCGTCCCGCAGAGTGCGCAGAAACAGGTGGGAGAGGCGGGTGATCACGGGTGCACAGCGTAGCCCCTGCTCCCCGGGCACAGGCAAAGCGTTACCGTATCCCCCCGTGCTGGTCATCCTGCCTCCCTCCGAAACGAAGTCCGACGGCGGCCACCTCGGTCCGCTGGACCTGGACGAGCTGTGGTTGCCGCAGCTCACCGCGGTGCGGGACAAGCTGATCGCCGAATTGGTGGCGCTGGCCGACGATCCCGAGACGGCCCGCACGGCATTGGCGCTCGGCAAGGGGGCTGATCCGGAGATCGCCCGCAACGCCGCGCTGCGCACCTCCCCCACGCGCCCGGCGCTGGAGCGCTACACCGGCGTGCTCTACGACGCGCTGGACGCGGGCGGGTTCACCAAGGTCCAGCGGGAGAAGGCCCGCGCCCGGCTGGCCATCGGCTCGGCGCTGTTCGGGGTCGTGCGCGCGGGCGATCCGATCCCGGCGTACCGGCTGTCGGGCGGGTCCAAACTGCCGGGGCTGCCGACCCTTTCGTCGCTGTGGAAACCGGAGCTGGCGCCGGCGCTACGCGCGGAGACGGCCGGGCGGCTGGTGGTCGACCTGCGCTCGGGCAGCTACCAGCAGCTGGGCCGCATCCCCGGCGCGGTCACCGCGACCGTGCTGACCGAGCGGCCCGACGGCACCCGCACGGTGGTCAGCCATTTCAACAAGCACCACAAGGGCCTGCTGGCCCGCGCGCTGGTGTGCGGCCGCTCCGAGCCGAGCGATATCCGCGGGGTGGCGCGGGTCGCGGAGAAGGCCGGGCTGCGCGTCGAGATCTCGTCGTCCGCCGAACTCCTGGTGCTCACCTGAGTGAATTCCCGGTAGCGTACGAGCCAATTCGAACGGAATTGATATCGGCGTGAATTCGAATTCGCGGTGACGAAAACACCTGTCGTTCAATCGCTTCGGAACGGACGGTCCGCAAAGTCATTGCCTCGCTTGGGAATGTCGGTCGACATACCGTAGGGTTGGCGCCGCGCGCCGGGTGCGCGCGGATATTTTCGCTGCGATGCCGAGGAGCTTGGCGTGGGTGTCAGTACCACCCCTGAAGACAAGGCGGCCCGTGAGGAAAAGGCGCTGCGCGAGCTGACGAATCGGCTTGTCGAAAGCTATACCGACAGCCATTCGCAGGAACGGATCGGAAGTGCCGTCGGTGCGGCGCGAAACAGATTCGACGACGCCTCGATTCGCGATTTCGTCCCCATTCTGGTGGAGCGGATGGCCCGGCGGGACCTGGACGGCGCTCCCGAGCCCGCCCCGGAGCCCGAGACCACCGAGGGCGATGCGGCCGAGAGCGCGGGCTCGGGTCGCGGTCTGGCGGCCGTGCGGGATCTGCTGCCGCCGCCGTGGACTCCGCGCCGCCTGGCGCTACCGGCCGGTGCGCTCGTGGTGGTCGCGGCGGTGGCGGCGGCCGTCGGCCTGGGCGGTTCCTCCCCTGAATCCCCCGCCGCGGCGGCCCCGGCGCTGACCACGGTGAGCGGCGTGGTCGGCTCGGAGAAGGCGGCGTTCTTCGACGATCCGAACGTGGCCGCGGTACTGGCCCGCAACGGCTTCAAGGTGCAGGTGGACCGGGCCGGATCGCGGCAGATCGCGACCACCGTCGACCTCGGCACCTACGATTTCGCGTTCCCGTCGAGCACACCCGCCGCGGAACGCATTCTGCGGCAGCGCAATACGACGGACAGGTACACCCCGTTCTCCTCGCCGATGGCCATCGCGACCTTCCGGCCGATCGTCGACCTGCTGACCAAGGCCGGTGTGGTGCGGCCGGGCCCGGTGCCCACCTTCGACATGAACCGCTACCTCGACCTCACCCAGCGCGGCGTGCAGTGGGACCAGCTGGAGGGCAACACCGAATACCCGGTACGCAAGAGTCTGCTCATCTCCACCACCGATCCGCGCACCTCGAATTCGGCCGCCATGTATCTGGCCGTCGCCGGCTACGTCGCCAACGACAACGCGATCGTGCGCGGCCGGACCGCCGAGGAGTTCGTGGTCTCCAAGGTGGCGCGGCTGTTCACCAAGCAGGGCTTCACCGACAGTTCCAGCGAAGGGCCCTTCGCCGAATACCTCTCGGCGGGAATAGGTCCCACGCCGATGGTGTGGGCGTACGAGGCGCAGTTCGTGGAGGCCGGGGTCGAGGGCAAGCTGCAGCCCGACATGACCCTGCTGTACCCGTCACCGACCGTGCTGTCGCGGCACACGCTGGTCCCGCTGACCTCCGCGGGCGACCGGATCGGCCGCCTGCTGTCGACCGATCCCGATCTGCAACGCCTGGCCGCCGAGCACGGCTTCCGCCCCAACGACGGCGCGCAGTTCGCGAAAGTGGTTGCCGAACACAAGGTTCCGGCGGCCGCCGACGTAGTCGACGTGGTGGACACCCCCGCCTACGACACCCTCGAGCACCTGCTCGACGGCGTCGCGGAGTCCTACAACTGAGGGCTACCTGTTCTCCAGATGGCTCGGCAGAACACAGACAGCGTCCAAGCCGAAGACGTGGTTGAGGCGGCCGAAGCCGAGCCAGGAGCCCAGGCACATGGTGAGTTCGACGGCCTCGGCCTGGGTGTAGTGGGCGAGCATGCGGGTCCAGAACTCGTCGTCGAGATTGTGGTGGTCCAGCGCATAGCGGTCGGCGTACTCGGCGGCGAGGCGGGTGCGCTCGTCGAACAGATCCGTTGTGCGCCAGTCGGTGACGGCCTCGGCGAACTCCTCTTCGACCTTCACGCCGTCGCGCTCGGTGCGCCAGTCCTGGCAGAACAGGCAGCCGTTGATCTGGGCGATGCGCAGCCGCGCCGCCTCGAACTCGCGCAGCCCCAGCGTGCTGTGCGAGTACACCGCGAGCGCGAATTGCGAGGCGGCCGTGCCGATTCCGGGGACCATCTCACCCCAGACGTATTCGATCGGGTCACGGCCCTCGGGCACATCGATGATCATGGCGCTGTCCTTCCGAGAATTCCGGCCGCCGGGCGTAGCGGCACGTCGAGCGCGTCGTAGAGTCCGGGTTCGGCGGCGGCCAGCCATTCGACGGCCCCGACCAGGCGGCCGACCGCGGTGGCGTTACCGCCGGCCGAGCGGTTGCCGTCCTCGTCGGTGGCCTCGACGGTCACCTCGATGCGCGGACGGCCCTCCACGATCACCCGGTGGGCGCCGTCGCCGTCCGGGGGTGTCGGCCAGTCCCGCGCGCAGGACGGATGGATGCGGGTGACGTGCTCGATGATCAGCCGCGGTGCGCCGCCGACGATGCCCTGCACCTCGAATCGCACGGCGCCCTGGGTACCCGCCTCGAATTCGCCCATGCGCTCGGTGGCCACGGTCTCGTCGAGCGGGCGGCGGTCGACGGTCTCGCGGATCTCGTCGATGTCGGCGCCCAGCGCGCGGGCCAGCAGCCGGATCTGACCGCCCCACACCATGGTCGGGATGCCGTTCGCGAGCATCGGCGGCTCGTACTCCATCGGCTGGCCCATGCCCACCAGATAGCGCACCGAATCGGGTTGGTCGTAGGTGGTGTAGTCGAAGATCTCCTGGCAGCGGATCGTCTCGACCTCGCTGCCGAGCCCGGCGACCAGCAGCGGCAGCACATCGTTGCCCCAGCCCGGGTCGACGCCCGACACGAACAGCGAGCCGCCGCCGTCCTCGATCGCGGACAGCACCTGATCGCGCGATTCCGCTGGGGCGCTGCGGTGGTCGTAGAAGGCGTACAGCGCGGGCGTCACGACGACGGCGCCCGCGCGGATCGCCCGGACGATATCGGCGAGCGCGTCGTCGGGCCGGATATCGCCGGAGGCCGCGTAGACCACCGCGCGGGGACGCGCCGCCAGCGCCGCCTCGATATCGGTCGAGGCGGCGACGCCGAGCGTGCGGTCGAGACCGGCGAGTTCACCGGCGTCGCGCCCGTCCTTGTCCGGATTGTGGACGAGCACACCGGACAGCTCGAGCGCGGGATGGGCGGCCACCGCCCGGACGGCGGCACGGCCGACATTGCCGGTGCCCCAGACGATCGTGGGGATCATCGCGTGAGCGTAGCAAGCGCTTGGTCGGCTGTCCTCGACTTGCGATATCTGTGCGTGACACGGCCCCGGCCTGCGTTTTTCCGGGGGTCGTTCACGTCTCGGTGGTAGAAGTAGCGAGGTGGAAAGCGCAGATATGGACCCGGAGCTGATCGAGCTGGCGACCAAGGTCTTCGACCTCGCCCGCACCGGCGACGCGGCCACGCTGACGGCCTACCTGGAAGCGGGCATCCCGCCGAACCTCACCAACGACCGCGGCGACACCCTCCTCATGCTCGCCGCCTACCACGGCCACCGGGAAGTGGTCGCAGCTCTCCTGAACCACGGTGCCGACCCCAACCGCCCCAACGACAAGGGCCAAACTCCGGCCGCCGGCGCGGTATTCAAAGGCGAGGACGAGATCCTGAAGGCCCTCCTCGCCGCAGGCGCCGACCCCGACGCCGGCACCCCCTCGGCCCGCGACTCCGCCACCATGTTCGGCAAGACGGAGCTACTGAAACTCTTCGGCTGACCACCGCGCTCCACCTCAGCACTCCCCTCTTTTTTCCGGCACGCTTTTGGCCGGAATCTCCCGCGGCCGAGGTGGATTCCGGCCAAGAGCGTGCCGGAAAAATGGGTTGGTACGGGTGGCCGGTCACGGACGTAGCGCCTACGGCTTGGCCAGGTCGCGGATGAGCAGTGCCGCGTGTAGCGACGTCCTGACCTCGCCGTCGTCGAGATCCACGCCAAGCACGCGTTCGATGCGAGAGAGTCGGTCGTAGAGCGTGGGGCGGCTGATGTTCATGCGGCGGGACAGTTCGGTCTTGTTGCCCGCGAGGTCGAGGAACTGGCGGAGGGTGGCGGTGAGGTCGCCGCGGTGGCGGATGTCGTGGCGCAGCAGGGCGCCGAGTTCGGTCTCGGCGAAGTGCTGCACTCCGGGCTCGTTGCGGATCAGCGACAGCAGCCCGCGCAACCGGACGTCGCCGCTGCGGTAGAACGGGCGCGGGGCCGCCGAATTCAGCGACAGCGCCACCTCCGCGACGTGCCCGGCATGGGCCAGTTCGCGGGCGGTGTCCAGCAGCGATTCGGAATCCGCGCCGACGCCGATCACGACCCGAAGCACCCCGTCGACGCGGCGCACCTCGGCGGCCACCGCGGCGCACACCTCCCCCAGCCGATCGTCCGGATCGCCGGAGCGGCCGACGGCCACGATGAGCGTGAGCCGATCGTGCTCCGCTGCCGACAGCGCGGTGGCCTTGGTCAGCGCGAGGCCGTGCCCGGCGGCATCCAGCAGCGCCGCGCCCCGCCGCTGCCGGGCCACCGGATCCGGTTCCGCGAGCGCCGCGACGTGCACCGCCAGCGGGACGTATCGCGCACGCCGCGCCAGGCCGAGCGCCGCCGCCCGGGCCATCGCGTCCCGCTCGTCGCCGAGCCGCCCGCCGACCATATCCTCGAGCAGCCCGGTCTGCGCCTGCCGATGCAGCCCGAAGCGGTCGCGCTCGATCATCCGGTGCAGGGTGAGGGTCTGCGCGGCGCGCTCGAGCACCAGGCGCGCGCGAGCCGTCGGGATATGCGGCGAGCGCAGGAGGAGCCGCCCCCATCGCTGGGTGTGCGGGCCGACGGGGACGACGCTCTCGTCCTCGGTCAGCATCCGCGAGGTCGTCTCCCAGTTGTCCAGCAGCGCCGCGGTGGAGGCGTGGCGGGCGGTCAGCGCCAGCACCCGGTGCGCCAGATCCTCCAGCACCACCGAGGCGTCCAGCAGATCGGCGGCGGTCCGCACGATCTCCTCCAGCGACGCCCGCCGCACACTCAGCGCGGTGAAGGTCTCGTGCACCGAATGCGCGAATTCGAGTTCGGCGTACTGGTCGGCCACGATCACCCGGTGCACGGCCTCGGTCACCTCGACGAAGCGGGTGACGCGGTGCAGGGCGATCACCGGCAGTCCGAGCCGGTCGGCATCGGCGGCGACCGCCCGGTCCAGCTCGGCCACATAACTACCCAGCTCCACCACCAGACCCGAAACACCCGCCGCGGCAAGCGATTCCAGATAGGCACTCGTCGCCGCGGCACCGTGCGCCAGCGGCTGGCCGGTGGTGAGGACCAGCTCGCGGCCGGTCAACAGGGTGGCCACATCGGCCACATCGCTGACGTGCACCCAGCGCACATCCCGCGACAGGTCCGCGCCGCCGCCCGCGATCTCGGGCTCGCCCGCGCGCACGACCGGCATGGCGAGGATATCGGCGATGGTCGGCAGCACCGACGAATCGTAAAACATTCTTCCGAACGACCGACATATCGTCGCCTCGGCCGCGGAGCGTGCTGGGGCACAGTGGTCGGTGGGTCGCAGACGACGCGAGGCGAGGAGCACCATGCAGACCATCACGCACTGGGTCGACGGCAAGCCGTTCGACGGGACGAATCCGGCGACCGCACCGGTGACCAACCCCGCCACCGGCGCCGTCACCGGACAGGTGGCCCTCGCCGACGCCGCCGATACGGGTGTGGCGGTCGCGGCCGCCGCGGCGGCATTCCCCGCCTGGCGCGACACCTCGCTGACCCGCCGCACCCAGATCCTGTTCCGGTTCCGCGAACTGCTCAACGAGCGGCGCGAGGACCTGGCCGCGATCATCACCGCCGAACACGGGAAGGTGCTCTCCGATGCCCTCGGCGAGGTCACCCGCGGCCTCGAGGTGGTCGAATTCGCCTGCGGCATACCGCATCTGCTCAAGGGCGGCTTCACCGAGAACGCCTCCACGAAGGTCGACATCTTCTCGATCCGGCAGCCGCTGGGCCCGGTGGCGATCATCTCGCCGTTCAACTTCCCCGCGATGGTGCCGATGTGGTTCTTCCCGATCGCCATCGCGTCGGGCAATACCGTGGTGCTCAAGCCGAGTGAGAAGGACCCCTCGGCGGCGCTGTGGCTGGCGCGCCTGTGGTCCGAGGCGGGCCTGCCGGACGGGGTGTTCAACGTGGTGCAGGGCGCCAAGGCCGCGGTCGACGCGCTGCTGGACGCCCCGGCGATCAAGGCGGTGTCGTTCGTCGGCTCCACGCCCATCGCGCGCTACGTCTACGAGCACGGCACCGCGAGCGGCAAGCGGGTGCAGGCCCTGGGCGGGGCGAAGAACCACATGGTGGTGCTGCCCGACGCCGATCTCGATCTGGCCGCCGACGCCGCGGTCAACGCCGGATTCGGCTCGGCCGGCGAACGCTGCATGGCGATCAGCGTGGTGGTCGCCGTCGGCGAGGTCGCCGACGCTCTAGTCTCCCGAATCACCGACCGCGCCAGGACTATTCGCACCGGCGACGGCACCCGCGGCACCGATATGGGCCCGCTGGTGACGCGCGAGCACCGCGATCGGGTCGCCGGCTACGTGGCGAAGGGCGAGGCCGAGGGCGCGCGCGTGGTGCTCGACGGCCGCGGCGTCGAGGCGGACGGCGGAGCGGACGGATTCTGGCTCGGCCCGACGCTCCTCGACGAGGTCACGCCCGAGATGAGCGTCTACACCGACGAGATCTTCGGCCCGGTGCTGTCGGTCGTGCGGGCCGAGAGCTACGAGGACGCCCTCGCCCTGATCAACGCCAACCCCTACGGCAACGGCACCGCGATCTTCACCAACGACGGCGGCGCGGCCCGGCGCTTCCAGAACGAGGTCGAGGTCGGCATGGTCGGCATCAACGTGCCGATCCCGGTGCCGATGGCCTACTACAGTTTCGGCGGCTGGAAGTCCTCGCTGTTCGGCGACTCGCACGCGCACGGCGCGGACGGTGTGCACTTCTTCACCCGGACCAAGGCGGTCACCTCGCGCTGGCTCGATCCCAGCCACGGCGGGCTGAACCTCGGTTTTCCCCGCAACGACTGACGGAGGCGCACACGATGACACTGCCCAACGGCCTGACCCCCGACGACGCCCGCGCCGAGGCCGCCCGCGCCTACGAGCTGGACCGCCGTCACGTCTTCCACTCGTGGTCGGCGCAGAAGAACCTGAAACCCATGACCGTCACCGCCGCCCAGGGCAGCTACGTGTGGGACGGCGACGGCAAGCGGCTGCTGGACTTCTCCTCGCAGATGGTGAACACCAATATCGGACACCAGCATCCGAAGGTCGTCGCGGCCGTGCAGGAGCAGGCCGCCAAGCTGTGCACGGTCGCGCCGCACCACGCGAATGCCGCGCGCTCGGAGGCCGCCCGGCTCATCGCCGAGCGCACGCCCGGCGAGCTGGACCGGATCTTCTTCACCAACGGCGGCGCCGACGCGGTCGAGCACGCGGTGCGGATGGCGCGCCTGCACACCGGACGCCCGAAGGTGCTGGCGCGCTACCGGTCCTATCACGGCGGCACCGAGACCGCGGTCAATCTCACCGGTGATCCGCGCCGGTGGCCCAACGATCGTGGCACCGCCGGCGTGGTGCACTTCCACGGGCCGTTCCTTTACCGGTCGCAGTTCTACGCGCGCGACGAGGCCGAGGAGTCCCAGCGGGCGCTCGCGCATCTCGAGCAGACCATCGCGATGGAGGGGCCCGACACCATCGCGGCCGTCATCCTCGAATCCGTCCCCGGCACAGCCGGAATCATGGTGCCGCCACCCGGATATCTGGCCGGGGTGCGGGAGCTGTGCGACCGATACGGGATCGTGTTCATCGCCGACGAGGTGATGGCCGGATTCGGCCGCACCGGGCGGTGGTTCGCCATCGACCACTTCGATGTCGTCCCCGACCTGCTGACCTTCGCCAAGGGCGTGAACTCCGGCTATGTGCCGCTGGGCGGCGTGGCCATCGGCCCGCGGGTGGCCGCCACCTTCGACGACCGGGCCTATCCCGGCGGGCTGACCTACTCCGGTCACCCGCTGGCGACGGCCGCCGCGGTCGCCACCATCACCGCCATGGCCGAGGAGGGCATCGTCGAGAACGCCGCCGCGATCGGCGCGGACGTGCTGGGCCCGGGGCTGCGCGAGCTGGCCGACCGGCATCCGAGCATCGGCGAGGTGCGCGGGCTGGGCGTGTTCTGGGCGCTGGAACTGGTGCGGGACAGGCGGACTCGCGAACCGCTCGCCCCGTACGGCGGCACCTCCCCCGCGATGACCGAGGTCGTCGCGGCCTGCCGCGCCGCCGGACTGCTCCTGTTCGTCAACTTCAATCGCCTGCACGTGGTCCCGCCCTGCACGGTCGCCGAGGCCGAGGCCAAGGAGGGGATGGCGATCCTGGACTCGGCCCTGGCGGTCGCGGACCGGCACACGGTCTGATCGGGTTTCCGTCCGGATACCGCCGCGCGGCGCGGTACGGTTCGGGACTATGGCTCCGCAATCGTTCGACGCGCATCGATGGACACCACCGGCCGCGCCCCCGCGCGCCCGCGAAAGCCGCAGTGTCCCACCGATGCCCGCGCCCCGGCTGTTGTCGCTGCCCGGGGCGTCGCCGGAGGACGTGGTGGTCGGACCGGACGGCCGGGTGTTCACCGGCATCGCGGGCGGAGCGATCCTGGCGGTCGATCCGGACAGCGGTGCGGTGGAGCAGGTCGGCCACACCGGCGGGCGGCCGCTCGGCCTGCACGCCGAACCCGATGGCGCGCTGCTGATCTGCGATTCCGAGCGTGGGCTGCTACGCCTCGCCGAGCCACACGGGCAGATCGAGGTCCTCGTCGACGAGGTGGACGGGGAACGGCTCAACTTCGCCAGCAACGTGGTCGCGGATACCGACGGCACGATCTACTTCTCGGCGTCGACCCGCCGGTACGGCTTCGACAACTACATGGGCGACTTCTACGAGCACTCCGGCACCGGCCGGCTGTTCCGCCGCCACCCCGACGGCCGCATCGACACCCTGATCGACGGGTTGCAGTTCGCCAACGGCGTGGTCCTCGCCCCCGACCGCTCGTGCGTCCTGGTCGCCGAGACCGCCGCGTACCGGGTGGCCCGTCACCACCTGACCGGCCCGGACGCGGGCTCCACCGACTACCTGGTGGAGAACCTGCCGGGCATGCCGGACAATATGGGGCTGGGCAGCGACGGGCTGGCCTGGGTCACCCTGGTGACACCGCGAAATCCGTTGCTGGACAAGCTGCTTCCCTTGCCGGGCATACTCCGGCGCATCGCCTGGTCGCTGCCCTCGGCGCTGCAGCCGAAGCCCGCGCGCACGGCATGGGTGCAGGCCTTCGACTTCACCGGCGCGCTCGTGCACGACCTGCAACGCGAGGGCGACGACTACGCCCTGGTCACCGGCGTCGCCGAACGCGACGGCACGCTGTATCTGGGCAGCCTCGCCGAATCGTCCGTCGCCGTCACCACGGTGCCGTGAAATCCGTCGGGAAGTCGATCCGCACCGGATACGGGACCGTCCCGGAAAAATGGCCCGCGTGTATCCATCGCGGCGCGGGAACATAGCTGCCGAGCTCCTCGTCCAGCCAGTACTCGTAGACGATCGGCCGGTCGTCCTCGCCCCGCTCCACCCGCCAGAAGTAGGCGATGCCCGCGGCCGCGTACAGCTGCGGCTTGCGGAACCAGTCGTCGGCGAGGCTCGCGCCCGCGATCTCGACGACGAGCGTGGCCGACTCGACCGGCACGTACTCGGCGGAGTACAGGTCGACCCGGGTCTCGTCGACGACCACCACATCCGGTAGCGCCGGATTGAATTCGTCCACGAGGACGCACTGCTGGGCGAGCACCGCGTACGGCGCGCGGCGGGCCTCCCCCAGCGCGGTCAGCAGCGCGTCGCGGACGGCGCCGTGCCAGCCGTTCGGCGAATCACGGACGGCGATCTCCCCGTCGACCAGCTCCCAGTCGAACGGCAACCGCAGATCCTTGACCTCGTCGTAGGTCCACCCCCGACGAGACCGGATCCGGTCGATCGGTACTGCGGTCATGGCCCCCTCCTCAGCCGTTCGAGTCAGCGTAACCCGCTGGCCGGTAGGGCGCAGGCCGAGAAATCCCCGCGCACGGCAAGCCCGCTCACGCACCCCTAGCTGCGACGACAGGGTGTGCGAGCGGCCGGACCGGGTGCGGGAACACGGGTCCGGAACACCGCCCGGACCGGCGGATAGGGGCCGTGGCGGCTACAGCGTCCCGGAGGCCCCGGACTGCTGCGCCTCCTCCTGCGCGTGCTGCGCCTGAGCCAGCTGCTGCGGGGTGTACCGCAGCGTCAGGGCGATCAGGCCGACGGCGATCGCGCCGACACCGCACAGGAGCAGCACCAGCGTGTACCCGCTGCTGAGCGCGGAGATCTCGGCGGCGCTCATATCCGCGGCCTTCCCGGTCCGGCCGCCCAGCGCCAGCGTGCGGGACGCGGCGATCGGGGTCAGCACGCCGATGGCGAGCGGGGTACCGAGATTGAAGGTCATCTGGCCGATCGCCGATAGCGGGCCCACCTCGGAGACGGGAACGCCGACCAGCAGGCACAGCGGCGCCACCACGATCACCAGGCCGACGCCCACACCCGCGAGGAGCAGGAGGATCAGCAGCGTGGGCAGATATTCCACGGACCCGTCGAGGGTCGACCCGTAGACCCCGGCCACCGCCAGGAACACCGCCGCGGTCACGAGGATCCAGCGCGGCCGCACCTTCAGCGCCGCCTTGGTCGCGACGGCCGTGCCCACGCCCGCGGCGAGGGTGAACGGGATCGACGCCAGACCCGCCACCAGCGGGCTGTACCCGACGATGTTCTGCAGGAACTGGGCCACGAAGTAGGTCATCGCCGCGAGGACGCCCGAACCCAGCAGCAGCGCGATGAAGGTCGCCACCCGGTCGCGGTTGCGGAACAGCGCGAGCGGCAAGACCGGATTCTCGGCGTACCGCTCGGCGAGGACGAACAGGATCAGCAGCACGACGCCCGCGATCAGCGCGCCCAAGATCCACGGACTGGACCAGCCCATCTCCGGTCCCTCGGTGGCGCCGAAGACGATCGCGGCGCAGGCGGCGGTGCCGAGGATCGAGCCCTGCACGTCCAGCGTGAGCCGCTCGGGGGTGGTGTCCCGTAGTCGGTAGAGCGCGCCGAGCAGGATGAGCGCACCGATCGGAACGTTGATGAGGAAGATCAGCCGCCAGTTGAGCTGGGTCAGCGCACCGCCGATGACGAGCCCGCCGACGGATCCGACGGCCGCCATCGAACCGAAGATCGCGATAGCGCGGTTGCGGACCGGGCCCGGCGCGTACGTGCTGGCGACCAGCGCCATGGCCGAGGGCGCCGCCACCGCCGCGCCCGCGCCCTGGATCGCGCGGGCGATGATCAACATCGCCTCGTTCTGCGCGAGTCCGCAGGCCAGCGACGCCAGCGTGAACAACGAGACCCCGATGATCAGCATTCGCTTGCGGCCGAACAGATCACCGAGACGGCCGCCGAGCAGCATCAGCCCGGCGAAGGTCAGTCCGTACGCGGTCACCGTCCAGGCGCTGCCCGCGCTCGACAGGGCCATCTGATCCGGCTCCTGCAGCCGCGGCAGGGCGAGGATCACGACGGAACCGTCCAGGATCACCATCAGCTGCAACCCGCTGAGTACCAGGATCGGCAAACCGAAGGCCCGCTTCGTCACCGGATACTGCACAGTCGCGGCGGGGTTGGCGGGGTTATCGAGCACAGTGAGCCACTGTAACGGATGGGCACCTACCGTCCGGTAGCCGACGTTTCGGCGGCATCCGGTGCGCCCGCGGTGAAGCCTGCGGTCGGGCCCACCACGATGATCGCCGGGGGCCGGATGCCTTCCGCGCGAACGCGTTCCGCGGCGGTGGCGAGATCCGCGCGCACGATGCGCTGGGTACGCAGGCTGCCCTCCTGCACGACCGTGACCGGGGTTTCGGCGGGCCGCCCGCCGGCCATGAGCGCCTCGGCGAACTGCTCGATGCGCTCCACCGCCATGAGCAGCACGAGAGTGCCGCGCAGCCGGGCCAGGGCGGGCCAGTCGACCAGCGAATCCGGATGATCGGGCGCGATATGCCCGCTGACCACCACGAATTCATGAGTGACGCCGCGATGCGTCACCGGGATACCGGCCACTGCCGGCACGGAGATCGCACTGGTGACGCCCGGAACAACGGTCACCGGCACGCCCGCGGCCACGCACGCCTCCACTTCCTCGTAGCCGCGGCCGAACACGTAGGGGTCGCCGCCCTTGAGCCGCACCACGAATTTTCCGGCCTTCGCGCCCTCGACCAGCGCGGTGTTGATGGCCTCCTGGGCCATCGCCCGCCCGTACGGGATCTTGGCGGCGTCGACCACCTCGACGTCGGGTCCGAGTTCGGCGAGCAGTTCCGGCGGCGCGAGCCGGTCGGCGACAACGAGATTCGCGCGCGCCAGCAGCCGCCGCCCGCGCACGGTGATGAGATCCGGATCGCCCGGCCCGCCGCCGACCAGGGCGACGCCGGGCGCGACCGGGCCGGAATCGTCGGTCACGACGCCGGACTGCAATGCCTCCAGCAGCGCGGTCCGCACGGCGGCCGACCGGCGGTGCTGCCCGCCCGCGAGTACGCCGAGCGTCATCCCGTCGTAGCGCGCGGAGGCCGGGGTGACGGCGGTGCCGAGGCGAGCGTTGTCGGCGCGCACGCAGAACACGCGGCGGCGGGTCGCCTCGGCCACGATGGCGGCGTTGGTCTCCGGTTCGTCGGTGCAGGCGATGGCGTACCAGGCCTCGTCGAGATCACCGTCGGCGTATTCGCGCAGGTGCAGCGTCAGCTGCCCGGAACTCGCCATACCCTCCACGGCCGGGGTCACGGCACGGCTGACGACGTGCACGTCCGCGCCGGAGGCGATGAGCAGTCCGAGCCGGCGCTGGGCCACGGTCCCGCCGCCCACCACGACGACGCGGCGGCCGGCGAGATCGAGCCCGACCAAGTAGTTCGGGTCCCCTGCATGCGGGTCGGCTGGCGTGTTCGGCACAAGGTTCGAGCCTACGGCCTGCGCCGACGACGGCCACACCCGGAGGCGGTCCTCAGAACCGGCCGAGCACCTTGGTCGGCGTGATGCGCACGATCACCCGGTCGGCGTCGTTCGCCGAGCCCGGGTTGAAGTCGGCGTAGCGCTGTCCGGTGTACTTCCGCGACAACCGGTCCGGAAGTTCCCGCTCCGGATCGGGCGTCAGGGTCACGGTCCCGCGGATCTGGGCGTACCGGTACGGGTCTTCCGGCGGGTTGATCATCACGGTGATGCGCGGGTCGCGCGCGAGGTTCTTGTACTGCTGGCGCGTCACGGTGGTGGAGTACACCAGTTCGTCGCCGTCGCGTTCGATCCAGTTGACCACGAGGTGCGGCTGCCCGTCGCGGCCGATCGTGGCGATGGTGGCGAACACCTTCGCGGTGTCGAGGTGTTTCTTGAGGTCATCGGAAAGTTCGGCGGTCACCATTCTGCGAACCCGGCGCGCGCCATGCCTATTCCGGATGGAACCACCCGGAGCGCCGATGTGCTTCTATGCTGCGATCATGCGACGAGGTGTCTTCCGGATCCTGGTAGCTCTGACCGCGATCGTCCTGGCGGCCGCGCCGGTCGCGCACGCCGATCAGCCGTACGGGCCGACGGGGCCGGTGGAGACGGTGTTCGCCCAGCGTGGCCCGCTGGCCGTCACCGCGCGGCCCGGATTCGGCTGCTGCGATTCCACCGGCGCCGCCTACGACGTGTGGTACCCGACCGATCTGGGCGTGGCCGGCGTCCGGCATCCGATCATCACCTGGGGCAACGGCACCGACGCGGTGCCGCGCCAATACGCCTACCTGCTGGAACATCTCGCGTCCTGGGGGTTCGTGGTGATCGCCACCGAGAACCGCAACACCGGGACCGGGGCCGACATCACCGCGGCCGCGAGGT
Organism: Nocardia transvalensis NBRC 15921; assembly: GCF_000308875.1. GTDB lineage: Bacteria > Actinomycetota > Actinomycetes > Mycobacteriales > Mycobacteriaceae > Nocardia > Nocardia transvalensis. Next base: position 20,597 of record NZ_BAGL01000062.1, read on the forward strand.
ATCTGATCGACTCCTCCGCCGATCCGGCCAGTGTCTTCCACAACCGGCTGAACACCGACGCCGTCGGCGCGATCGGCCACTCCCAGGGCGCGTCGGGGGCTCTGAACGCGCTGGCGAATTCCGGCGGCCTGGTCAAGACCGCTGTCCCGCTGGAACTTCCGGCCCAGGCGTTCTGCAACGACTCGACGCGATGCTCCGACTCGCGGCGTCTCACCTCCGGTTCGGTGCTGTACGTCAACGGGGGCGAGGACGCGCTGATCTCCCCGTCGAATCCGCCGCCCTGGCAGCCGGCGGGCCTGCAATCCAATCGGGCCTACTACGACGCCACCCCGCCCTCGGTCACCAAGGCGTGGGGAACGCTGGTGCGCGCCAACCACAACGACCCGCAGGGCCAGCCGGGGTGCGCGCAGGCCTCGTTCCCGTGCACGACCGGTGTGCAGGGCTATCTCGGATATCCGACGGCCTGGCTGGTGGGACAGCTGTGGGGTGAGGGGTTCGCGCGGGGCGCGTTCACTCCCGGGTCCGGCGAGTTCTACCAGCCGAATCCCAACTGGGCCAACCAGATCGGCGCGGCGGCGAGCTGAACGACCCGCGCCCCGCTCAGTGCGTGGGGGCTGAGCGGGGCGGCCCGCCGTGCGGGGCACGGCGGGAGTCTGGGGGTGTCATTCCAGAGGTACATCCTGCACCCAGCGGAATCCCGTTCTACGCAGCGGGAAGGTATCCGGGTCCACCCGCCGCAGCGCGATGGTCACCGGATGTCCGCCCACCTCGCCGGTGAGTATCGCGCTGTCGGCGGATCGGCGGTCGACATTCAGCGCGGCCGGCTGCGGACCGCCGGTGATGTCGAGGTGGTGCGTCGCCTCGTCGACCGTACCGGGCACGGTCACGAGGGCGCCGTCCATCCGCTGATACGTGATCTGCCCGGGGAAGTCGACCACGAGTGTGCGCCACCGGTTCTCGTCGGTGAGCAGCGGCGGTAGCGGCTGCCCGTCGCGGGTGAACTCCGAAACCGACCAGATGCCGTACAGCGGCGGCTTCGGGCGGTCGGGCCCGCCCTCCTGCCAGAACCCCCAGCCGGCGTGCGCGATCGCCGAGCCGACCCAGAGACCGAGCGCGAGCTGCGCGACCGCCGCGATCCACCGCGACCGCCGCGTGTGGAAAGGGTAGGGCGCGGTCGAGGGACCCGTCGCGCGGTTCAGCACCAGCACGTCGAGCAGCCGGCGCGCCTCCGGAGCCAGCAGCACCAGACTCAGCAGCAGCAGATGACCGGACAGGATCTTCACCGGCACGCCGAAGGTCATATTCAGCACGAACACCTGCGCCATGCTGATCAGCGTCAGCATCGCGCCCGCCAGCGCGGTGCGCGGGATCAGCAGCAGGATTCCGGCCGTCAGTTCCGCCGCGCCGAGCAGCATCTCGTACACCGGTGACACGCCGACCTGATTCCACAGCACCTGGAACGGCGCCAGCTCGCCGAACGGCTGCAACAGCGTGGTCAGCGTCGGTTCCGGCATCTGCGACGGGATCACCTTGCCGAACCCGTAGTTGATCATCTGCCCGGCCACGCACAGCCGGACGAACAGCAGGAACCAGCCCGCCAGCCGCCGGTAGTCGGCGCGCCGCCGGTCCAGCAACGACCACGCCAGCGTCCCGGCCACCGCGATCACCAGCAGGCAGAACAGCAGCACCCACATGATGCCCTGATCGCCGCTGCCGTTGAACCGCAACTCGACATCGGCCCCGAAGACCGTGCGGCCCACCCATCGCAGCACCGGGGCGAGCGGGCGGACCGCGCCCATCACCGTTTCCTCGGGCAGCCATTCGAGCAGCCATCCCAGGAATGTGGTGACCGGCTGCGGATAGATCACGCAGAACAATCCGAAGTACAGGAAGGAGAACCGGAACACGATCCGGGTGAGAGGATTCCAGCCCGTCCGCGGCGCCTCGTCGATCTCCGAGTGCGTCGCGGGCGGGGCGGTAACGATGGCGCCCACGCTCGTCCTTTCTGTGCAGTTCGCGCTCCGAAACTACGGAATGCGTGCCCCTGCCGCTTCCGGGAAGCCCCCGATTCCCACCCCGAGGCGGGCTACTCCTCAGGGCTTACCAGTCAGCACCCCCGGCCGAGGTGGTGCGAGCACCACCACCGCAATCGCCGGTCCCGATCAGCGGAACTCGGCGAATTCCCGGCCGAATCCCGCCCGCGCACCAATTGGAACGCGTTACATTTCTTCGGACACGCCCGCCGCCGCGTCTCCGCCTGTTTCCGGAACACGTTGGCACCCAGGCGTTTCGACAGTCAGGAGGACACGACATGGCGGCCGAGCCCGAACCCGATCCCGGACAGCGGCGGCAGCTCACCACCAGCGCCCGCGATCTCGACGACCTCGCCGAGCGGCTCACGAGCTGGCTGGCGACCCGGGTGGACTGCGACGACGCACCGGAGGTCACCCACCTGGCCCGACCGCAGGCCGGCGGGCTGTCGAGTTCCTCGGTCCTGTTCGACGCGCGGTGGCAGGCCGGCGGGCGGCCCCGTGGCGGCTCCTATGTGGCGCGCCTGGCCCCGGAGGAGGGATCCTTCCCCGTCTTCGAGACCTACGATCTCGCCACCCAGTACGCGGTGATGTCCGGCGTGAGCGCGCACACCGATGTCCCGGTCCCGCCGCTGTGCTGGCTGGAGACCGACGACTCGATCCTCGGCACACCGTTCTTCGTGATGGAGCGGGTGGACGGGCGTATTCCCGAGGACAATCCGCCGTACGTCTTCGTCGGCTGGCTGTTCGACGCCACCCCGGACGAGCGGCTGCGGCTGACCCGCAACACCGTCGACATCATCGCCAGGATCCACTCCGTCCCCGATCCGGCCGCGGTATTCCCCATGTTCGACGGCGAGGGTTCGGCGCTGCGCCGCCACATCGACGCCCAGCGCGCCTGGTACCGGTGGGCACTGGCCGACGACGGCTACCGGATTCCGTTGCTGGAGCGGGCCTTCGACTGGCTCGAGGAGCATTGGCCCGCGGATCCCGGACCGGACGTGCTCAGCTGGGGTGATGCCCGGCCCGGCAACATCATCTACCGGGAGTTCGAGCCGGTCGCCGTCCTGGACTGGGAGATGGCGGCGCTGGGTCCGCGCGAACTGGATATCGCGTGGGTCATCTTCATCCACCGCTTCTTCCAGGACCTCGCCACCCGGTTCGACCAGCCCGGCCTGCCCGACTACCTGCGCCGCGAGGACGTGGTGGGGCACTACGAGCAGCTCACCGGCTACACCGTCCGGGATCTGGACTGGTACCTGGTCTACGCCGCGCTGCGGCACGGGATCGTCATGGCCCGCATCAAGCGCCGGATGATCCACTTCGGCGAAGACACCGACACCGACGACCGCGACGACTACGTCATGCACCGGCCCAGCCTCGAGGCCCTGCTCGACGGCGCCTACACCTGGGATTGATCGACCTACGAACAGGATTGAGCCATGTCCGCACCGGTACCGTTGGACGAGTACCCCATTCATCAGACTCCGCTGTCGCTGGCCCGCGTGGCCAGTAGCGACCGGAACTTCTACGACCGCAGCTACTTCAACGCCCACGATCGCGACGGCGGCACGCTGCTGGTCACCGGGCTGGGCGTGTACCCCAATCTGGGTGTCATCGATGCCTACGCCGCCGTCCGCCGCGGCGAGACGCAGCGCGTGGTGCGGTTCTCCGACGCGCTGGCCGAGCGCGGCCTGGAGCAGCGGGTCGGCGGGTACCGGGTCGAGGTGCTGGAACCGCTACGGCGCCTCCGGATCGTCTGCGAGCACGACGATCTCGGGCTCGACCTCACCTGGACCGGGTCGTTCCGGCCCATCCAGGAGCAGCCGCACCTGATCCTCGCCGGCTCCCGGCCGATCATCGACGCGTCCCGCTTCGCGCAGGTCGGCTCCTGGGAGGGCACGATCTGCGTGGACGGCACGGATATCGCCGTCGATCCGGAGGTGTGGACCGGCACCCGCGACCGCTCCTGGGGTATCCGCCCGGTCGGCGAGACCGAACCGGCGGGGCGCGCCAATGCCGAAGGGGCGGGCGGGTTCTGGTGGCTGTACGTGCCGCTGCGGTTCGAGGACTTCGCGATCGTGGTGATCGTGCAGGAGAACCCGGACGGCTTCCGCACCCTCAACGACGCGACGCGGATCTGGCCGGACGGCCGCATCGAGCAGCTGGGCTGGCCGCGCGTGCACATCGAATACCGTTCCGGGACAAGGATTCCGATCGGCGCGCGGCTGGAACTGACCGCCGCCGACGGTAAACCGCTCGAGGTCCGGGTCACGCCGCGGACCTTCATGGCGCTGCACATCGGCTGCGGGTACGGCGGCGATCCGGACTGGGGGCACGGCCAGTGGAAGGGGCCGGGCTGGTCCTCCAGTTCCACCTACGATCTGACCGATCCCGCTGTCGCCGGGCGCATTCCGTGGGGCGTGATCGACCACGTCGCCCGCGCGGAGTGCGACGGGGCGGAGGGCTGGGGCCTGTTCGAGCACGCGAGCCTGGGCCGCCACGATCCCACCGGCTTCGCCGACTGGACCGCGGTAGCGCCGTAGCGTTCCGGGCTCACCGGTTGTAGAGCGCTTCCCGCACCCAGTGGAAACCACGACTGGGCAGATAGGCCCGGCGGCGGCGATCCACCACCGACCAGACCACCGTCACCACCGCGGCCAGAAACAGCAGGCAGGCCACTGTCACCCAGTTCGCCGCACCATCGCCGCTCCCCGTGGCCGCACGATCGAGATCCAGATCGACCCCGAAGACATGACTCCCCGGCCCACCGCACCAGCGGATCCAACGGCCGGCCCGGAAGCCCCACGACAGCACGGAACCGCGGCCTCGTTCACCCGGCCTGCGATTGCCCGGCAGTGCGATGTTCTAGGGTTGGTCGGCGTGGCGAAACTGCGGCGGCGGGTGGCCGAGGCCGCGGAGGCGGCGCTGGCCCGGCAGAAGTACGTGTCGGCGATCGATGTGTTCACGGGGCTGGGGTGGGTGCACTCGAGTCAGGTGGCCCGGTGGCGGCAGGGGCAGGCGGAGTCGTTGCAGGGGCTGGCGGCCGTCGACGGGGAGCGGCTGAGCGATGCGGTGGATCTGCTGCGGGAGTGGGCCCGGGACAAGGGCCTCGCCGCCAGCGAGACGGCGTACGTGTCGGGTGGTCGCGATCGCGGGGCGCTCCGATTCCTCGAGGACGGCGACGACGCGGCGTTCCGCGTGCACTGGCTGTCGGCGGACCTTACTCCGGCGCGGCGCGAGCAGCTGGTGAAGCGGCAGAACAAGGCGCCGGATCTGACGGTCGTCGAGGCGCAGGAGCCGTGGGAGTGCGTCGAATGTGCCGAGACCGGGCCGTATCTGATCACGTCGGACGCCGGCTCGCTCTGCCTCACCTGCGCGGACCTGGACCATCTGGAGTTCCTGCCCGCCGGAGACGCCGCGCTCAGCCGGCGCGCCAAGAAGGAGAGCGCCCTCGCCGCGATCGTCGTCCGGTTCAACCGGCGCCGCCGCCGATACGAGCGGCAGGGCATTCTCGTGGAGGAGGCCGCGCTCGCCCGCGCCGAGGAACAGTGCCTGGCCGACGAGGAGGTCCGGCTGCGCCGCCGCGACCGCGACCGGGTGCGGCGGGCCGAACAGGACGTCGAATTCGAGGCGCGCATGGCCGCGGAGATCCGCCGCCTGTTCCCCGGCTGTCCCGCCGACCGTGCCACCGAGATCGCCGCCCACGCCGCGGTGCGCGGCAGCGGCCGCGTGGGCCGCAGCGCCGCCGCCAAAACCCTGGACCCCGAGGCGATCACCCTCGCCGTCATCGCCTCGATCCGCCACCGCGACACCGACTACGACCATCTCCTCATGACCGGCGTCGCCCGCATGGACGCCCGGGCCACCATCCGCCCCGCACTCGACCGGGTGCTGAACTCCTGGCGGTAAACAGATTCCCCTCGTCAGCGAACGCCGCACCGGGCGACCGCGACGGTAACACCGCCGATCACCCTCTTCGGCACGACCAAATGCCCACCGGCGGAGGCACACAGCGCGGCGGCCTCGGCGACACTGGGCGTTCCGATCGCAGCCGTCGTGCGCGCGGCCGGATTCGGGACCTCGACCGCCGACAATTCCTCCGCCGGGAATGCCACAACCGGCACCCCCAGTTCGGCCGCCGCAGCGAGCAACCCGGGCTCCTCCGCGCGCCGATCCACCGTAGCCAGGCACCGGAACTCCCTGTCGCCCAACGCCTTCCGCACCGCAGCAACGATCGACGCCGCCTCCACCCCTGGCCGGAACCCGATCCCCGCCACGAACTCAGCGCCGGACACACGCGCTCCGGCCGAGACGGGCTACAGACGGGCCGCATCCACGAAGACCGGATGTCAGCGGACGGCATCCACCGCCCACCGGCCGATGCCCCGGATCGGGCTCAGGCATCGCTCAGATGCGCGGCATACTCGGCACAGGCCGCGACGAAACGCGTTGTCGCCCTAGGATTTCCGACTGGGTGGGTGTGCAGATACGACGCGTGGACGTTCCCGGTCAGCGCACCCTCCCGCACGGACTCCCCACCAGGCGCACGCCAACCCCACGCCGGGACATCGCCACCGGCGGCCACCAGCCGGGTGCGATGGAACTCGTGGCCCCGCACCCGTTCCCCCGCCGACCACAGCGGGGAATTCGCCAGCGCCACCGCATCCCGATATCCGAGGGTCAGCCGCGAGCCGAATTCCGCCGTGGCATCGACCACCCCGGCCATGGGATGCCCGTCGAGCGAGCGGGTCAGGTACAGCAGCCCGGCGCATTCGGCATGCACCGGCATTCCGCGCCGCGCGCCCTCGGCGACCGCGGTCAGCAGCGGCGTATTGGCCGCCAGTTCCGCCGCGTGCTCCTCCGGAAAACCACCCGGAAGAACCAGGCCCGCTGTGCCGGTGGGCAATTCGTCCCGGAGCGGATCGAACACCACGACCTCCGCCCCTGCCGCGTTCAGCAGTTCGCGATGCTCGGCATAGCCGAAGGTGAACGCCGCGCCCCCGGCCACCGCGATCGCCGGACCGGCCGTGACGCTCGCCTCGACCTCGGCGGCCGGATCCCATGCCGGGCCGGACGTCCGGGCATCCGCCATCCGCGCGACCGCCGTCAGGTCGATGTGCGCGGACACGAGTTCGGTCATGGCATCGACCGCCGCCTGCGCCGCGCGCCCGTGCTCCACGGCCGGGATGAGCCCGAGATGCCGTGACGGAACCGATAATTCGGCCATGCGCGGGAGCGCCCCGAGGACCGGCAGGCCCACCCGGTCGCAGGCCGCGCGCAACACCTCCTCGTGACGTTCGCTGCCGACCCGGTTGAGAATGACGCCCCCGAGCCGGATCTCGCTGTCGAAGGTGGCGAAACCGTGCAGCAGGGCGGCCAGGCTCTGGCTGTGCCCGCGCGCGTCCACCACCAGCACCACCGGCGCGCCGAGCAGTGCGGCCACCTGCGCGGTCGACCCCTCGGCGACGGCGGTGACCCGGTTGTCGTCGATCCGGCCGTCGAACAACCCCATGACGCCCTCGACGACCGCCAAATCGCAGTCCCGCGTGCCGTATTCGTACAGCGGCGCCACCCGCTCCACCCCGACCAGCACCGGATCGAGATTGCGCCCCGGCCGCCCGGCGGCCAGCCCGTGATATCCGGGATCGATGTAGTCGGGCCCCACCTTGAACGGCGCGACCCGATGCCCGGCCCGCCGCAACGCCCCGATCAGCCCCGTCGCGAGAGTGGTCTTGCCGCTCCCCGACGCGGGCGCGGCGATCACGACCGCCGGGACGCTCAACGCCGCTCTCCCGCAACGAAATCGGCCCGCGCGCTCACCACTCGATTCCCCGCTGTCCCTTGCGACCGGCGTCCATGGGGTGCTTGATCTTGCTCATCTCGGTGACCAGGTCGGCGGCCTCGACGAGCGCGGGCGGGGCGTCGCGGCCCGTGATCACCACGTGCTGGTTACCAGGGCGGGTGCGCAGGGTCTCGACCACCTCGTCCACATCGACCCAGCCCCATTTCAGCGGATAGGTGAATTCGTCGAGCACGTAGAAGCGATGCTGTTCGGCGCCGAGGCGGCGGGCGATCTCCTGCCACCCGGCGAGGGCGGCGGCCGCGTGGTCCTCCTCGCTGCCGGGTTTGCGGGACCACGACCAGCCCTCGCCCATCTTGTGCCATTCCACGGCGCCGCCCGTCCCGGTCTCGTCGTGCAGGCGGCCGAGGGTGCGAAACGCCGCCTCCTCGCCCACCTTCCACTTCGCGCTCTTGACGAACTGGAACACCGCGAGGTCGAAGCCCTGGTTCCAGGCCCGCAGCGCCATCCCGAACGCCGCGGTCGACTTGCCCTTCCCCGGGCCGGTGTGCACCGCGAGCACCGGCTGGTTGCGCCGCTGCCGGGTGGTCAGGCCGTCGTCGGGAATGGTCTCCGGAACGCCCTTGGGCATCTGACTGCTCCTCCTCGCCTCTGCACTGCCGCTCCACGGTGCCACATCGGGACACGCCCGGGTTCTCCCGGACCCCCGTACGCTGGGTGGCATGCCGGAAATCCCGTCACCCAGCGCCGTCACCGCCGCGGACGACGTCGCGGCGCTGATCGCCGGTCGCCGCGTGGCCGTGCTGACCGGCGCCGGGATCTCCACCGACAGCGGCATCCCCGACTACCGCGGCCCGGACTCCCCGCCGCGCAACCCGATGACCTATCAGCAGTTCGTGGGCGATTCGGTGTTCCGGCAACGGTATTGGGCCCGCAACCACGTCGGCTGGCGGCGCATGGACGGCGCGCGCCCCAACTCCGGGCATCGCGCCCTGGCCCGGCTCGAGCGGGCCGGCGTCGTGACCGGCCTGATCACTCAGAACGTCGACCTGCTGCACACCAAGGCGGGCAGCCGCCGCGTGCTCGACCTGCACGGCACCTACGCCCGGGTGCGCTGTCTGAGCTGCGACGCCCTGATCTCGCGCATGACGCTGGCCGAGCGCCTCGAGGCCGCGAATCCCGGTTTCGCCGAGGCCGCCGTCACCAGCGGCCTGGAGGTGGCCCCGGACGCCGACGCCGTGGTCACCGAGACGGACAGCTTCCGGATGGTCGACTGCGACCGCTGCGGCGGCATGCTGAAACCGGACATCGTCTACTTCGGCGAGAACGTCCCCAAGCCCCGCGTGGCCGCCGCCTACGAACTGGTGGAGGAGGCCGACGTCCTCCTGGTCGCCGGCTCCTCCCTGACCGTCATGTCCGGCCTCCGCTTCGTCCGCCACGCCGTCAAAACGGCCCGCCCGGTCGTCATCATCAACCGCGGCCCCACCCGAGGCGACCCCCTCGCCACCCTCACCCTCAACGCAGGCTGCTCCCCCACCCTGACAGCCCTCGCCGACCACCACACCACCCTCGCCGCCTGACCCAGGCCACACTCCCGACCTCCACACCCACCGCACCGCACCGCCCTCGGCACACCGCCCCTCCCCGCGCACCGCACCCCCGGCGCACCACCCTCCCTCTCAGCGGCCCACACTCTCGCCCGGCGGACCCATACCCTTGCTCGGCGGACCCGCACCCGTGCTCGGCGACCCCACACTCTCACCTGGCGACCCCACACTCTCACCTGGCGACCCCACACTCTCGCCCGGCAACCCCACACTCTCGCCCGGCAACCCCACACTCTCGCCCGGCAACCCCACACTCTCGCCCGGCAACCCCACACTCTCGCCCGGCAACCCCACACCCGCGCCTGGCAACCCCACACTCTCGCCCGGCAACCCCACACCCGCGCCCGGCGACCCCACACCCGCGCTCAGCGGCCCCACACTCTTGTTTCCGGCATGCTTTTGGCCGGAAACCACTCACCCTGGCAGTCTTCCGCAGCGGGATTCCGGCCAAAAGCGTGCCGGAAAAAGGCAAGGCTCGGTGCGCCCGATACAAGGCGGGTTGCCTTGGGCCTCAGGCTGCCCTGGGGGTCCCTACCGCGCGTACCGCACCCGCGACCGCGTCCCCGCTCAGCTCGGACAGTTGCAGGTACGTCGCGCGGAGGTCCTTGGCGAGTTCGGCGGCGAGGCCGAGGCGGATCATGCCGCGCTCGCAGTCGACGACCACTCCGGCGACGCCGTCGCGGGCGAGGACGCGGGCGGCGGCGCGGGCGCGCGGGACCGGGTCGGTGCCGCCGGTGGCGCGGCCGTCGGTGAGCAGGACCAGCATGGCGCGGCGCTGCGGATCGCGGACACGCTCGCGCCGCACGACCTCGCGGGCCTTCAGAAGTCCCTGTGCCAGTGGGGTTTTGCCGCCGGTGCGCAGGCCGGACAGCCGGCGCACCGCGATGTCGACCGAGGAGGTCGGCGGCAGCACCAGTTCGGCCTCGCTGCCGCGCACGGTGATCACGGCGACCTTGTCGCGGCGCTGGTAGGCATCGCGCAGCAGGGCCACCACCGCGCCGGTCACCGCCGACAGCCGGTCGCGGGCCGCCATCGAGCCGGAGGCGTCCACCACGAATACCACCAGATTGCCTTCGCGCCCTTCGCGATACGCGCCCCGCAGGTCCGCGGCTTCGAGCGCCAGCGGGCCGCCGACGCGTCCGCGCAGGTGCTGGTGGGGTGCGGCGGCGAAGACGGTGCCGAGAACGTGCAGGCCCGCAGAGGTGTCGGTCGTGGAGCGCACGACGCGGCCGTGGCGGGTCCGCGCCCGCGAGCGGCGTCCCGGCGCGCCCTCGCCGATTCCCGGGATCTCCCAGCGAGGCGGGCGCGCAACGGAATCGGCGGGCTTCCCGGCATTGCCCTCCGGGGACCGGCCGCCCCCGGGCGAGTCGGGGCCGCCGTCGGGATCGTCGTCCGGATTCTCCGGTCCGCCGTCCGGATCGTCATCGGGACCGTCGCTCGGACCGGGACCCTCCGATTCGCCTGTGCCGCCGGAGGATTCGTCGTTCCCGCGGGCGGCCTCCTCCTCGGCCTGCCGCATGGCGTCGTCCAGCTGCTCCTCGCTGATGCCCGGCTCGTCGAACGGGTCGCGGCGACGGCGATGCGGCAGAGCCAGTTCGGCGGCCACCCGGACATCCTCGGCCGTCACGCGGTCGCTACCGCGCCATGCGGCGTGCGCGGTGGCGGTGCGGGCCACCACCAGATCGGCGCGCATCCCGTCGACGTCGAAGGAGGCGCACAGCGCGGCGATCCGCCGTAGCTCCACATCGTCGAGGGCGACCGCGCCGAGGCGTTCGCGCGCGGCGAGGATGCGGTCGGCGACCTCGCGGTCCGCCCCGGCGTACCGGGCGGCGAAACCGGCCGGATCGGCCTCGTAGTCGAGGCGGCGACGCACCACGGACATCCGCACGTCGACATCGCGGGAGGCGGCCACGTCGACGGTCAGCCCGAAGCGGTCCAGCAACTGCGGCCGCAGCTCGCCTTCCTCCGGATTCATGGTCCCGACGAGGACGAATCGCGCGGGATGCGAATGCGATACGCCGTCGCGCTCGATATGCACCCGGCCCATGGCCGCGGCGTCGAGCAGCACGTCCACCAGGTGGTCGTGCAGCAGGTTCACCTCGTCGACGTAGAGCACGCCGTGGTGGGCGGCGGCCAGCAGCCCGGGACGGAAGGCCTGCTCACCGTCGCGCAGCACCCGCTCCAGATCCAGCGAGCCGACCACCCGGTCCTCGGTCGCGCCGACCGGCAGCTCCACCAGCCGCGCGGGCCGCTCGCCGCGCTCGTCCACCACGGGCGGCAGCAGCTGGGCCAGCGCCCGCACGACCGTCGACTTCGCGGTCCCCTTCTCCCCGCGCACCAGCACCCCGCCGATACCCGGATGCACCGCGCACAGGATCAACCCCAGCTGCAGCCGCTCCTGCCCCACGACTGCCGAGAACGGAAAACCGGCCTCCCCGTCGCCCGCCGCCGCGGCCTCGGAACGCTGGATCACGCTGGTTCGGGATTCGCCCACGGCCCCAACTCTAGGCCCGCCCCCGGCAACCCCCACCCCCACCCTTCTGTGACCAACCGCACCCACACAACTCTTCGCAAGAGAGTTCCCGGCCAAAAGCATGCCGGAAACTACGAGGGCAAACGCACTCTCCATCAAACTACGAGGGCAAACGCACTCTCCATCAAACTACGAGGGCAAACGCACTCTCCGTCAAACTACGACGGCAAACGCACTCTCCATCACTTCCCGGCATGCTTTTGGCCGGGAACCCCGCACACCACCCGACCAAATAGGGTGGGCCGGTGCGTGATCTGGCGAGCGGGTTCGGTTACCTCGTGCGTGGGCAGAGGTGGGTGGGGAGTCATCGGCGATCGCTGGGCTGGGCCTGGTGCCCGGGCTCATCGCCCTGGTGCTGTATCTGGCGGCGCTGATCGCGCTGGTCGTCTTCGCCGGGGACATCGTCGGCGCGGCCACGCCGTTTGCCGATACCTGGGACTCGCCGTGGCCGGGGTTGCTGCGCGGTTTCCTGGCGGTGCTGCTGGTGGTGCTGGGCCTGCTGCTGTCGGTGCTGACCTTCACCGCGGTGACGCTGGCCATCGGCCAGCCGTTCTACGAGAACCTGTCCGAGCAGGTGGACCGGTCGGAATCACCCGACGGCACCGCACCCGAATCCGGGCTGCCGTTCTGGCGCGAGCTGTGGATCTCGGTGCGCGACAGCCTGCGGATCCTGGTGCGCGCGGCGTTCTGGGGCATCCTGCTGTTCGCCGCCGGATTCCTGCCCGTGGTCGGCCAGACGGTCGTCCCCGTCCTCGCCCTCTGCGTCACCGGCTACTTCCTCACCCAGGAACTCGCCTCCATCGCCCTGGCCCGCCGCGGCCTCCACCTCCGCGACCAGCTCGCTCTGCTGCGCTCCCGCCGAATGCTGGTGTGGGGCTTCGGAATCCCCCTCGCCGCCGTCTTCCTGATCCCCTTCGTAGCCGTCCTCCTCATGCCCGGCGCGGTGGCGGGCGCAACCCTCCTGGCCCGCGACCTCACCGAGGATCCCGGCCAAAAGCATGCCGGGAAAGGAGTGAAGACCATGCCGGGGAACGAGTGAAGACGACCCCGGGAACGAATGAAGACCACCCCGGGAACGAATGAAGACCACGCCGGGAAACGGGTAGGAAGCGCGGGGCGGGCTCAGGCCCCCAGGGCGGCGGGCTCGTCGGGGTCTACGGCGTCGACGAGTTCGTCCCAGTGCTCCGCGGCCCAGTCGCAGATCGCGCGTAGGGGTTCGAGCATGCTGCGGCCGAGGGGGGTGAGGTCGTAGGTGACCTGGCGGCCTTCGACGGAGCGGGTGACCAGGCCGAGGCGTTCGAGGGTGCGCAGAGACTGGGTCATGACCTTGGGGGTGATGCGCGCCAACGGGATTCGCAGTTCGGAGTACCGGCGGGGGCCGTCGGACAGGCAGGCCACGATCAGCGCGCCCCATTTGTCGCCGATACGGATCGGGGACAGGCCGGACGGGCACAGTTCGTCGAACATCCCTGGATCGAGCTGACGCATTCCCCCAGCGTAGCGAGCCGCGAGGTATCCGAATGGAAACCATGGCCCCCGCTACCGTCGCCGCCATGGCACACATCATCGTTTTCGGAGCAGGCGGCCGCGCGGGGCGCACCATCGCGGCGGAGGCGCACTCGCGCGGCCACAGCGTCACCCGCGTGGTGCGCGACCCGTCCCGGCATCCGGACCTCGACGCGACCGCCGGCGACGTCACCGACGCCGCCCGGATCGCGGAACTGGCCGCGGGCCACGACGTCGCGGTCCACGCCGCCGCCACCCTCGACACTCCCGCGGGCGAGTTCTTCCCCGCGGCCGCGCGGGCCCTGCTCACCGGCCTCGCCAGCGCGGGCGTCCCCCGGCTCGTCGCCATCGGCCTGGCCACCAGCCTGCCCGTCGCCGACGGCGTACTCCTGCGCGACACCGTGGACCTCCCCGCCGAACACCGGGACTTCCTCCTCGGCCACGGAGCGGGAACCGACGCCCTGCAATCCGCCGACACCGCCATCGACTGGACCATCGTGGCCCCCGCGGGCGACTTCGACCACACCGGCGACCCCGTGGGCCGCTACCGCACCGCCCTGGGCGATATGAGCGCCCGCATCACCTACCCGGATTTCGCCCGCGCGGTGGTGGACGAGATCGACCACCCGGCCCACTCGCGCACCTTCTACGCGGTCACAGGCGGGTAAGAGTCTGCGCACCGACGGACACCGCCGGGCGCGGCACAGGATCCTCACATGACAAGTCCCGCAACCGTTCCCGGTTGCGGGACATCCGGATTGTCAGCCGCGCCGCATCGGGATGTGCGGGATGCCGTCCTCGATGTACTCCTCGCCGTCGGTCTTGAAACCGTGCTTGGTATACATGTCGACCAGGTAGGTCTGGGCATTCAAACGCACTGTGGCCGAACCGGTCTCGGCCAGCGCCGCCCGCAGCAGCCGCGTGGTGTAGCCGTGTCCGCGGGCGGCCGGGGTGGTGCACAACCGGCCGATGCGGAAGGACTTCACGCCCGCGTCGTGCTCCTCCAGCAGCCGCAGGGTGCTGATGACCTCACCCTCGTCGTCGAGCCAGAAGTGCCGCGTCTCGGCACCCAGGTCGAGACCGTCCAGCTCCGGGTACGCGCATTTCTGCTCGACGACGAAGACCGCGACGCGAAGCTGCAACAGCTTGTACAGGGTCGCGGTGTCCAGATCCGCCGCCCACGACCGTTTGAGCGCAACCGTTGACATCATCGCGTCTTGCTATCACATCGATCAGTTCGACGCGACTCCTACCGGCGTCGGCGTGTTGTCGACCAGGTGCAACGCCTTGTTCGACCAGTCCCACACCTCGCGGTAGAGGGCCTGGTTCTCCGACAGCTTCACGCCCAGCGACGGCACCATGTCCTGCAGCTTCGGCATCCACCCCTGGTACTCCTGCGGGAAGCACCGCTGCAGCACGTCCAGCATGGCGCTGACGCAGGTGGAGGCGCCCGGCGAGGCGCCGAGCAGCCCGGCGACCGAACCGTCGGCGGCGGCGATCACGGCGGTGCCCAGCTCGAGCACGCCCCCGACGCCCTTGCGGCGGATGATCTGCACGCGCTGACCGGCGGTGATCAGTTCCCAATCGTGCCCCTCGGCGCGCGGGATGAACTCCTCCATGGTGTTCACCTTGCCCGCCGGCGACTTCAGCAGCTCGCTGACCAGGTACTTGACCAAGCCCAGCTCGGTGACGCCGACGCCGAGCATCGGCGTCAGGTTGCCCGCCCGCACCGACTTGAACAGATCGGTGAGCTTGCCGTCCTTGAGGAACTTCGGCGTCCACCCGGCGTACGGGCCGAACAGCAGCCCGGCGCGGCCGTTGATGACGCGAGTATCCAAGTGCGGCACCGACATCGGGGGCGCGCCGACGGCGGCCTTGCCGTACACCTTGGCGTTATGCTGCCGGATCAGCTCGGGATTCGTGCAGCGCAGGAACTGGCCGCTGACGGGGAAGCCCGCGAAGCCCTTGATCTCGGAGATACCGGCCTTCTGCAGCAGCGGCAGCGCGTAACCGCCGGCGCCGACGAAGACGAACTTCGCGTTCACCGTGCGGGTGCGGCCCGTACGGGTGTTGCGGGCGCGGACATCCCAGCTGCCGTCGGACTGCTTGTTCAGATTCTGGACCGAGGTGCCGAAGGCGATCTCGACGCCGCTGCCGCCCAGATACGCCAGCAGCTGCTTGGTCAGCGAGCCGAAGTCGATATCGGTGCCGCGATCGCTCCAGTTCAGCGCGATCGGATCGGAGTAGTCGCGCCCCTTGGCCATCA
This sequence comes from Nocardia transvalensis NBRC 15921, assembly GCF_000308875.1. GTDB lineage: Bacteria > Actinomycetota > Actinomycetes > Mycobacteriales > Mycobacteriaceae > Nocardia > Nocardia transvalensis. Next base: position 36,342 of record NZ_BAGL01000062.1, read on the forward strand.
GTGGCAGGCGGCGCGCGAACTCGTCCGGCGTATCGATGTACTCCATGCCCTCGAACAGCGGGTGCCGCGACAGCGCCTCGTAGCGCTTGCGCAGGTAGTCGACGTTATCGGCGCCGTGGACGAAGCTGACGTGCGAGATCGGGTTGATGAACTGCGACGGGTCGCCGAGCACACCGGTCTCCACCGCGTGCGCCCAGAACTGCCGCGACACCTGGAAGCGCTCGTTGATGTCGACGGCCTTGGACACGTCGACCGAGCCGTCGGGCAGCTGCGGGCTGTAGTTCAGCTCGCACAGCGCCGAATGGCCTGTGCCCGCGTTGTTCCACGGGTCACTGCTCTCCGGAGCGGCGGCATCCGTCCGCTCGAACATGGTGATCGACCAGTCGGGCTGCAACTGTCGTAGCAGCGCACCGAGGGTGGCACTCATGATGCCGGCACCGATGAGGACTACATCGGTCTTTTCAGTCATCGCAGCGTTCGGCACGGGTAGATCGACTTCCTTGTCCTGCGGCAGGGTCAGCAACTTCAGCGGGAAGGTTACCCGCCGTTCACTTCAACCTAATTCTGCCCCTCACCATGCCCGTTTCCGATAAGGACCACACCGGATGTGACCGACTTCCCTCCGCACGACCTCTCTCAGCGGGTCGAATATCGTGGAGCTGTGACGAACGAGACGCCGGTAGCACCCGTCCGCACCGATGCCTGGCGGCCCGATGTGCTGGGCAAGGACTACGAACAGCTGACCATCCCGCTGGGCGCGGATCCGGACGGCGAGGGCACGGTCGAGGCCACCCTGGTCCGGTACACCGCCGGTGTGCCCGATACGGACGCCGGGGCCGTGCTCTACCTCCACGGATTCACCGACTACTTCTTCCAGAAGCACGTCGCCGAGCACATGGCCGCCCACGGCTATCGCTTCTACGCCCTCGACCTGCGTAAGTGCGGGCGTTCGCGGCGCTCCGGGCAGACTCCGCACTACGTCAGCGACCTGTCGCTCTACGACGCGGAGCTGAACGAGGCGCTGCGCATCGTGCGCGCGGAGACCGGGCAGCCGGTGCTGCTGATGGCGCACTCCACCGGCGGGCTGGTGGCGCCGCTCTGGCTGGACCGCCTGAACCGGGCCGAAGACGTTGCGGCGCAGGGTATTACCGGACTCGTCCTGAACAGCCCCTGGTTCGATCTGCAGGGCCCGTCCTACTATCGCACGATCGGCACGGCGGTCATCAACGGAGTCGGCCGGCTGCGGGGCATGACGCGCATGCCCGGCCAGGAGCTGACCACCTACGGCGACAGCCTGCACACCAGCGCGTCGGGCGAATGGGACTACGACCTGGATTGGAAGCCGCTGACCGGCTTTCCCGTGCATCTGGGCTGGCTGCGGGCGATCCGGCAGGGTCACGCCCGGCTGCAGCGCGGACTGGAGATCGGGGTGCCGGCGCTGATCCTGCGGTCGAAGGTGACCAAATTCATGCGCGAGTACGGGCCCGCGGCCGATGTCGCCGATACGGTGCTCGACGTGCGACAGATCCAGCGCTGGTCGGGCTGCCTGGGCGATCGCACCAGCATCGTGCCGATCGAGGGCGCTCGCCACGACGTGTTCCTGTCCTCGGCGCCGGTGCGGGCCGAGGCGTTCGACGAGCTGGATTCGTGGCTGGCGTGGCTGGCGGAGTTCACCGCGAAAGGTCAACGGGCCGAGTAGGCCTCACCACAGGCCGCTGCGCAGCACGATCTCCGTCGCGAGTTCCTGGTCGGCCTCGGCGGCGACGTGCGCGACGTCGACCTGGGTGACCCGGAATTCGCCGAAGACGTGGCGCCCGCTGGCCTCGGCGGCCGTGCGGGGCAGATCCTTGGTGGCGATGACGGTGGTGGGCAGTTCCACGGCCGGGCAGTCCGGGTCGCCGCCCGTACCCGGCACCGCCGGATGGGCCCGCCCCGCCGCGACCAGGCCGATGAACCGGCCGAAGCCCCGCGCGCTCAGCTGCCAGGCCAGATCTGCGCCGGCACCGACGCCGACGAGGTTTGTCCAGGGCACGCCCAGCTCGTCGAGGATGGCGTAGACGCCGTCCCGATCCAGGTCCTCCAGGGTTCCGACCGCGATCGTGCGCAGGTCGGAGGTGTGCAGCCGGGTGCACACCCGGTCGTAGACGTCGACCGGGTCACCCGCGTCGGGCAGCAGCAGCACGGTGTGCCGTGACTGCGGTCCACCGACTCGCACGGTCCACGCGCGATCCCCGACCGCGATCCGCCGAGTTTCCATGCCGACTCACGCTACACGGCGTCGCACCCCCCGACCGCGTGTTACTGACCACCATTCCCAGCCCCGCGACCCCAGCTTGTCGAACCTCACAACCCCGCCGACCCAGCCTTATGACCATCCGTCCCGCACGGTCCCACCGCCGCCAGCCCTCACCATCCCAGCACACCTCGCCCCGCTATCCCGGCACGCCTCACCCCGCTATCCCGGCACGCCTCGCTCTACTATCCCGGCACGCTTTTGGCCGGGATCCACAGTCTGGTCCCGGTGGATTCCGGCCAAAAGCGTGCCGGAATAATGCGGACGCGGGTGTGGATGCGTGACTAGTGGCCGACGGTGAGGGTGGGGAGGTTCGGGGTGGGGCCGGTGGTGAGGAGGCGCTCGAGGTGGTCGAGGTCGAGGTGTTTTTCGATAAGGTCGGCCAGCAGGTCGAGCTGGGCCGTTCGGATGGCGGAGACCGAGATGCCCTCGGCGACAACGAAACCGGGACGGCCTGCGCATGCCGCGACCTCGCGCAACCATGCGCGGCGGAAGTCGTCGGATTCCAGCAGGCCGTGCAGGTGGGTGCCCCACACCGCGCCGCGCACGCTTCCCTCCGGAAGGCCGTCCGTGAGTGCGAGCCACGCCGGGTCACCGCTGTGCCGCACACGGCCGTGATGAATCTCGTAGCCTTGCACCGTGATCGGCTGTCCCGCACCCCCGGCGGCCACACGCCCCTCGGTGCGGCGCAGCACCTTCGGGTCGGCGAATTCGATCGCGAGATCCAGCAGGCCGAGGCCGGGAACCTCGCCGGCGGCGGATTCGACGGTGTCGAGGATGCGCGTGCCCAGCATCTGGTAGCCGCCGCAGATGCCCAGGGTAGGGCGGCCGGCGCGGGCGCGGGCGATCAGCGCGTCGGCTATTCCGTTGCGCCGCAACCAGTCCAGATCGCTGACGGTGGATTTGGTGCCGGGCAGGACCACGAGGTCGGCGTCGGCGAGCCGGGACGGATCGGTCACCCAGCGGACCGCGACCCCCGGCTCGCATGCCAGGGCCTCGACGTCGGTGGAATTGGAGATGCGGGGCAACCGGATCGCCGCGACCGTGAGCCAGTCGGTTCCGGCGGGCGGCTCCGGGCGGCCGACCGGCGCGTCGGCGACGGTGCCGAGGGAGTCCTCGGCGTCGATCCAGAGGTCCTCGGCGTACGGGAGCACGCCGAGGGTAGGACGTCCGGTGAGTTCGGTCAGCCGGTCGATGCCGGGCCGCAGCAGGTCCACGTCGCCACGGAACTTGTTGACGACGAATCCCGAAATCAGCTGCTGGTCTTCGGGTTCCAGGATCGCCACGGTGCCGAACAGGTGAGCCAGCACGCCGCCGCGATCGATGTCGCCGACCAGCAGGACCGGGAGGTTCGCGGCCCGCGCCAGGCCCATATTCGCCAGATCTGTTGCCCGCAGGTTGATCTCGGCGGGCGATCCGGCACCCTCGCAGATCACCACGTCGTAATCCGCACGCAGCGAGGCCAATTCGTCGGCGACCACCTGCCGCAGCTCCCGCCGGTGCCGGAAGTAGTCCGCGGCGCCGACGGTATCGACGGCCCGCCCCCGCACCACCAGCTGCGACCGCCGGTCGCTACCGGGCTTGAGTAGCACCGGATTGAACCGCACGCTCGGCTCGAGCCCGCACGCCCGCGCCTGCAGCGCCTGCGCCCGCCCGATCTCCCCGCCGTCGAGCGTCACCACCGAATTGTTCGACATATTCTGCGCCTTGAACGGCGCCACCCGCACCCCCCGCCGCGCCAACATCCGGCAGATCCCCGCCACCACAACACTTTTCCCCGCATCCGAGGTCGTCCCCGCCACCAGGAGAGCACCCCTCGCCTTCGGCTCGGGGAATGAGGAGGTCGGCTCGGGGAATGGGGATGCCGCCTCGGGGAATGAGGAAGCCGCCCCGGGAAATGAGGCGGCCGCCCCAGAGACCGCAGCTGCTTCGGAAACCGACGTGACCGCCTCAGGGACCGAGGCCGCCTCGCGCACCGACGTGACCGCCCCGGGGAGCGAGGCCGCCTCGCGGGCCGACGTGACCGCCCCGGGGACCGGTGGGTCGGCGGGGCGGGGGGCGTTCATGGGAGGGTGAGGATTTCGGCGCCCTCGTCGGTGACCACCAGGGTGTGCTCGAACTGGGCGGTCCACTTGCGGTCCTTGGTGACGACGGTCCAGCCGTCGTCCCAGATGTCGTAGTCGATGCCGCCGAGGTTGATCATCGGCTCGATGGTGAAGGTCATGCCGGGCTCGATGACCGAGTCGACGGCGGGCTGGTCGTAGTGCAGGATCACCAGGCCGCTGTGGAAGGTGGGGCCAACGCCGTGACCGGTGAAGTCGCGCACGACGCCGTAGCCGAACCGGTTGGCGTAGGACTCGATCACGCGGCCGATCACATTCAGTGCCCGGCCCGGACGCACCGCCTTGATGGCCCGCATGGTGGCCTCCTCGGTGCGCTCCACCAGCAGCCGCACCTCCTCGTCGACATCGCCGGCGAGGTAGGTCGCGTTGGTGTCGCCGTGCACGCCGTTGATGTACGCGGTGACGTCGATATTGACGATGTCGCCGTCCTCGACCACCGTCGAGTCGGGGATGCCGTGGCAGATGACCTCGTTCAGCGAGGTGCAGCACGACTTCGGGAAGCCCTTGTAGCCCAGCGTCGACGGGTAGGCGCCGTGGTCGCACAGGTATTCGTGCACGATGCGGTCGAGTTCGTCGGTGGTGACGCCCGGCGCGACCGCTTTACCGGCCTCGGCGAGCGCCCGCGCGGCGAGGGTGCTCGCCAGCCGCATCTTCTCGATCGTCTCGGGCGTCTGCACCCATGGCTCACGGCCCTCGTTGGCGGTCTTCTTCCACGCGTATTCCGGGCGCTCGATGGAGCGGGGGACCTCACGGATGGGCGACTGGATTCCGGGAACGAGCGGCTGACGAGTGCGGACAGACATGCCGTCCAGACTATCCGCACCGCCCGCTCACATGCTCGGCACGCCGTGTTCCGCACCCTCCGGAATGCATCCGGACCACGGTCCGTTTACGCTCGTGACTACTTCGACAGCCGAGGACGGAATCATGGAACTGGGACTCACAACCTTCGCCGAGCGGCACGCCGTCGGCGACCGCCCCGCTCCCACCGCGGGCGAGCGACTGCGCCAGGTGGTCGAGGAGGCCGTCGCCACCGAACGGGCGGGCCTGGACGTCTACGGCGTCGGCGAACATCATCGCGAGGATTTCGCGGCCTCGGCGCCGGAGGTCGTCCTCGGGGCGATCGCCGCGCGGACCGAGCGCATCCGGCTGACCAGCGCCGTGAGCGTGCTGAGCTCCGACGACCCGGTCCGCCTGTACGAGCGTTTCGCGACGCTGGACGGACTGTCCGGCGGCCGCGCCGAGCTGATGGCGGGCCGCGGCTCGTTCACCGAGTCGTTCCCGCTGTTCGGCTACGACCTGGCCGATTACGACAACCTGTTCGCCGAGAAGCTCGCCCTGCTGCTGCGGCTGCGCGAGGACGAGCCGGTGACCTGGTCGGGCGCCTTCCGGGCGCCGCTGCGGGACACGATCGTCTACCCGCGCGCCGACCGGCGGCTGCCGGTGTGGATCGCGGTCGGCGGCAGCCCGGAATCGGTCGCCCGCGCGGGCTTGCTGGGCCTGCCGCTGGCGATCGCGATCATCGGCGGGCAGCCCGCACGGTTCCGGCCGCTGGTCGACCTGTACCACCGCGCCCTCGAACAGGGCGGTCACGAGCGTCAGCCGATCGCGGTGCACGCGCACGGCTACCTCGCCGATACCGACGAGCAGGCGGTCGCGGACTTCTACGAGCCCTACGCCGCGGCCATGAGCGGTCTGGGCCGCGAGCGCGGCTGGGGCCCGATGACCCCCGCGCAGTTCGAGGCCCTCCGCTCGCCGGACGGTTCGCTGTTCGTCGGCGCCCCCGACCGCGTCGCGGAGAAGATCGCCGCCGTCCGCGACACCCTCGAACTGGACCGCTTCATGCTCCACCCCAGCGTCGGCACCCTCCCCCACGACAAGGTCCTGCACGCCATCGACCTACTCGGCGAGAAGGTCGCCCCGCAGATCCGCTGAGCCGACCCGCCGAATCACCGTTCCTCAACAGGCTTCTCGGCGGGAGCCTGGGAGCCCCCCGAACCGCCCTCCCCCTGACCCGGCCGCGCCCACACCGCATCCCCGCCCACGGGCTGCGGCGGGTTCCCGGCCGGAGTCGAGTCCGCGCCCGCCTGCGACCCCCACGGCTGAACCTTCGTCGCATCCCCGGCGGGATACGAAACCGCCTGCGCGCCAGGCTTTATCGGCTGCGGCAGGGACGGCTCGACCGGAGCCTGCCGCGGCTGCGACGGGTACGACTGGCCGATGGCCTGCTGCGACGAGGACAGCGGACCGTCGCCCTGCTGCGGCAGGGACGGCTGCCCCGCGGCCTGCTGCGGCGAATACTGCTGACCCGGTGATTGCTCTGGCGAGAACGACTGACCAGGAACCTGCTCCGGCGCGTACGACTGGCCCGGAAACGGCTGCGGCGGATACTGCTGACCCGCAGCCTGGTGCGGCGGATACGACTGGCCGGGGTACGGCTGCGGTGAATATGACTGACCCGAGGATTGAGCCGGCGGGTACTGCTGAGCCGGGGATTGGGCCGATGGGTACTGCTGACCGCCAACCTGCTGCGGCGGGTACGGCTGGCCCGGATACGGCTGCGGTGGGTACTGCTGAGCTGGGTACGGTTGCGGCGCGGCGGGTTGTGCCGGGTCGGCGGCGAGCCAGCGCGTGGTCGCGGGGACCAGGGTCAGGACGATCGTGACTATCGGAAACGCCATGCCGATGGTCGCGCTCAGCAATACGACGGCGGCCACCGCACCGCCGGCGGTCCGCGCCTCGAATGCGACCAGCAGCGAGACGATTCCGATCACCAGCGTCGTCGCGCAGCCCGCGACCACCGGCATCCGTCCCGACCGCTTGCGGCGGAACAGGCCGACCGCCCCGCCGGCAAGCAGTCCCGCGGCGATCAGCGCGATCACCCCGCTCGCTATCGTGTAGGCCACGTACCAGTTGGCGTCCGTCATCGAGCTGAGATCTTGTGATCGCGTCGCCCCCAGCACGATATTCATCACCCCGCCCAGCCCCTGCCCGGCCGCGCCGAGCGAGGCGAGCACCCCCGCTGTGATCGCGGTTCCGCCGCCAGGCCCACGGGCGGGTGCGTACGGATACGGGTGGTAACCACCTTGGTACTGCGGATAATTCATCGATCGATCCCCCCGTCAGGTGCGGCCACGCCGCGTCGGCGGCTGTCATCGTACGCGAGAAAGCGCAGCGTGATCGGCCCACGCGTGGCATCACCGGCGGGCGGTCCGGTCGCGAGCGAGGGCGGCGGACCGCTGCGTCTCGTGCGAGAATCGGCCCGCCGAACACCCCGAATCCGACTTCAGGGATTCGCGCACCCGTTCGGTGGGTATTCATCCATGTCGGGCCGCCTACACTCCGGGTCGCCGGTTCGCACTAGACGGAGGGGCGGACCAGACGGAATGACGAGACGACTACAGGTTCGATGAGCGTGATGCGGATCGCCTGGCCCGCACCGGCGCCGGGGCTTGCGGAGGAGCGCGCGCGGCGGGCGATCGGGCTGGCGGTCGGCGTCGGCAGCGTGCTGTGGGTGGTCACGCATCGGTCGACCATCGTGGCCCAGGCGGATCTGGTGAGTGCCTGGTGGACCCCGGTCGTGGTGACCGCCCTCACGGCGGCGGGCGCGGCGGTGATCGTCGGCGCGGTATTGCTCGGCGGGCGAGCGACCGTCGCGAGCGCCGCGGCGCTGGCCGTCGTCGTGCCCGCGAGTATCGCGGCCCTGCCGCTCGCCGGGCGGTACGGCTGCTTCGGCCCCGCCGGCACCTGGATCCCGCCGCTGGTCGCGGTCGCCGGGGTCGCGGGCGTCCTGGCCTGGCGGCGCGGCTGGCCGATCGTGCTGGCGGTGTCGGGGGCCGTGGCCGTCGCCGTCGACTTCTACGTGCACGGCGGCCAGAGCATCCACAGCGTGGTGGAGAGCCTGGCGCGAACATGGGTGATGCAGGGGTTCTTCGCTTGCACCGCAGCGGCACTCGTGCGGGCGGCGGCGCAGCTCGACCACGCGACGGCGACCGCCGTACGCCAGGCGGCGGTAGCCGCGACCGCCGAGGCCACCGATGAGGAACGCTCGAGATTCGCCGGGCTGATCCACGACACCGTGCTCGCCACGCTCCTCGATGCCGCGCGGGGCGGCGACACCACCGCCCTATCCACTGCGGCCGCGCGCGCCCTCCGGCAACTCGACAGCACGCAGGACACCGACGCCGAGACGGTCCCGGCGGCCGTGGCCGTCGCGAACTGGCGTGCGGCGGCCGTCGAGATCAGCGCCGACATCGTGGTCGAGACGCGGGTCGACGGCCGCGCGCACGACAGTCCACTGCCACACGACGTCGTCGGCGCCGTGACAGCGGCCATCGGCGAAGCCGTGCGAAACAGCCTGCGGCACGCCGCGACCGGGCGCCGCGCGGTCGCACGCATGCTGCTGGTGGTGCTCGACGCGGGCGGCGCGACCGTCCGCATCAGCGACGACGGCGCCGGATTCGATCCGACGCGGGTGGCCGCCGACCGGCTCGGCATCCGGCACAGCATCGTGGGCCGGATGGGCCGTGTCCCCGGCGGCAACGCCGTGGTCGAATCCGATCCCGGCCGCGGGACCACCGTCGTCCTGCGCTGGCTGCGCACCGAACCCGCCGAGGCGCACGTGCCGACGCTGATCAGCCTGCGCGGCGGATACGGGCTCGCCATGCTGATCGTGCTCGAGGCGGCCGTGACGATGCTGATGATCGGCTACCTGGCGGGCCGGGCGGACCCGCTCGCCGCGATCGCCGCCTACGGGGTGGTCGGACTCGCGGGTGCGGCCGTCCTGGTCCCCCGGCGCGATCCGCTGTGGCGGGCGGCCACGGCGTTCATCGTCGTCGCCGGTCCGGCCGCCGTCCTCGCGATGCGTCTCCATCCGCCGCACCACTTCGTCCACCATCAGTCGTGGATCCTCGTCGCCTATTCGTATGTGCTTGCGCTGCTGGCCATTCGAGGGCGCATCGTGTGGGCGTGGGTCGGGCTCGTCGCGGCGGCGGTGACCTTCGCGGCCGCCGGCGCGGGCGTGGCGGCGGCGATCGACGGTTCCGCGGTCACCGTCGGCACCGTGCTCGCCGCCACCGGTTTCGCGCTGTACATGCGGCCGACGCTGCGGTCGTTCCATCGCGCCCGCGCGGAGGTCGCCCGGCACGCGGGCGCGGAGGCCCGGACCGCGGCGCGGCACTGCGAGCGCCGCCGCCAGCTCGACTACCTCGACCGGACCGCCCGCCCCACGCTGGAGCTGATCGCCGCGGGCGCACCGCTCACCGACGGCCACCGCCGGGACTGCGCACTGCTGGAGGCGCAACTGCGAGATCGGTTGCGGGCCCCCGGATTCGCCACCACTGCCGTGGTCGAGGCCGCCCGCCGCGCCCGCGGCCGCGGGGTCACCGTCGCCCTCCTCGACGACGGCGGCCTGGAAGCAGCCCCCGACGACGTCCGCGACCGCGTCATCGACACCGCCGTCGCGGCCCTCGACGCCACCGTCGACGGCCGCATCACCGTTCGCGCCCTCCCCCCGGGCCGCCCCCTGCTGGCCACGATCGTCGCCGGCTCCGACCCTCCCCGCCGCCTCGAGATCGCCCCCGACGGAACAACCGTCTCCCCCGCGCAACAGCCTGCCGAGGCATAAAAGCCAACGGCCTTCTCCGACACGACCGGTCGACCCGGCCCGCCGTGCCTGCCCAGCGGAACAGTGTGCAGCGCAACGCTATTCGCGCAGCAGGGCCTCGAAGGCGATGCGGTCACCACGGTAGAGGGAACGCACGCGTTCGATGGGGTGGCCGTGGGTGTCGACGGTGCGGCGGTGCAGCAGGATCATGGGGAGGGCCGTGGTGCACTCCAGCAGGGTGGCCTCGCGCGGGGACGCCAGCACGGTTTCGATGCGCTCACGCGCGGAGCCGAACCCGACGCCGGCGGCGGTGATCGCGGCGTACAGCGAGGTGGTCGGGTCGTAGTGCGCGCGCAGGCCGCCGAACCGTTCCCGGGTCAGGAAGGTGCTCTCCAGGCCGATCTTCTCGCCGTCGGCGAGCAGGATGCGCTCCAGGTGCATCACCGGCGCGCCCGCCGCGACCCCCAGGGCGTCGGCGGTATCGGCATCGGCAGGCACATCGTCCCAGCCCACCAGCAGACGACCGGGCCTGCGGCCCAGGCTCAGCGCCGCCTCGGTGTACGACCGCAGCGACAGTGGCTGCACCAGTTTGGGCCGCGACACCACCGTGCCGCGCCCCTGCCGCCGGATCCGGCCCTCCACCAGTAGATCCCGCAGCGCCTGCCGCACGGTCTCGCGCGCGACCTCGAACCGCGCGGCGAGTTCGCGCTCCGACGGCACCGAATCACCCTCGCACAGCTCAGCGATCATGCCTTCGATCTGCGTGCGCACGCGATATGCCTTGGACTGCCGAGCCCCCGAATCCACACCGCCCCCGGGCAATTCGCCGACTCCGAAACCGGACCCCACCGCCGCCACACCCTTTCCGTCCATGCCGACAGCGTACCCGCAATTGGTCTATACCAATTATTAACCTCCTGTTCGCGCGGCTGGCACCCAACGGTCTAGACCATTGCGCATCATTCTCGGCATGCGATTGGTCATCATCGGCGGCGGCATCCTGGGCACCGCACACGCCCTGGCCGCGATCGGCCGCGGACACGAGGTCGTACACCTCGAGCGGGAGGTCGAGGCTCGCGGCGCCACCGTCCGCAACTTCGGCCTGGTCTGGGTGTCCGGACGCGCCGCGAACGAACTCGAGCTCACGCTGCGCTCGCGGCGGCTGTGGGAGGAGATCGGCGGCAAGGTGCCCGGGGTCGGCTTCCGCCCGGCCGGATCGATCACGCTGGTCCGCACCGAAGCGGAGTTGGCCGTGGCCGAGGCCGCCGCGGCGGGCCCCACCGCCGCCGAGCGGGGTTTCGAACTGCTGGATCCCGACCGCGTGCGCGCCCTGAACCCCGCCCTGCGCGGCAAATTCCTTGCGGGCCTCCACTGTTCGACGGACGCCGCGGTCGAGTCGCGACAGGCGCTGCCCGCGCTGCGCGCCTACCTGGAGGCCTCCGGCCGCTACAGCTTCTACGCCGGCGCCGAGGCCCGGACCGTCACCGGCGGCACGGTGATCGACGACCGCGGCCGCCGCTTCGACGCCGATCACGTCCTGGTGTGCCCGGGCGCCGCGCACTCCGGTCTCGTCCGGGAACTCGTGGGCGATATCCCCGTGCGGCGGGTGCGGCTGCAGATGATGCAGACCGCGCCGCTCGGCGAACCGCTCACCACGGCGATCGCGGACGGCGACAGCTTCCGCTACTACCCCGGATTCGCGGGCGAACCGCTGAACCGGCTCAATCGCGAAGAGTCCCAGGCGTTCACGGCCGCCCGGCACAAGATGCAGCTGCTGTGCGTGCAGCGCCTGCACGGCGGGCTCACCATCGGCGACACCCACGAATACGACGAGCCGTTCGCCTTCGACGTCGACGAGGCGCCCTACGACCACCTGACCTCGGTCGCCGAGGAGTTCCTGGGCCGCAAGCTGCCTCCGGTGGTGCGTCGCTGGGCCGGCGTCTACAGCCAGAGCATCGACCCGACCGCGATCGTGACCCGCGCGCGGGCCGCCGACAACGTCTGGGTGATCACCGGCCCCGGCGGCCGCGGCATGACCCTGGGCCCCGCACTCGGCGAGGAAACCGCCGACCTCCTCCACCTGTGAAGGGAAAGTCAGTGTCCGACAAGCAGATCGACCTCGCCGTGCTGGATATGGCCGGAACCACGGTGGCAGACGGCGGGCTGGTGCTGCGCGCCTTCGACGCCGCCGCCACGGCCGCGGGCATTCCGGCCGAGGGCCCCGAGCGCGAGGCGGCGATCCGCTACGTGGTCGATACCATGGGCCGGTCGAAGATCACCGTCTTCCGGGAGCTGCTCGGCGACGAGGACCGCGCCCAGCTGGCGAACCGCACGTTCGAGGCCGCCTACGACGAGTTCGCGGGCGAGGCTACGCCGATACCCGGTGCGGCCGAGGCGATCACGCGATTGCGGGCGGCCGGGATCAAGGTCGCGCTCACCACCGGCTTCAGCCGCGGCACCCAGGACAAGCTGCTGGACGCGCTGGGCTGGCACGATATCGCCGACCTGACGCTGGCCCCGGCGGAGGCCGGACGCGGACGCCCGTATCCGGATCTGGTACTGACCGCACTGCTCCGGCTGCGCATCGACGCGGTGCATCGCGTTGCGGTGCTGGGCGATACGGCCAGCGATATCGGCACCGGGCTCGCGGCCGGTGCGCGCATCGTCGCGGGTGCGCTGACCGGCGCGCACGACGAAGAACAACTGGCGGCCGCCGGCGCGACCCACGTGGTGCCGTCGGTGGTGCAGTTCGCCGACCTTCTCCTGGCCGAACGGCCGTAATCCCCTCTCCACCCTTCACACGAAAGTTGCTGTCATCGTGCGCATTTCGATATCGCGCCTCGCACGCGCCGCGCTGATCCTGGCCTCCGCCACCACCGTCGCGGCCGGCGTGGCCGCGTGCGGCGGCACCGGAACCTCCTCGGACGGCGACACCGTCACCGTGTACTCCGCGGACGGTGTCGGCGACTGGTACAAGAAACAGTTCGCGACGTTCGAGGAGCAGACCGGGATCGCGGTCAACCTGGTCGAGGCCGGTTCCGGCGAGGTGGTCAACCGCGTCGACAAGGAACAGGCCAACCCGCAGGCCGACGTCCTGGTCACGCTGCCGCCGTTCATCCAGAAGGCGAACAAGTCCGGCCTGCTGCAGGACAGCGGCGTCGACACCGGCGCGGTGGCCGCCACGGACAAGGATCCGGGCGGCAAGTACGTCACGCTGGCCGGAAACTACCTGTCGTTCATCGCCAATCCGTCGATCGATGCCAAGCTCACCTGGGACGACCTGCTGAAGCCGGAGTTCAAGGGCAAGGTGCAGTACTCGACGCCCGGGCAGGCCGGCGACGGGACGGCGGTGCTGATCCTGCTGCAGCAGCTGTTCGGCAAGCAGGGTGCGCTGGACTACCTGACCAAACTGCAGGCCAACAATGTCGGGCCGTCGGCGTCCACCGGCAAGTTGCAGCCGAAGGTCGACAACGGCGAACTGCTGGTCGCCAACGGCGACGTCCAGATGAACCTGGCGAATATCAAGGAGAAGGGTTCGAAGTTCACCGTCTTCTTCCCCGCCACCGCGGACGGCAAGCGCAGCACGGTCGCCGTGCCGTACGTCATGGGCATGGCCAAGGGTGCGCCACACCGGGATTCGGCGAAGAAGCTGATGGACTACCTGCTGTCGGAGGAGGTGCAGAAGACGCTCGGCCCCGACGCCATGGCGGTACCGGCCCGCACGGATCTGCGCGACACACCCGCCGTGCCCGGCGGCATCTCCCCGGCCGCGTACCTCGAGGGCGTGACCGTGGTGACGCCCGACTGGAACAAGGTCCTCGACGAGCTGGACGGCGATGTCGCCGCCTACCAGAAGGCCACCGGAAGCTGACCCGCTGATCAGGCACAGGAGCGCACCATGTCCGCACCGACGACCGCCGCCGCGGCGGCCACCGTCACGGCCGACGGGGAACCGGCGATCGTATTCGACAGAGTCGGCGTCCGTTACGGGCGCGGCCGCAAGGCCACCGTCGCACTGGCCGACTTCACCCTGCGAGTCGCGGCCGGGGAGACGGTCGCGCTGCTGGGCCCCAGCGGTTCCGGTAAGTCTACCGCGCTCAAGGCGCTGGCCGGATTCGTCCGGCCGACCTCGGGCGCGGTGCGGCTGGCCGGTCGCGATGTCACCGGCCTGTCCCCCGCCAAGCGCGGGATCGGCGTGGTGGTGCAGTCGTACGCGCTGTTCCCGCACCTGCGGGTGCGCGACAATGTGGCCTTCGGCCTGCGGGCGCACCGGATTCCGCGCCGCGAGATCGCCGGGCGGGTGGCCGAGGCGCTGGAGATGGTCGGCATGGCCGAGTACGCCGGGCGGCTGCCCCGGGAGCTGTCCGGCGGGCAGCAGCAGCGCGTCGCCATCGCGCGGGCGCTGGCCATCCGGCCCCGGGTCCTGCTACTGGACGAACCGCTCGCCGCGCTCGACGCCCAACTGCGTCAGACCATGCTCGCCGAGTTGCAGGAGCTGCGAAAAGCCCTGCCGGACACCGCGATGCTGTACGTGACCCACGATCAGTCGGAGGCGCTGGCGCTGGCCGACCGGATCGCGGTCATGCGCGACGCCCGGCTGATCGATATCGACTCCGCCGAGAATCTGTGGCGCCGCCCGCCGAGTTCGTTCACCGCCGCCTTCCTGGGCGGGGCGAATCTCCTGCCGTGCACCGTGCGGCACGTGACCGGCACCGCGGCACTGGTCACCGCGGGCGATCGCACGTTGCGCGCGGAGGCCCCCAAACCCGGTGTCGGGCACCTGGACTGGGCCCCGGAGTCCGAGGCCCTGCTGTGCGTGCGCCCGCACACCGTGCACGTGGGCGGCACCAACGACCGCGACGCCGTCCTGGCCTCGATCGTCTCCAGCGTCTGGCGCGGCGCGACGACCCGGCTGCGCCTCGACGTCAACGGCCTCCCCGGCGACATCGTCGCCGACGTCCCCGGCCACGTCGACACCGCCGTCGGCGCGACAGTCGGCGTACGCCTCCCCGACCCGGCGGGTGTCCTCATCCCGGCAACAGTCGGCGCGGAATCAGCCTCTCCCGCAGACGTTTCAGAGGCCCACGCATGAATCCACGCACGACACCCCCGGGGGCCGCGATCCATGAGGGGGATCGCGGCCGCCCGGACCACCCCGGCACACGCCAACCCGACACGCACGTCCACGATCCCAGCACGAGCCACCATCGTTTTCCCGGCATGCTTCATCGTTTTCCCGGCGCGCCTTACCGTTTTCCCCGCGTGCCTTACCGTTTTCCCCGCGCGCCTCATCGATCTCCCCGCGCGCCTCATCGATCTCCCCGCTCGCCTCATCGTTTTCCCGGCGTGCTTTTGGCCGGGAACTGGCGGCCGATCGTGTGGTCACTACCACCGGTGGTGATCGTGCTGGGGATCGCCGTCTACCCCATCGTGCGGGTGTTGACCGAATCCGTGCGTACGCCCACCGGCACGGGGACGGCGGTCTGGTCGGAGGTGCTGGGGTCGCAGGCGTTTCGGGATGCGTTGTGGCGCACGGTGTCCATCGCGGCGTGTTCGACGGCGGGATGCCTGGTGCTGGGGACGTTTCTGGCGGTGGTGCTGGCGTTCGTGCCGTTCCCGGGGTCCGGGGTGGTGGGCAGGCTGGTCGATACGGTGCTCACGCTGCCGTCGTTCCTGATCACGCTGGCGTTCACCTTCCTCTACGGCACGGCGGGCGCGGTGAACGCGCTGATCAGTCGCATCACCGGGAACGGCGCCCCCGTACTGGATTTCCTCACCACACCGGCCGGAATCGTTGTCGCCGAGATCACCTACTTCACCCCGTTCGTGGTGCGCCCGCTGCTGGCGGCGTTCGCGCAGCTGCCGCGCGAGCAGCTCGACGTGGCCGCGAGCCTGGGCGCGTCGCCGTGGCGGGTGCTGCGGCAGGTGGTGCTGCCGGAGGCATGGCCGGCCCTCGCCGCGGGCGGCAGCCTGGTCCTGCTGCTGACGCTCAACGAATTCGGCATCGTGCTGTTCACCGGCGCCAAGGGCGTCATCACCCTGCCCGCGCTGATCTACACCCGCGGCATCGTCACCTTCGATCTGCCGGGGGCGGCGGTGCTCGCCTCGGTCCAGGTCCTGCTGTCGCTGTCGCTGTACGTCGGCTATCGGCTGATCTTCGCCTGGTTCACCAGGATTCGGGAGGACTGACCATGCTGGTATGGACTCGGACGGGGCGGGCGCTCGTCCTCGCGGTATTCGCGCTCGTCGTGCTCGTGGTATTCGCGGCGCCGATCGCGACCGTGGCGGCGGCGGCGCTGGCCGGACGCTGGACCGGACCGCTGCCGTCGGATCTCGGCTTCGGGAACTTCCGGCAGGCGCTGTCGGGCGAGCAGGCGGCGAGCCTGTCGGTCAGCCTGCAGACGGCGTTGCTGGCCGGCGCGGTCGCGCTGGTACTCGGCGCCTGGGCGGCGCTGGCGGCGCGGGAGTCTCCGGCCTGGTGGCGGCGGACCACTGACGCGATCTTCCACCTGCCGGTGGCGGTGCCGTCGGTGGCGATCGGCCTGGGCGTGCTGATCGCGTTCAATCAGCGCCCGCTGCTGCTGGGCGGCACGAAATGGATTGTCATCCTGGCGCATTCGGTGCTGGTATTGGCGTACGCGTTCAGTGCGGTGTCCGCGGCGCTGGACCGCCTCGATCCGGGATATCGCCAGGCCGCCGAATCGCTCGGGGCGGGACCGGCCCGGGTGCTGACGCGGATCACCCTGCCGCTGCTGCTGCCGGCGCTCGGCGCGGCCGCGGGCCTAGCGCTCGCGCTGTCGATGGGTGAGCTGGGCGCGACGATCATGGTGTACCCCGCGACCTGGAAGACCCTGCCGGTCACCATCTTCGCCGCGACCGACCGCGGGGACGTCTTCGGCGCGGCCGCCTGCACGACGCTGCTGGTCGCGGTCACGCTGGCGGCGCTGCTGATACTGGGACGGGTGCGGGGCCGAGCGGCCCTGCGCTGAGAATGGGTGGCGTGCCGCGCCAGTCGACCGCGCGGCACGCCGGGCGAGGCGCCCCGTTGCGCCCGCCGATCAGGGCGGACAACGTCTCGGCCCGAGCACCGCTACCGGTCGTACAGCGCCTGCTCGGGCGACGTCACCGGTCGGGCAGCAACCACGATCTATCGGTATCCGGGGAAGTCACTGCTCGGGTAAACGGCGACGGCCACCGGCCACGTCGATTACGAGATCAGTGTAACCGTCAACCAGTTCCGCCAGGTGATACCAGTGTTTATGGGTATTGTCACTGCGCGGTCCCTCGCGGTCGATGACCCGATTGGCATCGACCCAACTGCGGGCCATCCGGTCGACCACGGCGCCCAGGCTCTCGGTGTGCAGGGAGGCGCCGTTGCGATGCTGCGGCAGCTCCTGCTCCACCCAGTCGTTGATGTCGTCGACGAGTTCGCCGCGACGGCAGTCTATTTCCGCGACCATGATCGGGTCGCGCACCTGTGTCCGGCGAGCATGCAGCTCCGCCAGGGCGCGTGCCGTGCGCAACAGCACTCGATCCTGGAATCGGCGGCCCTGGAACGCGCACAACAGTTGCGGCGCCGTCGGCAGCACCCCAGCTATCGACATGGTCATCGCAGCACCCCGAACACGCCCGCAAGCACTACTAATCGCACCAACATGATTGATCTCCGGGTTCAGCTGTACCGGTCTCGGATCGGTGGGTCACAACTAGGCTAGCTGGGATCATGCTCTTACAAATGCAAGAACGCAAGATTGCGTCCTACCGGCCTCAGAAACGGTGCTCTTACTCGGAGGGGCCTGCCTGACCGGCGTGTCTTCCGGTTCCGGCGGCCGTCTACACAGGACCGACGGCGGTGACCGACGACGTTTCCCGGGCTGATTGCGGTCACCGGCGTGCCGGTTCTAGTCGGTGTCGCTCGCCTGGGACGACCTCGCGCGGGCGAGTTCGGTGATCGCGCTGGCGGCGTGGCGGTCGAAGCGGGTGCGGGAGATGTCGAGGGCGCCGTCGAGCCAGGGGCGGTACAGGAAGGCCAGGGTGCCGAAGATGGCGTGGGCGTTGAGCCGGATATCCGTGTCGTCGGCGGGGTTTCGGTTCTCCTCGGCCTGCGCGAGGACCATCGCGATGGGCGCGGTGAATTCGACGACGAGTTCGTTGCCCCGCTCGCCGAGCACCGTGGTCGCCTGCGATTCCACGAACATGATGCGGCCGCGCCGGGGATCCTCGTCCATATAGTCGGTGAAGCGGGCGACCATGTAGGCGAAGACCCGATCCGGTTCGGTGGGGGCGGTGGACAGCGATTCCAGCAGGCGGTCACGCGCGCCGAGCACCACGTCGTCGAGGACCGCGAGTTGCAGCGCGTCCAGATTCGCGAAGCTCTCGTAGAAGTACCGCTCGGTCAGACCCGCGGTCCGGCACACCGCGCGCATCGACATTCCGGCCACCCCGACGGTGCCCATCAGCTCGAATCCCGCGTCGAGCAGTTGTCTGCGCCGGGTCGCCGTGCGGTCGGCGGGTTCGCGACCGCGCCAGCGCCGGGACTCGCCTCGGGGCTCCTCGGTGGCGGTCGGCATGGCCGAATCCTCTCACAGACCCGGACACCGCGGATGTTGACATCATGTGCTGTTGACATCAACTGATGTCGATTATTAACCTTGATGAAATCCCGCGTATGCGCACGTGACGGCGGTTCCGCGTACCCCCGCCCGCGTGCCTGGCGTCACGAGGAGAAGGCATGAAGTTCGGGCAGGCAGCGCAATCGGTCGTACTGAACATTCTTCGTCCCGGCGGGTTGTTGTCGGCGGTTCAGATCCAGCGCCAAGCGCAACTGCCGGGGTGGACGACCCGCAGCGCCCTGGCGCGGTTGCAGTCGCGCGGTCTGGTCGTCGCGATCGCGCACAAGGGCTGCTGGCAGATCAGCGAACGCGGGCGCGCGGCGCTCACGGCCGACGGCCCGAGGTGAGTCGTGGCTGCCCTCCGGCCGCTGATGCTCGGCTATCTGCGTGACGACCTGGTCGATGATCCCGCCGGGTGGGTCACCGTCCTGACGGACGCGGCCGCCGCCGCGGGATTCGATCTGGGCGAGGTCTTCCACGAGCGGGCCACGGATTCGGGGCCGATCCCACCGCAGTTCCTCGCGCTGCTCGACGCCTTGCGGCGCACCGACGCGCACGTCGTCGCGATCCCGGAAGGCCATCTGGCCGGCCACGCCGTCCCGGAGGGGTGTCTCGTCAATCGCCTGCGGGACGGCGCGGACACGCGGATACACGAGGTGCGTGTCGGCGCGCCGTCCGGGAAATCGCTCAGCGAGCCAGTTCGCGGCTGATGACGAGACGCTGAATCTGGTTGGTGCCCTCGAAGATCTGGGTGATCTTGGCTTCGCGCATATAGCGCTCGACGCGGAAGTCGCGGGTGTAGCCGTAGCCGCCGAAGACCTGGACGGCGTCGGTGGTGACCTTCATGGCCGCGTCGGTGGCGACGAGTTTGGCGACCGCGGCATTGCGCGAATAGGGCAGCCCCGCGTCCCGCCGGCGCGCGGCGTCGAGGTAGGTGGCCCGCGCGGAGTCCACGGCCGCGGCCATATCGGCGAGCAGGAATCCCAGCCCCTGATGGTCGATGATCTTGCGGCCGAACGCCGCTCGCTCCTTGGCGTAGGCGACGGCCTCGTCGAGGGCCGCCTGCGCGAGCCCGACCGCGACGGCGGCGATGCCGAGCCGGCCGGAGTCCAGCGCGCTGAAGGCGATGCGCAGACCCTGCCCCTCGGCCCCGATCCGGCGCTCGGCCGGGACGAACGCGTCGTCGTAGTGGGCGGAGGTGGTCGGCACCGCGTGCAGGCCCATCTTCTCCTCCGGCTTGCCGAAGCTCAGCCCGCCCGTGTCCTTGGGCACCAGGAAGCACGAGATGCCCCCGGAGCCTTCGCCGGTGCGGGCGAAGAGGTTGTAGAAGTCGGCGATGCCGCCGTGGGTGATCCACGCCTTGGCGCCGGTGATCCGGTATCCGCCCGCGGCGGCGGTGGCCCGGCACTCGAGTGCGGCGGCGTCGGATCCGGCCTGCGGCTCCGACAGGCTGTAGGCGCCGATCGTGGCGCCGCCCAGCATCTCCGGCAGCCAGCGCTGCTTCTGCTCGTCGGTTCCGAAGGTCATGAGCGGATGGCAGGCCAGGCTGTGCACGCTCACCGCGACCGCCACCGCGGCCCAGCGGGCGGCGATCTCCTCGAGGACCTGCAGATACACCTCGTACGGCTGTCCACCGCCGCCCCACTCCTCCGGATACGGCAGGCTCAGCAGCCCCGCCGCGCCGAGCGTGGCGAAGACGCCCTCGGGATAGGTCTCCGATTTCTCGTGCTCGTCCACGATCGGGGTGAGCACCTTGTCGGCGACCTCGCGGGTGAGCTGGATGAGATCCCGCGCCTCGTCGGTGGGCAGGAGTCGATCGACGGCCACAGGGCTCCCTTCACGGCGATACTCGATACAGTACTCAGTATCCACTAACAGTACTGTCGAGCGACAGGGGATCAGATGACGCGTGGGGGCTTCGCGACCCGCCGACGGACCGAGCTGTTCGACGCCATGGTCGGCCTGTTCCTGGCCGAGGGGTTCGCGCATCTGACCCTCGACGACATCGCCTCCCGGCTGCGGTGCTCGAAGTCCACGCTCTACACCCTCGCCGGCAGTAAGGAGCAGTTGGTCCGTGCCGCCACCGTGCATTTCTTCCGGCGGGCCACCGACGATGTCGAGCGGCGGGTCACCGATACCCCGGGATCGCGCGAACGGATCATCGCCTATCTGTCCGCCGTCGGAACCGCCCTGGGCGCCGCCTCCGACCGGTTCATGACCGATCTCGACGCGTTCCCACCGGCACGAGAGGTCTACGAGCAGAACACCCGCATCGCCGCGGGGAGGGTGCGCGACCTCATCGATGCCGGGGTGGCCACGGGCGAATTCCGTAAGGTGCACGCGGCTTTCGCGGCCGACCTCGCCGCCACGATGATGGTGCGGATCCAGCAGGGCGGCGTACGCGCCGAGACGGGCCTCGACGACGCGGACGCCTACCGCGAACTCGCGGCGATCCTCACGACCGGACTGTGTGCGTGACAGCCGGAGAGAGATCGCGAACGAGCTACGCGGCGCGGTGCCGGCCCGAGTAGCTGGGCATCAGCACCACCGGGAGCGCGACGGTGGTGGCGCCGGGATCCGCGCGTAGCCGGTCGAGGGCGACGAATACCGCGTCCACCGACCCGTATCGGGTGGTGAGCTCATGCAGCAACCGCTCGATCGATCTCGGTGGAGTCATGCCCCCGCTATACCCCAGCACACGCCCAGCCAACCACCTATTTTTCGCCGATTTCGCGGCGTTATCGATCCATCACCACTCGAATCGCCTCAACCAGCAATGATGTAGGCAAGACGGCGCAAACACGATCGCCACGATCGCGCTTCGACGGAGCTACGGGCCGGCGACCGGGTTGAAGCAGCTGTTCGGTGGGTCGACGAAGACGCAGAGTGACGGGGCTCGGGTGGGGCGGTAGTCGGCCGGGACGCCGCCGGTGGCGACGATCTGCGAGTACGTGCCGACGGCGTCGGTAGGGCGGCGGGTGAGGCTGGGGTCGGTGCGCACGTCGACGGTGTAGAGGCCGAAACGCGGCGTGTAGCTGCCCCATTCGTAGTTGTCGGTGAGGCTCCAGTAGTTGTAGCCCATGACGTTCATACCGTCGGCCTTGGCGCGTTGCAGCCAGTAGACGGTGTCGCGCAGGTGATCGCTGCGGCTGTAGCCGTCGCCGCGGGGCAGGCCGTTCTCGGTGGGCAGGCCGTTCTCCACGATGTAGAGCGGCTTACCCGGGAAGCGCCGCGAATAGTGTTGCAGCGCATAGTAGATGCCCTCGGTGCGGACCGGCAGCTCCCAGATGCGCTGGCCGGGCAGGCTCGGCATGGCCGACCCGATGCTCCGCCCGATCGCCCCGAGCAGCGACTGCGCCGGGTCGAAGCCGAAGTAGTAGTCCACGCCCACGTAGTCGAGCCGGTCGGCGACGCGGTTGACGAACTCGCCGTTGACCTGGTCCTCCGAACCGGCGACATAGCCGACATTGGCCGTCACCTGGGCGCCGGGCTGTTCCTGGTGGATGTAGTCGTAGATGGCGTTGTGGGCGTCGACCACCCCGGTCAGCATCCCGGCCGCGTCGGCGGCGCCGCCGCGGATCTCGTGCTGAATGTAGGCAGCCGGCTCGTTCACGGTGACCCACAGCGGATTTCGCGAGGCGTAGTGGTCGACCACCGCGCGCATGTTGGCCAGCCAGTCGCCGACCATCCCCGGGTTGCGCCAGCCGCCGCGGTCGGCCTCCCAGCCGGGATACACCCAGTGGTCCAAGGTGATCATGGGCCGCATCCCGGCCCGCACGATGGCGTCGACGACCGAATCGTAGAAACGGAACGTGTTCTCGTCGAATTCGCCGGGGGTGGGCTGCAGCCGCGCCCATTCGACCCCGACCCGGAATACCCGGACACCCATATCGGCGGCCAGGCGGATGTCGGATTCGTAGCGATCGCTGAAGTCGACCGAATCCTGGAGCGGCTCGTAGCCCGGATTCCCGGCGATGTAGCGCGTCCAATTGCTGTCGGGCGCATGGCCTTCGGACTGGAACCCGGAACTCGCCACGCCCCAGAGGAACCCGGAGTCCAGCGGGGTGAGGGCGGCCGGCCGCATCGGCGGGACCGCGAGGGCCGGTGTACCGACCAGCAACACCGACGCAACAGCGACGAACACGGCCAGGACATTCCGAAGACACCGAGATCGCATCAATTCAGGGTAACGGGAGCCCTCGGGCCGACGCTGGCGTTCGGCGACCACTATCGTGCGGCCACAACGACTTCCATATCGCCCGGCCCAGCGATCCGCGAGCATCATTGCTGCTGAGAGGGTTTCCGCGCGGACCACCGAGCGACCCGCAGCGGCCCGCGCCCCTAGCCCCGAACCGGCGTGTCCCGGTATCGGGCGCGTCCGCCCGGCGCTGCCGTCGCCGGGCGGGCGGTCTCGTCTCGCGATCAGGACCGGGCCTCGGCCGCGGCCTTCAGATCGGCCAGCCACGCCTCCAGGCCCGCGCCGAGGAGGCCGGTGGACAGGGCCGGATCGGCTTCGGCCTGCGCGCCGGTCCAGGTCTCCTCGGTGCGGACCCGGACCTTGCCGTCGACCTCGTCGAAGTTCCAGACGTGGATGCCGTTGTCGATCCGCACCCCTTCGCCGAGAGCCGGCCCGCTCCAGCGGATGCACGACCGGTCCAGCACCTGGTGAACGGTCGAGGTGATGACCATGGTCGAGGCGGGCGTGGTGGGGGTCGCGGGCGCCGGGGTGGTCCACCGGAACCGCGAACCGTCCCGCAGCGGGCCCTCGTCCAGCAGTTCCATGCTGGTGACGGGCTGCTGCCAGGACGGCCAGCCCTGGACGTCGGTCTGCACCTGCCAGACGGTGCTCAGCGGCGCGTCGATCACGGTCTCCGTCCGGTACCGGACCGCGGCGTCGGGGGCGGTGCCGTCCCCCAGGCAGGTCAGCGGCGCGGGGTCGGTGACGGGATCGGCGAGCGCCGGGGTGACGGTGCCGCCGAGGATTCCGGCGGTCAGGGCGATCGCGAGCAGGGCGGCGCGGCGGGTGACGTTCACGGTTCTCTCCTGAGTTCGGGGCCGCTCCGGGGAGCGATCTGTTAGCGCTTGTTTCGTTCGTTACAAGTTATAATCACTCCTCACAGTGATAGTCAATAGCAAGAGTGATACCTTGTAACGAAGGCCGAACGGCGAGAGGAGCAGCCGATGACCGGTGCGGAGGCGACGAGTCCGCGGGAGCGCTACCGCATCCAGATGCGCGCGGCGATCAAGGAGCAGGCGTGGGAGCAGATCGCCGCCGCGGGCGCCTCCGCGCTGTCGCTCAACGCGATCGCGAAGAGTCTGGGCATGACGGGCCCGGCCCTGTTCCGGTACTTCGCCAATCGCGACGAGTTGATCACCGAGCTGATCCGGGACGCCTACCGCAGCCTCGCCGACACCGTCCGCGCCGCCGCCGACTCCGGCGCCGGCATCTCCGGCCTGGCCCACACCGTGCGCGACTGGGCGCTGAGCGACCCGCAGCGGTATTTCCTCATCTACGGCACCCCCGTCCCCGGCTACCGGGCCCCCGCCGAGACGACCGTCCTCTCGGACGAGATCCTGACCGTGCTGCTGGAGGCCCACAGCGACCTTCCCCCGAGCCCCACCGGACACCCGGCCACGACCCTGGACCGCGCCCTGATCTTCTGGACCCGCGTGCACGGCGTGCTGTCCCTGGAACTGGCCGGCCACTTCGACGGCATGGGCTTCGACCCCGCCCAGCTGTTCACCGCCGAAGTGGACCGGCTGACGTCCCCTACCGGGTGACGAGCGAGCCCTGTGCCCCGGCCGGCGCCGCGAGGCGGTGGCGGCGGGTGGGCATCAGGACCGTGGGGTGCGACACGCTCCACGCGGCGCCCGCGCAGACGAATTCCTTGATGCGAGCGGCGATCCGGCCCGTGAACACCAGGGAGGTCGGGGTGTCGTCGGGGGCGACGCGCTGGATGATGCCGTCGCGGCGGCCGAGGCTGATGCACTGGCTGGCGTAGCCGATGGGGGCCTCGGGAACCGTGCGGCCGGTCAGCCGCGCGGCGAGGGCGTCGGCGGCCTGCCACGCCATCGGGGTCGCGGTGGCACAGCCCATGCGCAGCGGATTACCGCCCACCCCTACGGCATTCGCGGCGTCGCCGATGGCGTACACGTCCGGATGCGAGACCGAGCGCATGGTGCCGTCGACCACGATCCGCCCGGTCTCGGTGACCGTCAGCGCGGTGGCGGCGGCGAGCGGATGCGCCGCGAAACCCGCGGTCCACACGGTTACCTCGGCCGGAATCCGTTCCGCGCCCGACTCTTTCGCCACGACCACACCGTCCGCCTCGACGCGGAGGATGTCGGTGTTCTCGCGGACCGTGATGCCGAGCCGGTCGAAGGCGCCGCGCAGGTGGCGCCGGGCCTTCTCGTCCAGCCAGGCACCGGCGCCGCCGCGGGCGGCGAGGGTGACCGCGAGATCCGGGCGGGCCTCGGCGATCTCGGCGGCGGCCTCGATGGCCGTCAGCCCGCCACCCACGACCAGGACGGTAGCGCCCGGACCCAGGTCGCCCAGGCGCGCCCGCAGCCGTAGGGCCGACCCCTTTCCGGCCACCTCGTGCGCGTATTCCGCGACGCCGGGGACCGTCTGCGCGACGGTGCTGCCCAGCGCGTACACGAGGCTGTCGTAGCCGAGGGTCTCGACGCCGTGCTCGCCGTCGAGTGCGACGGTCTTGCGCTCCACGTCGACGGCGGTGACCCGCGCGATCCGGACGCGGATCCCGGTGCCCGCGAACATCTCCCGCAGCGGGCGCGGCCGCAGTTCCTGCCCGGTGGCGAGCTGGTGCATGCGCACCCGCTCCACGAATTCGGAATCGGCGTTGACCACGGTGATCTCGACGTCGTCGCGGTGCAGCCGCTTGGCGAGGCGTCCCGCGGCGATGGCTCCGGCGTACCCGGCCCCCAGGACGACGATGCGGTGCTTCATGGCTCGCTCCTATCTGATTGCGCTCACCACCTGAACCGGACAGGCACGCGAAACCTGACAGCACCAGCTGTGATGTGGGTCACTGTCACCAGTCGATCGCCAGCCGCCGATGCGGCCCGCTGGCGGCCCATTCGCGGGTGATGCGGGCGAGTTTGTCGGGATTGACCTGTAGGTGGATCGCCGCGATCCCGTCGGCCGTCACCTCGAGGCAGAAGACGGCGAAGATCCGCCCGTCGACCTCGGCCAGGACGGCCGGACCGCCGTTGACGGCAACGGCGTGGAAGGCGGGAGCACCACCGAGGAAGGCCCGCCGGGGATCGGTCGGCGCGAAGACGTGCCGCAGGTAGCGCGCGATATCGAGCGCGCCGACGACCGGGATCTTGCGGGCCGGGATCCGGCCGCCGCCGTCGGCGACGCTGACCGCGTCGCCGGTGAGCAACCGGATCAGCGGCGCGGTGTCACCACTGAGCGCCGCGGCGAGGAACTCCTCGACCAGCTTCCGCGCGGCCGCCGGGTCGACGTCCACACGGGCCCGGTCGCCGCTGCCGACATGCTGTTTGGCGCGCCGGTAGATCTGCTGGCAGTTCGATTCGGTGATCTCGAGGATCTCGGCGATCTCGCGGTGCGAGTACCCGAACGCCTCGCGCAGCACGTACACCGCGCGTTCGTTGGGAGACAACCGCTCCAGGACCATGAGCATCGCCATCGAGACCGACTCGCGCTGCTCGGCGGTGTCGGCGGGACCGAGCATCGGGTCGCCCGCCAGGATCGGCTCCGGAAGCCACTGTCCCACATAGGTTTCCCGCCGGGCACGCGCCGAGGTGAGCTGGTTGAGGCAGAAATTGGTGAGCACCTTCGTCAGCCACGCCTCGGGCGTCTCGATCCGGTCGCGGTCGGCCGCGTGCCAGCGCAGATACGTCTCCTGCACCGCGTCCTCGGCGTCCCCGGCCGACCCCAGCAGCCGGTACGCGATCGCTCCGAGGCGGCCGCGGAAGCCCTCGAACAGATCCGCCTCTTGTGTATGGAGCGACATCACACCATCGTCGGCCATCCCCCGGCTACCGTCCACCACCGGGGACGCCTACAGCCGGCAACTGTCGATCGCGAACCCGGCGAGGGCTCCCTCGTCAGCGGTGGACGATATCCCGGTAGGTGTCCAGGATCCCGTGAATGGACGACGTGACGTGCAGGTCGTCGCTTAGCGGTGCCCAGACGTACCGCGCGTGCGCGCTGAGTACCACCGGCGCCGTGGCCGCCACCTGCACCGCGAAATGTAGCCGTCGCACGGGCCGCCCCGCGGGGGAGAGATAGTCGAAGTCGCCGACGTGGTGACCCACGCCGGTGACGACCAGCCCCGTCTCCTCGAGCACGCCACGGACCAGCGCCCCGGTCACCGACTCTCCCGCTTCCACGGTCGCGCCCGGCAGTTTGAGGGTGGGGCGGATCGGCCCCGAACTGTGCGGCTCCAGCAGGAGCACATCCCCCTCACGGTCGATGATCGCACCGACCCGTAGCCCGACCCCGTCCCGTTCGCCGCGCGGAAGCACCTCGTCGAACATCGATACCGACATCGGCGAATTCACCAACCTTCATCCAGGCAGAGGCGCCCGTAATCTGAGAGCGCCGATCTCTCGATATTACCGTGGCGTGACCGGCAGATGACAGGCAGTACAGAATATTAACGGCCACAACGGATTTCGTTCGCAATCGGTAAGGGTTGCCGGGCCCGGCGGCGGAGCGTTGGAATCTTGCCGATTCAAACAATGCCCTCTACCGGCGGAATGTAGTTCCGTCTGGGGCGTATCGACAGGGACGCGACCACACCAGGAGACCCCGATGACCGACCCCGCCGCGCCGGACCCCGCCCAGAACTGGAGCTTCGAGACCAAGCAGGTCCATGTCGGCCAGGTGCCCGACGACACCACCAACGCCCGCGCTCTGCCGATCTACCAGACCACCTCCTACACCTTCCGTGACACCGATCATGCCGCCGCGCTGTTCGGCCTCGCCGAACCGGGCTACATCTACACCCGCATCATCAACCCGACCCAGGACGCCGTCGAGCAGCGCATCGCGGCGCTCGAGGGCGGCGTGGCCGCGCTGCTGCTGTCCTCCGGCCAGGCCGCCGAGACGTTCGCGATCCTGAACATCGCGGGCGCCGGCGACCATATCGTGTCCAGCCCGCGCCTGTACGGCGGCACCTACAACCTCTTCCACTACACGCTGCCCAAGCTCGGCATCGAGGTCAGCTTCGTCGAGGATCCGGACGATCTCGACCAGTGGCGGGCCGCCATCCGCCCGAACACCAAGGCGGTCTACGGCGAGACGGTGTCCAACCCGCAGAACCACATCCTCGACATCGCCGGGATCGCCGAGGTCGCGCACACGGCCGGGGTGCCGCTGATCGTCGACAACACGGTCCCGACGCCCTACCTGATCCAGCCGCTGAAGCACGGCGCCGACATCGTGGTCCACTCGGCCACGAAGTACCTCGGCGGGCACGGCGCGGCCATCGCGGGCGTGATCGTGGACGGCGGCGGCTTCGACTGGACGGTCACCGACGCCGACGGCAAGTCCCGCTTCCCCGGCTTCACCACCCCCGACCCCAGCTACCACGGCGTGGTGTTCGCCGAACTCGGCGCGCCCGCCTATGCGCTGAAGGCCCGCGTCCAGCTGCTGCGCGACCTCGGCTCGGCGATCTCCCCCTTCAACGCCTTCCTCATCAGCCAGGGCCTCGAGACGCTGAGCCTGCGGGTCGAACGGCACGTGCAGAACGCGCAGGCGGTCGCCGAATTCCTCACCGAGCGGCCGGAAGTCACGTCGGTCTCGTTCGCGGGGCTGCCGTCGTCGCCGTGGTACGAGCGCGGAAAGCAGCTGGCGCCCAAGGGAACCAGCGCGATCATCGGCTTCGAGCTGACCGGTGGCGTCGACGCGGGCAAGAAGTTCGTCAACGCCCTCACCCTGCACAGCCACGTCGCCAATATCGGTGACGTCCGGTCGCTGGTCATCCACCCGGCCTCGACCACCCACTCGCAGCTCACCCCGGAGGAGCAGCTCGCCTCGGGCGTCACCCCCGGACTGGTCCGCCTGGCGGTCGGCATCGAGGGAATCGACGACATCCTGGCCGACCTGCGCACCGGATTCGACGCCGTGGGCGCGTAACGCGCTGAGGTCCTTCCACAACGAGGCCCTACCGCTTCCACCACGATGCCCCTACCGCTCTTTGGTAGGGGCATCGTCGTATTCGATCTAGATCACCCGCGGCGTGAACCCGGCGAACTCGGCGGCCTCGGTGGTTATGCTCAGAACTCGAACGACGGCCCGGCGCGTACACAGCGCTGCCGGGAATTCGCGACGACGGGAACTCAGGCCGCACGTTCAGAGGGGAACGGGCACGATGGCAGGCAAGCGGACGGTGCTGACGGTCCAGCTCAGACGGCTGGCCGCACTGCTGCACGAGATGCGCGAGGAAGCCGGGATCACCAAGGAGGTCGTGAGCGGCCGCACCGGCATCAATGTGACCACGCTGTACCGGATCGAGACGGCGCAGGCGCGGCCGCAGCGGCGCACGCTGATGGCGATGCTCGAACTGTACGGCATCGAGGATCCGCAGCGGTCGGATGCGCTGCAACTGCTGCAGGAGGCGCAGAAACCCGGCATGTCGCGCCCGTTCGAGGCGGCGGTGTCGGAGGTATACGCGGCCTACATCAATTTCGAGAACGAGGCGCTGTCGGCGCGGCTGTTCCAGACCTCGTTCATCCCCGGCCTATTACAGACCGAACAGTATGCGTGGGCGGTGCTGGATACCGCGATGCCCAAGGTCGAGACGGCGGTGATCGAGCAGCGGCTGCGCGCCCGGTTCGAGCGGGCCAAGGTGCTGGCCAAGGAGGAGCCCCTCGAGTTGTGGGTGGTGCTCGACGAGGCCGCCATCCGGCGCGTCGTCGGCGGCCGCGAGGTGATGCGGGGCCAATTGCTGCGGCTGGTCGAGGAATCGGAGAAGCGCAACGTCATCCTGCAGATACTGCCGTTCGACGCGGGCGCGCACCCCGCGATGGTCGGCTCCTTCGTCGTCCTCGACTTCCACGACCCCGCCGACCCGGAACTGGTGTACGTCGAGGGCATAGCCGGCGACGACATCGTGGAGGGCCACAACGAGATCCGCCGCTTCGGCGTCATGTTCGACCAACTCCGCGCCATGGCCCTCAGCCCCCGAGACTCCTCCACCCTCATCTCCAAAATCGCCGACGACCTGCGCTAGCCACGGCGCACCCCCGCTCGCCCCCCGCGCGCCCCCACCTCCGGCGCGCCCCACTCATTTTCCGGCATGCTTCTGGCCGGAAACTCGCGAGGCCCCGGCCAAAAGCGTGCCGGGGAAATATGAGTGGCGATTACCGCCTGCTGCGCTGGTGCATCGAGAGCCGTTCTCACCGCCTGCTGGCCCGCCGGTACCCAACCACCGCAGGGATCGCGAAGACCACTACCGCACCTGCCGACCACGCGACGGTCGCCAGGAGGGGCCCCCGCACCGGGCCGCCCAGGGACAGGCCGCGCATGGCGTCGACCGCGTAGGACATGGGCTGGTGCGCCACAATGGGTTTCGCCCAGGACGGGTAGGCGGCCAGCGGCACGAAGCCGGTGGAGAAGAACATCAGCAGCGACGATCCCAGCGAAATCGCTTCCACCAGAGCCGGTTTGGCACTGTACGCCGCCACCGTGGTGACGATCGTCGCGAAACCGAGGCCGTACATCAGCGGTACCCCCACCAGTGCCACCGCGGCCGGAAGCCCTTGCTGGAAGCGGAATCCCAGCAGCATCCCGATCCCGAACAGCACCAGCGTGCAGGCCAGGATGCGCGCACCCTCGGCGAGAATCCGCGCCAGGAGTCCCGACGCGCGATGCACCGGCAGCACCCAGAACCGCGCCAGCAGCCCGTCGTCGCGCTCCCGGCCGAGGGTGATGGCCCCCGCCAGCGAACCCGACATCACCGAGACCAGCGTCACCATCGGCACCGACCCGTAGAGAGCGTCGGCCCCGGAGAACGCCGAGATCTGCCGTCCCAGAACCGTATTCAACATCACCAGCAGCAGCGCGGGAAATATCAGCGACTGCGCCATGGTGAGCGGATCCCGCCGCCACCGCACCAGCAGCCGCCGCGTCTGAATCACCGTCTGCGGCACCAGCAGTCGCCACGTCTCGGTGCGCGACCCCACCACCGGCAGCTCGACCACGGCGCTCGCCGTCATCGCCACCTCCGAACGCCCGTCGCACCGCACACATTCGCCGTCACAGCGACCCCCGAACACCCATGGGCCCTCATCGCTGCCTCCGCAAGGCCACCGCAACGGATCCGCCCCCGAACGCCAGCAATCCCGCGCCCACCCAGGCCAGACCCGGCCCGACCGTATCCCAGCCCACCACCCCGGCGCGCCCGCCCGGGTCACCGCCGAGCACCCGCAGGGCGTCGACGAACTGCGACACCGGCTGGTCGCGAGCGAATCCCCGGATCCAGTCGGGGAACTGCGCGGCCGGCGCGAATCCCGTGGAGACCATGCCGAGGATCAGCTGGGGCAGCACCAGCGCCTGCGTCGTCGCCTCCGGACTCTTCGACAGCGCGCCCAGCAGATCGCCCAGCAGGCACAGCAGCAGCCCGAGCAACAGGGAGAAACAGAGGAATCCGGCCGTCTCCCAGCCGCTCCCCGCGAACCGGAAGCCGACCACGTAACCGCACACCAGCGCCGACACCAGCGCGATCGCGATCCGGTACACCGCGGCGGTGGTCCGGGCGGCCAGCGGGGTCACCGACGGCATGGGCATGGTCGCGAAGCGGGTGTCCAGTCCGTCCCGCGCATCGGTGGCCGCGCGGAAGGCCGCCGCGGTCCCGCAGAACGACACCCCCTGCAACACGATCATGGGCATCAGGAACTGCCCGTAGCTGCTGAGCCCGTGCCCGGCGAAGCCCATCACCTTGTTCAGCGGAACGTAGAACCCGAGGGTGAACACCGCGGGCGACAGCAGCGCGGTCAGCACCTCACCATTGCGCAGCGACGGCCGGACCAGGCGCAACGCCAGCACCCAGCACTGCCGCACCGCCGAGCGCCGAGGGGCGGGCGGCGCCCCGCCCAGCGCGATCACATCGCCGGTCATCCGTGAATCCTCCCCGTGCGACGACGGCAGTTCAGCCCATCTCACCAGAGACATCGTCCGAACGCCGGTGATGGTTCGACGCGCGGGCGTGTTCGCCGAGCAAGCCCCTCGCTCCCCGGCATCTTCCCCGCGCCCCCACTCCCCGGCATCTTCCCCGAGCCCCCACTCCCCGGCGCCTTCTCCGAGCCCCCACTCCCCGGCACCTTCCCCGAGCCCCCACTCCCCCGGCACCTTCTCCGAGCGACCCTCTCCCTTCCTCCGAGCGGCCCCCTCCCTTCCCCGCTGTCAAGCGGGGTCACGCTTTTTCCCGCGATCCCGGCGTGCCGTCCGCGCGCCCGCGCCGGGCGCGGCCACTATGCTGACCGCCGTGCTCGAACCCCAGCCCGCCGTCGCGCCCCATCCCGATATCGCCCACCTGGCCCCGCTGCTGGGCACCTGGCGCGGCTCCGGCCACGGGGAGTACCCGACCATCGACTCGTTCGACTACCACGAGGAAATCCACTTCGGCCATGTCGGCCGCCCGTTCCTCACCTACCGTCAGCGCACCCGCCACGCGGAGGACGGCCGTTCGCTGCACGCCGAGACCGGATATCTGCGCTGCCCGGGCGGCGACCGCATCGAATTGATCCTCGCCCACCCGACCGGTATCACCGAGATCTGCGAGGGCAGCCTCGATGTCGCCGGCGACGGTCTGCGCCTGGAACTGGATTCGACCCACATCGGCCGCAGCACCACCGCGAAACTCGTGACGGCACTCGGCCGCTCGCTCCGGCTGTCGGGCGACACCATCGATTACACGCTGCGCATGGCCGCCGTCGGCGAGCCGAAGCAGCATCATCTCGCCGCCAGCCTGCGTCGCGCCGAGTAACAAAAAGGTCACCGACACGCCCGTGACCTGCGGCACGTCCGCGGGGGTCTGTGCTATTGCGCACCGGGGGTTGTCTAGGAGATTGCTGGCGTTCTACCGTTTGCCCAGTCGGCGAACAGTCGGCAACGTCGGCGAACAGCCGGCGGCATCTAGTTCGAGCCCATTGGATCTCGCTCACCCACAAGGGAGAAGACCATGAAGCGTTCGACGCTGACCCTGATCACCGCGGGGATGCTCCTAGCAGGTACCGGCGCCGTGGAATTGCTCGGTGACGCCTCCGCCGGAGCGACCTCCCCCGTCGAGCACAGCGCCTCGACGGCCACGAGCGGATTGGAGGTGCACGCGCCATAGACACCGACGAACACGCTGCGACCAGACGACCGGATGCCACCCGTGACCAGGCATCCGGTCGTCGCTGTTCCTGCCACCGCTTCCATCGCCGCTATTCCGGCCCCGCTCCCGTCGTCGCCCTTCCGGCCACCTCTCCCGCCACCGCCATTCCAGCCGCCACTCCCGTCGTCGCCCCTCCGGCCACCGCTCCCGTCGCCGCTATTCCTGCCCCCCGCTACGCCGTTCCCGGGGGCAGCGCGGCCAGCATGTCGCGGGTGGTGGCGACCGCGTTGTCCGAACTCCCGCCCTTCACCAGCAGCGTCGCGAAGGCCATATCGCCGCGGTAGCCGATGAACCACGAGTGCGAACCGCCGTCGACCTCGGCCTCTCCGGTCTTGCCGTACACCTCGCCCTGATCCGCGATCCGCTCGGCGGTGCCGCCGGTGACGACCTTGCGCATCATCATCCGCAGGCCCTTGATCACCTCCGGCGACGGGGACGGCCGGTCGCCTTGGACCTTCGTCTCGAATCCGGCGATCAGATACGGCGTCGGCGTCGTGCCGCGCGCGACCGTGGCCGCCGCCAGCGCCATCCCGAACGGGCTCGCCACCACGGTGCCCTGCCCGATGCCGTTCTCGGTGCGCTGGACTTGCTGCTTCGCCGGCGGCACCGATCCCGAGACGGTCGGCAGTCCCGCGACCGTGTAGTCCTGCCCGATCCCGAACCGGGCCGCCGCGTCGGTGAGCGCGCCTGCGGGCAACTCGCTGGCGATCTTCGCGAAGGACGTATTGCAGGACCGTTCGTAGGCGGTCGCCATCGGAACATCGCCGATGGTGAACAGCTCGTAGTTGGGGATGGTCCGCTCACCGATGACGATCCGGCTCGGGCACGGCACCACGGTGTCGGGGGTGGCGGTGCCCTCCGCCATCGCGGCGGCCGCGGTGATCGTCTTGAAGGTGGAGCCGGGCGGATACAGCCCCGACGTGGCGACCGGTCCGTCGGTATCCGCCGCCTTGTTCTGCGCCACCGCGAGCACCGCGCCCGTGGACGGTTGCAGCACGACCATCATGGCCTGGTCGGGCCGGACGTCGACCGCGCGCTGTGCGGCGTTCTGCACATTGCGGTCGATGCTCAGCGAGAACGACGGGGCCGGTTGCGGCGGCACCTCTTGCAGCACGCCGACATCGGCGCCGTTGGCGTTGACGGTGGTCACGCTCCAGCCCGCCTTGCCGTCGACCTCGTCGATGACCGTCTTCCGCACCTGCGTCATCAGATCCGGCGCGAAGCCGCGATCGACCGGAACCAGATCGGCCTCCGTCCCGATCCGCACGCCGGGCAGCCCGAGGATGTCGTCACCGACCTGCTCGAACTCCCGATCCGTCAGCGTCGCAACGGTATACGCGCCCGGCGCCCGGCGTGCGGCGGCGAGGATCGTGTCGGCGGTGTGGTCGTCGCCGACGCGGTTCAGGGCGTCGGACAGGGCTCCCGCCACGTAGCCGGGGTCCGGCGCCGCGTTCGCGGTGAACGAGATCGGGTGCACCGTACCGGGTACCAGGATGTCGCTGCCGGAGCGCTCGTTCACTCGGGCCCGCGGCGCCGGGGTGGCACGCAGCTCCATGATCTGGGTGTCGCCGAGTTTCGGGTGCAGATCCGACGAGGTCCAGCGCACCTGCCAGCGCCCGCCGCTGCGGCCCATCTGCAGCTGTCCGCTGTAGGTCCAGATCCGGTTCTTCGGCAGCCGCCACCGGTAGGTGTAGTCGACGGTGGCGGTGTCCCCCGTGACCCGGGCGTCGCCGGTATGTGCGCTCAGCTCCTCGGCCTGCAGTTTGTCCCATGCCGAAGCCAGTGCGGCGCTTGCCTTCTCGGGCTGGTTGGTGAGGTCGGCGGCGCGCTGCACATCGTGCTCGGCCAGTGCGGCGAGGAAGTCGTCGGCGGCCGGGACCGGGCCCTGCGAACCGGATCCGCATCCGCTCGCCGCCAGCGCCACCGCCGCCACGCACAGCGCGACGGCCGTCCGGTTACGTAGGCCGCGCCCGCGCGGGGGGACGAGCGGGCGGGGCTCACAACGTCTTTCGGGTGTCGGCATCGACAGCGATGGTAGCCAGCCAACGGGTCGCAAACGGGGCGACACACGGTGCCGGCCGGATGCCCTCAGTCGACCAGAACCGTAGCGAACGTGGCGATCTGGTGAAATCCGACATTCGCGTAGGCGCGGCGGGCGGCCTCGTTGTAGCAGTTCACGTACAGGCTCGCGGTGCGCCCGGACGCCACCACCGCGTTGGCCACCGCCGCGGTGCCCGACGTGCCCAGCCCGCGGCCGCGCCACTCCGGATGCACCCACACGCCCTGGATCTGCCCGGTGCGCCGCGATATCGCGCCGACCTCGGCCTTGTACACGACCTCGCCGTCCTCGAAACGGGCCCACGCCCGCCCCGCCTGGATCAGGCTCGCGACCCGGCGCCGGTAGCTGCGCCCGCCGTCACCCGCGCGGGGGTCGACGCCGATCTCCTCGGTGAACATCGCGACGGCGGCGACCAGATACCGATCCAGTTCGTCGGCACGCACCCGGCGCACCCGGGCGTCGGGGATCGCGCGGGCGGTGCCGTCCAGCGCCAGCAGCGGCTGGTCGGCGCGCAGGTCGCGGGCCGGGCCCCAGCGCTCGGTGAGCATCTCCCACAGCGGCAGCGCCAGCTCCTGCCGGCCCACCACCGACGAGCACACCCGCGGCCAGCGCGCCGCGCGATCGGCGAAGGCGCGCAGGTCCTCGGGACCGCCGCGCAACGGCACCAGATTGGCGCCGGAGAAGCACAGCGACTCCGTCGGGCCGCCGCGACTCCACAGCTCGCCCTGGCCGCCGCGACTGTCCAGGCCGTACTCCTGCAGTCGCGCGGCGACCATACAGCTGGCCACCGGATCGGTGTCCAGCACCTGTTGCACCTGTGCCAGATCGCGATTGGCGAGCTGGCGAGCTCCGGAGACCCGCGACCGGCGGGTCGGCTCCAGCACACTCCGCACGTTCACAGCCTGCCACGAACGCCGCGAACACGCTGCTGTTTGCCTACCGGGAGCGATGGAGGGCACACAGCGGACGAACGCATCCGGTCCGGCCGCTATCCGACGGTGACGACCGGGTCGCCCGTACCGGAGTCCTCCATCCCCTCGGCGATACGCATCGCCTCCTCGATGAGGGTCTCCACGATCTGGTGCTCGGGCACGGTCTTGATGACCTCGCCCTTGACGAAGATCTGGCCCTTGCCGTTGCCGGAGGCGACGCCCAGATCGGCCTCGCGGGCCTCACCGGGACCGTTGACGACACAGCCCATGACGGCCACCCGCAGGGGCACCTCCATCCCCTCGAGACCGGCGGTGACCTCGTTGGCCAGGGTGTACACGTCGACCTGCGCGCGACCGCAGGACGGGCAGGACACGATCTCTAGCTTGCGCGGGCGCAGGTTCAGCGACTGCAGGATCTGGGCGCCGACCTTCACCTCCTCGGCGGGCGGCGCCGACAGCGACACCCGGATGGTGTCGCCGATGCCGTCGCTCAGCAGCGCGCCGAACGCCACCGCCGACTTGATCGTTCCCTGGAACGCCGGACCGGCCTCGGTCACGCCCAGGTGCAGCGGGTAGTCGCACTGCGCGGCCAGCTGCCGGTAGGCCTCGACCATGATCACCGGATCGTTGTGCTTGACCGAGATCTTGATATCGCCGAAGCCGTGCTCCTCGAACAGGCCCGCCTCCCAGAGCGCGGATTCGACCAGCGCCTCGGGCGTCGCCTTGCCGTACTTCTCCATCATCCGCTTGTCCAGCGAACCGGCGTTCACGCCGATGCGGATCGGGATGCCCGCGTCACCGGCCGCCTTCGCGACCTCCTTGACGCGGCCGTCGAATTCCTTGATGTTGCCGGGGTTCACCCGCACCGCCGCGCAGCCCGCGTCGATCGCGGCGAAGATGTAGCGCGGCTGGAAGTGGATGTCGGCGATCACCGGGATGGGGGACTTCTTCGCGATCGCGGTCAGTGCGTCCGCGTCCTCCTGCCGGGGGCACGCCACCCGGACGATGTCGCAGCCGGACGCGGTCAGCTCCGCGATCTGCTGCAGTGTCGAGTTCACGTCGTGTGTCTTGGTGGTCGTCATCGACTGCACCGACACCGGGAAATCGCTGCCGACCCCGACCTTGCCCACCTGTAGCTGGCGGGTCTTGCGCCGGGGTGCGAGGACCGCCGCAGGTGCGGCCGGCATCCCCAATGCGATGGCACCGCTCACGGCTGCACCTCGC
The DNA here is from genome assembly GCF_000308875.1 of Nocardia transvalensis NBRC 15921. GTDB lineage: Bacteria > Actinomycetota > Actinomycetes > Mycobacteriales > Mycobacteriaceae > Nocardia > Nocardia transvalensis. The sequence goes on from NZ_BAGL01000062.1 coordinate 73,562, forward strand.
TAACGCTCGGCGCAACCGTTCGCGCTGAGCGCGCTGTGACTTCGGTTCGCTCGCTGCGCTCGCTCACGTTCAGTTTCCTACTTTCGTGTATGTGCTCCACCCGTTCGGGGCCGAGTCTAGTGGTGTTGTCCGAGCAAACGCTGTGAGAGCACCAACCGCACTCCGCCGCAGAATGTATCGGTGCCCACGGGTGATTCGTTGCCGAGTGAACCACGGTGCCCCGGAGGCGATTTCGGCCCTCCGCTCGCACGGTTCGTGAGGCCGCCGGGCATCTGTCGGTCGATGTGACGCATTACACATTCGTGACCGGATCGTGATGCCGGATCACGAGCGTTTGCCCGGGATGTCCGGCTGGTGGTGGAATCTGCCTGACAATCCACTCCTCGGAGGTGCCATGACCGACAGCGAGCGTGCCCGCAACGACGCCCTGCGCGCCCAGGTCGACTCGATGCTCGAGACCTTCGAGCAACAGCAGCGCGAGGTGGCCGACGTGCGGTCCCGCCTGGCCGCCACCACCGCCGAGGCATGGTCGTCGGACAATCTGGTGCGAGTCGTCAGCAACGTCTCCGGCGTGCCGATCGAGGTGCATCTGGAGCCGGAGGCGTTCAAACGTTCCACCCCGGAGAAACTGGGCCGCTCGATGGCCGAGGCCGCCCAGGCCGCCGCACGGGCTGCCGCCGAACTCTCCGAACAGGCCGTCGCGCCGATCCAGAACCTCGCGGGCGAACTCCCCGACCTGTCCGACCTCGTCCCGGGCGCCCCGAGCATCAAGGACCTCATGCGGTCGATGCTCCCGGAACCCGCCGAGGAGCCGCAGGCCCCGCCCCCGCCGTTGGACGACGAGGACGAGGACGAGTTCTACCGCAACCGGACCTACCTCGACGAGCAGCCGCACCGGCCGTATTAGCCTGGCCGACAACAAGATCGAACATCTCCCACCCTTTCCGCTGCCGGTCTGATTCGGGGATTGTCGCTGTCCGGGGCCCAGCGCACGATGTCATCGAACGAGCCGTGAAAATAACTGGCAGACAGGTGGATTCGGTGAAAACGAGGATCAAGAGACTGTTTCCGGTGGGGGTGGGGATCCTGGCCGCCCTCCTGTTCGCGGGGTCCGTGGCCCCGGCATCGGCGATCGGGACCGGCCGCGGTCACACGCAGGAGCCCGAGGCGGCGTGCTCGACCGCGCCCACCGGCAAGACCATCGAGCAGAAGATCAACGGCCGCCCGTACCTGCTGTTCGTGCCGGCGGGCCTGTCCGGGCCGGCGCCGCTGATCGTGGCGCTGCACGGGGGCCGGAGCAATCCCACGACATTCGAGAAGCAGACCGGGTGGACCGACTTCGCGAGTTCCCACAAGGTCATCGTCGCCTACCCGCGCGGCAGCAAGAACGAGGGCGAGAACCAGTGGGCCTGGGAATTCGCCCGCAACACCGGGCCCGACGTCGGATTCCTGCGCCAGGTCGTCGCCGACATCCGCGCGCGCCACTGTGTGGCTCGCAACCGGATACATTTCGTCGGGCACTCCAACGGAGGCCAGATGACGTCCCGGATGGCCTGCGACGCCGCCGATCTCATCGCCTCGGCCGCCGTCTGGGCGGGTCCGAAGGGCGCCTGGGACAAGAACGACTGCCCCGCCTCCCGCCCCATCGCCTTCGGCGTGATGCTCAACGACAACGACCCCGTCGTCTGGCAAGCGGTCGCCGAACAGCACCGCGACCTCTGGCGCGAGATGAACGGCTGCACCACCGAACACGGCGAGTCCGGCCCCGGCGTCGTGCGCGGCCAGCGCTTCGACTGCGCCGCCGGCACCAAGGTCGTCTACCGCCTCTACGACGGTCCCGACGACGCCACCAAGGCGCACGTCTGGCCGCCGAACCCCCGTGGCGCGGACGTCCGCAACCGGATGTGGCAGCTGTTCGACGCCAACCGACTTCCGTAGCGCGGGTGGCCCTTCGCTCCCCTGGCACGCCCGACCCGCACATGTCGGCGGTTGGGCACGCGGGGCGGGGGGTACGAATTCATAGATCGTGCGCGACGATCTCCCCGGCGGGGCGTACGACCTGCCGGGGAATATCCAGAAAGGGATGCCCGTGGCATTGATGGTGTTCTACAGCCGGGTCCGGGAGGACCGGACCGAGGTGGAGTACCGCTTCGGCACGAGCGAGGACAGCCTCGACCGCAGCCTGACCATCGATAAGGAGGCCCTCGAGGTCCGCGACCCCGAACGGATCGCCGACGGGCTGGTGCGGGAGACGGCGGGCAGCATCCTGCAGCGGCACGGGCAACAGGGGCGGTGGCCGGAGAAGGGGCTCGTTCAGACGTAGTTCGGGAGGCGGCCCCGCGGCAGTGTGGTCACCGCACGGATGTCATGGTGAGTTCATGCGCCTGACGATGCCCGAGGCATTGCCCGCCGATCCGGATGCGGCGGCCGCACTGCAGGAACGGTTGCGCGTTCTGGTGCGGCCGTCCGATCCGCGGCCTCCGCGTTTCCGCACCGTCGCCGGTATCGATTCCGCGTACGACGACGAGGGCAATGTCGTTGCGGCCGTGGTGGTTCTGGACTTCGAGACGCTGGAGCCCGTCGAGACCGCCACCGCGCACGGTATCGCCACATTTCCCTACGTCCCCGGCCTGCTCGCCTTCCGCGAACTCCCCACCACCCTCGCCGCCCTCGAAAAGCTCGGCACCACACCCGATCTGCTCGTCTGCGACGGCCAGGGCATCGCCCATCCCCGGCGTTTCGGACTGGCCTGTCATCTCGGCCTCGTCACCGGGCTGCCGACGATGGGTGTCGCCAAGAACGTCCTGGGCGAGTGCGACGAGCCCGGCCCGGAGCGCGGCGCGGTCGCCGACATCACCCTCGACGGCGAGGTGGTCGGCCGCGCGGTCCGGACACAGACCGGAGTCAAACCCGTCTACGTCTCCGTCGGGCACCTGATCGGTCTCGACACCGCCTGCGCCGCGGTCCTCGCCCTGAGCCCCACCTACCGCCAGCCGGAGACGACGCGCCGCGCCGACCATCTCTGCCGCACCCTGCTCCGCGACAGCACGCCCAGCAGCTGACCTCACCACTGGTACGGCAGGAATTTCCCGTCCAGCGTCACCACCACACGATCCCCGGCGGGATCCTCGACCCGCTTGACATCCATCCGGAAATTGATGGCGCTCATGATGCCGTCACCGAACTCCTCGTGAATGAGTTCCTTGATCGCCGGCCCGTATACCTGCAACACCTCATAGAACCGATAGATCGTCGGATCGGTCGGCACCGCGCTCTCGAGCGCCCCCCGCATCGGCTGCGCCCGCAACGCCGCCTCCACGTCCTCCCCCAACTCCAGCAGCCCCGCAACGATTTTCGCCTCCGCATCCGGCACCGGATGCTGCCCCAGCAACGCCGCCACAGTCCACGCCGGCGCCCGCCCGATCGCCTCCGCAATCTGCCCCCAAGAAACCCCCAACCTCCCCTTGGCCCCCACCACAACCCGCCCAGCCTCACCCTTATCCATCCCGAACCTCCCAACATCTCGAATCCCGCGCACTCTACGACCCCAAAATTCCCACCACGTTAACTGCGCTGGAAGAGGGGCTTCAGAAGGCTGTGCACCTAGGCCGTCGCCGGTATGGCTGGAGCTATCCCTTCCGCCAGGCTCTTTGCGATGTCGCAGGCATGCCGTGTCCCGGAACTCTTCCTCGATGAAGGGTTGTTGATGTTGAGTTCGAGGCTGCCGCCCCTCATCCCGACATACAGGGAGCAGAATGTATGCGAGTCCTGTTTACCGAGATGAGCAGTGAGCGAGGGACGTCCGCCGATCGTCGCCTCCTCGTCCACAGTGAAATCCTTATTGGCCCGCACCATCGGCAGAGTGAGGTTGGTGGTGTCTATCGATGCACCGAACCCATCGGACTGGATCCAGCGGCACCCACGCCACTTGACACCCCCGGGATTATCCTTCGTATCAGTCTCGGGCTTGATCAACCGCTCGGTCTGCACGACCTCGGTCGGCAACTTGCAGGCGTCGAACCTCGCAGGCACATCCGGCGCAATCGTCGATGTCGCATGCGGCCGACTTGTCGAACCGCCATCCGCCGAGCTACATCCCGCCAACAGTGCAACAGCTCCCGCACCGCAGACCAGAGTCAGTATCGCATTCCCCCAGCTGCCCATTTCGCCCCTCATGTACAGCCTATCGGGACTGAATCGACATTCCGCCCCCTGGGTCAGTTAGATCCAACCGAGCAGACGACGGCGCACAAAGCCACCGAGCACGCCCATCTTGCTTCTCGCCCAGCGCTTCTCGGGCCAGTTACCAACTCCGGACGTTGTCCTCGCGGAGTCGTTCGACGGCCCGCTCTATCCAGGATTCGAAGCAGGCGGTGAGTTCTTGGGTGGTGGCGGGGCGGATGGTGAGGTGTTCGCGGGAGGCTTGTTGGAGGTAGCGGCCGTCACCGGCGACGTCGAACCAGCCGACGGCGAACAACGGGTCGTGGCGGGTGTAGAGGTAGCCGGTGTGCAGGCCGGCGGCGCCGGAGCCGTCGGAGGGGCGGTCGACGAGGCGCTGGAAGCGTTCCTGCGGGCTGTTGCGGTTGCTGGTATAGGGATCCGCGGGTGTGCGGAGTTCGTCGACGTGAAATGTGTCCGGACGCTGTTTTCCCGGTGGGACTTTCGGCAGGATGGCCGCCAGCCGGCCGGGCAGTTGCTCGGTGCGGAACAGGCGGCAGCGGATCGCGCCGTCCACCCCGCCACTGGCGGTCTGGGTGAGCATCACCGCGTGATAGGGCGTCCGCGCGCCGAGAACACGGTATTCGCGTGAGGTGCCCTGGCCGAGAGCGACGGAGTCGCCACCCATTTCGATCCGTATATCGGAGGTGGTCAGCGTGTGCAGGGCAAGATTGATTTCCTCGAGTTCGTCGGGGCTGTACCGCGCGCGCACCGCCGCGCGATGCGCCTCGACCTCACCGAGGGTGGCCAAGCGGCTGACGTAGCGCAGTGGATGCGGGAACCGATCGTTCGCGTCGCTGTACCACAACACCGCGAAATCGTCCGGTTCCCAACTCCATTCGACCATCTCTGGTAAATCCAATCATCAACAGCAATAACCCTTCCCGGTCCCAAGCCTTGCGGGACCGGTTGCGGGTTCAGAACTTTCGGAAAGAATTCGGTTCAGCGGACCGGGGCTACTGCCCGGCAGGCGGCGGACTCGGATCGGAGTAGTCGCCACCGATGACCCCACCGGGAATCGTCCGCGGCGCCGGCCCGAGGAGTTCCTCCGCATTCTCCATATTGCGCAGCCACTCCGGCAGATCGTGCCCCTTTTCGTCATCCTCGGACTTGCCACCCCGAGCCCCGCCCATGCCACCCATCCCGGGCATCCCGCCCAGACCGGTAACACCCGAGGCTCCCTTACCCGTCGGCACACCCGCAGCGGCTCCACCAGCGGGAGCACCCTGCACACTGCGCCCGACGCCACCTGGCGCCCCGATACCCCCGGGCCCAGGCCCACCAGGACCGGGCCCAGGCCCACCGAACCCACTGGAGGTAGTCGGAGTCCCCGCCCCACCCAACCCACTCGGATCGGTAGCCGTACTCGGCTGAGACGTCCCCTGCCCGAGCCCAGTCGGCACCGTCGAGGACGGATCCTGCGAAGAGGTTTGAGTCGGCTCCTGAGTACCTGTATCCGGCTGGGTTGCGGGCCCTGGGCCGGGGCCGGGACCTGGTCCTGGTCCCGGGCCGGGCCCAGGACCGGTAGGAACAACCGTATCGGGCTTGTACAACGGATCATTCGGCCCGTTGGGCACCGGAAGAACAGGAATCTGCGTGTCCGCCGTCGTGAACGTATTCACGTAATGATCCCGCATGGCATCTCGCGCCGCATGCTCACAGTCGGTACGCACAGCCTGCGAGTTCGGGCCATGATAGAGCCCGAAGAGATTGATGCCCTTGGGATTTCCGAACGAGGCACCGTCCGGCGGCTTGTCCACCGTGTCCCGAGTCTTGGTGACACCGGTAACCGTCGAGGTGACACGATCGGCCAACGCATTCAGCGGCTGAGTCAGTTCCAGAGCCTGCGTCGCATACTTGCCAATCGCCGCCCGCGAAGCTTCCGCCGCCTGCCCGTCCCACGCGGCCTCACTGGAATGTTTGATCCGACCGGCAAAGAAGGTAACCGCTGAACTCCAGCGCTGCGCGATTTGTCCATACTCGGTCGAACTCTCTTGCGCCCCATCAGGTTTCAGCGGATTGAACGAATTGTAGATCTTCCAATGATCCCAGTTGTCGACGTGCTCCGCCTTGTCCCCGATCTTCGGCGGCTCATTCCCGGTCATTTCGACTGCCCCACGGCAACGGTGGTCACTCCCGGCTGCATCGGTGTACCGATCGGGCTAGGCTCCATGGTTGCTTTCACCTCATTGTACCGAGCGGCGAACTCTTGATCCTGCTGCATGAGTTTCTCGGCAATCGTGCGATGCAGAGTTTGAATGTCGTCAACAATCTTATAATGTTCTTCCAGGATGCTATAGACGTTATTTTCACTGTCTTTCGACGGGTCGATAATCTTGGCTTTACCACGAAAACGACCTACAAGAGTGTTAGCGGAGTCCATCCCGGGCGTCGTTTCACCCAGCCCCCAGCGTTCGCGGTCCGAAATGTTTTGCGCTATTACCTGAAGGTCACGTATCTCGTTCTTGAATGCTTCGCAGTCCCGGTCGATATAAACGAACTCGTCCGCGTTGATACGAACGCTGTCAGGACTACCCCGGCTGAAGCTGACCGTCAGATTGCCGTCCTGTGCGTTCTTGATCGCGTCCGCCAAAGGACTTGCAGGCGGTGGCGCGGCGTCGTCAGCCATGGCCGATGTTCCTCCCCAGCGAATTCCGGCTCAACCGACCGGAAACCAACTTCAATCTATAGCGTGGACGGGATAGCCGGAACAATGCCGTCGGCCAATCGTTTGGCAATGTCGCACGCGTCTTGCCCACGAGTCTTCTTGCTCGACGGCGGATTGATAGGACTGATCTCAAGTGTGCCGCCTTTGATCTCGACACTCAGAAGGCAATGCTCTGCTGTCGTCTTCTGTCCGGTAGGACGATAGGCCAACGCAGGGCGCCCGGCGATGGGCAGGTCCTCGGCGACGGTGAAATCCGGGTTGGCTCGAATCATCGCCAAAGTGATGTTCGTAGTGTCGATGGTAACGCCGTATCCATCCGACTGAACCCAGCGGCAGCCACGCCATTTGACGCCGCCGACACCATCTTTGGTGTCAGGTCGTGGATTGATGAGCTCTTCGGATTGAACGATCTCCGGCGGCAACTTGCACGCATCGAACCCAGCAGGCACGTCCGGCGCAATCGTCGAACTCGCCGACGCCCCCGTCGACTTCCCCCCCGACCCACCATCATCCGAATTACACCCCGCCACCAGCGCAACAACCCCCGCACCGACCGCCACACCCCGAACTACATTCCCCCAGCTGCCCATGTCGTCCTCTCGCCGGTACGTCCTCGACCCGGGCCAGACCGACGCTCCGCCCCCTGTCGAGCTCAGATAGACCGTACCGGGCACGTGTCCAGCGCGCAAAGCTTCCGGGCCCATCCGACCTGCACGGATATTGCGCCGACAGGGATTTCGGCAGCCGAACTACCGTCCGCTTCGAGTTCCGGGGGCGCAACCGAGCATTCGAACTCGCCTCACGACCCGAGCCGAAACCGATCCGGCTACGGGAAGAGCTTGATCGGGTTCACGATGTCGGCGACCAGGGTGAGGATCATGTATGCCCCGCCGATCACCACTACCACATACGTCGCGGGGAGCAGCTTCATGTAGTCGACGGGAGCGCCCGGCGGCAGGCCCTTGCGGCCGCGGAGGACGTTGCGCAGCTTCTCGTACAGGACCACCGCGATGTGTCCGCCGTCCAGCGGCAGCAGGGGCAGGATGTTGAAGGCGCCGAGGAAGAAGTTCAGGCTGGCGAGGACCAGGACGAAGATCTCCCACTTGCCGTGCTCGGCGGTCTCACCGCCGATCTTGCTGGCGCCGTAGACGCTTACGGGGGTGTCGAGGTCGCGTTCGCCGCCGGTCACGGCGTGCCAGAGATTGACGACCTTGGTCGGCATCTGGGCCAGCGACTGGAAGGTCTTGCCGAACATGTCGCCGGTGAAGGAGATCGACGCCGGGATGGCTCCGAGGAAGCTGTACTGGACCGGGTCGTAATAGTCCTGGCCGACGCCGACCTTGCTGACCTCGACCGGAGTGGTGACCCGCTCCTTGCTCCCGGGCTTCAGCGGATACGTCGCCACCCGCTGCGGGGTGACCGGGAAGGTCAGCGTCTGCCCGTCGCGCTCGACGGTGTAGACGATCGTTCCGGTCTGATTCTCGGTGGCCTTCTGCAACTGCGACCAGGAATCGACAGGACGGCCGTCAATGGCGGTCACCCGGTCACCACGTTTCAGACCGGCCTGCAACGCGGGCCCCGGCTGACTGCTCGCCGTGCACGGCTCGGCCGTTCCGTCCGGCTTCTGCGCCTGGACGCATTCGGTCGGGACGATCTGCGTGGCGGGCGGGGTATCGAGACGCGGCAGCCCCCACGCCACCGCCAGCAGCACGATCAGCAGGAATCCGAGGAAGAAGTTCATCAGGATCCCGCCGGCCATCACCACCAGCCGCTTCCACGTGGCCTGCCGGTACATGGCCCGCTCGACGTCCTCGGGTTCCAGTTCGTCCAGCGCGGTCATGCCGGCGATATCGCAGAAACCGCCCAGCGGCAGCGCTTTCAGGCCGTACTCGGTCTCACCGCGCCGGAAGGAGAACACCTTCGGCCCGAATCCGACGAAATACCGGCGCACCTTCATACCCGTGGCCTGCGCCGTCCACATGTGACCGCACTCGTGCAGGGCCACCGAAACCGTAATGCCCAGCGCGAACAGCACGAACCCGAGCGCGAACCCCATGCGGTGTGCAACCCTCCTGCGTCAGTTACCCACGTGCGTACGTGCACGCTCTCGCGCCCACGCATCGGCCGCGAGCACCTCGTCCAAGGTAGCCGGTTCGGCGCTCCACCGGTCGGCCGCCTCGATCACCCGCGCGACCGTGCGCACGATGTCGGGGAATCGGATCTGCCCGTCGAGGAACGCCTGCACCGCGATCTCGTTGGCCGCGTTGTAGACCGCCGTCACACTACCGCCCGCCTTCCCGGCCTGCCGGGCCAGTTCCACCGCGGGGAAGACCTCGTTGTCGACGGGTTCGAAGTCCCAGCTGAACGCCGTGCCGAAGTCCAGCGGCGCCAGCACCCCCGGCACCCGGTCCGGCCAGCCCAGCGCCAGCGAGATCGGCAGCTTCATATCGGGCGGGCTGGCCTGGGCGATGGTGGACCCGTCGGTGAACGTCACCATCGAGTGCACGATCGACTGCGGATGCACGCTCACGTCGATCTTGTCGTAGTCGATGCCGAACAGCATGTGCGCCTCGATGAGTTCCAGGCCCTTGTTCATCAGCGTCGCCGAATTGAGGGTGTTCATCAGCCCCATCGACCAGGTGGGATGCGCCTTGGCCTCCTCCGGATTCACCGATTCCAGCATCTGCGTGGTCCAGCCCCGGAACGGCCCGCCCGAGGCGGTGAGCACGAACCGGTCCACCTCGTCCGCGCGGCCGCTGCGCAGGCACTGCGCCATCGCCGAATGTTCCGAGTCCACCGGCACGATCTGCCCGGGCCGGGCCGCGCGCGTCACCAGCGATCCGCCCGCGACCAGCGACTCCTTGTTCGCCAGCGCGAGCCGCCGTCCCGACTCCAGGGTCGCCAGCGTCGGTTCCAGGCCCAGCGACCCGACCAGCGCGTTGAGCACCACATCCGCCTCGGTGCGGCGCACCAGTTCGGTCACCGCTTCCGGACCGGCAAGTGCCACACCGAGTTTCGCGGCCGCCGCGGGATCGGCGACGGCGACGTTGGTGGTCCCCGTGGCCCGGATCTGTTCGGCCAGCAGCGCCGTATTGCCCCCGCGCGCGGCCAGACCGACCACCTGGAACCGGTCGGGGTCGGCGGCGATCACCTCCAGCGCCTGTGTGCCAATGGAACCGGTGCTGCCGAGCAGCAGGACTCTCACGATGTCGGACACCCTCCCATTGTTCCCGATCATCCGCCTTCGACACCCGGTCACCCCGCTGGCTACGACGGGCGGTCGTATGCCAAAATACGGATGACAGTGTGAACCTGTCGTGCAGCAATCCCGCTGATGTTGTGCTTGAACTGATGGGAGCGAACGTGGCCGCCACGGAACTGGAACCCGCCAAGAGCGCCGTCGTCACCAAGGTCGACCCCGCCGACGTTCCGTCCGCCGCGTGGGGCTGGAGCGGCGAGTCGCGGCGCGCCTTCCGCATCGCCGGCTGGGTGGTCGTGGTCATCCTGCTGGCCATGCTGTTCGAGGGCCCGCAGGGCAGCTCGTCGGGCACCGGCAACATCGGCTACCTGTTCCTGATCGGATTCGCCATCGCCCTCGCCGGCGTGCTGATCCGCGATTCGTTCCTGAAGAACAAGCCGCGCTGAGCTACCGCCCTCGGCGGCGGGTCGGCTTACCCCGGCCCGGGTGCGGATTCCTGCGTCCGGTGGTCCCGCGACCGCCGGACGTTCGTTTGCCCGGACTCTGCCGCTGAACCGGCTTCTTCTCGGCCGCAACAGCTTTCGCGACGGCGGGTGAGCGGGAGCTGCGTTCGGTGCGGCCGCGCACGATCCCGATGAATTCCTCGATCGCGTCGCTCTCCCGCTCGATCGGCCAGGCCAGCGCGATTTCCGTCTCGGGAAGGTCGGTCACCGGGCGGAAGACCAGGTCGCGGCGGTGGTGCAGCCGGGCGAGCGAATGCGGCATGACGGCCGCACCGCCGACCGCCACCACCAGTTCGACGGTTCCCGCCAGCCCGTCGATATCGTCGGCGTCCTGCATGCGCTCGTCGGCGAGATCCGCCACCGCGATCTCCTCGAATGCCGAGATCGGATGATCTTTGGGCACCACGACGACCGGCAGTTCGCGATACAGCGGAATGGCATGCATGCCCTCGCGGTCGATCGGCAGCCGCACGAAACACATATCGGCCCGCCCGTCCCGCAACGCGGCATCCTGCTCGGCCTGCGGCACCGCGACCAGATCCAGGGGGCTGTCCGGAAACCGCTCGGTCCACCGGCGCGCCCACTTGGACACGGTCACGCCGGGCACATACCCGACCCGCAGCGCACCCGGGGCGACATCATCCATTCCAGCAGCGTATCGGGTGGATCCCGGCCACAAGCACGCCGGGATAGTGGAGGAGGACACGCCGGAGAGCGGAGGAAAGACACGACGGGGTGAGGGTCCGCGCGTGGCGAGGGGATCACCCATCGTGATGAAGACACGCCGGGACACGAAGAGCGTCCGTGCGAGGAGAGTCCGACCGCGCACAGGATCGCGAGGTCAAGGCAGTTCGGCGCAGTAAGGCCGGGAGCCCAAGGTGATGTCGACGCAGGCGGCGAGGAGGATGTCGCGTTCCGTGCGGTCGGCGGACAGTGGGACCGAAAGGCGGGTGCTGTGGATCGTTATTCCGTTGGGCGACAGGGAATCTACGACCGCGCGGACGACGTCCAGGCAGCCGATCTCACTCCCGGAACGGTCCAGCACCAGCAGGCGGAGCAGTTCGGGTGTCGGTGGCGTGCAGGGATCGCGGACGAAGTGGAACAGGGTGCCGCCGGTCGACGCGACCGCGGTGGCGGATTCTGCGCGCAGGATGGTGCCGACGGCCGTTCCGTCGCCGCGACGTACCGATGTCGACGCGGCGTCACCGGAGTCGACCACGACCGTGGATTCGTCGGCATAGGTGATCCGGTACCGCTTGCGACCCCGGCCGGAGCCGAACGGATCGGCCGGTCTCCCACCGGATTTCACCATATCGGCGGCGACCGCCAGCAGCTCGCCCACGGCGTCGCGGAAGGTCACCGTCGGCGTGCCCGCGGCATGCTCGACCCGGCCCTCGATCGTCATCGATACTTTCCGCAGGGCTGACATAGGGAGATGTTATTGCTGTGATCTACATCTCACAGCGAATTGCCGTGTCGAATCGCCGCGCGACGGCCTGGGGCGGTCCACCGTAGGGGCACATCCGGGCGTGTCGAGGCGTAACGACCGACGTGGGGCGAACGTTAAGGGGTGTATCCGCGTCGGCTCGGACCTTCCGCCACGCCCCGAGGAAAGGGATTCACTCATGCGCTCCCTGCACAAGTCGGCCGTGATCGCCGCGTTCGCCGCCGTACCGATCGTCCTCGTCGCGGGAACGGCGGCGGCCGCGTCCGCCGACATTCCGGTCCTCAACACGTCGGCGACCGAGGCGGGCCTGTGCTACGGCACGATCCGCGGGAACGTCGATCAGGACTCCTCGTCCTCGATCCACCTCACCAGCGCCTTCGAGGGCATCGGCACCTGCGCGACCACCGCCTACGTGTCCTGGCACAACATCGATACCGGCGCCCGGGGCGAGACCACCGTGAAGCTGGTGGGCTCCTGGTACAACTCCGCCCGCATCCCCTCCGGCCCCGGCCACATCGAATTGTCGGTCACCACCAGGGAATTCCTGCATTCGCCCGCCTCCGTCCGGGTGGAGTACGTCATTCCGGACTGAGCCGGCGGGTCACGCCGCGAATCGCAGTGCCGCCGGACCCCTTCCGGCGGACCGTCCCTGCACGGCCCGGTACCGGCAGTACGCCACGGCTTCGGTGGTTGTCCGGGCGCGCTGCCGGTGCAGGAGCACGCCGATCGCGATTCCGGCCGCGCCGAGCACCGCCGCGACCACCCGCAGCGCGACGGCGAATCCGTCGAAATAGGCGGCTCCAGATCCGCCGAAGGCGACGATGACCGGGCCCAGCGCCACCGGCGCGAGTACACCGCCGAACCGCCCGGTCACGGCGTGCACGGCCGCCACCGCGCCCGCGCGCTCCGGCGCCACGGCCCCCGCGATCACGGTCGCCAGCGGGACCCGCGTCCACATGACGCCGAGGCCGACAACCGTTCCGGCGGCCGCGTACACCCAGGACTCGTCCCGGACATCGATACTCGCCCCGAGCAGTACGCCGAACGCGCAGCAGAGCAATCCCGATACGAGCTGCACCCGCAGCGACATCCGCTGCGGCCGAACCGATCCCGACAGCACGGCCCCGAGGATCATGCCCAGGAACATCGGGACGGCCAGCACCAGCGCGGTGACGGGCCGCTCCTCCGGCCGGCTCAGCAGGACCGCGATCGGCAGCAGATACACGACGACGACGGCCTCGCACGCGATTCCCGCCAGACACGCCGCCGCGAACGGAGCGGAACGGAACAGCCGCACCGGCAGTGTCGGATCCGGCCGCCCGCTCTCCCACCACGCGAACACGATCGCGATCCCCGCGGCGACGCCCACCGCGATGAGCACTTGCCCACCGCGCCAGCCGGTTTCGGCGACCCGGCTGATACCACCCGCCAGCGCGGCGGTCGCCGTCCCGGCCAGGAAAGCACCCGTGGCATCGAACGGCCGTCCCGGATCGGGCCGGGTCTCCGGGACGACCAGCCAGCCCGCTCCCACCACGACGGCGGCCAGCACCGCCGTCACCAAATATCCTGTTCGCCAACCGATTTCGCTGGCCAGAAGCGCACCGCACAGGCCGCCCGCCAGAGAGCCCGCGGCCTGCACGGCCAGCCCCATGCCGAGCACCGCCGGTAACTCGCTCGTGCAGAACACGCCACGCACGACCGCCAGCGCCGTCACGACGACGGCCGCGGTGGCCACCCCGGTCACGGCGCGCCCGGCGATGAAGATCAGCTCGTCGGTGGCGAGAGCCGTGATCAGGCAGCCGATCCCGATGCCGAGCCCGCCCGCAAGCAGCACCCGCCGGCGTCCGATGCGGTCGCCCAGCAACCCGGCGGCCAGCAGGAACGCCACCGTCAGCAACCCGCCGATACCCGCGGCGGCGGTGGCCGTACCGGCCGGCATCTCGAATTCCTGCCGCGCCTGCGAAACGGCCACGGCGTGCACGGCCGTGTCGATGCCCGCCAGGCTCGACAGGGCTGCCACCACACTCAGCGCGACTCGCCGCCGCTCGGGCCGTTGCGCCACCCGCACCGGCCACACCTGCGTCATCGGCGTCTCGATCGTCGGCACGCGGTCCCCTTCCACAGCGTCGGAATGTCGATCGACCGACATAGTGCACAGCCGGGACCGCGATTCGGAGGCGGCGCGGCGGGCCGTTGCGGATCGGTGATCAACAGGCCGAGGAATGTCGTGAACCGATGAAAGCGCAGTAGCATGAGTATTCAGCGCGGTGAGGTCATGCGTCGAGACTGACCGCACAGCCGATCATCGTCGACCTCGGAGTAAACCCCCCCATGGTTTCAGAATCTGCCCGGATCGGCCGCCTGGATCCCCTCGTCGCCGAACGGGGCCCGACCGCGCTGCGCATCGCCGTCGGCGGGCAACTGCGCAGGCTCAGGGAGCAGCGGGATATCACCCGCGAGGCGGCGGCCGAGCACATCCGGGGCTCGCACGCCAAGATCAGCCGCCTGGAACTCGGGCGCACGGGGTTCAAGGAACGCGATATCCGCGATCTGCTCACCCTCTACGGCGTCACCGACCAGGCCGACCGCGCCGCCTTCATCGACCTGGTCCGCAAGGCCAACGAGCCCGGCTGGTGGCATCGCTACAGCGACCTGCTGCCGCAGTGGTTCGAGACCTACCTCGGCCTCGAGTACGCCGCGAAATCGATCAGGACGTTCGAGGGCCAGTTGATTCCCGGCCTGCTGCAGACCGAGGAGTACGCCCGCGCGGTCGTGGCGCTCGGCCACGAGAACTCCGAATCCGCGCGGCGGGTGGAGCTGCGCCGACGCCGGCAGGAGGTCCTCGACCGACGCGGCGGGCCGACGCTGTGGGCGGTCCTCGACGAGGCGGTGCTGCGCCGGCCGATCGGCGGCCACGACGTGCTGTGCGCCCAGCTCGACCACCTCGTGGAGATGTGCGAGAAGCCCACGATCAGCATCCAGGTCCTGCCCTACGCGGCCGGCGGCCACCCCGCGGCGGGCAGTTCGTTCACGATGCTCCGCTTCGCCGAACCCGAACTCCCCGACGTGGTCTACCTCGAACAGCTGACCAGCGCCGCCTACCTCGACCGCCAGCAGGACCTCGACCACTACCGCAAGGTCATGGAACAACTCACGGTCCAGGCCGCACCCCCCAACCGCTCCCGCGCCCTGCTGAAGGAAGCCGCCGACCGCTACCGATCCTGAGACCCAACTCCAGACTGTTCGGTCGAAGATAACAACCCGGTTGCTACCACCCGGAAATACCGAGCCGTCCAGTCCGTCAGCTATAAACTGGCAACCGTCTCCGGACGACATAGGGGACGGTGATCGCCGGTAGCCCAAGCCGCCGATCATCCGCTGTACGCAGTCCGATGAGGCCCGAGGACGACCTTCCCTCGGGCCTCATTCCATGCGCGGGCCAAGACCTCCTCTACCGAGCCGACGCCGTCGCGGACAAACTGGAACTTTTGGCCGAGATTTCCTCGATATCGATACCGCGATCACGAGCGGCCACTACAGCCACGACCTACTACTCGAACTCGCACCGAAGACTCAGATATCCTCAGATCGAAGGCGGTCGAGGACATCGAGAGCAGCCTGACGCTTGCCCGGATCGTTGGTGTGCAGTGCCGTCCAGATCGCGAACAACGTTCCGAGTCGATCACCCTCGAAGCAGTCCTTCAGCATCCGGGCGCAAGGCACCAATATACCTGCGGCAGCTCCCAACAGGTATCCGCCCGTGAGGACCCATGACATGCCCACTGTTCCCCCGAAAATTCGATCACCTCCGCCCAACCTATCGCAGTCCGACTGATACTCGGACTGCGACTGCCTCGCCGCCTCGAACCCGCGCCAGACCACGATACCAGAGTCTTCAGCCTAGGCAACTTTGCTATGGTGTCCACATGAGAGCAATTGAGGTAGACGACGGCGTCGCCGCGACAATCGAAGCCTTGTCCAATGCGTGGGCCGTGCCCACCGCAGATGTGGTCAGCAGGCTACTGACGGCATTCCTCGCCACAACTGCACCGTCGACCACCAACGGATCGCAACCGCTCGCGGCGACAGCAACGGGCCACGAGGTGTTCTGCCTGTATGCGGGCACCCGCGTCTGCGGTCGATTCGATGCCGCCACCCAGGCCTTGACGATCACGGACGGCGCATTGGCAGGGCAAACCTTTCGATCACCGAGCGAAGGCGCACGTGCGGTGGTGAACGCTCTCAAGCCAGGAGTCAACGCCAACCGGAACGGCTGGACCTTCTGGCGAGTCACCAATGGGGACCTGCTGGACGTCCTGCGAACCAAGTAGCCGGGCAGAGCAATCCCGGACCCACACATAATCCGCCGAGACCCGCTGGCCCGCCCCGTTTCACACAGCGTTGCTGCGCAGATCGTCGGGAAGCCGGGTCGCATTCGTCATTGTCTTCCCAGCTGAACCAACCCCGTCATGACCGCCTTGTTGCTGTTGGGCGGCAATCCATGCAGCCGTTCACGACGATGATCGCGAACTCGCCTTTGCCGTTCACCAGAAATTCGATGTACCTTGGGCTCGAGCAGCTCAATCGCGTCGTGGTCCCAGCTGTCCATCTCTATAGTCCGCCAGTGACCAAGCACATCCTCCGGGTCCCGGATGCGTTTCCCGCGCCACCGCGAAAAGACTACTGCGAGCCGAGCCTTCAATCCGGGGCTACGCCTCCGCGGCGAGTTGGCCGCAGGCCGCGGCGATTTCCTGGCCTCGCGTATCCCGCACTGTGCACGGCACGCCCTGGGCCTCCACACGCCGGACGAACTCTCGCTCAATGGGTTTCGGGGAGGCGTCCCACTTGGAGCCGGGGGTGGGGTTGAGGGGGATCAGGTTTACGTGGACTCGGGAGCCTAGGGCCTTGTGGAGTTTGGAACCCAGCATGTCGGCTCGCCAGGGGTGGTCGTTGATGTCTCGGATGAGGGCGTACTCGATGGAGACGCGGCGGCCGGACTTGTCGGCGTAGTAGCGGGCGGCGTCGAGGACTTCGGCGACCGGCCAGCGGTTGTTGACCGGGACCAGGGTGTCTCGGAGTTCGTCGTCGGGGGTGTGCAGCGAGACCGCGAGGGTTACCGACAGGCCCTCGTCCGCCAGTTTGCGGATGGCGGGGGCCAGGCCGACCGTCGAGACCACCACGTTGCGCTGGGAGATGCCGAGGCCGTCGGGCGCCGGGGAGGTGATGCGGCGGACGGCGTTGACCACGCGCTTGTAGTTGGCGAGCGGCTCGCCCATGCCCATGAAGACGATGTTCGACAGGCGGCCGGGGCCGCCGGCGACCTCGCCGTCGCGCAGGGCGGCCGCGGCGGCGCGCACCTGGTCGACGATCTCGGCGGTGGAGAGGTTGCGGTTCAGGCCGCCCTGGCCGGTGGCGCAGAAGGGGCAGGCCATGCCGCAGCCGGCCTGGCTGGAGATGCACAGGGTGTTGCGGTCGGTGTAGCGCATGAGCACCGACTCGAGCAGGGTGCCGTCGTTCGCGCGCCAGAGGGATTTGCGGGTGGTGCCCTCATCGCACACCACATGCCGCACCTCGGTCAGCAGCGGCGGGAACAGCGCCTCGGCCACCTTGGTCCGCATCGTCGCGGGGAGGTCGGTCATCTGTTCCGGATCGGCTTGCAGGCGGCCGTAGTACTGCCGCGCGATCTGGTCGGCGCGGAACTTGGGCAGGCCCAGCTCCTCGACCACCCGGCGCCGCTCGTCCGCGTCCAGGTCGGCGAGATGACGCGGCGGCATGCCCCGGCGCGGGGCATCGAAGACGAGCGGGAGGGAGGTAGTCATAACCCCTCCAGTGTCCCATCCGAGTGATCCGAACCGGCAGGTGGGCGACGAGTCGGTGGTCACATCCCCACATCCACCGGAGGATATGTGTGTAAAGACCATAGCTATCGGCAATGATCGAGGTATGACCAGCGACGCAGCACCGACTTCGGGACCGGAACCGCACGCCGGCACTTCCCCGCCCGCGACGACGCCTCCGGCCGACCACACTCCCCCGAGCGGGCAGAAACCCGCGACCACGGAGCCCACGACGGGTAAGCGCCCGGCCACGCAGGCGCCGCGCAAAACCTCGCTGAAGACCCGCACCGGCTACACCTGGGTCGCCCTCGTGGCGGCGGCCGTACTGGGCATCGTGCTGCTGATCTTCGTGATCCAGAACCTGGATCAGGCGGAGGTCCACCTGTTCTTCTGGACCTTCTCGCTGCCGCTCGGCATCACGATCCTGCTCTCGGTGATCGCCGGAGCGCTGGTGATGGCCCTCGTGGGTGGGTGGCGGATTCTGCAGTTGCGACGGGCGGCCAAACGAGGGTGAGAACTACAAGAGCGCGGTGAAGACCAGCCAGGACACGAAGGCCGACGGGAGCATCGAGTCCAGGCGGTCCATGATGCCGCCGTGGCCGGGCAGCAGCGTGCCCATATCCTTGATGCCCAGCTCGCGCTTGACCTGCGATTCGATGAGGTCGCCCGCGGTCGCCACCAGCACGACCAGCACGCCCGCGAGCACGCCGATCATCGAATTCGCCTGCAGCAGCAGGGTGACGGTGAGCAGGCCGCCGATGACGGAGAACACCATCGACCCGGCGAATCCCTCCCAGGACTTCTTCGGGCTGATCGCGGGCACCATCGGATGCTTGCCGAACAGCACCCCGGCGACGTAACCGCCGACATCGGAGCAGACCACCAGGATCATGAAGGTCAGCACCCGCAGGTTGCCGTCGTCCTCCTGCAGCTGCACCACCGCGAACGAGGCCAGCAGCGGCACCCATGCCAGCACGAAAAGGGTGATCGCGGTGTCGCGCAGGAAGTTTCGCGGCGTCGCCGACAGGCCGTGATCGAACAGCCGCCAGCACATGCACACCAGGGCCGTCGCCGCGAACGCCCCCGCCACGCCGTCGGTGCCGTACGGCCAGGCCAGCCATAGGATCGCCTGCCCGCCGACGATCAGCGGTATCCGCGGCACCAGCACGTCGGCCTCGCGCAGCCGCTTGCCGACCTCCCAGGTGGCGACCGCGATCGCCGCGGCGACGACGCCGATGAGCACCTTCGGCACGAACAACAGGATCGCGATGAGCGATAGGCCGAGCGCGAGGCCGACGCCCAGCGCGGCCGGTAAGTTCCGCCCGGCACGCGAGGACTTACCGTTCGGCGCAGGCGCCGACGGCGTCTCCTGGTCCGGTGTCGCACCGGGCGTGTCGCTCGCCGGCATCGCATCGCCGGCGGCGGCTTCTTCGGCCACCATTGTCCCGTCGCTCACTTGTCGTCTACTCCGTCCCCGGCTCCGGCGGGCACACTTCCGAAGGCCTCAGACCTCGAGCAGTTCCGATTCCTTGTGCTTGACCAGTTCGTCGATCTGCGCGACGTACTTGTGGGTCGTCTTGTCCAGTTCCTTCTCGGCGCGGCCGACCTCGTCCTCGCCGGCCTCGCCGTCCTTCTGGATGCGGTTCAGCTCGTCCATCGCCTTGCGCCGCACGTTGCGGATGGCGATCTTGGCGTCCTCGCCCTTGGACTTGGCCTGCTTGACCAGCTCGCGCCGGCGTTCCTCGGTGAGCTGCGGGATCGAGACGCGAATGATGTTGCCGTCGTCAGTCGGGTTCACACCCAGATCCGAGTTCCGAATCGCGGTCTCGATCGTTTGTAGCTGGGCCTGTTCGTAGGGCTTGATGACGACCATGCGCGGCTCGGGGACCGTGATGCTCGACATCTGGGTGATCGGCGTCGGCGCACCGTAGTAGTCGACGACGATCCTGTTGAACATGCTCGGATTCGCGCGCCCGGTCCGGATGCCTCCGAGGTCGTCCTTCGCCACCGAGACAGCCTTCTCCATCTTCTCCTCGGCGTCGAAGAGCGCTTCTTCAATCACGACCGTTTCCTCCACAGCGTTCGTCGTATGTCGGTTCCGGGGCTCAGGCGGGCCACGAATCAGGACCGAACCAGTGTGCCGATCTTCTCACCGGCCACCGCACGGGCGATATTGCCCTTCGTCAGAAGATTGAACACCAGCATCGGCATCTGGTTGTCCATACAGAGGCTGAACGCGGTGGCGTCGGCGACCTTCAACCCCTTTTCGAGCACTTCCTTGTGCGTGACCTCCGAGAACATGGTGGCGTCCGGATTCAGTCGCGGGTCGTCGTCGAACACGCCGTCGACCGCCTTCGCCATCAGCACCACCTCGGCGCCGATCTCGAGGGCGCGCTGCGCGGCGGTGGTGTCGGTGGAGAAGTAGGGCATGCCCATCCCGGCGCCGAAGATCACGACGCGGCCCTTCTCCAGGTGCCGCTTGGCGCGCAGCGGCAGATAGGGTTCGGCGACCTGGCCCATCGTGATGGCCGTCTGTACCCTGGTGTCGACACCTTGTTTCTGCAGAAAGTCTTGCAGCGCAAGGCTGTTCATCACCGTACCGAGCATGCCCATATAGTCCGAGCGGGCGCGCTCCATACCGCGCTCCTCCAGTTCGGCGCCGCGGAAGAAGTTGCCGCCGCCGATGACCACCGCCACCTGAACACCCGAGCCGACCACCTCGGCGATCTGCTCGGCGACCGTCTCCACCACATCGGGATCGAGTCCGACGTTACCGCCGCCGAACATCTCCCCACCCAGTTTGAGGAGTACTCGGCGATAACCCTTACGGGCCGGTTCCGGGTCCGACATCGGTCTCCTTTTGTTAGGCGGCCTGGCTACACACGCGAAAAGACCATCCGGTGTCGGGAGGTACACGGGACGGTGACGAAAGCTGCGTCCATCCTGCCCTACCACCGCACCGAAACGTGCACCGACCCTCGAATTCGTCCTGAACCGGCGCACTTCGGACAGCGTCCGCGGCGCGCCGAGCCACCGGCACGACGATGCCCCCGGACGAACCGGTCGGGTTGTCCGGGGGCATCGGTCGCTGTCCGGCGGCGGTTACGCCTGGCCGACCTCGAAGCGCGAGAAGCGGGTCACGGTGACGCCGGCGTCGTCCAGCAGCTGCTTGACGGTCTTCTTGGAGTCGGTGACCGACGGCTGCTCCAGCAGCACGACATCCTTGTAGAAGCCGTTGACGCGGCCCTCGACGATCTTCGGCAGCGCGCCCTCCGGCTTGCCCTCCTCGCGGGCGGTCGCCTCGGCGATGGAGCGCTCCTTCTCCACGATGTCGGCCGGAACCTCGTCGCGGGTGACATAGCGGGCCTTGAGCGCGGCGATCTGCATGGCGGCCGAGCGGGCGGCCTCGGCGGCGGCGTCGCCCTCGCCCTGGTACTCGACCAGCACGCCGACGGCGGGCGGCAGGTCCGAGGAACGCTTGTGCAGGTAGGTCGCGACTGGGCCGTCGTAGGAGACGACGCGGCGCAGTTCCAGCTTCTCGCCGATCTTCGCGGCGAGCTCCTGCACGACCTGGTCGGCGGTCTTGCCGTTGACGTCGATCGCCTTCAGCGCGTCCAGGTCGGCCGGGCGGACCTTGGCGGCGGCCTCGGCGATATCGCCGGCGACGTTCTGGAACTCGTCGTTCTTGGCGACGAAGTCGGTCTCGGAGTTGATCTCGAACATGACGCCGTTCGAGGCGATGACCAGGCCCTCGGCGGTGGCGCGCTCGGCACGCTTGCCGACGTCCTTGGCGCCCTTGATGCGGAGCACCTCGACGGCCTTGTCGAAGTCGCCGTCGGTCTCCTCGAGGGCCTTCTTGCAGTCCATCATGCCGGAGCCGGTGAGGTCGCGGAGCCTCTTGACATCCGCGGCGGTGTAGTTCGCCATCCTGGCGAGCCTCCTTGGGTGGTTAAGGTTTCAGGTCGCTAGCACCACCATGCCGACCGCTTCCCAACAGGAAGGGCCGGCACGGTGAACATATTCTCGAGCTATCAGAAGTCGGCCGGGGTCTTGGCGGCCGGCTCCTCCTTCAGCTCCGCCTCGGCGGCGGTCTCCGGAGCGGCTTCGGCGGCGGCTTCCGGGGCACCCTCGGTGGTCGGGGTGGCCTGGGCCAGCAGCTCCTGCTCCCACTCGGCGAGCGGCTCGCCGGCGCCCGCCTCGGGCTTGGCGTCGCCACCGGCGCGCGCGGCGCGGGCCTGCACACCCTCGGCGACCGCGGAGGCGACGACCTTGGTGAGCAGTGCGGCCGAGCGGATCGCGTCGTCGTTGCCCGGGATCGGGTAGTCGACCAGGTCGGGGTCGCAGTTGGTGTCCAGGATCGCGATGACCGGGATGTTCAGCTTGCGAGCCTCACCGACGGCGATGTGCTCCTTGTTGGTGTCGACGACCCAGATGGCCGAGGGCACCTTGGCCATATCGCGGATGCCGCCGAGGGTGCGCTCCAGCTTGTTCTTCTCACGCGTCAGCATGAGGATTTCCTTCTTGGTGCGACCCTCGAAACCACCGGTCTGCTCCATCGCCTCGAGCTCCTTGAGGCGCTGCAGGCGCTTGTGCACGGTGGAGAAGTTGGTGAGCATGCCGCCCAGCCAGCGCTGGTTCACGTAGGGCATGCCGACGCGGGTCGCCTCGGAGGCGATGGACTCCTGCGCCTGCTTCTTGGTGCCGACGAACAGCACGGTCCCACCGTGGGCGACGGTCTCCTTGACGAACTCGTACGCCTTGTCGATGTAGGTCAGCGTCTGCTGCAGGTCGATGATGTAGATGCCGTTGCGGTCGGTGAAGATGAACCGCTTCATCTTCGGGTTCCAACGGCGGGTCTGGTGCCCGAAGTGTGCGCCGCTGTCGAGCAGCTGCTTCATAGTTACGACAGCCATAGCCGCGTATCTCGCTTTCGTAGCCGGTTGACGCGGAGATCGGTGATCCCCGCCCTAGCGCCCGGGGCCGCCGGACCCGGAAGTTCTGAAAAACTCTGGGACCAGCCGACGACCCATATGAGTCGGGCGCGCGAAGTCGATTCACACGGAGGTGAACCGCCCGGCCAGTCTACGCCGCAGCCTTCCCCGGTCCTAATCGGTGGTCATCGGACCGTCCGGGGCGGCCTGCGCGTATACGGACGCGGTGACCCAGCGTGTGTTCACAATCACCGAAGTTGTCCACACTCGCCGGTATCGGGCTTTTCCCGGCGTCACACGGGCGGCAGTGTGACGGGCATGCGCCGGATAATCGTGCTCGTCCTGGGGTGGTTGTTGCTGCCGGTCGTACTGCCCGCGCCCGATGCCGACGCCGCGCCCGGCGGGAGGTACGGCTGGCCGTTGCAGCCGCGGCCGCCCCTACTGCGGCGGTTCGACAAGCCGCCGCACGACTGGCTGCCCGGGCACCGCGGGGTGGATCTGGGCGGCGCCGACGGGCAGCCGGTGCTGGCGGCGGGCGACGGGATCGTCGTATTCGCGGGTGAGGTCGGCGGGAAGCCGGTGGTGTCGCTCGATCACGCCGGTGGGCTGCGCACCACCTACGAGCCGGTGCGGTCCGCGATCACGGTGGGGCACAGGATCATTCGAGGTGAAGTGCTCGGCACCCTCGAATCCGGGCACCCCGGCTGCCCGGGCGCCTGCCTGCACTGGGGCGCCCGGCGCGGCCGTGATTACGTCGACCCGCTCGGACTCGTCCGCGCCGCGCCCCTACGTCTCAAACCGGTCGTTCCGAACGGTGACGGCACACCACTCGGCGCGGCGCACTAGACAGAACGAGGACCGCGCTCAGCGGCCTGCCGGAACTGTGCCCTCGCGTTCGGCGAGTTCGCGCTTCCATTCGCGGAAGGTCTCCTCGGTGCGGCCGCGGCGCCAATATCCGGAGATGGATGCCCATGCGGCCGGGACTCCGCGCTCCTTGCGGACGTAGGGGCGCAGGTCGTGCATGACCGCCTGGGCTTCGCCGTGGATGAACACGTGCGCCTGCCCGTCGCGCCACGGCTCGGAGCGGACGGCCGCGGCCAGCGCCTCGCCGGGCGCCTGGTCGCCGCGATGGATCCAGGTCAGCTCGACGCCCTCGGGGCGGGTGAAGTCGAGTTCGTCCGCGGGACCGGCGATTTCGACGAACGCCCGGCCGACGGCGCCGGCGGGCAGCGCGGCGCAGGCGGTGGCGATGGCGGGCAGGGCGGCCTCGTCTCCGGCGAGCAGGTGCCAGTCGGCGTCCGCGCGCGGCGAGTAGGCGCCGCTGGGGCCCATGAGTTCGATCTCGTCACCGGACTTCGCGGCGGCGGCCCACGGGCCCGCGACGCCCTCGTCGCCGTGATAGACGAAATCGATCGCGATCTCTTGCTGTTCCGGGTCGACCGCGCGCACCGTGTAGGTGCGTACGGTGTCGCCGTCCGGTCCGGGGAAGACCAGTTTGACGTAGGAATCGGTGAACTCGCTGGGTTCGAAGGTCGCGAAGCCCGGACCGCCGAGGTACACCCGGATCAGGTGACCGGTCAGGCGTTCGGTGCGGCGGACGACGAAGCTGTGACGGGGGCGAGCCAAGGAAAGCACCTCCATAATTAGGGTTACCTAACCGACGGTAGCATGAAGTATCGGCGATAGCTCGCGATACATCACGTGAGTCTGCGCTGCCGCCTTTCGCTACCGCGTAGCGGAGAGCAGGATGGCGCCATGCCCCATACTCCCCCGTTCACCTATGCCGAAACCGGCGCGACGAACGGCGAATTCCCGCCCGGCTATCACCACTTCCGGCTGCGGCGCCGCATCGGGTCCGGGCGAGCGCTGTTCGACACGGCGGGCGCGCAGATCCTGGCGTACCGAATGCAGCACGGCACCGGCATCTTTCATTCCGCGAGCACACCGACGGCAGAGCCGGGCACCCAGCTGACCGTGCGCCTCGGCCCGGGCCCGCTGGGCATCACCGCGCCGTGCCGGGTGGTCTACGTTCTCGACGAACCGACCCGCCGCGGCTTCGCCTACGGCACTCTCCCCGGCCATCCGGAGACCGGTGAGGAACTCTTCGCCGTCGAATACGACCCGGCCGACGACTCCGTCTACGGCCTCGTCGCGGCCTTCTCCCGTCCCAGCGCCTGGTACACCCGGCTCGGCGGACCACTCGTCCGCGCGATACAGCGCTACATCGCCGGGAAGTACATCGACGCCATCCGTCCCGGCTGACCTGCCTGACTGCCCGCGCGGGGTCCACCCGCTGAGCTGAGCCGGACGTTCGGTGCGTCCTCTCCGATCGCCGACGCTGGTCAGGCGCGTGGGTGAGCTTGGTCGTGGACCTTTTTCAGGCGCTCGATGGAGACGTGGGTGTACAGCTGGGTCGTGGCCATGCTGGCGTGGCCCAGAAGTTCCTGCACCACGCGCAGGTCTGCGCCGCCCTCCAAGAGGTGGGTGGCGGCGGTGTGGCGGAGGCCGTGCGGGCCCATGTCCGGGGCTCCGGGGATGGCCGAAACCACCTCGTGGACAACGGTTCGCGCCTGGCGCTGGTCCAGGCGGCGGCCACGGCGGCCGAGCAGGAGAGCGCGGCCGGATTCGGGTGTGGCGAAGGACGGGCGGCCCGAGCGCAGCCAAAGCTCCAGTGCCTGATCGGCGGGGAGGCCGAACGGGACCGAGCGTTCCTTGTTGCCCTTGCCGAGGACCCGGGCCAGGCGGCGTTCGCGGTCCACGTCGTCGATGTCGAGACCGCACAGCTCGCTGACGCGGATCCCGGTCGCGTACAGCATCTCGACGATCAGGCGGTCTCGCAGCGCCATCGGATCCGATTGCGCCGCACCGGATTCCGCCGCCTGCATCGCGGAACTCGCCTGCTCCCGGCCCAGGACGGCCGGCAGTACCCGGTGGGCCTTGGCGGACCCGAGTCGCGGCCCCGGGTCGACGGCGAGTTTGCCGGTGTGGGTCAGCCACGCGGTGAAGGTCCGTGCCGCCGAGGCCCGCCGGGCCATGGTGGTGCGCGCCGCCCCGCCACTCCCCTGCGCCGCCAGCCACGACCGCAGCAGCGGCAGGTCGACCTCCGCGACACCGGAATCCGGGGACCGCGACAGCAGATGAACCAGCAGCGACCGCGCATCCCCCACGTAAGCCCGCACGGTATGCGCCGACCGGTTCCGCCCGAGCCGCAGATGCCGCCCATACTCCTCGAGCAGCGCCTCCAAATCCTCGGGCAAACCATCCATACCGCCAACGGTCGCCCGTCCCCCAGCCACCCGCAAGTCGCCGCGCCGCCACGACGTGTCCCGTACCCGCACCGATCATGGTCGGTTGTCGGGGCGGGGGTGTTTGCGGAACCAGCCGCTTTCGTCCAGGCCGACCAGGCCGAGTAGTTCCAGGGCGGGTAGGGCCGCGCGGACGGCGGGGAGGGACAGGCCGGAGTGGCGGGCGAGTTCGAGAGGGGTGCGGGAACCGATGGCGGGGAGGGCGGCGTACGCCGCCGCCAGGTCGCCGTCGAGGGTGTCGGCGGGGTTGGCGGTCGGCAGGGACAGGCGTAGCGGGCCCACCTCGTCGAGGATTTCCTCGGATCGGCTGACGAGGAGGGCCTCGCCGTCGCGGATCATGCGGTGGCAGCCGACCGAGGACGCCGAGGTGATCGGACCGGGCACCGCCAGTGCCGGGCGGCCCAGGCGCCGAGCCCATTTCACGGTATTGCGAGCGCCGCTGCGCAGCCCGGCCTCGACGACGAGCACCCCGTCGGCCAATGCGGCGACGAGCCGGTTCCTGGCCAGGAAGTGGTGCTTGTGCGCGGTCTCGCCAGGCGGGTATTCACTGATCACCAGGCCGTTTTCGGCTATCTCGGCGAGCAGGCGCTCGTGCTGGGCGGGATACGGCCGATCGACGCCGCACGCGAGCACCGCGATCGTGGTGCCACCCACCGCCAGGGCCGTGCGGTGGGCCGCGCCATCTATCCCGAATGCGGCACCGGAGACGATGGACCATCCCGCGCAGGCGAGTTCGCCGACGATCTCCGCGGTCGCGTGCTCGCCGTAGCCGCTGCTGCACCGCGCGCCCACCACGGCGATCGCGCGCTCGCTCGACTCCAGCAGCGACAGTGGCCCACGCACCCACAGCACCAGCGGCACCGCCGCTCCCGCGTCGCGCGCGGGGTCGAGCTGGCTCAGGCCGAGCATCCGCCAGGACGGCCACTCCGGATCGTCCGGGGTCACCACCCGCCCGCCCAGCCGGGCGAGCACCTCCAGATCCCGCTCGGCCCGGTCGATTCCGCGCCGCGATTCAGTGGGCCCGCGCAGCGCCTGCGGCAACTCGCACTCCCGCACGGCCCGAGCGGCTTCCACCACCCCCACCTGTTCGATCAACGCCGACAGCGCCGCACACGGCCCCGACACCACCCGTGACAGATACACCCACGCCAACATCCGAGCGTCGGCGTCGACGGTCACCAGGTCATCCGCCGCATCCACGACCTCATCGAGCCCGAATTCCGTATCCCGCGATGTCCTCTCGGAGGAGATGCTCCGGCACGGTGGAGGCGCTTCGGCGCTGCCGCTCATGACGAGCCTCGCTGGCGGAAGTTGAGGGCCTGGAGAACGTCCTGGGTGGTGGGGATGTCTCCGCCGCGCAAGTCGCTGACGGTCCAGGCGACGCGGATGGCGCGGTCGGCGCCCCGGGCGGACATGCGGCCGTGGCGGAGGGCGTTCTCGACCGGGGCCAGGGATTCGCGCGGGAGGCGGAAGCGCTGGCGCAGGATGTGGCCGGGGACTTCGGCATTGGTGGCCCAGCCGTATTCCGACCATCGCCGCACGGCCGCCTGGCGGGCCACCTCGACCCGGCCGCGCACCACCTCGCTGCTCTCGACATCGGAGGTGGCGAAGGCGCCAGCGGCCTGGCTGTGCATCTGGACCCAGATATCGATCCGGTCCATCAGCGGGCCGGACAGTTTGCCCAGGTAACGCCTCCGGGCCAGCGGGGCGCAGATGCAGTCCACATCGCGAGCGGGGGCGCACGGGCACGGATTTGCCGCCAAAATGAGCTGGAAGCGCGCCGGATACCGGGCCACGCCGTCGCGGCGGGCGATGCGCACCTCACCCTCTTCCAGCGGAGTTCGCAAGGCCTCCAGCACCTTCGCCCCGATCTCGGCGCATTCGTCGAGGAACAGCACCCCGCGGTGGGCACAGCTGACCGCACCCGGCCGGGCCGATCCCGAGCCGCCGCCGACCATGGCGCTCACCGATGTCGAGTGATGCGGTGCGACGAACGGCGGCATCGTGACCAGCGGATGGGAGCCGGACAGGGTGCCTGCCACCGAATGGATGGCCGTGACCTCCAGCGACTCGGTCTCGGTCAATGGCGGCAGCAGGCCCGGGAGGCGTTGCGCCAGCATGGTTTTGCCGATCCCCGGCGGGCCGGTGAGCAGGACGTGATGGCCGCCGGCCGCGGCCACCTCGAGCGCCCAGCGGGCGTCGTCCTGGCCCACCACCTCGTTCAGGTCGCCGACGGTGCGTTCCGTCGGCGGAAGTTGGCCGTCGGGTTCGCGGAGTACGCCGTCGCCGCGCAGCCAGGCGACGAGTTCGCGCAGCGTCGCCGCGCCGAGCACGGTGATCCCGGCGACCAGCCCGGCCTCCGCCAGCGCGCATTCCGGCACGACAACGGTGGACCGGCCCGCGTTCCGGGCCGCCAGCACGGCGGGCAGGATGCCGCGCACCCGCCGCACACGGCCGTCCAGCGCCAGCTCACCCAGCAGTGCCGTGCCCGCCAGGCGGGCGGCCGGAATCGCGTCTCCCGCATCGAGTACCGCGGCCGCGAGGGCCAGGTCGTACACACTGCCGACCTTCGGCAGTGTGGCCGGGGACAACGCCAGGATCACCCGGCCGTCGGGCCATTTCTCCCCCGAGTTGGTGACCGCGGCGCGAATCCGGTCGCGGGATTCCTGCAAGGTGGTGTCGGGCAGCCCGACCAGATGAACCGACGGTAGCCCCTGGCCGATATCGGCCTCGATCTCCACCAGCTGGCCGTCCACCCCTGCCACCGCGACGGAGTGGGCCCGGCCGAGGGCCATCAGAACACCGCCTTCAGGTGGTCGATGGCCGGTTCGCGGTCGCGGATCAACAGCACCGAGACCACATCGAAGCGGATGCGCCGCCACGGTCCGTCCTGCTCGTTGAGCCACAGCAGCGCCAGGCGGCGGATGCGCTGCTGTTTGCTGAACGTCACGGACTCCGCCGGAGCGCCGAAGCCGAGGCCCGAACGGGTCTTCACCTCGACGAAGGCGGTGACCTCCGCATCGCGGGCGATCAGGTCCAGCTCGCCGTAGCGGCAG
This sequence comes from Nocardia transvalensis NBRC 15921, assembly GCF_000308875.1. Taxonomy (GTDB): domain Bacteria; phylum Actinomycetota; class Actinomycetes; order Mycobacteriales; family Mycobacteriaceae; genus Nocardia; species Nocardia transvalensis. The sequence continues at coordinate 102,726 of NZ_BAGL01000062.1, forward strand.
CGCCAGTTCTGTTCGACGATCTCCATCCCGGACGCGCGCAGGAACCGCGCGGCCAGCTCTTCCCCGTGTGCGCCGAGCGCCAGATTATGTGCCACCCGCCCAGCGTGCCCGGAACCGCCACGGCGCCAACGACATCGACCTGCGGAAACAACCGGCCTGTGGACAACCGTGCGGCTGTGGACAACTCGCCGCTACTCCGGCAGGCGCAGGTCCGGTTTCTCCAGCTCCTCGATGTTCACGTCCTTGAACGTGATGACCCGCACGTGTTTGACGAAGCGGGCCGGGCGGTACATGTCCCACACCCACGCATCCGACATGCGCACCTCGAAGTACACCTCGCCGTCGGCGTTCTGCGGCCGCAACTCGACGGAGTTGGCGAGGTAGAAGCGGCGTTCGGTCTCCACCACGTACGAGAACTGCCCGACGATGTCCTTGTACTCGCGATACAGCGAGAGTTCCATCTCGGTTTCGTATTTCTCCAGGTCCTCGGCGCTCATCTGGTGGACCGTCCTCCTTCTCGCCACACGGGTGTGCCGGTCACATCATCTCGCATGGGCCGTGCCGGTAGCCACTCGCCTCGACTCGGGCATGTCCGGCGCGGCGATCTCCGCCTCCGGATCGGCTGCCAGGGCGTCGAGCAGTTCCGGCTCGGCGACGGTCTCGTCCGCCCGGCCGGTCATCCGCACGTTGCGCCACGACCGGCGATGCTCGTCGGTCGGGCCCAGTTCCTTCAGCGCGGCCAGGTGTTCGGGGGTGTTGTATCCCTTGTGCGCGGCGAAACCGTAGCCGGGCAGGCGTTTGTCCAGGTCGACCATCATCCGGTCGCGGGTGACCTTGGCCAGGATGCTGGCCGCGGCGATACATGCCGCCGACGCGTCCCCGCCGATCACCGGCAGCGACGGCACCGGGATACCGGGCACGCGGAACCCGTCGGTGAGCACGTAACCGGGTTCGGCGCCCAGTCCGGCCACCGCGCGCCGCATGCCCTCGATATTGGCGACGTGGATGCCGATCGCGTCGATCTCCCACGCCGGGATCACCACCACGTCCCACGCCAGCGCCCGCCGCTTGATGATCGGGAACAGCCGCTCGCGGGTGGCCTCGGTGAGCTTCTTGGAATCGTCCAGCTCGGCCAGCGAGTCGTACGCCTTGGGCGCCAGCAGGCACGACGCGACCACCAGCGGGCCCGCACAGCACCCGCGCCCGGCCTCGTCGACCCCCGCGACCGGCCCCAGGCCGCTACGGATCAGCGCCGCCTCCAGCGTGCGCAGGCCGGCGGCCCGGCGCATCACCACCCGGGGCGGCCAGTCTCCGCTGCGGACAGCGACGGGTCGAATTCCCTTGCCGCCCTTACCGTTGCGGACGACGCGCTGTTGATTCCGCGCCACAACACCCACCATTCGATTATCTACCGCGTCCGACGCCTTACTGAGCTTGGGGATCCTGCGATCGGATCGGGCCGATCCGGTTCGGCGGCCAGATCTTGAAGACCGCCTTGCCGCGGATGTCGTCGACAGGCACGGTGCCGGAGTACTCGTCGTCCACGTGCGCGCGGGAGTCGGCGGATTCGTTGCGATTGTCGCCCATCACCCAGACGTTGCCGTCGGGCACCTTGATCGGACCGAATTCGCGGCCGCGGGGGTTGATGGACAGGGCGCCCGGAGTCTTCACCGCATAGGGCAGGCCCGCTTGATACGGGTAGTTGTAGTGCGCGTACGGCTCGTCGAGCGGTTTGCCGTCGACCAGCACCCGGCCCTGGGCGTCACAGCACTGCACGGTCTGACCGCCGGTCGCGATCACCCGCTTCACCAGGTCGTTCTCGTCCGGCGGCACCAAACCGAAGAACGAGAAGAAGTTCTGCACGCCGCGAATGACGATATTGCTCGACCGGTTGGACTGGTAGGCCTTGTTCCACGACTGGCTCGGTCCCACGAAGACCACCACGTCGCCGGGCTTCGGATCGCCGAAGTCGTAGCTGAGCTTCTCGACGTAGATGCGGTCGCCGGTACAGCCGGAGCAGCCGTGCAGCGTCGGTTCCATCGATTGCGACGGAATCACGTACGGACGGCCGATGAAAGTCACCACCAGGGCGGCGATCACCGCGGCGATCACGATGAGAATCGGCAGCTCCTGCCAGAACGGGCGCTGCTTCTTCTGCTTCTTCGCACGCCCGCGCCGCTGTCTCGGCGTGGTCTCCCCCGCGCGATCGTCATCCGCTCCGGTCACCCGCACCGAGTCGTAATCGTCTGCCACGCCGAACAGCGTAGCCCGGCCCGCTGAGGAGCCGCGCGCTGCCGCCCCGGGCGCCCCAAACGAAAAACCCCCGGCCGACCGGCCGGGGGTTTCGCGAGCATGCTGACGATCTCAGCGCTTTTCCTTGATCTTGGCGGCCTTGCCGCGCAGATCGCGCAGGTAGTACAGCTTGGCCCGGCGGACATCGCCGCGGGTCACGACATCGATGTGGTCGATGTTGGGGCTGTGTACCGGGAAGGTGCGCTCGACACCGACACCGAAGGAGACCTTGCGGACCGTGAAGGTCTCGCGGATGCCGCCACCCTGGCGCCGGATGACCGCGCCCTTGAAGACCTGGATGCGCTCCTTGTTGCCTTCGATGACCTTCACGTGCACGTTGATGGTGTCGCCCGGCCGGAAGTCGGGGACATCGGTGCGCAGCGACTTTTCGTCGACGAAGTCGAGGGTGTTCATTTCCGTCCTTTGGAAGTTCGCGTGAACAGAGGAACCTGGCGGCGGCGTACGCTCGACCGGTTCGTGCTCCGGATATTGGGCGGTGCGCCGGGGCAGACTTGCCCAGGGCAACCCGGCTATTGTGCCAGACCTTCCCACCACGGGGTTAATCGGGTTGCCCGGGCCACACGCGTCGGCTACGAGGCCGCGTTGACGCCGGTCGGATCGGCCACCTTCCGGACGATCCTGGGCGGGTGCGGCGGCGCGGGGGCCGGGACCACGCGGCGGGCCAGCTCCTCCTCGGTCGCCCGCCGGACGTGTGCCACATCGGGGCTGCCGGCGATGAGGTCCTGCACGAAGATCTTCGCCCGGATCACCGGCCTGCGGTAGCGGCGTTCGCGGCGGATCGCGCGCTGCATGAGTTTCGAGCGACCGGCGTAGCGCCAGCGGGCCCACGGCGCGCCGGGACGGCTCAGCCGCAGCGCGCCCACCACCAGCAGGGGCAGGAAGAACATGCCGAACAGGCCGGTCCAGATCTTGCCCTTGGCGATGACGACGGCGGCGAGCCCGAGATTCACCACGGCGAACAGCGCCAGCAGCAGGCGGCCCGGCGTGCTGTCGTCGTAGCGGATGTCGTTGACCTCCAACAGCCACAGCGGATGGAAGCCCAGCAGCAGCAGGCCCGTCACGGCCAGCGCCACGAAGACCGCGTCGACCGAGGTGCGGCCCTGCTCCTCCCAGTACACGTCGCGCAGGTAGTAGATGAGCGCGAACTCGTCGAGGACGAGGGCCGCGCCCACCCCGAACGCCGCCGCGAGCACGCTGACCGGCCCGACCCCGCTGCCGTAACTGGCGACCAGGCCGATGCCGGACAGCAGCACCAGCACCACGCCGAACACCATGTGGTGGATGTGCACGTCACCCGCGCGCAGATTGCCCGGCCACCAGCGCACCCGCTTGCGGATCAGCCGGACGCTCAGCCGGATCAGCAGGAATCCGACGATGAATCCGAGCAGGAAGCACAGCAGCGGCAGACGTCCCTGCGCGATGACCGAATCATCGAGCCATCGTCTGATACCCGCCATACCCGTCTCCGGCCAGTGGTGCGCGATCGCTGTCCGTGCGCGGGCCGGATGCTCCGCGCCCGAACCCGCCCTCAGCCACATTGTGCAGGAACATCATGACCGCCAGCAGAACCGCGTGCGACACACCGAACAACCCGCGGGAGCGGACACGAGCGTGTCCGCTCGCGGCCACGGCGGGAGGCCGTGCCCCACATCGACGTCCGGTCTCACGGCGCGGCGGGACCGGACGCGTGCGATCTGCCTACTTGCCGAAACCCGCCCGGCGCAGCGCGTCGGCCATGGCTCCGTTGGGTTCGGGGGCGTTGCGGCGCTGCTGGTTTCGGCCTTGGTTGCCGCGCCCTTGGTTGCCGCGGTTTTGATTTCCGCCGCCCTGACCACCGCGACCTCCGCCGCCTTGGCCTCCACCGCCCTGACCACCGCGGCTCTGGCCCTGCGGGCGCTGACCGCCACGCTGGCCCTGGCCGCCCTTCTCGGGCTTGCCCGGCTCATCGTCCAGGCGCAGGCTCAGGCCGATGCGCTGGCGGGCCACGTCGACCTCGAGCACCTTGACCTTCACGACATCGCCGGACTTCACGACCTCGCGCGGATCGCGGACGAAGGTGTGCGACATGGCCGACACGTGGACCAGGCCGTCCTGGTGCACGCCGACATCCACGAACGCGCCGAACGCGGCCACGTTGGTGACCACGCCCTCGAGCACCATGCCGGGCTTCAGGTCGGCGACCTTCTCGACGCCGGCGGCGAATTCCGCGGTCTTGAACTCCGGGCGCGGGTCGCGGCCGGGCTTCTCCAGTTCGGCGATGATGTCGGTGACGGTGGGGACGCCGAAGGTGTCGTCGGTGAACTTCGCCGCCTGCAGCGACCGCAGCACCGCGCTGTTGCCGATGAGTTCCAGGACGCCCCGGCCGGTGTCGTCGAGGATGCGCCGCACGACCGGATAGGCCTCGGGGTGCACCGCGGAGTTGTCGAGCGGGTCGTCGCCCTCGCGGATGCGCAGGAAGCCCGCGCACTGCTCGAAGGCCTTGGGGCCCAGGCGGGGCACGTCGCGCAGGGCGGTGCGGTTGCGGAAGGGGCCGTTCTGATCCCGGTGGGCCACAATGGATTCCGCCACCGAGCCGGAGACGCCCGACACCCGCGACAGCAGCGGCACCGAGGCGGTATTGACGTCGACGCCGACCGCGTTCACCGCGTCCTCGACCACCGCGCCCAGCGAGCGGGCCAGCAGGGTCTCCGAGACGTCGTGCTGGTACTGGCCGACGCCGATCGACTTGGGGTCGATCTTCACCAGTTCGGCGAGCGGGTCCTGCAGGCGGCGGGCGATGGAGACCGCGCCGCGCAGAGAGACGTCCATATCCGGCAGTTCCTGGGTGGCGTAGGCCGAGGCCGAGTACACCGAGGCACCGGCCTCGGACACCACGATCTTGGTGGGCTTGTTCTCGGGGATGCGCGAGATGAGTTCGGCGGCAAGGGCGTCGGTTTCGCGCGAGGCGGTGCCGTTGCCGATCGCGATCAGCTCCACGCCGAACCGGGCGACCAGAGCGCCGAGGACCGCCAGCGACTTCTCCGTCTGGCCCTGGGGCTTGTGGGGGTAGATGACCTCGGTGGCCACCACCTTGCCCGTGCCGTCGACGACCGCGACCTTGACGCCCGTGCGGTAGCCGGGGTCCAGGCCCATCGTGGTCCGGGTGCCGGCGGGTGCGGCCAGCAGCAGGTCGCGCAGGTTGGCGGCGAAAATGTCGACCGCGTCCTTCTCGGCGGACTGCCGCAGCCGCATCCGGATATCGATGCCGAGGCTGACCTGCAGCTTGGTGCGCCAGGCCCAGCGCACGGTGTCCAGCAGCCAGGAGTCGGCGGGGCGGCCCTGGTCGGCGATGCCGAACTGCACCGCGATGCGGCCCTCGTAGATCGAGCGCTCACCCTCCGTCGGCTCCTCTGCGTCGGGCTCGAGGTGCAGCGTGAGCACCTCTTCCTTCTCGCCGCGTAGCAGCGCGAGGATCCGGTGCGAGGGCAGGGTGGTGAACGGCTCGGCGAAGTCGAAGTAGTCGGCGAACTTGGCGCCCGCCTCCTCCTTGCCGGCGCGCACGCTCGAGGTGACCCGGCCGCGGTTCCACATCAGCTCGCGCAGCTCGCCGACCAGGTCGGCGTCTTCGGCGAAGCGCTCCACCAGGATGGCGCGGGCGCCGTCGAGCTGTTCGGCGTCGTAGCCCGCCGGGTCGGTCGTCGGGTCGCCCAGCAGCGCGTCGGCGACCGGCTCGTGGCCGGCCTCGCGGGCGATCTGCGCCTTGGTGCGCCGCTTCGGCTTGTAGGGGAGGTAGATGTCCTCGAGGCGGGCCTTGGTCTCGGCCAGCATGATCTGCTGCTCGAGTGCCGCATCCAGCTTGCCCTGGCCGCGGATGGACTCCAGGATCGAACCCCGGCGCTCGTCCAGCTCGCGCAGGTAGTGCAGACGCTCCTCCAGCTGGCGCAGCTGCGCGTCGTCCAGGCCGCCGGTGACCTCCTTGCGGTACCGGGCGATGAACGGCACGGTGGAGCCGCCGTCGAGCAGCTCGACCGCGGCGCGCACCTGCTCGTCGCGCACGCTCAGCTCGTCGGCGATGCGGCGGCTGACGGTGCCGAGGCGAACGGTCCCGACGACCGGCGGATCGGCCGAGACGGAACCGGCGGCGGCGCTGACGGGTTCGGCGCTGGCGGATTCTGGGGCTGTCGTCACGCCCGCAGACACTACCGTCGCGGTCCGACAACCAGCCAGGGTGCCGCACCGGAACCCTCGCAGCCCCACCCCTTTCCGACCCCCGCACCCCTCCGAACAGCAGAGACGCGCCGACACGCGGTCCGGGCGAGTCGGGGTGCGGCGCTGCCGTAGCGAAGGCGGTCCCGGCCGAAAGCATGCCGGGACCACAGTGAAACTGTCATGCCGGGACCACAGTGAAACGCCATGCCCGGACCACAGTGAAACGCCATGCCCGGACCACAGTGAAACGTGCTGGGTCGTGGAGCGGCGCGCCCGCTGACCCGTCAGTCCGGCGGAAGCAGATCGGGACGCCGCTCGCGGGTCCGGTCCAGGGACTGCTCGCGGCGCCAGGATTCGATGCGGGCGTGGTTGCCCGACAGCAGGATCTCGGGAACCTCGAGGCC
>NZ_BAGL01000061.1 GCF_000308875.1 Nocardia transvalensis NBRC 15921
ACCAGGGTGTGCGGTCGGCGCTCGTCGACTACGAGTTCGTCCATGACTGTCGCTTTCTGTATCGAATCCGTCCCGCCGGGAACGGATCTCGGACGCATGCGGGCAGCGGACACCGGCCGACACCATGGCGGTGTCGGCCTGGCGCTGACCGATCAGCGTCGGGCGATACAGAGGTGGGTCAACACGTCCCGGCCACTGACGGCGGGGACGCGGGACGCGGGCGGGCCTCGCGGGCGCTCCACCGGCGGCGCGGAGACCGCGGCGGGCCTGAGGACAGCGAGGGCGAGCGTGGCCACCGCCCGCGGCGCCGCCTTGTCACGGTCGCCGGGCAGGACGGTGTCGGGCACGCAGTGGCCGAGGTGGTTCAGGCAGCCGGTGTCGGCGGGATGGCGCACGCAATGCCACAGCGCCGCACCGCCGTCCGCGGGCGCGGCGATCCGGGTGGGAATCGTGGTGTGCTCGTGCGTGGCGGCGGTCGCCGCCGAACAGTTCACCAGCGGCACGACCAGCGCCAGGACCGCGACGAGGAGCAGCAGGGGGCCGGCGAACCGCGACCGGGCGCGAGCGCTCACTCGCACCATGCGCGTAGAGTGTTCGGCAGCCACCCGATCTTTCTACCATACCCCCCAATGGTATTGACGAACGGCGAGCGGGATCACATCGGATACAGGCTGTGCTTGCGCGGATTGGGCGGGATGGTCGCCTCCTTCTCGCGCAGCAGACGCAGGGCCTGCCGGATTTCCAGGCGGGTGCGCGCCGGTTCGATCACCGCATCGATGTAGCCGCGCTCGGCGGCGATCCACGGCGTGGCCACGGTGGTGTTGTACTGGTCGATCATGGCGTCCCGCACCGCGTTTCGCTGATCCTCGGGCACCCGCTCGAGCTGCCGCCTGCCGACGATGTCGACCGCGCTCTCCGCGCCGATCACCGCGATGCGGGCCGTGGGCCAGGCCAGGCTGATATCCGCGCCGAGCTGCTTACAGGCCATGAATCCGTAAGCGCCGCCGTAGGATTTGCGCACCACCAGATTGACGATCGGCACCGTCGCCTCGATGATCGCCCGGAAGACCCGGCCCCCGCGGACGATGACGCCGTTGCGCTCCTCCTCCACCCCCGGCAGCACCCCGGGGGTATCCACCACGAAGATCAGCGGCAGCCCGAAGGCATTGCACAGCCGGATGAAATGCGTTGCCTTGTCCGAACATCGGGCGTCCACGGCCCCGCCGAGCACCAGCGGCTGATTGGCGACCACGCCCACGCTGCGGCCGTCCACCCGGGTGAATCCGGTGATCAGATTCGCCGCGGTCTCGGCGCGGATCTCGAGGAAGTCGCCGTCGTCGAAGATCCGCAGCAGGATGTCGTGCATGTCGTACCCGGCCCGGTCGGAGTCGGGAATGATCGAATTCAGCTCCAGGTCGGAGGCGGTGATGTCCGGTTCGAGCCCCGGGTTGACGACCGGCGGCAGCTCCCGGCAGCTCGACGGCAGAAAGCTGAGATACCGTCGGGCCCAGTCGAATGCCTCGCCCTCGGTGGCCGTCACGTGGTGGACGGTGCCGTTGCGCGCCTGGCTGTGCGCGCCGCCGAGTTCCTCCATCGAGACGTCCTCGCCGGTCACCGCCTTGATCACCTCGGGGCCGGTGACGAACATGTAGGAGGATTCGGTGGCGACGAGCACATCGGTGTTCACCGGCCCGTACACCGAACCGGCCGCGCACTTGCCGAGCATGATCGAGACCTGCGGCACGAAGCCCGACAGGCGCTCCTGATTGCGGCTCATATGCCCGAACCAGGCCATCGATGTCACCGCGTCCTGGATGCGGGCGCCGCCGGAGTCGTTGATCGAGACCACCGGGCAGGCCTTCTCGAACGCGAACTGCAACGCGCGGGCGACCTTGCGGCCGAACATCTCCCCGACCGACCCGCCGAAGACGGTCTGATCATGGGCGATGACCACCACGGGCCGTCCGTCGATGGTTCCGCGGCCGGTGACCACCCCGTCGCCGTACATCGCATCGGATTTCGCAGGCTGGCGCATGAGCCCGCCCATCTCGACGAACGTGCCGCGGTCGAGCAGGATGTCCACGCGCTCGCGGGCACTGGGGATGCCCTTCTTCTTCCGCTTCTCGATCCCGGCCTCGCCGGCCGGTTCCGCGGCCACCTCCAGGATGTCCCGCAGTTCCGCCAGCTTCTCCTGCGTGCCAGCCATCTCCACCGATCCTTCGCCTCGCGTACCAGCGGGGACGATAGGGGGTGGGGGTCGTTCGGCAGCGTATGGCCAGCGAACTTGTGGAGAGATCACAGCGGCGGCCGGTTTCCGCTTGGCCGCCGCCATGACGGGCGAGCACGCTCGCTTATGTCCGCGAGACGGTGAACGATGGTTCGCCGCAGCCGGTTTCGGTGTACTGGATTCCACCAGATCGACACACGAAATCCGAGGTAGAAGCCATGAAAATCGCAGTTTTCGGTGCCACCGGCAGTATCGGCAGCCGGGTCGTCGAGCAGGCGCTCGCACAGGGGTACGAGGTCACGGCCTTCGCCCGCGACGCGCAGCGGGTCACCACGACGCACGAGCGCTTGCGCATCGTCGAGGGTGATGTCCTCGACCCCGTCGCCGTCGACCGGGCAGTGTCCGGTCAGGACGCCGTGGTGGTCGCGCTCGGCGCCGGGCGCAAGGGCGGGGTGCGCGCCGAGGGCACCCGCATCGTCATCGAGGCCATAGGGCGCACGGGGGTGCGGCGCCTGGTCTGCCAGTCCACCCTCGGCGTCGGCGACAGCCGCGGGAACCTGAACTTCGTCTGGAAGTACCTGATGTTCGGCCTGCTGCTGCGCGCGGCCTACGCCGACCATGTCCGGCAGGAGGAGTACGTGCGGGCCAGCGACCTGGACTGGACGATCGTGCGGCCCAGCGCCTTCACCGACGGCCCCGCCACCGGCAGCTACCGCCGCGGATTCGGCGCCGCGGAGCCGGGACTGAGCCTGAAGATCGCCCGCGCGGACATCGCCGCCTTCGTGGTCGAGCAGGTGAAGGACACGACCTACCTGCGGCAGGCTCCGGGGATCTCGCACTGACCGGCACGGCGGTGTGCACTGACACCCCCTTCGTGCCAGTGCACACCGGCATCGCCCACATATACCGACGTAGACGCACGGCGAGAGTGCCATGCACGCTGGTATATGTCAATCGGATCGTGATGTACTGTTGTCAAGATCGCCACTGGGCAGACGGAGGGGTCGTGGACGACGCGCAGGCAGGGCCCGGAGGCGCCGATCAGCCCCGCACGGAACTGGCCGCAAAACTCGACCGGCTGTTCGAGGTGATGCGGGCGGCCTCCGCGCAGCCGCTGTCGAATGCCGCTGCGGCGGAAGCGATCACGCGGTCCACCGGAACCTCGATCAGCGCCGCCTATCTGTGGCAGCTCCGCACCGGGCTCAAGTCCAATCCCACCGTGCAGCATCTGCAAGCCATCGCACAGTACTTCGGCGTCCCGGCGTCGTATCTGGTCGACGGCGGCGCGGACGAGGCCGTCGAGTCGCAATTGGGCCTGCTTCAGGCTATGAAGGATGCCGGCGTGCGTAACCTCGCGTTGCGCGCGTCGGGCCTGACGCCGCGCACGCTGGCCAGCATCGCGGCGATCGTCGACCGCGCCCGGGAACTGGAGAATCTCCCCCCGGTGGCGGCGGACGAGCAACCACCGGCACCGAGGGACGGATCAGCGAACGGAGGGTGATGGGGACATCGGCCGGACAGATCCGGAAGGTACTCACCGATCTTCCGATTCCGCAGCCCTGGGATCGGCGCCGATTCGTGGACGCCGTCGCCGCGCTGCGCGGTCGCCCGATCACCCTGATCGCCGCGCCGCTGACCGGCGTCCTCGACAGCCCGTGCGGGCTGTGGCTGGTGCGCGAGCACGACGACGTGATCATCCACGAGGGCGCGACATCGGAGTACCACCGGGATCAGATCGTCTGCCACGAACTCGGCCATATGGTCCTGGGGCACGACCGGTCCGGTCCGGACGCCAGCGAGGCCGATCCGATGCTGCGGCACGCGCTGCCCGATCTCGATCCGGCCACCGTGCGCACCGTGCTCGGACGCTCCGGCTACGGCAACCGGCTCGAGCGCGAGGCCGAACTGTTCGCCACGATGGTCATGACGGCCGCTGCGCCCCGGCCCCCGCAGAATCTGCGCAACGTCCTGTTCCGGCAGCAGTGACCTCCACCGTCCCCGAGACCCTCGCCTGGCCGATCCTCGTCGCGACGATGCTGATCGTGGCCGTCCGGTGGGCGTGGTTCCGGACCAGCGCCGCGGAGCGGTATCTCAATGCCACGCTGACGATGATCACCCTGACCCAGCTGCTGCGCGAGGCGGCCGTGGAACGCGCGATCGCCGCCGGGTCGCCGCTGTCGGTCACCGACGTCCAGCAGCTGTCGCTGTGCACGATCGTGCTGTCGATCCCGCCGTTCCTGTGCGTGATCGCCCTGCTGTCGGGCGTCGATCCGCAGGCGGTGCGCCGCCGGCGGTATCTCTACTTCGGCGTCGGGGCCGCGCTGTCGGCGGTCGTCCTGATCGCGGGCGCGCGGGCGCGCCGCGCCGGGCTGCCGACCGAGGTCACCGGAGGCTGGGACGGCGTGCTGGTGTGGATCGCGTTCTCCGTGCTGCCGATGTACCTGGCCTATCTGATGATCCGGCGTTGCGCGCTCGAGTACCGGCAGCCCGATGTGACCGCGGCCGAGAAACTGGTGCTCGCGGGGATCGCCGCCGCGGGCGCCGCCATCGGCGTGGCCACCGCGATCGCGCTGGCTCTCGCCGTGCTGCAGGCGCTGGATCTGGTCGATTCGGTGCAGTACCGGCTGGCGACGCATTCGAAGAACTTCTTCGGCATCGCGACGATCATCGCCGTCATCTGCGCCGCGCCGCCCGCGAAGGCCGCGATCGAGTACCTCGGACTGGACGCCACCAGCAGGCGATGGCGGCGGCTGCGCCCGCTGTGGCTGGCGCTGACGACCCGGTTCCCCGACAGCCGGCTGCCCCTGGACGAGGACCCGTCCCGCCGCCGGGCCACGACGCTGCGGCTGCACCGGACCACCGTCGAGATCCGCGACGCCATCCTGCGGCTGCATCCCTACTGCCGCCCGACGCCGCCCGCCGAACTCGCGGCATTCGTTGCCGCCGAACGCGTTCCGGACCGAGACGCCGAAAGCGCCGCGCTGGCCCTACAACTCGGCCACGCGATGCGGGCGGTCGCGGGCGACTGCCCCGAGAATGCCGCCGACATCCGGCCGTCGCCGTCGGCCGATCTGGATACCGAGGTCGGCGAGTTGCTCCGTCTGGCACGCTGGTGGCCCGCGGCCCAACGCCACACCGGCGGCGACCCCACCCCCGCCGACATCGCCCACCCGCACGAAACACGAGGGACGACACCATGACCTCCACCCAGGTAGCGCCGACCGACGCCCGCCCGGAGCGGATGCCCCGCCCGCCGTGGCGGGTTCCGCTGCTCGGCGACGTCCTGACCACCGACTTCGCCAAGCCGTGCCAGCGGCTGGCGCGGCAGGCGCGCACGCTGGGCCCGGTCTTCGAGCAGAAGCTGTTCGGGTATCCGGCCGTCATCGTCACCGGGACGCGGGCGGTGGCCGAGGTCAACAACGAGGCGGTGTGGGAGAAGCACATCGGGCACTCGCTGATGAAGCTGCGGCCGCTCGCCGGGGACGGCCTGTTCACCGCCTTCAACCGGGAACCGAACTGGGCCACGGCGCACAACATCCTCGTCCCCGCCTTCAGCAAGGCGGCGATGACCACCTACCACTCCACCATCACGGCCACGGTGCGGGAGCTGACCGATCGGTGGGCGGCGCAGTCGCCGTCGACGTGGGTGGATATTCCCGCGGCGACCAACGCCCTGACCTTCGAGATCATCTCCCGCGCCGGATTCTCCCAGTCCTTCGACGCCCTCTCGGGCGCGGACACGAATCCCTTCGTCGCGGCGATGGTGCGGGAACTCACCTACGCCAACCGGCGCACCGATGTCATGCCCTGGTTCGAGCGGACCTTCCGGCGCGGCGACCGGCGCCGGCACCGGCAGGATCTGGCCACCGCCCGGTCCGTCGTCGACGACCTCATCGGCGCGAGACGGGCGCAGCCGCACGACGAACAGCGCGACATGCTCGACCTCATGCTCGGCGGGGTCGACCCCGAATCGGGAGAAAGCCTGGACGACACCAACATCCGGCATCAGATCCTGACATTCCTCATCGCCGGGAGCGAAACCTCGGCGAACATCATCGCTTTCGCGCTGCACTACCTCGCCGCCCATCCCCGGTTCGCCGAGGAGGTCCGCGCCGAACTCGACCAGCGCTGGCCCACACCGGAGTTCCCGGCCATCGGCTTCGACGATGTCGGCAAGCTGCGCGCCCTGCGGCGCGTCGTGGACGAGACGCTCCGGCTGTGGCCGACCGGCCCCGGCTACTTCCGCCGCGCCCGGCAGGACACCACCCTGTGCGACGGCCGCTACCGGTTCCGGCAGAAGGACTGGGTCCTGGTGCTGCTGCTCGCCGCGCACCGCGACCCCGCCTGGGGCCCGGACGCGGACGAGTTCAACCCCGACCGCTTCCTCCCCGACACCCGCCGCACCCTCGGCCCGCACATCTACAAACCGTTCGGCACCGGCCCCCGCGCCTGCATCGGCCGCCAGTTCGCCCACCACGAGATCACGATCGCCCTCGCCGCGATCCTCCACCAATTCGACCTGGAACCCGACCCGTCCTACCACCTCGACGTCCGGGAAACCCTCACCCTCAAGCCCTCCGGCCTCCGCCTCCGCCTCCACCCCCGCAAGCCCTGAAGACAGTGCTGGAATCGGCAGGGGTCAGGCGAGTTTCAGGCTGCGGCCGATGATTTCCTTCATGATCTCGGTGGTGCCGCCGTAGATGGTCTGGACGCGAGCGTCCATGTACGCCTTGGCGATCGGGTATTCGCGCATGTAGCCGTAGCCGCCGTGCAGTTGCAGGCATTTGCTGATGAGGTCGAGCTGTTCCTCGGTGCTCCACCACTTGGCCATGGCGGCGTCCTCGGCGGTCAGGGTGCCCGCGTTCAGCTGTTCGATGAAGCGGTCGACCAGCACCCGCACGGCCGTGGTCTTGGTGGCCAGTTCGGCCATCACGAAGCGGGTGTTCTGCTGGGCGCCGATGGGCTTGCCGAACGCCTTGCGGTCGCGCACGTACTGGATGGTCATGTCCAGGCAGCCCTCCATGGCGGCCGCGGCCATGACCGCGATCGACATCCGCTCCTGCGGCAGGTTCTGCATGAGGTGGATGAAGCCCTGGCCCTCGGTGCCGAGCAGGTTCTTCCCGGGCACGCGCACATCGGTGAAGCTGAGTTCCGCGGTGTCCTGCGCCTTCAGGCCGATCTTGTCGAGGTTGCGGCCGCGCTCGAAACCGGGCATGCCGCGCTCGACCACCAGCAGCGAGAAGCCCAGCGCGCCCTTCTCGGGATCGGTCTGGGCGACCACGATCACGATATCGGAGTTGATGCCGTTGGTGATGAATGTCTTGGCGCCGTTGAGGATCCAGTCGTCGCCGTCCTTGACCGCGCGCGTTTTGATGCCCTGTAGATCCGAGCCGGTGCCCGGTTCGGTCATCGCGATCGCGGTGATGATCTCACCGGCGCAGAAGCCGGGCAGCCAGCGCTGCTTCTGCTCGTCGTTCGCCAGCTCCAGCAGATACGGCGCGATCACATCGTTGTGCAGCGAGAAGCCCAGGCCCGAATACTGGCCGCGGGTGGTCTCCTCGGTGAGCACCGCGTTGTAGCGGAAATCCTGTACGCCCCCGCCGCCGAACTCCTCCGGCACCGCCATGCCGAGGAATCCCTGCTTACCGGCCTCCAGCCAGACCTCGCGGTCGACAGCGCCCTGCTCCTCCCACTTCGCGTGGTTCGGCGCCACGTGCTGGGCGAGAAACTTCCGATACGACTCCCGGAACAGATCGTGTTCGGGTTCGAATAGCGTGCGTTGCACCGCCAACCTCCTAGTGACCACTTCGGCGTCGTCGCCTCTCCCCCACACGGTACCCGGAAGTCGAATCGTCGTTCACTTCGAACCCGAGAAAAAGGGTTCCAACTGCATAGCCTGCCGGAAGGTCGATGACGTTGGCGACCCGAACCCCGGTAAACCTGGCTACAGCCCCAGCGCCCCGCGAGCGCGGCCCCAGAGGGTGCGTCCCCGATCTCGGTCGCGCTCGGCGAACAGGAACGTCAGCTCCTCCTCGAGGGCCTTGCGCACCACCACCTGCAATTCCTCGGCCGCGGCGTCGAGGTCCTCCGCGTCGGCCCAGGGCGTGGTCTCGATGGCGGCGCCGGCCGAGTAGTAGAACCGCTCCGGCTTCGGGATCCACGTCGGCCCGAAGCCCGTCACGAACGGCGGCGTGAGATTCGCCTTCATGCCGAGCGCCTGCACCAGCGCGCGCACCGGCCGCATGGCCGCGTCCTGCCCGTCGAAGTGGATGTCGAAGGCGTCGTCCGCGCCGACCATCGCGATCGGCACGATCGGGGCGCCGGTCTCGATCGCCATCCGCGCGAACCCGGTGCGGCCCTCCCACTTCAGCACGTACTTCTCGCCCTTGCGGCGCACCGCCTCCCGGCCGCCGCCCGGGAACACCAGCACCATCTCCCCCTGATCGAGCAGTGCGCGGCAGTTTGCGCGGCTGCCGCGAACACACCCGATGCGATGCAGCGCGTGCCGCACCCCGGGGACGGTGATGAGGACGTTCTCGGCCAGCCCGCGGATGAGCCGGCCCCGGCTGCGCGCGATCTCCGGCCACAGCAGCGGGGTGTCGATGCCGAGGAAATTATGGTTGCCGACCAGCAGTACCGGGCCGTCCTCGGGAATGTTGCCGAATCCGTGGAAGACCGGGCTGGTCCATGCCCGCATCGGCGCGGTCAATGCGTCGAAGGCGCGAATGTCGCTGTCCCGCAGCGACATTCGCAGTGGTGCGCCATCCGACAGCACGCCGCCGAGACCTCTCGGGGCGGAATGGCTTTCAGACAAGAAGAACCCTCCCTGCAACTCGTTCTCGTTATCTGAATCGTAACGAAAACGGTCGCGGGGCACGGCCGACGTGACGAACGCCGCTCAGCCCGGCAGGCCCGCGCTGCCCGCGTGCGCGTACTCCGTCAGCACGGCCGCGAGCGCCGAGGGCACGCGCGCCCGGATCCGGGTGCCGCCCTCCTCGTGGTCGGACTCGAGAATGCGGCCGTCGGCGTGGATCCGGGCGAGCAGGTCGCCGCGGGTGTACGGCAGCAGCACGCTCACCTCGACATCCAGCGCGCCGAGCAACTGCGCCAGCCGGTCGCGCAGATCCGTGAGCCCCTGTCCGGTGCGGGCGGAGACGAAGACGGCCTGCGGCAGCTGGGCGCGCAGATGCGACAGCTCGGACGGATCCAGCGCGTCGATCTTGTTCACCACCAGCAGTTCCGGGGGCGCCGTCGCCTGGGACTCGCGCAGCACGTCGGTGACGACCTCGCGCACGGCCTTGATCTGCTCGGCGGGCAGCGGGTCGGAGCCGTCGACCACGTGCAGCAGCAGATCGGCGCCGGTGACCTCCTCGAGCGTCGAGCGGAATGCCTCGACGAGCTGGGTGGGCAGGTGCCGGACGAAGCCGACGGTGTCGGTGAACACCACCTCGCGCCCGTCCTCCAGCGCCGCGCGGCGGGTGGTCGGGTCCAGGGTGGCGAACAGGGCGTCCTGGACCAGGATGCCCGCGCCGGTGAGCGAGTTCATCAGGCTGGACTTACCGGCGTTGGTGTAGCCGACGATCGCGACCGCGGGCACGCCGCTGGCGGTGCGCCGGGCGCGCTTGGTGTCGCGGGCGGTCTTCATCTCCTTGATCTCGCGGCGCAGCTTGGCCATGCGCTCGCGGATCCGGCGGCGATCGGTCTCGATCTTGGTTTCACCGGGGCCACGGGTGCCCACGCCGCCGCCGCTGCCGCCGGCGCGACCACCGGCCTGGCGGGACATCGACTCGCCCCAGCCGCGCAGCCGCGGCACCATGTACTCCATCTGCGCCAGCGATACCTGCGCCTTACCCTCGCGGGAGGTGGCGTGCTGGGCGAAGATGTCCAGGATCAGCGCGGTGCGGTCGATGACCTTGACCTTGACTACCCGCTCCAGCGCGGTCAGCTGGGCGGGGGTCAGCTCGCCGTCGCAGATAACGGTGTCGGCGCCGGTCTCGAGGACGACGGCGCGCAGCTCGTCGGCCTTGCCCGAACCGATGTAGGTGGCCGGATCCGGCTTGTCGCGGCGCTGGATCAGCGCGTCCAGCACCTGCGAGCCCGCGGTCTCCGCGAGTGCGGCGAGTTCGGCCATGCTGGCCTCGGCCTGCGCCGTGGTGCCACCGGTCCAGACGCCGACCAGCACGACGCGTTCCAGGCGCAGCTGCCGGTACTCGACCTCGGTGACATCCTCGAGTTCGGTGGACAGCCCGGCGACGCGGCGCAGCGAACTGCGCTCGTCGAGCTGTAGCTCGCCGACGGTCGGCTCCGGAGCCCAGCCGTCGCGGGTGTCACCGGTGTCGTCGTCGAGTTCCTCGATAGGGGTGAACTCGAAAGTCTCTACTTTTCTCATACGCCTCCATGATCCCACGACTCAACGTACGGGCGCACGCGAGTTATTCCGGGGACACCCGCGGCGACGCGGACCGGGTTCAGGCGTCGTACCACCAGGAACCGGCCAGCCGTCCCGACGCCAGGAGCACCGACGGCCCGCGCAGCCAGGCCTCGCCCCGCTCGATGCCCACCGTGACCTCGCCGCCGGGGATGCGCACCCGGACCTGTCCGCTCTCGGTGTCCGGATCGAACCCCGCCCGCACCAGCGCGGCGGCCGCCGCGGCGACGGTTCCCGTTCCGCAGGAACGGGTTTCGCCGACACCGCGCTCGTAGACGCGCATATCCACCGCGCCGCCGGAACCCAGCGCGGTGAGGATCTCGACGTTCACGCCCTGCGGGAACATCTCCGGGTCGAAGCCGGGCGGGACGCTGAGATCCAGCGCCGCCAGCGCGTCGGGGGTCAGGCGCGGATCGACGCAGGCCAGGTGCGGATTGCCGACATCGATGCCGAGTCCGGGCAGCGCGTCGCCGCCGATGGTCGCTGTGGACTCGCCCAGCTGCCGCACCGATCCCATCGTCACCGTGACCTCGCCGTGCACCGGGCCGGCGGCATGCACGGTCACCGGGCGGGCGCCCGCGCGGCTGCCGACGACGAACTCCTCGCGCTTGTCCATGCCGGTCGCGACCAGGTAGTGCGCGAACACTCGCACCCCGTTGCCGCACATCTCGGCGATCGACCCGTCGGCGTTGCGGTAGTCCATGAACCAGTCGTCGGCGGCGACGCCCGGCGGCAGCTCGCCGAGCACTCCCGTCGCGGCGAGCGCGCCGGCGCGCGCCACCCGCAGCACGCCGTCGGCGCCGATGCCGCGCCGCCGGTCGCACAGCGCCGTCACCCGCTCGGCGGACAGGTTCAGCGTGGCGTCCGGATCGGGCAGGACGACGAAGTCGTTCTGGGTGCCGTGGCCCTTGGTGAACTCGATACCGGCCGCGTTCTCGCTCTGCTCGCTCATCGTCACCATCCTCACACGCGCGCCGCCGCGGACCGCGCCCGACGTGCTCAGTCCGCCTCCTGCAACGCCCCGCGCTGGCGGAAGATTTCGTACAGCGCGATCGCGGCCGTACAGGGGGCCGGCAGCGTTCCGGCGGCCGGGACCCGCACCACCGCGTCGCAGGCCCCGGGCCAGTTCGCGCCGAGGTCCGCCGCGTCGCCGATCACCACGATCGTCGCGGTCGTGAGGGCGTGCGCGTCCACCGGAACGGCCCCGCTCACTGCCGCCTCGGCGTCCACGATGCCGACGACCTGCGTGGGAATGCCACGCTCCGCCTGACGGTCGCGCAGTCCGCGGAGGGCGGCGATCCCTGGGACGCGGAACACCGGCAGCGCGAACAGCGCCCCGGCGGAGGCCCGCACGCACTGCGGGTCGTAGTGGTCGACGCCGGACCCGCTGATCACGACCGCGGCCGCGCCGAACGCGTGGGCCGTGCGGATCAGGCCGCCGAGCCGGAGCGCGGAGGCGGGTCGTTCCACGGCCAACACGACCGGCGCCTCGCCCGGCGACCCGGGGGCGAAGTCGTCCAGCGCGAGGTCGCGGCATTTCGCGACCGCGACCAGTTCCGTTGTCCCCATGCGTGTTTCGGCGAGTTCGGCCATCAGTTCGGGGACCAGCCCCATACTCGGCACCGCGCCGGCGTCGATCAGCTCGCGCGCCCAGGGCGGCAGTTCCGGGCCGCCCAGGCGGTAGAGCAGCGTTTCCAGCGGCCAGTCGTGCGCGACGGCCCGGGTGATCGGCTCGGCGCCGTGGATCAGGAAACGGCCGTCGCGGGTGCGTTTGGCCCGGTTGGTGAGGTACGCCTGCCATTCCTGGACCGCGGCGTTGCGGGTGGTCACTGCCGGGTTCGTTCCTCGTCGTCGCGGGGTGCGCCGGACGGCATCCGGTCCAGCGCGGAGGTCACCAGGCCGGGGTCGGCGCCGTCGAGCCAGCGGACGCGCGGGTCGCGGCGGAACCACGAGCGCTGCCGCCGGACGTAGCGCCGGGTGCCGATGAGCGTGCGTTCCCGCGCCTGGTTCAGGTCGTATTCGTCGTCGAGGTACGCGAGGACTTGTGCGTAGCCGAGTGCGCGCCGAGCGGTCTGGCCCTCGCGCAGGCCGCGGCCGAGCAGTCCGCGCACCTCGTCGACGAGCCCGTCGCGGAACATCGTGGCCGTCCGCTCCTCGATCCGGGCGTCGAGGTCGGCGGTCTCGCGATCGACACCGAGAATGATTGTGCCCCAGCGTGGTTCGCCGATGCGCGGCTGTGATGCGGCGAACGGGCGGCCGGTCAGCTCCACGACCTCCAGCGCGCGCACCATCCGGCGGCCGTCGGTGGGCAGGATGGTGGCGGCCGCGACCGGGTCGGCGTCGCGCAGCGCCGCGTGCACCACCTCGACGCCGCCGGCGGCCAGCACGGCCTCCCACTTCGCCCGCACCCGCGGGTCGGTGGCCGGGAACTCCCAGCCGTCCAGCAGCGCCTGCACGTACATCATCGACCCGCCGACGATCACCGGTGTGCGGCCGCGTGCCAGGATCGCCGTGACATCCGCGGCGGCCGCGGTCTGGTAGGCGGCAACCGTCGCGGTCGCGGTCACCTCGAGGACGTCGAGCTGGTGGTGCGGGATGCCGCGCCGCTGGTCCGGGGGCAGTTTCGCGGTGCCGATATCCATGCCGCGGTACAGCTGCATGGCGTCGATGTTCACGATCTCGCCGTCGAGGCGCTGGGCCAGCTCGAGGGCCAGGTCGGATTTGCCGGTGGCCGTGGGACCGACGACGGCGACCGGGACGGTCACGACGCCGCCCCGGGCCGCCAGACGCACACCTGGTAGCCGACACCGAAAGGCGCTGCGCGATACAGGGTTTCGACGCCGGGTCCGGTGGCGTCCGCGCCGAACAGACCGGCCAGCGCCTGGAAGGCCGCGCGGCCGGACACCTCGAGCTCCGCGCACAGCAGCGGGTCCAGGGCGGCCAGCGCGTCGCGATCGCCCGCCGCCAGCGCCCGATCGATCTCCTCCTGCACGCCCTCGGCCCGAGGATCGAGATAGCCCGGCGCCCGGGTCGACAACGTGGCCGCGCCGTCCGCGACCACGAGCACACCGTGATCCACCGAACTCGCATCGAGGTCCCGCCGCAGCGCCGCCCCCACCTCCGCACACCGCCCCGGCGCGGCCCGCCCATCGAGAATCCGTGCCTCGGCCACCACGTCCGGCGCCACCTGCCCACGCAGCCACCCCCCGAGCAGCGCCGCCAGCGGCAGTTCGGGATCGGCGGTCGCGGGGGCACTCGGCGACAGCGCGAGCACGGGATCAGCGGCCTCGGGAGCACTCGGCGACAGCGCGACCCGGACGTCCACGCCGTAGCCGCGGAAGGTGCCGGCGGTGTTCGGGCCGAAAGTGGCGTCCGTTTCGCCCGTTCCGACGACGGTCCACCGGGACGCGGACGCCGCCAGCGTCCGTCCCGCCGTCAGCACAGCCTCTCGTAGGCCCGGGACCTGGGCGGCCGGATGCTCGGCATCGGCCACCGGCGTGCCCCCGCACAACTCGGGAACCAGCACGGGGGGCGACGGGATCAGCACGGCGACGCGGAGCACGCGTCCACCGTAGCGACCGGGTCCCGCGCCGCGGCGCGGCAGCCACCCGAGACCGTTCGCGCGACGATTGCGTGCCGCCGGTGGCCGCATCCGGGTCCGGGCGGGCCGCGTGTCCACGGCGAGCGACGCCCGGCAAGATCGACCAGCTACCGGCGGCGGCTTCGGGCAGGGGGTCGGCGGGTACGGCGGCCGGAAAAGACCGCCCGCAGCCGGACCGGACGGAAAACGGCTGGTCCCCAGCCCTTCCGCCGTCACCGCCGGGGCCTCGGCACGGGCGGGTGAGGCGTCCGCGAGCGGGCGAAGCCACATACCGTAACGCGGCCGGCGGCCCGCAGCAACCGCTCGAGTCGCGCCACCGTCCACAAGACACGGCGAATCCGTCGGCTGCCTGGTTGAATGGGATGAGCTAGGGCGTAACCAGGCAGCCGTGACGCGCGGCAGGGACGAGGAGCTATGAGCGACAACAGCGGAACCGAGAAGGCTACCCACCCGGACACCGGCACGGCGCAGCGGTCCGGCGACTCCGTCGCGCCGCGGCCCACGCCTGCCGATGTCGCCAAACCCGGCCCCAAGCCGGGCCGTCCCGGCGGTCCCAAGCCGGGTTCGCGTAAACCGGAATCCCCCAAGCCGCACGCGGTCAAACCCGCTCCCGGGCCCGCCCAGGAGCATCCGCACCCGGTCGTGGTGCCGACGGTGAGCGATCCGAGCGAATGGGGCCGCGTCGACGACGACGGCACGGCCTGGGTGAAGACCGCCGACGGTGAGCGCGAGATCGGTTCCTGGCAGGCAGGCGACGCCGCCGAGGGCCTGGCCCACTTCGGGCGCCGGTTCGACGATCTGGCCACCGAGGTCGCCCTGCTGGAGGCCCGGCTGGCCGCCGGCACCGACGCCCGCAAGACCAAGACGGCCGCCCTCGCGCTTGCCGAAACGTTGCCGACCGCCGCGGTGATCGGCGATATCGACGGCCTGGCCCGGCGTCTGCAGGCCATCATCGAACACTCCGACGAGGCGGCCGCCCACGCCAAGGAGGAGAAGGAGCGGACCCGCCACGAGCAGACCGAGCGCAAGGAGACGCTCTGCGCGGAGGCCGAGCAGATCGCCACCGACTCCACCCAGTGGAAGGCCGCGGGCGACCGCCTGCGCGAGATCCTCGACGAGTGGAAGACCATCCGCGGCGTGGACCGCAAGGTCGACGACGCGCTGTGGCGGCGGTTCTCCAAGGCGCGCGAGTCGTTCAATCGCCGCCGCGGGGCGCACTTCGCCGAGCTCGATCGGGAGCGGGCATCGGCCAAGGCCCACAAGGAGGAACTCTGCGTGCGGGCCGAGGAGCTGTCCGACTCCACCGACTGGGGCGGCACCGCCGCGGTCTTCCGTGAACTGCTGACCGAGTGGAAGTCCGCGGGCCGCGCCCCACGCGAGGCCGACGAGCAGCTGTGGCGGCGGTTCAAGAGCGCCCAAGACGTCTTCTTCGCCGCCCGCAATGCCGCCGCCTCCGAGCGGGACGCCGAATTCGAGCACAACGCGACCGCGAAGGAGGATCTGCTCCGCAGCTACGAGGAGCGAATCCCCGCCCAGCTGGACCCCGACTCGACCGCGCTGGACAACGCCCGCGCCGCGCTGCGCGAACTGCAGGAGAAGTGGGACGCCATCGGCAAGGTGCCGCGCGAGCGCATCCAGGAGCTGGAGGGCAAGCTGCGCGCGATCGAGCGGCGCGTGCGCGAGGCGGTCGACGCGCAATGGCGGCGCACCGACCCCGAGGCCATGGCCCGCGCCGCCCAGTTCCGCGAGCGGGTCGCGCAATTCGAGGAGCAGGCCGCCAAGGCCCGCGCCGCCGGCCGCACCCGCGACGCGGAAAAAGCCATGGAACAGGCCAAGCAATGGAGAGAGTGGGCCGACGCGGCCGAGGGCGCGGTCAGCAGGCGCTGAGAGGGAGTCGCTACTCCTCGTCCTTCGTGTCCTTATCCCCCAGGAGCCAGGTGCGCTCGCGCTTCTCCTGCTCGGCGGCGGCGAGGCGGCGTTGTTCCTCGGCCTCCAAGTGCAGGGTCGTGCGGCTCCACACGACCTTGATCCAGTGGAAGGTCAGCACGATGATCGCGAGGGCGGCCAGGATCAGGCCGATGCCCGGGCCGGCGCCCTCGTAGTTGCCCAGGCCGGGGGTCTGGCGGTGCCAGATCGACAGCACGCCGAAGACGCTGCCGATGGCCGAACCCGCCACCGCGACCCAGGCCAGCACCCAGCGCCGCGTGACCAGCGCCAGCAACGAGAACCCGATCCCGAAGAGCACCACGAACCATTCGAAGACCCGCGACGGCAGCCCGATGTGCTCGGCCCGCGCGGTCGCGTCGTACATCAGCACGTCGAGGCCGCGCGCGGCCCCCGCGTGCGGCAGCACCAGTGACAGCAGCAGCACGAAGACCGACACCGCCACGACCATGGCCCGCGTCCCCGGATCGATCTCGCCCGCGATCTTGCGTTCGACGGCCTCGAGATCGTCGCGGAACTGCTCGAACACCTTGGTCTCGGACGGATTCATAGGCTCCTCGTTCGGCTCGGAGGCGGAGTCGCTCTCGGCCGAAATACTACCGGCTGTCGTATCCTCGGCGTCCGCGTCGTCCCGCCGAGCCCCGTCCTCGTCCCGATCAACCACCGGTCATCATCGCCTCATCGCCGAATCGTATTGTGCTGTATGTATTTTCGCCGTGTTCCCAGTGGTTTCCGGCCAAAAGCGTGCCGGAAAACAGAGGGGGGCCACGGTGCTGGTCATATTCCAGGGGGCCACGGTGCTGGTCATATTCCAGGGGCCATGGCGCTGGTCATGCTCCGCAGCCCGAATCGCATCCTGCACTCGCCGCCACCGGCTCCGGGGCCCCGATGCTCGGGATGCCCAGGCCGACGCCGATGGGAGCGGTCTTGGGGGTGATGCCGCGCTCGTGGGCGTCGCCCGCGCGGGTGCGGCGGTGGGCGTGGACCTCGCTGTCGGCGATCAGGTGGTGCGGGGCGGCGGCGGTGACGGTCACGGTGACGAGGTCGCCGGGCCGGATGCCGTTCTCGGCCGGCGGGCGGAAGTGCACGAGCCGGCCGTCGCGGGCGCGGCCGCTCATGCGCGCCGTCGCGGCGTTCTTCTTCCCCGCACCGTCGGCGACCAGCAGTTCGACCTCGGTGCCGACGAGCGCCCGGTTGGCCTCCAGCGACACCTCCTCCTGCACCGCGATCAGCCGGTCGTAGCGCTCCTGCACCACGGCCTTGGGCACCTGGTCGGCCATGGTCGCGGCCGGGGTGCCGGGCCGGATCGAGTACTGGAAGGTGAAGGCGCTGGTGAACCGGGCCTGCCGCACCACATCCAGGGTCTCCTGGAAATCCTCCTCGGTCTCGCCCGGGAAGCCGACGATGATGTCGGTGGTGATGGCCGCGTGCGGCATGGCGGCGCGCACCTTGTCGATGATGGCGAGGTAGCGCGCCTTGCGATACGACCGCCGCATGGCCTTGAGCACCCGATCGGACCCGGACTGCAACGGCATGTGCAGCTGCGGGCACACGTTGGGGGTCTCGGCCATCGCCTCGATCACGTCGTCGGTGAATTCCGCCGGATGCGGCGAGGTGAACCGCACCCGCTCGAGCCCGTCGACGGTTCCGCAGGCGCGCAACAGTTTCGCGAAGGCGCCGCGGTCGCGGTGCTCGTCGGCGTCGGCGAAGTTCACTCCATACGAGTTGACGTTCTGGCCGAGCAGCGTCACCTCCAGCACGCCCTGGTCGACCAGCGCCTGCACCTCGGCCAGCACGTCGCCGGGACGCCGGTCGACCTCCTTGCCGCGCAGCGACGGGACGATGCAGAAGGTGCAGGTGTTGTTGCAGCCCACCGAGATCGACACCCAGCCGGCGTACGCGGACTCCCGCTTGGCCGGCAGCGTGGACGGGAACGCCTCCAGCGATTCCAGGATCTCGACCTGCGCCTGCTCGTTGTGCCGGGCGCGTTCCAGCAGCACCGGCAGCGAGCCGATGTTGTGCGTGCCGAAGACGACGTCCACCCAGGGCGCCTTGCGCACCACGGTGTCGCGGTCCTTCTGCGCCAGGCAGCCGCCGACGGCGATCTGCATCCCCGGCCGGTCGGCCTTGATCGGAGCCAGATGCCCGAGGGTTCCGTAGAGCTTGTTGTCGGCGTTCTCGCGCACGGCGCAGGTGTTGAACACGACGAGATCCGCGGTCGCGCCCGGCGTGGCCTTCACATATCCGGCGTCTTCCAGCAGGCCCGAGAGCCGTTCGGAGTCGTGCACGTTCATCTGGCAGCCGTAGGTGCGGACCTCGTAGGTCCGCTCCCCCTCGGCCGCCTCGACGGAACGCACTCCAACCTGCGTAGACGAATTCACCCGTCCAGGGTATCGGTCGCCGGAAGCGCCGCATCGACCCCGTCGACCTGCGCCTGAGCGGCCGTGATACGAGTCACCAATGTCAAGTGACGGTTAAGGGTGTGCGGCGACGGCGCGACGCATCCGCGAATATTGCGCATTTCCAGCACTTTCGCTCTAGGGTCTGTCCCATGACCGACGCTGCCGACGCAACACCCGGCACTGCCACCGAGCCGACCCTCGACGCCGACGCCGCCACCGCGCCACCGATGATCTCGATGCACGATGTGGACAAGCATTTCGGCGCGCTGCACGTGCTGCAGAACATCAATCTCGAAGTGCCCAAGGGGCAGGTCGTGATCGTTCTGGGCCCGTCGGGATCCGGAAAGTCGACGCTCTGCCGCACCATCAACCGCCTCGAACCCATCGACTCCGGCACCATCGCCGTCGACGGCACCGAGCTGCCCGCCGAGGGACGGGCGCTCGCCAAGCTGCGCGCCGACGTCGGCATGGTGTTCCAGTCGTTCAACCTCTTCGCGCACAAGACCATCCTCGAGAACGTCATGCTGGCCCCCATCAAGGTGCGCCGCTTCGAGAAGAAGAAGGCGCACGAGAAGGCGATGGAACTGCTGGAGCGGGTCGGCATCGCCAACCAGGCCGAGAAGTACCCGGCCCAGCTGTCCGGCGGACAGCAGCAGCGCGTGGCCATCGCCCGCGCGCTGGCGATGAACCCCAAGGTGATGCTGTTCGACGAGCCCACCTCCGCGCTGGACCCGGAGATGGTCAACGAGGTCCTCGAGGTGATGGTGTCGCTGGCCAAGGAGGGCATGACCATGCTCGTGGTCACCCACGAGATGGGCTTCGCCCGCCGCGCCGGCGACCGGGTGCTGTTCATGGCCGACGGCCAGATCGTGGAGGACAGCGAGCCGGAGACCTTCTTCACCGCGCCGCGTTCCGAGCGAGCGAAGGATTTCCTGGGCAAGATCTTGAGTCACTGATCGGTGACACCCACCTCCAGTACTGCACGAGAGAGAAGGAATTCGATGAGGATCACCCGTGCACTGCAAATCGGTATAGGCGCGCTGGCCGTGGCGCTCGCGGCGACGGGGTGCGGGGGCGGCAGCTCCAAGACCGTCACCGAGCACGCCAAGGACGGCAAGCTGACCATCGGCATCAAGTTCGACCAGCCCGGTCTGGGCCTGCGCAGCAAGGACGGCTCGTACTCCGGTTTCGACGTGGACGTCGCCAAGTACGTCGCGGGCAAGCTGGGCGTGGCCGAGGACAAGATCACGTTCAAGGAGGCGCCCTCCGCCCAGCGCGAGACGCTCATCCAGAACGGGCAGCTGGACTTCGTGGTCGCCACCTATTCGATCACCGATCAGCGCAAGGAGAAGGTCGACTTCGCCGGGCCGTACTACCTCGCGGGCCAGAGCTTGCTGGTGCGCTCGGACAACACGAACATCACCGGCCCGGAGTCGCTGACCGGCGGTAAGAAGCTGTGCTCGGTGAAGGGTTCGACCCCCGCGCAGAACATCCAGAAGAACTACGCCAACGACGTGCAGCTGCAGGAGTACGACACATACTCGCTGTGCGTGGAGGCCCTGAAGTCCGGTGCGGTCGACGCCCTGACCACCGACGACATCATCCTCGCCGGTTTCGCCGCGCAGAGCCCGGGCCAGCTGAAGCTGGTCGGTAAGCCGTTCACCACCGAGAAGTACGGCATCGGCCTGAAGAAGGGCGACAAGGAGTCCCGCGACAAGATCAACGACGCCATCGAGGCCATGATCAACGACGGCGCCTGGAAAGCCTCGCTGGACAAGAACTTCACCGGCACCGGATTCCAGCCCGCGGCCCCGCCGCAGGTCGACCGGTACTGACGACGTCGCGTGAGGGGCGGTCTCCGAGACGGGACCGCCCCTCGCCCAACCGGATTCACCTCACGATCGGAGGGACACGTCCGCCGTGTTCGACTTGATCTCCCGATATCAAGACCAGTTGCTCGACGCATTCTGGATGACCGTCAAGCTGACCGCGCTGTCGGCGGTCGGCGCGCTGATCCTGGGCACCGTCGTGGCCGCCATGCGGGTCTCGCCGGTGCCGGTGGCGCGCTGGGTCGGCACGGCGTACGTGACCATCTTCCGTAATACGCCGCTCACGCTGATCCTGGTCTTCCTCTCCCTGGGCGTCTACACCACGCTCGGCCTCAAGCTCGCCAGCGAGAGCAACGGGCTGAACTTCCTGCCCACCAACAACTTCCGCTTCGCCGTGGTCGGCCTGAGCATCTACACCGGCGCCTTCGTCTGCGAGTCGCTGCGGTCGGGCATCAACACCGTGCCGCTGGGACAGTCGGAGGCGGGCCGCTCGCTGGGCCTGACGTTCGGGCAGAACCTGCGCTATATCGTGCTGCCGCAGGCGTTCCGGTCGGTCGTCGCGCCGCTCGGCAGCGTGCTGATCGCGTTGACGAAGAACTCCACCATCGCCTCCGCCATCGGTGTCGCCGAGGCCGCGGCCCTGATGGCGAAGATGAACGAGACCGAGGCCGACATCATCGCCATCGGCGCGATCTTCGCACTCGGCTTCGTCATCCTGACGCTCCCCCTCGGCCTGATATTCGGCTGGCTGGCACAGAAATTCGAGGTGAAGCGATGAGTTCGGGCGCCTCCGTCCTGTTCGACGCACCGGGGCCCAAGGCCCGGGTGCGCCATGCGGCCTACTCGGTGGTCGTGGCCGCGGTGATCGTCGCGGCGGCCTGGTTCGTGCTCGGCAAGCTGTCGGACAAGGGCCAGCTCACTGCCGAGAAGTGGAAGCCGTTCGTCGACGCCGAGGTGTGGGACACCTACATCCTGCCGGGTCTGCGCGGCACCATCGTGGCGGCGGCGCTGTCGATCGTGTTCGCGCTCGTGATCGGCATGATCTTCGGCCTGCTGCGGCTGTCGGACCATCGCAGCGTGCGCATCGTGGCGGGCGCGATCGTCGAATTCGCCCGGGCCATCCCCGTGCTGATCCTGATGATCTTCCTGTACGCGGTGATCGCCAAGTACGACCTCACCGATTCCAGCCAGTACGCGCTGACGGCCGTGGTGATCGCGCTGACGGTCTACAACGGCTCGGTCATCGCCGAGATCGTGCGCTCGGGCATCCGCTCGCTGCCCGCGGGCCAGAGCGAGGCCGCGGTCGCGCTCGGCATGCGCAAGGGCCAGCTCATGCGCCTGATCCTGCTGCCGCAGGCGATCACGGCCATGCTGCCGGCGCTCGTGTCGCAGATGGTGGTGGCGCTGAAGGATACGGCGCTGGGCTACCAGATCACCTACCAGGAGATCGTCCGCCAGGGCCAGCAGCTCGGCGCGGCCGAGCAGAACACGGTGCCCTCCCTGATCGTCGTCGCCATCATCATGATCGTCCTGAACTGGGCGCTCACGAAGGTGGCCACCCTCCTGGAGAAGCGCCTCCGCTCCCGCAAGAAGGGGCGCACGGTCATCCCAGCGAACGCCGTCCTCCCGGCCCCCGGAGTCGGCGCGGTCGGGTCCCGCTGACCCGTCCAGCGTCCGTCGACTCGGCCACTACTCGTTTTCCGGCATGCTTTTGGCCGGAATCCCTCGGGTGATTCCGGCCAAAAGCATGCCGGAAAACGGAGGCGGGACGGCGGGAGTGGGGACGGGGTCGATGGCTGGGCACTCCGGGGCCGACGAGGGCTCGGGGCGTGCGAGTTGCATTCCCTGTGAGCGCAAGTCTCGTCGCCCGGGCCCGCTCCGAGCATTCTGAGGGTGCACCGCCTCCGGCCGCCGGGTCACGCCACTCTCGGCGGCCGGAAGCGGGTGTCCACTACAGGTAGCCGCCGCTGCCGGGTTCCGGGCCGGGCGGCAGGGCCTCGATGCGGGAGCTGTCGTCGCGGGCCGCGATCAGTTCCGCGAGCGTCATCCCGTCGGGGCCGACCATCGGACGCGGCCGGTCGCCGAGTTCCCGGTCCAGCCACGTCCGCGCCTCGGCGGGCGCCAGCGGGCCCACCTCGAGCTGCGCCAGGCAGCGGCCCGGCCGGATCACGGCGGGGTGCAGATGGGACAGGTTCTCGTTGGTGGTGATCGCCACCAGCACGTCGCGACCCTGGCCCAGCATGCCGTCGGTGAGGTTCAGCAGACGCGAAAGCCCTTGTCCGGTGGACTCTTTCGCCGAGCCGCGGATCAGCTCGTCGCAGTCCTCCAGCACCAGCAGCCGCCAGCGCCGCTTGGCCTCGTCGTAGGTGTCGACGCCGATGGCCACCTCCATGAGGTAGCCGGGGTTGGCGAACAGCACCTCGGGATCGAGGACGCAGTCGACCTGGCACCAGCCCGACCACTCGCGGGCCAGCGCCCGCAGCGCGGAGGTCTTGCCGGTCCCCGGCGGCCCGTGCAACAGCAGCAGGCGGCCGCGCACCTCCTCGGCGCGCAGCGTCATCAGCCGCCCCATCGCCGCGCCCGCGTCGGCGGCGTAGTTGCCCTCGATCTCCGCCCACGACGCCGCGCTGATGGTGCGCTCCCGCCGCTGCGGTCCGTGAGATCCGATGTGCCAGAAGCCCATCGACACATGACTGTCGTCGGATTCCGGTTCCACGACGGCATCGGTGGAACACGCCTCGACGATCTCGCGTGCCAGTTCCTCGGTCACCGCGCAGACGTCGATCTGCGCGCTGCCGTTGGTGCGGCGCACCACGCGCAGCGTCCAGCCGTCGCCGACCGACAGCGTGGCCTTCGTGCCGTCCTCGTCGCTACCGCGCAGCACGCGGGCGCCCTCGGGCGTCAGCGGCGCGTCGGGCTTGACGCGCTCGAGTTCCGTCGAGACCGCGTAGGGCTGGTCACCGGAGAGGAACGGCGCGAGTCCGAGCGCGTCGATGATGTCGCGGGGCGAGTCGGAGTCGTCCAGGTTCATCACCCACGAGGGCGCCGCGGCCGTATCGGCCGCATACTCCCCGTGGCCGACCAGCCTCAGACGTTCCTGTAGGTTCGTAGACATTCCGACAATCATCCCGAGGAACCCCGTAGCAGTCCAATCAATTTCCGCCCGCGAAATACGTTGCACTGTGCGGGATATCACCGCCGACCACGACCCGCACCGTCATTCGAACCCCGGATGAACTGGCGGACAACACATTACGCACGTCCGGCGACGATCATGTTTGCCGGGCGCGGCGGCGTGCCCGCCGCGCCTGTTTGACCACCGGACGTTCCGGGTATTCACGACTAATGGCGGCGAAACACAGATCCAGCCTTGGCGCACCCGGCGCATTTGTTTTCGTCGCGTAGCAGCCGGGCACCCGTCGACCGCCCGATGCAACGACGCACCACGGTAGACCAGCTCGAGGCCTCGATCAGCAAGGGGACAAGTTTTGCCGACTTCATCGCAAGAATCCAAGATCCGAAACCCGAGCAAAGGCTATGTCGCGCTGCTGGGTTGGAGTCTGAACGCGGTCGAGGCCGTGGACAGATTCGACCGGCGTTATGTGGTTGTGGCACCGGAATGGGCCGAGGAATATTGCATCGAGAACGACATACCTTACATCCCATGGAATTTCGAACGTCTCAACGATCGCTCGATGGAGATCGCCGAGACCCTCAAGGAGCGCGGCGTCGACGTCGCCATCCCGATCTTCGAGGAGACCGTCGAGTGGGCGGGGGCGATCAACTCCGTCCTGCTCGACAATCCCCGGCTGCTCGGGCAGGCGATGCTGCTGCGTGACAAGTCACTGATGAAGCGCCGGGCCCAGCTCGGCGGCATCCGGGTGGGCATCTTCGAGGAGGCCCACGAGCGCGACGACGTCATCCGCTTCCTCAAGCGCGTCAACCAGACCCTGATGAAACTGGACGGCGACCCCAACGACCCGATCCACATCAAGGCCTTCGACAAGGCCGGCTGTCTCGGGCACCGGATCATCCGCACCCCCGACGAGATCGATACGATCCCGGACGAGGAGTTCCCGGTGCTGATGGAATCACATCTGGACGGCTGGGAATTCGCCGTCGAGGCGTGGATCCACGAGGGCCGGATCGCCTTCCTCAACATCTCGGAGTACGTGACGCTCGGATATTCCGTATTCGTCCCGGCGACACCCGAACTCGAGAAGTTCCGGCCGGAGATCACCCGGCAGGTCGAGAAGTTGATCAAGACCTTCGACATCGATTTCGGATTCGTCCATCCCGAGTACTTCGTCACCAGTGACGGCGAAATGTATTTCGGCGAGGTCGCCTACCGGCCACCGGGTTTCAAGGTTTTCGAGTTGCTGGAGCGGGCCTACGGCTTCAACGCGTACCACGGTCTGGTGATGGCCTTCGACCCGAAGACCACGAAGGAGGAGATCGAGGAGTTCTTCCCGCGCGAGGTGGTGGACGCGACGGGGCATGCCGGATGTTTCGGCGTGTATCCGCGGCGGCGGGTGGTCAGTCACCTGTCGATGCCGGAGGAAACGGAGGATCACGACTACTTCGAATCCCACGAGCTGGCCTCACCGCTCACCGACAAGGTCACCAAGCGCACCGCGTACGGCAACCACTGGGGTCTCTTGTACTTCTTCGGCGACGACCCGTACACTCTGCGGGATCTGCTGAAGCGTCAGGAAGAACTGGACTTCTACATATGATTCGCAACGGCAGCGGATCACGGGAGGATCCTTCTTGAGCCCACTCAGCAGCGACAGGGCAACCCTCGACAGACGCCTTGCCGCACTCGACGACGCGACGCGTGCCCTCGCGGATGCCAGCGGTTTCGGCAAGCAGGTCAAGCTGTCGCGGATGCTGGCCGCGCTGCGCCGGGTCCTCCTCCTGTCCGGCGGTTGCGCGGCGGTCCGGGCGCGAGCCGCCCGGATCGAGGAGGCCGGCCTGTTCCTCGGCACGGACTGGGCGCAACCGCACATCCTCATCCCGTCGCTGAGCACCGGCTCGCTGCACAGCCCGAACGGCGACACCGTCGTCCTGGAGACGGTGAGCAACCTGCGCCTGCTGGCCGTCGCCAAGGGTGACTACGAGCATCCGATGATCACGGCCGAGCAGGCGCACAACCACCTGTCGCAGGTGCTGGCGTCGAATCTGACGATGCTGTTCGCGCCTCCCTCGGAGGCCGAGCGGGCTCGCCAGGGGCGCATGGCCCAGGTGTCCCGCGAACTGCTCGGCTACCTCGTCGAGCAGGTCGGGTACGAGAAGGTACTCGAGAATCTGGTCGACGAGATCTGGCGGATCCTGCGGCAGCGCCCGATCCAGGTCGACGCGGTGAAGCGGATGATCACGCAGATCGCCGTCGCCCGCAGTAATCCCGATATCGATCTGGGCGCCAGCGGGCTCGGCGCCGATCGGCTGATCAGCAGCCTCTACGGCACCACCGACGCCTGCCGGGAGGATCCGGGCGTCGAGGTGTACCGCACCCGCCTGGAGTCGATGGACGACGGGGCCCTGCAGTTCGAGGCGGCGGGATTCGCGCGGTCGATGCACGACACCGGGCTGGTGTCGCCGTATCACGCTGTGCTGCTGCGTTTCCTGCTGGAGAAGGGCGACTACCTGCTCGCCGAGGGATTGGGCCTGTCCAGCACCGGCCGCGACTGCCTGCTCTGCTATCACGACCTGGTGCATCACCTGATCGAGGGGGCCGTGCACGTCGAGACGGCCCAGTGCATCTACGGGCTGGCGCTGATGCTGGAGCGCGGCATCCTGTATCAACCGCCCGTCGCCCCCGCGATGTGGCGGCAACTCGCGCTCCGCCTCTCGCCGCCCGCCCAGCAACGCCTGACGCAGGCGTTCGGGTCGGCGGTCGAGCCGCGGACCTGGCTGCTGGCGGGCACGCTATCGATGCTCGGCCTGCCACTGGGCGTGGGCCAGGGCGACAATCCCACCTGCCAATCGGCGCGGGCACTGTCGATGTGGGCCTACAACGATCCCGACTACCTGTTGCAGACCGTGGTCTGGGCCGCGCGCGACGACGAGGTCGTCATGCATTTCGAGGGGCAGCCGATCTCCTCGCAGGACGTCGATGCCGGTGTGGCGAAAACACTTCCGCTCGATCTGGATCCGGTGTCGCTGCTGGTGGTCCCGCATCTGGACCGGATCTACGCCGAGATGGGACGGCGTTGCATCGGGCGCGAGGGCGATCCGCACCGCTGGGTCAATCCGGAGTTCCACGGCTGGTGGTCCGGGCGCGGCTTCCGCATCAACGTCGACGTGAACACCGGCAAGCTGATCGCTCTCGACCAGTTCCTCCAGGAGTTCTACGCCGCCTACCACCCCTTCTACAACGGCAACCAGCCGCTGATCCACCCGCAGCCGGCCGGTATCGCCGTCACCGACAGCGCGGCGCGCTTCGTCGGCTGGCACGCGATCACGGTGCTGCGGGCGAGCCTCGATCCGCAGGACACGATGCGGGTCTACTTCTACAACCCGAACAACGACAGCGGCCAGGACTGGGGCGACGGCGTCGTCGTCGGCACGGCCGGTCACGGCGAACGGTTCGGCGAGGCGTCGCTGCCGTTCGAACAGTTCGCCTCGCGCCTCTACATCTTCCACGTCGACCCGCTGGAGCCGGGCGAACCGGCCGCCGTCGACCGGGCGGAGCTGGACCGCGTGGTCGGCTACGTCCATCGCAGCTGGGGCGCGGACCGGCTACCGGCCTGACCGGTCAGCCGATCGGACGGCCGGTGAGCAGCCGCGCCGCGATCCACGCCTGGCGCAGATGTCCGGTCACTCCCTGCCTGCTGCACACCATCGACCAGACGGTCGTCGTGTGTTCGGGGCTCGGGGGCGGGGTGCGCCCGGTCAGCCGATCGTCGAGCCAGTCGCCGACGATCGGCGCCGCGATGACCGCCAGCGTGATGTGGCCGCTGATGCGGTCGCGGACGTAGGTCACCGGCGTGCCCGCGGCGCGGTAGCGCGCGACGTGCTCGTCGATGGCCCGGACCGGGACGATGAGATCGTTGACGGCCTGCACCACGAACATCGGCATACCGGGCGTGCGCTCGCCGGGACGGACCTCGGCGAGTGCGGCGCGCACCTCCGGATGGGTCAGCAGTTCGGCGAGATTCGTTCCGTCGTCGCTGATCCGGACGCCCGCGCCGCGCAGCACGATCTGGATGGTCGCGGCGATCTCGGTATAGGCGAGCAGATCGAGGAATCCGGGGCTGAACCCGATGCGCACCCGGTCCAGATCCGGATAGGCGCGGCGCAACCCGGCGATGCAGAGGGCGACCAGGCCGCTGGAGGCCACCCCGCTCAGCCAGCGGTTCAGATGGACGACGGCCTGGGTGGGATCGCCCACCGGGGACCCGGCGTATCCGGCGGCGAGATCGAGTTCCGGGGCGTAGTCGTCGGCCAGTTCCGCCGCCCAGGAGGTGGCGAGGCCGCCACCGGAGTAGCCCCAGAGCCCCACGGGCGCGGCCGGATCCAGGCCGAGCGGACCGAAGGACAGCGCCGCGCGGATGCCGTCGAGGATGCGGTAGCCGGGCTCGCGGGGCACGCCGAACCGTCCGCCGGTGCCGACGTGATCGGGCACCGACACCGCCCAGCCGCGCGCCACGGCACCGGCGATCAGCAGCAGTTCGAACTGGGGAACACAGCCGAGGGAGCGGGCGCCATGCCGAAGTGCGTACGACGGAAGGCATTTGGGCGCGACGGCATCGATCGCGCACTGGTAGGAGACGACCGGCCGGGTAGCGGTCGGGTCGGCGTCCCACGGCAGCAGCACGGTCGTCACCGCGGCCTCGGGGGCGCCGTTCAGGTCGTTGGTGCGGTAGAGCAGCTGCCAGGCCTGCACCCGCTGGGGAATCCGGCCGAACAGCGCCACCCGGACGCGCCGGTATCGCAGGACGGCGCCGGGTTCGTCGGTGTCGAGATGCGGCGGGGCGACGTAGAACGGATCCACATCGGGGCGCAGCGGCCGGGCGGAGGTCAGCGGGCCGGTGGCGGGCCGCAGGCCGTCGAAGTCGGCGGCCGTATCGGCGGCTAGGCTCATGGGCACATCCTTTCGAATGGAGAGCCGCCTCCGACGACCGACCGGCACGCCGGCCCTCCCCCGGAGAGTAGATCGATTACAGGCCCGAATAGCTTGCACCGCAACCATATTCACCGAATTTCGGCCATACCCCTAAGCGCCGGTACGGGTTGTGTGCGCCGCGCGCCGTCCGCTATGGCGTCTGTGGCCGGTCGGTTCCGGAATATTCTGGGGCACAACATCATCGGCGAACCGCTCCGATCCGGTCGCCTGCCCGCACGCGTCTAGGCCCGTGGACCGCCGGTCACTCCCGTCGCCAGGTAGGTGAGGTAGCTCGGGTGGGCCGGGTCGACGACGATGCCCTGCCCGTCGATGCGGCGCTTCAGGGCGGGCGGCAGGAAGTGGCGCGGGAAACTGCCGGGAGCGACGGTCACGCGCAACCGGTGGCCGGCGCGCAGCAGAGCCTCGGTCGGATTGATCTCGATATCGAGATCGAACGGCTCGCCCGGGACGACGGGGAGGACGGTGTCGGCGCGCAGACTTCGCATGGGCGACACCAGTTCTCCGTCCACGTAGGTGCTGTGGTCGGTGTCGACGGCGCGCAGCGACGACAGCAGCGCGCCGCGCGTGAGCGGCGCCGACGCGCCCGCGGGCTCGACGTCGGTGACGGTCACCGACCAGAACGCCTCGGTGCCGCCTGTCCGCACCCGCAGGTGCAGATTGAGTGGTCCGGACAGGACCAGATCGGACGTGAGTGGTTCGGTGGTGAAGGTGACCGCGGTGGCCTCGGCCCGCCGGTCGTCGGCCCCGAAATGCGGTCCGAACAGGGTGGTGATGCCCAGCGACATGACGGCGGTGTCGTTGGACGCCACGGCGCGGCGGCCGACCGGCAGCGGGATCAGCCGGACGCGGGCGGGCGGCTCGGGCCGTAGCGAACCGTCCAGACCGGAATGCGCGGCCGAACCGCTCGGGTCGGGCGTCAGATAGAGCCGGCGCGGGGTGGCCGTCGAATCGGGAAAGTGCGGGCGCGACAACCAGGTCCCGCAGCCCTGCCGGCGAACGGTCACCGGCCCGTACCGCTCGATCCCGGTGTCGATGCCCCGCAGCCAGCGGTCGAACCACGCGCACTGCAATTCGTCGAGCGCCTGCGGATTGCCCGGTGCGCCGAAACCCGATCCGGGGCTGAGGTGATAGCCGTCGTCGACGACGAGTTGTTTACTGCCACTGCCGACGCGTTCGAACATGCGGAAGTTCGAGCGGTTGTACACGTCGTGCCAGGCGCCGTGGATCCAGGTGGCGGCGGTGATGCGCTCCAGCGCCGGAAGGCGTTCCGCCCATTGATCGTTGAGGTAGGCGTCGGGGTGACCATCGGTGAAGGCGATCCGCCGTGCGCGCCCCAGCCAGCTCACCGGTTCGCGGCAGCGGTCGCGTAGATACCGTCCGAGGACCCGGTTGCGGACCATGCCCCGCGGGGAGGGCATCCACTTCCCCGCATTGACCGCCGCCATCCATAACGCCATGGCCGGTGTCGGCACGCCGCCGGTGAGCCCGAGTTCGCGGACCGGATCCTCCCCCGCGACGATCGCGAAGACCGCGTCCAGCCCGGCGGGCCTGTCACCGGCCGCGATGAGCGCCGCGATACCCCCGTACGAAATGCCGGTCACGCCCAGATGTCCGTCGCACCAGCGCTGTTCGCGAATCCACGCCAGCGTCTCGGCATAGTCTCGATGCTCGCGCGGGCCGAAGAAATCCCAGGTCCCCGTGGAGGATCCGGTCCCCCGCACGTCGACCACCAGAAACGCGTACCCCCGCGACACCAGCGTCCGATTCGCCGCCCAGACGTCCAGGACCCCTCCGGCGGTGGTGTGCACCAGATCCCGTCCGCGAAACCGCCGCCGATCCGACGGCCGCACCCGCCGCCCCGCGCGCTGCCCGACCCGGGCGACCGCGGCGCCGTACCGGTTCCCCATCCGGTTGTAGGGCGTGAAATTGACGACCACCGGAAACTCCCCCGCCACCGGCACTCCCCGCGCATACGCGGGCCGGATCAGATCCGCGCACAACACCGCCCCGTCCGACATCGGAATCGCCACGCCGGTATCCACGTGCACCGCGGGAAACCTCTCCGGTCCGATCTCGAACCGAGCATCCGGAGGCAACGACTCGACAGCAGACAACGGCGCGGCCATGAGGGCTCCTCCACCTGAAAGTCCAACGAAGTGACCCAAGTGTCCCAGAAGGTCATCTCATTTACGACCCCGATATCTATACCTTCTGATACAGGTTGCGTTCAGGTCTGTGCGAGTTCGGCTTTCACGACGGTGTACGCGACGGATTGGGTGTAGCCGCGGCGGGCGAGCATGCCCAGGAGGCGGCGGGTCGCCTTCTCGTGGTCGAGGTTCGGGGGGAAGGTGCGGATCTTGCGGCGGACCAGTTCGGTGGCGGTGTCGTGGTCTTCGGCGGGGTTCGGCGTCTCGGCGGGCTCGCCTGCGGGTGGTGGTGTGCGGCGGAGCGTTCGGGCGGAGCGGGGCTGCGGAGTCTGTCCGGCGCCGAAGTCGGCGGCGGTGAGTTCGGCCTTGACGACCGTGTGGGCCGTGGCGGGGTTGAAACCGCGCCGGGCCAGCATGCCGACGAGGCGGCCGATGGCCTTCTCGCGGTCCAGGTCCGGGGGTATCGACTTCAGTTTGTGGCGGACGAGTTCGGCGGCGCGGGTGCTCTCGTCCTCGGCGGTCACGGCGGCGAGCGCGGGTTCGGCGTCGGCGGGCGCCACGCCCTTGCGCCGGAGTTCCTGAGCGATGACCTTCTTACCCCGGCCGGAGTACGTGTGACGGGAGTGGACCCACTGCTCGGCGAAGGCGGCATCGTTGATGAGACCCACCGCCGCGAGCCGGTTCAGGGCCCGCTCGGCGACGTCGGCCGCGAATCCCTTGGCCGCCAACTTGTCCGACAGTTCCGCACGGCTGCGCGCCCGATCGGTCAGCAACCGCAGACACACATCCTTCGCCTGCGCCTCGGTACCCCCACCCCCGGGCTCGCGGTCGGCCCCTTTGCCCCGCCGCCCACGACGGCGGCCCCGCCCCTCGTCAGCGTCGCCATGCTCGGAGGATCTTTCGCGCGAGGGCTCCGCAGGCCCGGCCGGTGACGGTGGATCCGAGTGCGGCGCAGGGTTTTCCGCTGGACTCGTCCGGCTGACAAGGTGATCGGAGATCAGCCCGATCGTGGTGAGGTGGTCGAGCGCTCGCTCGGCGACCTCGGCCGCAAACCCCTTGGCCGCCAGCAGGTCCGCCAGCTCCACGCGACCGCGTTCCCGCGCGGTGAGCAACCGAAGACACATGCCCTTGGCCTGCGCTTCGGTACCGCCGTCCTCGGGCCTGCCACCGGAATCGTCGTCCCGCCGTCTACGACGCTGCCCCGGGGCGGCCGCACCGACAGGCCGACCCGAATCATTGCCGACGCCTCGGCCACGCCGGGGCCCTCGGACGGCAGCGTCGCCCGGGCGGCCCGAGTCGTTGTCAGGATCGCCGGTCGCCGGTCGTTTCCGACGACGGTGCGGCTCCTGGTCGCTGCCTGGTTCCGCTTGTGCCTGTGCGTCGGTCTTCTTGCCGGTGCGCTGCGGGACCGAGGTGAGCAAACCCGCCTCCGACAGCTCATCGAGTGCGCGCTCGATCACCTCGGGTGTGAATCCGCCGATGGCCAGTTGCTCGCTCAATTCGTCCCGGCCGTGGGTGCCGGTGCTCAGCAGGCGTAGGCACGCGTTCTTGGCTTGGGTTTCGGTACCTCCGGATGGCGCGGGATCCGGCTGGGCGTGGTCGGAACGCCACACGCCCTGCGGCCCGGAGCCATCCGTCTTGGCGCGCTTCGGGCGTCTCGGGCGGCGGTAGCCGGGAGTGAACTCCCCCTCCCCGTCTCCTCCACGCTCCCCCTGATCCAGTTCGCGGCGTAGGCGTTCTACCGCGTCGAGCCGAGTCGCGCCGGGGCCCTGTACAGGTGCGGGCCCCGGCGCGTCCCGGTCGGGCATCGGTTAGAAGTCGACGGGCGCCTCGGCGCCCGCGTCTGCGGTGACATCGGCACCGATGCCGAGCTTTTCCTTGATCTTCTTCTCGATCTCGTCGCGCACGTCGGTGTTCTCCAGGAGGAACTTGCGCGCGTTCTCCTTGCCCTGGCCGAGCTGGTCGCCCTCGTAGGTGTACCAGGAGCCGGACTTACGGACGAAGCCGTGCTCGACACCCATATCGATGAGCGAGCCCTCCTTGGAGATGCCGTGGCCGTACAGGATGTCGAACTCGGCCTGCTTGAACGGCGGCGAGACCTTGTTCTTGACGACCTTGACGCGGGTGCGGTTGCCGACCGCGTCGCTACCGTCCTTGAGGGTCTCGATGCGGCGCACGTCCAGGCGCACCGAGGCGTAGAACTTCAGCGCCTTACCACCGGTGGTGGTCTCCGGCGAGCCGAACATGACGCCGATCTTCTCGCGCAGCTGGTTGATGAAGATGGCGGTGGTGCCGGAGTTGTTGAGCGCGCTGGTCATCTTGCGCAGCGCCTGGCTCATGAGGCGGGCCTGCAGGCCGACGTGGCTGTCGCCCATCTCGCCCTCGATCTCGGCGCGGGGCACCAGCGCGGCCACCGAGTCGATGACGATGATGTCGATGGCGCCCGAGCGGACCAGCATGTCGGCGATCTCGAGCGCCTGCTCACCGGTGTCGGGCTGGGAGACCAGCAGGGCGTCGGTGTCGACACCGAGCTTGCGGGCGTAATCCGGGTCGAGCGCATGCTCCGCGTCGATGAAGGCCGCGACACCGCCGGCGGCCTGCGCGTTGGCGACCGCGTGCAGGGCGACCGTGGTCTTACCCGAGGACTCCGGGCCGTAGATCTCCACGATCCGGCCGCGCGGCAGCCCGCCGAGACCCAACGCCACGTCCAGCGCGATCGACCCGGTGGGGATGACCGAGATGGGCTGGCGCGCCTCCTCGCCGAGGCGCATGACCGCGCCCTTGCCGAAGCTCTTCTCGACCTGAGCGAGTGCGAGTTCGAGCGCCTTGTCGCGGTCGTAAGCCTGTGGTGCCATCGTCTGAACCCCTTCTGGACGGGTAAGTCTCGTTGTGTGGTTGGCGCCCACGTTAGAGGGCGGCACCGACAAGTTCTGCGGACAGCTTAGACGAACACGTGTTCGAGGCAAGCGACTCGCCCGAGGACACGCGAACCATCTGCACTCCCGCCGCTACCCCTGGTTCGGCTGCGGAACCAGCGTGACGTGGTCGGTGTGCAGCAGCGCCTGCGCCTGTTTGAGCACCCGCAGGGCCGGGGTGATCTCGAGACCGGTGATGCCGTCCAGCGGGCCCAGCCGCTCGGTGACGTATCGGTACAGGTGCGCGGTGTCGCGGCAGACGACCGACGCCAGCATATTGGTCGACCCGGTCGTGGCGGCGGCGAAGGTCACCTCCGGATGCGTCACCAGCGCCCGGCCCACCGTGTCGAGATCGCCCGGTCGCACCCGCAGCCACAGCATCCCGCGCGTCGCGTATCCCATCCGCTCGATCGCGAAATCCATGTCGAAGTACAGCACGCCCGACTCCTCCAGCTCGGCCATCCGCCGGGCCACTCGGGTTGGGCTCCACCCGGTTTCGGCCGCCAGCTGCGCGTACGGCGCACGGCCGTCCCGGGAGAGCGCGGCCAGCATCGCCTCGTCGCCGGGCGACAGGTCGACGGGTTCGGTCCCGTCGCGGCCGCCGCGAGGGCGATCGGGCCCCAGCTCACGCCGCTGCCGCGCGGTGAGCAGCCGCCCGTAGCGCGGCCACTCCTCCGTCAGCGGGAAGCGGTGCATGATCTCGTAGGCCGACAGCCCGACGACCTGACTGGCCTGCGGAAGTGTGGTGAGCAGCAACCGATCCCGGTGCTCGGCGGTGCGCGGCCGGCTCATGCACGTCACCTCGGAGCCGGTCGACAGCAGCGATACCCAGCTGACATCGGGCAGCCGCGCCAGCGCCTCCGCCAGCCGCAGCGCCTTGTCGGGCGTGGACTGCATCCGCAACATCCACCGCGTGCTGCCCAGCGGTATCACGTTGACCTGCCCGGCGACGTGGAGCATGCCGCGCCGGCGCAGCGACCGGTAGCGCCGCGCCACGGTCTGCTCCGAGACGCCGAGAACCGCGGCGAGCCGCGCGAACGGGATGCGGGGATCGGTGACCAGCCCGTGCACGATCTGCTTGTCGAGCAGATCGAGTACGGAGGATTCATCGAGATCTTCGAGTTCCATAGTCGGAATCCAACGTCGTGAGGCGGCCGGGTAGGTGGATATTCAAGCATGTCGGAGGCTTGGCGTCGATATCGTTCACCCTGTCTCTGGAGGTCGCCATGCGGAAATGGCTCCCCTTGTTCGCGGCGTGCCTCGGCACGCTGATGTTGCTCATCGACGTCACCATCGTGACCGTGGCGCTGCCCGATATCGCCGCCGACCTCGGCACCGGGCTGTCCGGGTTGGCGTGGGTGGTCGACGGCTACGCGCTGGCGCTGGCGGCGCTGCTGCTGGTGCTCGGCGCGCTGGCCGACCGGGTCGGCGCGAAACCCACCTATCTGGCCGGGCTGGTCGTCTTCGCGCTCGCGTCGCTGGCGTGCGGGGTCGCGCAGTCGGCGGCGATCCTGGTCGCCGCCCGGGCGTGCCAGGGCATCGGCGGCGCGGCCATGTTCGCGACCACGCTGTCGCTGCTGCACGCCACCTACACCGGGCGCGACCGGGGCGTCGCGTTCGGCGCGTGGGGCGCGGTGGCGGGCGCGGCGGCCGGTATCGGCGTCGTGCTGGGCGGTGTGCTGACCGATCTGCTGTCGTGGCGGTGGATCTTCTTCGTGAACCTGCCGATCGCGGCGGTGGCGATCGTGTTGTCCGCCTTGGTGTTCGGGCCCTCGGCGCGGCATGCGGGGCATCGGGTCGACCTGCCGGGCATGGCGGCGTTCGCGGTCGCGGCGACGGCGGTCACCTACGGCATCATCCGCGGCGGCGAGCACGGCTGGTCCGACGGACAGGCGGTCGTCGCCCTGGTAGCAGGCGCGCTCGCGGCGATGGCGTTCGTGGTGATCGA
The DNA here is from genome assembly GCF_000308875.1 of Nocardia transvalensis NBRC 15921. Taxonomy (GTDB): domain Bacteria; phylum Actinomycetota; class Actinomycetes; order Mycobacteriales; family Mycobacteriaceae; genus Nocardia; species Nocardia transvalensis. Next base: position 35,570 of record NZ_BAGL01000061.1, read on the forward strand.
AACGCGCAGCGCCGCTCCGATTCTCCCGCCGGCGCTGCTGCGCAACCGGGAATTCGGCGCCACCCTGATCGCGGCGGCCGGGCTGAGTTTCGCGGCCTTCGCGTGCAGCCCGCTGATCTCGCTGTGGCTGCAACAGCCGTTGCGTCTGTCGGCGCTGAGCGCGGGGCTGTCGATGCTTCCGGTGTCGGTGACGGCGTTCGTGGTGTCGGGCGGATTCGGGCGGTTGCTGCACGATCTGGCGCCGAAGTGGACGATCGGCGCCGGGCTGGTCGTGATCGGGGTGGGTACGAGCCTGCTGACCCTCATCGATACCGGATCCTCGTGGACCGCACTGATTCCCGGCTACATCGTGGTCGGCGTGGGCGTGGGCGCGATGGCGCCGTCGCTGGTGTCGGTCGGGATGGCCGCGGTGCCGCCGCAGCAGAGCGGTACCGCCGCGGGCGCGGTGAACACCGCCCGCCAGCTGGGCCTGGCGCTGGGTGTCGCGGTGCTGGGCACGGTCTTCCGCGGTGCGGCCGGGGACGGGCGGCCCGCGCTGCCGCAGTACGTCGACGGGATCGACGCGGCCGTGGCGGTGGCCGGAGCGGTGGGGATCGTGCTCGGCGTCCTCGCCTTCGGGATGTTCCACCGGCGCGCGCGGATGCCGGAGTCCGATTCGGCGGCAGGCGAAGTCCTCGTCGCCTGACCGCGGACGGGGCCTGCCCGCGGAACGACGGCCGGGTGGGCCCCGAGGACGGAAGCGCCTACCAGCGAGCGCGGGGGACGTCGAATTCGGCGCACAGCGCACGCCAGACGTCGCGCGGATCGACACCCGACTCGATGGCCTGTGCGCCCGTGCGGCCCAATGACGGCAGCACATGGTCGGCCAGCAGCATGTCGCCACGAGCCGCGCCGAACTCGGTGTGCAACAGTTCCCGGAAGTCAGTCAATCGCACTGGGCCGAGGGTACCTGCCCCCACCGACCGCCCCGCACCCAACCATCACCCGCCGGTCCGCCCACCCGGAGCCACGGCATTGCGAGATCGCCTGTCGAGCCCAGCACACGATCGAGGTCAGCGGGCCTCCAGGCATGAACGCGTCATCGAAATCGACCGGCGGACCTGTTCGGGGCGCGAGTGACCGAGGCGGACTTGTCAGTGGGCCCGAGCCGCGTCCAGGACTCGGTGGCAGACCTCGACGGGGTCGGTGACGTCGGGGGCGGTCGCGGCGGCGGCTCGGGCGGCGTCGCGGAAGGTGGGGTCGTCGAGCATGCGCTGGACCGCCCGCCGGACGGCGGGGCCGGTGAACGGGCGGACGACAATCGAACTGCCTTGGCGGGCAGCGCGATTGGATAGCTCCCACTGATCGCCGCCACCGGGGACGGTGACGATCGGGACCCCGGCCAGCAGGGATTTCGCCAGTAGGCCGTGCCCGCCGCCGCCGACCACGACGGCGGCGTGGCGGAGCAGTTCGTCCTGGCGGCCCAGACCCGCTGTGGCCCACGGCGGAACGTCCGCGGGCGGCGTGTGGATCATCGACACCGCCACGCGCACACCGGCGCCGTCGAGCGCCTCCAGCAGGCCCTCGGCCATATCCGAGACACCCGTGTGGGCGGTGGACGGGGCCACCATGATGAGGGGCGCGTCGCCGGGGGGCAGTGGCAGTATGTCCTCGGTCGGCTCCCAGAGCAGCGGCCCGACCACGTGCGCGTCGTCCGGCCAGTCGGGGCGGGGCACCTCCAGCGCGGGCAGGGTCGCGATCAGCCGCGCCTGCGGGCCCGGATCCGGGCCGGGGAGTCCGATCTCGATCCGGGCCTCGGCGCGCTGCCGGTCGCCGCGGTGTATCGCGCGGGCGGTCATACCGCGCAGCACCGCGTCCCGCGCGCGGCCGCGCAGTCCCTCGCCCGGGGCGAGCCCACTCCCGATGGGCGGCAACGCCTTCGAGGGCAGGTACAGCGGGTGCGGCGACAGCTCGACCCACGGGACGCCGAGGCGCTCGGCGGCCATGCCGCCGCCCGCGGTGAGGACGTCCGACACCACCAGTTCGGGCAGCATCGCGCTCAATTCGGGCAGGATCTCCGAGGAGATGTGCGCGGCGCGCTGGTGGATGCGCTGCCCGGCATCGCCGTCGTCGTCGCCCGGACGCGGCGCGAGGCCCTTCAACCGGCGGACCGGGATGCCCGCGGCGCGGGCGGCGTCGAACCATACGGGCGCGGTGAACAGCACCGGCTCGTCGCCGGCCGCGAGAAATCGCAGGCACAGCGCGATAGCCGGGAACGCATGACCCGGGTCCGGTCCCGCGACGACAGCCACTCGCATGCGCCCCAGGGTGCCATATCCGACCGACACCCCAGTGGGGTCACCCAACGAACGTGTCGCCACAACCCATTTCGCGGAATCGCAGGTGGGCTGACGCTATCCCGCGAAGTGGTAGAGCTCGAAGCCTACGGCGTGGGTGGCGGGGAAGCCTTCCTGCGGGGCGGTTGTCATTTCTATGACGGCGCGGGCTTGGTCGGCGACCGGTTCGGGGCTGAGGGCGGCGAGGTAACGTGCGTGGGCCGCAAGGGATTTCACCGCCGTCTCGACGGTGTCGGTGACGTCCACCGCGTGGGTGGCGGCGGGGCCGAGGACCGCGGCCCAGCGTGCGGTCCAGATCGGGAGGTCGGCCAACTCCGGGAAGATCCACTCGTTGCCCGCGTCCGAGACCGCGTCGAGGCCCGCCCGGCCGACCGCGCGGTGGTCGGCGCTGTTGGCGAAGCCGGAGGCCCAGGCGTCGCCGAAATACGACAGCACCACCAGCTCCGGGCGGTGGCGCCGGATCGCGCGCGCCAGGTCCTGCCGCAACCGCAGGGATTCCTCGATCCGGCCGTCGGGATAGCCGAGGAATTCCACCTGCTCGACCCCCACGATCTCGGCCGCGGCGATCTCCTCGGCCTCCCGCAGCGGGCCCGATTCCGCCGGCGGTAGCCCCGCGATCCCCGCCTCGCCACTGGTGACCAGCAGGTATCGGATGTCCTTACCCTGCCCGGTCCATCGCGCGACCGCCGCTGCCGCCCCGTACTCGATATCGTCCGGGTGGGCGACGATCACCAGCCCGCGTTGCCAATCCTCGGGAAGCTGCTCCATGCGGGCCATTGAAACACCCCCCGGACACGCCGGTGGGCCGTTCGGCGGCGACACCGAAACGACCCACGCGACCCTGACACAGGGACGTCTACATCTTGCTGACGGACGACTTGTTCGACCCCGAGACCGCCTTGTACAGCAGATACAGGCCGAACACCACGGCGCTGATCATCAGGATCGGGAACAGCGCCTTGACCAGCGCGCCGATCACGATCAGCGCCAGCCAGACGAGCGCGACGACGCCCAGGATCTTCCAGAACATGTCCTTTTCCTCCCGAAGGTTTCCGAACCGCCGTCGCGATCCGACTCCTCCATACTGACAAGCCGGGCCCGGAAAATCACCTGGTCACAACCGATATCCGGGAAATATCAGGGTTGTCCCGGAGAGCCTCGTCCCCTCCGGTGGATACGCTCGTCGGGTGACCACGGCGCACGATATGAGCGAGAACGCACCGCGGGAGGTGATCGCGCAGACCCTGCGCGAGGAGATTCTCACGGGCCGCCTAGCGCCCGGGGACCGGTTGCGCGAGGCGGACCTCGCCGCCCGGTTCGGCGTCTCCCGCGTGCCCGTCCGGGAAGCCCTGTCGCAGTTGCAGAGCGAGGGGTTCGTCACGCTCGTGCGGTATCGCGGCGCCACGGTCTCGGCGACCTCGGGGTCCGCGGCGCGGGAGCTGATCCAGATCCGGCGCGGCCTGGAGGTGCTGGCGGCGCAGCTGGCCGCCGAGCGCCGCGGCGGCGACGTCGCCGACGATCTGGCGCGCGTTGTCGAACTGGGCCGCTCGGCCGCGGTGAACCTGGCGCACGCCGACCACCCGCCGCTGGTGCTGCGATTCCACACCCTGGTCGTGGAGGCCGCCGGGAACCACCAGCTCCGGCTCATGCTGGATCCGCTGCTGCGGCGGGTCTCGTGGATCTTCGATCAGCACCTGCGCGAGCGCAGCCACGATTCGTGGAGCGACCACGCGGCCATCGCCCAGGCCATTCTCAGCGGGTCGCCGGTGCAGGCCGGGTACCTCATGGGCGAGCACATCGCGAAGGACGAGCGGTTGCTCGACGAACTCGATCACCACTAGTTCGTATACAAAAATCCGACTCCACGCGGATACTCACGGATATTTACGTGTAGAAAATCCACAGAAACGTCCGGGAAACACGCTTTGTATACCAATTAGGGATCAGCGTCGAGCTCTCCGGAGGTTGTTCCCGTGCCTTCCCCACCCGTCACCCCCGCGCGCCGCCTGTCACCGTGGCGCACCGTCCTGTTCGGCGCCCAGCACGTCCTGGTGATGTACACCGGATGCATCGCCGTCCCACTGGTTTTCGGCGCCGCCCTCGGCCTCGACAAGTCCACCATCGCCACGCTGGTCAATGCCGATCTGCTGGTCGCGGGCGTCATCACGCTCGTCCAGGCGATCGGGGTCAGCAAACTGCTCGGCGCCCGGATGCCGGTGGTGGCGGGCGCGTCGTTCACCGCCGTGAATCCGATGATCCTGATCGGGCAGGAGTACGGCCTGTCCGCGGTGTACGGCGCGATGATCGCCGCCGGGATCTTCGGCCTCCTGGTCGCGGTGCCGTTCTCCCGGTTGCTGCGATTCTTCCCGCCGATCGTGCGCGGCGCGGCGGTGACCATGATCGGCCTGTCGCTCATCGGCAACGCGGTCACGATGGTCTTCGGCGACGAGCACCCCGACGGCGGCCGGTTCGCGCTCGCGGTCGGCGTGATCGCCCTGATCGTGGCGCTGATGCGGTACGGCCGTGGCGTTCTCGCGCAATCGGCCGTCCTCGTCGCGCTGGTCCTGGGGACGGCAATCGCGGCGACGGTGTCGATGACGGACTTCGCCGGGGTCGGCTCCGCCGGATGGCTGGGGCTGCCGAATCCCTTCGTCTTCGGCGCGCCCCAGTTCCCGATCGCGGGCATCGCGTCGACGTGCCTGGTGATGCTGGTGATCTTCGCGGAATCGACGGCGTATCTGCTGTCGGTGTCCGAGACCACCGGCGAGCCCGCCGACCGGGGGCGGCTGGCGCGCGGTCTGGCGGCCGACGGCGCCTCGGCTGTCCTGGCGGGGTTCCTGACGTCCTTCCCGGACACCATTTTCGCGCAGAATGTCAGCCTGGTGCGGATCACCGGCATCGTGAGCCGGGCGGTGACCGCGGTCGCGGGCGGATTCCTCGTGGCGCTCGGGCTGGTGCCGAAGATGGGCGAGGTGGTCGCGAGCCTGCCGGGCCCGGTCGTCGGCGCGGTCAGCCTGGTCATGTTCGCGACGGTGGCCGGCGTCGGCATCGCCACCATCGCGCAGGCCGACCTCCGCCGCAACGACAACCTGCTGATCGTGTCGCTCGCGATGGGTGTGGGGATGGTGCCGATCGTGGCGCCGGAGATCTACGCCGACCTGCCGTCGGCCGCGAAAATCGTTCTCGGCGGGTCGATTACGAGTGCGGTGCTGGTGGCGTTCGTCCTCAACCTGCTCTTCAACCACCTCGCGATACCCCGGATCGCGCGAACGACCGACGATCCGAGACCCGCTGCCCCGCAACCGGGTTCGACTACCGAAGAGGTGCCCGCATGACCGCCGTATCGCTACTCACCGTGCCCGCGAGCGATCCCGGCGACCTGAGCGCGCTCGATGTCCTCGACCGGTCCGGGCGCGCGCCCGAGGATCTGATCGCCGTGATCGGCAAGACCGAGGGCAACGGCTGCGTCAACGATTTCAGCCGCACGCTCGCCTCCGCCGTCTGGGAACCGCGCCTGCCCGCGACGGCCGTCACGGTGTTCTCCGGCGGGACCGAGGGTGTGCTCAGCCCGCACGTCAACCTGTTCGTCCGCGACGACCGCCGCCATCCCGGATTCGATCGCGGCCTGGTCGCCGCGGCGGGCCGCACCCGTGTCCTCGATCCGGGCGAGATCGGGCGCGCGGCGCAGGTGGACGCGGTGGCCGAGACGGTCGCGAAACTGCTCGCCGACCTCGGCGTCCGGGCCGCCGACACGCATCTGGTCGTGGTGAAGTGCCCCCTGCTGACCTCGGACAAGATCACCGCGATCCGGGCCGCGGGCGGCGTGCCGGTGGCGACCGACACCTACGAGTCCATGGGCCACTCGCGCGCGGCGAGCGCCCTCGGCATCGCGGTGGCGCTGGAGGAATGCGATCGGCCGCACGCGCTGCGCGCGCTGTCGGGCGAGGCCGGAGTCTCGTCGGCCCGCGCCTCCACCAGTGCGGGCGCGGAACTCGACGACTGCCACGTTCTCGTTGTCGCGGAGAGTGATTCGGCCGCCAACCCGCTCCGCGCGGTGCACGGCGAGATGCGCGACGCGCTCGATCTCGCGTCGGTCACCGCGCTACTGGACCGCGTCCGGGCCGAGAACGGGACGGTCCGCCAGATCTTCGCCAAGGCCGAGGCCGATCCCGCCGGAACCGTGCGCGGCCTGCGGCACACCATGCTCACCGACTCCGACGTCAATGCCACCCGGCACGCCCGCGCCGCCGTGGGCGGCCTGCTGTCGGCACTCAAAGGCGATGGGGCCGTGTATGTCTCGGGCGGCGCCGAACATCAGGGGCCACCCGGCGGCGGCAGCGTCACGGTGATCTACGAACTACCCACTCCGGCGAGGAGCGACCGGCCATGACCACGACCACGCAAGCCGCCGAGAACACTTGGGACATCGAGGAATTCGAGACGACCCCGGTGCCCGCCGACCACCGGCGCCGCCTCCCGTCCGTGGCCGCGGTCTGGCTGGGCTTCCCGATGGTGCTGACCTGTGCCATCTTCGGCGGGCTCATCGTCTACTCGCTCGGGTTCTGGCGCGGGCTGCTGGCGATCGCGGCGGGGAACCTCTGCCTGATGCTGTACGTCGGCACCCTGAGTTATCTGGCCGGGCGGACGGGCGAGAATTTCGCGCTCACCGCCGCACGCACCTTCGGACGCCGGGCGGCCGCGATACCGTCCGCATTCCTGGCGACCATCGTGATCGGCTGGTTCGCCTTTCAGACCGGTATGGCCGGGGCCATCCTGCACGACAGCCTCGGCTGGCCGGAGAAGGCGACCACGCTGGCGGCCGGGCTGGCGTTCGTCGCGTTGACGCTGCTCGGGATCCGGGCGCTGTCGGTGATCGGCATGATCGCCGCGCCGGTGTACATCGTTCTCGGCGCGATCGCCGTCTACCTTGCCGCACAGGACGGTTCGACCTCGCCCCTCTCGTACCACGGCGAGGCCGGTAGCGCCGCACTGAGTTTCGGCGCCGCGGTGACGCTGGTGATCGCCTCGTTCATCGACTCCGGCACCATGACGGCCGATTTCACCCGATGGTCGCGCAACGGCCGCGAGGGCTTCCTGGCCGCGATGTCCGCGTTCCCCGTGGGCAATTCGATCGCCCTGCTGATCGGCGGGCTGGTCGTCGCGTTCGGCGGCGCGACCGATCCCGGCGCCGACGGCGGCAACTTCCTCGGCCTGCTGATCGATCACGGCGGGGTGCTGGTGCCGCTGGCGGTGGCGTTCGTCTTCATCAATCTGGGGTCGGTGTGCGCGCACTGCCTGTACAACGGCGCGGTCGGCTGGAGCCAGCTCACCGCCGGCCGGATGCGCGCGCTGACCCTGATCCTGGGCGCCGCCGGGGTGGTGCTCGCGGTGGCCGGGATCTGGACCTACTTCGAGCAGTGGCTGAATCTGCTCGGCGTGATCGTCCCGCCCATCGGCGCGGTCGTGATCGTCGACCAGGTGATCCTGCCGCGCACTCGGCTGCGCTCCTCCCCCGCCGCCGGCTCCGTGCGCTGGCAGCCCTTCGCCGGGTGGGCCGGCGGAGCCGCCGCCGCACTGCTCACCCATCGGCTCGCGCCGTGGCTGTCCGATGCCGTGGTCGGCTTCGTCACCGCGGCGCTGATCGTCACCGCCGCCTCCGTCCTGACCGCACGAGACCAGAAGGATTGCCCCGCATGACCTTTCCGCCGCTCACCGCCGCCACCCCGTACGCCTGGCCCTACGACGGCGAGATCGATCCCGCCCGCACCGGGCTGCTGCTCATCGACTGGCAGACCGACTTCTGCGGATCCGGCGGCTATGTCGATCGGATGGGCTACGACCTCTCCCTCACCCGCGCCGGGCTCGAACCCACGGCCCGCGTCCTCGCCGCCGCGCGCGATCTCGGAATGACCGTCGTGCACACCCGCGAGGGACACCGCCCGGATCTCAGCGATCTGCCCGCCAACAAGCGCTGGCGGTCGGCGCGCGCGGGCGCCGAGATCGGCAGCACCGGACCGTGCGGGCGGATCCTGGTCCGGGGCGAACCAGGCTGGGAGATCGTGCCCGAGGTCGCGCCGCTGCCGGGCGAACCCGTGATAGACAAACCCGGCAAGGGCGCGTTCTACGCGACCGACCTCGATCTGGTGCTGCGCACGAGAGGTGTGACGCACCTGATCATCACCGGTATCACCACCGACGTCTGCGTCCATACGACCATGCGCGAGGCCAACGATCGCGGATACGAATGCCTGGTGCTGTCGGACTGCACGGGCGCGACCGAACGGCGGCACCACGAGGCGGCGCTCAGCATGATCAGCATGCAGGGCGGGATCTTCGGCGCCGTCGCGGCCTCCGCGGACCTGCTCGCCGTCCTCGGCGCGACGCCCGCCGCCGTATGAGGGTGGTGCTGATCCACGGCGCCGCGACCGATTCACGCGTGTGGTCGGCGACGGCCGCCGCACTGCGCGGGACGGCCGAGGTGCTGTGCCCGGACCGGCCGCAATCCGGCGACATGGATACCGAGATCGCGTTCCTGGCGCCGCTGTGCGCGGGGGCGTTCGTCGCGGGTGTGAGCGGTGGTGCGACGCTCGGGCTCGAACTGGCCGCGCGCGGTGTGCCCCTCGCCGGTGCGCTCCTGCACGAACCGGCCGCCGGGTCGCTGGCGCCCGGACTGCTCGACCATGTCGCCGCCGCGCTCGCGTCCGAGGGTGTCGAGGGATTCGGGCGTGCGCTCTACGGGCCGTTGTGGCGCCCGGACCGGACGGAGGCTTCGGTGGCGACGGTGCGTGCGGAGTTCGCGATGTTCCGGGGGTTCGAACCGGCACCGCTGGGCACCGCCCATAGCGTTACCTTGACCGTCGGGGCGAATTCCCCTCGCCCACGCCATGATTCGGTCCGGGCACTGGCCGAACACCTGGGTGCCGGGGTTCGCATCCTGCCCGGCGTCGGGCACGCGGCGCACCTCGAATCCGGCGAGACGCTGGCCGGGGTCATCGACACGATGGTCGACGACCTCACTGCGGCTTCACCGGGGCGTCACCCACTCGGGTAACCGCCGACTCGCCCGCCGCTGTTCGGCACCTTGCGTTGTAGGCCGCCGGGGTCCATGCTTGAATATAAGTACAAACTTATTCAAGGAGGTTGTGATGCCCCTACTGTCCGATCCTGTCGAGGTCGCCGGGCTGGTCGCCCGGGAGATCCGCACCGGTTCCCGGGACGGCGCGCCGACGAAGATCGCCGTCGCGCGGCGCACGTACGCCACCGACCGGGACGATCTGTGGAACGCCCTGACCGATGGCGAGCGGATTCCGCGCTGGTTCCTGCCGGTCAGCGGGGATCTCCGGGTCGGTGGCCGGTATCAGCTGGAGGGCAATGCCAACGGCGTCGTCGAGCGGTGCGAGGCGCCGGAGCGGTTCGCCGTCACCTGGGAGATGGGGCCGCAGGTGTCGTGGGTGGAGGTCGTGCTCACGCCCGACGGCGAGGGCACCCGGCTGGAGTTGATCCACGAGGCGCACGTCGATCCGGATCTGTGGACGCAGTACGGGCCGGGTGCGGTGGGCATCGGATGGGATCTCGTGCTCATGAGCCTGGGGTTGCACCTGGCGAGCGGGGAGGCGGTCGATCCGGACGAGGGCCTCGCGTTCCCGACCACTCCCGAGGGCACGGAATTCGTCCGGGCCGCCGCGGGCGGATGGGCCGAGGCGGCGGCCGGCGACGGCGACGACCCCGCCGCGGCCCGCGCGGCCGCCGATCGGGTGACGGAGTTCTACACGGTCGAGCCCGAGGGCTCGGATTCTTGACGTCTCCGTCGCCGGAGCAGATCTTCGACGCGCTCGGCGACCCGGTCCGCCGCTCCATCCTGGAAATGCTCGCCACGGCCGGTGAGCGGCCCGCCGGCGAGATCGTCGCCGCTGTGCAGCGGCAGACGAAGATCTCCCAGCCCGGCGTCTCCCAGCACCTCAGGGTGCTGCGCGACGCCGGGCTGGTCACCGTCCGCGCGGAGGGTACCCGCCGGTTCTACGCCCTCGATCAAGAAGGCGTGGACGCGGCGCAAGCGTGGCTGGCCCGATTGGCTCATCCGATCGAGCAGTTCGAGCAGCCGATGGATGCGCTCGCCACCGAGGTCGCGCGCGGCAAACGCGCCCGCAAGGCCGCCGGGCCCGGCCATTCGGCCGAGCAGGCGGCGGACAGGCACACCCGGCCCGCCTGACTTGCGGGCCCACCGGGTGTGTGCCGAGTCGGTTGTGTGGTCTCCCCAGCGCGTCCGCGGGCGGTGGTGAGGTCTCCGGAACTTGCGCGCGGAGCGACTCTCGCGAAAACACCGGCCCTACTGTGTCATTCGTCGCGGCACAGCACATATCCGAAGTGACACAGGAAGTTCCGGTATGAACAGAAGAACAGGCCGCAGAGTCCTCGCCGTCGCCGCCCTCGCCGGCTCCGCCACCCTGACCTCGCTCGTCGGCGCCACCGCCGCCACCGCGGACACCCCGCTGGCGGTGGTCGCCGACAGCGGCAGCAGCTCGGGCAGCGCCAAGGCCCCCGGCTCCGGCGAGAAGCAGACCGGCGCGGAAACCCCCCTCGCCTCGATCGCGAACAGCGGCAGCGCAGGCAGCTCCGGCTCCGGCGAGAAGAAAACCAGCGCCGAAACCCCCCTCGCCACCATCACCAACAGCGGCAGCGCAGGCAGCTCCGGCTCCGGCGAGAAAAAGACCAGCGCCGAAACACCTCTTGCCGACATCGCCAGCAGCGGCAGCGCGGGGATTCGGGCTCCGGCGAGAAGAAGACCGGGGCGGAGACGCCCCTCGCCACCATCGCCAACAGTGGTAGTGCGGGGAGTTCGGGGTCCGGGGACAAGAAGGCCGGGGCGGAGGTGCCGCTCGGGGCGGTGGCCGACAGCGGCAGCAGTTCAGGGAGCGCCAAGGCGCCCGGCTCGAGTGAGAAGAAGACCGGTGGGGCGCCGTCGGATTGGGTGCAGCAGATCCTCGACCAAGTGCAGAACCTGCTCTGACACAGCGGGTTTCGCCGGTTCCCGTGCGGGCGTCCCCTGCGGCCGCACGGGAACCGTCCCGCCCGGCACGGGCAGAAGTCAGTGGTGCACGGGGAGAAGTCAGCGGCGCACGGGCAGAAGTCAGCGGCGCACGGGCAGAAGTCAGCGGCGCACAAGCCGGGGATCAGTAGCACAAGGGGCGGGGATCAGTGGCGCACCGGCCGGGATCAGCGGCTGTCGGCGAGGTCCGTGAGGGCTTGGGCCCAGCCGTCGAGGCGGTCGGCGGCGTCGCGGAGGTCTTCCATGGCCCAGCCGAGATCGTCGGGGAGGGCGGGGCTTTCGGGGACGGCGAGGACGTGGGTGGCGGAGGCTACGAGGTCCTCGTAGTCGGTGACACCGGATTCGAGGCGGGACACCGCGGCGCGGACCTGGTCGGCGAGGCCGGGGACGGCGACGGACCGAACCTGGTTCACCAGCCCGGCGGCCTTCTCCATGGCGGCCACGTCGGCGGCCAGGGCGTGCAGGGCCGCCGCGCCGGATCCGGCGGTTTCGAGGGTGTCCGCCAGCTCCTCCTCGGGGAGGCGGCGACCGTTCGCGATCTGCCGCCCGACGACGTACAGGGCACGTTCGGCACGGACCAGTCTGGCGATCGGCTCGCGGGCCGCGGAGCGTATCGGGGGCAGCTTGCGAGGCACGAACGTGGCCGCGGGCAACGGGTTCCGCCGCAGTTCGAGGTAGCGCCGAGTCGTGACGGCCGCACCGGTCACCAGTGCCGCGGCGCCACTGCCGACCACGATGACGGCCCAGGCCGGAGCCGACACGACCACCAGCCCGGCGGTCCCCAGTGCCGTCAGCCCGGACGCGGCACTCAGCCGCAGGCTCCGCCGCCGTACCCGCCGACGCCGGCGCATCTCCCGCTCCCGCGGGTCGGCCCACTTCCGCACCGCGTGCAACGCATGCTCCCCGGCCTCCCGCAACGTATCCGGCAGCCGCCGAGCCTGATCGATCTGCTCGCCCTGAACCCCCGACTGCGCCAACACCTCTCGCACGAATCCCCCACCCGAGCCACGCGCCTCCCGAGACCGCCCATCACGAGACTCCCGCGCCTCCGGGGACCGCCCATGACGGGACTCCCGCGCCTCCCGGGACCGCCCACCACGGGCATCGCGCGTCTCCCAGTACTGCTCACCACGGGACTCCCGCGCCTCCTGGGACCGCTCGCCACGGGACTCTGCCGCACCGGCGGAACGGCCCGATCGAGGCATCGACACGGGCCCATCGGCCTCCCCGGGCACCCAGCCGAAACGGCGGTCGGCAGCCGCCGGATGCTCCTGCGGACCGGTGGGGGCCTGGCGCACAACGGCTTCGGGGGCGGTGCACGCGCTCGGAGCCACGGCGGGCGGTGCTGCGGGCCGAGCCCTGTCGTCGTCCGCGTCGCGCCGGAATACGGAGGGGAACAACGACTTCCGGCTGGGTGCCGGGACGGTCCCGGCGGGCGGGGCGGAGCTGGGCTCGCGGGTGCGGCGGATTCGGGCGCGGCCGACCGCGGGCTCGTTGCGGGCCCGCGATCCGGCCATCACCTCGTACCTTTCCAGCGAGCGAGCGTTACTGCTGCGCGGTCTGGCCCTTGTCGATCTGCTGCGCCTGCGGGGCAGCCGGATTCGGCGCGGCCTGCGGGGTGGCCGAGTCGCCGGCGGGCAGCGCGTCGCCGCGCATGGAGGCGCGGATCTGCTCCAGGCGGCTGTGGCCGGCCATCTGCACGCTGGCCTGCTGCACCTCCATCATGCGGCCCTGGACCGAGTTGCCCGCCAGTTCGGCGGCGCCGAGCGCATTGGCGTAGCGGCGCTCGATCTTCTCGCGGACCGCGTCCAGGCTCGGCGTGCTGCCCGGCGCGGACAGGGTGGAGTCCATCGACTGGAGCGAGGCGCTGACCTGCTCCTGCATCTTCGCCTGCTCCAGCTGGCTGAGCAGCTTGGTGCGCTCGGCGACCTTCTGCTGCAGCGTCATGGCGTTCTGCTCGACGGCCTTCTTCGCCTGGGCGGCGGCCTGCAGCGACTGATCGTGCAGGACCTTCAGGTCCTCGATCGACTGCTCGGCGGTCACCAGCTGCGCGGCGAACGCCTCGGCCGCGTTGGTGTACTGGATCGCCTTCTCCGAGTCGCCCGCGGCCTGCGCCTGGTCGGCGAGCATAACCGCCTGCCGGGCGTTGGCGTTGAGCTTCTCCACCTCGTCGAGCTGGCGGTTCAGCTTCATCTCCAGCTGACGCTGGTTGCCGATGACCGACGCCGCCTGCTGCGACAGGGCCTGGTGCTGGCGCTGGGCTTCCTCGATAGCCTGCTGAATCTGGACCTTCGGATCCGCGTGCTCCTCGATCTTGGAATCGAAGAGGGCCATGAGGTACTTCCAGGCCTTGACGAACGGATTAGCCATCGATTGATCCCGCCTCCATCTGACGCGCCGCGCTCCAACGCGGCTGTAGTGCGCGACCGTCACGCACCCCGTTGTCCCTATCCTCCACCGCGCGGCACCGGTGTGGGGAGAACCGGCCGGTTACCGACGCTTACAGAGAATCTATCCGTTTCCGCTCCGTCGTACAGCGTTGCCGGCGCCGATCGTTGTCGACGCCGGCAACTCCGGGTCACTTCGCCTGTACCAGTACCAGCTTTTCCGCCCTCGGCGCCGGAATCACGATGCGGGTGTCACCGGCGATGGCGCCCAGCGGAACAGCGGTTGCGGACGCGACGGCGGCCTCCGCGGGCGCCGCCTCGGGTGCGGGCGCGACCTGCGGGGACGCCGGCACGGGCGCCACACCGTCGGCGTCGGCCATGGCGGAACTCACATCCGACAGCACCCGCGACAGCGGTAGATCCAGGGCCTGGCAGATCGCCGCCAGCAACTCGCTGGAGGCCTCCTTGCGGCCACGCTCCACCTCGGACAGATAACCGAGGCTCACACGCGCGGAGGTGGACACCTCGCGCAGGGTCCGGCTCTGGGCGATCCGAGCACGCCGCAGACTTTCCCCGATGGCCTCTCGCAGCAGCGTCATCTCGTTCTCCTCACGTTCCCTTACTCGCCGGACCCGAACGTCTGTACTGACAACGTCACACCGCACCCGGTTGGTTCCCGGGCGCCGGGCGCCCCAGGCTACGGACGAGTTCGCCCACGGCCGCGTGGACCGCTTCCATTCTGATCGTCCACCGGTCGCCGGACAGTTTCAACCGCAGGACCTCGGTGCCCTCCGGTCCCGCCAGCCCGACGAACACCGTGCCGACCGGCTGTCCGTCCTGCGGATCCGGGCCCGCGACGCCCGTCAGCCCCAGTCCCCAGTCGGCGCCGCACGCCGTGCGCGCGCCCACGGCCAGCTGTTCGGCCGTGCTCGCGGCGACCGGGCCGTCGGACGCCAGCGTGTGCTCGCTCACGCCGGCGAGCGTGTGTTTCAGATCCGTGGCGTAGACGATCAGGCCGCCGCGCAGCACGGTGCTCGCACCCGGCACACCGGCGATGGTGGCCGCGAGCAGGCCCGCGGTCAGCGATTCGGCGGTCGCCACGGTCCGGCCCGCCTCCCGCAGCAGGCGCACGAGATCGGCGGCGGGGACGATCGCGGTGAGCGGGTCCACGCCGGCGGGCGGCACCGCGGTCACGACCGCCGGACCGGTCCGAACCGGAGCCGGGCCGCTTGCACCACGTAATCCAGGCCGGTGACCACCGTCAGCACCACGGCCACGTACATCAGCAGCAGGCCCGCCGTCTCGAATCCGCCCGACAGCGGTAGCAGCATCACCCCGATGGCCAGCGACTGCACGAGCGTTTTGAGCTTGCCGCCGCGCCCGGCCGGGATCACGCCGCGCCGCACCACCGCGAGCCGCAGCAGGGTCACCCCGATCTCGCGCGCGCAGATGACCAGCGTGATCCACCAGGCCAGATCGCCCAACGCCGACAGTCCGATCAGCGCGGCGCCGATCAGCGCCTTGTCGGCGATCGGATCCGCCAGCTTGCCGAAGTCGGTGACCAGGCCGTATTTGCGGGCCAGTTGCCCGTCGATGCGATCGGTGACGGCGGCGATACCGAACAGCGCGGCCGCCGCGATCCGCCAGACCGTGTCGTGCCCGCCCGCGGCGAACAGCGCCAGCAGGAACACCGGCACGATGAAGATCCGCAGCACCGTCAGGATGTTGGCGATATTCAGCAGCGGAACCGCCGCGGGCTCCGCCGGACGGGCGCCCGCGGACACCAGATTCGCCCGCGCTCGCCCCGCCTCGGCCCAGGCGCTGTCCATATCGTCGCTCTGCACGCTCACCGGCACCCCCACCCGGTGATGCCGAGGTCGGGAGCACTTTCCGCGAGCCTCGCCGACCTCGCCCGGGCGCCGTGCCGAGCACCGGGACATCGGGCGGCGAGGGCGGGCGGGGAGTGCGGCACTCCACCAGACTATCGGTTGTCCAGCCGACTACTGTGCACCCCATGACAACACGGGCACCACACAGTGATTCGATCGACGCCGAGGCATCCGGTGGTCCGATCGTGCGCCGTGCCCGGACCTCGGACGTCCCCGCGATCAAGACCCTCGTCGACGCCTACGCCGGCAAGATCCTGCTGGAGAAGAATCTGGTCACCCTGTACGAGGCGGTCCAGGAATTCTGGGTGGCCGAGGTGGAGGGCCGGGTCGTCGGCTGCGGCGCCCTGCACGTGCTGTGGGCCGATCTGGGCGAGGTGCGCACCGTCGCGGTGCATCCCGATGTCAAGGGTCGCGGCTTCGGCCGGATCCTCGTCGACAAGCTCATCGAGACGGCCCGCGAGCTGGAGCTGCGGCGGCTGTTCGTGCTCACCTTCGAGGTGGACTTCTTCCAGCGGCACGGTTTCGCCGAGATCGACGGCACGCCCGTGACCGCGGAGGTCTTCGCGGAGATGTGCCGCTCCTACGACACCGGTGTGGCGGAGTTCCTCGACCTCAGCTACGTCAAGCCGAATACGCTCGGCAATACTCGAATGCTGTTGACCCTGTAGACATTAGGGAGTTCCCGTGCCGATCTTCGCCGTCCACTACACCTACTCCGAGGCCGCGGCCGCCGGGCGCGACGAGCACCGTCCCGCCCACCGCGGCTGGCTGTCGGAGCTGGTCGACCGCGGCATCGTGCTGTCGACGGGACCGTACCCGGACGGGTCGGGCGCGCTGATCCTGTTCCGCGCCGACGACGAGGCCGCGATGGAAAAGCTGCTGGCGGAGGACCCGTTCGCGCAGCAGGGCCTGATCGAGGCGACGCGGTTCCTGCGCTGGCAGCCGGTGATGGGCGCGTTCGCCGAGTGACCGACTACCGCGTCCTCAACCGCGCCAACTGGGACGACCGCACGCCCCTGCACGCCGCCTCCCCCGACTACGCGCTCCAGCGTTTCCGCGCCGATCCCGCGTTCGTCAGCGATACCGTCCGGTTCGATCTGCCGCGACTGGGCGACGTCGCCGGGCTGCGCGGCGTCCATCTGCAGTGCCATCTGGGCACCGACACGATCTCCCTCGCCCGGCTCGGCGCCACGATGACGGGACTCGACTTCTCCGAGGCGGCCGTGCGGCACGCCCGCGACCTGGCCGAACAGAGCGGCGCCGCGGTCGATTTCGTGCGCGCCGACGTCTACGACGCGGTCGAGGCGCTGGGATCCGAGGGCTTCGACCTGGTGTTCACCGGCATCGGCGCGCTGTGCTGGCTGCCGGACATCCGGCGCTGGGCGCGGACGGTCGCCGGACTCCTGCGCCCCGGCGGGCGGCTGTTCCTGCGCGACGGCCACCCGTTCGCCCAGGCACTCGACGAATCCCGCACCGACTGCCTGGCGATCGGCTATCCGTACTTCGAGACGGCCGAACCGATGGTGTGCGAGGAGGACGGCACGTACGTCACGACGGACGGTTCGCTCACCCACACCGTGACCCACCAGTGGAATCACGGCATCGGCGAGATCGTCTCCGCCGTCATGGACGCGGGCCTGGCGCTCACCGGACTCGACGAGCACGACAGCGCCCCGTGGCCGGTGCTGCCGGATCGAATGGTGCGCGGGGACGACGGCGAATGGCGGCTGGCCGAGCACCGCGAGCGGATGCCGTTCACCTTCACCCTGCGCGCTCGCAAGCCGTAGAACAATGCCGGAAATTCGGTTTCCCAGCACAATTCGCGGTGCTACCGTCGAACGACACTACGACCGGGAGGTGACGGCGATGATCGGGCAGACGAACCAGCGATGGCTGCGCGGCGTCCGGCAGCTCGCGCTACTCCCGGCATCCGGCCGGACGGACGTCCCCGGCGGTCCCTGACTCGCCTTTCGCACGGACCTGCGACAGGGCCGCTCTCGGGCATCACGCCACGAAAGCGGCCCTTGTGTCGTTCCCGCGCTCCCTCGTAGCCCAACAGGAAGAGGCACCGGTGTTAGGTACCGGGCAGTGCGAGTTCGAATCTCGCCGAGGGAACCACCATCTCCGCCGGACGCTAGTATGCGGATGACCCTATTCAACCAGTTGCATATGCGAGGTCGAGATGCATCCGTTCCGGCAGGCGGTCGAATCCCACGACGCGGCGGCCATCGAGGCGTTGTTGGCCGACGATGTCGTCTTCACCAGCCCCGTGGCCTTCAAGCCCTATCCTGGGCGGGCGATCACGGCCGCGATCATCCGCGGCGTGATGCGAGTGTTCGAGGATTTCCGCTACGTCCGCGAGATCGCCGATCCTAACGGCCGGGACGCGGCGCTGGTCTTCGAGGCGACCGTGTCCGGGAAGCGGCTCACCGGATGCGATTTCGTGCATCTGGACGAGGACGGCAAGGTCGACGACCTGATGGTGATGGTGCGCCCGCTCTCGGCGGCGACCGCGGTGGCCGAGGCGATGGGCGCGCAGTTCGACCGGATTCGGCAGGAGGCCGCCGAGCAGATCCAGCGCGAATCCGCCTGCGCCTAACCTGGAACGATGCGGTTGGACGAGGGCGAGGCGCTGCGGCGGTTCCGGGCGGCCCGGGTCGCGCGGCTCGCCACGGTGAGCGCGGCCGGGCAGCCCCATCTGGTTCCGGTCACCTTCGCCTTGGCGCCGGACGAGCCGGTCGTGGTGATCGCCGTGGACCACAAACCGAAGACGACCACGAATCTGCGCCGCCTCCGCAATATCGCCGCCGACGACCGGGTCTGCCTGCTCGCCGACGAGTACGACGAGGACTGGACCCAGCTGTGGTGGGCGCGCCTGGACGGCACCGCCCGCATCCTCACCGCCGACGCCGACCGTGCGCTGCCGATCGCGTGGCTCACCGCCAAATACCCTCAGTACCAGGATGTTCCGCCCGCGGGCCCGGTGATCAGGGTGCACGCCGCCACCGTCTCGGGGTGGTCGTTCGGCTGAGCCGTGGATCAGGTGGCGTCGAGATCCGAGGGCGTCGCGCCGTTCCAGTCGACGACATGGTCGTGCAGGCGCAGCGATTCCTCCACGCCCGCCCAGTCCTCGACCCACTTGTCGACGCAGCCGGTCGTCATCGCGGCATCGTCGGCCGTGCGGATCACGACGCCCATGGCGTCGGCGCGTTCCTCGGGCGTCTCGGCCAGATCGACCGTCCGGTCGACCCGGATGTATTTACCCGCCCACGCGCCGGAGACGATGCGCCCCACGACGCCGTAGTAGCGCGGGGCGTCGGCATATCTGGCGATCAGCGCCGAGCGGTCGTCGACGGCGCTCACCCGCGAATCCGATTCGGCGGCGAGCAGGACCGGTATCGCGATGCCGAACAACCGGACGGTCCCCTTGGCCGAGTCCTCACCCACCTCGTCGATCTCGGCCTCGAGAGTCGCGAACGCCCCATCGGTCACAGTGACACGCCGACCAACCTGGAATTCGACCATGGCCCCATACACTTTCACAGACAGCCGGTACCCCCCTCCCACACATGGTGGGACCGACGGCGTTTGCAGACAAGGTGTTTCGCAGATTCCACGACGAGATCGCGTTTCCTTCAGGACATTTCCCGAAGAGCGCCGCCCGACGCCAGGGCCTCGTCGATGGTCGCCATATTCTCCTCGGCCCAGGTGCGCAGCGCGGACAGCGGAACCTCCAGGGAGAGACCGAGTTCGGTGAGACGGTAGTGAACCTTGGGCGGCACCGTCGGTTCGACGCGGCGGGCGACCAG
Source organism: Nocardia transvalensis NBRC 15921 (assembly GCF_000308875.1). Classification (GTDB taxonomy): domain Bacteria; phylum Actinomycetota; class Actinomycetes; order Mycobacteriales; family Mycobacteriaceae; genus Nocardia; species Nocardia transvalensis. The sequence goes on from NZ_BAGL01000061.1 coordinate 55,037, forward strand.
GCCGTCGGCGGTCAAATTCTGCAGGGTGACGGACAACATCTTCTGGGAGACGCCGGGCATGCGGCGGCGGAGTTCGGCGAACCGCAGTTCGCCGGGGGCGGCCTCGGCGAGCAGTTTCACCACCATCGAGACCCATTTGGTCCCGATGCGGTCCAGCAGGCGCCGGGTCGGGCAGGCGGGATGGAACAGATCGCCGCGCCGGGTGGTCACCTGAACCTCACCACCTGAGTCGAAAGTGCCGTCTTTGCTGATGGACATCGGTTTCCTAAGTTTATGTGGTCACCAATGGTAACCATAGCGAGGTAGGTCGAGATGACACGGGACACGAAAACCGAGATCGCAGTGCGGCGCGTGGTGGCGAACGGCATCGAGATGAATGTGGCGGTCGCGGGTGCGGGGCCCGCTGTGCTACTGCTGCACGGGTTTCCGCACACTTGGCGGTTGTGGCGTGACACCATCGCCGATCTCGCGCCCACGCATCGGGTGATCGCGCCCGATCTGCGTGGGCTCGGTGCCAGTGCACGTCCGGCCGGTGGGTACGACGCCGGGAATCTGGCGGACGATGCCGCAGCTGTACTGGATGCGCTGGGCGAGCCGGAGGCGGCGGTCGTCGGCATCGATCTCGGCACCGCCCCGGCCTTCCTGCTCGCGATGCGGCGGCCGGACCGGGTGCGGCGGCTGGTGGTGATGGAGGCGCTGCTCGGCGGGTTGCCGGGCGCGGAGGACTTTCTACGCGGCGGTCCGCCGTGGTGGTTCGGCTTCCACGCCGTGCCCGGCCTGGCCGAGAACGTCCTGGCCGGACACGAATCCGAGTACATCGACTGGTTCCTGACCGCGGGCACCCTGGGCCGCGGCGTCCCCGCCGACTTGCGTGACGCGTTCGTCGAGGCCTATACCGGCACCGATGCCCTGCGCGCCGCCTTCGCGCACTACCGAGCCATGCCGGAGACCGCACGGCAGATCGAGCGCGCCGTGGCCGAGTCACGCCTGCGGGTACCGGCGCTGGCCGTCGGCGCCCACCCGGTCGGCGACGCCCTGGCCCGCCAGCTGGCATCCTGCGCCGACGACCTGACCGGTCACGTGATCCCCGGCCGCGGGCACATCGTCCCGGTCGACGGCGCGGACGCGCTCCGGCCGCTGCTCGCGGAATTCCTTGCGCCGCACCAACTCCGGTGACGATTACAGCGGCATCAGATGATGCTTGCGAGGCCCGTGCTCGGCGGTCTTGTCGCGCAGCAGCCGCATCGCCTTCCGGATCTCCAACCGGGTATCGGCCGGTTCGATGACGGCGTCGATGTATCCGCGCTCGGCGGCGATCCACGGCGTGGCCACGGTGGCGTTGTAGAAGTCGACCATCTGCTGCCGCACCTCGGGGCGCTGCTCCTCGGGCACGGCCGCGAGCTGCTTGCGCTGGGTGAGGCTGACGGCGGCCTCGCCACCCATGACCGCGATCCGCGCCGTGGGCCAGGCCAGGTTGATATCGCCACCGAGTTGCTTGCAGCCCATCACCGCATAGCCGCCGCCGTAGGCCTTGCGCACCACCACCGTGACGATCGGGACGGTGGCCTCCACGACGGCGTAGAAGAACCGCCCGCCGCGCTTGATGACGCCGATCTTCTCCTCCTCGACCCCGGGCAGCACTCCCGGCGTATCGACCACGAAGATCAGCGGCAGCCCGAAGGCATCGCAGAGCCGGATGAAGTGGGCCGCCTTGTCCGAGGCCCGGGCGTCGATCGCGCCGCTGGAGACCAGCGGCTGATTCGCCACGACACCGACGGGACGGCCGTCGACCCGCGCGAAGCCGGTGATCATATTGCGCGCCGCCGCGTCCCCGACCTCGTGGAAGTCGCCGTCGTCGAAGATCCGGGACAGGATGTCGTACATGTCGTACCCGGCGCGGTCGGAATCCGGGATGATTGCGTCGAGTTCGGTGTCGGACGCGGTGCGTTCCGGTTCGATGCCCGGATTGACCAGCGGCGGCTGCTCGAAGCAGTTCGACGGCATGAAGCTCAGATACGACCGCGCCCAGTCGAAGGCCGCCCGCTCGTCGGGGGCCACATGATGGATCGAGCCGTACTGCGCCTGGTTGTACGCGCTGCCGAGTTCCTCGAGGGTCACCTCCTCGCCGGTGGTCTCGCGAATGATGTCCGGGCCGGTCACGAACATATAGGCCGATTCGGTCGCGATCAGCACATCGGTGTTGATCGGCGCGTACACCGCCCCGGCGGCGCATTTACCCAGCATCAGCGAGACCTGCGGGACCACGCCGGACAGCCGCAGCTGCCGTCTGCTCATCGCCGCGTACCAGGCGAGGGAGGTCACGGCGTCCTGCACGCGGGCGCCGCCGGAATCGTTGATCGCGACGAACGGGCAGCCGATATCGGCGGCGAAATCCATCGCCGCGGCGACCTTCCGGCCGAACATCTCGCCGACCGAGCCGCCGAACACCGTCTGGTCGTGGGCGATGACCACGACCGGGCGGCCCTCGACGGTGCCGCGGCCGGTGACCACGCCGTCGCCGTACAGCGCGCCGGCGACCCCGGGCTGCTTCACCAGCGCGCCGAATTCCACGAAGCTCCCCGCGTCCAGCAACATATCGATGCGCTCGCGAGGGCTGGGGATCCCCTTGGCCTCGCGCTTGGCGATACCCTTGGCCCCGGCCGGCTCCCGGGCTGTCGCGAGATTCTGCTGGAGCATCTTCAGTTTCGCGGCCGTGGTCTCCATGCGCAGCGTCCTCCCTCGTTTGCCCTCGATTCGCCGTACCGATCGACCTTAGCCGGAGTAGACGCGTTCACAACTATGTGCACTGCAATAGACTCTCGGCCGTGTCGTCCACAGCTATACACCGCGGTACCGAGCAGACCTATCAGCGCCGGGCCGGCCGTGCGCTGGAGGAGCGCACGAAGGCGATGATCGTCGCGGCGGCCGAGCGGGTCATGACGTCCGCCGGGCCGGAACAGCCGATCGCGCACCTGACGACCGCCGACGTGTGCGCGGCGGCGCGCGGCTACGTCCGGCGCGACGGCACCGAGGGGCCGATTCCGAAGGCCACCATGTGGAAGCACTTCAAGACGATGGCGGCGCTCGCGGCCGCGGTCGCCGACCGGATGACCGCCGAGAACCGGCCGGTCCCCCAGCGGATCATCGACCTGGCGGCCGGTCACGGCGAGGCCGAGTCCCGGCCCGGCGCCGTGGACGTGTCGCGGCTGGAGGCCCGCTATTCCAGCCGCACCTACGAGATCTCGCAGCTGGTCGAGCAGTTCGACGCCGCCGCGGCCCGCGACGACCGGTCCGACATGCTGTACTGGTCGGCCGAACTCGCCGAGCGCCGGCTGCGGGAGCATCGCCGCGGCGACCGGGATCCGATCGTCGCGGCCGGTGAATGGGCCCGGCGCGGGTTACGCCTGGTCGACGTCGACTCACGCCTGGACTGCATGATCGGCATCCGCTGCGCCCGCGCCGCGGCGGCGGCCGAAACGGTCCTGTCGCGACGGCCCGAGTACGAGGCCACCGGTCTGAGCCGGATCCGCTCGCTGAAGGAGTCCGAGGGCGAACTGGCCGCGGTCCTCGGCTGGGACCTGCACCGGGAGCTGGCCCGGTTCCACGCCGACCACGCGCGCGCCCTCACGGAGGAGGATCCGGAACGCGAGATGCGCGCGATGCGGACCGTCGCGACCGCGCTGATCGCGATGTGCGGACCCGAGTCCACCCACGCCCGCGAACCCCAGGACGTCTTGCGCGCGGGGGAACTCGCCGAAATCATCGCCGGGCTACGCCGTCTCGAGATGGCCTATGCCGCCCATCCGGAGCATCGGCGGCTGTTCGCCACTGTCTTCGACGACGATGTCGCCGCGACGACGCGCGAGTTGCTGGCCTGCTTCCCGGCGACCACGGGCGGGCGCCGCCACGAGGGCAATGTCCGCGCGCTGCTCCGGCTCGACGATCTCACCGAGCGGCTGCACCGCCTCGACCCGGACACCGATCCCGGTGCGGTGATCGCGAGCGTCGACGGGTACGAGCAGGCCTCGGTCGACCTGCTCCGGACCGCCGAATTCGGCACCGTCCGAGATATTTTCGTCGCCCGGTACCTCACCGCCAAGGCCCGCGCCCTCGCGTTGCAGCACGGCGGGACCCGCGAACCGGACCGGGCGCCCGGCGGTCCGCTGGTCAATCCGAGGCCGGCAGGACTGATCCGGGCCGCGATCCGCTACTACGACCACGCCGCCAAGGTGACCAGCACCCGCGGCGCCGACGGCGTCCTGCGTGCCCAGGCCGCGCGGGCCGGGGCCGACCTCGCGAACTCGGATCTGCTCGGCGGCGGCCGGATCGCCGACGAGACAACCGAATCCGGGGACGGCGAATTCGACCGCATCGTGCGCACGATCAACGACCTGGTACTCATCACCGTCAGCCGCCGCAACCGCTTCACCGACGCCGAGGTCCAGCGCCTGCTGGATATGGTCGACCCGATGTACTACTACATCACCTCGGGTAGAAATTGACCTGCATTACCTGGTGCGGCCATCTCCCACTTGCACCGGAGCCCCGCTCACGAGCCGATCGCGGCGTTCATGATGGTGCCCGCGCTGGTGGCGATGATGCCGCCGATCATGGCGCCCGCCACCATCTTCGGGGAGTCGGAGATGCCGCCGCCCGCCCACTTCTCCCACGCGAAACGTCCTCCCGCGTAGGTGATGCCCATCACGCCGGACAGGATGACGAACCAGGTGAAGTACCGCACGAGCTTCATCAGCTTGTCCGCGGCGGGCGGCGTCTCGGGTGTGGGGTTGCCGATCTGAGCGAGGATGGTGTCGTGAACGGCCGCGAGGATCATGCACATCTCTTTCCGAGGTCGGTGAACCAGCCCGTAACTGTCGCGAAAATAATACTGTCCGAAAGAGATTGGGGGCCACCCCGTCCGGGAAGATCGCTCAGGTGCCGATCGCGGCATTCATGATGGTCCCGGCGCTGGTGGCGATGATGCCGCCGATCATGGCGCCGATGACCATCTTCGGCGAGGGGCCGGCGCCGATGGATTTCTCCCACGCGAAACGTCCTCCCGCGTAGGTGATGCCGAGCACACCGGACAGGATGACGAACCAGGTGAAGTACCGGACCAGTTTCATCAGCTTGTCGGCGGCGGGCGGGGTCTCCGGCGCCGGATTGCCGATCTGAGCGAGGAGGGTGTCGTGTACGGCCGCGAGGATCATGGGGTCTCTTTTCCCGGGGTCGTGGACCAGCACGAAGCTGTCGCGAAAACGATAGTGTCAGAACGCAATCGACATCCGGAACCATCATACCGGGTCTCTCGCGTCGCGTGAGCGTTGTCGCGCGGAACTATTCCGCCATCGCGGGCATCGAGTTCACCAGGGCCGTAGGGATCTTCGGGAGGGCGTAGGGGTGATGGGTTGTGAGCCAACCGATCAGTTCCTCGCGGACGGCGCAGCGCAGCGTCCAGACGTCGTCGGAGTTGCGGGCCGACATGGACGCCCGGACCACGATGCTGGTCGGGGTGCTGTCGGTGACCAGCAGGTTCCAGTTGCGCCCGTCCCAGTCCTCGCGGTGGCGCAGGTATTCGCGCAGATGGTCGCGCAGGTCCGCGACGGGGGCGCTGTGGTCCAGATACAGGAAGACGGTGCCGGTGATCTGCGACCCGCCGCGCGACCAGTTCTCGTAGGGCTTGCTGTTGAAGTACGACACCGGCATGGTCAGCCGCCGATCGTCCCAGATCCGCACGGTGAGGAACGACAGGGTGATCTCCTCGACGGTGCCCCACTCCCCCTCGACCACCACGGTGTCACCGATCTTCACCGAATCGCCGAACGCGATCTGCAGCCCGGCCATGAGATTGCCGAGCGTCGACTGCGCCGCGACACCGGCGATGATGCCGATGACACCGGCCGAGGCGAGCAGCGAGGTGCCGAGCGTGCGCAGGCCCGGGAACAGCAGCAGCATCACCACGGCCGCGCTCGTCAGGGCGAGGATGAACGTGACGATCCGGCGCACCAGCGTGAGCTGGGTGTGCAGCCGGCGCACCCGCGCGGTGTCGGCGGTGCGGCCGGCGTACTTGTCCAGGGTGTTCTCGGCGACGGCGTCGACGGCCCGGATGGTCAGCCAGGCGGCGGCCAGGATCGCCGCGGTGGCGAGGATATTGCGGATCACCTCGTCCTGCCGCAGGTGCAGCTCGGCCAAGGGGTAGGTCAGCTGTAATCCCGCGGATCCCAGCAGGATCTGCAGCGGCAGCTGGACCCGGCGCAGCAGGCCGGGTAATCGGGTCCTCGGGTGTTTGGTCGCGCTGTAGCACAGCACGCGATCGGTCAGCAGCCCCAGCGTCACGGTCACCACGAGCGTGACGCCGAAGACGATCAGCGGGCGAAGTACCTCCTCCAAGGCGTCCAACTCCTTGCGACGGGTGTCAGATGGGCCAACCAGCCACGCTACCTACCGATCCGGGGACCGGCGCAAGTCCGCAGCAGCGGAGGTGAATTCACTCACACGCTCGTCGCAGGGGTTATTCCGCGCCCTCCGGTTCCGGCTCGGGCTCGCCGCCGCCCTTGATCGTGTACAGCAGACCCTCCAGCTCATCGGGTTTCACCAGGACGTCGCGCGCCTTGGAGCCTTCGCTGGGGCCGACCACGTTGCGGGTCTCCATGAGGTCCATGAGGCGGCCCGCCTTGGCGAAACCGACGCGCAGCTTGCGCTGCAGCATCGAGGTGGATCCGAACTGCGAGGTGACCACCAGCTCCACCGCCTGCACGAACAGATCCAGATCGTCGCCGATATCCGGGTCGACGTCCTTCTTCTCGCCGGCCTTGGCGCTGGTGACGCCCTCCTGGTATTCGGGTTCCGCCTGGTTCTTGGCGAAGTCGACGACGCCCTGGATCTCCTCGTCGGAGATGAACGCGCCCTGCAGGCGGGTGGGCTTGTTCGCGCCCATCGGCAGGAACAGGCCGTCGCCCATGCCGATCAGCTTCTCCGCGCCCGGCTGGTCCAGGATGACGCGGGAGTCGGTGAGCGAGGAGGTGGCGAAGGCCAGCCGCGACGGCACGTTGGTCTTGATCAGGCCGGTGACCACGTCCACGGAGGGCCGCTGCGTCGCCAGCACCAGGTGGATGCCCGCGGCGCGAGCCTTCTGGGTGATGCGCACGATCGCGTCCTCGACGTCGCGCGGGGCGGTCATCATGAGGTCGGCCAGCTCGTCGACGATGGCGAGGATGTAGGGATAGGGCCGGTACACGCGTTCGCTGCCGAGCGGCGTGGTGATCTGGCCCGACTTCACCTTCTTGTTGAAGTCGTCGATGTGGCGGACCTTGCTGGCCTGCATGTCCTGATAGCGCTGCTCCATCTCCTCCACCAGCCAGGCCAGCGCGGCGGCGGCCTTCTTCGGCTGGGTGATGATGGGCGTGATGAGATGCGGAATGCCTTCGTAGGGCGTGAGTTCCACCATCTTGGGGTCGATGAGGATCATCCGCACCTCGTCGGGCGTCGCGCGCTGCAACAGCGACACCAGCATCGAGTTCACGAAGCTCGACTTACCCGAACCGGTGGAACCGGCCACCAGCAGATGCGGCATCTTCGCCAGGTTGGCCGCGAGGAATTCGCCCTCGATATTCTTGCCGAGCCCGATCAGCAAGGGGTGGTGCTCGTTTCGCGTGGACGGCGCCTTGAGGACATCGGCCAGGCGCACCAGTTCGCGGTCGGAGTTGGGCACCTCGATGCCGACGGCGGACTTGCCGGGGATCGGGGCCAGCAGCCGGACGTTCTCCGTCGCCACGGCGTAGGCGATATTGCGGGCCAGCGCGGTGATCTTCTCGACCTTGACGCCGGGTCCGAGTTCCACCTCGTAGCGCGTGACCGTCGGGCCGCGCACGAATCCGGTGACCGCGGCGTCGATCTTGAACTGGACCAGGACCTCGGTGATCGCCTCGATCATCGATTCGTTGGCCGCGCTGCGCCGCTTCGGCGGATCGCCGTCGACGAGCAGCGACATCGGCGGCAGCTGGTAGTCGCCCTCCACCTCGCGCTCGGTGATGAACTCCATCTGCTGCGGCGCGGGCGGCTCGGGCGTCTGGTCGACGACCTTGGGCGCCTTCTTGGGTTTCGCCTTGGCGGCGGGCTTTTCGGCCGCGGCGGCCTGGGCGGGCTCCTCGGCGATGTCCTTGGCGGCGCGCAGCGGCGGTTCGCCGAGGACCTCGGTGGCGGCGTCGGAGCCGCCGAATTCGTCGGTCGGGTAGTTCTCCTCCGGGGTGCGGCCGCGGCGCTTGGACCTGCTCTTGTGGACCGGGAACCCGTCGGCGTCATAGTTTTCCGGGTCGTAGAGCCCGTATTGACCGTCGTAGGAATCGTATTCGTCGCCGTGGGCGGCGGTGCCGAACAGTTCGCGCAGCCGGTTGGGCACCTCGCGGACCGTGGTCCCGGTGAGCAGCAGCACGCCGAACACCATGGCGATCAGCAGCAGCGGCACCGCCAGCCAGCCGGTCAGGCCGTCGCGCAGCGGGCCGCCCACCACGTATCCGGCGAAGCCCGCCGCGTGCGCGCGGCCGTCCTGGTCGGTCGGCGCTCCCGCGGCGATGTGCCACAGCCCGAGCGCGGGCAGGCCGACCAGCAGCCCGCCGAGGACGAGGCGCGGCCGGATCTCGGGGCGCGGTTCGGTGCGCATGAGGATCACCGCGACGGCGGTGGCCACGAACGGCAGCGTGGCCGAGGCGGATCCGGTGACCCAGCGCATCGCGGTATCGACCGCGTGCCCGATCGGCCCGCCCGCCGCCAGCCAGACGGCCGCCGCGATGATGACGCTGAAGGCGATGAGGACCAGGGCGATGCCGTCGCGGCGATGGCCGTGCTCGATCTCCCCCGCCCGGCTCAGCGTGCGGGTGGTGGCGCCCACCCCGCGCGCGAGCATCGACCAGCCGTTGCCGATCCCTCGACTCAGGACGGCCAGCGGCGCGGTATTCGAGCGGCCCCGGGCCGGACGGCGAGCGGCGGCGCCGCGGCCGCGCGGGGTCGTCCGCCCCCGCGTCGCGGACGAACGAGTCCCGGCCGGGGCCTGCCTCCGGGTCGCTCCCGACGACGTCCCCCGTGCCGATCCCGCCCGAGAGCGTGGCGTCGTGCTGCCCCGGGTCTTACCTGCCATGGGTCTCAGGCTAGCGGCAATCGCCCCATCCAGACCATCCGCAACACCCACACCACGCACATCACAGTGCGGGCGCGGGGGTGGTTTGACCGGCCGGGATGGGTCTCGACGACCGCCGGATCAGCAGGAAAAGGGACCCCAGCAGGGCAAACATGGCCAAGTGTCCATGGGAGGATTTCGCGACGTAGCGGGACGTGGGCCGGGCTCGAGTGAAAGTGAGAAATGTCCGAGGCTCGGCGAGTCACAGTGACGGATTTCGTCACTGTGACCGTGCGATTCCAAACGGCCACGCCCCTTTTTTTCCGGCACGCTTTTGGCCGGAATCCCTCGCCTGTCAGACGCTGCGGTCGGTGGAGAATACGGCCTTGATGTCTTCCTCGGAGCCTGCGGCGTCCACGCGAACTTCGTTGCGGCCGAAGGCGTGCAGGAGGAGTTCCGATGGCGGGGCTGTCAGCAGGACGGCGTCGCCGCCGGCGTTGTGGGCGGTGACGCGGTCACCGGCGGGGGTGGTGAGGACCACCGTGACCGGGGATTTGCGGTAGGCCATGCGGGCCATGCGGCGGACCGAATGCCAGAGCTTGGTCTCGTCGGCCTCGCTCAATATCCGTGGCTCCCAACCGGGTTCGCCGCGGCGCACGTCCTCGTGATGGACGAACATCTCGGTGAGATTGACCACCGCGTCGAGCGGGGCCAGCGGCGACCACCACGGCGGGCCGGTGCGGATCTGCTCCAGCAGTTCGGTGAAGGGCCGGCGCGCGGCGGCGGCCTGCACCGACTCCAGATGTCCGGCAAGGGGTTTCAGCAGGATGCCGGGGGCGGCGTCGGGCCGGCGCTCGCGCACCACCAGGTGTGCGGCCAGATCCCGCACGGTCCAGGTACCGCACAGTGTCGGCGCGTCGGGACCCGCCGCGGTCATGGTCACGACCAGGGCGCGCCGCTCCCGTTGAGCCAAACTCATACCCCGAGCCTAATCGACCCGGAAGCGGCCGGACTGTGGCCGCCGCCACATCCGGCCGTTGGAGCTGGTCAGACGCCCAGAACTGTCGGGACGATCATCGGGCGGCGGCGGTAGGCCTCGGCGACCCAGCGCCCGACCACCCGGCGCACGCTCTGCGCGATGCGGTGGGTGTCGGTGACGCCCTCACCGGCCAGGCGCTGCAACTCCGCCTCCACCAGTTTCTGCGCCTCGACCAGCGCACCCGGGTCGTCGGAGAACCCGCGGCCGCTCACCTCGGGGGCGCTGACGGCCTTACCGGTGGTCGCGTCGACGGCGACGGTGATGGCGATGAAACCACCCTCGCCCAGGGTCAGGCGATCCGACAGCGTCGACTCACCCACATCGCCGACAGACAGGCCGTCGACGTAGACCTGGCCGACCGGGAAGCGTCCGACGATCGAGGCGATCCCGTCCACCAGGTCCACCACCACGCCGTTCTCGGCCAGCATGACCCGGTCCTCCGGGACGCCGGTGGCGACGGCCAGCGCGCCGTTGGCGCGCAGGTGCCGCCATTCGCCGTGCACGGGCATGGCATTGGTGGGGCGCACCGCGTTGTACAGGTACAGCAGCTCGCCGGCCGAGGCGTGGCCGGAGACGTGCACCTTCGCGTTCTGCTGCGTGACCACGGTCGCGCCGAGCCGGGCCAGCCCGTTGACCACGCCGAAGACCGCGTTCTCGTTACCCGGGATGAGCGAGGAGGCCAGCACCACGAGATCGTCGGCGCGGATGTTGATCTGGCGGTGGTCGCCGCGCGCCATCCGCGACAGCGCCGACAGCGGCTCGCCCTGCGATCCGGTCGAGATCAGCACCAGCTTGTGCACGGGCAGATTCGCGGCCTGATCCAGGTCGACCACGATCCCGTCGGGGAGTTCGAGGTAGCCCAGGTCCTGCGCGATCTGCATATTGCGGACCATCGAGCGGCCGACGAAGCAGATCCGGCGGTCGTAGCGCTGCGCGACATCCACCACCTGCTGGATGCGGTGCACGTGGCTGGCGAACGAGGCGACGATCACCCGGCCCTTGGCCTTGCCGATGACGTTGTCGAGCACCGGCCCGATCTCGCGCTCGGGGGTGACGAAGCCGGGCACCTCGGCATTGGTGGAGTCGACGAGGAACATGTCCACGCCCTCGTCACCGAGGCGGGAGAATCCGGCCAGGTCGGTGAGCCGGCCGTCCAGCGGCAGCTGATCGAGCTTGATGTCGCCGGTGTGCAGGGCCAGGCCCGCCGGGGTGCGGACCGCCACCGCGATGGCGTCCGGGATCGAGTGGTTGACCGCGAAGTACTCGCACTCGAACGGGCCGTGCGTGGTCTTCTCGCCCTCGGTGACCTCGACCAGCTTCGGCTGCAACCGGTGCTCGCGGCACTTGGCGGCGACCAGGGCGAGGGTGAACTTGGAGCCGACGACCGGGAGGTCGGGGCGCAGGCGCAGCAGGAAGGGCACCGCGCCGATGTGGTCCTCGTGACCGTGGGTGAGCACCACGGCCGCGACCTCGTCGATCCGGTTCTCGATAGGCTGGAAGTCGGGCAGGATCAGGTCGACGCCGGGCTGCTGGTCCTCGGGGAACAGCACGCCGCAGTCGATGATCAGCATCTTGCCGTCGAATTCGAAAACGGTCATGTTGCGGCCGATTTCGCCGATGCCGCCGAGCGCGAAGATGCGCAGGCCCTGGCGCGGCAGGCGGCCGGGCTGACCCAGGGCGGGGATGCCGGCCGGCTGCGGTTCGGGCTGTTCGTTGCGAGCCTGGTCGGCGCGGGCCCGGGCCTGTTCGGCCCGGCCACGTCCGTTCTGACGGCCCCGGCCGCCCCGACGCTGCCGGTCCGGCCGCTCGGACCGCCCGGATTCGGCCGAAACCTGTTGCGGCGCGGCCTTTTCGGCCTTGTTCAGATCCTGCTCCGCGGCCTTGGCAAGCTCCCGCTCCTCGCGAGCGGCCGCCTTCGCCTGCTGTTCCACAGTTTCCGACTTCGCCTGCTGTGCCACCGATTCCGACTTCGGCTGCTGCGCCACCGATTCCGGTTTCGCCTGCTGCGCCACTGACTCCGGTTTCACCTGCTGCGCCGCCGTTTCCGGCTTCGCTTGCTGTGCCCTCGTTTCCGGCGGCGGTGCCGGGTCGGGGGCGCCGGCGCCCCGGGAGGCGGCTCTGCGGCGGGGGCGGCGGGCTTCCGCGTCACTCATGCGTAAACCCCCGCGGCCTCCAGTTCGGCGGCGATGGAGTGCAGCACCTCGCCCTCGGGCATCAGCTGCGGCAACCGCGGCTCGCCCACATCGATGCCCAGCAGGCGCAGCGCGGCCTTGGTCATCGCGACGCCGCCCACCCGCGCCATCGCGCGCATCAGCGGCAGCATGCTCACATTGATCTCGCGGGCGCCCTGGACGTCACCGGCGAGGTACGCCTCGCGCAGCGCCAGCATGCGCTCCGGCACGATCTGGCCGATCACACTGATGAATCCGACCGCGCCGACCGACAGCCACGGCAGGTTCAGCACGTCGTCGCCGGAGTACCAGTCCAGGCCGGTCTCCGCGATCAGCTCCGCGCCGACGCCCAGGTCACCCTTGGCGTCCTTCACCGCGACGATGTGCGGATGTTCGGCGAGGCGGCGGATGGTCTCGGGCAGGATCGGCACCACCGACCGCGGCGGGATGTCGTACAGGGTGACCGGCAACTCGGTGGCGTCAGCGATCGTCAGGAAGTGCGCCAGCAGGCCCTCCTGCGTCGGACGCGAGTAGTACGGGGTCACCAGCAGCAGGCCGTGCGCGCCCGCCCGCTGGGCGACGCGCGCGAGTTCGATGCTGTGCGCGGTGTCGTAGGTGCCGGCGCCCGCGATCACCGTCGCGCGGTCGCCGACCGCGTCGACGACGGCGTGCAGCAGATCGAACTTCTCCGACTCGGTGGTGGTCGGCGATTCGCCGGTGGTCCCGGAGATCGCGAGCAGGTCGACACCCCGGTCGACCAGGCGTGTGGCCAAGGCGACGCCGGCATCGACATCGAGCTTGCCCTCGGCAGTGAAGGGGGTCACCATCGCGACACCGACCGTGCCGGACGCGCGCAGCCCTGTTCGCGTCGATTCACCGTTCGTCATGGTCAGCAAGGCTAGCAGTGTTTATAAGGCGTCGGGCTCGCCGTCTGCGCTGTGCTGCCGGGGTGTGGCGGGGGGCACGTGAGCCGAAGAGTCGTGACGGCAGAGATGACATCACGAAGGAGGTGGCGTGATGTCAAATATGGCGTCATGATGGTGTCATGGATTTGAACGCCTACACCGCGCGACTGCGGGACGACCTGATCGCGGCCGCCGCGCTCGGGGACGAGAAGACGCAGGCCACCGCCGCCGCCCTGGCCGCGGCGACCGAGAACGCCGCGCGGCTCACACTGCTGGCCGCACTGTCGGACCTGGCCACCGAGATCAGCGAGACGCTGGGTGACCGCACCGTGCACGTCTCGTTCGACGGCACGGACGCCCGCGTCGACGTGCGCCCGGCCGAGCGCGCGGCGGAGGAAACCCCTAGTTTCGAGGATCTGACCGGCGATATCAGCCGCGTCACCCTCCGCCTGGTCGACCAGATCAAGTCGCGCGCCGAGCAAGCGGCCGCGCAGAGCGGCGTCTCCCTGAACTCCTGGCTGTCCAGCACGGTCCAGGACGCGCTGCGCGACCAGATGCGCAAGGGTGGCCCGGGACGGTGTGACGACTGAGTCCTAGGTCGACACCGACAGGTTGCCGTCGGTGTCGATCTCGGTGCGGCGGTCGTGATCGGGCGCGTTGGCGAGCACCGTCGCCAGCATCCGGCGGCCGACCGGCAGCACCCGCACCGTCACCGAGCCGCCGTTGGCGGCATCCAATTCCCTTGTCGCCGCGTCGATCACGCGCTGCCGCACCCATTGCGGCGCGCCCGCGAAACCACCGTCGTCGAGCAGCACCACCTCGACACCGCGCGAGCGGGCGCCCCGCGCGGCGCCGCTGAGTTCCTCCGAGACCAGTTGCGGCGCGCGCAGTCCGTCCCGCAGTTCGGCCTCCAGCAGGCGGCATTCCTCGCGCTCGGCGACGGTGAGTTCGGCGCCCTCGGAGATCCGCTCCAGAATCGGCCGCGCCACCCGGTCCAGGCGCGCCAGCTGCCGGATCCGCTCGCCGTCGGCGGCGGCCATGGTCGCCTCGGCGGCGGCGCGAATCGTGACCTCCTCGCGCAGGATTCGCAGCGTGCGCTGGGTCGGCCGCATGATCACCGCGAAGACCGAGATCGCCGTGACCGTGCCGACGGGCACCAGGGCGGCGGAGATCGCGCCGTCCGCGGTCCCGATCCGCGCGGCCGTCACCGAATCGACGATCACCACCCCGGCCACCCCCAGCCAGGCCGCGCCGAGCCGCCCACGCAGGACGAGCACCGCCATCACGTAGGAGGTGACGAAGGTCGTCCACACCATGTGCCCGGCGTGGGCGGAATCCAGGCCCCACACCGTCAGCGCGGTCGCCACCGGTCCCGCGGCGACCACGTACGCCGTCGCCGGCCACGGCAGCGGATCGCTGGCCACCACCAGCACCAGGGCACCGGCGACCACCTGGATCGCCAGCGCCGCCAGCACCGCCCACAACGGCGAGGCGGACAGGTTGCGCAGCATGTACAGCACGATCGTCAGTTCCAGGATCAGCAGGAACAGCCACGCCGGGCCGCCACGCAGACCCAGCAGTTCCCGCAGGCCGAACCCCGCGGCGACGTCGGGGTGGCGGCCGTCAGTTCGAACCATCGCCGCCCCACACCAGCGTCACCGTCGTGCCGTCGCCCGGTTGCGATTCCACGAATCCCGCACCGCCGGACAACTGCCGCATCCGGCCGAGAATGCTCACCGAGATGCCGAGCCGGTCCGCCGGCACCCGCCGCACGTCGAAACCCACCCCGTCGTCGGCGAAGACCAGCCGGATACTCCCGGCGCTGATGGTGCAGGTGACGGTGCGGTGCACGGGTTTTCCGGACACGGAGGCGTGCCGCAGGCTGTTGCGCACGGCCTCGCCCAACGCGGAGGCGAGCGTGGTGGCGGCGTGCACCGGCAGGCGCAGATCATCGAATCCGGGCCAGGTGCGGGTCGCGAAGCGGATGCCGGGATTGATTTCGTGCACCGCCGACCGCAGGAAGATGACCGCCGCACGGGCGTCCAGCACATCGGGTTCCCGTGCGGCGACGCGGATCTCGTCGAGTTGTTCCAGCGTGCGTTCCGCCTGCCGGCGCAGCACGGCCGACTGCTCGTTGCCGCGCGAGGCGTCCAGGAGGGTGGACAGCACCGCATCGTGGATCAGCGCCGCGAAGCGGGCCCGCTCGTGGTCGCGGGCCGACGCCGCGGCCGAGGAGGCCGCCTGCCGGCTGGCCCGCGCCGACTCCCAGTCCACCCGCGCGGCCGCGCCCAGCGCGCTGACCACGCACCACAGCAGCAGCGTCGACAGCCCGAAGGCGCGGGCGAACGCGCTCACCCACGACATGGTGGTGAGTTCCTCGACCAGATAGACATTGCTCAGCGCCACCGCCACCGAGCCGAACAGCAGGTACGTCGCCGACACCAGCACCGGCCACGCCAGCGCGGCGGTCAGCATGCCGAGCGGCAGCAGGCGATACAGCCAGACCGAGGCCGCGTCCACGGTATGGGGCTCCAGGGCGAACGGCAGCGTCGCCAGCCCGGCCAGGTAGCCGATCGCGGCCGCTCCGGCGACGGCGCGAACGGTCGTGGGGCGCAAGCGAATCGAGACGATCGCCAGCGCCGGGAAACCGGCGAAGACCAGCAGCACCGCCACCGGCGCCCACCAGCCCGGCGCGACCCGGCTCTGCGCGACGATCTCGGGCAGATCGACCAGGCCCATGATGATCCCGCCGAGCCCCATCGACAGGCCCAGCCTGCGGACGATCCGGTCGAACGCCACCGCGCCCGCGTCCTCGCTCACCGAATGCCCGCGCCACCACGTCCCCGCACGCACCAGTGGTCCCGTCCGGGCGATCGGTGCCTGCAACGTACCGACAGCGGTCATGCCCGGGGGTGACGTTCGGGCATGGGCAGCCAGCCGTCCTCGACCGCGCGCTTGTACAGATCGGTCTTGGTCGGGGCCGGCCGCCCGGCGTCGGCGTATTTCTGGCGGATGCGGCCCAGATAGTCGTTGACCGTCTGCTCCGACAGGCCGGTCAGGCGCGCCACCCGGGATGCCTTCTCGCCCGACGCGTACAGCGTGAGCACCTCCTGCTGGCGCGGGCTCAGCCCCACGTCCGACAGTTGCGGATCGCTGTCGATGGCGGCCGCCCAGTCGGTGGTCACCACCTGTTCGCCCGACGCGGCGGCCCGCACGGCCGACACCACCGTCTGCACGTCCTCGGATTTGCGCACCACGCCGAGCACGCCCGCGCGCGCCGCCGACCGCACCAGGAACGGATTGTCGGCGCCGGTGAACACCAGCACCTCCAGCCCGCGGTCGCGCAATGCGCGCACATTGTCCTGCGGGGTGGATCCGTCCGCCAGCCGCAGATCCAGTACCACCAGATCCAATTGCGGTGCGGCCGAGAGCAATTCGCTCACCGTGCCGGCGGTGATGACAAGTTCGAGATCGGCTTCCCCGGCCAGCATCGACGCCAGCCCCAGCGCGACGGACTCGTGGTCCTCGACGAGCCCGATCCGGCGCGGGTGCGATGTCACCGACTGCTCCGGCGTCCCCTGCTGTATCGCGTCCACGGCCCTCTCACCTCTTCCCAGAATCCCGAACACCTCGTCCGGTGGCCGGCTCCGCGCACATCTAAACAGGCACCGGAACGTCCTGGTGTCGAGTATGCCGGGACGGGTCCGCCGTAGTCAGCCACAAGAAATCGGGGGACGCCGCGATGAACTGGGGCGCAACCACCACGGAAGGGGGGTGAACGGGGGGCGAGGTTTACCGGCGCGTCCGGCGGCTGGCGTGGGGTTTCAGGCCATGAGCTGGGCGGCGACGGTGCCGCCGAGTTCCCAGCAGCGCTCCCGGAGATCTTTCGTGACCGGTCCGGTTGCCACCACGGGCGCCGCGGACTTCTCCCACCCGAGCCCGGTGGTAACCGAATCGATACTGCGCTCGGCGCCCTCGGTGCCCTGATTGCCGTGAATGTAGTAGCCGAACGGCCGACCACGGGTGGAGTCCAGGCACGGGTAATAGAAGGTGTCGAAGGCGTGTTTCAGCGCTCCCGACATGTAACCGAGGTTGGCAGGGGTGCCGAGCAGATAACCATCGGCCGCGAGAACATCACTGGCCGTCACCGCGAGCGCGGCCCGCCGCACGACCTCGACCTCCTCGATCTCCGGATCGGTGGCCCCCGACAACACGGCCTCGAACATGTCCTGCATGAAGGGCGACGGCGTGTGGTGAATGATCAGCAGGGTGGGCACGCCCCGAGCCTAGTGGGGCTACCGTTCTGGGATGCCCAGCCGATCACGACTTCCCCGGCTTCCGGAGTTCACGCCGCCGGCCGATCCGCGCCGTGGGTATTCGCAGCAGGAGATTCTGGCCGAGTTGCGGCGGTTCATCCTCGAGGGGAGTCTGCCGCCGGGGGTCGGGTTGCCGTTGCGGGAGTTCGCGCAGCGTTTCGATGTCAGTGCCATTCCGGTGCGGGAGTCGTTGCAGACGCTGATCGGTGAGGGGCTGGTGGAGCATCGGCCGAACTTCGGCTATACCGTCACCCGGCTGACCGCGGGTGAGTTGCGCGAGCTGTATGTGGTGCGGGAGCAGTTGGAGTTCGCCGCGCTGGCCGCCGCGGTCCGTCATGCCACCGCCGAGGATCACCGTGTCGCCACCGAGGCTCATGCCCGGTTGGAGGAGGCGGTGCTCGGCGACGATCCCGCCGCCTACCACCGCGAGACCCGCACCTTCCACCTGGCGCTGACGCGGCCATCGGGGATGGCCCGGCTGGTGCACATGCTCGAATACGCCTGGAACATCACCGAGCCGATCCAGCCGATGGTGCATGTCAGCGCGGGTGAGCGGGCCGTCCTGCACGCCGATCACAGCCGCCAGCTCGCGGCCTTTCTCGCCGGGGATGCCGAGGCCCTGCTGGCCGCCACCGAACAGCACCACGCGAGGCTCAACCACGTGGTAGCAGGGCTGCCGACGGACACGGGGTTGTTCGCGGAGCCGGGGGGCGGCGACGAGTGATTCCGGCCAAAAGCGTGCCGGAAAACGAAGTGGGCGTCGGCCGGAAGGGAGGTGGACGACGGCCGGGGTGGAAGCGGACGACGGCCGGGGGTGAGTGGGCAGGGATGCGCGAGGGCTGTCGCGAACAGATATACGATTTTCGCAACAAGGGGGCAATACCGGCTCGATAGCGTCGTCCGAATTACGTTTCACCCCGCTGCCGCGGGACAGATCGATCGGATGTGCGACATGACCGAGATCGCCGCATCGGCACTCGCGACCGGACGGCAGGCGGCGGCGCCCGCCCCGCCGAGCAGCGCCACGAATCCCGCCTACGACCCCCGGCTCACCAACGAGGATCTGGCGCCGCTGGAGAAGCAGTCCTGGGGTGTCTACAACATCTTCGCGTTCTGGATGTCCGACGTGCACAGCGTCGGCGGCTATGTCACCGCGGGCAGCCTGTTCGCGCTCGGCCTGGCCAGCTGGCAGGTGCTGATCGCGCTGGTCGTGGGCATCGTGATCGTCAACGTGTTCTGCAATCTGGTCGCCAAGCCGAGCCAGCGCACCGGCGTGCCGTATCCGGTGATCTGCCGCAGCGCGTTCGGGGTGCTCGGCGCCAATATCCCGGCCGTCATCCGCGGCCTGATCGCGGTGGCCTGGTACGGCATCCAGACCTTCCTCGCCTCGGCCGCGCTGGACGTCGTGCTGGTCAAGCTGTTCCCGGGCCTCGCGCCCTACGCCGTGGTCGGCGATTACGGATTCCTCGGGCTGTCGGCGCTCGGCTGGGTCAGCTATCTGACGCTGTGGGTGCTGCAGGCGGCCGTGTTCTGGCGCGGGATGGAGTCCATCCGCAAGTTCATCGACTTCTGCGGTCCCGCGGTCTACGTCGTGATGTTCCTGCTGTGCGGGTACCTCATCGCCAAGGCGGGCTGGGGCGCCATCGACCTGAACCTGTCCACCGTGACCCATCACGGCTGGTCGGCGGTTCCGGTGATGCTGGGCGCGATCGCGCTGGTGGTGTCGTACTTCTCCGGTCCGATGCTGAACTTCGGCGACTTCTCCCGCTACGCGCGTTCCTTCTCCGCGGTCAAGCGCGCCAACCTGCTCGGGCTGCCGGTCAACTTCCTGGTGTTCTCGCTGCTCGTGGTCGTGACCGCGTCGCTGACGATGCCGGTGTACGGCGAGCTGATCACCGATCCGGTGGCGACCGTCGCCCGCATCGACAACACCTTCGCCATCGTGCTGGGCGCGCTGACGTTCGTCGTCGCGACCATCGGGATCAATATCGTCGCGAACTTCGTCTCCCCCGCCTTCGACTTCTCGAACGTGAATCCGCAGAAGATCAGCTGGCGCGCGGGCGGCATGATCGCCGCCGTCGGCTCGCTGGTCATCACGCCCTGGAACCTCTACAACAACCCCGACGTCATCCACTACACCCTGGAGACGCTGGGCGCGTTCATCGGACCGCTGTTCGGTGTGCTCATCGCCGACTACTACCTGGTCCGCAAGCAGCGGGTGGCGGTCGACGACCTGTTCACGATGTCCGAGACCGGCACCTACTGGTACCGCAAGGGCTACAACCCGGCCGCGATCATCGCGACCGCGATCGGCGCGGTGGCGGCGATGTTTCCGGTGCTCACCTCCGGGAAGATAACCGGTATGTACACCGCCGCCCAGTACAGCTGGTTCATCGGCTGTGCGCTGGGCCTGCTCTGCTACCGGTTGCTGGCCACCCGCGGCCGCTTCCGGCTGTCCGCTGTCCACTACGAAACCCGTTGAGGATCATGAGAATTCGTGTCATCAACCCGAATACGACCACCGCCATGACGGCGGTGGTCGATCAGTGCGCGCGGGCGGTGGCCGCCCCCGGCACGATCGTGGAGTCGGTCACCCCGTCGATGGGCCCGGCCTCCATCGAGAGCCACTACGACGAGGCGCTCGCCGTCCCGGGCCTGCTGGCCGAGATCGCGCGCGGTGAGGCCGAGGGCGCGGACGGCTACGTCATCGCCTGCTTCGGCGATCCGGGCCTGTACGCCGCGCGCGAGCTGGCGCGCGGCCCCGTGATCGGCATCGCCGAGGCCGCCATGCACGCCGCGAGCCATCTGGGGCGCGGCTTCAGCGTCGTCACCACCCTGGCCCGCACCGTCGGCCAGGCCGCCGACCTCGCGGAACGCTATGGGATGCAACGCTTCTGTCTGGGCATCCACGCCACCGACATCCCGGTGCTGGAACTCGAGGACCCCAAGGTCCGTACCGTCATCGCCGACGCCTGCCGCGCCGCGGTGGCCGCCGACGGCTCCGACGCGGTCGTCCTCGGCTGCGCCGGCATGGCCGACCTGTGCGAATACCTCACCGATGAGGCCGGCGTCCCGGTCATCGACGGCGTCGCCGCGGCCACACTCTCGGTCCAGTCGCTGATCACCCTGGGCCTGCGCAAGTCCGGCCGCGGCGAATTCGCCACCCCGCTGCCCAAGCACTACACAGGCTTACTGTCGGACTTCGGCACCGACGGAGCGTCCCGATGACCCACCGGACCACGAGACACAGCCGCACCACACCGGCGCACAGCCCCACCATTTTTCCGGCACGCTTTTGGCCGGAATCCACCGTGAGATCCCGGCCAAAAGCGTGCCGGGAAAACGATGAAGTATGCCGGGAAACTGAGGGGGTGCGGCGGTGAGTCTGCCACCGGATTTCCTGGCCGGGCTCGCGGCGCGGTTGTCGACAGTGGACGCCGAACTCGCTCGGCACTATTCGGGGGACCGGCACGGCCAGCCGATTCATACCGCCTACGTGTCCGGCGCCGACGCCTCCAAGGACATTACGCACGAATGGGGTGTGGCGGCAACGGAACTGGCCGAGCGGCACGCGGGCCTGCTGACCGAACTCGCCGGGGCGGACATCCTCGAGCGGGTTCGGGAGACGCTGGCGCAGCGGCCTGTTCAGGATCTGCGGCTGGACTTCGAGGACGGGTACGGGACTCGCGGTGACGAGGTCGAGGATCGGGATGCGCTGCGCGCCGGGCAGATTCTGGCCGCGCTGCCTGCCGAGGTGCGGTCGCGTGGCATTCGTATCAAGGGGCTCACCACCGCCGAGTACGAGCGGGCGATCCGTACGCTGGAGCGTGTGCTGGAGGGGGCCGGGGGCGTGCCGGACGGATTCGTGTTCACGATCCCGAAAATTCGCGCCGCCGAGCAGGCCGACCTCGCCGTACGCCTGTGCGAGGCGCTCGAGTCCGCACACGGATTACCTTCCGGCGCACTGCGTTTCGAATTGCAGATCGAGAGCCCGCAGGCCGTGATCGCCGCCGACGGGACCGCCACGGTCGCGCGGGCGATCCAGCTGAGCGCCGGACGGTGCAGCGGATTGCATTACGGCACCTACGATTACAGCGCCGCCTGCGGTATCTCGCCGCAGTTCCAGTCGCTCGAGCATCCGGTCGCCGACCACGCCAAGGCGGTCATGCAGGCCGCGGCCGCGCAGACCGGGGTGTGGGTGTGCGACGGCTCCACCCAGGTGGCGCCGGTCGGCACCGACGAGGAGGTGGCCGCGGCCGTCGCGCGCCACTTCCGGCTGGTGACCCGATCCCTCGAACGCGGCTACTACCAGGGCTGGGATATGCACCCCGGCCACCTGGTGACCCGCTGGCTGGCCACCTTCGCGTTCTTCCGGGGCGCGCTGGCGGCGGCCGCGCCCCGCATCGACCGCTATCTGGCGCGCCGGGGCGGCGCGGTGGTCGACGAACCCGCCACCGCGCAGGCCCTGGCCACGGTCGTCCTGCGCGGACTGGACTGCGGGGCCTTCGAACCCGACGACGTCACCGTGGTGGCCCCGGCCGCCACCGTCGACGTCCTCACCCTGTTGCGAGAAAGGAAGTTGCCGACTACATGAGCGACGTGCCAACCGATTTCACCCTCCTGCCCGATCTGGCCGTACGGTCACTCGGCGGGGCGGTCGTCTGGGCCAACGACGAATCCTTCGCCGAGAAGGAGAATCTGATCCGGCCCGAGGCGTCGACCTTCTCCACGGAGTCCTTCGGGCACAAGGGCAAGGTCTACGACGGCTGGGAGACCCGCCGCCGGCGACGCCCCGGCGGGACCGCACCGGCCGCCGACGACTGCGACGAGGCCGTCGTGCGCCTGGGCGTCCCCGGCGTCGTCCGGGGTGTGATCGTCGATACCGCGTGGTTCAAGGGCAACTACCCGCCGGAGATCTCGGTGGAGGCGATCGCGCTCGCCGGCTACCCGCCCGCCGAGGAGGTCGCGGCGGCGAGCGGCTGGGTCACCATCGTCCCGCGGGCGAAGGTCGAGGGTGACACCGCCAACCCGTTCACCGTCGATTCGGAGCGCCGCTTCACCCATGTGCGGCTGCGCATGTATCCCGACGGCGGGGTGGCCCGGCTGCGCGTGCACGGCGAGGCGAAACCCGATCCGCGCTGGCTGGGTTCGGGTTCGTTCGATCTGGCGGCGCTGGAGAACGGCGGCCGGGTGGTCGACTGCTCCAACCGCTTCTACTCCTCGCCGCAGAATCTGCTGCTGCCCGACCGCCCGCGCATCATGGGCGAGGGCTGGGAGACCGCCCGGCGGCGCGGCGGCGGCAACGACTGGGTGCGGGTGCGGCTGACCGGCGAGGGCATTCCGGCCATGGTCGAGATCGACACCTCGTACTTCCTGTTCAACAGCCCGGGCGCCGCCCAGCTGACCGGTATTCGCGCCGACGGCGCCGAGGTCGAACTGCTGCCGCGCACCGATCTGCTGCCCGATGCCCGCCACCGGTTCCCGATCGAGGTGAGCGAGCCGGTGACCGAGGTGCGCTTGGACGTCTACCCGGACGGCGGCTTCGCCCGGTTGCGGGTCTTCGGCACTCTCACCGAGGCCGCGCGCGACAAGCTGGCCGCGGAGCCGGCATTCGGGGCGCTCGCCGACGACGCCCTCGATCAGCTGCGGACCGAGCGGGAGTGACGGTGGCCGACTATCCGCGCGACCTGGTCGGTTACGGGCCCACGCCGCCGCATCCGCGGTGGCCGGGGGACGCCAATGTGGCCGTGCAGTTCGTCCTCAACTACGAGGAGGGCGGCGAGAACTGCGTCCTCGACGGCGATGCGGGCTCGGAGACATTCCTGTCCGATATCGTTCCGGCACAGTCTTTTTCGAACCGGCACATGAGTATGGAGTCGCTGTACGAGTACGGGGCACGGGCCGGGTTGTGGCGGGTGCTGCGCGCGTTCGAGAGCCGCGACATCCCGCTGACCGTCTTCGCCGTGGCCCGTGCGCTGGAACGCAATCCGGAGGCGGTGGCGGCGTTCAAGCGGCTCGGCTACGAGATCGCCGGGCACGGGCTGCGCTGGATCTCCTATCAGGAGGTCGATCCGGAGACCGAGCGGCAGCACCTGGCCGAGGCGGTGCGGATCATCACCGATCTGTTCGGCGAACCGCCCCGCGGCTGGTACACCGGCCGCGACTCGCCGCACACCCGGGATCTGGTGGTCGAGCACGGCGGCTTCACCTACGACGCCGACTCCTACGCCGACGACCTGCCGTACTGGGTCGAGGTGCGCGGCCGCGACCACCTGGTGGTGCCGTACACGTTGGAGGCCAACGACATGCGGTTCTCCTCCCCCGCCGGATTCGCCAACGGCGAGGAGTTCTTCACCTACCTCCGCGACGCCTTCGACGTCCTCTACGCCGAGGGCGCCGCCGGATCCCCGAAGATGCTGTCGATAGGCCTGCACTGCCGCCTGGCCGGCCGCCCGGGCCGCGCCGCCGCCCTCGGCCGCTTCCTCGACTACGTCCAGTCCCACGACAAGGTATGGCTGGCCCGCCGCATAGACATCGCCGAGCACTGGGCAAGGGTGCACCCGCCGCGCTGACTCCTTCACATCCCTTTGCACTCCACAATGGGCGCGGGATACACATCCTGCGACACCCCGAATCGCCACGGCCGGTGGACATCCACTCCTTCGAGGTGCGCGAGTTCGGGGACCCAGCGGCGGGCGTACTCGCCGTCGGGGTCGTGGCGCTCGGCCTGGCGGAGGGGGTTGAGGACGCGGTTGGGGCGGGTGTCGTTGCCGGTGCCGGCCATCCACTGCCAGTTCATCTGGTTGTTGGCGATATCGCCGTCGACCAGCCAGCGCAGGAAGTGCCGGGCACCGATCCGCCAGTCCACCTGGAGCGTCTTGGTCAGGAAGCTGGCGGCGATCAGCCGGGCGCGGCCGGGCATCCAGCCCTCGGCGCGGAGCTGCCGCATGCCGGCGTCCACGACGGGGTAGCCGGTGCGCCCGGCGCGCCACGCCTCGACCGATTCCGGATCGTCGCGCCAGCTGATCCGCGCGGGCCGGTAGTCCCGCCACCCCGCCTGCGGCCGCGCCGCGAGCACCTGGTGGTGGAACTCCCGCCAGGCCAGCTGGCGCACGAACGCCTCGCCGCCGGGGGTCGTCACGTCGGTCTTCGCGACGATCTCCGTCGTCGACAGGCAGCCGAAGTGCAGGTATGCCGACAGGTGCGAGGTGGCGTCGGCATCCAGCGCGTCGGAGTCGGTCGCGTAGCCGGCGATCCGGCCGGACAGCCAGCGCCGCACCTCTTTTCGCGCACTGGTCTCGCCGCCGACGGCCAACTGCGGCGAGCACGCGTCGGCCTGGTCGGCGAAGCCGGGCAGCGGATCACTCTGCACCCGAGGCACTTCGAGGCCGGTGGGCTTGGGCAGCGGCCGCCGCAGCGGGACCTCGAGCCAGCGCCGGTAGTAGGGCGTGAAGACGGCGAAGTGATCCCGTCCCGTCGCCGGCGCCAGCTCGGACGGGTCGACAGCCGTGATCGTCCCGGGGTGGGCGTGCAGCCGGATGTCGCGGCGGGCCAGCCGCTCGCGCAGTGCCTCCTCCCGCTTGCGGCTGTACCAGCTCACATCGGCGGCGATGTGCACGCTCTCGGCGTCCACCTCGGTGGCCACCGCGTCGACCGCGTCCACGACGTCGCCGTGCCGGACCACCAGATGTCCGTTCGCCGAACGCAATTCGCCGTCGAGTTCGGCGAGCGCGGCGGCGAGAAAGCGCGCCCGGTTGGCCGACCCCCGCTCGCCGACGATGGCGTCGTCGACGACGAACAGCGGGACCACCGCGTCGCCCTCACGATGCGCGGCGGTCAGCACCGGATTGTCGTGCACCCGCAGGTCCCGGGTGAACAGGGCGATGGTCACCGTCATCGGGCGACCCCACGGCTCGGCCCGGTCGCCACGAGGGTCGTGCCGGCACGGCGTCGGGCGGCTCTTCCCCGCCGGTACCGGCACGACCCTCGCGGCGGCCGGATCCCCGCACACGCCTCCTCGCGCGGGCCCAGCTCGTGGCCGGAGTGCGCCACCATCCGGCGCGCGGTGAAGATCCAGCGGAATCGGTCGTGCGGATCGGGCACGTGCACTGATTCTCCTCGGGTCGGCTGCGGCCCATCGTACTCACAAACGATGCATCAACGATGCATATTCGCCGGTATTCCTCGGTGTCACCGCCATGACCAGGCCGGAGCATCCCGGGTGATGTCGCACTGACCCCACCGTCCGTCGCCGGCCCCGCGACGCGCGCGCGGCCGACCACTCCGACAGGGCCGCCGGGCGGGCAGGCAGAATGAGGCAATGCCCGCCCGTTCCGCCCCCGAATCGGATGTGGGCTACACGGTGCGCGCGGTCGCCGATCGGCTCGGCATTCCGACCGCGACGCTGCGGAGCTGGAACCACCGCTACGACATCGGCCCGCCGCGGCACCGCCCGGGCGCGCACCGGCTCTACACCGAGGCCGATATCGCTCAGGTGGCGCGCATGCTCGATCTCATTCGCGCCGGAGCCAGTCCGGCCGGGGCCGCCGCCGCGGTGCGCGCGCCCGCGGTGGATCACGGCGACCGGGGGCCGCTGCTGACCGCGGCCTTCACCTCCGACGCGGCCATGGTGTCGGAACTGCTGACCGCGCACTTCCGCGCGCACGGTGTCGCCGACACGTGGAATACGTTGTGCCGCCCCGCATTCGCCGATATCGTCGCGCAACAGCTGGAGGGGGTGGGCTGCATCGATGTGGAGCATCTGCTGTCGTGGTGCATCACCTCGGTACTGCAGCGCGTCGCGCCCCCGCCGATGGTGACCGGGGCGCCCGGCGTGGTCCTCGCGTGCACGAGCGGCGAGACCCATTCGCTGCCGCTGGAGGTGCTCCGCGCGGCGCTCGCCGAGCGCGGGGTGGGCTCGCTCATGCTCGGCCCGGACGTCCCGACCGGCGCGCTGACCGACGCGCTGGCACGCCGCGCCGAGCCCACCTCCGTCGTGCTGTGGTCGCAACAGGAATCCACCGCGCTGGCATCCGCGGTGCGCGCCTGCGTCACCGCGCGAGCGCGGGTTCTGGTGGGCGGGCCCGGCTGGGATGCCGTCCTACTACCCGAGGCCGTGATCCAGGTCGGCAGCCTCCGCGCCGCCGTCGACCTACTCGGCTGAATACGACATACCGGACCATCCGGCACGGAACACAGGCGCAACGATTACGCAGCGAACCTAGCCCTGACGTTCCTGCCGCTCGAGCGCCACGGCCCGCCGCATGGATTCACGGGCACGGGACCGGTCACCCGCATAGTCGTAGGCGCGGGCCGCGCGGTAGTTGGTGCGCCAGTTCTCCGGATCCGCCTCCCACTCCTTCCGCACCTGCTCGAACAGTGCGTCGGCGGCGGACTTCTCGATCCGGCCGGAGGCACGCCGCGGCAGCTCGGAGACGTCCAGCTCGCTGCCCTCGTCGTGGGCGAGGCGGGCCAGTCGCTGATGGGCCAGCGCGGCGCGCAGGCTGGTGCCGACGACCCAGGCCCCGAGGACGGGCAGGATCAGCACGCCGATACCGATGGCCATACCCGCGGCCGAACCGGTGGCGATCAGGTCCACCGCGATCCGCCCCAGCAGGACGAAGTAGAAGGCCAGCGCCAGCACCAGGAACGCGATGAAGGCCACCTTCACCCAGACCTGCCGCCGGGTGTCGTCGGCGCCGCTCACAGGTCCAGGAGCGGATCGAGGCCGACGGTCAGGCCGGGCCGGTCGCCGATCTGCCGCACGCCCAGCAGCACGCCGGGGGCGAACGAGGTGCGATCGAGCGAGTCGTGGCGGATGGTCAGGGTCTCGCCCTGAGTGCCGAACAGCACCTCCTGGTGCGCGACGAGCCCGGCGAGCCGCACCGAGTGCACCCGCACGCCGTCCACGCTCGCGCCGCGCGCGCCGTCGAGTTCGGTGGTGGTGGCATCGGGACTCGGGCCGACGCCCGCCTGCTCGCGTGCCTCGGCGATGATGCCCGCGGTGCGGTACGCGGTGCCCGAGGGCGCGTCGGCCTTGTTCGGGTGGTGCAGTTCGATGACCTCGACCGAGTCGAACCAGCGGGCGGCCTGTTCGGCGAACTTCATCGACAGCACCGCGCCGATCGCGAAGTTCGGCGCGATCAGCACGCCGACCTCGGGCTTGCCGGACAGCCAGCCGCGTACCTCGTCCAGCCGTTCCGCGTCGAATCCGGTGGTGCCGACCACGGCGTGAATTCCGTGCTCCACCAGCCATTTCAGATTCGGCATGACCACGCCGGGGTGGGTGAAGTCGACCACGACCTGCGCGCCGCCGTCGGTGAACGCGTCCAGCGCGTCGTCCTTGTCGACCTGCGCGACCAGTTCCAGATCGCCGACCGCCTCGACCGCCGCGCAGATCGCCTGCCCGACCTTGCCGCGCGCGCCGAGCACACCCACCCGGATCGGGTTCGCCGTCACCCTGAACTCCTCACATGCCGTCCGATCGTCCCCGCCGAGCCTACTGTTCCCGCGATCGGCGGCGGTCACCCCGGTCGGCTCGCGCGGACCTCAGTCGAAAGTGATGACCTGCCGCAAGCCGTGCCCGGCGGCCAGCTCGTCCATCGCGCCGTTGATGTCCTCGAGGCGGATGCGCGACGACACCAACCGCTCGACGGGTAGCCGGCCCGCGCGCCACATCGTGATGTACTTCGGAATGTCACGAGCGGGCACGGCCGAGCCGAGGTAGCTGCCGACGATCGACCGGCCCTGCGCGACCAGGCCGAGCGGCGAGATACTCGCCCGCGCGTCGGGATGGGGCAGGCCGACGGTCACCGTGGTGCCGCCGGGAGCGGTGGCGGCGACGGCGGTCTCGAACGCCCGCACATTGCCCGCGGCCTCGACCACGACGTCGGCCACGATGCCCCGCTCCGCCAGCTCCGCGGGTGTGTGAACCTGGGTGGCGCCGAGTTCCGTTGCCAGGGAGAGCTTTTCGGGCAGGGTGTCGACGGCGATGACCTCGTTCCCGAATTGCTCGCGCAGCGACGCCGCCACCAGGACCGCCGCCATACCGACACCGCCGAGGCCGACGACCATGATCCGGTCGTCCGGACCGGGCCGGGCGGAGTTCAGCAGCGCGCCGCCGCCGGTCAGCACCGCGCAGCCCAGGACGGCCGCGACGTCCGGCGGCACATCGTCGTCCACGGGCACCACCGAGCGCCGGTCGACCACCGCGTGCGTGGCGAAACCGGAGACGCC
Source organism: Nocardia transvalensis NBRC 15921 (assembly GCF_000308875.1). GTDB lineage: Bacteria > Actinomycetota > Actinomycetes > Mycobacteriales > Mycobacteriaceae > Nocardia > Nocardia transvalensis. The sequence goes on from NZ_BAGL01000061.1 coordinate 83,815, forward strand.
GAGGTGATGGTGCACGGCCGCCCCGCCGCGCAGCAGCCGGCGACCGCCGCCGAGCAGCTCACCGGTGTTGTTGGCCGCGCTGCCGGGGACGCACGGGGTGCGGCCGTCGGTGGCGCAGCCCTCGCACTCGCCGCAGCGGGGCAGGAACGTCATGACCACGCGCTGACCCACGGCGATATCGCCCACTCCGGAGCCGATCCGCTCGACCCGCCCGGCGGCCTCGTGCCCGAGCAGCATCGGCACCGGCCGCACCCGATTGCCGTCCACGACCGAGAGATCCGAGTGGCACAGCCCCGCGGCCTCGATCCGGACCAGCAGTTCGCCCGGTCCCGGCTCCCCCAGCTCCAGCTCGTCGACGACGAGCGGCCTCGACTCGGCGTACGGCGTCGGATCGCCGATTCGTTCCAGCACAGCACCGCGGATCCTCATTCACCCGACGCTACCGCCTGCGGGTGGACGGTGGACAGCGCCCGTCGCGCGCGGCCCCCGCCGGGAGGCATAATCGCCGCAGGCGGCGAGAATCAGCCGAGAACCAGCAACGAGGCGAGGCCATGAAGACGACGTCCCCGACCCGCGGGCTCAACCGCTTGATCACCGACTCCTTCGGCCGCGTCGCCCGCGGCTACGACACCCCGCTACTCCAGCACATGGTGTACCGCCCGCCGCAGGATCAGGTGATCGCCGAACTCCGGGCGGCCGGGTCCCGCCGGATCGCCGATATCGGGTGCGGCACAGGCATTCTCACCACCCGCATTCTCCGCGAGCTGGAGCCGGAGCAGATCTTCGGCATCGACGCCTCCCCCGGCATGCTGGCCCAGGCCCGCACCCGATCCACGCGGGTGACCTGGATGCAGTCCCCGGCCGAGCGCCTGCCGTTCGGCGACGAGGCCCTGGACGCGGTGGTCACCACCAGCGCGTTCCACTTCTTCGACCAGCCCGCCGCACTCGCCGAATTCGCCCGTGTCCTGGCCCCGGGCGGCCTGGTCGCGGTCTCCACCGTGAATCCCTCCGGCCATCTCGCGAGCCCGGTCCGCCAGCTCACCCGCACCACCCTCAGCCCGTATCACGCGCCGTCCCCGTCGGAGGTGCGGAACATGGTGCGCGTGGCCGGTTTCGAGGTCTCCGATCAGCGCCGCATCCACCGCCCGCTGCCGCGCTGGCTCATTCCGGACGTGATCACGGTGGGCCGGAAGCGGTAGCTCATCCCCAGCGCATCAGCATGCGGTCCACCGCGCGCGGTGCGACCATCCCCAGCATCCGCAGTCCGGCGGCGTACCGGGGCACCATGCGCACGGGCCGGGTGCGGATCGCCCGCATCATCCATTCCGCCGCCTGCTCCGGCGTCAGGCCCGGCATCGCGCGATAGCGATCGGTCGGCGCGCTCATCGCCGTGTGCACGAGCGGATAGTGGATCGACGTGAAAGCGATTCCCCGCGAGAATAATTCGCCGTCTGCGCAGCGGCCGAACCCCGCGAGGGCCGCCTTCGACCCGTGATACGCCGCGAACCGCGGGGAGGTGTCGGCGGCGACCGTCCAGGTGCCGACGTTGATCACGTGCCCCGACCCGCGCTCCGCCATACCGGGCAGCAATCCGAGGGTGAGCTGCACCGCGCCGAAGTAGTTGACGGCCATGGTGCGCCGGAAATCGTGCATGCGGTCGAAGGATTCGACCAGCGGGCGGCGAATCGACCGGGCCGCGTTGTTGATCAGCACATCCACCGCACCGGCATCACCGACGACCCACTGCACCAGGTCCTCGACCTGATCGGGATCGGCGATATCGCAGACACGGCATTCGGCCTTGCCGCCCGCCGCCGCGATCTCGTCACCGAGCAACGCCAGCTCCTCACCGCGCCGCGCGACCAGGATCAGTTCGGCCCCCGCGGCCGCCAGGCGCAGCGCCGCGGCCCGGCCCACACCGGCGGATGCCCCGGTGAGCAGGATCCGCTTGCCCACCAGCGATGTCGCTCCACTCCCCCGGACGCCCCCGACCGGCCGCAGCATATGTGGCGCGACCCGCCGGGCAACTCGCGCACGCACGGTCCCCGTCTTCGGCTTCCCCTCGACCATGCCGCCATTCAATCACGCGCCGCGCCGGGCCCGGCCGTGGTCACATCCCCAGCACACCGCCACCAAATTTTCCCGGCACACCGCCACTGACTGTTTCCCGGCACACCGCCACTGACTGTTTTCCGGCACACCGCCACTGACTGTTTTCCGGCATGCTTTTGGCCGGGATCCATCGTCCGCACCGGGGATTCCGGCCAAAAGCATGCCGGAAAAAAGGGGGCGGTGGGGGCGTCAGGTCGGTGGGGTCGGGGGTGGGGTGGCCGGGACCGGTGGCCAGGGTAGGGGGGAGAGGTGGGTGGGGCGGCGGGTGAGGTCCTCGTCCCAGTCGACCGTGACGCCTACCCAGGCTGTGGGGTGGTCGAAGCGGGTGGCCTTGGCCGCGAACTCGGTTCTGCGGAAGGAGATCTCGCCGAAGAAGTCGCCCGCCGTGAAGTCGGCGGCGGTGCCCTCGAAGCGGGCGCCGGCGAAGGAGACGGCGCCGTGGAATTCGGCGCGGGTGAAATCGACCGCGTCGCTTCCGGTGTGGCGCCAGCGCGCCTTCGCGCCGAGGCGGGCGCCGTCGAAGGAGGTCCGCTCGGCGTAGAACCGCGCGCCGGCGAACGAGACCTGGCCGCCGGCGAACGCGCAGCGGTCCAGGCGGACTCGGCCGCCGTCGAAGGTGGCGCTGTCGAACCGGGTGGCCTCGGCGTCGAAACGCGCTCCGGCGAAGCTGGTCTCGTCGCCGGAGAAGGTGGCGCCGGTGAAACGCGTACGCGGGCCGCCGAACTCGGCGCCCTCGAAGGACACCGGCCCGGTGAACGTGGCGTCGACGAAGCTCGTCCCGGAGCGTCCGGTGCTGACATCCTCCGCCTCGGTCCCGGTGAACCGGGCGCCCCGGAACAGCGTCGGACTCCCGAAGACGGCCCCGTGGAAGGTGACATGCTTGCCGAGGAACTGCACGAATTCGAAGTTCGCGGTCCGCGACCCGGTGAAGCACGCGCCGCGGAAATGCGTGTGCTTCCCCGCGAATATCGCGTACCGGAAGTCGACGTCCTCGAGAATCGCGTCGTCGAAGTCGAAATTGTAGGCGGACCACGAGGTTTCGGCCTTGCGCCGCAGGTGCGCCACGATCACCGCGACGATCGTCCGGCGCACCTCGCTGTCGTTCTGCCGGATCTGATACGCCCGCTCGACCACGACCTCCCCGGCCCCGGTCTCCTTGCGCGACACCAGGTGATTGGCGCCGTCGCGCGGATCGTAGGGCAGCCGCAGGTAGCCGCACAGCACGTCGATGCACTGCTGCCGCCGCCCGCCCGCGCTGAACTCGTCCGCGACCCCGGCCATCGCGTACACGCCGGCGATTCGCACCGCCACATCCGGATCGCCCAATTGCTTGGCCGCCGCCCCGAACAGCTCCGCGAACCGGCCCCGCTCGTTGTCGCGCTGCCGCCGGTAGGCCACGACCAGCGCGACCGCGCCGCCGATTCCGGCCGTCACCGACAGCGCGATCTTGGTGAGATCCACCTGATTCGGCGTCTCCGTCTTGGCCCCGAGCAGCAGCCACAGCGTCCACCACGCCAGGCCGGAGATCGCCAGCCCGCCGAGTACCGCCGTCACCACCGACAGCAGCAGCGCCGAGCGCCGCATTCTCCGGCCGAGCCGCCCGCCCCACTTCCCCCGCCTCCGCATAGCCGCATGGTAGCGAGAAATCGCCGCCCACGGCAGCGCGAGCGGCGATTTCCCTTATGCCCCTGACCTTTCAGGCCGCGGCAGCCGCCCGGCTCCCGCGCAGCCCGAGACCCGCCGCGACCAGGCACGCCGCCGCGACCACCGCCACGAACCACGGGAATATCGTCCCCATGCCCCAGGTCGTCGCCGCCCAGCCGGCCAGGATGGTCGGCAGCGCCATCGACGTATAGGCGAGCAGGTAGTAGGCCGACATCGTCTCGCCCCGCTTGTGCTGCGGCACAACATTGGACAGATGCCGCAGCGATCCGCCGAACCCGAGCCCGAAGGTGCCGCCGAGCAACACCCCGGCCACCAGCACCACGGCCCAGTTGTGCGTCGCCAGCGCCGGAATCGTCAGCAGCAGCGCGATCGCCATCCCGGTGTCGCCGCCGATCGCCGCGCGCCGCGCCGGAATCCCGGTGGCAAACAGCTGGGCCAGCGCGCCCGCGGTCGCCGTGGAGGCGACCACCGCCCCGCCGAACACCAGGTTGTGCACGCCGGTCTTCTCCGCGGCGAGCGCCGGATACAGCGACAGCAGCACGCCCAGCACCGACCAGGCCGCCATCACGCCCAGCGCCGAGAACCAGAAGTCCGCGCGAATCTCGTGCGGCACCGCGGGTTTCGCGATCCGGATGGGGCCGGTCACGCGCTTGGTGTGGGTCTCCCGCATCAGCACCACGCCCACGCCGATCAGCAGGCACAGCACGGTGATCACCACGTACGGCGTGCGCAGCGGATGCGGTACGTACTGCGCCAGCAGAGCCGAGCCCAGAATCGCCACGGCCATACCGGCATTGAACGCCACGCCCGTCAGCTGCCCCGACCGCGCGCCGTGCTTGGGCCGCAGATCCAGCAGCGCCGCCGCGCCGGACACCACCGTCGCGCCGACCGCGATCCCGTGCAGGGCGCGGGCCACGAGCAGCATCGCGACATTGTCGGCCAGCAGGAACACGACCAGGCCGAGCACCATGGTGGCGAAGGCGCCCAGCAGCACCGGCTTGCGCCCCACAACGTCGGAGATCTTGCCGGACACCAGCACCGCGCCCAGGGCCGCGACCGCGTACACGGCGAAGACGAGGGTGGTGGTCAGCGGCGAGAAGTGCCACTCCTTCTGATACAGGCCGTACAGCGGTGCGGGCGCGCCGGACACTCCGAGCGCGACGCCGCTGGCGGTCAGGATCAACGCGTATGCCCAGGGTTGCGCCGTCCGCTCGACCGGGGATACAGCCACTGTCGCTGCCATCGCTCCCTCTCCATCAGGTAAGTTTGATTGCGATCGAACCCAACCACCGTAACGCCGGTACGATTCCCATCAAACCGTCAGTGAGGAAGATCATGACGGAAACGAACCGCGTCGTCGAGGCATTTCCGGTCGCCCCGGTGCAGACCGTGCTCGACGCGCTGCACGACCCGGTCCGCCTGGAGATGGTGCGACGGCTGGCCAACGCGGGCACACCGGTGCGCTGCGGCCTGCTCTACGACACGATCAACAAGTCGACCGCGACGCATCATCTGAAAACGCTGCGCCAGGCCGGTCTCACCGAGAAGATCATCGAGGACGGGCAGACCTACGCGCGGCTGCGCACCGAGGAGGTGGCCCGGGAACTGCCCGGACTGCTGGACGCGGTGGTGGCCGCGGCCAATCGGAGCGAACCGAAGGACTAGATGTCACCGATCGCCGAACTGACCGAGGTGGTCGTGGACCTGCATTCGGATCTCGCCGAATGGCTGGGCACCGACGCGCCGCCGAAGGTCTTCGACCGGTTCGCCAACGCGCTGGACGACGGGTTCACCTCGGTCGTCACCACGGGCGAGGCCGTGACTCGCGACGCGCTGCTGTCGGGGGTGTGGTCGGCGCGCAACGCCCAGCCTGGCCTGGAGATCGAGATCACCGATGTCACCGAGATCGCCCGCACCACGAAGCTCGTCATCGTGCGCTTCGTCGCCGAGAACCGCTTCGGCGGCGCGAGCATGCGCCGCCGGGTGACCGCGGTCCTGCTCACCGACGGCCAGCTCTACTCCTGGCGCTCGGTGCACGAGACCGCCATCCCCGCGGCGTCCTGACCCCGGACCGGGCGGCTCAGTCGTTCACGAGCCGCCGGACCGACGTGGGCAGATCGCGGGTGCGGCGGAACGGTCCCGCCACCGACACCGCGAACGGCCGGGCCAGCAGGGAGCGAGCCACGGCCGAGACCTCCGCGGTGGTCACCGCGTCGATCCGGGCCAGCGTGTCCGAGACGCTGCGGTGGTTGCCGTAGCTGAGTTCGCTGCGGCCGATCCGGTTCATCCGGGAGCCGGAATCCTCCAGCCCCAGCACCAGACCGCCGCGCAGCGAACCCTTGGCGCGAGCGCATTCGGCATCGGTGATGCCGTCCGCCGCAACCTCTTCCAGCACGTCGCGCGCGAGACTCGCGACCTGGCCGAGGTTTTCGGGCTGGCAGCCCAGATACACCGAGAAGGCGCCCGTATCGGCGAAGGTGTCGACGCTCGAGTACACCGAGTACGCCAGGCCGCGCTCCTCCCGGATGCGCTGGAACAGACGGGAACTCAGCCCGCCGCCGAGCACGGTGTTCAGCACCGACAGCGGCCAGCGCTTCTGCCCCTCGTGCCGCCCGTAGGCGCGCACCCCGAACACCAGGTGCGCCTGCTCGCTGTCGCGGTAGGTCCGCTCCAGCCGCGGCGGCGTCCGCATGCGGAAGTGGCCCTCGCGCCGCGGCGCCGGTTCCCGCACCGGATCGAGGCGGCCCGCGAAGGCGCGATAGATCAGTTCCACCGTGTGCTCGTGGTCGACATTGCCGGCCACCGCGACGACCATCCGGTCCGGACGGTAGCGGCGCTGATGGAATCCGCGCAGCTGCGCCGCGGTCATGCCCTCGATGGATTCGACGGTGCCGATCACCGGCCGCCCGATCGGGTGGTCGCCGAACAGCGCGGTCAGAAACGCGTCGCCGACCATGTCCTCGGGGTCGTCGTCGCGCATCGAGATCTCCTCGAGCACCACCTGGCGCTCGACGCCGACATCCTCGCCGCGGCACAGCCCGTTCAGCACCACGTCCGACACCAGATCCACCGCCAGCGGCAGATCCTCGTCGAGGACGTGCGCGTAGTAGCAGGTCTGCTCCTTGGCGGTGAACGCGTTCAGCTCACCGCCGACCGCGTCCATGGCCTGCGCGATATCCAGCGCCGACCGGGTGGGCGTCTGCTTGAACAGCAGATGTTCCAGGAAATGCGCGGCCCCGGCGACCGTCGGGCCCTCGTCGCGCGAGCCGACGCCGACCCAGACCCCGACCGACGCCGACCGCACGCCCGGCACGTGCTCGGTCACGACTCGCAGCCCGCCAGGCAGCACGGTACGCCGCACACCGCTGTCGGTGAGCGGGGCGTCCGTGGTCGCGAGTCGTAGCGAAGAACCCCCCTGCTCGGTAACGAGCGAGGGGGGCGTGTGCTTCTTCTTCGTCACACCGAAATTTTTACTCGGCACCGGCCTCTACCGCAGCGGTGTCGGCGGTAACGGGCGCCGCCGCTGTGTCCTCTTCCTCGACCGGAACCAGGGAGATCTTGCCCCGGTTGTCGATGTCGGCGATCTCGACGCGGATCTTGTCGCCGACGTTCACCACGTCCTCGACCTTGCCGACCCGCTTGCCGTTGCCCAGCTTCGAGATGTGCACCAGACCGTCGCGGCCCGGCAGCAGCGAGACGAACGCGCCGAAGGCAGTGGTCTTGACGACCGTGCCGAGGAAGCGCTCGCCGACCTTCGGCAGCTGCGGGTTCGCGATGGCGTTGATCTGATCGATCGCGGCCTGCGCCGACGGGCCGTCGGTCGCGCCGACGAACACGGTGCCGTCGTCCTCGATGGAGATGTTGGCGCCGGTGTCCTCGGTGATCTGGTTGATGACCTTGCCCTTGGGTCCGATCACCTCGCCGATCTTGTCGACCGGGATCTTGATGGCGGTGACGCGCGGGGCGTACGGGCTCATCTCGTCCGGGCTGGCGATGGCCTCGGCCATGACCTCCAGGATGGTCAGGCGCGCGTCGCGGGCCTGGTTCAGGGCGCCGGCCAGCACCTTGGAGGGGATGCCGTCGAGCTTGGTGTCCAGCTGCAGCGCGGTGACGAAGTCCCGGGTGCCGGCGACCTTGAAGTCCATGTCACCGAAGGCGTCCTCGGCGCCGAGGATGTCGGTCAGCGCGACGTAGCGGGTCTCCTCCTCGCCCTGGTCGTTCTTGATCGCGTCGGACACCAGGCCCATGGCGATACCGGCGACCGGCGCCTTCAGCGGCACACCGGCGTTCAGCAACGCCAGGGTCGAGGCGCACACCGAACCCATCGAGGTCGAACCGTTGGAGCTCAGCGCCTCCGACACCTGACGGATGGCGTAGGGGAACTCCTCCTGGCTGGGCAGCACCGGGATCAGGGCGCGCTCGGCGAGGGCGCCGTGCCCGATCTCGCGCCGCTTCGGGGAGCCGACGCGGCCGGTCTCGCCGGTGGAGAACGGCGGGAAGTTGTAGTGGTGCATGTAGCGCTTGGAGGTCTCCGGGCCGAGCGAGTCGACCTGCTGCGCCATCTTCACCATGTCGAGGGTGGTGACGCCCAGGATCTGGGTCTCACCGCGCTCGAACAGCGCCGAACCGTGCGCCCGCGGGACCACGGCGACCTCGGCCGACAGCGCGCGGATATCCGCGAGGCCGCGGCCGTCGATGCGGAAGCCGTCGGACAGGATGCGCTGGCGCACAAGCTTCTTGGTGACCGAGCGGAACGCCGCGCCGATCTCCTTCTCGCGGCCCTCGAAGTCCTCGGCGAGGCTCGAGAGCACCGAGAGTTTGACCTCGTCGATCTTCTCCTCGCGCTCCTGCTTGCCCGGGATGGACAGCGCCTCGTTCAGCGGGGTCTTCGCGGTGCCCTCGACGGCCGTGTACACGTCGTCCTGGTACGGCGGGAAGAGCGGGAACTCCTCGGTCGGCTTCGCCGCCAGCTGCGCCAGGTCCTGCTGCGCCTTGCACAGCCGGGCGATGAACGGCTTGGCGGCCTCCAGGCCCTCGGCCACCACGGTCTCGGTCGGCGCCTGCGCGCCGCCCTCGACCAGGGCGATCACGGTGTCGGTGGCCTCGGCCTCGACCATCATGATCGCGACGTCACCGGACTCGACGACGCGGCCGGCCACGACCATGTCGAAGACCGCGCCCTCGAGCTGCTCGACGGTCGGGAACGCCACCCACTGGCCCTCGATCAGCGCGACGCGCACGCCGCCGACCGGGCCGGAGAACGGCAGGCCCGAGATCTGCGTCGACGCCGAGGCCGCGTTGATCGCGACGACGTCGTACAGGTCCTTCGGGTCCAGGCTCATGACCGTGACCACGACCTGAATCTCGTTGCGCAGGCCGTCGACGAACGACGGGCGCAGCGGCCGGTCGATCAGGCGGCAGGTCAGAATGGCGTCGGTGGAGGGACGGCCCTCGCGGCGGAAGAACGAGCCGGGGATGCGGCCCGCAGCGTACATCCGTTCCTCGACGTCGACCGTCAGCGGGAAGAAGTCGAACTGGTCCTTGGGGTGCTTACCGGCGGTGGTCGCCGACAGCAGCATGGTCTCGTCGTCCAGGTAGGCGACGACCGCACCCGCGGCCTGCTTGGCCAGGCGCCCGGTCTCGAACCGCACGGTGCGGGTGCCGTAGCTGCCGTTGTCGATCAGCGCGACCGACTCGAAGACTCCGGGCTCGACCTCGACCGCGGAGCTGGTCTGTGTATCCGTCATTGTTCTGTTCTCAACCTCTCGTCTCGCCGGATCCAGCGCAGGTGTGCGCGATCCGGCTGTTGTCAGCCGTACCCGGCTTGGGCGCGTCTCGGCGCGCACACCCGGCCGGTCCCCCTTGGGAGCGGCGACGCGGAGGCGGTCATCGATCGAAGCTCTCCGGACCGTCGTGCCGAAAAGCCACTACCGAAGACCGACGCCACGCGACGGGTGTGTACGGCCGTGTCGTCGTCGTGCGTGTTACCGATCGGTCCATACACGACTAGCCGACGGGGAGATTCTAAGCCTCCCCGTCGGCTGGCTTGCGAACTGCCTCTGCAGAACGTGTGTCGCTATGCGTCAGCGACGCAGTCCGAGCCGCTCGATCAGCGAACGGTAGCGCGCGATGTCCTTGTCCTGCAGGTACTTCGACAGGCGCTTGCGACGGCCGATGAGCTGCATCAGGCCGTGGCGGGTGTGGTGATCGTGCTTGTGCTTCTTGAGGTGCTCGGTGATGTCGGAGATGCGCTTGGTCAGCATCGCGATCTGGGCCTCCGGCGAACCGGTGTCCTTCTCGTGCACCCCGTAGTCGGCGAGGATCGCCTTCTTCTGCTCGGTGGTCAGCGCCACGAATTCACTCCTGGTATTCCAGTCCGCGCTCGGAAGAACCGGGAAACCCCGGGCGGGCGCCACCGCGGACCGCAGCAAACCCGACGAGCCAGCCTACCGGACGGGCATCCGGAAGCCGAATCGCCCTCGCGCTGTACCCACATCCATTACCTCACGCGTAATCGACTTGCCGCTACCCGGCTGCGAATCTTGTTCTCGCACGGACGATTACAGAGGAGCCCACGATGCCGTACTTCCGGACCACCGACGGAACCACCCTGGCCTACGAGGAGTACGGCACCGGCGCGCCGGTCGTCTTCCTCGCCGGATGGTCGCTGAACACCGAGATGTGGGAGCACCAGGCGCCGTTCTTCGCCGAGCGAGGCTACCGCTGCGTCCTGCTGGACCGCCGCGGCCACGGCCGCTCGGACCGGCCCGCCGGCGGCTACGACGTCGATACCCGCGCCGACGACGTGGCGGCACTGCTCGAGCACCTGGACCTCACCGGGGTCACGCTGGTCGCGCACTCCGCCGGCGGTGCGGAGGCCGTCCACTGTCTGGCCCGGCACGGGCAGGACCGGGTGCGCCGGGTGACGCTGCTCGCACCGGCCATGCCGCGGATGGCGTGGGCCCCGGACCACCCGGCGGGCGTTCCGGAGGAGCTGCTGGAGGCGTCCATGGCCGCCCTGCGCGCCGACCGCGCCAAGTGGATGGCCGACCGGGCCCAGGGCTACTTCGCCACCCACCTCGGCAACGACGTCTCCCCGGCCCTCATCGATCAGGAGGTCCGGCGCTGCCTGTCGACCACCCACTGGGCCGCCATCCAGGTCCAGCGCTCGGTCATCGAGAGCGACCTGCGCGCCGAACTCCCCGGCATCACCGTCCCCGTCCTGCTCGTCCACGGCCACGCCGACCAGTCCATCCCGATCGACCCCTCCAGCCGCGTCGCGGTCCGGCTACTCCCGAACGCGGAACTGAAGGAGCTTCCGACCGCCGGACACGGGCTCTATGTCACGCACGCGGCGGAGATCAACGCGGACATCCTGGAGTTCATGAAGAGCTGACCACCCCTTTTTTCCGGCACGCTTTTGGCCGGAATCCCATGGTGAGATTCCGGCCAAAAGCGTGCCGGAAAAAGGGGTTGGCCTACTGGTCCGCAGCGAGAATCTCGCGTGTGCGGTCCACATCCCGACTGATGGCCGTGACCAGATCGTCCACCGAGCCGAAAGTACTCTGCCCGCGGATGTGCTCGACGAAATCCACCGCCACGTGCTGGCCATAGAGGTCGACGTCGGTGTCGAGCACGTAGGCCTCGACGGTGCGGGTGCGGCCGGAGAAGGTGGGGTTGGTGCCGACCGAGATGGCCGCCATCGCCCGCTTGCCCGCCGTGGTGGTGCCGACGGTTTTGCCGGGGCTCAGGACGGTGAACCAGCCCGCGTACACGCCGTCGGCGGGGATGGCGGCGTGCATCGGCGGCGCCACGTTCGCGGTCGGGAAACCGAGTTCGCGGCCCCTGCCGTCGCCGTGCACGACGACGCCCTCGACACGGTGCGGGCGGCCGAGCGCATCGGCGGCCGCGGCCATGTCACCGGCGTCGACGCAGGCGCGAATGTAGGTGGAGGAGAACGTGACCGCGTGCTCGCCGACCAGCTTCACCCCGTCGACCTCGAAGCCCCAGCGGCCACCGAGGTCGCGCATGGTGTCGATGGTGCCGGTGGCCTTCTTGCCGAAGGTGAAGTTGTCGCCGATCACGACCTCGGTCACGTGCAGCTTCTCGACCAGCAGGTCGTGCACGTAGCGCGAGGGGGTGAGCTTCATGAAGTCCTGGGTGAACGGCATCACGCAGAACACGTCGATGCCCAGTTCCTCGACCAGTTCGGCCCGCCGCGTCAGCGTGGTCAGCTGCGCGGGGTGCGAACCGGGCCGCACCACCTCCATGGGATGCGGGTCGAAGGTCATCAGCACCGACGGCACGCCGCGCACGGCGGCGGATTTCACGGCGCGGCTGATCAACTGGGCGTGCCCGCGGTGCACACCGTCGAACACCCCGATCGTGAGCACGCACCGTCCCCAGTCCGGGGGCATGTCCTCGAGACTTCGCCATCTCTGCACACCCGGCAGCCTACGCAAAGCGCGTCACGGAGGGCATTCGGCGGTGCGGTTGTTCACAGCGGCGTGGCGCGGGCATCGGCGGTTCGTCATATCGTGTTCGGCGGGCCGCCTCCTCCGGACCGGCCGTTCGCACGGCTAAGCTCGAAACGTGCCCGGAAAACGAGATATCGCCACCCGTCGCGAGCTGGCCGATCCCTCCGCGTCACAGCAGACCGACGCGACGGAGACGAGCGGCACGGCCACCGCGACCGGCGAGACGACCCTCGCGCCGGTGCTGTCCTCGGTCGCGCAGGACTACCTGAAGGTGATCTGGACCGCGCAGGAGTGGTCGCAGGAGAAGGTGTCGACGAAGCTGCTCGCCGAACGCATCGGCGTCTCGGCGTCGACGGTGTCCGAAGCGGTGCGCAAACTCGCCGATCAGGGCCTGGTCGAGCACGCCCGCTACGGGTCCATCACGCTGACCGAGGACGGCCGCCGCGCCGCCGTCGCCATGGTCCGCCGGCACCGCCTGATCGAGACCTTCCTGGTGAACGAACTCGGCTACGGCTGGGACGAGGTGCACGACGAGGCCGAGGTCCTCGAGCACGCGGTCTCCGAAACGCTGATGGCCCGCATCGACGCCAAACTCGGCCACCCGGACCGTGATCCGCACGGCGACCCCATCCCCTCGGTGGACGGCGCCGTGCCCACCCCGCCGGCCCGCCAGCTCAGTGACTTCCAGGCGGGCGAGACCGGCCGCGTCGCCCGCATCTCCGATTTCGACCCGGCCATGCTCCGGTACTTCGACTCGGTCGGCATCGCCCTGGACACCCCCATCTCGGTCGTCGAACGCCGAGACTTCGCCGGCACCATAGCCATCCGACTAGGCGACCGCACCCTGGACCTGGGCAGCCCCGCCGCCGAAGCCATCTGGCTGACCTCCTGACGAGATTCCGGCCAAAAGCGTGCCGGAAAGAGGGGAGCCTACGTCGCCGTCAGTGCCCGGCACCACAGCCCCAGTCCCCCGGCACCACCGCCCCAACTCCCCGACACCACCGCCCCAACTCCCCGACACCACCGACCCAATTCCCCGGCATGCTTTTGGCCGGGGCGTATGCCCTTCAGCTCCCCACGAGTTCCGCGGCGCGCTTGGCGATGGTGAGACCCAGTTCGGTGGTGGTGGCGGTGCCGCCCAGGTCCGGGGTACGGACACTGCCTTCGGCCAGGACTTCGCAGACGGCGCGATCGATGGCCGCCGCGGCCGCACGCTCCCCCAACTGCTCCACCATCATTGCGGCGGCGAGGATTTGGGCCACGGGGTTGGCGATGCCCTGGCCCGCGATATCGGGCGCACTGCCGTGGACGGCCTCGAACATGGAGGGGGCGTCGCGGTGCGGGTTGATATTCCCCGAGGGTGCCAGGCCGAGACCGCCCGTCACCGCGGCGGCGAGATCAGACAGGATGTCGCCGAACAGGTTCGAGCCGACGATCACGTCGAGGCGGTCGGGGTGCAGCACGATCTCGGCGGCCAGCGCGTCGACGTGCATCTGCCGGGTCTCGACGTCCGGGTACTCGGCCGCGATGCGCTCGAAGACGCTGTCCCAGTACGGCATCGAGTGGATGAGGCCGTTGGATTTGGTCGCCGAGCACAGCCGCCCGTCGCGCTCGCGGGCCCGCTCGAATGCGTAGCGGATGATGCGCTCGCAGCCGGTGCGGGTGAACACCGACTCCTGGAGCACGACCTCCTCCGGACGGCCCGGGTTGTGGATGCCGCCGAGTTCGGAGTACTCGCCCTCGGAGTTCTCCCGCACGATCAGGATGTCCAGATCCTCGGCGGTGCGGTCGCGCAGCGCGGATTCGGTGCCCGGCAGCAGCCGCACCGGACGCAGGTTCACGTACTGGGAGAACGCCCGGCGCAACGGGATCAGCAGACCCCACAGCGAGATGTGGTCGGGCACACCGGGAAAGCCGACGGCACCCAGCAGGATCGCGTCGAACCCGGCGAGCCGTTCGACCCCGTCGGCGGGCATCATCGCCCCGGTGCGCAGGTACTGCTCACAGGACCAGTCGAATTCGGTCCACTCGACCCCGGGCAGCACGGCGTCGACGACCTGCACCGCCTCCGCGGTCACGTCGACGCCGATGCCGTCGCCCGGAATGGTCGCGATGCGATAAGTGCTCACAGCTGCACGCCGATGTACTTGGTCTCCAGGAATTCGTCGATGCCCGTCAGGCCGCCCTCGCGGCCGAGCCCGGACTCCTTGATACCGCCGAACGGCGCGGCAGGGTTGGACACCACGCCCTGGTTGAGCCCGACCATGCCGGATTCCAGCGCCTCGCACACGCGCAGCCCGCGGCGCAACCCCTCGGTGTACACATACCCCACCAGACCGAACGGGGTGTCGTTGGCGCGCGTCACGACCTCCTCCTCGGTATCGAACGGGGTGAGGCTCGCGACGGGGCCGAAGATCTCGGTGTGGCACATCTGCGCGTCGTCCGGCACGTCGACGAGAACCGTTGCGGGATAGAAGTTTCCGGGGCCGTCCAGCGGTTCGCCGCCGAGCAGCACCCGCGCGCCGCGCGAGCGGGCGTCGGCGACCAGCTCGGTCACCTTGGCCACTGCGGCGTCGTCGATGAGCGGACCCACCACGACATCGGGTTCGGTGCCCCGGCCGAGCGGCAGCGCCGCCATCCGCGCCGCGAGCCGCTGCGCGAAGTCGTCGATCACGCCGCGCTGCACGAAGATCCGGTTCGCGGCGGTGCACGCCTGCCCGATATTGCGCATCTTCGCCGCCAGCGCGCCCTCCACGGCCGCATCCAGGTCGGCGTCGTCGAAGACGATGAACGGCGCGTTGCCGCCCAGCTCCATCGAGGTCCGCATGACGGTCTGCGCGCACTGTTCGAGCAGCTTCTTGCCGACCGGCGTGGAGCCGGTGAACGACAGTTTGCGCGAGCGCTCGTCGAGGATCATCGGCGTCATCAGCGCGCCCGGATCGGAGGTGGTGACGACGTTCACCACGCCCGCGGGCACCCCGGCCTGCCGCAGGATGTCGGCGATCGCCAGCGTGCACAGCGGCGTCTGCTCGGCCGGCTTGACGACACAGGTGCACCCGGCCGCCAGCGCCGGGCCGATCTTGCGGGTGGCCATGGCCATCGGGAAGTTCCACGGCGTGATCAGCAGGCTCGGCCCGACCGGCTGGCGGGCCACCAGGAACCGGGCGTTGCCGGCCGGTGCGGTCATGTATCCGCCGTCCAGGCGCACGGCCTCCTCGGCGAACCAGCGGAAGAACTCCGCGGCGTAGGTGACCTCGCCGCGCGCCTCCGCCAGGGGCTTGCCCATCTCGAGGGTGGCGATCAGCGCCAGCCGGTCGGCATCGTCGAGCAGCATGCGGTGGGCGCGCATCAGGATCTCGCTGCGCTCGCGCGGGGGCGTGCGCGCCCAGTCGGCCTGCGCGTTCGCCGCGGCCTCGAGGGCGGCGAGGCCGTCGTCGGGCCCGGCGTCGGACACCGAGCACAGCGTCCGGCCCGTCGCCGGATCGACGACCGGCAGCGTCGCCGCCGTCTCGCGCCACTCGCCACCGATGTACAGCCCGGTGGGGACGCTGTCGATCGCGGCCCGCTCGGCCGGATTCAGGCTCTCGTCGGTCCGGTTCGGGATCGTCTGGCTCTGCGTCACCGCGTGCTCCTCACCCTGGTCTCCGCCGGATCCGGCGGTCGGTTGATATCGGTACCCCATTGCTGCGGCACTGCCCGACATGTTATTCATATTGTCGACAATCCGACAATAGACAATCCGACACACCCCCGTTCGCGGCACCACCCCACGCTCCGGAAGGCGGATCACGATGACGGCTCTCTCCCCCGTCCTGAAGCAGGCCACCCCGGTCACCGTCGACCACGGCGAGGGCTGCTACCTCTACGCCACCGACGGCAGCCGCTATCTCGACTTCACCGCCGGGATCGGCGTGACCAGCACCGGTCACTGCCACCCGAAGGTGGTCGAGGCGGCCCAGAAGCAGGTCGGCAGCCTGATCCACGGTCAGTACACGACCGTCATGCACAAGCCGCTGCTCGCGCTGACCGAGCGCCTCGGCGACGTGCTGCCGGCCGGGCTCGATTCGGTGTTCTTCTCCAACTCCGGCAGCGAGGCGATCGAGGCGGCGCTGCGGCTGGTGCGGCAGGCCACCAAGCGGCCCAACGTCATCGTGTTCCACGGCGGATTCCACGGCCGCACGGTCGCGGCGGCCACCATGACGACCTCCGGCACCCGGTTCTCCGCCGGATTCAGCCCGCTGATGGCCGGTGTGCACGTGGCGCCGTTCCCGACCGCGTTCCGCTACGGCTGGAGCGAGGAGCAGGCCACCGATTTCGCGCTGCGCGAGCTGGACTACCTGCTCACCACCCTGAGCTCGCCCGACGAGACCGCCGCGTTCTTCGTCGAGCCGGTACTCGGCGAGGGCGGCTACATTCCCGGCAACACCCGCTTCTTCCAGGGCCTGCGCGAGCGCGCGGACCGCCACGGCATCCTGCTGGTCTTCGACGAGATCCAGACCGGCTTCGGGCGGACCGGAAAGTTCTTCGGCCATCAGCACTTCGACGTCAAGCCGGATATCATCACCATCGCCAAGGGCCTGGCCAGCGGCTTCCCGCTGTCGGGCATCGCCGCCTCGAGCGAGCTGATGGCCAAGGCGTGGCCGGGTTCCCAGGGCGGCACCTACGGCGGTAACGCCGTCGCCTGCGCCGCCGCGCTGGCCACCATCGACGTCATCGAATCCGAGGGCCTGGTCGACAACGCCGCCGAGCGGGGGCGCCAGCTGCTCGCCGGCGCGCGCAGCCGCGCCACCAAGGCCGTCGGCGACGTGCGCGGCCTGGGCCTGCTGGTCGGCACCGAATTCACCACGGCGGCAGGCGAACCCGACACCGCCACCGCGGCGGCCGCGCAGCGCAAGGCGCACGAGAAGGGCCTGCTGCTGCTGACCTGCGGCGCCTACAGCAATGTCGTGCGGATGATCCCGCCGCTGATCGTGACCGCCGACCAGGTCGACGAGGCCCTCGGCATCTGGTCCTCCGTGCTGGACGAGCTGTAGGAGATTCCGCCATGGCCCGCTACATCAGCATCACCCTCACCAAGGCGGGCGTGCGCTGCCGCGCCCGCCTGCTCGAGGCCGAGGCCCCCCTCACCTGCGCCGCGGTGTGGGACGCCCTGCCGCAGGAGGCAGACGCCTTCCACGCCAAGTACGCCCGCAACGAGGTGTACACGCTGGTCCCACGCATCACCGCGGCCCCGCACCGCGAAAACCCCACCATCACACCGATTCCCGGCGACGTCTGCCTGTTCGACTTCGAACCCTGGGAGATCGGCAACCCCGCCTACGGCTACGAACCCGGCTCCGAGGCCCACCACGCCCAGGGCGCCACGGACCTGGCCCTCTTCTACGGCCGTAACAACCTCCTGATCAACGGCGACCAGGGCTGGGTCCCCGGCAACGTCTTCGCCACCATCGAAGAGGGCCTGGCCGATATCGCCACGGCATGCAACAACCTCTGGCTCCGCGGCGTCGAGGGCGAAACCCTCGCCTTCGCAAGGGATTCGGAGTAGCCAGCAAGGGAAGTTCCTCTTGTTTCCGGCCAAAAGCATGCCGGAAACAAGGGGGCAGACCCACGAGAACCGTCACCACTCCGAGCGAGAGCCGCCTGTCTTTCCCAACATGGTTGTGGGGAGTTCGCCCAGCGAACTCCCCACAACCATGTTGGGGCACCGCAAGATTCGGGGCGCGACACGCGAGAAGGCCCGAAGTAGAGTCGGTCAGCGATCAACAGTGGCTCGGTCGCCGGGCCCGGCCGCGGCCGCGGTGTCCGCTCGGCGGGAAGGTGACATCGCCATGTTCACAAGGACTTTCGATCGCCCCGCACGACTCGCCCGCCGCCTCGCGGCACCCACGCTAGTCGCGGCGGCCGCAGTAGCCGTACTCGGCGCGGGGAGTGGCTCAGCCGAACCCGCAGCAGGCAATGAGGTAGCCGCCCAGGGGGTTACCCCGGTCTTCGACGGCCTGTCCACCCATTGCGGCGAGGGGTATTGCGCGCAGTACGACAAGCACGGGCGATACGTGTGCACCGTGACGGTGCTGCCGCTCGGGGGCGGATCGGCGGCGGCGTACAACTGGCTGCCCAACGAGATCTGCGATCTCCAGGTGACGATCGCCAACGCGCTGCCGTAGGGCCGTGCCCTCGCACCGGGCCACGGGCGCGGCGACGAGTGCCGTGCCCGAGCCTGGCGCGAGGGATCAGCCCGCGAGGACCACTTCCGCGAAGCGGGCCATGGCCAGGACCAGATCGTCGGAGTGCCGCGGGCCGACGATCTGGAGGCCGACCGGGAGCCCGGCGGCGGTGGCGCCGATCGGGATGCTGATCGCGGGCTGCTGGGTCATGTTGAACGGGTAGGTGAACGGCGTCCACTGCGGCCAGCTGCGCAGATCGCTGCCTGGCGGAACGTCGTGGCCGGCCTCGAAGGCGGCGATCGGCGTCGTGGGCGTGATCAGCACGTCGTAGGCGGTGTGGAAGGCGCCCATCACGATTCCCACCTCGGCGGCGACCGCGCGGGCGTTCAGATGGTCGACCGCGCTCAGGGTCGCGCCCCGATCCCAGACCTCACCGAGGCCCGGATCGACGCGCTCGCGGCTGCCCTCGGGGAAGTGCGACAGCATCGTCGCCGCGCCCGAGGCCCACAGATCCTCGAACGCCTCCAGTGGATCGCTGAAGCCCGGATCGGCGTTCACCACGCGCAGCCCGGCCGCCTCCAGCTGCCGCACCGCGCTCTCCACCACGCTCGCCACCTCGGGGTCGACGTCGACGTAGCCGAGGGTGGGCGAGAAGGCGGCCGTCGCCCCGCGCACGTCGCGCTGCAACTGGGCGCGGTAGGTGCTGATCGGCGGCGCGAGCGCGGTGGGGTCGCGCGGATCCGGCAGCGCCAGAATGTCCATCAGCAGCGCGGCGTCCTCGACCGTGCGCGTCATCGGCCCGGCGTGGGCCAGCGGGCCGAACGGGCTCGCCGGGTACAGCGGGATCCGCCCGTGCGTGGGCTTGAACCCGACGATGCCGCAGAACGCCGCCGGAATGCGCACGCTCCCACCGCCGTCGGTGCCGACCGAGACCGGGCCCATCCCCGCGGCAACCGCCGCCGCACTGCCGCCCGAGGAACCGCCGCAGGTCTTCGACGGATCCACCGGATTACGGGTGATCCCGGTGAGCGGGCTGTCGGTGGTGGCCTTCCAGGCCAGCTCCGGCGTGGTCGTCTTGCCGAGGAACACCATGCCGTCGCCGCGCAGCCGCGCCGCGACCGGGCTGTCCACGGGCCACGGCACATCGGGCTCGACGGAGGTGGAGCCACGGCGCGTCGGCCAGCCCTCGGTGAGGAAGATGTCCTTGATCGAGATCGGCACCCCGTCCAGCAGCCCGGCCACGTGACCGGAATGCCAGCGCGCCTCGGACTCCTTGGCCTGGATCAGGGCGCGTTCGCCGTCCACCAGACAGTACGCGTTGAGATCACCGTCGCGCTCGGCGATCGCCTCGAGGACCGCCTCGGTCGCCTCGACCGGTGAGAGCGCCCCCGCCGAATAGGCGGTGATCAGCTCGACCGCGGTCATCGCGGCCGGTTCGGTGGGGATATCGATATCGGGGTGGGCCATCCTGACTCCCTTTCAGCTGGGGACGTATCCCAGCCCTTTGTCGACCACGTTCACGAGCGGCCGGCCGTCGCTCCACCTCCGGAAATTCTCGGCGAACGCGGTGGCGAGATCACCGCGCCAGCCGACCACATCACCGGAGTTGTGTGGGGTGAGTTGGACATTCGGCAGATCCCAGAGCGCATGGCCGGGCGGCAGCGGCTCGGGATCGACGACATCGAGCGCCGCGCCCGCGAGCGTGCCGTTGCGCAGCGCGGCGACGAGATCGTCTGTCACTACTAGTTCCCCACGACCGACGTTGACGAAACGGGAATGCGGCTTCATCGCGGCGAACGCGCGCGCGTCGAACATGTGCCGGGTCTGCTGGGTCAGCGGCGCGATGGCGACCACGTAGTCCGCCCCGGGCAGCTCGGCGTGCAGATCCGTGGCGACGGTGCCGAAATCCGGATCGTCGGTGCACGCCCGCCGCCCCAGGCCGCGGACCTCCATGCCCACGCAGCGCAGCATCCGCGCGATCGACCGGCCGATGGACCCGGTGCCGACGACGAGTACCGTGGCGCCGGAGAGCCGCTCCGACTCCCGATGGCGCCATTCGTGCCGCTGTTGCAGCCGCCACGACTCGGGCAGGTCCTTGGCGAAGTTCAGGATCTGCGCGAGCACGTACTCGGCGATCGGCCCGTCGAAGATGCCCCGGGTGTTGGTGACGACGACGTCACTGCGGATCAGCTCGTCGAACATCACGGAGTCGACGCCGGTGGCACCCACGTGCACCCAACGCAATCTGTCGGCTCCCGGCCAGGCGCCGGGAACCGCTGTACTGGTGAAGTCGTACACGAACAACACATCGGCACCACGAAGCGAGTCGGCGAGCCCCTCCGCCTCGGTGTAGCGGATCTCGGCCCGCTCGGACACCGGGCGCAAGAGGCTCGCATCGGGCCGGGTGCCATCGTGAAGAACGGTGACTATTTGGCCCTCATTCACATTGACAGGCTAGAAACGCATCGTATGATTGTCAACAATCCGATCGTGTGCGGAGGAATATTCAGCTGAACGCGAGAGGGGCCCACTGGTGGCGGAACTCAATTTTCCCGACATCGACGGCCCGGTCGCGCAGCGAGGTATCGGCATCATCGCGCCATTCGACCTGGCGCTGGAACGCGAGTTGTGGAGGTGGGCGCCTCTCGAGGTGAGCCTGCACCTGGCCCGCACTCCGTATGAGCCGGTACCGGTGTCGGTAGCGATGGCGGAGCTGGTGTCCGATGCGGCACACCTGACCTCCGCCACGCGCAACATCCTGCATGTAGACCCGGAAGTGATTGCCTATCTGTGCAGTTCGGGCAGCTTCATCAAGGGGCTGGACTACGAGCGTTCGTTGTGCGACACCATCTGCGCGGCCGGAGCCCGAGATGCGGTGACCACGTCCGGCGCACTGATCGAGGCGATCAGAGCGCTCGACGTGAGCAGGCTCTCGGTCATCACGCCGTATGACGAGATCCTGACCGAGAAGCTGCACGACTTCCTCGGTGAGGCCGGCTGCGAGGTCGTCCGATCGAACCATCTCGGCCTCGGCGGCGGTATCTGGAAGGTCAGCTACCGCACCATCGCCGAGCGCATCATCAACGCCGACGATCCGCGGTCCGAAGCGATCTTCGTCAGCTGTACCAACCTGCCCACCTACGACCTGATCGAACCGCTCGAACAGGCCCTCGGCAAACCGGTGCTCACCGCCAACCAGCTCACCATGTGGGCATGCCTGGGGCGCATGAAACTGCCCATGATGGGGCCCGGCAAGTGGCTCCAGGACGTCTTCTAGGGGAACCGATATGCAGACGCCGACGATCGGCTTCATCTACCCGGACCACGCCGCCGAGGACGACTATCCGCGCGCGGCCGAGATCCTCGGCGCGGACCTGCGGGTCGCGCACATCTACGGCACCGATCTGCACGCCGTGCCCGAACTGCTCGACCTGGGCAGCCCCGGCAAGTTGCGGCAGGGGGCCGAACTGCTGGCGCCGGCGCGGCCCAGCGCGGTCGTATGGGCCTGCACCTCCGGCAGTTTCGTCTACCGCCCGGACGGGGCGCGCGAGCAGGTCCGGGGACTGGCCGAGGCGGCCGGGGTGCCCGCCTCCAGCACCAGCTTCGCCTTCGTGAACGCCGCTCGCGCGCTGGGCATCTCGACGGTCGCGGTGTGGGCGAGCTATCCGGACGACGTCGCGGCGCTGTTCGTCGACTTCCTTGCCGCCGAAGGCATCCGGGTGCTATCCATGGGCAGCGCGGATATCGATACGGCGGCCGAGGTCGGCACCCTCACCGACGAACAGGTGCTGAAACTGGCCGTCGCCAACGACAATCCCGATGCCGAGGCGCTGCTGATCCCCGACACCGCCATGCATACGCTGGCGGTACTGCCGGAGTTGGAGGCCACCTTGGGCAAGCCGGTACTCACCGCCAATCAGGTCACCATCTGGGAGGGCATCCGGCTCGCCGGCTATTCGCCGGGGAGCGAACCGATCTCCCCCCGGCTCGGTAAGCTGTTCTCGGAAAGGCTCGTTCATGTCGGTGATTGAATTCGAGCCGGTCAACAGACAGTCGACGGCGGAGATGATCGCCGATCGGCTGCGCACGGCGATCATGCGCGGCGGCCTGGCGCCGGGCGCACAGCTCGTCGAGGCCGATCTCGCCACGCAGTTCGACGTCTCCCGCGGTCCGGTGCGGGAGGCGATGCAGCGGCTGGTGTCGGAGGGCCTGCTGCACAGCATCCGGCACCGGGGCATCTTCGTCATCGAGCTCAGTCTGGAGGATGTGGTCGACATCTACCGGGCCCGGACCGCGATCGAGGGCGGTGCGCTGGACCTGATCCTGGACGGCCGCCGCGATATCGCCTATGCCGCACTGGAACCCAGCATCGCCGCGATGCGCGCGTGCGCCGACAGCCGCGATCCCGCCGGGATGTCCGATGCCGACCACGCCTTCCACGAGGCACTGGTGGCCAGCGCCGACAGCCCCCGCCTGGCGCATGCCGCGCGAACGCTGTTCATCGAGACCCGCATGTGCCTGGGCGCGTTGGAGACCACGTATTCCGATGTGCTCGACCAGATCCAGGAGCACACCGACCTGCGCGAGGCCATCGGTTCCGGCGCCCCGGCCCGCGCCCGCAAACTCCTGGTCGACCACATGCACGACGCCGTGGAGCGCCTCCGCGCCACGGTAGGCGCGGACCTGCACCCGGCGGACGTCTAGTCGATCAGCCCGCGCGGCCGGACCACGAGGACGGGCGACGAGCGCCGACCCTTCTCCTCGAGCAGCGCGATGGCGCGGCCGTCGGCGGTCAGCGCCGCGTGGACGCCGGGGATGCCGACGGGATCGAGCCAGCGGCCGTCGCGCAGGGACGCCTCCTCGGCCGCGGTGATCGTGCGGTGCGCGAACGCGAGCCGGGCCGCGGCATCGATGTCCAGGTTCAATCCCGGATCGTCGGCGAGCCGATCCAGGGTCCGGGCGTGCTCGAGGGTGAAGGGGCCCACCCGGGTGCGGCGCAGTGCCGTGAGATGGCCGCCGACGCCGAACTTCTCGCCGAGATCGCGGGCCAGGGCGCGGATATAGGTGCCCGACGAGCACTCCACGACCACCTCCAGGTCGACGAACGACGTTGTGCCCGTATCGATATCGCGGCGCGCCAGGACGTCGAAGCGGCTGACCGTGACCGGGCGGGCGGCCAGCTGGACGTCCTCCCCCGCACGGGCCCGGGCGTAGGCGCGTTCGCCGCCGACCTTGATCGCGCTCACCGTGGCGGGGACCTGCTGGATGTCACCGGTCAATCCGGCCACGCCGGAGGCGATCTCGGCATCGGTGACGTGCCCGGCGGCGGTCGTCGCGACGCCCTCGCCCTCGGCGTCGTCGGTGACGGTGGACTGCCCGAGCCGGATCGTCGCCGCGTACGCCTTGGTGGTCAGGGTGAGCAGGCCCAGCATCTTCGTGGCCCGTTCCACGCCGAGCACCAGCACCCCGGTGGCCATCGGGTCCAGGGTGCCCGCGTGCCCGATCTTGCGGGTGTGCAACAGCTTCCGGCATCGGGCCACCACGTCGTGGCTCGTCATGCCGCCGGCTTTATCGACGATCAGCAAGCCGCCGAGCACGTCCACCAGCGGGGCCGGCCGCTCACCCACGGTCGCTCCCACCGGAACTCGTGCGAGTGCCGCGCATCAGCCCGCCACGATCGCGGTCAGGATCAGCCCGTCGCCGATCAGCCAGCGCCCGTCGAACGCGGCCAGGGGCGCGCCGCCGTCGTTCGCCTGTCCGGGCACGAGGATCTTGCTGTGAAAGGTTCCGGCGCTGCCGGAGTCGTCGATGGTGAAGGTGATGTGCGCGTCCTCGAAGCCCAGCCAGCGCAGCGTCAGCGGGAACCACGCCTTGTAGGTGGCCTCCTTGGCGCAGAACAGCAACCGGTCCATGTGCAGGCCGGTCGCCGGGATCGCGCCCTTCAGCCACTCCCGTTCCGGCGGCAGGCTCACCGACTCCAGCACGCCCTCGGGCAGGGTGTCGTGCGGTTCGGCGTCGATGCCGACCGAGCGCCAGCGCAGCCGGTGCGCGAGGGCCGCGGCGCGGTACCCGTCGCAGTGGGTCAGGCTGCCGACGACGCCGCTCGGGAACAGCGGCATTCCCCGCTCCCCCTTGCCGATCGCCACCTGCGGCTCACCGAGTTGTGCGAGCGCCTCCCGCGCGCAGTACCGCGCGCCGATGAAATCCCGGCGCCGCTTCTCCACCGACTTCGCGATCAGGTGCTCCTCGCCGGGATGCGGCTTCAGCTCCTCCGGATACCGCACCAGCTCCGCCGCCGCCACACCCTCGGGCAGTATGCCGCCGATAAGGCGCGCCGACACCCGATCCACCCGCTCCTCGATGACCGCCTCCTGACTCGACACCTACTCGACACGAGGGTAGCCGAGGACGCGGACCGCCGATCGAGGTGCGCGCCGGTCTCCGATCACCTACCGTGGCCCGAATCACATCCGTGGACCGCCGGGCGGCTTCGGATGTGACGCACGGATCTTCCGAGGAGGTAGTGGTGACGGCCGAGGATACGGAAGACGGGCACGCGCCGCGGACCGCCGAGGACTCCGGGACGGCCGTGCGCGGGCAGCTGCGCCGGGGCGCGCTGCGCTCGCGGCACCTCACCATGATCGCGCTGGGCGGCATCATCGGCGCGAGCCTGTTCGTGGGCAGCGGATCGGTCATCGCCACGGCCGGACCGGCCGCGATCGTGTCGTACTCGATCGGGGGCGTCCTCGTCGCCCTCGTCATGCGGATGCTCGGCGAGATGGCCGTCGCGCGACCGGCGCTCGGATCGTTCATGGAGTACGCGCGGGTGGCGCTCGGCGATCGCGCCGGATTCGTCGTCGGCTGGCTGTACTGGTACTTCTGGGTCGGGGTGGTGGCCTTCGAGGCGGTGGTCGGCGGGCGCATCATCGGCGGCTGGACCGGCGGTCCCGCATGGGTTTTCGCGGTCGGGCTGATGCTGTTGCTTACGGCCTCCAACCTGCTGTCGGTGCGGTCGTTCGGGGAGACGGAATTCTGGCTCGCGTCGATCAAGATCACCACGATCGTGGTGTTCCTGGTGGTCGGGGTGCTGTATGTGCTGGGCCTGCTGCCGGATTCGCGGCTGTCGGTGTCGAATATCGGGTACGGCGGATTCTTCGCCCAGGGCGCGTATCCGGTGTTGCAGGGTGTCGTCGTGGTGATCTTCGCGTACTTCGGCACCGAGATCGTCACGATGGCCGCGGCGGAGTCGCGTCAGCCGGCCCGCGCGATCGCGCGCGCGACCAACACGATCGTGTGGCGCATCCTGATCTTCTACGTCGGCTCGGTGGCGCTGCTGGTGATGATCACGCCGTGGCCCGACATCCCGTCCACCTCGAGCCCGTACGCCACGGCCTTCGACCGGTTCGGCCTGCCCGCCGCGTCCACGATCATCGATGCGGTCGTGTTGTCGGCGGCGTTGTCGGTCCTGAACTCGGGGCTCTACACCGCCTCTCGGATGGTGTACGCGCTCGGCGGGAACGGGTGGGCACCGGCGTGGGCGACCGACACCACCCGACGCGGAGTGCCGTGGAAGGCGATCCTGCTGAGCACGGTGGTCGGCTACTTCGCCATCCTGATGAACTACGTCTCCCCCGACCGGGTCTTCGCGTTCATCATGAACTCGGCGGGCGCGGTCGCGCTGTTCGTCTACATCATCATCGCGCTGTCGCAGATCAGGCTGCGCAACCGGCTGACGCGGGAGGGACGGTTCGACACCTCGCTGCGGATGTGGCTGCATCCCTGGCTCAGCGTCCTGTCGATCGCCGCCATCGTCGCGATCCTGGCGACCATGGGCTACATGTCCGATACGCGGTCGCAGTTCTACCTCAGCCTGGTCAGCGTGGCGGTCCTGCTCGTCGCGTTCCCGATCGTCCAGCGTCATCGACGAAGGAGTCGGGTGAGCCCCTACCCTCGGTGATCATGACGTCCGCGATTGTCCGCCCTGCCCTTGCCTCCGACGAACCGTTTCTCTGGACCATGTTGTTCGAGGCGTCGCATGCCGCCGAGCAGCAGATGGAGGTGGACGACCTGCGGTCCGTGCCCGAGCTGGCTCGCTACGTCGAGAAGTGGGGCGGCGCGGGCGATCTCGGCGTGATCGGGTGCGAGGAGGGCGGAACCATGCTGGGAGCGGCGTGGATTCGGCTGTTCGACGCGCGGAACGCCGCCTACGGATACGTCGACGACCGCACTCCCGAACTCGCCGTCGGGGTGGTGCCGCGGGCACGCGGCACCGGCCTGGGAACCATGATGCTGAACCGCCTGCTCGACAGTGCCGCGGCCGACCACGACGCCGTCTGCTTGAGCGTGCGCGAGAACAACCCCGCGCGACGGCTCTACGAACGCCTCGGTTTCGTGTACGTGCCCGGTTCCGAGAAGACCAACCGCGTCGGCACCACCAGCATCACCATGGTGCGACGCCTCGGCTGACGGCCCGGCTCAGGCCAGGCCGCGGCGGCGATCGGCCTGGCGGCGCATCTCGGCGGCGGCGGACCGCATTGCCGCGGTGATCTTGAAGTGGCCGCCCCACTCGTTCAGGTCGCCGGGGCCGTACTCCGGCGCGGGCAGGATCTGGCGCAGCAGTTTGTCGGGCAGGCCGCGGCGCTGCCACTCGCGCGGGTAGCCCAGCGACACCTCTTCGTGGCGGACGCCGTCGTAGTAGGTGGTGCGCGGGATGTGGAGGTGGCCGTAGACCGAGCAGACCGCGTTGTAGCGGGTGTGCCAGTCCGCGGTCAGTTCCGTCCCGCACCACAGCGAGAATTCCGGATAGAACAGCATCCGGGTGGGCTCGCGGTTCAGCGGGAAGTGGTTGATCAGCACGACCGGAGCGCCGGGCGCCAACTCGTCGAGCCGGCGGCGGGTGTACTGCACGCGCGCGTGGCACCAGGCGTCGCGGGTCACGTACGGGTCCGGGGACAGCAGGAATTCGTCGGTCGCGACGACATTGCGGTCGCGGGCGATGGCCATCGCCTCGGCCTTCGTGGTGGCCCCGTCCGGCCGCCAGGAGTAGTCGTAGAGCACGAACAGCGGCGCGACCGTGACCCGGCCGCCGTACTGCTCGGCCCCCGCGCCCTCCCAGACCGGGAACGGGTCCTCGGGCGTCAGCACGTCCAGGTCGCGGCACAGCGACACCAGGTAGTCGTAGCGGGCCGCGCCGTGCATCTGCACGGGATCCTTGACGGTGGTCCACAATTCGTGGTTGCCCGGCACCCAGATCACCTTCGCGAACCGGCGGCGCAGCGTCTCCAGCGCCCAGCGGATGTCGTCGGTCTTCTCCGCCACGTCACCCGCGACGATCAGCCAGTCCTCGGGGGAATCCGCCCTGATCTGCTCGACGACGGGTTTGTTGCCCTGGTGCCCGACATGGATATCGCTCACGGCCATCAACTTCGGAGTCACCCGGCACTACCCTCTCTACTCGCCTACCGCGCCTGCATGCGCCAACCGCGGCGATCCCCTCCACATTCCCACGGGTGATCAGGTGCTGCCTTCGCGACCCCCGGCGGCGCCATCGGTGACAGCGGCGTCGGGTGCTGCCACTTCGGCCTGTTCGATACCGCCGGTGAAGGCGCCGGCGGTGGCCGCGAGGGCGGTGCTGCCGGCGATCCGGGCGGGCAGGTGCGGGTCGGGGGGTGTGCGCAGCAGGACCAGCTGGTGGTAGAGCGGGGCGGTCGCGGCGATCAGCAGGGCGCGCGCGTCGGTGCCGGGCGGGATCTCGCCGCGCCCGATCGCCCGCTCGACCACGATCTCGCAGTCCGCGTACCGGCCCTCCCACAGCCGCCGCAGCGCGCGGGCGGCCTCGTCGGAGCGGAACGACACCGCGATCAGGGCCGCGGCGATCGACGGCCGTTCGAGCAGCGACTGCTGGATCTCCTCGTTCAGCGCCGCGAGATCGCCGCGCAGCGAGCCGGTGTCGGCCGGATGCCAGTCCAGGTCGCCGGCCGCGTCCACGACGTCGGCGAGCAGACCCCCGACGTCCCGCCAGCGGCGGTACACCGTGGCGCGGTGCACGCCCGCCCGCGCCGCGACGGTGTCCACGGTGAGTGCGTCGTAGCCGGATTCGGTCAGCTCGGCGCTGACCGCGTCGAGCACCTGGGCGCGGATGCGGGCGGTGCGGCCACCCGGCCGCGGCCGGGCCGGTGCGGTGGAATCTCCTGGTCGCGGTGCGGAATTCATGGACGGTGATCCGATGGCTTGACGGGATGAGACCATCACGCTACCTTAGTGCAACAATTGTCGCACTAAGTGAGGTTATGCCGATGCTCATTCGAAGTGTTCGCCCGGTCCTGCGGTCCCGTGTGGCCGCGTCCTCGAATGCTTCGGAGCGTGTTCATGCCCACTCAGATCACCGCGCACGCGGTCAGCAAGTCCTTCGGCGGCAAGCCGGTTCTCGAGGCGGTGACCTGCTCGCTCCTCGCGGGTGAGCGCACCGGCATCGTCGGGGAGAACGGCTCCGGCAAGACCACCCTGCTGCGCCTGTTCGCCGGGTGCGAACGGCCCGACGAGGGCGAGATCGTCGTCCACGCCGAGGGCGGTATCGGCTATCTCGCCCAGGACGAGCGGCTGCCGGCGGAACTGACCGTCCAGCAGGTCATCGACCGGTCCCTGGGCGATCTGCGCGCCATCGAGCGACGCATGCGCCTGCTGGAGGCCGCCATGGCTGACGGCGACGATTCCGCGATGACCGAATACGGCGAACTCACAACGGTTTTCGAGCTGCGTGACGGGTACGACGCCGACGCCCGGGTGGAACGTGCCCTGCACGGCCTGGGCCTCGGGGTGGTGCGCCGCGACCGCACGGTCGGCGGGCTGTCCGGCGGCGAGCAGGTCCGGTTGCGGCTGGCCGCGGTCCTGGCGGCCGGGCCCGAGGTGCTGCTGCTCGACGAGCCCACCAACCATCTCGACGACGATGCCCTGACCTGGTTGGAGGACCATCTGCGCACCCGGCGCGGCACCACCGTCACGGTCTCGCACGACCGGGTCTTCCTCGAGCGCGTCACCACCGGCCTGCTGGAGGTCGACGGGGATACGCGGCGGGTGGTCCGCTACGGCAACGGCTACACCGGATACCTCGCGGAGAAGGCGGCGGCGCGGGCGCGATGGGAGCAGTCGTACGCCCGCTGGCAGGACGACACAGCGCGGCTGCGGGAGACCGCCGCGACCACCGCGCGCCAGGTCGCGCCCGGCCGGGCGATGCGGGACAACAACAAGATGGCCTACGACCGCGCGGGCGGACGGGTGCAGCAGTCGCTGGCGTCCCGCGTCCGCAATGCCGAGGAGCGGTTGCGCCGCCTGCTCGCGGATCCGGTGCCGCCGCCCCCGGCGCCGCTGCGCTTCACCCCGGCGCTGCGCACCGGCAACACCGGCGGCGTCGTGCTGGAGGCCACCGGCGTCACCGTCGCCGATCGCCTCGAACCGATGAATATCACTGTCGCCGTGGGTGATCGGCTGCTCGTCACGGGACCGAACGGGGCGGGCAAGACGACGCTGCTGCGCGTGCTGGCCGGCGACCTCGCGGCGGACGCCGGGACCGTCGTCCGCCGCGGCCGGGTCGGGTACCTCGCTCAGGAGCCTCGGGTCGCCGATCCCGGGGAGACGCTGCTCGCGGCGTTCGCCCGGGGTCGGCGCGGGGTTCCCGCCGAACACACCGAGCGGCTGATGTCGCTGGGCCTGTTCGCCCGTAGCCAGCTCACGACGCGCGTGGCCGACCTGTCCACCGGGCAGCGGCAGCGGCTCGCCGTGGCGCGGCTGGTCACCGAGCCCGCGGACGTCCTGCTGCTCGACGAACCCACCAACCACCTGTCCCCCGGCCTCATCGAGGAACTGGAGACCGCCTTGGCCGACTACCGGGGCGCGCTCGTGATCGTCAGTCACGACCGCCGCCTGCGCCGGAACTGGGTCGGCGACCGGCTCGACCTGCGAACCGTGGCCTCCCCCACCCTCTGACACCCCCGGCGAGCAACCGCCGCAGACCTGAAAAGAGTGATGTCCCTTGCCTTCCCACCCTGCCCATATCGCCATGGTCGGCATTCCCGTCATCAGCCACGTCCTGCCCGGTCTCGCGGTCATCCGTGAACTGGTGGCGCGCGGGCACCGCGTGACCTACGCCAACGATCCGGCGGTCGCCGACGTGATCGCGGAAACCGGTGCGGAGTTCGTGCCCTGCACCTCCACGCTTCCGGTGGCCGACAACGACTGGCCAGACGATCCGATCGCCGCGATGAGCCTGTTCCTGGACAACGCCATACACGCGCTGCCGCAGCTGCGCGCGGCCTACGACCCGGACCCCGCGGACCTCTACCTGTACGACATCGGCGCGTACGCCGCCCGTGCCGTGGCCGAGGCGCAGGGACGTCCCGTGCTGCACCTGTCCCCGACCTTCGTGGGCTGGGACGGCTACGACGAGGAGGTCGCGGCGCCGCTGTTCCAGCTGCCGGGCGCGGAGCGGTACCGGTCGCGCTTCGCGGAGTGGCTCACCGAGTGCGGGGCGTCCACCACCGACTCGCTCGAGTTCTCCGGGAATCCCGGGCGGGCGGTGGCGCTCATCCCCCGGGCCATGCAACCGCAGGCCGACCGGGTCGACAGCGAGTCCGTGACGTTCGTCGGCCCGTGCTTCGACCCGGCGGACGGGGACGGCTGGATTCGACCGGCCGCGGCGGAGAACGTCCTGCTGATCTCCCTCGGCTCGGCCTACACCCGGCAGCCGGAGTTCTACCGGCAGTGCGTAGCGGCCTTCGGCGACCTGCCGGGCTGGCACGTGGTGCTCCAGATCGGCAAATACACCGACCCACGGGAACTCGGCGTCGTCCCGGACAACATCGAGGTACATCCCTGGGTCCCGCAGCGGGCGATCCTGGACCAGGCCGACGCCTTCGTCACCCACGTCGGCATGGGCGGCTGTGGCGAGGGCCTGCTCGCGGGGGTGCCGATGATCGCGGTTCCCCAGGCCGCCGAACAGTTCATGAACGCCGACCGGCTGGTGGAACTGGGCGTGGCCCAGCGCATCGACACCGCCGAGGCGACCGCCGCGACACTACGAAAGGCCCTGCACGACTTGGTCACCGACGCGGAGGTCGCCCGGCGCTCGGCCCGCCTGCGCGCCGACGCCCTCGCCGAGGGCGGGACCGCCCGCGCCGCCGACCTCATCGAAGCCATGCTGAATCCGGTCTAAGAGTTACCCCGCCCCGCGGGTATCTCGGCGCCCACCCGGGCCCATCGGCCCGAAAGGGTGCGGGCGGTCACCGCGATCGCGCGCAGGACGATGAAGGCGGACAGGCCCGTCCAGATCCCGGCGATGCCCCAGTCGAAGGCCAGCGACAGCCAGATGACGGGGAGGAATCCGATCAGGGCCGCGCCCATGGTGGTGTTGCGCAGGTAGGCGGCGTCGCCCGCGCCCAGCAGGACGCCGTCGAGCGCGAAGACCACGCCCGCCACCGGGATGAGGGCGACGAAGAACCACCAGATGACGTGCGTGCGGTCGATGACCGCCGGGTCGGTGGTGAACAGTGCGGGCACCAAGGAGTAGCCGAGGGCGAAGAACACGGCCAGCGCCAGCGCGAACAACGTCGACCACGCCGTGATCCGCCGGGCCAGCCGCTCGGCTCCGCGCGCGTGGCCCGCGCCGAGCGCCGCGCCCGTCAGCGTCTGCGCCGCGATGGCGAGCGAATCCAGTGCCAGCGAAATGAAGTTCCACAGTTGCAGCACGAGCTGATGCGCCGCGACCGAGGCCGCGCCGAACCGGGACGCCACCGCCCCCGCGGAGACGAAACACGCTTGGAATGCCAGGCTGCGCACGATCAGATCGCGTCCCAGCACCAGCTGCGCGCGCATGATCGCGGGCCGCGGCGCCAGCGGGACGCGCTCGGAACGCCGCTCAGGGAACAGGCACTCCCGCACCAGCGCACCCAGGAACAGGGCGGCCGCGATCACCTGCCCGATCACATTGGCGACCGCCGACCCCTCCAGTCCCAGCCGCGGCGCACCGAGCAGACCGTGCACCAGGACCGGGCACAGCACCGCCGAAATCGCCAGCCCCGCAACGACATACGCGAGCGGTCGGCGTGTCTGCTGTACCCCGCGCAGCCAGCCGTTACCGGCCATGGTGAGCAGGATCAGCGGCACCCCGAACAGCGCGATCCGCAACCATCCGCGCGCCTCGCCGGCGATATCCGCACCGCCCGCGATCAGATCCGTGATCGGCCCCGCGAACGCTTGCAGCACAACCAGAATCAGCGCGCCGATACCGATGGCGGCCCAGCTGGCCTGCACGCCCTCCTCGACCGCGCCGCGCCGGTCCCCCGCCCCGAACCGCCGCGCCGACCGCGCCGTGGTGCCGTAGGTCAGAAACGTCAACTGCGTACTGACCTGCCCGAGTATCAGCCCGCCCACCGCCAGCCCCGCCAGCGCCAACGCCCCCAGCCGCCCCACCACGGCCATATCCCACAGCAGGTAGATCGGTTCCGCGACAAGCACTCCCAGCGTGGGCACCGCGATCCCCAGAATCCGCCGCGGGCCGGCATCGGACGGATCGTCGACCACGGTCGCGGTCTCGTCACCAGCGCTCATCGCCGACCCTCGCGCACAAGACATCCCTTTCCCGCCTCGCGCACCAGACATCCATTTTCCCGGCGTGCCCGCATCTCGTTGTCCCGGCGTGCTTTTGGCCGGGACCCACCACCTGTGGATTCCGGCCAAAAGCGTGCCGGAAAAATGGGAGTGGGACAGAGGGCGCGAGCCGTCACGGGCGCAGTTCCGCCAGCAATGCCGTGACCAGGTCTTCTGGGGTGCCGGTGGTGGTGTAACCCGCGGCGTAGCGGTGGCCGCCGCCGCCCAGGCGGGTCGCGACCTGGGCCACGTCGACGCCGTCGTCCAGGCCGACGCCGGTGTCGCGGGAGCGCAGGGAGACGGTCCACAGGCCGGGGGCGGTGCGGGACTCCTTGAAGACGGCGGCGATGGCGGCCTCGGAGGTGGTGCGGACGACGTCGATGACGCTCTCCACCTCCTCCGAGCGCAGCCCGGCGACATCCTCGCAGCGCACGAACGCGTACACCAGCCCGGCGCCGTCGGCCGCCTCGGATTCGAGCTGCGCCGACCCGAGCACGCGCGACAGCATCGGCAACCAGCCGAACGGGTGGGTGTCCATGAGCGTCCGGGTGATCCCCGCGCCATCGATCCCCGTCGACAGCAAACGATCAGCCAGCTTGTGGGTCCCCGGCCCCGCCCACCGGAAGCAGCCGGTATCGGTGACCAGGCCCGCGAACAGGCAGTAGGCGATCGACCGGTCGATCGGCTCACCCCACGCGTCGAAGACCCGCGCCAGCAGGCTGGTGGTCGACTCGGCCGTCTCGTCGATGACGTTCACGGTGCCGAACCGGGTATTGGACCGGTGGTGGTCGAGCACCAGAGTCGTTGCCGCGCCCGATATCCGGTCGGCCAGAGTACCCAGCCGACCGGCGCTGCCGCAGTCCACGGCCACCAGCAGATCCACCTCGTCCGGCACCTCCGCGGGCGGCACGAGGAATTCGATGCCGGGGAGCGATCGCATCGAGGCCGGTAACTCCGCCGGCTCCGCGAACGACACCCGCACCGGCACCCCGCGCCGGTGCAGCACCTGCGCCAGCGCCAGCCCGCTGCCGACCGTATCGGCGTCGGGCTGCACATGGCACAGCACCGTCACCGATCGCGCGGCGTCCAGAACCTCGACCGCCGCGGCCAGATCCGCCGCCGGCTTTACTGCTGTCATCGCACAAGCCTCGACCGCCCGGTGGCGGTCAGTCTTCCTCGTCGCTCTTATAGGGGTCGGCCGCACCGGCGTAGGTCGCGTCGGACGCCACCTGCGCCACCTTTTCGTCGGCCGCGCGGGCCCGCGCCAGCAGCTCCTCCATCTGCCGCGCCGCATCGGGCACGGTGTCCAGGACGAAGCTCAGGCTGGGCGTGAACTTGATGCCGGTGGCGGCGCCGACCTTCGAGCGCAAGACGCCCTTGGCCTTCTCCAGCCCCGCCGCGGCGCCCGGGAAGTCGGGCTCAGCGTCGATCGTCTCGCCCATCACCGTGTAGTACACGGTGGCCTCCCGGAGATCACCGGTCACCTTCGCGTCGGTGACGGTGATGAAACGCAACCGTGGATCCTTGATCTCGTACTCGATGGCGGTACCGACGATATTGACGATCCGCTTCGCGAGCCGGCGTGCCCTGGCCTGATCCACCATGGCCGACCCTCCTTATTGGTAGCTAGTCTTCGGGTCCGAAGATCCGGCGGCGCACTGCCAGCAACTGTAACTCCGGACGGGCCGCCACGTGGCGTTCACACCGGTCGAGCACCTCTGTGAGATGCCCCATCTCGGAACTGACCATGGCGATACCCAGCAGCGCGCGACGGTATAGGTCCTGCTCTCCGGCCTCGGCCGCGCACACGCCGAAGCGCTGCAACTCGGCCAGGACGGGACGGATGACGGAGCGCTTCTGCTTCAACGTATGCACGTCGCCGAGCAAGACGTCGAACTCCAAAGCCCCGACGAACAACGGCTCACCTCATTTATCGCGCAGCCCGCGCCGGGCGAATCGAATTCGCCCGGCGCGGTCTCCACCCATCTCAGTCCCGAGGCTTCTCGCGAAGCTCGTAGGCCTCGATGATGTCGCCTTCCTTGATGTCGTTGTACCGCAACGTCATACCGCATTCGAAGCCCTCGCGAGCCTCCATGACGTCGTCCTTCTCGCGGCGCAGCGACTCGATCGTCGTATCGGCGATCACCACGTTGTCGCGGAGCAGGCGCGCCTTGGCGTTACGCTTGACCAGCCCGGAGGTGACCATGCAACCGGCGATGTTGCCGAACTTCGAGGAACGGAAGATCGCGCGGATCTCGGCGCGACCCAGCTCGACCTCCTCGTAGATCGGCTTGAGCATGCCCTTGAGGGCCTTCTCGATCTCGTCGATGGCCTGGTAGATCACCGAGTAGTACCGGATGTCGACGCCCTCGCGGTTGGCCAGCTCGTTGGCCTTGCCCTCCGCGCGCACGTTGAACCCGATGATGATCGCGTTGGACGCCGACGCCAGGTTGACGTTGGTCTCGGTGACGCCACCGACACCGCGGTCGATGACGCGCAGCCGCACCTCGTCGCTGATCTCGATGCCGAGCAGCGCCTCCTCGAGGGCCTCGACCGTACCGGAGTTGTCGCCCTTGATGATCAGGTTGAGCTCCGAGGTCTCCTTCAGAGCGGCATCCAGATCTTCCAGGCTGATCCGCTTGCGGCTGCGGGCGGCCAGCGCGTTGCGCTTGCGCGCCGCGCGCCGGTCGGCGATCTGCCGCGCGATCCGATCCTCGTCGACCACGAGCAGGTTGTCACCGGCGCCCGGCACCGACGTGAAGCCGATGACCTGCACCGGCCGCGACGGCAGCGCCTCGTGGACGTCCTCACCGTGCTCGTCGACCATGCGGCGCACGCGACCGTAGGCGTCGCCCGCCACGATCGAGTCGCCGACGTGCAGCGTGCCGCGCTGGATGAGCACGGTCGCCACCGGGCCGCGGCCGCGGTCGAGGTGCGCCTCGATGGCGACACCCTGCGCGTCCTGCTCCGGGTTGGCCCGCAGATCCAGTGCCGCGTCCGCGGTCAGGACCACGGCCTCGAGCAGCGCCTCGATATTGGTGCCCTGGCGCGCGGAGATGTCGACGAACATGGTCTCGCCGCCGTACTCCTCCGACACCAGCCCGTACTCGGTCAGCTGCTGGCGGATCTTCGCCGGGTTGGCGCCTTCCTTATCGATCTTGTTGACCGCCACCACGATCGGCACGTCGGCCGCCTGCGCGTGGTTGATGGCCTCCACCGTCTGCGGCATGACGCCGTCGTCGGCGGCGACCACCAGCACCGCGATATCGGTGGCCTTCGCACCGCGGGCACGCATGGCGGTGAACGCCTCGTGACCCGGGGTGTCGATGAAGGTGATCAGGCGCTCGTTGTCGGACACATTGGCCATGACCTGGTAGGCGCCGATGTGCTGGGTGATGCCGCCGGCCTCGCCCTCGCGGACGTTGGTCTTGCGGATGGTGTCCAGCAGTCGGGTCTTACCGTGATCGACGTGGCCCATGACGGTGACCACCGGCGGACGGACCTGCAGGTCGTCCTCGTTGCCCTCGTCCTCGCCGTAGGTGAGATCGAAGCTCTCCAGCAGCTCGCGGTCCTCGTCCTCGGGCGAGACCACGTGCACGACGTAGTTCATCTCGCCGCCGAGCAGCTCGAAGATCTCGTCGTTGACCGACTGGGTCGCGGTCACCATCTCACCGAGGTTGAACAGCACCTGGACCAGCGAGGCCGGGTTGGCGTTGATCTTCTCGGCGAAGTCCGACAGCGAGGCGCCGCGGGCGAGGCGAATGATCTCGCCGTTGCCGCGGGGCAGCCGCACGCCGCCGACCGACGGAGCCTGCATGTTCTCGTATTCGGCGCGCTTCGCCCGCTTCGACTTGCGGCCCTTGCGAGGCGCGCCGCCGGGACGACCGAAGGCGCCTGCCGCGCCACCGCGGCCGCCGGGGCCACCGGGACGGCCACCGCCACCGGGACGACCGCGGAAACCGCCGCCGGCCGCGGGAGCACCCGCACCGGCGCCGCCGCCACCGCCGCCACCGCGGTAGTTACCGCCACCGCCGCCACCGGGACGACCGCCGCCGGGGCCACCACCGGGACGACCCGGACGGCCTCCGCCGCCACCACCGGCCGGACCCGGACGCGCGGCGCGCTGCGGCATCGCACCCGGATTCGGGCGCGGGGGCATCGAGCCGGGGCTGGGCCGCGGGCCGGACGGCCGCTGGCCGCCGCCCTGTCCGGCCGGACGCGGCGCGTTGCCCGGAGACGGGCGCGGGCCGCCCTGCGACGGACCCGGGCGCGGGCCGGGAGCCGGACGCGGTGCGGGCCGCGTCGGGGGCCGAGCTGAACGGGTTGTTGCCGACGCGCGGGGGCTTCGGTCCGGGCTTGGGGCCGGGACGGTGGCCGGGCTGCGCCGGAGCGCTGCCCTTGGCCTGGCCGCCGGGGCGCGGG
>NZ_BAGL01000060.1 GCF_000308875.1 Nocardia transvalensis NBRC 15921
AGGCCGTCGGCGGCCGCGGCGACCGCCTCGCCACCCTGATCCGCGAAACCCGGGACCTGGTCAACAACCTCGCCGCCCGCTCCGACCGCATCCGCGACATCCTCGCCACCACAGGCGATCTGAGCGCCACACTGGCCGGGCAGCGACAAAGCGTGACCGACGCGATGGCCTCGGCCGGGCCCGCGCTGGAGGTCATCGGCGACAACACCCAGACCATCGTCGACCTGGTCGGCCAGGTGAACCGGATCTCCACGCAGATCGCCAAATTCCCCTCGATCCAGGGAACCAACGACCGCAGCCTGATCGACTCGGTGAACAAGCTCGCCGACGGCCTCAACGTCGCCTCGAACACCCCCAGCGCGAACCTGAACGGACTCATCTCGGTCGTTCCGATCATCCTCAAAGCCACCGACTCGTCGTCGGCACACGTAAACATCGACATCGTCAAACTCGCGATCGGCACGACCGCGGATCCGAACACCCCCGCCGACTCCGGCGCCAGACCCCCCGACACCACGGACTGGACCAACTTCATCGGATCGCTGACCTACACCCTCGACCGCCTGAAAGACAAAATGACCGGACCAGGCCGTTGACGCGCCTCGCACACGCCCGGGCGGCACTCGGCGGCGCGCGGTCCAAGCATCCATGCGGGCGAGTTCGGCACCGGTGAGCGAGCATCTTGGTCCCGTTCATGTAAGGCCGGCGTCGGGGGTATGTAGTTGTATCGGATCTCAGCGAGGCCGGACGCTGTCCAAGGTCCTGGCCAGATAGTCCTCGATCACCTCGTCACGGGTGGTCCGGGCGCTCATCGTGATCAGCAGTGCATACAATCCCAGCAGGAAGAACACGGCACTGTTCATCGGGTTGACGGCCTCGTCGACCTCGCCGCGCTCCTGTGCCTCTGCGAACTCCCTTACGACCAGCATGATGAAGGGATGACCCTCCTCGGTGTTCTCCGCCTCGACCGCAGTACGCGTTTGCGAGAAGTGAAGCGCCAGCAAATCTTTGAATAACACCTCACCCAACCTGCGCTCCAGACCGAGCACCAGCCGAACCGCCTCCTGCAAGGCGGAGGCAAGGTCGTGGTCGGTGTCGAAAACCCGGGCGAACTGGGCGGTAATGCGTTCTTCCTCGCGTTGCTCCAAAGCGAGCAGCACATGCTCCTTGGTGGGAAAATGGAAGAAGAACGTGCCATGCGCCACACCGGCCGCTGCCACAATCGCACCCACATCCGCTGCGGCCATACCCATTCGCTTGAACTCCGAGACCGCCGCGCCCAGCAACCGCTCCCGAGTCTGCAAGCGCCGAACTTCGCGCGCCGACAGACCGTCCGCCACCGCCATCACCACCACCCCGTCTACCCATCGACACAAGCCGTCCCGGCACCCTCGACAGTATCCCTAGCGGCAGGCAGACCCGTCTCGCTGCGGTCCCGCCGGTGGCGTCGACCAGGTGCCACCGCTCCCGGCTCCCGCTCTGTACCCCTGGTTCCTGGGCAGCGGCCAGTCGCAATTCCTTCGAACAGATATGGATGAGGTCAAGCAGATCGAGCCTGAGTGGGTCCGGTGCCACCAAACCGCATCAACGTACGGCGCGGGCGATCGTGGTCGACCGACCCGGCAGTGAACTGCCGATACCCGGTAGGGAAGGGAGCGATCGAGTTCACCCGGATCCCACTGGGTGCAAGATCAATGGCCCAGCTGCGCGTGAGCGCGTCCAGAGCCGCTTTCGACGCACCGTAATAGGCCCCCTGGCACCGACCGGCATCAGCCCGATACCCACGACAGCGGCCCGCTGCGCCGACGAAACGACGGCGCGGCGGACGGGCGCGAGCATGGTTCGCGACCCTGACCTCGGGTACGGCGGATACAGGCGACGCCGCCTCGCGGGTTCGGCCCTTCTGCCGGTACCCGATACCCGAGGTCAGGAGATGAACGATGCAGAGAAACACTCACCGTGGAGACCCGGGGAACTCTGACCTGCCCGACGCCGTACCGGTCGACCGGCCTTCGGGGTGTCTGCGATCGATGATGCCGTCGGCGGTCACCGCACGGCTGACATTGTTCGACCGGTTCGCCAGTCGCACAAGTAAACTCGTCTCGCGGGCCTGGTTTTTCGTGCTGTGCGTACTGATCGTGACGGTCTGGCTGCCCACCGCGTGGGTCATGCCCAGCATCGACACCTGGCAGCTGGTCATCAACACCGTCACGACGATCATCACCTTCCTGCTGGTCGCCCTGCTGCACAACACCGAAACTCGCGCCGACGGCGCCACCCAGCGCAAACTCAATGCCGTCGCCGACGGGCTCTGGGATCTCATGGGTGAGCTGAGCACCCGCTACCCGGAGCTGGGCAGGCATCGAGACGAACTGGCCGCCGCGGTCGGCCTGGAAACACGGCAGGGCTCGCAGTGAGCATCCAACGCCCGTCCCGCCCGTGCCGTTTCTGCGGAACTGCCGCTACCCGTGCAGGTTTCGCGGTCAGGTGGCGAGGAACGAGAGCAGCTCGGCGTTGACTTCCGCGGCGTGGGTCCAGGCGATGTTGTGCGGGCCGTTGTCGACGGCGACCACCCGCACGTCCTTGACCAGTCCCGGCAAGCGTGCCGCGGTCGCTTCGAAGGGCAGGATGCGGTCGGCGGTCCCGTGCACGACCAACGTGGGGACGTCGATGGCGAACAGATCGGCGCGGAAATCGGTGAGCCACGCGTCCACACACACCCGCGTCGCATACGGCGACGCCGCCGCGGCGACATTGAAACTCGCCTCCCACACCTGCCGGCTGACACGGGTACCGCCGAACACGTCGACGTTGTAGAAGTTGTCCAGGAACTCCTCGAAGTAGGCGTAGCGATCCTCGTCGATCAACGCCTTGATACCCTCGAACAGCTGCCCGTCGACGCCCTCCGGGTTGTCGCCGGTCTTCAGCAGAAACGGCGGAATCGCTGCCAGCAGAACCGCCGACAAGGTCGACATCGGACAGATCCAGATGCTCCAGCAGCACCTCGAGGTCGGCGGCGAGGGTGTCGTAGTCGTAGCCGACCGTCGGCTGGCTGGACCGGCCGAACCCCCTCCGGTCGTAGGTGATCACCCGGTACCCGGCCGCGAGCAGGACTCGTTCCTGTTTCTCCCAGGAATTCCCGTCCAGCGGATACCCGTGGATCAGCACGACCGGCCGCCCGCTGCCGTGATCGCGGTAATGGATCACGATATCCGCGCTGTTCTCCGTGCCCACCTTGATATCCGGCATGAGAAGTCCTCCTGAACGGTGATGGCCCCGCGCCGATTCTCCCCCGCCCGTGCGCCTGTCCGGCAGATCCCGCAACCGACCCCTAAAGGGTCGATTCGGTTGCGGCACAGGGGGGTTGACGCTCACGGGGAACGGCTCACGCGTCTCCTCCGGACCAGTTTCCCGCGACGAACGCCCTGCGACCTCGCATCGCGGCTGATCGAGGACAGCTGTTGTGGCACATGCACTTACACCGCCCATCCGATGCGGTTGGCGGCCACGGGCAGCGGCGTTACAAAGAACTGGTCCTCGTCCGTCGTGGTGCGGGAAAATTTCGTAGC
Source organism: Nocardia transvalensis NBRC 15921 (assembly GCF_000308875.1). Lineage (GTDB taxonomy): Bacteria > Actinomycetota > Actinomycetes > Mycobacteriales > Mycobacteriaceae > Nocardia > Nocardia transvalensis. Next base: position 3,570 of record NZ_BAGL01000060.1, read on the forward strand.
CGAGCCGGCCCCGAGTCGAGGCCGGACCTGCCATGCCGACGTTCGCCTCAATCGTGATGGTGCTTTCTTCGCTGCTGCGCAATGTAAACCGGTGAGAGGTCGAGGAGACCTCCGAGGCATCGCTGGTAATGCCTGCCTACCGTCCGGCCAGCTCAGCAACGACCGGTGCGAGAGCACCGGCGACGTCAGCGCCGAACACGAAGTAGGAGAAACCGATCTCCTCACGTCGCCGTTGGATCTCCTCGGCGGCGGCTGAGGGATCACTGGGCAGGAACGCCAGCGAGTCCGCGGCTCGGACGGCGGTGGTGTCGGTGTCGGGTCCGGCCATGAACGCGGCGACCGAGTCGCCGATCACGGGTACGTGCAACGCCAGTTCCGCACCGCGACGGTTGTCGAAGCGTTGTACCCGTTGCATCGTCGCGGCCCGCGTCTCGGTCTGGGGCATCACGAAGGTCACCGTGTCGGCGAGTTCGGCGGCGAGCGCTTGTGCCTTCGGGCCGCCCACGGCCATGACGACCGGGGTGTGCAGGTCCGGGCCGTCGAGGTCGCGCAGGGCCACGACGACGTCACGCACTTGGTTCGACCGTTGGCTCACTGGAGTGTCCGGTAGACCCAGCTCGCGGAGTTGGTCGGCGATCCCGGGCCGGCCGGTGCCGATACCCATGTCGAAACGACCGTCGGTGAGCACGGACAGCGAGTGTGCCTCCCACGCGGTGATCCACGCGGGGCGAACCGGAGACGCGTAGACCCAGGTGCCCACTCGCAGGTCGGTGATCGTTGCCGCCATGGCGAGCGCAGGGCCCGGCGCCGGTTGCCACTGCGGCACATCGGGCATCAAGATCGTCGAGTAACCACTGTCCGCAAGACCACGTAGTTGATCGTGCCATGTCGGAATGTCGGTGGTGATCGGCGCGAGGACCCCGAACCGCAACGGCCTGATCTCGCGTGTCGGGTTACCTGTCATGGTGCACCTCTTCCCGTCGAAGCAGTGGTGGATGGAGGATGCGGGTGGCCGAGGTGATGGTGGTTGTCATGGCGGGTCTTTCGATGAGCAGTCGCCGGGATTGGTGGATCAGGGCAGGGTGAGCAGGGTTTTGCCGATGCTGCGGCCGTTTTCGACGGCGCGGTGTGCCTCGGCGATGGACTCGAGGTTGTAGCGGGCGGCGATGCGGTGGGTGAGCGTGTTGTCGGTGAGTAGACGGGTGATGTGGTCGGTGCCTGCGCGGAGGGCGGGGGCGGGCATCACGAACACGAGGACGGTGCGGATGGTGACGCCGCGGCGCATGAGGGTGTAGAAGGGCAGTGCCGGCTCGGGGTCGGCGTCGGACGAGTAGGTGGCGATCGTTCCGCCGGTGCCGATGACTGTGGAGGTCAGGGGCAGGTTGGCACCGAAGGCGACGTCGACGATTCGGTCGACGCCGGCGGGGACCAGGTCGAGGATCGCTTGGGCGGCATCGGGTTTGCGGTAGTCGATGACGTGGTCGGCGCCGGAGCCGCGGGCGGCGGCGGCTTTGTCGGCGGTGCTGGCGGTCGCGAGGACGGTGGCGCCTGCCTGTTTGGCGAGTTGGATGGCGTAGTGCGAGACGGCGCCGGCGCCGCCGGTGACCAGGACCGAGGCGCCGTCGATGGGGCCGTCGGCGAACAGTGCGCGGTGGGCTGTGAGGGCCGGGACCCCGAGGCAGGCACCTTCGTCGAAGGAGGTGCGGTCGGGTAGCTCGATGGCTTGGGTGGCCGGCACCACCACGTACTCGGCCGCGGTGCCGAATGCGCTGGTGTGGTTGGCGGAGTGGACCCACACGCGGTGACCGACGCGGGCGGCGGGCACACGAGGGCCCACCTTGTCGATGATGCCCGCGCCGTCGTCGCCGGGAACGACTCTGGGGTGGGTCATTGTGCGCCCGCCGACACCCGAGCGTCGTTTGACGTCGGCGGGGTTGATCCCGGCCGACTTCATCCGGACGCGGACCTCACCGACGCCGGGCTCTGGATCGGGCAGCTCCCCAACGCTGAGCACCTGGTCGGCGGGGCCGTTGTGGTCATACCATGCCGCGCGCATCACCGACCCGCCTCGGGCGCCACGGCAGGTACGAACGCGGCGAGCGCGGCGGCGACCAGGTCCGGCTGTTCGAGGGTTTGCATGTGCGGTGTACCGGGCAGTTGCTGGTAGCGGGCGCCGGTGATGCGGTCGGCGATGCCGCGCATGATGTCCGGTGTGGTGGAGGCGTCGAGTTCCCCGGCCAGGACGAGGGTCGGAGCAGGGAAGTCGGCGAGCTTGTGTTGCACGTCGAGGCCGACGAACGAGCGCCACGCGGTGGCCCAATCGGTGGGATTGCCGTGCAGCACCATCTCGCGGGCATAGCGCACGCCCCAGCCGTTGAGTGCCAGGGCGGCGGGAGTGAACCAGCGAGTCAGTGACGGCACGATCTGCGCGGGCATGCCGTCGACCTCACCCGAGTGGGCGCGGGCCTCGAAAGAATCGAACGGGTAGTCGGTGGTGGCCAGCAGCGACAGCGATGCGAAGCGTCCGGGGTGGGCCAGCGCGGCGGTTTGAGCGATGCCGCCACCATAGGACAGGCCCACGACGTGGGCGCGGTCCAGGCCAAGGGCGTCGAGCACGGCGATGAGGTCTTCGGCGGTGTCGTCCATGGTGAACGGTGTCGGCGAGCCCGCGGCCCAACCGTGCCCGCGGATGTCGTAGGCGTAGACGCGGCGGCCATCGGCGAGTTGTTCCATGACCTGGTCCCACATGCGCCAGTCGAGTCCGAGTGCGTGGATCAACACGACGGGCGGGCCGTAGTCGCCGCGCTGGGCTACCACGGTTTCGTGGTCACGCACCCGGATACGTTGCAGGTGGGCCGGTCGGGCGATGCCCTGTTCGGTCAGTACCTCGTCGATCACGGCGAGGGCATCGAGGGCACGGGGGAAGCCTGCGTACACCGCGACGTGCTCGGCCAGCGCGAGCAGTTCCGACGCCGCGGCCCCGTTGTGCAGCGCAGCTCGCGTGTGACTGGCCAGGTGGCGTTCGGCGCCGCCCTCGGTGGCGAGCATGGCGACTGTGGCGAGTTCACGAACCGCGCGTGGGAGTTCGGCGTGGGATAGTGAACCGCCGAACGCGCCCTCCACGACCGCGTCATACAGCTGCGGCGAGCGTTGCTTGACCTCCGCCAGGGCGTGTTCGGGGGCGGCGCCCATCAGGACGGCGTACTCGCGCTGTCCGCGTTCGATGCGATTCATTCTTGCGTCCTTGTCTGCGGTGCTCGGGCCTGTGCACACCAGACTGGCCGCCCGCCGATCATCAGTCCAAGACATGATTGCGCTTTTGGTCAGTCGATTGAGATATCACCGATCGAGCCGGTGTCGGTGAACTCGGGGTGTCCGACCAGGTAGGTGGTGAATGCCGTCTGCGCGGGTGTCGGCCGACGGGTTGCCGACCGCGCCAGGGTCGGGGTCCAGACCGGTTCGGGTTCCAGCCGCACGATGGCTATCGGCGGGCCTGCGGCTTCGGCGACCGAGGCGGGCATGATCGCGGCGGCCAGTCCGACACTGGCCAGGGCTCGAGCCGTGGTGTAGTCGCGGCTCTCGAAGCGGGCGCGTACCCACACCTCCGCGGTGGCCAGAGTGGCGGTAATGATCGCTCCCACCGCAGAACCGGTGGGGTAGACGACCAGGTCGTGGCCGTCGAGTTCGGCAATGGCGATCGACGTCCGTCCAGCGAAGGCGGCGTCTGGACCGGTGACGAGGACAAGCGGTTCTTCCCCGAGCCGATGCCAGGACAAACTGCGCTCGCCCACGGCGGGAACCTCCGCCAGAGTGGCGATGTCGAGACGTCCCATGTGCAGCCCGGCGATCATCTCCTGAGTGTTGAGTTCGGATAATTCGATCTCGACGGCCGGATACGTCCGGCAAAACCCGGCCAGGACGCGGGCCAACTGGAGCATCAGGCCCCGAGCTGCGCCGAGGCGTATCCGGCCGCGAACACCTCCCGCCCAGCCCAGCATGTCCTCTTCGACCGCCGTCAGGTCGGACAGTATGCGTTCGGCGTGTTCGAGCAGGGCGGTACCGGCCGGGGTGAGCTCGACCCGATGGTTATTGCGCTCGAACAGCACCAGCCCAAGCTGGCGTTCGAGTTTGCGAATCTGCTGAGACAGGGCCGGCTGCGCAATACGCAACGCGGCAGCGGCCCTGGTGAAATGCAGCTCACGCGCCACCGCCTGGAAATATTCGAGTTGCCGCGAGCTGATCATCACTAAATCCTCTCACCAGCCGGGTTCGTGAGAAGACCAGCATTCCACCGGCGAGAGTCGATAGCATCGGTGAAATTCGAGTCACGGTCATGCGTGACACCGCCGAGCAAGCGTTCGAGGCGCTGATCTGGCGCTCGCAGCAGACCAACACCTACCTGCGCGCCACCGCCGCGCAGGTACCCTCCGCCGAGCTTGCCGAGCGGCGCACCACGCAAACGGGCGCAGTCTTTCGGCATCTGGCGGCTCAGCTCACATCGTCGAGCGCCGCTGTGATCGGCAGTCGAAAACGAATGCTGACCACCGGAAATCTGAGCAAAGTGACACCAAAGTGACACTTTGGGGACCTGATCAACTGATCACAAGCCCCTGACCAGCGGAAAGAGCTATCCCTTCTTCATCAGCTCGTAGATGCGCCAAAATCGGCCGCTGACCAGGCAATCTTGGCGGGTTAACTATTTGACCCGGCTTTTCCGATTCCCAACGCGTCCGCCCAGATCTCACTGGAACCCCAGAATTCCCACCGTTTCGGCCGCAAAATGGCACTCAAAATGGCACTGCGGTTCCCGGCACATCCCGACATTGCAGGCCGCCGGCAAGCGTAGGACGGCACAAACCGCTCCTGGAATCGAGACCGACAGACGGTCTCACGGTCCCACCCGAACCACGCAGGGCGCGCCATCAGCACGAGCCGAGTCGGCTCCGGTTCACTTGAGCCGTTGATCTTCCACATAGTAGTACGACCGCGTCAGAACGACCGGATCGGCGGCTATTAGGAGACTGGTGTCAGGATCGGATCCAATCTCCGAGAGCGGTGAAGGCCTCATCGCTGTCGAGTTCGTGTCCGCGGTCCAGGCTCTTCAATCGGGCGATGGAGCCAGTGATGCGGTCGGGGTAGTAGAGCTCGGGTGTGAGACACGTAGGACAGTCGCTGAGCAGACAGAACGGCGACAGCAGCAGAGGTGCGCCGCGTGGCGAGATGAGATACAAGTGGCTATCGGCCAGGGGGTGTGTGGTCTCGAAGGTGGTGGTCGCAAAATCGGGGTGGTCTCCCATCAACGCCAGTCCAGAGACATGGAATTGTCCAGAGCCGGGGTGCCATTGAAGGCGGTCGGTGTGAACCCACTTGCTGCGTGCGAGGAACGCGCACCTTGCCAGGCTGCTGAGCAGTAGCTTTTCGATGCGTTCGAGGCTCCTTTCGAGCTCCGCCCTTGTGCGTGGCGCCGCACCGTGCCTGAGCTTGTTGCGCACGGTCACCAGCTGGTCAAGATCGGAAACTAGCCCGTTTGCGCCCTTCTTGCGAGCCATGGCCTCAGCGAGCCCCACAGCCGAATCACCGTGTTGCCGTGCATCTTCGGCGACAGATTTGATGGACGCGACCCAATGTCCGAGCGAGACGCCGCCTTGGGACAGGGACTGGGACCACTGCGCGACCGCTGGCAGATCCCTGCGGCCGCGGTCGGCGGCCACCGCTAGTGCCATGATCCCCAAGGACAGGATCAACGATTCAGCGCATTGGTTCGCTGCTTCGTGCCTTTCCGCCAAGGTTTGAGAATGACGGAACTTGCGGACCGCGCGTGCGATCGAATAGGGATAAGACTCTTGGAACAGCCTGTACGGGTCGCTGTGCTGGCGTAGGTTCTGGGCAGTCAACGAACTGATGGCCCCGGCATCGTCGAGATGCTTGCGTCGGACTGACCCCGGCCCGCTCTCGAATATCTTGGCTCTGGCCTGCTGAAGCTTCTCGAGGAGGAGATGTGCCTCGTTTTCTCCGTCCTTGAGCATGGCCAGTGCTGCACGAATTTCTGCATGGTCACCGTCACAGCGGGGGATCCACATCTCGGCCATCGATGACGCCTTAATGCGCGGGATGACTGTGCCTGACCGGGGAAACTGCTGTTCGGCCCTGGGACTGGACAGATAGGCGATCAAATAGTCGACGGGCACTGTCTCGTGGGTGAGCCGGATGACGATCAGACCCTGCCCAGGCTGGACACCGTCGTAATGCATCGGAACAACTGTCCAGTGGCGATTCCCGGCGAGGTCTCGACCGACGATGTCACCCGGGCGCAGGCGCCGTTGCGGCTCACGAAGACTCGCACGTGACGGAAGGTCGACCGAATCGGGCAAGGTAGCCGACAGCAACTTCGCGGTCAGTACCCGCTGCTGGGCAGCCGGGAGGGTATCGGGGTCAGTGACCAGGTCCGACTTGGGCACGAATCCCGGGAAGATCTGAGCAAAGTCGCCGAGGCGGATACCCTCCTTCGAGGCCTGAAGTCGTTCATAGATCAAGCGAAAGCCGTTCAACTGCAGATCATAGGAGGCAGCGGTGATGTCTGCGCGGCTGACACAGAAGCTCTGGTCCGACCGTTTCCGGCTGCGTTCACTGCCTTGTCGTAACTGCCACCGCTGCAGCAGATCTGGAAGGTTGTTGCGTGTGAGGTCGCTACTGTCGAGTTGCCCGCTGGGGCATACTCCGAGCTTGTCCTGGTCCAGCAGAGGTAGCCGCCGGTCATCGAGACTCCAGCCATCCGCAGTGAGATCGTAGAACCACACGAAATCCTTGGGGCCCGCGTCTTTGGTGAAGATCACGATCGCGGCCGACACCCCCGCATACGGTTTGAAAGTGCCTGAAGGCAGCTGTATTACGGCCTCAAGTCCGTGCTCTTCCACCAGCATTCGCCGCAATGCGGTGTGTGCGTTGCTGGAGCCGAACAGTAGGCCGGTAGGCACGATGACCGCAGCGCGCCCACCGGGTTTCAACAGGTGCAGGATCGAACCGACATGGAGGATCTCGGCGTTCCTGGTGGGCATTCGCTCCCGCAGATACGGGGCGACCGAGTCGTAGTCAATGGAACCGCCGAACGGAGGATGCGCCAACACCAAGGAGTAGCGTTCGCGATCGTCGCCGAGATCGTGGGCAACGATGTCGTTGTACCGCAGTTCAACCCCGTCGAAACCGCCGAGTGCAAGTCGCATACTGCTAAGGCGAAGCATCGTCGTGAAGCGATCAAAGCCATACAGTTTCTCGAACATGGTGGTTTGTGCGGCCGACTTCCCTGCTGCGGGAGAGAGGAATTGAGCCGCCGCGATCAGTAAGGCACCTGTGCCACATGTCGGGTCACAAATCTCCTCGTCGACCGTGGGCCTCGTCAGGGCGACCATCAACTCCGCGAGGTGCGCAGGTGTTCGAGGAATACGTGATGCCGCGGCTTTGAGGAGAAGGTGCTCATACAGGTGCGCAGCTTCGAAGTCCCCAGCGGCACAGATGGATTCGAGCAGCGCGACGGCCCTGGCCAATAGGCCGGGTGACCGGATCGTGAACCGCGCATCGCGAAAATGCCAGGAGTAACCCACTCCCACAAATGTTCGATTACGAATCGACGGAAAGACCTCAAGCTCAAGTGCGGCATGCATGTCCTGCGGATTCATGGCGATGAGCGTGGACCAGCGCAGCCGCTCATCGATCGGTGGTGAAGGAACCGAGTTCGGTTCAGGTGCGGATGGCTCGGCACTAGCGGGTTCGTGTGCGCAATCGAGTGCGCGGATGTAGAGCAGATGCGATATCTGCTCGACGATCTCGAGCGGGTCCGACACGCCCGCTGACCAGAAGGCATCGAAGAGTCGCGCGCCAGCGGTTCGCATCACACCGTCGTTAATCACGTTCGGGACACTAGCTCTGTGCAGGATACGAGCACCAGTGAGTTCAGGTACCGATCACGCAGCGCAGGCGCTCCAGCCCGAACCTCACCGAGCCCGCAGCCGAGTTCTCGGTAGAGATCAAGGCTCAGATCTGGATAGTTGAGGGTCGCGACGGTCTACTCAGCCGGGTGGTCGCTGGTCGACTCCACCGAGACCTGTTCGGCCTGGTCTAGCAGAACGCGGACATCCTTGGTGAGTTCGCTGCGGGCGGCAGTTCGCAATCCGCTGACCAGTAGATGCGGCCAGCCCTCGCTCATCGTCTCGCCGATTGTAAGGACTCGACGGCGTTGCCAGTGCCACAGGACACGAACCCACGACCTAACGGTCGGTTTCCAAATACTCTATTACGCACTCGCACTGAATGACTCGGACTTGTCGGTGGGCACCGCTATCGTCGATCGCGCACTAGGCCAGCCACACTCAACACCATTTGCTGCGGGTTCCAATCAGACATCGGAGCGCATCCGACACGGAGTCGAGATCACTGGATTCCATTGCTCCACTGCTTGTTCCGAACCGCGCGGCTTCCAGAGGAGAAGCGATGGACCCGATTTCGATTGGCACTGCGGCGGCGGTGCTGCTTGGCACGAGGCTCGGCGAGGAGTTCGCCAAGAATGCTGGCGCCAGCGCCTGGGAGGCCGCGCTGCGCTTGCGGGCGTTGGCCCTAGCCAAGTTCCGAGACAACCAGCCCGGCCGAGCCGCGATCGAAACGCTGACGGAAGCGCCGTCCGAGGAGAATGTCACAATAGTCGCGGAATTCGTCGACGAAGCCGCGCGGGTAGACCCAACATTCGCCCACGAGGTCCGCCAGCTGGTCGAAGAGGCGCGCGGCCGGACACAACTAGGGACCTTTCGGCCCCAGGCGTTCGACCAAGCCAAGCAGGTCAATGTCGTGGGTGACAACCACGGACCGGTCACTCTGTCATGACCACCGCCGACTTCCTCCCCAAGGCCGATGGGGCTGCCCGGCAGGTGAACATAGCGGGTGACAACCACAGCCCGGTGCACCTCGCCGACCAGCAATACGTGGTTCACGTTGGCGGCGACACGCAACTCCAGATCGGGGCGTGCAGCGCGGTCAGCATCACAATGCCAGCAGATGCGAAGCGCTCTCGCTACTTCCACGAGTCACTCGCGTTGGTATCGGTTGAAGCGCCATTCGGCAGATTGCCCGAAGCTGTCGTCGGCCGTGACGACGTCGTCACGGCCATCATGGATAGGACGAGCGATCGGCCCCCACGCATTGAGGTCCTCTCCGGTATGGGCGGAGTCGGGAAAACCACCGTTGCATTGAGTATCGCCGAACACGCCAAGTGTGCCGGAGCCGACGTCTACTGGGTCCCCGCGGGATCAGCCGCAGCGGTGTCGGATGGTATGCGACAGGTTGCTCTGTCGGTTGGCGTGCCCGCCGACCAAGTCACCCATGCATGGGAAGGCGGAGGGCGTCCCGCTGCAGATCTCGTCTGGCGTCATCTCAAGTCCCTCGATCGCCCTTGGATCCTGGTGTTCGACGATGCCGATGAGTTGGACGTTCTGTCCTGCGAAGGAGCCGCGCTCGCTGATGCGACTGGCTGGGCTAGATCCCCCGTCGGCCGATCGCAAGGTGTCCTGGTGACGACACGCGACCGGAATTCCCGATCGTGGGGCACCCGCATCGCGCGCATCCATCGGCTAGGCGTTCTCAAGCTCCAATTCGCCGCCACAGTGCTACAGACACTCGCGCCAATGACCGCGGGGGACACTCGCGCTGCGGAGGCGTTGGCCGATCGCCTCGGATGCCTGCCACTAGCCTTACATCTCGCGGGAACGTATCTCGCCCAGGCGCAAGACGATCCGCTGGCCGACGCCCACACGTTCGAGAAATACGCCGACCGTCTCACTGACTCGCCGCTACTACTCGACGATGCCGCCGAGGGTATCCGCGGAGATCTTCGCAGCGCGGAGGATCGCGCCCGCGCGACAATCGCCGACACGTGGAACCTTTCCCTTGACCTCCTTGAACGCCAAGACATAGCCCACGCACGCGTGCTGTTGCAGCTGCTCTCATGTTTTGCACCGGCAACACCACTGCCCCACGCACTGGTCGATCCGAAAGCCATTGCAGCACTACCGATGTGGGCTGATCCAGTGACGCATCGCACGGTGTGGATGACCATTCGCGGCCTGCACCGCTTCGGGCTGGTGGATGTCGACGGTTCCGCAGACGAACCAGTCCACCAGATTCACCGGCTCGTCGCCGAAGTCTCATTGGCCCCCATGCTTGCGGCGCCGTCAAACTATCGACGGGTGTGGGATTCAGCCGCTGATCTGCTAGCTGAGGTCACACCGTATGAGGAGAATCCACGCGGTCCTAGTACCTGGCGCGCATGGCAAGGACTGATTCCGCATTGGCGAGTCATGATCAACCGTGCGCCGGATTGGGGTTCCGGTTCCGAATCCCGTTTCGACGCGGTCCTACTCTGCACAAGTATCGCGGTGTCGTACCTCCACTTTCGTGGCGAGTACACAGCCGCCTGCACACTCGCAGATACGGCATTGGGTCGCTCCGAAACCGCACACGCCGACCTGACGATCGTGTCCAACGTTCGCCGTCACAGGGCTGTCGCCGTGATGAGTAGAGGCGACCTCAAGCTTGCCGAAGCCGAGTTCGACGATATCGTTGACAATTGCGTCACACACCTCGGTGCTGCGCACCCCATGACGGTCTCGGTCCGGTACGACCGTGCTCGAGTACTCACGATGCGAGGCAAGAACAAGCAGGCAAAGGAAGAGTACGACGAGGTAATTCGACAGGAAACCGCACTTTACGGCGCTGATGCCGTCACGACGCTGCTCACACGTCACGATCGCGCAATATGTGTCAGGAGTACTGGGCGGTTCCAGGAAGCAGCGGACGAAGGAGAACTCGTCCTGGCAGGGCTGCAAGCCGCGCTCGGCGAATCACATCCTGATGTACTCCAAGCCCAGCATGAATATGCTGTCTCGCTGCGTGACCGAGGGAACTTTGAGGAGGCGGCGGCGGCCTTCGTTCGGGTTCTGGAGGCTGAAAGGGAGATCCTTGGGATCAACCATCCCTCCACTCTCATCACCAGAGTCAATCTGGCTCTCACCCTCATGCTGTGTAAGAACATCGACGCAGGCGAAGCCGACCTTCGAGCCGTGGTCGATATACGCAGCGAGATCCTGGGCTCCGATCACCATGACACGCTAGAAGCGCGCGGAGCGCTGGCCATGATCTTGGTACAGAAAGGCGAACTCGACGCCCAGAGCGCTGAAATGGAGTTCTCCGAGCTCACTGCAAGAATTCGAACCCAGTTCATCGACGACCATCCAACCGTGCTCGCAAGCCGAGGAAGCCACGCAGCCGCGCTCCGCCTACTCGGCGAACGGATCGACGCCGAAGTGCAATGCCGGACGGTCCTGGATGCCGCGAAATCGCGCCACGGCGAGGATCATCCCACCACGCTCGGCGCAAACTTCGACTGGGCAGTTGCCCTGGGAGATCTCGGTCGAACCACCGAAGCAATCGCAGAGATGCGCACTGTTCTCGCCCGTTTCGAAGCAGTTCCCGGAACCTCGTATCGTATGATCACGAGCGCACGACATACCCTGGGCTCATTTCTGCTCGACCAAGGTCAGTTGGTCGAAGCCGAAGAGATCTTCCGGGCTGCCCTGGATGAGCTCCCCGAGTGCAGCGACAGGCACGACGACATCCAACACGATCTAGCTGCCGTGCTCCTGGCACGCGGCCAATTTCAGGACGCGATCAACCGTCTGCGCGTCATCGTTGAGGAGCGCCGACGGGCTTCGGGGCCAACGCACCCGGACACACTGACCGTCCGCAACAACCTCGGCATCGCGTTGAAGGAGTTCGGCGAATTGGAACAAGCCGCGACGGTATATCGTGCGGCGCTGCACGATTCGGCCAGCAATCACTCCAATGACCAGCCCCTCACATTGACTCTGCGCCATAACCTTGCCGTTGTTCTCCGCATCCAGGGCAGGCTCGACGAAGCCCACGACGAACTCGTGCAGATCCTCAAGATACAGCTGCGCAAATCCGGTCCCGAACATCCCGAAACCCTTGCCACACGGAAATCGCTAGCACGTGTGCTTGACGACAAGGGAGCGGCAACCGAGGCTGAAGCAGAGTACAGGGATATTCGGGCCATGTGTAGCCGGGTACGAGGTGAAAACCACCCTCACACCTTGTATGTTCAGGGAAATCTCGCGTACTTTCTGCTTGCACAGGGAAGGTTCCGAGAAGCTGAGACCGAGTATCGCGACGCACTCAAGCGGTGCCTCAAGCACTTGGCGCCCGATCATCCGGAAACTCTTCGAATGAAGCATAATCTGGCGATGGCGCTCGCACAACAGGGAGGATTGCCTGAGGCCATCACTCGTTTCCAAGACGTAGTCGAGCGTCGACAGCGAACGCTTGGCGCGAATCATTCCGAAACCTTGACAGCACGAACCAATCTCGGCCACGCACTGTATAGACTAAATCAGCCAGCAGAGAGCGCAGAACAGTTCCGGCTCGTGGCCGACGGCACGGCGGCCACCCATGGGCCAGACCACGACTCCGTATGGGACGCACGCGCACGGCGAGCCCAGCACCTCTGGGAAGCCGGCCAACCCCGCCAAGCGCAACGGGAATTCGAAGCCTTACTGTCAGATACCTCCGGGGCACGACAGCTGGATGATCCTCGCGTCCTTGCGGCCGAGCGAGTGCTTGAATTCGTGCGCGCCGACGCGGACTGGACGGATGATGTGTAGGCAGGGCAGGCCGAGGCACTCAACGCGAACCTTCCGCGGCGAGCAGAGTATCCGCGAATCCCGCTTCTAATCATCAGCCCGCCAGCCTTCGGAGGCAGACCGAACCTCCTGTACTGCCTGCATGTTCAGCCCGTGCTGCGGCCTTCAGGTATGGTCTGTGACTCACTACCGTGAGAGCGGCGAGATACCCTGACCATCTCGAATACGACGGCGATTTGCCCGACGCGTTCCCCGAGTTCCTCGCCAATACCCAAGCCAAATTTGAAGACTGCGGCGACTGCCTCTACCGGGTCCCGGTCGACCTCGCCGCGCGCAGATCACCGGGTTCCGCGAGGATGGGGAGTTGGACATGACTCAACTTGCGTGGGCCAGTTGACGAGGCACAGGCGCTCAACTCGGCTAGTTAGACACTTGCTGTCAGGATCAGGTCCGGCCAGGATTTGATCCAGGTGCCCGGTGGGGTGCTCCCAATATTCGGCTGGCCGAACCCTCTCGAACCAGCTCAAAGTGGCACCCAAAATGGCACTCCGCAGCCACAAACGCCCATCGAGCGGGCGAAATGCCGGGTCTTAGCGCATCACTTTTTCATCAGTTCGTAGATATGCCAAGACCGTGCGGCGACCTGGCGACCTTGGGGTATTTAACCGCCCTGAACTGGTATTTCACCGTCCCAACACGTCCTACGAGTTCCGACCGGAACCCTGGGATTCCCACTGTTCCGAAGCGAAAATGGCACGCAAAATGTCACCCGAGTTCCCGCTGCATCCCGCCACTGCCGATTGGCCGGGACGCCCCTCGATCGCTTCTGGAGGCTCAGGAGGAGCGGCCTCCAGCTCATCAGGCAGATACTGGTTCAGGTGGACCAAGGCTGTAATCCTCGGTTAATCAAGACAGCTCGGACCCTCGTCGCCGTCATCGGTGCACTTGTCCAGTTGCGATCTTCGGTCGTCCCGGAGGGCGGACCGCCAGGTCGTCGAATCCGATCATAACGAGCCAGTATTCGAGGTTGTTGCGATCCTCGGTCGCTCCAGAAGACGACCGCCAGTGGGCTATACCCACCAGCACCCTCGCTTCACCGGGGGCGCTGGGATACTCGGCTACCCTAAAGGCCGACCCGTCGGCATGCGACAAATCCGACATCAGTTGCCGGTTTCCATTTATTGCGATCCTCAGCCGTCCCGAAAGGCGACTGCCAACAGTTCAAGCTCAAACCCGTCGAGGTCTTCCTTGCCGTTGCGATCCTCGACCGCCCGAGGACAGCCAGCAGTCGGCTGACCGACAGCATCAACAAAGGTGTACTGGCGGTTGCGATCCTCGGCCGCCTGGGAGGGCGGCCGCCAGTGATGCGATCCCATATCTGAGCGCCGCCCGCGGTGTCGTTGCGATCCTCGGCCGCCATAGAGACAGACCGCCAGTCCCAGGCCAGCTCCACGTCCTCGACTTGGTCCACGTTACGATCCTCCTCCCCCTTGTGGCGAACGCCCTGGGAGCTTCCGCCAGCAGCGCCGGCCTGCGCGTCGAACGCGCACCCATCGCGCAGTTGCGATCCTACGTCGCCTGGGGGCGGCCGCCGATGTCATTCCAGCCAGACGAAAGTTACGATCCTCGGTCGGCTTAGGGCGACCGACGGCAGCGCCTGCCAGCCGATTTCAGCCTCGTAGGTGTTGCGATCCTCGGGTTGCCCTATGGTGGCCCGCCAGCTCAAATATAACAGTTCAGCCGAATGCGTTAAAAATCGTTACTATCCTCGGTCGCTCAGGTGGACGACCGCCAATGCTCAAGACACACCAAATGAGGCCGTCCGCCGGCGGTTGCGATCTTCGACTCTCCGGAGCGACCGCAGGCTTCGAGGATGTCGTTGAACATGTCGAACCAATATTTGTTGCGATCCTCAGTCACCCGGAGCGACCGCCAGCTCGAGCCCCCACTGGTAAGTTTGTGGGATGGGGATTGGTTGCGATCCTCGGTCACCTCTGAGAGCTACCGCCAGGCTGAATGAAATGGGCTTTCGGTCCCCATTCACACTTGCGGACAGAAGGTAGGTCTGTGGTCATGTTGTTTACCCTTGGCGGCTGACTAGGAACCTTCCTGCTGTTCGGCACGCACTTAGGGTTCCGAACCGAGTTCGTTGTGTTGACGCTCCGGTCATCGTTGTAGTCCTTACGTGAGTTGTGTTGGGAGCCAAAGTTATCCGATGAGTGTGGTGAGAGTGATGTCGTCGGGGATGGCAACGTGGTTGACGGTGATGGTGTAGTCGGTGAAGGCCCGGATAGGGGCTGTAGGTTGTTGGGCTGCGTCGGGGGTGATGGTGATGGTGTCGGTGAGTTTGTGGGCGGGGATGGTGCCGTAGGGGTCAGGGTGGGTGAAGATGTGCAGGCCGCGCAGGGTCATTTCGGTGCGAGCGGATGCGCGGTCGTGTTCGAACATCAGGGTGAAGCTGCGCCAGAGCAGGGTGAGGTCGTCGGAGGTGACGCCGGTGCGGGCGGCGAGCGGGGCGCTGTAGTGGCCGATGCCGCGGTAGAGACCGTAGGGGATGGTGTGTTTGCTGCCCATTTCGGTTTCTTTGGTGTCGGCTTCGCGGGTGCGGGTGACGCGGGTGATGCCATGTTCCTGGGTAAGGACGGGGTGAATGCTGCGGGAGAAGCCAAGCTGGAGCGGGCCTTGCACGCGGCCGGCAGTTTTGGCGTCTTTGCCGTTCTCGCCTTTGCCGGTGGACATGACGGCGCCGAACATGCGGACGTCGTAGAAGGTTTCACACATCCACCGCCGCGCGATGGGGACGGAGTCCTTACCTTCGGTGAGTCCGAGTGCGGAGTAGGCGCGTTCGTGCTGGGAGTTGAGGGAGATTCCAGCTTGGACATAGATATCGGTGCCGGGTTTGCCTTCACCGAGGAGGCTGACCATGTTGCGGATCTTGCGTTTGATGGCGACGTCGGTGACCAGGCCCTGCATGGTTTCGGGGTCGGTGCGGGGCGTGCCGGCGGCGTCAGGGTCGCCGTTGGGGTTGCCGTCGGTGATATCGAAAAGGAACACGAAGTCATGTTTGCGTGCCGGGTCGGTGTGCACGGTGGCGGTTGTGGTCATGCGGATAACTCCTGAGTCGTGAATAGTGAGAATTGGATGGTCAAGCGGCCGGCGCGTCGCCGGTTTCAGTCTGCTTGGCGGCCTTGGCTTTTCGCACGGCGGTCAGGTCGGCGGCACGCTGATGGTCGTAGCCGAGGATGAATTGGGATTGGCCGCGACCGTCGAGATTTTCGGGGATGCCGGTGTCACGATCGAGGAGTTCGGTGAGTTGGGCAAGCCGGCGGTCGAGTGCGATGCCCTTGCCTTTGGTGGCGTCTCGTCCAGTGAGTTTCTTGATGTGGGCGTTGGCATTGGTACGCAGGCGTCGCATGGTGGTGGCGGGCTGGATCATGGCTGCGGTGAAATAGCGGTCACGGATGGTGGCGTTGATACCAGGAATCGCGGCGCTCTGGATTGCTTCCAGGACGGCGAACATGCGGCCCCACACATATGCGGGGTCGGTGGCGGTCTCGTCGAGACCGGGCATGATTTTCTCCTCGTTGCGGGTGAGGTAGGGCGAGCGGTTGGCGGCCAGGCGCAGCAGCGCCACGCGGGGCAGGTCGACGTGATGGTCGTTGCGAATCCGGTGCAGCAGCCCGGCGACCAGGTGCGGTGGCGGTGCGGTGCCGTGAAGCGCGCAGCGCAGCAGGTCTTTCTCGATGCCATGGATGCTGCTGCCGGGGACATAGGTATTGCGGTGGTGATCCCATCGGCCGGTGGCGCCCACCATGGCGCGCAGGGCGACGTAGTGGGTGCCGTCAGCCCACAGCTGGGTGGATTGGTGGTCGTTGAACCAGGCGGCGAGCCGTCGTTTGATCCTGGGCACCGGGATGTCCATCCAGTCGCGGACGATGACCCGGCTCCGGTTGGCAGACAGGGTGAGTGCGTAGAACTGGTTGGAGTCGTCGTCCTCGTCGTCTTCCCTGTCGTCGGCGCCGGTGTGCACGCCACGGTGTGCTTGGGCCAGGAGTGCCTCGACGGTTTCGCGGACAGGGGCGTCGAGGTCCATCCAGCTGGTGTCATCGGGCTCGCGGAGCCACCAGGTAATGACGGTGTCCTCGCCGCGACGGCGTTGGTCCGGGTCGGACAGCAGATCGGTGAGCGCGGCCATGGCGCCGTTGCCACAGTCGGCACAGAGGGGGGTATTAGCGAGTTTGATCGTTCCGCTACGGCCCTGCGCGGGGGTGTTGATCGACACGATCGCGGCGTCGCGGCCCCGCTTCGGGCGGCCTTTGTTGTCGACACCGACGGGGATCAAGGCGCCTGCGATCATCTGAGGCATGCTGGTCAGCAGCGGGCCAGGCTCGCCGCAGGCCAGGCATAGACCGTCGGAGCCGCTCTTCTTGCGGGCACCGGCCACCCCGGTCCAGAACTCGACGGCGGAATCGCGGCGGTGGGCCCAGTGCTCGTCGACCATGACACCAACCAGAGCGCCGGAGGTCAGTTCGCGTTCTTTCGCCTCGTCGAGTCGACCGAGTAGCGTCAGATGGCCTTCGCGGGTGAAGAATTCGTCGACGATCCGCGCGACTGGGTCGGGCGTGGAGTGAGCCCAGTCTCGCAGGAGGTCGAGGTAGGCGTCGTTGCGTTGGATGGCGTCCGTGTAAGACTTTTCGGTGTCGTCCTTGGCGACGCCGAATACGTATTCGGCGGTGTCGACCAGAAACATCGGCGGCGGTTTCTGCCCTGACCGCACCAGATACGGCGTCGGAATCGGTGAACCGGACTTGTGCTCGGCGGTGGCGCGGTCGATCAGGGCAGCCGTGCCGGCAGCCGGGTCGATCGAGATCACCCACCGCACCGGCCGCTCGCGCTGGTAGTGATCGCGTGTGTCGCCTTCGCGGGTGGAAAGGGCGACGAGCGCGGTGATCAGCACCGGGCCTCCCGCGGGCCTCGACTGGTGCTGTGGTGCTGGGTGCGGCCCGCTGGTGGGCGGGCGGAGGGGAGTTCGATTCCCTGGGGCGGGACGTGCAGGGTGCCTCCCTCGAGGGCGGCGTGGAACCAGTCGTAGGTTTCGCTGCCGTCGGGGTGGTAGCGGATGCGGTGGAGCATCACTCCGAGGTCCTTGTTCGCGTCGCGTCCGCGGATCGGTTTCCGGCTGGTGGGTTTGCCGAAGGTGGCGGAGAATTCCCGGCAGCCCAGGAACGGCTGGGAGAAGCAGGCGCCGCGGTCGACGCGGCGGCGGAACTGCTCGCGGTATTTCACCTCGGTGCCGTGCGCGCCGGGCAGGAGTTTGATCTGGGCGTAGATGCGGTAGGCGACGTCACGCAGGGCGACGGTGTTGCGTTGGTCGCGGTCGGCTTCCGCGTCGAGGTGCAGACCGGGATCAGCTTGCGCGCGGCGGACCCAGTCGTCGGTGGTGACGGATTTGACTTCGTTGCGGCGGATCGAGAACCAGCGGATCGGTTCCAGCACCTCGATTTTCGTGATTACATACTCGAATCCGGGTTTCCAGAAGATCGCGTCCAGGATCCCCCGGGCTGCGGACGGGGTCATGACCTCGTAGCTGAGTCGTTCGGCCTTCAACTCTGGGCGGGTGAAACATGCGTAGTCACCACGCACCTCCACCACTAACGCCGGATGCTGGTATCTGGGATGGGTGTTCAAAAGATGAAACCTCCTGTGCCATAGTCGATTCCACGGTCCGGGTGATAGTCACCGGTCCATTCGTGCAAGTCGCTGAGTAGCGGGCGGGCGTACCCGGCGGTCGCCGCCCGCACGGCCAGTGGCCGCGGCAGGGCGGCCAGGTACGGTTGCAGGCGCCGATACGCCGACCGATCCACCGGTCCGTCCGCCAGCAACTGGTCAAGAATCCGGTAACGTTCCGCCGAATCGCCGTAGGGAACGAGGACGGGGACGGTGCGCTCGTCGATCATCGTGAACAGGTCGGCGACCTTGGTGAAGTTGAAATCCCGTCGTAGCGTCGTTATTTGTGTTGCGGTGGAGGAGTTTTCGATGTTGTCGACCGCGTACCGTATTTTGTAGTAACGGGCCAACGCGTCCAGCCGGTCCAGGTCGCGGCCGGGTCCGAACTGTGCTCGGGTGATCTCCAGCGCCGCCCCGTACATCAACTGCGCGGCCCTCGCATCGCCGTCGGCGGGTTCGAACACAACCACTGTGCCCTCCGGCAGCAGCCCGTTGCGGTTGCAGCGACCCGCGGCCTGCAGCAACGCCTCCGCCGGCGCGAACGCCCGGTACACCCGTGGGAAATCCAGGTCCACTCCTGCCTCGACCAGCTGCGTGCTGACTACCGCCACCGGCTGTCCGTCCCGCAAACGCGTCTCGACCGTCCTCATCACCGCCCGCACGTGCGCGCCCGCCATGCGAGTCGACAGATGCAGCACCGGGCCCCCGCAGCGGCGGACCGCAGCGAGGTGACGATGCACCCGGGCCGCGTCCCGGGTGGTGTTCACGATCAGCAACACCTGATGCTGGTCGGCCGCTTCGTCGGCGATCTCTGCCAGCGACAGTTTCGGTGTGGTGCGCCACTGGAACCGCACCCGCCGTATCGCCTGGAGTTCGTCGAACAACTCCTGTGGCTGCTTGATCACCTGTGTGGGTGTGAGATCCCGGAAGATGTCGAGGCCGAAGAACTCCGGCTGGGTGGCCGAGGCCAGCACCACGCTCGTACCGAAGTACTCGGTCAGATGCCGCAGCACTGTCAGGATCGGCATCAGCATCGCGTCGGGCAGCGCCTGTACCTCGTCCAGCACGATCACTGCGCCCGCGAGCCGGTGCAGCTTCCGCATCGCCGCTGGCCGGCGATCGAACAGCGACTCGAACAGCTGCACCGTCGTGGTCACCACCACCGGCTCATCCAGTTCTCCGCCCCCAGTCGATGCCGCCGCCGTTCGCCCTCGGGCAGTGCGTCCACATCCACTCCCGAATGGTGCTCGAGCACATGCTCGGCACCGAACAACCGCCGATACACCCGCGCGTTCTGACCGGTGATCGAGGTGAACGGCACCGCCACGATCAACCGCGACCCGCCCCGCGCCCGCGCGTGGTGCACACCGAGCCCAGCGACCGCGATGGTCTTGCCCGCACCAGTCGGCGCCGCAAACGGGAACAACGCCGCCTCTCCCGCCGCCACGCCCGCGGCAACCGCCTGCTCGTAGACCCGCGACCGCACTCCGTCCACCGGCGACACCCCACACGCCGCGGCCTGCTCAGCCAAATACTCGACACGGTTGGCCTCGAACACCTCCACCAGCGATGCCAACGAAACCGCCTGTGGTTCAGTCTGTTCGGCGTAATGGCCGCGGGTGTCGAGAACATCGGCGTCGACCACCGCGCTGAATACCAACCGCACCAGCAGCTCGATAGCTTCCCGGTTCTCATCCCGCAGCACCCACTCGGGCACCGGGACCGGGCTGCCTCGCTGAACCTCCGGGACGATCGCCGCGACCGCGCCGACGGCTTCCTGCACCGCGTCGCGTTCACCCCGGACCTCTTGTCTGACAGCATCTTTCAACAGCAACAGATCGGACAGGCCACCGTGGTGGCCCCACACCACCATTGCGAACACCGGCGGCCGGATATGTTGGGCCGCAAGCCACGTCCCCGCCCGCTTGTGATCGATCGACTGGCCATCGACCCCGACCACGCGGCCGCCCGACGCCTCGGCACGCAGCAGGCCCTGCTGCCACACCAACCTCGCCTTCCCCGCATCATGAACCAGCGCAAGGTAATAGGCGATGCACTCGGCGCCGAACACCGCCGCGAAGCTCCCCGCCAGCCCGGCGGTCCCCCGCAAATGCGCCACCAACGGATGACGCACCCCTCGGGCGTTCTTGCTGTGCGCCCACAGATCCGACATACACACCCCTGCTCGCCGAACAATGAGCCAGACCGTACGCCCGAGGTACGACAAGAACGCACACCACCCGACGAACGCACCGGTCCAATGAGTGTGGAGAGCCGAACTCATTGCCACCCATCGAATTTAGGGTTGAAACCGTACCGTGTGCCCGTTCTCGTCCGTCCAGAAATCACAGCCGCTCGACACCGGCATATCGGCCTCGGCGGTTTCGCGTCTCACCGCTTCCGGTGCCGACTGGTGTCCGTCACGCTGTGCGGCGTCGGGTTGTGGGGTGTTACGGCTGTTATTCGGATAGGCCTTCGGCGGTCAGCGCATCCACCAGCGCCTTGGCGCTTGCGCGTAGCGTGTCGCTCTCGGCCTGCTCCGCCAATGCGAACAAATAGTCGAAGAACGCTTGCAGACCGAGTTCATCCTTGCCGTTCTCGGTTCGCGTGGTCCTTGAGATCGCTTCTGCCCCAAGGGTGAGGAGGGTGTCCAAGACTTTGGCCAGCGCGGTCTCCGGCGAATCCTTCATCGCCTCGGCCACGGTGCGGTTTAGGAACGCTTGGACCACCGACGCTTCGACGGTGGAGGTGGCGAACTGCTGTCGCGACCACAGGTCATCGTCGCTGCGTTCGTTCTTTCCGGCGGCGTAAGGCGCGAGGTAGCCGCGTTTGCGTGCTTCGCTCAGCCAGCGACTTGCGGTGATGCGTGAGACACCCCAGTGCTCCGCTATCGCTTTGCGGGCGGCGACACCGTCGGCCTCCGCCTTGATATACCACCAGGCGACCTGCATGTAATGCTCTGCGTGCCATGACCGTCCAGACTTTGGCGTCTGGGTTCGAGCATCGCCGAGCAACTGCGAGACGCGATTTCCCCATTCCGTCTTCAAGGCGCGTTTGACGCGGTTGAGAATCAGGCGCAGCTGCACGCGACGCAATCCGGTCTGGGTGATCGCCACGGGTACGGACGGATCACGCTGGCTCACCAACAGCTCCGTGATCATGGGCACTCCGTTCACGAGGCGCCCTTCGGCCGCGTATTTCCACGGCCCTGGCGCATCGTCGTAGCTCACCACGACCGATTCGGTCCCGTCGTCGTTGGCGAGGACCCGACCGCCCGTTCCAGGGCCTCCGAACGGCGGAACGCTGAGCATAGCGACGACCTTGTTTTCGTCCGAAATGATAAGCCCCTGACATAGTGATGTATCTCTGATCGTAGACAACGACCCAGTGCGGGTACCAGGCTGGATACCAGCAGATGGCCATGAGCGGCCGTCCGATTTGGTGGACATCCAGAGCGAAAGGCGTCGTCACGTGACATCTAGCACCGCGAACCGGTCCGGTTCGCACCCCGACCCCGAACGCTTGTCGTTGCGCTGGTTCGTGATCCTCACAACCGCAGGGGCGAGCGGGACAGCCATCGGGGCGATCACCGACGTGAGCCTGGGAGTCGGGATTGGCCTCGCGGTGATCGGCTTGCTGCACACGATCCTCGACCGGTAACAACCGGCCGCCAGCTCCGACGCGTCCGGCGAAGGGCGTGTCGGAGCAGCGGACGAAGGCTGGCAACAAATAACACCAGCCACAGCTGTCTTGTGTGATGCCCCGGGGTCTCCCGCACCGGCGCACACCTGGGCACCGCGGAGCTGGCCGACCAGGCGGACGCGGAGACCCGCCGGAGGTGCGCCGCGCCCGCCACCGCAAGGTGCGTGTCTCGCCTGGCGAAGGCACGGAATCGACTAGATTTGACCAATTGGCCGCTGATGAGGGTGCGGCACGTTTCGAAGCCGGAGGTTTAGTAGGCATGGATCCGCTGAATGGTCGCGGGGGCGGTGGCTATAGGTGCATCCGAAGGGGCACGTCAGACCGTCAAGAAGATAGTCACCGATTCGTATGACGCACTGCGGCAGTGGATCGTTGACCGCTACGCGGTTGCGACTGCAGCTGTCGAAGAGATCGAATCCGATCCCAGCGAAGAACTGCGGCGACAACTGCTGGCCAAGAAACTCCGCCAGGCCGGTGCGGGCGAGGACGCCGAACTGCAGGATCTCGCGCAAGCGCTGCTGAACCAGATCGAGGAACATGCGCCCGGCGCCGCGGCGGCAGTGGGCGTCCGACTTCAGCGCGTTGAGGCCGGTGGCGATATCGAAGTCATCGATGTCGAGGTCGAAGGTGGCAGTGGAGTGACGGCCGAGGATGTGTCCGCCGGCGGGTCCGTGAGGATCCAGGGTGTCAAGGTGCGGGCCACTCAGGAGCCGCCCCACCCTCCCAGGGCGCGGCGGTAGACGGCGAAACTGCCTCCGCGCTAGTCGGTTACACCTCCAGTCAGAGCCATCTGTCCGCCGGAGGGGACATCAATACCTACCTCGGCGCAAGCCCGATGGGCGGCAACGGTGGCCGAGTTCGCGCAGTCACAGTGTCGGTGGACAGGAATCCACTAATCGAGAACTGCTGGAACATCAAAGTCAACAACGGCACCCCCGGCCCGATCACGGCCCTCGCCGTGGACGTCTACTGCGTCGACGACCTGGGGAACCGCACCGTTGACCAGTGCGTTCCCGCGAAAAGACGCATTTCGATCCAACAGGTATTCGAGAAGATGCTGGGCCAGGTGCTTGAGGGCACGTTGGGAGCCATCGGCAACCGAGCGCAGATGTATCCCGGGTTCCCGCCAGGTGCAGGTGCCGGGCTGGGCGCCTACGGGGGGATGATGGCAAACGGCTTGGCTTCCGACCCAACGGCAGCGGCTCGTCTGCAGCAGGTTCAGGCAGCCATGACCGACTCGTTTCCGGAGGTCCTGTACGCGGTGACCACCGCCGAGGTGGTGTTTTTCGCCGAGGGTGCAGGTCGGGTGCGCGCGGACATCACATTCGACGATGAGGACGGGACGCGGTGGACTCGCCGTTTCGGCGAACTTCCGCAGAAGGCCGGATAATTGTTGCCCGGCACTGACTGACTAGCCTTACTGACGAAGAAGGACCCCCACCGGGTGAGAGTTACATGCGTACGGCTGGGGAACGCCACCGCAGAACGCATCGTCGACCTCGCCCGCGCCGGCCGCACCGTCGATCAGATCGCCGAGACCGTGGCCCGAGAATCCCGAACCTTCCCGGAGCGGGTAACCGTCGATGTCCTAGGACTGCTCGACCGCTTGGCGCCCCCACACGAGAACAGGGCTGCGTGATGAGCCTCGCCACCACAGAAAACCTCACATCCCGGCAACGCTACCGCCGCGACCTGGGGCTGCTCTTCGACCCCAATATCGGGGCATTCCATCGGTTGCGCAACGCTGTCGCCAAGCAAATGGTCGACCAGATCTACTCCGGCGCCGACCACCAAGACGTCGTCGAAGCCGTCACCGACCGGTATCACGCCGACCCTGCCAGGGTCGCCGCCGACCTCAACACGCTCATCACCACCCTGACTGCACCGCAGCCGCCATCCTCGACGCACGGCGGATCGCTGCTCGAGATCGATAAACGGTTCGATGCCCGGCTCAAATTTCCGCTGCGCATGGAGATCGAGCTGACCGCGGTCTGCAACTGGGACTGCGGTTTCTGCTACAACGTGTGGAAGATCGACCCCACGATGTCGGACCGCGATGTCCGCCGTGCAGTCCGTGAACTGCCCGAAAAACATATCCCGACCGGCTTGGCCATTTCGATCCTCGACGAGTGCGCAGAGCAAGGCTGTTTCGTAATCCGCTACAGCGGCGGCGAAACCCTGCTCCATCCGGACGCAATGGAAATCTTCGAGCACGGCGGACGGCTCTGCTTGTATCAGGTGGTGTTCACCAACGGGCACTTCATCACCGCCGACCGCACTGCGCGCCTGGCCGCCGCGAACGTGCGCTGTGCTCTGGTGTCCATCCACGGCGACCGCAACCAGCACAACCAACTCACCGGCCATCCCCGGGCCTACGACAAAGCCACCACCGCCATGCGGCTGCTGCTCGATGCCGGCATCGCCGTGGTCGCCGAGCTCACCCTCGTTCAGGAGAACGTGTCCGGCGCGCTCGATGTCATCCGCGACGCCTACCGGCTCGGAGTGCGCGAGTTCGGCGTCATGCGCTACGTACCCACCGGCCGAAACGACGACCGCTACGGCGTCCCGGTCTCGGTGACCTTGCCGCTGATGCATGAGATCGACCGGCTCATCGCCACAGAATGCCCCGGCATGACCGTCGCGTGGCCGTGCGCGCAGAAGCTGTGCACCAGTGACGCTGACACTCCGCTCCGCTCCGACGACCCCACGCTCGGGTTGAGGTTCTCCCAATTGGCAGGGCACTGCGAATCCGGCATGGTGTGGGCGAGCGTCAGCTACGACGGCCAGCTGCGTAACTGCCCGCACAGCAACGTCTACTTCGGCCGTCTCGCCGGCGGGGCTGCTGCACGGATAGGTGACAACTGAGATGGCTGGCCGGGAGGCGGGCCTGAGAGGATGTCACTGTGCCCAAGCCGTATCCGCAGGAGTTCCGCGATGACGTGGTCCGGGTTGTTCGTAACCGTGAGGACGGGGTGACGCTGGAGCAGATCGCCGCCGATTTCGGTGTGCATCCGGTGACGTGTCGAAATGGATGCGCCAGGCCGACGTCGACGACGGGGACAAGCCGGGCACGACGCGAACCGAGTCGGCCGAGTTGCGTGATGCGCGGCGTCGTATCCGGTTGCTGGAGCAGGAGAACGAAGTCTTGCGGCGGGCCGCGGCGTATCTGTCGCGGGCTCAGCTACCGGGAAAAGGCTCTACCCGCTCGTGAAAGAGCTTGCCGCCGGCGGGATTCCCGTGGCGGTGACGTGCCGGGTACTGCAGCTCGCTCGCCAACCGTACTACCGATGGCTGGCCGAACCCGTGACCGCCGGCGAACTCGCCGCAGCGTATCGGGCCAACGCGTTGTTCGACGCGCACCGAGACGACCCCGAGTTCGGATACCGGTTTCTGGCCGACGAGGCCCGCGAACCCGGTGAGGCGATGGCCGAGCGGACCGCGTGGCGGATCTGTTCGAGCAACCGGTGGTGGAGCGCGTTCGGCAAACGCCGCAGTGGCAAGAGCGGACGGCCGGGACCGCCGGTTCACGATGACCTCGTCCGCCGGAACTTCACCGCCGATGAGCGAAACCGGCTGTGGCTCAGTGATATTATCGAGCATCGCACCGATGAAGGAAAGCTCTATCTGTGCGCGATCAAGGATGTGTTCTCGGGCCGGATCGTGGGCTGCTCGATCGACTCACGCATGAAGTCCAGGCTCGCGGTCGCGGCCCTGCGCAATGCGGCGGCGCGCCGTGGTGAGGTCTCTGGCTGCATCCTGCACACCGACCGCGGGTCTCAATTTCGTTCCCGCCGGTTTGTCCACGCGCTCAACCGATTCGGCATATCCGGATCGATGGGCCGGGTCGGCGCGGCCGGCGACAACGCCGCGATGGAGAGCTTCTTCAGCCTGCTGCAACGCAATGTCCTGGACCGGCAGCGATGGGCCACCCGTGAACAGTTGCGGACAGCGATCGTCACCTGGATCGAACGCACCTACCACCGCCGCCGACGGCAAGCCCGCCTCGGCCGGTTGACCCCGATCGAATTCGAAACCATCATGACCCCAGCAGCCCCACAGGCTGCTTAACCACTGTCACCTCATCGTGCAGCAGCCCCATGAACCCGGTCACCCTGCTCGGTGTGCTCGGCCCCGAACCCTGGCGCGTTGCCTACGTCGAACCCTCCGTCCGGCCCGACGATCCGCGGCGAAGGAATCGTCATCGACCGTGATGAACGCCGCGCCATTGTGGTCCGCACGGCCGGCGACCTCGCCGCCAGTCGCAACGGCACGATCGACACCGACGCGGAAGCAGGACTCATCGACGAGATCACCAATTTGGTCGAGACTCTCGTCGGCGTTCTTGGCCGGTTCGATGGGAAGTACCTGCAATTGCCGGAGCAGATCCTGACCACGGTAATGCGCAAACACCAGCGTTACCTACCCATCCGCGACGCCGACGGCCACCTGCTGCCGCTGTTCGTCACTTTCGCGAACGGGGCCTGCGATTCCAACGCCGTCCGCGACGGCAACGAAAACGTGCTCCGCGCCCGCTTCGAAGACGCCACCTTCTTCTGGAACGCCGATCTACACACCACGCCCCAGCAGTTCCGTTCGCAGCTCACCGCACTCACCTTCGAGAACCGACTCGGATCCATGGCAGACCGCGCCAACCGCATCGCCACCGCCAGCCGCGACCTCGCCACACGAATCACCTTGTCTCCCAATGACTCCAGCACACTCCAACGTGCCGGCGAACTGGTGAAGTTCGACCTGGCCACACAGATGGTCATCGAGATGACCTCCCTCGCTGGCACCATGGCCCGCGAATACGCCCGCAAGGCAGGCGAATCCGACGCCGTCACCGACGCACTGCTCGACACCGAACTGCCACGCCACCACCACGATCGCCTCCCTGCCACGACGCCGGGCGCGATATTGGCCCTGGCCGACCGGTACGACCTGCTCGTCGCCATGCTCGCCATCGGCGCCAAACTCACCGGCACCTCCGACCCCTACGGGCTCCGCCGCGCGGCCCTCGGCGTCATCCGCATCCTCCCCGAATCCCCACAGCTCGAAACACTCACCTACCGAGACGGACTCACCACCGCCGCGGACAAGCTGCGCGCACAAGGCATCACCGTCGACGACGCCGTACTCGACACCGCCGAAGACCTGCTCGCCACCCGCTACGAGCAACGACTGCGCGATGAGAACGTCCCCATCGCCCTGATCGAAGCAATCCGGCCGGGCTCAGAAAACCCACGGCGAGCGGACCGACTGCGCATCGACATCGAACACGCACGCAACACCGCTCCCCAGGAACTTGCCGAGATCGTCGAAGGACTCCAACGCATCGCACGAATCGTTCCGCCCGGCACACCCGCAACCATCGAGACCGAAACACTCACCGAGCCCGCCGAACGAAACCTGATCACCGCGCTCAGCAGGCTCGCTGACAGCCAGGAACAGCGTCTGACCGCTTGGGCGGTTACCGCACAGCCGCTGGCGGCCGCCCTTAGGACCTTCTTCGACGAAATCCTCGTCATGAGCGACGCCCCTGCGACCCGCGCAGCACGCCTCAGCCTACTCGCAACCGTTCTTCACTCTGCACCGTTCGAAATAGATTGGAAAGCGTTGCACCACTTGCGGTCTGACACATTCGACGACATCGCAACCGATGCGGTGGTTGTCGAGTCTGTGTGATAGGACGACGACCGTTGCCGCCGGGTACCTTGCGCACGCGCTTATCCCGCCTGGCATGGAGCCGTACCTGGGTCTGACCAATCCGTAGTAGTCGCGTTCGAGAGGCCTAAGCCGGCTACCAGGCGAATCGTGGGCTGGCCGATTCGAGGCCAATCGAACGCGGCTACCGAGTCGAGGATGTTGTTCACAGCGCTGGGGGTCCATGCGGGTTCGGAAGTCCCGAAGACCAGCTCATCCGCCTCGAGCCAGACGGCGGCCTGACACTTTTTCGCGACCTCGGCTCGCCGTTCGCGAGTGTTCTTACCGTTCAGTTGCGCGGCACTCTTGGCTTCTCCCACGGTGAGTTTCCCATCGTGGTAGGCGATCAGGTCTAGCTCGACCCTCGATTTGGCCTGCCCGACCAGTTCAATTTCTGCCAGGTCATGGTAGGGCAGGGCCTTTTCGCCTGAAGCCGCAAGATGAGCGGCGAGGGCGATGGGCACGTCACCGTGGTCATCAAGCAGTTGCCTCCCGACCGGGTGCAAATCATAGAACCACCGCGGCTCGGCCAGAGGCAGATTCCATGCTGGCTGATCGAGATCGTTCATGGAGTCGCATCGCTCGCACGTCCACCGTTGCCCCAGCCTGTCAATCGGCTGAAACTGGACTTCTGTACAGACGACACACCGGAGTACGAGTCCGCAGCGAATAACGCCCGCCCGTAAAGCTGTGTCCAGTAGGTACCTGATCTCTGGCTCCGTGATGGCTGGGGATGAGACGACGAATCCGTTGAAATTCAAGACGCCGTAACCAGCACGGATCCGAACCCCCTCGTCATGCGGGTAGCAGTCGATAGTCCGTTTCGCCTTGGCGTCCATCTTGTGCAGCGCAGGCAGGAGCGGACCAGCAAACAATTCCACAACCGCTGCACGATCACCGAGCATCCGCGCCAGTTGGGCGGTCTTCTGGCCCGCCGAGCTAAGCCTGCTGGTCAGGCCGTGCTGTGCCAGCTTCGCATCGACCCAATCGGCGAGGCTCAAATCACGAAGTTTGATGCGCGGCAACCGGTTGACAGCCGGGATCCCATCGAGGACAAGATCGTAACGTCGTGATGGATAGGAGGTCCCGTGTCTGCTGCTGCGTGCGAGCGTCATCTGAAGGCCCTCGGTCGAGGGCAATAGATCTCGGCCCGTAAGTCCACAACCGAGGACCGATTGATCATCCAGCCACGTGATGTCGATGTGCCACGTCATGTTTGGATGTTGCGCGAGCAGATTGTCTTCCAGTAACGGTGGCGGCAACGGAGCCAACATCGTTCTCGTCCCAGTCGAATCAGCTTTGGTTGGGACCGTGAGTACCTCGTCGAACTGCTCCCTGACCGCGAGATAGGTGGTGTTACGTCGTGGCCAGGCGAGATCGCGTGCGCCCGCTGCCTGGCTGATGCCATCGGGATTCTGGTCTCCACCCGGCCATTCGATAACTGCCGCTCTGAACCGCTCCAATACATCGGCGATGTCTGCCTCGGGCAAGGAAGCAGAGGTGACCGTCAACTTTCTCGGGCCCACACTGCAACTGTCGAAAATCCTGGCTAGCCCTTCCACAAAGGCAGACGGAAGAGGATCGCGATCGATTCCGAGGAAACTGGGCAACCAGACACCCTGCCCGTAGGTGAGCTGCCACAGCCGGGCCAGGGCGAAGTCGTCGGGCGAATCGCCCACTACCAGTAGAGCTTCGGCCGGAACAAGGGACTCAGAAACCTGCAATAAACTAGTCATCGTGTAGCCCCAGGCACGACCGACCTCAGAATGTGCGGCACCGTCACGCGGCAGCCTGATCAAACACGCGGGAGGCGACGGCCGGGTTCCCATCAACCAGGCGGTCAGGCGACCGAGCGCGCGATCGTCGATGTCGGGCTCGATGGCCGCAGGGTTCGGCGAATCGACGAGCCCGGCGTGCGACGCGACGGCGACACCGAGCAACCCACCCCAGTTCGGAGGACACTGCACGCAGTTCCCAACAGCCAAACCCGGCATGAGATTCACGTCCGGGAACTCCGCACCCTTGCGGTACTCACGAACCGGTTCAACCCGCGAAGTGTTGTGAACTCGCATGTACGGCGAACACACGGCAGCAACCTGATCCCTCGCCATACGATCGCCGGCAGTCACCGTGTCCGACAGCACGATCCCCTCCGCCAACGCGTTCCAGCGTTCCGGACCTTCCAGCAGCTGCCCATCGACTCCGCGAACTTGCAGTTGGCCCTGCATGAAGTACTCGAAGTCCACAAGTTCCCGCGGATAAGTCACCACGTAGTCCGGATCGTAAATCCGGCAAGCCCTCAAGATCGCGGCGCGACCTGCCCGTCGTGATGGGGCACAAGCGCGAAGCCCGACCCGCCCCACGTCTGGTTAGCAAGCCACAGAGCTCGTCGTGCCCAGTACGACCAGTCCTGCCCACCGTCGAATACGAGCGCGACTCGGGCCGAACCCAGCCCTCGCCTGACGGTGGAGTACGTGACCTCCGACGCTGCACACACTCGGCTACCAAACCACATCCAACCCACAGCGACCGGAGATTCGATTGCCATCGTGATCGATCCACCCGAGGTCGACCGGTTCACTAGTCTTTCGCGGGCGGCATACTGGACGACAGGCCCCGTTCGGGTCCCTGTCCACGCGAGCCGTCAGGGTAGGTAGAGGTCCCGCAGTCCCGTATCGACGGCTGCGATCGCGCCGCCGGAGTGCGTCGCAAGCCATGCCTCGAAACTATCCGCATCGTGTTCGGCAACGGCAACGGTGAACATGGCTTCCGCTCCGTACTCGATGCCCTGGAGTCTGTAGGCCGAGTTGCGCAGGTCGTTCTCGAGACGCCCGGACCGGGCATGCGGGGATTCGAGGAGGAATATGTGGTGGCGAACGCAACGGAGTTCTCCGACGAGGTCCAATGTCTCGGCCAGGACGCCGGAGTAGGCACGGATCAGGCCGCCGGCGCCGAGTTTGGTACCGCCGAACCAGCGCGAAACAACGGCGACGACATCGGTTAGGTCCCGGCGGGCGAGCACTTCCAGCATCGGGACGCCTGCAGTGCCCGCAGGCTCGCCGTCGTCATTGCTGCGGGCGCCGAGCCCGCCGGTGGCCGGATCACCGACCCGCAGGGCTGTGCAATGGTGACCGGCTCCGGGGTTGGATTTCCGAACTCGCGCGATGACCGCGGAAGCGGCTTCGATGTCGCGGACCCGGGCGACTGTGCACAGAAACCGAGACCGACGTATCTCGACCTCGTGGGTACCGTCCCGCGCGATTACTCGCACAGCGGCTTTGCGGGCAAGGTGACCTTCATCGACGGGTCCTTCCATGGCACCGATCGGCTTCGCAGACGGGCGAGCGGTGCGGTCGGCCACTGGAATGGATGCCGACCGCGCCCACCGATCTCAGCTCGCCTTGTTGTACGCCGCCACGACATCCGCCTGAATACGGCCGCGGCTCGACACGTTGTAACCGTTCTTCCGAGCCCAATCCCGGATCGCCGAGGTCTGCTCCCGATCGGTCGACGAGCGCGCCGCCGCCTTGTTCTTGCCCTTCGGGATCCGGCCGACCTTCCGTGCCGGGCCGGTCCACGGTTCGAGCGCTTCACGGAGCTTGCCCGCATTCGCCATCGACAAGTCGATCTCGCATTCGACACCGTCGATACCAAATCGAACCGTCTCCGCCGCCTTGGACTTACCGTCGTAGTCGTCCACCAACTCGACGGTGACCTTCTTTGCCATACAATCGCCCACTTTCTTACGAATAGTACGAGTGCAACTACTGTAATCTGCACACAATACAAAAATCAATTCAATGAGCTGAAGGACGGGCTCTCAGCCGAGAATTACATCGGTTAATGAGCAGTGGAAGGTCTCTGTCGGGCAAGCGACCGCAATGTGGTCGACTCAGTCGAGCAGAAGGCGTTCGACGACAGCGAGGATTTGATCACGCGTCAGCGCCTTACGGCCCGCCAGGCTCACATCCGACGTAGATCTCCGCGTGAGCTGCACAAACCTTGCGTCTTGTTCGTCGATAATTGACGAGGAGGCGTGCACACCGTATTCACCGTCCTGAATGCCGGCGGTACCGCGAACGAAAACAACGAACTGTTTCTGAGCGATGGCGGTGACATGGACCGGCTCGTCTCCCAATGACAAGAGTTGCCCTATGCCCCGCAGATGACGGGCCAAGATTTGGTGGTCCTCGTCCAGGTCGGCCCTGGCCGCCCACACCTGCCACATCGGCGGTGCAGTCCGGCACCGATAGATCCAATCCAGCTCACTACGACTGATGATGAACCGTCCGGGCTCGCCCGACGCGTAGACCGCGACCGTCTTCGCCGCCCACGCCACCAAGCTATCGGCTCGAGCCGCGACAATTTCCGTCTCGCGCCCCTCAGCGAGATCGACCAGAATTGTCTCCACAGCCAGATCGAGGTCGTTCATCCAGCCGTTGTTGCACGGCGCGCACACCGTCTTGACCTGCCAGTCGTACAACGAGTTCTGCGCGGCCCGATCCTGCACCTGTGGGCCGTCTTCATCCAGCCAAGCTCGCCAAAACCGATGAGTCCAGCCACTTCGAAGCGCGAGCTTATTGCCCATTTCCTGGCGAAACACATGCTCACGAGAGGAATTCCCGACCATCTCACAGAACAAGCATGGCCTGGCACCACCAGTCATCATTACCTCCACGCAGCGAAGTCCGGGCTCCCCGCCTCAATCTGCGGAGTCGGATACCGGGCCAGAATCGCTACAACGCACAGCGGGGCTACCTCAGTAGCCCGACTGGGACACAAGCCGAAACGCGGCATCGGCACCTCACTACGAGAGACGCCGTCACGCATTTGTTGTCACGCACCGGCTAGCGGCCCGCAACGGCGGCTCCCAGGCCCCGGCTGCGACACCCGTGCGCCAGGCCAGCATATGAGGTGGCCATGGTGCACCACCGAGTCCGACCAACCAGGCAGGCGCCCGGAGCGGACTTAACCCCGCGACCCAAACCAGCACAGGGCCAACCGAAAGCATCACATCCACAACCACCGACCCCGAGCAGCGCCGAAACCCGCTTTCGGACGCCCTCCCCCGTTGCCCCGAGCCAAACCAACTCACCCCGATGAACCGCCCTTACAGTGGCGGCCCAAAACGGACCTTGACCACCGGGAATCCGGGCAAAGTTACACCAAAGTGACAGTTAGGGGTCCTGGTCAACTGACCACAAGTCCCTGACCAGCGGAAAGGGCTAGCCCTTCTTCATCAGCTCGTAGATGCGCTTGCATTCCGGGCAGACCGGGGAGCCGGGCTTGGCGGAGCGGGTGACCGGGAAGACCTCGCCGCACAGGGCCACTACGTGGGTGCCCATGACCGCGCTTTCGGCGATCTTGTCCTTCTTCACGTAGTGGAAGTACTTGGGGGTGTCGTCGGTGGTCGACTCGTCGGTGGTCGTATCCGGACGTACGAGGGTGTCGGTACTCACGGGATCCATTTTGCCAGCATCGCGGGATCGGGTCGCATCGCCGTGTGCAATCGGCGGGCTCGAGTGGAAGACTCGAGGTATGCAGCGTGACGGCGAATCCCCCGATGCCGAAGACCGCGACGGCGAGGTTCGCCCCGAGTTCGAGCGCCTTCCACCCGGTTCGATCCCCCGTCCGCCGCGCCGCTCCGAAGGCTATTTTCCCGGTCAGGAGGAACAGCGGCCCGTCCTCATCACCGAGGCCGCGCCCTCCCTCGAGCAGCAGCATCGCGCGCGGGTCCGCCGATATACGGCGATCATGGCGTTCCGTATTCCGTGCCTGATCCTGGCCGCGGTCGCCTACGGCCTGTGGGCCAATCCGCTGATCTCGCTCGCCATCATCGGCGTCTCGATCCCGCTGCCCTGGGTCGCGGTGCTGATCGCCAACGACCGACCGCCGCGCCGTAAGGACGAACCCAGCCGCTGGGACGAGCGCCGCGCGGCCAAGGCCCTCTAGTCAGGCCACCACCGCTCGATCGACGGGTGAGCCCCGGCGCACCGCGGCGGACATGAGCGCCGCGGCGCCGCACAGGCCGCCCGCGATGTACCAGGCGAGGTCGTAGCTGCCCTGGAGGTCGCGGATGACGCCCGCGCCGGTGGCGGCCAATGCCGCGCCGACCTGGTGGGAGGCGAAGACCCAGCCGAAGGCGATCGGACCGTCGTCGCCGAAGTGCTTGCGGCACAAGGCCACAGTGGGCGGCACGGTCGCAATCCAGTCGAGGCCGTAAAAAATGATGAACACCCACATGCTCGGGCGGGTATCGGGCGCGAACAGCGCGGGCAGGATCAGCAGCGACAGCCCGCGCAGCGAGTAGTAGCCGATCAGCAGGTAGCGCGAGTCGACGCGGTCGGTGAGCCAGCCGGAGGCGATGGTGCCGGCCACATCGAAGATCCCGACCACCGCCAGTAGCCCGGCCGCGGTGGTCGGCGGCATGCCGTGATCGTGCGCGGCGCTGACGAAATGCGTGCCCACCAGGCCGTTCGTCGAGGCCCCGCAGACCGCGAAGCCGCCCGCCAGCAGCCAGAACGCGGGCGTCCTGGCGACTCTGGCCAGTACGGTCAGCGCCCGGGTGGCTCCGCCCGTCACCGCGGTCCGCACCCCGGCCGTACTGTCCGGCGCGGCGCCGTAGGCCCGCTCGCCGATATCGCTGGGATAGTCCCGGATGAACAACAGCACCAGCGGGACGACCGCCAGCGCCGTCCCCGCCACCACCAGCGACGGCACCCGCCAGCCGTGGGCCTGCGCCAGCGCCGAGATCAGCGGGAGGAATACCAGCTGACCGGTCGCCCCGGCCGCGGTCAGGACGCCGGTCACCAAGCCGCGGTGACGCACGAACCAGCGGCCCGTGATGGTGGCGACGAAGGGCATCGACATCGAGCCGACGCCAATACCCACCAGCAGCCCCCAGGTCGCCAGCAGCTGCCACGACTCGGTCATGAACACCGTCAGCCCGCTGCCCGCCGCGACCAGCAGCAGCGCGCAGGCGACCACGCGGCGGATGCCGAAACGGTCCATCAGCGCCGCCGCGAACGGTGAGATCAGCCCGTACAGCAGCACATTCAGAGACACCGCCGAGCCGATGGTGCCGTGCGACCAGCCGAACTCATCGTGCAGCGGGTCCATCAGCACGCTGGGCACCGACCGGAATCCGGCGGCGCCGATCAGCGCCACGAATCCGGCCGCCGCCACCGGCCAGGCCGGATGCACGCGTCGAAATCTTCTGGGCCGCACCGCGGCCGCGGTGGGAGCGGGGTCTCGCACGTCGGTCACCACCAGATCGTGCAGCACCGGCCGGTTGCGGACGAGTGGCCTGAATGCCACAATCCGTCAATATCTGGCCACTTCGGGAGGACGGCATGATCTATTGGAACTGGGCCTTCATCGACCGCCCCGCCGCCGCGTTCGACGAGGCATTCGCGTTCTGGACGACCGTGACCGCGACACGACTGTCCGAACGCCGCGGCGAGCACGCCCAATTCACCACGCTGCTGCCCGAGCACGGTGACGCGTGTGTCCGGGGTCAGGCCGTGGGCGGTCCCGGTGGCGCGCATCTGGATCTCGATGTCGAGGATCTCGGCGCGGCCCGCCGCCGGGCGCACGCGCTGGGCGCGACCTCCGTCATCGATGAGGACAACTTCAGCTACCTGAAATCCCCTGGCGGTACGGCGTTCTGCCTGACGACCGAGCAGGGCGGGCGGGTGCCGCCGCCGGTCGCGGGCCCCGACGGCACCCTCAGCCGCCTCGATCAGGTGTGCCTGGATATCGGTGCCTCCAGCTTCGATCGCGAGGTCGCCTTCTGGACGGAGCTGACCGGATGGGGAACGCGCCCCACCTCCCTGCCGGAGTTCGCCCGGCTCGACGTCCCAGACGGCCTTCCCATCCGAATCCTGCTGCAACGCAAGAACACCGACGAACCGCCCACGGCCCACCTCGACCTCGCCTGCGCGGATGTCGACGCCACCGCCGCCTGGCACGAATCCCTCGGCGCCCGGCGCATCTCCCGCGGCGCGCACTGGATGGTGATGAACGACCCGACCGGCGGTGTCTACTGCCTCACCGGCCGCGACCCCCACACCGGGCGAGTGCCGGCATGAGCGCGGCGGGCAACGGCGGTGAGGGTGTAGGTGGGGCCGTCGTGGCGGAAGGCCGTGCTGCGCAAGGGATCGGGCGGCATCGAGTGGCGGTGCTGGCGCTGGCGCCGGTGGTGGGATTCGATATGACCATTCCGCCGACGGTGCTGGGGAACGCGACCGCCGCGGATGGGACGAAGCTGTACGACGTGCGCGTCTGCGGCCTGGACGAGCGCCCGGTGCCCGCGACGATGGGGTACAGCATCGTCCCGCAAGCCGGTCCGGACTGGCTGGCCGGAGCGGAGACGGTGATCGTTCCCGGCACGCAGATGCCCGGACCGCGCGAGCACGGGACGCTGCCGCCCGCGCTCGCCGAGGTGCTGGCGAGTATCCGCCCCGGCGCGCGGATCGTGTCGATCTGCACCGGCGCGTTCGTGCTCGGCGCGACGGGACTGCTCGACGGCCGCCGCGCGACCACGCACTGGTCCTTCGCCGACGATTTCCGCCTGCTGTTCCCGCGGGTTCGCCTGGACGAGAACCTGTTGTTCGTCGAGGACGGGAACCTCTACACCTCGGCGGGTCTGGCGGCCGGTCTGGATCTGTGCCTGCACCTGCTGCGCACCGACCACGGCAGCGAGGTCGCCAATCGCGCGGCGCGCTACTGCGTGGTGCCACCCTGGCGCGAGGGCGGCCAGTCGCAGTTCATCGACCGCCACGTGCCCGACGACGGTTCCGACGGCACCGCGCCCACCCGCGCCTGGGCACTGCGGCACCTCGACCGCGAACTCGATCTGACCACCCTGTCCGCGCACGCCCGGATGAGCGTGCGGACCTTCACCCGCCGCTTCAAAGCCGAAACGGGACTCGCGCCGGGCGCGTGGCTGCTGCAGCAGCGGCTCCGCCACGCCCGGCACCTCCTCGAATCCACCGACCTGCCGATCGACGAGGTCGCCCGCGCGGCGGGGCTGGGCACCTCCGCCTCCCTGCGCCACCACATGCGCGCCGAACTCGGCGTCCCGCCGCTGGCCTACCGCAAGACCTTCCGCTCGGGGACGCCCGCCGCCGTCCGGTGAGCGAAACCTAGTGCCGCACGGCCTTTTCCGCACCCGCACCGGTCAACGCGCGCACCTGCATCTCGACGTACTTCCGCTCGTCGTGCTCCCGCGACAGCATGGTGCCCAGCCAGCCGAGGGCGAACGACACCGGAATCGAGACCAGGCCCGGATTCGACAGCGGGAACCAGTGGAAGTCGGCGGATTTGATCATCGCGGACGAGGATCCGGACACCGCCGGCGAGAAGATGATCAGCACGATCGTCACGAGCAGCCCGCCGTAGATACTGAACAGCGCGCCGGTGGTGTTGAACCGCTTCCAGAACAACGTGTACAGGATGGTCGGCAGATTCGCCGACGCCGCCACCGCGAACGCCAGCGCCACCAGGAACGCCACATTCTGATTCTTGGCGAGAATGCCGCCGACGATGGCGACCGCGCCGATCACGACGGCGGTGATGCGCGCCACCCGCACCTCGCCGTCCTTGCTGTCGGCGCGCCCGCGCTTGATCACATTGGCGTACACGTCGTGCGCGAACGAGGCCGACGCGGTGATCGTCAGCCCCGCCACCACGGCCAGAATGGTCGCGAACGCCACGGCCGCAACGAATCCCAGCAGTAGCGGCCCGCCCAGTTCGAGCGCCAGCAGCGGCGCGGCCGCGTTCTCCTTACCGGGCGCCGCGGCGATCTTCTCCGGGCCGACCAGCGCCGCCGCGCCGTAGCCGAGGACGAGCGTGAACAGGTAGAACACTCCGATCAGCCCGATCGCCCACACCACCGAGCGGCGCGCCTCCTTCGCGGTCGGGACCGTGTAGAAGCGCATCAGCACGTGCGGCAGGCCCGCGGTGCCGAGCACCAGTGCCAGTGCGAGCGAGAGGAAGTCGAGCTTGCTGGTGTCGTTCTTGCCGTACTTGAAGCCGGGCTCGAGCAGTTTCGCGCCGGTCTTGCCGCCGTGGTCGACGGCGTCCTGCAGCAGCGACGACAGGTTCAGCCCGTACTTGGCCAGCACCCACACCGTCATCGCCGCGGCCGCCGCGATCAGCAGCACCGCCTTCACGATCTGCACCCAGGTGGTGCCCTTCATCCCGCCGACGAGCACGTAGACGATCATCAGCGCACCCACCACGGCGATCACCAGGTTCTGCCCGAGATCCCCGGACACGCCCAGCAGCAGCGAGACCAGCACGCCCGCGCCGGCCATCTGCGCGAGCAGGTAGAACAGGCTCACCGCCAGCGTCGAGGTGGCCGCCGCGGCACGCACGGGACGCTGCCGCATCCGGAACGCCAGCACGTCACCCAGCGTGAATTTGCCGGTGTTGCGCAGGAGTTCGGCCACCAGCAGCAGGGCCACCAGCCACGCCACCAGGAAGCCGATCGAATAGAGGAACCCGTCGTACCCGTAGAGCGCGATGGCCCCGGCGATGCCTAGGAAGCTGGCCGCGGACAGGTAGTCGCCGGAGATGGCGATGCCGTTCTGCGGTCCGGAGAAGGCCCGCCCGGCGGCGTAATAGTCGGCGGCCGTGCGGGTGTCGCGGCTGGCACGGAACACGATGACGAGCGTGATCAGCACGAAGATCGCGAAGATGGTGACGTTGAGCCAGGGGCGGCTGCCCTCGACCGCGGCGGCGAGGTGGGTGGTCATCGATCGGTTCCCTCCAGCTCGGCGCGCAACTCGTCGGCGATCGGATCCAGTTCACGATCGGCGTAGCGCACGTACAGCCAGGTGATGACGAAGGTCGAGACGAACTGCAGCAGCCCGAAGATCAACCCGACGGTGATGTTGCCCCACACCTTCTGGGACATGAAGTCGTGTGCGTAGTCGGCCAGCAGGACGTACAGCGCGTACCAGGCCAGGAACAGTGCGGTCATCGGAAAGACGAAGAGCCGGAATCTGCGTCGCAGTCGCTGGAAGTCGGGGCCGTCGTAGATCCGGGACCATTCGCCGGCGGGTTCCGCGAGGCGTTCTTCGGTTGTCACTCCCACTTACCTCCTCGTGAGCCAGGTCACAATATCAATAAATCGGACGTTTGGTATGTCGTATTGCCGCAGGTAGAGGTGACGAATTCGGTTGCGCGACATGCAACACCGACCACTCCGGCCGCTCCCGGCGGCGCCGCGCGGCCGCGAAGGCGGGGCTTGGCGGGATGCCCGATTGTTGCGGTGGCAGAGTTCTGGTTCATGCCGACTGCCGCTGCCGCCACCGGATCCGCGCTCGCCGCCCTCGCGCCCGACCTGCGCACCGCGCTGACCCGCACGCGCTACGACGCCGACACACTCCTCGAAGCGCTCGGCGCGGACGCGCACACCGCCCTCGGCCGGTCCGAACCGGTGCCGGTGCGCCGGGCCGTGCGCGGGGCCGGGGACCTCGGCACGCTGGTCCGGCTGCTCCTGCTCGGCGATCCGGTACCCGAGCGCGAGGCCGCCGCGGCGTTCGCGCCCGTGGGCATCGACCGCGCGATTGCCGCCGGACTGCTGGAACGCGACGGCGGCGAGGTGCGCGCGGCCCTCGATCTGCGGCCGCTGGATCTGGGCAACGACGACCGCTGGGTGCTGTCGGATCTCGACGACAGCATGCGGCGGCGCACCCTCACCGCCGACCATGTCCTGGGCGTCGGGCAGGCGTCGCTGTCGCTGTTGCGGGCGACGCCGACCGCACCCACGGGCACGGTGCTGGATCTGGGCACCGGCTGCGGGGTGCAGGCCGTGCACGCGGCGGGCTACGCGCGGACGGTCACCGGCACCGACGTGAACCGGCGGGCCCTGTGGCTGGCCGGCGCGACCGCGGCGCTCAACGACCTGGACATCGAACTGCTGGAGGGTTCCTGGTTCGAGCCGGTCGACGGGCGGCGGTTCGACCGGGTCGTCGCCAATCCCCCGTTCGTGGTCGGCCCGGCCCGGGTGGAGCACACCTACCGCGACTCCGGGCTGGCCCTGGACGGCGCCAGCGAGCTGGTGATCTCGCGGGCGCCCGAGTTGCTCGCGCCCGGCGGCACGGCGGCCATGCTGGCGTCCTGGGTGCACGTGGACGGCGAGGACTGGCGCACCCGGGTGTCGTCGTGGCTGCCCGGCCACGGCGTCGACGCCTGGATCGTGCAGCGCGATATCGCGGATCCGGCGCTGTACGTGGGGACCTGGCTGCGCGACGCCGGACTGGATCCGCGCGACCCGATCGCCCAGGAGCGGGCCGAGCGGTGGCTGGCGGCGTTCGACGCCGCGGACGTCGAGGGCATCGGCTTCGGCTTCGTCTATCTGCGGGCCGTCGACGGGCCCACCGAGGTGCTGGCCGAGGACCTCACGCACGGCTTCGACGATCCGCTCGGCGCGGAGGCCATCGCGTACTTCGAACGCTCGGCCTGGCTGCGCGCGGTCGCCGCCGACGAGGAGATCGCCTGGAACGCGCGGTTCGAGGTCGACGCGGCCACCGCGCTGGAACGGGTCTTCCTGCCCGGATCGGACGGCTGGGATCAGGCCGTGGTCCGGCTGCACCGCGGCAACGGCCCGCGCTGGCAGCACGAGGTCGACGACACCGCCGCCGCCCTGCTGGCGGGAATGCGCGCGGACGGTCTGCCGTTGGAAGAACTGGTCGAACTACTGGCAATCGGCCACACCGGCACCATCGCCACTCCCGAGTTGCGCTCCGCGGCCCTGGCCGTCACCACGGGACTCGTGCGGCACGGTTTGATCCGTCCCCTCTAGTCACGTTTGGATGCCTTCTCGGTAGATATCCGGCAACAGTGCGAGCCCGGCGTTCCCCGCCTGCGTCGTTCTTAGGAACTTCTCAGACGGAAGTGGCGAAATCCGCAGCTCAGCTACTGTTTATCGGGACAGTGGCGGGGAACTTTCCCAGTGTCGGGTCCGTTGTTCGGAGTGAGACACCACCGACAGGAGGCAAGTCATGACAAGCCCCGCCACCACTGGAATGCGCGCCAGCGATGGGGACCTCGACGCCCAGAGCCCCGCCGCCGACCTGGTACGCGTGTACCTGAACGGGATCGGCAAGACGGCGCTGCTCACGGCCGCCGACGAGGTCGAGCTGGCCAAGCGCATCGAGGCGGGCCTCTATGCCCAACACCTGTTGGAGACTTCCAAGCGACTGGCCGCCACCCGCAAGCGCGATCTGGCGATCCTCGTCCGCGACGGCAAGGCCGCCCGCCAGCACCTGCTCGAGGCCAACCTGCGCCTGGTCGTCTCGCTGGCCAAGCGCTACACCGGCCGCGGCATGCCGTTGCTGGATCTGATCCAGGAGGGCAACCTGGGCCTCATCCGCGCGATGGAGAAGTTCGACTACAGCAAGGGCTTCAAGTTCTCGACCTACGCCACGTGGTGGATCCGTCAGGCCATCACCCGCGGCATGGCCGATCAGAGCCGGACCATCCGCCTGCCCGTGCACCTGGTCGAGCAGGTCAACAAGCTCGCCCGGATCAAG
Organism: Nocardia transvalensis NBRC 15921; assembly: GCF_000308875.1. Classification (GTDB taxonomy): domain Bacteria; phylum Actinomycetota; class Actinomycetes; order Mycobacteriales; family Mycobacteriaceae; genus Nocardia; species Nocardia transvalensis. The sequence goes on from NZ_BAGL01000060.1 coordinate 44,944, forward strand.
CGCGAGCTGCACCAGCAGCTGGGCCGGGAGGCCACCGACGCCGAACTGGCCGCCGAATCGGGCATCCCGGAGGAGAAGATCGCCGATCTGCTCGATCACAGCCGCGACCCGGTGAGCCTGGACATGCCCGTCGGCAACGACGAGGAGGCTCCGCTCGGCGACTTCATCGAGGACTCCGAGGCCACCTCGGCCGAGAGCGCCGTCATCGCCGGCCTCATGCATCGCGACGTGCGCAGCGTGCTGGCCACGCTGGACGAGCGCGAGCAACAGGTCATCCGGCTGCGCTTCGGTCTCGACGACGGTCAGCCCCGCACGCTCGACCAGATCGGCAAGCTGTTCGGCCTGTCGCGCGAGCGCGTGCGCCAGATCGAGCGCGAGGTCATGGCGAAGCTGCGCAAGGGAGAGCGGGCCGACCGCCTCCGCGCCTACGCCAGCTGACCCCACAGACGCTGGGCCGTCCGGAATCCGGCCCAGCATCCCCGCGGTGATCACGTGGGTTGGTGATCACCACGAGCGCCGGTCGGCGCACGCGCGCCCTGTCCCCTCCGGGCCCAGCGCGAACCGGCCGGCGTCATGAGCTTTCCTCCGTTGTAGCGGCCGCGCCGTCCCGGTCTCCGTTCGCCGACACGCGCAGTGGGATCCCGGTTTTCGGCCGCAGAACACCCCCTGTTCCAGCATGCCGCCCGAGCCTGTGCCCGTGATCTCGCGACACCGGCCGGGCGCGTCGACCTGCCGGGTGTGCGGGGTCCAGCGGGAACAGTCCCTTCGTGTGCGACGTCGACGGGTACGCCGGTCGCCGCGGCGAGTGTCCGGCGAGTAGCCACGATCGGTGATGCGGGGACGGGCAGATCGGGGATACTGGCCCGTGCTACGCGCACAACGGAGGGATTCACATGTCATACAGGGCCGTCCGCACCGCCGGCCTCGTCCTGGGCAGTGCGGGGATCGTGCTGCTCGGTACCGCGAGCGCCTCGGCGAGTACCAGGCTGGACGTGAACGGTCAGGCCGTGCAGGGCTGCAAGACCACCGTGACGGCGACGACGTCGTCCAGCAATCCGATGCACATGGATTTCTACGACGACGAGATCTATCTCGGCCGGGTGCAGGTCACCAATCAGGACGGGAAGATGCGGGCCGACGTCGACTGGACGCCCGGCACCACGGGCGACCATGTGATCACCGCCCGCGCCGTCGGCTCCTACATCGCCCCCGAGGACCAGGTGAGCACCCTGTACGTGCGGGTATCCACCGGCACCGACCTCGGATCCTCGTGCGTCCCCATGCCCTTGGGCTGACCGCACCCCCGGTCCTCCGGGCTAGCCGGAGTTCCGCAGGGCGGTGGCCAGGCCGTTCATCGTGAGCAGGATGCCGCGTTCGACGAGTTCCGAGTCGTCTCCGGCGCGGCGGCGGCGAAGCAGGTCGACCTGCATCTGGTTGAGGGGTTCGAGGTAGGGGAAGCGGTTGCGGATGGATTCGGCGAGGGCGGGGTTGTCGGCGAGGAGCTGATCACTGCCGGTGACGGCGGCGTGCATGCGAGCCGTGCGGTCGAATTCCTCGCGGATCATGCCGAAGATGGTGTCGCGCAGGGCCGTATCCTCGACCAGCTCGGCATAGCTGGCGGCGATGTCCATGTCGGCCTTGGCCATGACCTGCGCCAGATTCGACATGACCGTGCGGAAGAACGGCCAGCGGCGATAGAGGTCCGACAGCCGCGCCACACGCTCCGGATCTCCGCCCACCCACTGCTCGATGGCCGAGCCCGTGCCGTACCAGCCGGGCAGCATCACCCGCGACTGGCTCCACGCCATCACCCAGGGGATCGCGCGCAGGTCGCTGACGGAGTTCGTCGGCTTGCGCGAGGCCGGGCGGCTGCCGAGATTCAGATCGGCGACCTCGGCGATCGGGGTGGAGGCGCGGAAGTAGTCCACGAATCCGGGGGTGTCGTGCACCAGCCGCGCGTAGGACTGCCGGGCCAGCTCGGCCAGTTCGTCGAACAGGTCGTAGGCCGGTTCGGCGGCGGCGCCCAGGCCCTCCACGTCCAGGAGCGTCGATTCCAGGGTGCCCGCGACGAGGGCCTCCAGGTTGCGGTGCGCCGTCCCCCGCTCGGCGTATTTGGTGGAGATGACCTCACCCTGTTCGGTCAGGCGCAGCGAACCGCGGACCGCGCCGGCGGGCTGGGCGAGGATGGCGTCGTAGCTGCGCCCGCCGCCGCGACCGACCGTGCCGCCGCGACCGTGGAACAGCCGCAACCGGATTCCGGTCTTGCGGGCCGCCTCCACCAGATCCAGTTCCGCGCGGTAGAGCGCCCAGTTGGCGGCCAGGTAGCCGCCGTCCTTGTTCGAGTCGGAGTAGCCGAGCATGACCTCCTGCTGCATGCCGCGCGCGGCGACCAGCCGGTGGTAGGCGGGCACCTGGAGGGCCGCGACCAGCGTCTCGGCGCCCTGCCGCAGGTCATCGATGGTCTCGAACAGTGGCACGACGCCCGCCGGGCTGCTCGGCGCGGTATCCGCGTCGCCCGGATCGAGGATGCCGGACTCCTTCAGCAGCAGCGCGGCCTCCAGCACATCGCTGACGGAGGTGCACATGCTGATGATGTAGTTGGGCACCGTATCGGGACCCAGATCGTCCAGGGCGGCCTTCGCGGCGGCGAGCACGCCGAGTTCCCGGGCGGCCAGATCGCTCAGCCGCGCGGTCGGGCCGAGCAGCGGGCGGCGGGTGTCGAGTTCGGCGGCCAGCAGTTCGACGCGCTGCGCCTCGGGCAGGCTCGCGTAGTCGGAATGCACTCCGGCCCAGGCGAACAGCTCCGCGACGACCGTCTCGTGCACCTCCGAGTTCTGCCGCATGTCCAGGCCCTGCAGATGAAAGCCGAAGGTCTCGACCGCGCCGCGCAGTCCCGCGAGGCGATCGTCGGCGAGCAGCCCGTCGCCGGAGGCCCGCATCGAGGCGTCGAGGACGTCGAGATCGTCCAGCAGTTCCCGTGGGGAGTCGTAAGGGCGCGGCTCCGGCGTCGTCGCGCGACCACCGATCCCCTCGCCCGGGACCTCGCCCAGCGCGCGCTCCGCGGTCGCCGTCAGGCGCGCCCGGATACCGCGGACGGCGCGGCGGTAGGGTTCGTCGGCGCGTTGCGGGGAGTCGTCGAACCCGGCATCGGCGAGTTCGGCCAGCTCAGGCGTGACGGGCACCAGCCGCGCCGACTGCGACAGCGACTTCTCCAGCCCGACAAGCTCTTTCAGGTAGTGGCCGAGTGCGATGGAACCCGCGCGGTGGGTGGCGCGGCGCACCACCTCGCCGGTCACGTTCGGGTTGCCGTCACGGTCGCCGCCGATCCAGGATCCGGGACGCAGAATGGGCCGGGCCAGCAGGTCGTGGCCGGGCCAGCGGGTGCGTAGCGCGGCGCGCACGTCGGCGTTGATGCGCGGGATGACCTCGAGCAGGGTCAGATCGTAGTAACGCAGTCCGACCTCGATCTCGTCCTGAATCCGCAAGCGCGCCAACCGGATCAGCGCCGTCCGCCACAGCGTGAGGATCTGGCGGCGCAGCCCGGTGTCGATCTCGGCGTACTCCGGTTCCGCCTCGGTGTAGCGCTGCCGCTGCCGCATCAGTTCGGTGATACGGGACTGGACGTCGAAGACGGTGCGGCGGCGCGTCTCGGTGGGATGGGCGGTGATCACCGGCGAGACCAGCGCGTCGCCCAGCAGGTCGGCGACCGCCGCCCCGTCCGGGCGGGCCGCGTCGAGCTTGCGATAGGTGGCGGCCAGGCTCGACTCCTGCGGCGGCTCCCCCGCGGTCACGTGCACCGCGCGGCGGCGGTCGCGCTGCAGGTCCTCCGAGAGGTTGGCCAGCAGCAGGAAGTGGCTGAACGCGCGGATCAGCGGGATTCCCACCCAAATGTCGATGTCGCGCAACATATCCGCGACGGCGCTGCGCTCCACCTCCGACCGGCGCACCCGGAACGCCTCCACCCGGACCCGTTCGATGAGGTCGAACACCTCGGGGCCCTCGTGGTCGCGGATCGTCTCGCCCAGGATCGCGCCCAGGAACCGGATGTCGTCCCGCAGCGGCGCGGTGGCAGCTTCGATCTGATCTTCGCGCATAGGGCCAGTATCGACCATCGCGGCACGGTCGCCACGGTGGCGCCGGTCACGCCGGGATGCCGCGGCGGGCCGCTGTGGACGTCGCCACCGGCCAGGCGCGGAATAGGGCGTCACGGTCGCCGGGTTGCGCAGGCGTGCGTATCTTCATCGTTCACGGCTATTCGGCCGACGTCACCTCCCACTGGTTCCCCTGGCTGGCCCGGCAGCTCGGCGAGCGCGGACACCAGGCCCGCGTGGTGGATCTGCCCACCCCGGACACGCCGGTCCGGGAGGAGTGGGAGTCCCGGCTCGCCGCCGAGATCGGCGCCGTCGACCCGGACACCGTGCTCGTCACGCACAGCCTCGGCACCATCACCGCCCTGCGATTCCTGACCGGACTCGCCCCGCAGTGGCGACTCGGCGGCCTGGTCGCGGTCTCGGGATTCCTCGGCGCGCTGCCCGCGATTCCGGATCTCGACGACTACCTCGCCGACACCCCCGAGGTCGCGGCGGTGGTCCCGCACATCGCCACCCGCACCATGATCCATTCCGACAACGACGAAATCGTCCCACCCGAGGCCTCGCGCGCACTCGCCGCCGACCTCGACGCCGAACTCCTCGAAATCCCCGGCGCCGGCCACTTCCTCGGCGACGAGGGCTTCACCGAGCTGCCCGCGGTACTAGCAGCCGTCGAGAAGATCGCGCACGCGCGCGGGTAGCTGACCGCCGTCGTTCCGGTGGGCCGCTCATCTGCTCAGGCCAGGCGGCGGGGGCCCACGTCGAAGCGGCTCGGTTCGGGGCCGATGCGGACGCGGGCGTAGAGGATGGCCGCGCCCTGCGGTGAGGCCAGGACCGGTTCCACGGAGAGTTCGCGGATCTCGGGCAGATCGTCGCAGAGCGCTGAAATGCGTTGCGCGAGTTCGGAAAGCGCGCGCTTGTCGACGGGCTCGCCGATCGTCTTGCCCGGGACACCGGTCCCGCCGTCCAGCAGCGGCGCGGCGCGGGGCGCGTCGATGAGCGCCACCGATTCGGATTCGGTCAGCGGCAGCGCGCGGTAGACCCGGTCGCCGAGCAGGTCGATGATGGTGCCGGACAGGCCGAAGCTGATCACCGAGCCGAACGACGGATCGTCCTGCACGCGCAGAACACACCCCACGCCCTTGGTGGCCATTCGCTGGATGTGCACCACCTCGTCGCCGGACACCTCGGCCAGGTCGGTGTAGCCGCGGCGCACCGCCGAGGGCCGCCACAGATCCAGGCGCACGCCCGTCAGATCGGGCCGGTTGCGCCACAGCTCGCCGGTCGCCTTCGCCGCCACCGGATAGCCCAGTTCCGTGGCCGCCCGCTCCGCCGCGTCCTCGTCGCGCACCTCCCGGAACTCCACCACTCGAATGCCGTAGCAGCCCAGCAGGTCGACCGCCTCGAGATCGCCCAGCCAGCCGCCCTCGGGCGCGCGGGACATCCACTCCCCCACCAGATCTCGCGCCCGCTCGGTATCCAGCCCGGCGGGCCGGACGATGGCCGAGACCGGCCGCGTGCGCCAGTCGGCGTAGCGGCGCACCCGCGCCAGCGCCCGCGCCGCCCGTTCCGGATCCGGATAGGACGGGATCGACCCGCGCTCCACCGTGCCGCCGGTGCCGCGCACCGCCAGCAGATTCGGCATGCCGTGATCGGCGACGAAGGTCGTGAGCACCGGTTTCGTCCCCGTCTGGGCGCCGGCGCGGATCGCCTCCGCGAACGCCGCCACCGAGACCGGGACCGGCGGCGCGAAGATCACGATCACCGCGTCGACCTCCGGCGAATCCATCGCCGCCGCCACGGCGGTCAGGAAATCGGCCGGAGCGGCCTGCGGCCCCAGATCGGCCGGCGCGGTCACCACCAGCCCCTCGCCGCGGGCCGCGTCGACCGCGAGCCAGCCGAGCGCGGCACTGTTGCCGACGACCGCCAGCCGCGGCCCGCCCGGCAGCGGCTGATACGCCAGCAGCATGGCGCAGTCGAACAGTTCGGAGATCGTATCGACCTGCACGATCCCGGCCTGGGCGAACAGATCGCGCTCCACCGACCGTTCCAGCGCGCTCACCGGGATCGTGCGCGTGGCGTTGCGGCCGCTGCTGACCACGACGATGGGCTTGGTGTGGGCCACCCGCCGCGCGATGCGGGAGAATTTGCGCGGGTTGCCGAAGGTCTCCAGATACAGCAGCACCACATCGGTATCGGGATCGGTGTCCCAGTACTGGAGCAGGTCGTTACCGGAGACGTCGGCGCGGTTACCGGCCGACACGAACGTCGACAACCCCAGCTTGCGCGCGGCGGCCTCGCCGAGAATCGCCGCACCCAACGGGCCGGACTGACAGAAGAATCCGACCCGCCCGCGCCCGGGGAGCACGGTGGCCAGCGTGGCGTTGAGCGAGACCGCCGGATCGGTGTTGGCGACGCCGAGCGCACTCGGACCCACCACCCGCATGCCGTGCCCGCGCACCGCGTCGACCAGCTCCCGTTCGGCGGCGAACCCGGCCGGGCCCGTCTCCGAGAATCCGGCGGTGAGCACCACCAGGCCCTTGACGCCCTTGGCCATACAGTCGTCGAGGACCGGCGGGATCTCGGCGGCCGGCACCGCCACCACGGCCAGGTCCACCTCGTCGGGGATGTCGCGGACGGTGGCGTAGGCGCGGACCCCGCGCACCGAACGACGATTCGGGTTGACCGGGTACACCGGCCCCTGGAACACACCCGACAGCAGGTTGGCCAGTACCGCGCCGCCGACCCGCCCGCCCGACGGCGTCGCCCCGATGACCGCCACCGATCCCGGGCTCAGGAGATTGCCGACGCTGCGCGCCTCGGACGCGCGCTCGCGCGAATCGCGCACCGACAGCAGCGCTTCGGTCGGGTCGATCGCGAACTCGAGGTGCAGCACCGAACCGTCGCGGCTGCGCTGCACCTGATAGCCGGCGTCGCGGAACACCGTCACCATCGCGTTGTTCTCGGCCAGCACCTCGGCGACGAAGGTGTCGATGGCGTTCTCGGCGGCCGCGCCCGCCAGGTGCTCCAGCAGGATCGAGCCCAGCCCGCGGCCCTGATGCTCGTCGGCCACCACGAACGCCACCTCGGCCGCGCGCGGTCCCTCCCGGTCCGACAGCAGTTCGTAGCGGCCGACGGCCAGGATCGTCTGGTCCAGCACGATCACCAGTCCGACGCGGTCGTGGTAGTCGACATGGGTGGTGCGGTACAGATCCTTCGGCGTCATGCGCGGGTACGGCCCGAAATAGCGCAGGTAGCGGGTGCGATCGGACAGCCCGGCGTGGAAGCGCTGCAGCGCCTCGGCGTCGTCGGGGGTGATCGGGCGCAGGCGCACGACGCCGCCGTCGGAGGCGAGGACGTCGGCGAACCAGTGCTGGGGCGGCGGGGGCGGGTCCTGCGGTGTGTCGGGCCCCCACTCCGTGCCGCCCGGCGGGGGCGGCGTGCCGGATTCAGTCACGGGGATCCTCCGGGTCCAGGCCCAGCAGCCCGAAAGCCGCTCGGCGAGTGGCCAATACGGCCGTGTCGACCGCGCGCTGCGCCCGGTCGATCCGGTCGTCTCCGGTCTCGTAGGTGCCGCCCGGGCCGTCCCAGCGCAGATAGGCGGTATCGCCGCCGTCGCCCATGGTGTGCGGCGGCCGGACCACCGGCGCGTACGCGAGGACCTCTTCGCGCCAGTCGCCGGGCGTCGGCGCGCCCGGATCGATATCGCGGTCCAGGGCGGTCGCGAGCAGATGCGTCCACGCCCGCGGCACCACCCGGACCAGGCCGTATCCACCCCCGCCGACGGCGAGCCAGCGTCCCTCGGCGTAGCGGTCGGCGAGATCGCGCAGCGCGCGGAACGCGGCCCGCTGGCCGTCCACGGTCAGGTCCAGATCCGCCAGCGGGTCCTCGCGGTGCGTGTCGACCCCGCACTGGCTGATCAGGATCTGCGGCCGGAACGCCGCCAGCGCGCCCGGCACGACCGCGTGGAAACCACGCAGCCACTGCGCGTCCCGGGTGCCCGGCAGCAGCGCCAGATTGAGCGCGGTGCCCTCGGCGGCGCCGGAACCGGTCTCCTCCGGCCAGCCGGTATTGGGCCACAGCGTGGCCGGATGCTGATGGATCGAGACGGTCAGCACCCGCGGATCGTCGTAGAACGCGCGCTGCACCCCGTCGCCGTGATGGACGTCGACGTCGACATAGGCGATGCGGTCGAAGCCGTGATCCAGCAGCCACGAGATGGCCACGGCGACATCGTTGTAGATGCAGAAGCCCGCGGCCGCGGCGGGCATCGCGTGATGCATGCCGCCGCCGATGCTCACCGCGCGCCGGGTGCGCCCCGCCGCGATCTCCCCGGCCGCGGCCAGGGTGCCGCCGACGACCACCGACGCCGCCTCGTGCATGCGCGGGAAGACCGGATTGTCGGCCGAACCCAGCCCGAACGGCGGCGCCACGGCCGGATGCACTCCGGCTGCCGCCGGTTCGGCGTGCCGGACGGCCTCCAGGTAGGCGGGCGTGTGGACGCGCAGCAGGTCCGCGTCGCCGGCCGGATCGGGGGCGAGGGTCTCGACGCCCTCCAGCAGTCCCAGACCGCGGGCCAGCGCCATCGTGAAGCGCAGGCGGGCGGGCCTCATCGGGTGTTCCGGCGTCCAGCTGTAGTCCAGGAACCGGTCGGTCCACACGACGGTGGCGTCGCTTGCCATGGTTGCCACGCTAATGCACGCCCGTCCCCGGTCGGCGGCCGTGCGGGCCCGGCGCGAGCGCCGGGAAGCAGCGAGCCCACTTTGTCGTTGGAATGCAGTAGAAATGCAGGTGTGTGGACGCGCGCAAAGGCGGGCGCGCACCGAGGGCGCGCCCGGCGTCCTCCGAGTCTGCGCGGGACGAGCCAAATATGCTGACGCGCGGGATCGCAGCCGCGCGCAGGTAGAATTCGTGCCGACGAAGGGGAAACAGGTGAAGGATCTGGTGGACAGCACGGAGATGTATCTCCGTACCATCTACGACCTCGAGGAGGAGGGCGTCACGCCGCTGCGCGCGCGTATCGCCGAACGCCTCGAGCAGAGCGGCCCGACGGTCAGTCAGACGGTCGCCCGGATGGAGCGCGACGGCCTGCTGACCGTCGCCGGCGATCGTCACCTCGAGCTGACCGACAAGGGCCGTGCCATGGCCGTCGCGGTGATGCGCAAGCACCGGCTCGCCGAGCGGCTGCTGGTCGACGTCATCGGGCTGGACTGGCAGAACGTGCACGCCGAGGCCTGCCGGTGGGAGCACGTGATGAGCGAGGACGTCGAGCGCCGCCTCGTCGAGGTCCTCAACAACCCCACCACCTCCCCGTACGGCAACCCGATCCCCGGCCTCGACGAACTGGGCGTGCTGCCGCAGTCCGACGCGGACGAGAAGCTGATCCGGCTGTCCGAACTGCCCGGCAACCAGGTCTCCGCGGTGGTGGTGCGGCGGCTGTCCGAGCACATCCAGACCGATCCCGACATCATCGGCCAGCTGCGGCGGGCGGGTGTGGTGCCCGACGCGCGCGTGACGGTGGAGACCAAGCCGGGTGTGGTGATCATCTCGGTGCCCGGGCACGAGGGTTTCGAACTGTCCGACGAGATGGCGCACGCCGTCCAGGTGAAATTGGTCTGAGGAATGATCTGAGGCATGAAACTTCTGGTGACGGGTGGCGCCGGCTATGTCGGCGGGGTGTGTGCGCAGGTCCTGATCGAGGAGGGCCACGACGTGCTCGTGGTCGACGATCTGTCCACGGGTAATGCGGACGGGGTGCCCAGCGGCGCCAAATTCGTCGACGGCGATATCGCGACCGTCGGCGTGGAGCTGATCGAATCCGAGAACTTCGACGGCGTGCTGCACTTCGCCGCGCAGTCGCTGGTCGGCGAGTCGGTACAGCAGCCGGAGAAGTACTGGCACGGCAATGTCGTGAAGACGCTCGCGCTGCTGGAGGCGATGCGCCGCGCCGGAACTCCGCGGCTGGTGTTCTCCTCGACGGCGGCGGTGTACGGCGAGCCGGAACAGGTGCCGATCACCGAGGACGCCCCGGCCCGGCCGACCAACCCGTACGGCGCGTCGAAGCTGGCCATCGACCACGCCATCACCTCCTACGCGGCGGCGCACGGCTTGGCGGCGACCAGCCTGCGCTATTTCAACGTGGCCGGCGCCTACGGCGGGCTCGGCGAGAACCGGGTCGTGGAAACGCATCTCATCCCCTTGGTGCTGCACACCGCGCTGCGCCACCGGGAATCGATCTCGGTCTTCGGCACCGACTACGCGACTCCCGACGGCACGGCGATCCGCGACTACATCCACATCCGCGACCTGGCACAGGCGCATCTGCTGGCGCTGGCCGATTCGCGGCCGGGCGAGCACCGCATCTTCAACCTGGGCAGCGGCACCGGTTTCTCGGTGCGCCAGGTGATCTCGGCCTGCGAGCGGGTGACGGGCCGCACCATCCCGGCGGTGGATTCGCCTCGCCGCCCGGGTGATCCGGCCGTGCTCATCGCCTCCAGCGAGCGCGCCGTCGCCGAACTGGGCTGGAATCCCCAGCACAACGATCTCGACGAGATCGTCTCGGACGCATGGGATTTCCTGCAGTCGCTGGGTGATCGGGCGCACAGCGCGCGCTAGCGGCGCCCCGCCGGTGCTCACGATTCCGGCCGCCTGTCGGGAGGCAGTTCCACGCCCAGCGCGGCGGCCTTGGCTCGCCCGCTGACCGCGAGCTTGCGCACCTCGCGAGGCGGCATTCCGGTACGCAGCGCGGTGTCGAGCAGGACGGCGACGGTGTGCTGCGGGTCGGCGTCCAGCGCGGCGTCCAAAGCCACTCCGGCGAAGGGCCCGTCGCCGTTGGCGTAGGCGCTGTAACCGAGCAGGGTGGCGGCCTCCGCGCGGTCGGATCCGGTGAGGCCGCGGCACAGCAGCGACCACAGCACCTCGGCCGGGACCACCTGCTCCCCCAGCGCCAGCGCGAACATGGCGTCGCGCACCGCCGGATCACGCAGGGCCACGGCCACTTCCGCGAGATCGCGCGCCGCGGCCCGGCCGCCGGAGTCGAGGACGGTCACCTTTCCCAGGACCAGGTCCAGCGCCGCACGACTGTAGATGCCCGGCTCGCCCCGGCACACGGCCTGCCGGTATCGGTCGGCGGCCGCCGCGGTCACGCGTTCCAGGTCGCTCGCCACCTCCGCGCACAGGTCCGGATCGGTGCCGACCACATCGGTCATCTCCTCGCGGGAGGCCCGGATCGGGCGGCCGTCGAGGACGTGCGCCACGGCGATCGGCGAGGTCGCCGGATCGAGTTGCGCGCCGGTGCATTCGAGATCGAGCAGGCTCCACCAGGGCGCGCCGTCGGCGATCTCGCGCACGGCCCACGCCTCGGCCACCTCGACCCCCACGGCATCCAGCGCGCCGTCGAGGATCCGGAGCAGATCGCGAAGCCGGGCGGTACGCGCGCCCGGACGCCCGGCGCAGGGCGGCCCCGCTCGATCATCCACCAGCAGCACGAGCACTCCGGCCGCCTTCTCCTGCGCGCAGAGCCCGGCCAGCTGCCGGGCTACCCGCAGCCACGCACCGCAGCCCGGGATATCCAGATCGTGACGCGCCACGGCCCCGAGGACCACCGCATCGGACCGGCCGGGCACCTCCTGCAACATGCACGCCACCAGCGAGCGGTGCGGTACGAAGCCGAGCAGAGCCGGAACGGCCGCGATGAACTCACCCGGCTCCCCGACCCGCAGGGGCAGATCGGCCCACGGCGGGGTGTGCGAACGACGCGCCGGATCTGGTTGTGCGCGTGGCGAATTCACACACGGTCCGGATCCGGTGTGTGACCGGGCGGGCTGCGGCTCGCCGCCGGGGCCTGAGTCGTTGTCGGTGGGTGCGGGTTCCGCGGGACTCGTCATGCCGCACAGCGTGCTCCCCAGCCTCACCACCGACTCCGCCGCGACCTGGGCTTTCACCTCCCCGAAAATTAGTCTGGGGATAACTCTCCGCCTGTGGATCACCCCAGCGGCCGGCTCACCTCACCCCCCGTTTTCCGGCATGCTTTTGGCCGGAATCCACAGGCGGCGCGGTAGATCCCGGCCAAAAGCGTGCCGGGAAAGAGGAGGGGTCACCCACGGGAATGAGGACGGGCACGCACGCGGACAAGTACAGGCACGCACGGGGGATGAGGACAGGGCGCGCAGGGAGGGCGGTACGGGCACGCACGGAAATTGAGAGGGGCGCGCAGCACTAATGAGGGCCGTGAGGCCCTCATGTCGGCACGGGTCAGTTCGAGGCGGTGGTGAGGGCGGACAGTTCCTCGTCGGAGAGGCGGAGGGTGCCTACGGGGAGGAGGTCGGCCAGTTGTTCGGGGGTGCGGGCGCTGGCGATGGGGGCGGCGACGGTGGGCTGGGCGGCGAGCCAGGCCAGGGATACCGCGGCCACCGGGACGCCGTGGGCGGCGGCGACGCGGTCGAGGGTGTCGAGGACCCGCACGCCGCGCTCGTCGAGGTAGGCCGCCGCGCCCTTGGCACGGGGGCTGTCCACCGCGCTGCCCGGCCGGTATTTGCCGGTCAGGAAGCCCTTGGCGAGCGCGTAGTACGGCACGGTCGCGAGGTTCTCCGCACTCGCGAACGGCAGCACGTCCCGCTCGAACCCGGCGCGCTCGACCAGGTTGTAGTGCGGCTGGATGGCGGCGTAGCGGGCCAGGCCCTCCCGGTCGGCGAAGGCCAGCGACGCCCGGATGCGGTCGGTGGACATATTCGAGACGGCCACGTACCGCACCTTGCCGGCCCGCACCAGCTCGTCGTAGGCGGCGACGGTCTCCTCGACCGGCGTCTCCGGATCGTCGTAGTGCGCGTAGTACAGGTCGATGTAGTCGGTCCCGAGGCGCCGCAGCGACGCGTCCACCGCACCGTGGATCGCCTTGGCGGACAGGCCCTCGAAGGGCGCGAGCCGGCCGTTCTTGGTGGCGATCACCACATCGCCGCGATTCCCGCGCTCGGCCAGCCACTCGCCGAGAACCGTCTCCGATTCACCCCCGCTGTTCCCGGGCACCCAGGCCGAGTACACGTCCGCGGTATCGATGAAGTTCCCCCCGGCCGCGGCATAGGCGTCCAGCACCGCGAAGGAACCCGCCCGGTCGGCCGTCCAGCCGAACACGTTGCCACCGAGGCACAGGGGGAAAACATCCAGGTCGGTCGTACCAAGTTTCGCCATGATCCCGAACGTACTCCGGCGAAAGCGAACTGCCCGGTACGCCTTTCATCCTTTCCGGACATTCGCGACTGTGGCGTCGAACACATGGTCCAGGGCCGTCGTATCCGGCGCCCCGTCACCGAAGCTCATATACGTCACCGTGATCCGGACGTCGCCGATCTGGGCCACGAGCGTCCGCATCGATTGCGTCAGCCCCGGACCGCCCACCGGCCCGGAGACCGTCCGGCGCAGCGCCAAGGCATCGTCGGCATCGATCGGCGGCGGCGGATCGAGCTGCGTGACAACGGCATTGGCGAGCGGACCGCGCTGCACGCGCACGGTGTCGCATCGCCGCACCTGATCCCGCAACCCGGACAGCGGCTGATCGGTCCGCGCCAGCTCGACGGTGAGGGTGGCGCGCGCGCCGTCGTCGGTCCCCACCACGACCGCGGTCCGGTCGGTGTCGAACCGCGGCGTCGACGGCGCGCAGTCCTGCGGATCGGCCCGCGCGCCCGGCGGCACACCCACCAGATCGGCGGCGGCCCGGCGGGCTTGATCCGCCGGCAGCACCACCGCGGCATAGCTCGCGGGGAAACGGTCCTGACCGGGCAGCAGGGCCGGCAGCGGCGTGCCGACGTGGCGCGTGATCGAAGTCTGACGCTCGGCGACCGGATGCCCCGCGACCGTCGCGCCGCACCCCGCGAGGACCCCCGCCACCAGCACCGCGACCAGTGCCCGCGCGGCGGCGCGGGCGTCGAGACGCGGCCGCGGGCCAGGCGAGTCCGGCACGATCACGTAATTCACTATGCCGAACGCCCGCCGTTCGCCGGAAATCGCCACGCCGGGGTACCGGGCGGGAATGCGCGTAGCCTCCGGTCGGTTGTTCGATGGAGCGGCGCACCCCGCCCGGCGCGACCTCCGAAGTAGATGAGAGACAATGAAGGTGGTTCGCGACATCACATCCGCCGCCGGTTGTGACGACGAGCCCCGGCGACGCCCACGTAACGACGAATTTCGCCGGGCACGTCGGCCCCGGCGCCGCGGAGGCGGGCGGGCCACGCAGGAAGGAGTACGCGATGGACTACGAGTCGCGAATGTACGAGCTGGAGTTCCCCGCTCCGCAGCTGTCGTCCGCCGACGGCGCTGGTCCGGTGCTGGTACACGGTTTGGAAGGCTTCACCGACGCCGGTCACGCGGTACGCCTGGCCACCACGCATCTGCGCGAGAGCCTGGAGTCGGAGCTGGTCGCCTCGTTCGACGTGGACGAGCTGCTCGACTACCGGTCCCGGCGACCGCTCATGACGTTCAAGACCGATCATTTCTCCGATTACGCCGATCCGGAGCTGAATCTGTGGGCGCTGCGCGATACCGCGGGCACCCCCTTCCTGCTGCTGGCGGGGCTGGAGCCGGATCTGCGGTGGGAGAAATTCGTCACGGCCACGCGGTTGCTGGCCGAACAGCTGGGCGTGCGCCGCACCATCGGGCTGTCCGCCATCCCGATGGCGAGCCCGCACACCCGCCCGCTCGGCATCACGGCGCACGCCAGCGACCGCGACCTGATCGGTGAGCATCAGCGCTGGCCGGGTGAGCTACAGGTGCCGGGCAGCGCGTCGTCGCTGCTGGAGTACCGGATGGCGCAGCACGGCCACGAGTCGATCGGCTTCTCGGTGCATGTGCCGCACTACCTGGCGCAGACCGCTTACCCGGAGGCCGCGCAGACGCTGCTGGAGAGCGTCGCGGAGAACGCCGAGCTGGAGCTGCCGCTGGCGGCGCTGAGTGAGGCCGCGGCGCGCGTACGCGAGCAGCTCAACGAGCAGATCGCCGGAAACACCGAGGTCGAGACGGTGGTGAGCGCGCTGGAGCGGCAGTACGACAGCTTCGTCACCGCGCAGGAGCGCCAGGCCAGCCTGCTGGCCGGCGAGGCCGACCTCCCGACCGGCGACGAGCTGGGCGCGGAATTCGAGCGCTTCCTCGCCGAGCAGTCCGGATTCGGCGACGGCGAGAACCCCGAGGGCGGCGAACTGCGGTAGCCGTACGGTCACGGTTTGCGGTGGGGCCCGCCCCTGCCGGTAACGTTGCCGCACGTGCAGCTGTCCGACCTCATCCCCGACCGTGTCGTGCCCGACGTGGATGCGGACTGGCTGTACGAGTCCTTCGCCGACTGGACCCTCGAACAGGGCCTGACGCTGTACCCGGCGCAGGAGGAGGCGCTGCTGGAGCTGATGACCGGCGCCAACGTCATCCTCGCCACCCCTACTGGGTCGGGGAAGTCGATGGTGGCGGTGGGCGCGCACTTCGCCGCCCTCAACCGCGGTCAGCGCTCCTACTACACCGCTCCGATCAAGGCGCTGGTCAGCGAGAAGTTCTTCGCGCTGTGCGAGGTGTTCGGCGCCGACCGGGTCGGCATGGTGACCGGCGACGCGGCGGTGAACCCGACCGCGCCGATCATCTGCGCGACCGCGGAGATCCTGGCCAATCTGGCGCTGCGCGAGGGCGCCGCCGCCGATGTCGGCCAGGTCGTAATGGACGAATTCCACTTCTACTCCGATCCGGACCGTGGCTGGGCCTGGCAGGTGCCGCTGCTGGAACTGCCGAAGGCGCAGTTCCTGCTGATGTCGGCGACGCTCGGCGAGGTCGACTTCTTCGCCCGCGATCTCGAGCGCCGCACCGGACGCTCCACCGCCATCGTGGCGGGAGCGGAACGCCCTGTGCCCCTGACGTTTTCGTACCGGCGCACACCGATCACCGAAACGCTGGAGGAACTGGTCACCACCAACCAGTCCCCGGTGTACGTCGTGCATTTCACCCAGGCCGCCGCCCTGGAACGCGCGCAGGCGCTGACCAGCGTCAACTTCGCCAGTAAGGCGCAGAAGGACGCCATCGCCGAGGCGATCGGGTCGTTCCGCTT
This sequence comes from Nocardia transvalensis NBRC 15921, assembly GCF_000308875.1. GTDB lineage: Bacteria > Actinomycetota > Actinomycetes > Mycobacteriales > Mycobacteriaceae > Nocardia > Nocardia transvalensis. Next base: position 61,108 of record NZ_BAGL01000060.1, read on the forward strand.
CTCCAGCGGCTTCGGCAAGACGCTGTCGCGGCTGATCCGGCACGGCATCGGCGTCCATCACGCCGGCATGCTCCCCAAGTACCGCCGCCTGGTCGAACGTCTGGCGCAGGAGGGCCTGCTGCAGGTCGTCTGCGGCACCGACACCCTCGGCGTCGGCATCAACGTGCCGATCCGCACGGTGCTACTCACGGGGCTCACCAAATTCGACGGCACCCGCACCCGCCGCCTCAAGGCCCGCGAATTCCATCAGATCTCCGGGCGGGCCGGCCGCGCCGGATACGACACCACCGGCACGGTCGTGGTGGAGGCGCCGGAGCACGAGATCGAGAACGCGCGCCTGCTCGCCAAGGCCGGCGACGACCCGAAGAAGCAGCGCAAGGTGCAGCGGCGCAAGCCGCCGGAGGGTTTCGTGTCCTGGTCCGAGGAGACCTTCGACCGCCTGGTGTCCGCCGCGCCCGAACCGATGGTCTCGCGGTTCCGGGTCACCAATTCCCTGCTGCTCAACGTGATCGCGCGCCCGGGCAACTGTTTCGACTCGATGCGGCACCTGCTCGAGGACAATCACGAGCCGCGCGCCGCGCAGCGTAAACATATCCTCAAAACCATCCGGTTGTATCGCGCGCTGCGGGACGCCGGAGTGGTCCAGCAACTGGACGAACCGGACGAATTCGGCCGCCGCGCACGGCTCACCGTCGATCTGCAGCGCGACTTCGCCCTCGATCAGCCGCTGTCGCCGTTCGCGCTGGCAGCGCTGGAGCTACTTGACACCGGCTCGCCGACCTACACACTGGATGTAGTGTCCATCATCGAGTCCACGCTGGAGGACCCGCGCCAGCTGCTGCTCGCCCAGCAGCACAAGGCGCGCGGCGCCGCGATCGCGGAGATGAAGGCCGACGGCATCGAATACGACGAGCGCATGGAGCTCATCGAGGACATCACCTGGCCCAAACCCCTCGTCGAACTGATCGAACCGGCCTTCGAAACCTATCGCGCCGGACACCCGTGGGTCTCGGAGTTCAGCCCGGCGCCGAAGTCCGTGGTGCGCGAGATGATCGAGCGCGCACTGACTTTCGCCGAACTCGTCAGCGAGTACGAGCTGGCCCGCTCGGAGGGCATGGTGCTGCGGTACCTGGCCGACGCCTACCGCGCGCTGCGCCGCACCGTCCCCGAATCCGCGCGCACCGAGGAACTCGAGGATCTCACCGAATGGCTGGGTGAGCTGGTGCGCCAAGTGGATTCGAGCCTGCTCGACGAATGGGAGCAGCTCACCGATCCGGGCGCGGAGACCGATGCCGAGCAGGTGGCGTTCGGCGCGGAGACCATCCGCCCCATCTCGGCCAACGAGCGCGCCTTCCGGGTGCTGGTCCGCAACGCCGTATTCCGGCGCGTCGAGATGGCCGCGCTGCATCGCTGGCAGGCGCTGGACGACCTCGGTGACGGCCCGGACTGGGAGGCCGATCTCGCGCCCTATTTCGCGGAGTACGGCGAGATCGGCACCGGGCCGAACGCGCGCGGTCCGCGGCTGTTCCAGGTCGAGCAGCGGCCCGGTTTCTGGCACGTGCGCCAGGTCCTGGACGACCCGGCCGGCGACCACGGCTGGTCGGTCGACGCGATCGTCGACCTGGCCGAATCCGACGCCGCCGGTGAGGTGGTGTTCGACGAGGTCACGGTGACGGCGGGATGACCGGCGCGCGATCGGCCCCGCGGTTCCGAAGACCCGCCACCTCCCGCACCCAGTGATCAAGACGACGTAAATCCGGTTCGTTTTTCGCGGCGTCCCGCTGATACTCTCGCGTCCGCTGCCCGCAGCGGGAGGCTGCCCAGAAGAAAGAGAGTTCCCTTAGATTGTTCGGTCCAAACGCGCCCGAGTCGCCCTATCTCGTCATCGACCTCGCCCGGGTGCGCGAGAACTACCGTGCCCTCCGGTCCGCCCTCAGCGGGCTGGGAGATCGGCACGAAGCGCGAATCCGATTCGCGGTCAAGGCTTCTCCGATGCCGGAGATCATCCGGCTGCTGGCCGCCGAGGGCGCGGAATTCGACGTCGCCAGTATCGGTGAGATCGAGCAGTGCCTGAGCCTCGGCGTCGATCCGGCCCGTCTCTGCTACGGCAATCCCCTCAAGAAGGCGAGCCAGATCGCCGCCGCCCATGCCGCCGGGGTGCGCCGGTTCGCCTTCGACACCGAGGACGATCTGGACCGCATCGCCGAATGCGCCCCGGGCGCGGAGGTCGAATGCCGCTTCCTGGCCTCGGCGCCGCAGTCGCAGACCCCCTTCGGCGCGAAGTTCGGCTGCGCCCCCGGCGAGGCGGTGCGGCTGCTGGTGCGCGCCCGCGACCTGGGCTTACGGCCGGTGGGCCCGTACTTCCACGTGGGCTCGCAACAGCTCGACCCGGTCGCCTGGCAGATCGGCATCGAGCAGGCCGGCGCCATCGCGGAAGCGTTGGCGGTCAAGGACATTCCGGTGGGATCGGTGAATATCGGTGGCGGACTGCCGATTCCGTACGCCACCCCGGCGCCGGAACTGTCCTATCTGGGCGCGGTGATCGCCGAGGCGACCGCGCGCCATCTCCCGGAGCACGCCGATCTGGTGGTGGAACCCGGCCGCGCCCTGGTGGGCAACGCCGGGGTGATCCACGCCGAGGTCGTGAACGTGCGCATCGCGCCGGACGGGCGGCGCTGGGTATACCTCGATGTCGGCCGCTACAACGGCATGGCCGAGACCGAGAACGAGTACATCGCCTACCGGATCGAGACCTCGCGCGACGGTGACCCCTGCGACGAGGCGGTGATAGCCGGTCCGACCTGCGACGGAGACGATGTACTGTATCAACGCACACGGGTCCTCCTTCCGACCACGTTGCGAGCCGGTGATCCCGTTCGGATCCTCGATACCGGCGCTTATACGGCGAGCTATTCGTCGGTGTCCTTCAACGGTTTTCCGCCTTTGACTGTCCATGTCATCGGCGCTGAGCGAGAGTGAGTTTGCCCATGACGGCAGAATTCACCGGCTGGCACGTGCTGGCCGAGTTCGGTGGTGTCGACGTAGCCCTCTGCGACGATCTCGAACGCCTCGAAGCAGCGCTTCGAAAATCGTTGGTCGCCGCGGGCGTGACGATCTGCGATGTCGTGCACAAGAAGTTCGAGCCGATGGGCGTCACGGTGCTGGCGCTGCTGTCGGAGTCGCACGCGTCGATCCACACCTACCCGGAGTCGGGTGACATCTTCGTCGACGTGTTCACCTGCGGCAGTATCGGCGCGGGCGCCACCGAGGCGGTCGATCTGCTGGCGGCGGAGCTGTCGCCCGAGACCGTGCACACCGAGGTCATCCAGCGCGGGCATGCCGCGCGGCGGATCCACGAGCCGGTGGGCGCGGGCCTGACCCGCATCTGGGATCTGTCGGAGGTTCTGGTCGACACCCGAACTCCGTTCCAGCACATGGTGATCGCGCGGACCGAGCAGGGCATCTCGCTGTTCTCCGACGACGACCGCCAGTCCACCGAGTTCTCTCAGCTGACCTATCACGAGGCGATGCTGGTCCCGGCGTACGCGCTGGCGGCGAAGCTCGACAACGTGCTGATCGTCGGATCCGGCGAGGGCGTCGCCAGCCAGATGTCGGTGGCGGCGGGCGCGTCTCGCGTCGACCATGTCGATATCGATCAGCTCGAGGTCGAGCTGTGCGCGCGGCATCTGCCCTATGGCTACACCGAGGCCGATCTGGCCGAGGCGGTCGCCGGCACGGGCCCGATCCGGATGCACTATGCCGACGGCTGGGACTTCCTCGCCGAGGCCGAGCGGGAGGGTGTGCGCTACGACGTCATCGTGATCGACCTGCCCGACGAGCGGGTCGAGGACGCGCAGCACAACCGCCTCTACGAGGAGGAGTTCCTCACCCGATGTCGGGCGTTGCTGTCCGACGGCGGCGTGCTCGCGGCCCAGGCTGGCTGTGCGACCATGTGGCGCAACGAAACCCTGAAGCGGTCGTTCCAGCGTTTCCACGATCTGTTCGACACCGTGGTGCCCTACGGCTCCGACGAGCACGAGTGGACGTTCCTGTTCGGCGTCGCGCAGCCGATCGCCGACCCGGTCGCGGCCATGACGGACCGTCTCCCCCGGCTCCCCTACCGCGCCGAGACCATCGACGAGCGGGCCCTGGTCCGCGGCGCCGTCGAACCGCACGCCCTGCGGACCGTCGCCACCGTCTGACCCACCCGAAACGCCCGCCCGGATGAGTTGTCCGGGCGGGCGTTTTCACCCTTCACGCACCCCGTTCAAGCCCCCGCACCCGGTGTGGCGTCATGCAACGGGTACGAGGACATGGACGGGGTGCGTGAACGATGCGCACCGGCGTGCCGCTTCTCGCCCCCTCCTTTCCGCCGCGCGGTCTTCCCTTTCCGGCACGCACCCTTCTTTTTCCGGCTTTTTCCGGCACGCACGCTCCCTTCTTTTTCCGGCACGCTTTTGGCCGGAATCCCCTGGTGGAGAGTTTCCGGCCAAGAGCGTGCCGGAAACAAGGTGCTGACGGAAGGTGGCGGGAAGAAGGGACTACGGGAGAGCCGGTGGTTCGATTCCGATCTCTCGCAGGCGGTTTCGGTAGATCTCGACGTTGGCGAGTTTGATGTCCTCGTAGCCGCGGACCACATCGTGGAGTGCGGCCGCCTCGACGGCGCGGTCGTAGTCGGTGGCGAGGGTGTCGGCGAGCGTGGTGATCATCTCGGTGTAGTGGGCGAGGAGGGCGCGTTCGACCTTGCGGACGTGGGCGTGGCCGAAGGGGTCGAAGACGGTGCCGCGCAGGCGCTTTCCCTTGGCGAGCAGCCGCAGGGCCACGTGGCTGCGGGGGCCGAGGCCGATCTTCTTGCGGCGGCCCAGCGCCCGCAGCACCGGCGGGTGCAGGCGGTAGGTGAGGTTGGCGCCGTCGGGCACCTGCGCCGCGACCTCCGCGAGGAAGGCCGGATCGACCAGGCGGCGGGCCACCTCGTACTCGTCCTTGTACGCGGTGAACTTGTACAGCCCCCGCGCCGCCTGCTCGCTGAATTCGGTGCGGTCGGTGACCCGCCGCTGTGCCTGCCAGACGCGCTCCATCGTCCGCGCGTAGTCACGGGCGACCCGCACGCCCTGGAATCCGATCAGCTCCGCGGCGCGGATCTCGATCAGGCGGCGGGTCTCCCCGGTGGCCGCCAGCTCGTCGAAAAGATCTGCGGGGATATCGATGTCGGCGCGGCGCGAGGGTGCGGAGGACGTGGCGGCGGCGAACTCGTCGGGCTTGGCCACAGCCGCGCGTCCCCACCGGAAGGCCGCGACATTCGCCGCGACCGCGACGCCGTTGATCTCGATGGCCTCCTCGATCGCCGACGCGGGCAACCGCAGCGCGCCCAGCTGATAGGCAGCGCCCACCAGCAGGAAGTTGGCGGCGGCGGTATTCCCGAAGAGTTTCTCGGCGGCGGCGAGCGCGTCGAACGAGCGCACCGTGCGCGACACCCGCTCCAACCGGGACAGCAGCGATGCGGTGTCCGGATACTCGATCGTCTTGTCGTACACCATCTCTCCGGTCGGCGTCCGGCTGGTCGAGGCCACCGACAGCGTGGTCTCGGCGGATCCGTAACCCAGATTCTTGGCGTCCGCGGCGGCCAGCAGATCGAAGGCGACGATGCAGTCCGCGGAGCCGGGCGTGAGCCGGTTCGAGGGTTCCAGCGCGCCCGGGGCGAACCGCAGATGCGACACCACCGGCCCCGCCTTCTGACTCAGGCCGATCTGATCGAGGCTCGCCACGTCGTATCCGGCGCGCAGGGCGGCGGTCGCCAGCACCTGGTTGACGGTGACGATGCCGGTGCCGCCGATACCGGCGAGGAAGACGTTCTGCGTGGCGTCCGGTACGGCGATGTCGAGGTCGTCCAGCTCGGGCGGTTCCGGCCGAGTAGGCGTGCGCCGCTTGGCTTCCGCCGCATCCGGCAGCTCCACGGTCACAAACGACGGGCAGTCCCCGTCCAGGCAGCTGTAGTCGGTATTGCAGGAGGTCTGGTCGATGCGGGTCTTCCGGCCGAATTCGGTGTCGACCGGCTGCACGGACAGGCAGTTGCTCTTCACACCGCAGTCGCCGCAGCCCTCGCACACCGCCTCGTTGACGACGACGCGGGTGCGCCGGACCGGCAGGGTGCCGCGCTTGCGCTGCCGGCGCGCGTCGGCCGCGCAGTGCTGGTCGTAGATCAGGACCGTCACGCCGGGGACTTCGCGCAGGAGGCGCTGGGCCTCGTCGAGCCGGTCCCGATGCCACAGCAGCGTTCCGGGCGCGAGGTCGCGACGGCGGTACTTCTTCGGCTCGTCGGCGCAGACGATGATCCGGTTGACGCCCTCGACGGTCAGTTTGTGCGTCAGCCGCGGTACCGCCAGCGCGCCTTCCGCATCCTGCGCACCGGTCATGGCGACCACATCGTTGTAGAGCAGTTTGAAGGTGATGTTCACCCCGGCGGCCACACACGCCTGCACGGCCAGCTGCCCGGAGTGGAAATACGTTCCGTCGCCGATGTTCTGGAACAGGTGCGGCACGTCGGTGAACGGGGCCTGCCCGATCCACTGCGCGCCCTCGCCACCCATCTGGGTCAGGCCGGTGACCTGGCTGTCGGTGCGGCCCGACATCGTCACCATGGTGTGGCAGCCGATCCCGCCGCCCGCGAGCGAGCCCTCGGGCACGGCCGTGGACCGGTTGTGCGGGCAGCCGCTACAGAAGTAGGCCGCGCGCTGCGCGGGGAGGACCGACAGGGAGAGCGGCTGCGGCAGTGGGCGTTTCATGTCGAGATGCCCGTCGAGGGCCCGGCGCAGCGGCTTGGCGATCCGGCCGGCGGTCAGCTCGCCGTCCTGGTCGAACAGCGGCCGCCCCGCGGCGTCGCGCTTGCCGATGATTTCCGGCGCGGACGGCGTGCCGTAGAGAATGTCGCGCAGCTGGGTCTCGAGGAACGCCGTCTTGTCCTCGACCACGACGATGCGCGACAACCCCTCGGCGAACGCCCGGACCGGTTCGGGGGCGACCGGATACGGCATGCCGATGCGCAGCAGCCGGATTCCGGCACGGTACAGCGCGTCGTCGTCGACACCGAGGTCGACGAGGGCTTGGCGGACCGCGTCGAAGGTGGTTCCGGTGGCGGCGATGCCGACGGTCGCCCGCGGCGGATTCACCTCGACCACATCCAGCCGGTTGCGAGTGCTGTAGGCCTTCACCATCTCCCAGCGCGGACCGTACAGATCGGCCTCGGCAAGCACGCTGTCGGCAGGCGCCGCCATCGGCCGCTGCCGGTAGGCGAACGGCTTTCCCTCCCACTCGATCTCGGGGACGACGGTATCGATATCGCCGACCAGTCCGTCGACGGTCCAGGCGCCGTCGGCCACATCCGCGACGATCTTCAACGCCACCAGGCAGCCCGACGCCCGCGACAGCGCCACCCCGTGCAGCCCCATCGTGATGATCTCGGAGGCATTGCGCGGGAACAGCACCGGAATGTTCAGCGCCGCCAGCGACCGCTCCGACACCGCGGGCACGGTCGAGGACTTCGACGCCGGATCGTCGCCGACGAGTAGCAGCACGCCGCCGTGCGCGCTCGCGCCGTACATATTCGCGTGCCGCAACGTATCGGTCGACCGGTCCAGGCCGGGACCCTTGCCGTACCAGACCCCCACCACGCCGTCGTGCGTCGCGGTCGCGCCGGGCAACTGCCCCTGGCTGCCCCACACCGAGGTGGCGGCCAGCTCCTCGTTCAGTCCCGGGACGAAACGGATGTCGTGCTCCGCCAGCACGTCCGGCATGCCGCCCAGCATCCGGTCCACTCCGCCCAACGGCGAACCCTGATATCCGGAGACGAACGTCCCGACCCGCCGCCCGGCCCGCAGATCGCGCACGTGCTGCTCGACCAGCTGCCGCGCGATCGCCTGCACGCCGGTCAGGACGACGGTTCCGGCGCCGACACGATAGCGGTCGGCGAGGTCGTACGGTGTCGAGATCAGTTCGCGGTCGGCAAGCTCGGTCATCAGGTCCACCCGTCCCTAGTTGAGCATTCTTCCCCGCCATCCTGTCTCCGGAGCGCTGAATGAACAACCGATAGATTCCAAGTTGAGCAATCTGCGAAATTTCGCCCGACCCGAATGGGCACCAGCTATGCAGGGTGCGGTACGCGCTGTGACCCCGACCACCCAGCCCCCAATCCCGACCGGGTGCACACGACCCACTCACCCCGCACCGACACCCCCTCGCATGGCACACGCCCACTCAGCGCCGCATCCCACCGCCTCGCCGGGCGCACTCCCGCTCCCCCCGCACGCCACGGCCCCGCCAGGCGCACACCCGATCACCCCCGCACCCCACCGCCTCGCCTGGCGCACGCCCACTCACCCCGCACACCACCATCCCGCCGGGCGCACACCCGATCATCCCCGCACGCCACTGCCTCGCCGGGCACAGGCCACTCACCACCGCACCAACGCCACCTATGGGGGCGCACACCCAAGCGCCTCTGGCCAGGCAACCCTCCGGATGGGCATTTGCCCACTACCCCACACCGCCGCGCCCGCATGCCCACCTCCGTGGCCACCGCACACGCACTAGCGAGCGAGGTCGCCCACTTCGATTGGGCGCATTCCACCCCCAAATTCACCGGCGATTCGGGGCAAATGGGCGCATGCCCACTAAGGTGATGCAGGCACCACTCCTCGCCTTCCGCCGCGGCCACGCACACTCGTCACCGGCCCCGACCCCGTCTATCACCAGCACCTCGACCCCGCCTATCACCGGCACCCCGCCCACACCTGCCACCGGCACCCCGCCCACACCTGCCACCGGCACCCCGCCCACACCTGCCACCGGCACGCCCGCACACGCCTATCACCGGCGGCCAGCAACACCCATTGCGGACATCACGCACGCCCACTTCGAGTGGGCACATCCTCACTCCAGCCCACCGGAGATAGAGATAAATGGGCGTATGCCCACCACTGTCGACTACACGAATACTGACGGACGCGGTACATGCCAAGACATAATGGGCAAACGCCCATACGATGCCTTCAGGCAGGTCAGAGGACGGTTGGGGTCAATCCGGGGGCAGGGGGCGGCGGAGGTCGGTGACCGCGATTCGGGCGGTCTCGGCGATGGCGGCGTCGACGACGGGGAGTTCCGGATCGGCCCGGGCCGCGCGCGTGAACACCGCGACGGCGACCGGATACTCGCCGGGGAACTCGACGACCGCGACCTCGTTGCGGATCACGCCGATGGTTCCGGTCTTGCCCGCGACCGACACGCTGCGGTGCGGGAAGGCGGCGGCGATGCGATGTGGCCAGACCTGGTGGCGCATCACCGACCGGACGAATTCCGTCTGCTCGCCGGACAGCACCTCGCCCGTCCAGAGCGCGCGCAGCAACCGGGTCATCTCCTCGGGCGTGGTGGCGCTCGTATAGGACGGGTCGTACGCCGACACCGACCACGCGTCGTCGTTCTCCGCGAGAATCGCGAAGGCCTCGGCCGTGGTGTGGGTGTCGGTGTCGCGAACCAGGCTGCGATGCAGGTCCGCGGTGCCCCCGATTACGCGGGTCCGAGTCAGGCCGAGATCGTCCAGCAGTTCCTCGACCGCCCCGAGCCCGGTCTCGCCCAGCAGCACGTCGGCCGCGGCGTTGTCGGAGACCGTCATCATCGAGGTCGCCAGGTCGCGCAGGCTCAGGGTCACCGGATCGCGCATGACGGCGAGACCGGTCGGGCCCGGCGTGCAGTCGGCGGGGTGCACGGTGAGCCGCGCGGTCGGATCGATGCGCCCGGCGTCGACCTGCCGGCAGAACGCGAGCAGCAGCGGCAGTTTGTACACCGACGCGACGACCACCCGTTCGCCGCCGCCGACGGAGATCTCGGCGTCGGAACCGTCGCAGCGGCGGGCGTGCAGCCAGCCGACGCATCCGGCATCGGCGAAGACGGCGCGGATCCGGTCCGTGGCGCTCACCGCAGCCGCTCCCGGAACAGCACGCGGTCCACCGCGTCGGCGTGCGCGCCCGCGCCCGGGCGGTGGACCACACGCACGCGCAACGCCACCGCCTGCGGCGCGATGCGCACCCATGCCACGCCGGGTGTATCCGAGGGAGGAATCGCGGTCAGCCCGAAGCTCGCTCCCGCCGCGACCGCGGCGAGAACGGACCGATCATCGGGCGCCGGCAGGGTCGCGACGTCCAGACCGCGCTCGCGCAGCAGATCCAGCAGGGTGTCGAAGGCGGGCGGGTTCGCGGCGCGCGGCGGGCAGGCGAGGCTCAGCCCGGCGAGCATCGGGAAGCTCGGCCGCTCGGCGGCGGCGCTGCGATGATCGGCGGGCACCACGAGCCAGCGCGGTACTTTGACGACCGGGCGGGCCTCGACGCCGTCCACGAGGGCCGGATGTTCGATCACCGCGACATCGCACAGTCCCGCGCGCACGTCCGCGACCAGATCGACGGTCGTCCGCACCGCCGTGGACACCGCGTCGACCTGCCCCACATCGTTCCGGAGCGCGCCCACGCAGGCCGTGACCACCCGATCCGGCAGAGCGGCGGTCACGCCCCAGTGCACGGAGCCGTGGGCGCGCGCGATGCGCTGCGACTCCGCGAGCAGGCGTTCGGCGTCGGCGACCAGCAACCGCGCCCGGGGCAGCAGCTGCACCCCGGCCGCGGTGAGCACGGCACCCTGCTGGGTGCGATGGATGAGGTCGACGCCGAGATGCCGTTCGAGCCGCCGCAATCCCTGCGACAACGGCGGCTGGGTCATATCGAGCGCGGCCGCCGCCCTGCCGAAATGCCTCTCGTCCGCGACGGAGACGAAGAAGCGGAGGTGGCGGATCAGATCCATGCGGTCATTGAACCAGCGGCACGGCCGGACCTCGGCCGCGCTGCCGGGCAGGACCCGATACCGGGACCGAATCACACGGTGCACCTGCGGCGATATCGAAGCCGACTCGCCCGCGCCGGGGTCCGATATTGGCGACGGAACCCGGACGGATGGTGAGGTGCCGGAGTGATCTTCTCAGCAGCAAGACTCCGCGCCCCGGCCGCCCGCCGGATCCTCGCCGCCGCCGCGGTGGCCGCGCTGTCGGCCGTCGCCACCGCGTGCGGTTCGGACACCGCACCCGCCGCCCCGGCTCCGGGGCAGACGCAAGCGCCGGCCGATACGAGCAAGCCCTTCGCCGAGTTGGAGAATCAGCACACCGCCCGGCTGGGCGTCTACGGGATCGATACCGGCTCCGGTCGCACCGTCGCCTATCGCGAAGGCGAGCGGTTCCCGATCGCGTCCACGTTCAAGGGGATCGCCTGCGGCGGCCTGCTGCGCGCCCATCCGCTGTCGACGGGCTACTTCGACCAGGTGATCCATTACCCCGCAACAGATCTCGTCGCGAACTCGCCGATAACCGAGAAGCGCGTCGACACCGGCATGACCGTGGCCGAGCTGTGCCACGCCGCCATCACCGTCTCCGACAACACCGCCGGAAACCAGCTGCTGAAACTGCTCGGCGGCCCCGAGGGCTTCACGGCGTTCGCGCGGTCCCTCGGCGACACCGTCACGCGCCTGGACCGCTGGGAGACCGAGCTGAACACCGCCATCCCCGGCGACGAGCGCGACACCACCACACCCGCGGCCCTGGCCGCCGACTACCGCGCCCTCGTCCTCGGCGACGTCCTCGCGAAACCCGAACAGGATCAACTGAAGTCGTGGCTGGTCGCCAACACCACCGGCACCGCCCGCATCCGCGCCGCCCTCCCGCAGGACTGGACCGTCGGCGACAAGACCGGCAGCCCCGACTACGGCGGCGCCCTCGACATCGCCATCACCTGGCCACCGAACCGCGCCCCCCTGGTCATAGCCGTCCTGACCGCCACCACCAACCCCAACGCCCAACCGAACAACCCTTTGGTCGCCGCCGCCGCCCACAACACCGTCACCGCCCTCGGCTGAGTGCCGAAAATGCTGGGCCGGAACGGAATTCAGCGGGTGGTGTAGGCGCCGCCGTTGAGGTGGAGCGTCTGGCCGGTGAGGTGGCGGGCCTGGGGGGAGGCCAGGAATTCGATGAGGTCGGCGACGTCGTCGGGGCGGCCGGGGCGCTTGTCGTGGGTGGCCGCGACCAGGTGGTCGCGGCGCTCGTCGGTGAGTTGGCCGTGGAAGAAGTCGGTGTCCTCGATATAGCCGGGGGACACCGTATTCACGGTCACTCCGTTCGGGCCCAGCTGAGCCGACAGGCCCGCCGACCACGCGGCCAGGGCCGCCTTGGCGGCGCCGTAGGAGGATCCGGCGTATTCGGCGCCGATCGATCCGACATTGATCACCGATCCGCCGTCGGCGAGGCGGTCCCGCAGGGCGGTGGTCGTCAGCACCGCGCTCAGCAGGTTCGCCGCGAGGTTGGCATTCCATTGCGCGGCAACATCTTTCAGTGACTCCGGCGCGGATGCGGTGAAATCGGTGTTACCGCCGGCCATGTTCACCAGCACGTCCACGCTCGGGCCGAGCCGTGCGGCAAGATCCTCGACACTCGCGGGATCTGTTGCGTCGCATTCGATTCCCTCGACACCCAACTCCGACGCGGTCCGGTGCACACGTTCCGAACGGCCGGTGACCACCACCCGCTCCCCCAGTCCAGCGAAGCGTCGCGCCACCTCTCGTCCCAGCCCGCGGCTGCCGCCCGTCACCACGATCGTTCTCGTCACAGTCGACCTCCTTCGTGTATATTTAGCGCTAAATATACACGCGATGGCGGACGGGACGACAAGGGTGACAGCTGACACAGTGCCGACATCGGCACAGATCGCCGAGGCATGGCAGCGCGAATTGCCCGGCGCCCGTACCGAATCCATCGGAATCATCACCCCGCTGTGGCGGGTGGCCGGACTCCTGAGCGACGAGCGCCAGCGCACCCTGCGCCGGCTCGACATCGACGAGTCCACCCTCGACCTGCTCAGCACCCTCCGCCGCGCGGGCCCGCCGTATCAACTCACCACTCGCCAGATCACGGCCCGCAGTCTCGTCACCGCGGGCGCCATCTCGCAGCGCCTGGCCCGCGCGGAGGCGGCGGGCCTGATCACCCGCGCGCGCACCACCGCCTCCCGCCGCGGCATCCTCGTCACCCTGACCCCCGCGGGCCATACGCTCATCGAGCGCGCGGTCCGCGACCTGCTCGACTACGAGACCGCGCTCACCGACCGCCTTCCCGCGGATCAACGCACCGCCCTCGCCGCCGCCCTCCATGCCCTGGCGAAGGTACTCGCCCCCGAACACGAGATCTAGCTCGGCATCACACGGCCACGGCTTCGGCGGCGAGGAAGTCGGCGACGAATTCCTCCGTCCTGCGGTCGAATTCGGCGTACTGGCGCTCCCTTTCCGCACTCGCCGCGGCGGCGTCGAGCAGGAAGTTTCCCTGGGCGTCGACCCGCTGGCGGCGCTCCTCGGCATCGGGGAGGAGGCCGACGGTCGAGTAGGAGAATCCGCAGTAGTAGGCAATGCCCTCGCTCAGGGCGGTCTCGAGGACCGCGCGCATGGGTTCGACCATGGGATCGTCGGAGGCGACGCCTCCCAGCCCGAGCCACAGCATCCGCTTGCCGGCCAGCCGGGGCTTGCTGCGGCCGTAGGCGAATCCGTAGTTCCACACGCGGTCGATCCAGCCCTTGAGGATGGCGGGGACGCTCTGCCAGTATACCGGGAACACGGCGACGACAGTGTCCGCGGCGAGGACCCGGCGCATGTGGTCCTCCACTTGCGCCGAATACGTTTTGTCGCGGTTGCCCCAGTCCGGCTGGTCCTCCGAATTCATCCGGGGGTCGAAGCCCTCGGCGTGCAGATCGACGACGTCGACCCGGTAACCGGCGGATTCGAGCTGCGCGGTGGCCCGGCGGGCGGTGTGCGCGGTGAGCGAATCGGACCGGTGGTGCGCGACGACCACCAGGGCGGTGCGGGCGGACTCGGCATCGGTGTGCTGCACGGTTTCTCCTGACTCTCATCGATCTCGACGAACCCAGTACACCGGCGATCACGTGGATGATCCATGGGAGAAGCGCTCCGATATATAGGAGATCGTCTATCCTGGCGAGCGTGGATCCCCTGAGTTCGCTCCTCGGCGGTATCCGGGCCGAGGGCTCGGTCGTCAGTTACGCGGTGCTGGAGGCGCCGTGGACCATTCGCTTCGCCGACCGCGCGCCGCTCACCATGGTCAGCGTCCTGCGCGGCGGCGGCACACTGCGGCTGCCCGACGGCACCGAGCGCGTGGTCGGCGTCGGCGATACGGCCATCGTGCGCGGGCCCGAGCCCTTCCACCTGACCGGCGGCGCGGCCACCGCGGACCGGCCACCGGTCGAGTACGAAATCGCCTGCTTCACACCGGATGTCGACTGCACCGCCCAGGACCTCGGCGGCATCCGGTGGGGCAACGATCCGGACGGCGCGACGGCCCTGATCGCCGGCGCCTACCGTGCCTCGGGTCACCGCCACGAACGCCTGCTGCGCGCCCTGCCGCCGGTGCTGATCGTCAACGAGGACACCGAGGTGTGCGCGTGGCTCGAATCCGCCGCCGCGGACGCCGCGCTGCGCTCGGCCGGGTCACAGGCGTTGATGGACCGGTTGCTCGACTGGGCGCTGGTCTGCACGCTGCGCACCTGGTTCGAACGCGAGGGCGCCGACGCGCCCGGCTGGTATCGCGGCCTCGCCGATCCGATCCTCGCGCCCGCCCTGCGCGCCTTCCACGACCGGCCCGCCCAGACCTGGACCGTGGCCGCGCTGGCCGCCGAATCCCGAGTATCCCGAGCGCTTTTCGCCAAGCGCTTCACCGAGGTGATGGGCAGCCCGCCGCTCACCTATCTCACCGAATGCCGCATGGACGAGGCCGGGGTCCTGCTGTCGGACACCGATCTCTCCGTCGCCGAAATCGCCCGAACCATCGGATACGCCGACGCTTTCGGCTTCAGCGCCGCCTTCAAACGCCATCGCGGCGTGAGCCCCAGCGCCTACCGAACCGCAGTCGCCTGATCACCGAAACGCCTACTCCTGCCCGACGGGATCGGTCTCCGGTGCGCCGTGGGCGAGGGCGTGGAATGCGGGGCGTAGGAGGGCGGAGATGTGGTCGGGCTCGGCATCGCGCAGGCCATCGAGGTGCAGGAGGTGCCGTCCGATGACGGCGCCGATGGTGAGCGCGCCGATCAGGCCCGCCCGCAGGTCCGCGTCGTCGTCCGCCAGGTGCCGGGCGGCCTGTCGCTGCTGCGACACCATGCCGGAGCGGACCTCCCCCGCGGCGTCGGGATGGGTGAACATGGAGCGGATGGCCGCCAGCGCGTCGGTCGGCGGCTCGGCCAGCTTCTGCGCCAGCGCGGCCAGCAGGGTTTCGGCCGCATGCTCCGGCGGTCCCGTCACGCCGCCGTCTCGCCCGAACTCCGAGACCTGGGCGAACAGCTTGTCCTTGGACCCGAAATACCGCATCACCAGACCGGGATCGGTCTCGGCCGCCGTCGCGATCGCCCGGATGGTGGTCCGGTCGTACCCGGATTCGGCGAACAGCCGCCGCGCGGCGTCCAGGATCCGGGACTCGGTGCGTTGCCGTTGTTCTGCGCGGGTGCCCATGTACTCAGTCTACGACCGTTGACCGAACCTGGATCCGGTGCTACGTTCAGTCTACGGTTGTTGACCGAACGAAGGATTTCCATGATCCACACGATCGTCCTCGCGCTGCTCGCCGGTCTGATGGGCGCGAACGCTGTCCCCCACTTCATCAAAGGCATTGTCGGCGAAGAGTTTCCGAATGTGTGGGGCAACGGCCCGCTCCGCAATGCTGTGGCAGGAACCCTCGGCTTGGCCATCGCGGTCGCCTTCGGTTGCTGGGCCGATCTACCCGCGCACACCGCCGAAGGACTGGGCGCGCTCTTCTTCGGCGCGCTCGTCATGGCCGTCTTCCACGCCCTGGGCGGTGCCTACAAGCTCAATTCCACACTCCGGCTACCCAATCCGGCCCACCCCACCAGCGCGGCGTAACCGCTCCCGACTCCCCGCCCAGCACACCCGCCTACAGCCCACCTCATTTTCCGGCGTGCTTTTGGCCGGAATCCACTACAGCCGAGGGAGATCCCGGCCAAAAGCACGCCGGGAAAGCAGCCCCCTGACAGCAGGCCGAGCAAGTAGTCATCCGACAGCATGCCGGGAAGTAGTCACCAGACAGCGGGGCGGCAAGCAGTCACCGCACAGCGGGGCGAGAAGCAGTCACCGCACAGCAGGCCGAGAAGCAGTCACCGCACAGCAGGCCGAGAAGCAGTCACCTGACAGCGGGCCGAGACGTAGTCGCCTGACAGCACGCCGGGAAGTAGTCACCCGACAGCACGCCGGGAAGTAGGGAGCCGCTCACCGCACCTGTCCCCCGCGCCAGCGGGCGCAGTGGGTCAGGTAGCGCGGGAGGTGGTCGGTGGCGAAAGCTTCGGCGTGCCAGTCGTTTCGGGTGACGTCGGCGGTCCAGATGTAGGTGGGGACGGGCTTGTCCTCTCCGATTACCGGGATGGGGCGCAGCACGTACTCCTCGTCCTCGAACGCGTCGACGGTCTCCCACTCGGATTCGGTCAGGCCGTTCAGGATCAGGCCGCCCGCCATCCGGCCCGGCCGAGGGACGAGACCCGGATAGAGCCGCCCGGGCAGAGCCGCCACTCGCCAGTCGCGCGCCACCGCGACGTCGTGGTCGGGCACGCGCCCGATCAACTCCTCCAGCACCGGGCCGAACTGCAGGGTGCCGTAGACGAACAGCCGATCGCGCACGCCCTCCAGCCGCGCGCTCATACCGCCCCCCGCATCGGACCGGAGGTTCGCTGTCTCGTTGCCACACTCCTCGAACCGCTCGCACCGCCACGTCTGCATCCCATGTATCCACTGTGCCGAATCCGAGCCCACACCGGGCCCGATGCACGACGTGACCTGTCTCACCACCGCGGATGAGAAGGCATAACCGCACAGCACAACTTAGCGAAGGCATGACCGGACATTCCCGACGCCAGGAAAGCTACGCGCGCTGGGTAATAGCTCGAGCCAGCGACCAGCGACCGCATGCCCGACGGCCGTGCGGAGACGCACCGCACGGAACCCCGTCACCCGGCGGGCCGCACCGTCGAACCGGACAGCCGCGCGAACGCGTTCGCGTCGTGCGAGCAGAACAGGGTGATCTCGTGCCCGTGCGCGCGATTGAGTTCCACCAGCCTGCGCCGGTTCTCCCGATACGCGCCCCGCACGATCGAGCCCAGCTCGTAGAACTGCCACATCAGCGGGGTGCGCGGCCCGGCCGGATCGACCTCGCTGTCGAGGTAGTACGCGTCGCCGGCGTGCAGCAGCCAGCCGTGGCCGGTGTCGACCGCGACGCCGACGTGCCCGCGCGTGTGACCCGGCAGCGGGACCACCAGGATCTCCGGCGGCAGTCCGGGCAGATCGCGCACCGCGCGGAAGCCGAACCACTCGTCGCCGCCGTCCAATTCGTTCACCATCCAGCGCGGACCGTGCGCCCACTGCACCGCCCGGTAGCGCATCCGCTCGGAGAACGTGCGGCCCGCGGTCGCGGCGCGGAACTCCGGACCGTGCACGTGCACGGTGGCCTCCGGGAAGTCGGCGAGACCGCCGGCGTGATCGAAGTCGAGATGGGTGAGCACGATGTGCCGCACATCGGCCGGGTCGTAGCCGAGCCCCTGGATCTGCCGGACCGCGGTCTCGTGCTCGGCGAGCTGCGGACCCAGCACGAAGCGGCTCGGACCCACCAGGCGCGCGGGCTCGCGCACGCAGTCGAGCCCGAATCCGGTGTCGACCAGTACCAAGCCCGCCTTGGTCTCGATGAGCAGGCAGTGATCGACCATGCCCATTGCCATGCTGCCGCAGTTGAGATGATGAATCCGCACGTCGAGAGCGTCCCAGACGCTCACCGGCTGGTCAATCGCGCAGTCGGCGCGCACGCGCGCCACGCCGCGCGGTTGTGCGAATTCACACCGGACGCTGTGCGCGAATGATTTCCGCCAGCTGCTCGTAGTCCTCGGTGCGCGCGGTCGACCCGCGGAACACCAGCCCGAGCGTGCGCCCCGGGGCGGGCGGGGCGAAGCGGGCGATATCCAGTGTGCCGCGGGCGGTTTCGGCTGCCACCGCCATCTCCGGGATCAACGTCACGCCGAGGCCGCCGGCCACGCACTGGACCACCGTCGCCAGCGACGCCGCGCGGGTGTCGCCGACCGGACCGGGCCGCACGTCCTGCGATCGGCACAGGTCCAGCGTCTGATCGCGCAGGCAATGCCCCTCGTCGAGCAGCAGCAGCGGCAGGTTGTCCAGCGCCGCCGGGGAGACGTCGGTCCGGCCCGCCAGCTCGTGCCCGCGCGGGGTGACCAGCACGAATTCCTCGGTGTAGAGCGGAATCTCGACCAGGCCCGTCGCCTCGCTCGGCAGCGCGAGCAGCGCCACGTCCAGGACGCCGGTGCGCAGGCCGTCGAGCAGCCGCGCCGTCTGGTCCTCGATCACGTGCGGAATTAGGGCGGGCAGCTGCCCGCGCAGTTCCGGCAGCAGGCTCGGCAGCACATACGGGGCAACCGTCGGGATCAGGCCGAGGCGCAGCGTGCCGCTCAGCCCGTCGCCGGATGCGGACGCGACGAAACGGTCGGCCGCCTCCAGTGTCGCCATCGCTTGCGGGAGAAGCCTTTTGCCCGCGGCCGTCACCAGCACCCGGCGCGTACTGCGCTCGATCAGTTGCAGGCCCAGGCCGTTTTCCAATGATGCCAGCGCCTGCGATAACGTGGGTTGGCTCACAGACAGCCGCGCGGCCGCGGTGCCGAAATGGCGATACTCCGCGATCGCCACGAACGCACGCAGCTGTGACAGGGTGGGCTGATAAGTCTGATCAGTCACACCTATGAGTGTAGTGCGACTGATCACCTTTACCTTTTAGAGGCCCCCGTGCAAGATCGACAGCGAACGCTTCGCACGGCAATCCGACAAACGAAGAAGGAGAAAGCATGGCTCTGCTGACCATCGGCGACCAGTTCCCCGCCTACAACCTCACCGCGGTGATCGGTGGCGATCTGTCCAAGGTGAATGCTCAGCAGCCCGACGACTACTTCACCCAGATCTCGAGCGACGATTACGCGGGCAAGTGGCGGATCATCTTCTTCTGGCCGAAGGACTTCACGTTCGTGTGCCCGACCGAGATCGCCGCCTTCGGCAAGCTGAACGAGGAGTTCGCGGACCGTGACGCGCAGGTGCTCGGCGCCTCCGTCGACAACGAGTTCGTGCACTTCCAGTGGCGGGCCCAGCACGAGGACCTCAAGACCCTGCCCTTCCCGATGCTGTCGGACCTCAAGCGCGAGCTGGCCGAGGCCACCGGCGTGCTCAACGCCGACGGTGTCGCCGACCGCGCCACCTTCATCGTCGACCCGAACAACGAGATCCAGTTCGTGTCGGTGACCGCCGGTTCCGTCGGCCGCAACGTCGACGAGGTGCTACGGGTGCTCGACGCGCTGCAGTCCGACGAGCTGTGCGCCTGCAACTGGAAGAAGGGCGACCCGACCATCGACGCCGGTGAACTGCTGGCCGCGAGCGTCTGATCTGCCGGAAAGGACTGTTTGGCTGTGTCCGTCGAAAACCTGAAGAACTCGCTCCCCGAGTACGCCAAGGACCTCAAGCTCAACCTCTCGTCCATCGCGCGGTCCACCGTGCTGACCGAGCAGCAGCTGTGGGGCACCCTGCTCGCCACCGCGGCGGCCACCCGCTCGGCGAGCACGCTGCGCGAGATCGCCGACGAGGCCGCCGACACGTTGTCGGCGGAGGCGTACAACGCCGCCCTCGGCGCCGCGTCGATCATGGGTATGAACAACGTGTTCTACCGCGGTAAGGCGTTCCTGGGCGGCCGCTACGACGATCTGCGGGCCGGTCTGCGCATGCAGATCATCGGCAATCCGGGGGTCGACAAGGCCGACTTCGAGCTGTGGTCGTTCGCGGTGTCGTCGGTCAACGGCTGCCAGCACTGCCTGGAGGCGCACGAGCACACGCTGCGTGAGGCGGGCGTCGGGCGCGAGGCGATCTTCGAGGCGCTGCGCGTGGCCGCCATCGTCGCCGGTGTCGGTCAGGCCGTGCAGTCCACCGAGACGCTGGCCTCGGCCGCCGTCTGATTCGGTCACGTAGGTGCCCTGCCCCGGGATCTCCTGGGGCAGGGCACTTTTCGTCTGGTCGAGCGGCCACGCTGTCCGGTGCCGTGTGCGCCACAGCGCGACGGCGGGAGAGACGCTCGTCACCTGGGCATCCCGGTGCCCGGTGGGCCGCGAGTAGGCTGAGCAAACATGGGCGCACTGGAAAGTGACAGCACGCAGATCGAGGTGGTCCGGGTCTTCACCGATGCGGCGGGCCGGTTCGGCAACCCGCTCGGCATCGCCCGCGCCGCCGATGTCGTCGACGTCGACCATCAGGCGCTGGCGGCACGGGCCGGATACAGCGAGACGGTCGTCGTCGAGCCGCCGGTCGAGGACGTCGCGCGCATGCGCATCTACACCCCCGCGGTGGAACTTCCCTTCGCCGGACATCCGACCGTCGGCGCCGGGTGGTGGCTGTCCGAGCAGGGCACGCCGGTCAAGGTGCTGGAGGTTCCGGCCGGACCGGTCACCGTCACGCCGGTCGAGGGCATGACCTGGGTCCAAGCCCGCGCGGAGTGGGCCCCGACGTTCAGCTTCCACGAATTCGACGACATCGAACTCCTCTCGACCCTCGACCCGGCCGATTTCGCCGAGGGCCAGCACTACGTCTGGGCCTGGACCGACCAGAATCGCGGCGCCGTCCGCACGCGCATGTTCGCCCCGGCCATGGGCATCGCCGAGGACGAGGCAACCGGCGCCGCCGCCATCGCCCTCACCGCCAAACTCCGCCGCGGCCTCATCATCACCCAGGGCCAAGGCTCCCAGCTCTTCACCGAATGGGACTCCGACGGCTGGGTCCGCCTCGGCGGCCGCACCGTAGCCGACCACCCCGTCCTCGTCTGACCCTCCCGGCAGGGCAACCCCTCTGGCTTCACGCACCCTTTCCACGTTCTCGCACGCCTTTCCTCACACTGGAGAGGGTGCGAGAGTACGCAAGGGGTGCGAGAAGGTGGAGCCAGCGTCGCCGGCTTGCACCCCGCGTTCTCGCACGCATTTCGTCACGCTGGAGCGGGTGCGGGGGTGCGGGAGGTCAGTGGGCGGCTGCGGCGATGAGCATGTAGGCGGTGCCTAGGTCCATGACGAGGTGGGGGACGACGGCTATGCGGCCGGGCGGGTGCGGGAGGGCGTGGCGCAGAACGGTTTTGGCGCCGGGGGTGAGCATGAGGACGGCGTCGGCGGTGAAGAGGGCGGCCAGGAGGAACATGGGGAGGGCCGGGGCGCTGTGGTGGCCGCCGTGCGAGTGTCCGGACATCGCCCACAGCATGGCCGCGGCCGCGATCAGGTGGTAGGCCAGCGGGGCAGCCGGTGCGGAGAGTCGACGTTGCAGAATGCGCGCGGCAAGGAGTACGGCGTACACGACGACCATCGCGGTCAGCACGCCTTGGACGGCGACCGGCGCGGCAGTGGGAAATATCAGCATCGCGAGCATGACCAGACACATGAGCAGATGCGCAGCGTCGGACTCGTGATCGAGCCCAACCGAAATACTCTGTACCCCAATCTTATCCGTAGCGACTACTACCCCGTCGCTGCCCTCGATATCTGTTGCCCCGTCGCGACCCGACGAACCTGCCGCCCCATCGCAACCTGCGAGACCTGCCGCTCCATCGCGACCCCCAAGACCCACCGCCCCACCATGGTCAGCGTATTCGCGGGTGGTGGTGGTCAGGCGCATCGTGACGATTACGGCCGTGACCAGGAATGCCGCCGTCACCCCCCAGCGCAGCGATTCGTGTTCCATCATGAAAGCGCCCACACCCCACCACCTCTCGCCGTCGAGCCGGTAGTTCCATGCTCGCATTCGCTGAGGGGACCGACCAGACTTTTCGCCGTGGCCCGCACCGCCACGGCCCTGCCTCAGCACTGCCCATCGGGCCGCTGTGGGTAGAGACCGGGCGAGCGTGCGGAATTCATCGGCGATTACCGTGCGCGTATGCGGATCGAGCTCGACGACCTGACTGCCGGCGAGGTGGTCGCGCTGCTGGAGGACCATCTCGCGGAGATGCGGGCCCATTCGCCGGAGGACAGCATGCACGCGCTGGACCTGGCGGGCCTGCGGGCGCCCGGGGTGAGTTTCTGGTCGGTGTGGGACGGCGACCGTCTCGCGGGATGTGGTGCGCTGAAGGAACTCGATCCGGCACACGGCGAGATCAAGTCGATGCGCACCGCTCCCGGCTACCGTGGTCGCGGCGTCGGATCGATGCTGCTGCGGCACCTCGTCGGCATCGCGCGCGACCGCGGATACAGCCGGCTGAGCCTGGAAACCGGTGCGCGGCCGTTCTACGCGCCCGCGCACCGGCTCTACGAGCGATACGGCTTCCGCCGCTGCGCGCCCTTCGCCGACTATCGCGAGGATCCCCACAGCATCTTCATGACGCTGTCACTGGACGCCGACCGGTGACGGATATCAGCCCAGCGCGCGGGCGAAGGCCGCGGCCATCTCGGCGACCTGATCCTCGGTGATCACGAACGACGGCGAGATCTGCAAGGCGCCCTGACCCGCCGCGCGTCCCGAAACCCCTTGTGCGCGCAGCGCTTTCACCATGGTCGGGCCGTCGGCCGGATCGGCCATCTGGACCGCCGCGACCGCGCCGAGCCCGCTGCGCACCTCGGCGACCCGCGGATGCGCGGCCAGCGGCGCGAAGTGCTCGTGCAGCAGCGATTCCAGATTCTTGCTGGCGTCCAGGAGGTTCTCGCGCTCGAGGATGTCGAGGTTGGCCATCGCGGCCGCCGCGGCGCCCGCATGCCCGCCGTAGGTGTAGCCATGGCGGAACCACACGCCGCCGGAGAAGAACGGATCAGCCACCCGGGGCGCCACGAAGACCGCGCCCATCGGCAGATATCCGGAGGTGAGCCCCTTGGCGGTGGTCATCATGTCCGGTTCGAGGCCGAAGCGGGAGGACGCGAACCAGGAACCGCCGATGCGCCCGAACCCGGTGACGACCTCGTCGGCGACGAACAGGATGTCGTGCTCGCGGCAGATCCGGCGCACCTCGGTCAGATATCCCTCCGGCGGCGGGTAGACCCCGCCCGCCCCGATGATCGGCTCGCAGAAGAAGGCCACGATCCGATCGGCGCCCACCTCGCCGATCAGCGCCCGCAGCGCACCGGCGTCGTCCCAGTCGATCGTGCGGGCGTCGGGCATCAGTTCGCCGTAGCCTTCCCGGTTCACGCCGATACCGCCGAGGGCCGTACCCGCGACGTGCATGCCGTGGTAGGCCATGCGGCGGCCGACGATCAGCGTCTTCTCCGGCTTGCCCTGTTCGTGCCAGTAGCGACGGGCCAGTTTGGCGGCGGTGTCGACGGAATCGGACCCGCCGGAGGTGAACATGATCTTGCTGCCCGGGACCGGCGCCAGCTCGGCCAGGCGCTCCGCCAGCCGCTGCGTCACCGGCGCGGTGATATCGCCGAAGTTGGAGTAGTGCGCGAGGTCGGACAGTTGCGCCGCGACCGCGTCGGCGATCTCGCGGCGGCCGTGGCCGACGTTGGTGAACCACAGGCCGCCCGTGGCGTCGAGGTAGCGGGTTCCGTCCTGATCCCAGATGTAGGCGCCCTCGCCGCGGGCCACCACGAACGCCCCGTCTCGCTCGACGGCTCCCATATCGGCGAATCCGTGCCACAGCGCACCCATCTCGGGCTCCTCTCCTCACACCGGCCGGGCACGGTCACTGTCCACCGTGCCCGCACGCGGCACCGCTACTCGGCGGGATTTCTCGGGCGAAAGTCCTGGCTACGCGAGCCGCCGGCCTCCCTCCGGCCGGCACGGATGCCGCGCCGCCAGACTACCCGTGGGTAGGACGGCCGTCGCGCGCGGCGGGTGGCGCTGCCTGCGGCTCCGCCGGCTCGGGCGCCCGATGCCTGCTGAACAGCACGCCCAGCCCGGCGACCGCGACCGCCAGGAGGGCGAATACCGCCGCCAGCAGCACCAGGCCGATCAGCAGCGACGGGTAGCCCTGTCCGCGCGGGTCCAGGAACGGATACGGATACCAGTCGACGATCGCGCCGCGAATCAGGCTGTACACCCCGTACACCGCCGGGTACGCCAGCCAGCCGCCGATCAGCCGGGCGCTCACGGTGAGCCGGGCCGGCATCAGCAGCCAGTCGGCGATCAGCACGATCGGTAGCACGCGGTGTAGGACGTCGTTGATCCACTTGTCGCTGAGCATCACGTCGATGTGGGCCAGCAGCACCGCGTACACCACGCCCGTGATCAGCAGATACAGCGCGGACGCGCCACGAACCACCTGCCAGCGCCTCGACCCGGGATCCAGCAGACCGCCGGCCAGCAGCACCACCACGCCGAGGATGTTCGACTCGATCGTGAAATAGCTGAGGTAGTTGCCGAGCGAGAACCCGGCCTCCCCGATATTGCGCGCCGGAATCCACACCAGCGCGACCAATCCCAGCACCCCGAACCCGATCCGCAACACCCGGATCCACAGCGGCGTCCCTGCCCCGGCGGTCATCGCCCGATCTTCGCACGGCCCACCCCCTCCCCGGCGGATTGACAGCAGCATTCCGGCAAACGGGGCCTAATGCCCCGGAGAAGAGAGTTCCGGGGCAATGTCCGGATTCGCTCCGGGGCAGTGTCCAGGCGCGTTCCGGGGCAGTGTCCGGGTGCGTTCCGGGGCAGTGTCCAGGTGCGTTCCGGGGCAGTGTCCAGGCGCGTTCCGGGGCAGTGTCCAGGCGCGTTCCGGGGCAGTGTCCGGGTGCGTTCCGGGGCAGTGTCCAGGTGCGTTCCGGGGCAGTGTCCAGGCGCGTTCCGGGGCAATGTCCAGGTGCGCTCCGGGGCAATGTCCCTTCCCGCTTGGTTTCAGGGTGAGCCGGTCACGGGGTGGTGGCGGGGGCCGCGTAGGCGGTCGGACAGGGTGCGGAGAGTGGTGGTGGCTGGGGCGGTGAGGGTGCGCAGGCGGGCGCGGAGGAAGGCCGCGATGCCCAGGAGGACGGAGACGGCTCGCAGGGCGCGGACCCACATCGGTGTTCCGGAACCAGCGGTCATATCCCGATGGTGGCATACCGATCGGTACGCATCGAGGGAATCGGGGCGGTAGCAACCGATCGGTAACCTGGGCGCCGACCCGCGACTGCAGGTCACGGCGATGACTTCGCTACCCTGGAAGGCGCAATGACCAGGACCGCCGCCCTTCCCCGCGAGCTCCGCACCCGCCTGGCCGATCTCTCGATCCGCGACGAACACCGGTTGCGTCGGCGGCTCGACAAGGCCCGCGGCGGCGATCTCACCGACCTCGAGGCCGAAATCGGCGCCGCAGAACAGCGCGTCGCCGCCCGCCGCGCCGCCGTACCCGAGATCCGTTTCCCCGAGCAGCTGCCGGTCTCGGCGCGCCGCAAGGACATCGCCGAGGCCATCGCCGAGAACCAGGTCGTGGTGGTGGCGGGCGAGACCGGGTCGGGCAAGACCACCCAGATCCCGAAGATCTGCCTCGAGCTGGGACGCGGCATCCGCGGAACCATCGGCCACACCCAGCCGCGCCGGCTCGCCGCGCGCACGGTCGCGGAACGCATCGCGGAGGAACTCGGTACCGAACTCGGCGATGTCGTCGGCTACACCGTCCGCTTCACCGATCAGGCGTCCGATCGCACCCTGGTCAAGCTGATGACCGACGGCATCCTGCTCGCCGAGATCCAGCGCGACCGGCTGCTGCGCCGTTACGACACGATCATCATCGACGAGGCCCACGAGCGCAGCCTCAACATCGACTTCCTGCTCGGCTACCTGAAGCAGCTGCTGCCCCGGCGGCCGGACCTGAAGGTGATCATCACCTCGGCGACGATCGATCCGGAACTGTTCGCCCGCCACTTCGCCGACGAGCAGGGCACGCCCGCGCCCATCGTCGAGGTGTCGGGCCGGTCGTACCCGGTCGAGATCCGGTATCGCCCACTGGCGCTGGAACTTCCGTCCGCCGACGAGGACGACGACGAGGATCCCCGGGTGGTCGACCGCGACCCCGTGGACGCCATCGGCGACGCCGTCACCGAACTGCTCGGCGAGGGCGACGGCGACGTGCTAGTCTTCCTGTCCGGCGAGCGCGAGATCCGCGACACCGCCGACGCGCTGCGCGATCTGCGACTCCCCCGCACCGAGATCCTGCCGCTGTACGCGCGGCTGTCGGCGGCCGAACAGCACCGGGTGTTCCAGTCCCACACCGGGCGCCGCGTGGTGCTGGCCACCAATGTCGCCGAGACCTCGCTCACGGTGCCCGGCATTCGCTACGTCGTGGACCCCGGCACCGCTCGGATCTCGCGATATTCGATGCGCACCAAGGTGCAGCGCCTGCCGATCGAACCGATCTCGCAGGCGTCGGCCCGGCAGCGGTCCGGGCGCTGCGGTCGCGTCGCGGACGGCATCTGCATCCGGCTGTACTCCGAGGACGACTTCGAGAGCCGCCCGCAGTTCACCGAGCCGGAGATCCTGCGCACCAACCTGGCCGCGGTCATCCTGCAGATGGCCGCCCTCGGACTCGGCGACATCGAGAGCTTCCCGTTCGTGGAGCCCCCCGACAGCCGTGCCATCCGCGACGGCATAGCCCTCCTGGAGGAACTGGGCGCCCTCGCCCGAAAGCCCAGCGACACAACACGATCAGCTGTCCCCGGCCAAGAGACCGCCGAGGACACGAGTGGAGACGCCGCCGGGGACACGAGTGGAAGTGCTGCCCGGAGCACGAGTGGGGATGCTGCCCGGGACACGAGTGGAAGTGCTGCCCGGAGCACGAGTGGGGATGCGGGCCGGGACACGAGCGGGAGTGCTGGCCGGGACACGAGTGTAAATACTGCCGGGGGCATGAGTGCTGCTGAAGGCAGTGGCGGGGAGGGTGGTGGAGACACCGGTAGGGACGCTGGCGGGGGCACCGGGCGAAACGAGGGCCGGGGGTCGCGTAGGCGCGGGCGCGGGGAGCGGGAGACCATGGTGGGGGATCTGGTGCTCACTGCCGTGGGGCGGGAGATGGCGCAGATACCTGTCGATCCGCGTATGGGGCGGATGCTGGTGCAGGCTCATCGGGACGGGTGCCTTGCCGAGGTGCTGGTGATCGTGGCGGCGCTGTCGATCCAGGACGTGCGCGAGCGGCCCGCCGAATTCCAGCAGGCCGCCGACGCCAAACACGCGCGGTTCACCGTGGCGGGGTCGGACTTCCTCGCCTACCTGCGGCTGTGGGACTATCTGCGCACGCAGCGGAAGGCGTTGTCGTCCAACCAGTTCCGTCGGCTGTGCCGCGACGAGTTCCTGCACTACCTGCGCATCCGGGAGTGGCAGGACCTGCACGGGCAACTGCGCACCATCACCAAGGGACTGGGCTGGAACACCGAGGGCGTCATCGCGCCGATGCCCGACGACGACGAGACACTGCCCTGGGACGCCACCGCGATCCACCGGTCGCTGCTGGCCGGCATGCTCTCCCACATCGGGGTTCGCGAGGGCGAGGCCCGCGAGTTCCTGGGCGCGCGCAACGCGAAGTTCATGATCTTCCCGGGTTCGGCGCTGGCCAAGAAGCCGCCGCGCTGGGTGATGGCCGCGGAACTGGTGGAGACCTCGCGCCTGTGGGGCCGCATGGCGGCGCGGATCGAACCGGAGTGGGCCGAGCGGCTGGCCGGCGACCTCGTGAAACGCACGTACTCCGAACCGCATTGGTCGTCGAAGCGCGGTGCGGCGATGGCCTACGAGCGGGTCATGCTGTATGGCATCCCGCTGGTGACCCAGCGACGCGTCGACTTCGGCCGCATCGATCCCGTGCTGTCGCGCGAGCTGTTCCTCAGACATGCTCTGGTGCAAGGCGAATGGCAGACCCGGCACGAGTTCTTCCACCGCAATCGCGAATTGATCGACGACGTCGCCGATCTGGAGAACCGGGCGCGGCGGCGCGATATCCTCGTCGACGATCAGGTTCTGTTCGACTTCTACGATCAGCGCGTACCCGCCGATATCGTCTCGGTGCGGCATTTCGACAGCTGGTGGCGGCGCGCGCAACGCGACGATCCGGAGCTACTGGACTTCACGGCCTCGACGGTGGTGAACGAGGATGCGGCGCGCCTGGATCCGACCGCGTTCCCGGACAGCTGGCGCCAGGGCGAGCTGACCTTCGGCCTCACCTACCAATTCGAGCCCGGCCAGGCCGATGACGGTGTCACCCTGCACATTCCGGTCGCGCAGCTGGCGCATGTGCGAGCGGTCGGTTTCGACTGGCTGGTCCCCGGCATGCGCGAGGAACTGGCGGCCGCGCTGATCAAGACGCTGCCGAAACACCTGCGGCGCAGCGTCGTTCCCGCCCCGGACTTCGCTCGGGCGGCGCTGGCGCGGCTCACCCCGCGGGCGGAACCGCTGCGTATCGGGCTGGCCCGGGAGCTGTCGCGACTCGGCTCGGTGACCATCGCC
Organism: Nocardia transvalensis NBRC 15921; assembly: GCF_000308875.1. Taxonomy (GTDB): domain Bacteria; phylum Actinomycetota; class Actinomycetes; order Mycobacteriales; family Mycobacteriaceae; genus Nocardia; species Nocardia transvalensis. The sequence goes on from NZ_BAGL01000060.1 coordinate 89,641, forward strand.
CCGACCGATCTGGACCCCGCCGCGCTACCGGACCACTTGCGCATGACCTTCGCCGCGACCGCGCCCGACGGCACGGTCATCGAGCGCGGCAAGAATCTGGCGGCGCTGAAAACCGCTCTCGCCGACCAGGTCTCGAAGTCCGTGGCGCGGGCGACGGCCGCCGCCGAACGCGCGCCCGCCGCGGTGTGGACCTCCGAATCGCTGGGCACACTCCCCCCGACGGTGCGCCGCGAGGTGGGCGGCCAGACCATCACCGGCTATCCGGCGCTGGTTCCCGAAGGCGACGGCGTCGCGGTGCGCGTGCTCTCGTCGCCGGGACGCCAGGCCGCCGCCATGCGGGCGGGAACCCGGGCCCTGGTGCTGCGCGAGCTGCCGTCCTCCCCGCGGGCCGTGACGGCGGGGCTGTCGCCCACCGATCGCCTTGCGCTGAGCCAGAATCCGTACGGCTCGCTGGACGCGCTGATCGAGGACTGCCGTGCCTGCGCCGCCGACGAGCTGATCGCCGCGAACGGCGGTCCGGTTCGCAGCCCCGACGAGTTCCGGACGCTGGTCGATGCGATCCGGCCGCAGTTCTCCACGGCCGTCGGCCGGATCGTGCGGCTGGTGGTGTCGGCGCTCACCGAGGCGCATCGCGTGCGAACGGCGCTGTCGGACACCACCGATCGCGAGGTCGCGGACGACGTCGCCCACCAGCTCGACGAATTGGTATTTCCCGGTTTCGTCCGCGAGTTCGGCAGCGTGCGCCTGCGGGAGCTGCCCCGGTACCTGGAGGCCGCGGTGGTGCGCTTGGAGGCGCTGCCCGCCTCCGCCGACCGTGATCGCCGCGGCATGCTGGATCTCGACCGCGTGCACGCCGCCTACCAGCGACTGCTCGACGCCCTGCCGGAGGCGCGGCGCGGGGCGGCGGATGTCACCGAGATCTGGTGGATGACCGAGGAATTGCGGGTCAGCTTGTTCGCCCAGCAGCTCGGCACGCCGTATCCGGTGTCGGCCAAGCGAATCGAGAAGGCGATCGCCTCCGTCCGCGCGGCGCCCGCGCGGAATGCCCGCCGCTGAGCCGTATTCCGGCTCGGCGGCCACCCGTCAGTCCGCGGTCGCGCCGACCGTGTGCTCGGAGCGGTGTCGCCGCAGATCGGCGATCTCCCGCTCGAAGTCCTCGGCGGAGCTGAAAGACCGGTACACGGAGGCGAACCGTAGGTACGCCACCTCGTCGAGATCGCGCAGCGGTCCCAGGATGGCGAGCCCCACCTCGTGGCTCGGCACCTCCGGCGAGCCCGTGGCCCGCACGGCGTCCTCCACCTGCTGAGCGAGCAGGTTCAGCGCATCGTCGTCGACTTCGCGGCCTTGGCAGGCGCGGCGCACGCCGCGAATCACCTTTTCGCGGCTGAACGGCTCGGTGACGCCACTGCGTTTCACCACCGACAGGATCGCGGTCTCGACGGTGGTGAACCGCCGCGCGCATTGCGGACACGCGCGACGGCGCCTGATGGCGGAGCCTTCCTCGGCTTCGCGCGAGTCGACGACCCGGGAATCCGGGTGTCGACAGTAGGGGCAATGCATCCGAGATCCTTCGTCGATGCCTGCATCGGTCTACAGCAACGCGGTCGGTTCGTCGCTGGATGGGTCCATCGCAACGCTGTATTCGGTCACAGCAATCCCGAGGATACCCGCAGGACAACGAAGAATGCCGGGTGCACCCCGGTTCAGGCCCCTCAGCCGCTGTTTCGCGACGAGGTCGACGATCGAGTCGGGCAGGCGACGCGGCGCGGCACCGAGTCGGTAAGAACGTCAGCGCTCGGTGGACGGCACGATCAGGGTGCGCCCCGAGGCCACCTCCGCACCGCGTAAGCCGTTGAGCTCCACGATCTTTCGTACCGTGTCGCGCACCGGCTCGCCGGGAGCCACCCGTTGCGCCACATCGGACAGCGACTCGCCCTCGGCCACCTGCACCACCGCGGTGGACGGCTGGGCCGGAGCGCTCGCCCGCAGGTGTGCCACGCCGATCAGGCCCGCGACCACCGCGGCGGTGACGAGCGCGGTGGCGGCCAGCGTCGCGAAACCCACCCGGGCCCGCTCCACCCGGTCGGCGGGGTGGAGGCCGCGCGGCGGCTCGGCGCGGGGCCGGTCGTAGCGCACCACGGCCGACCGGGGGCGGGCGCCCCGCGGGCGGCGGATATCGGTATCCGGGCGGACGAGCCCGGTCGACGGCGAACGCGCGGGCAGCAGCGGCGCGTGCGGGACGGTGTCGAAGCCCAGATCGCTCTCGGCTACCTCGAATTCGCGGATCGCGGTGCGCATCGGACAGACCTCCAGATGGGGTGCGGGACGGAACGCGGCGTTCGATCATCTGTTCGAAGAACTGATGTTCGATTCTTACCATGGGGCACCGACAAAGTCACGAGTTCACGCGACATGCGTCGAACAGATGTTTGAAACCTGGTGGCGAGCGGACTACATTCGAGTCACGAAATCCGGTGAGACCCAGCACGAGCGCCCGCGAGCCTGCTCGGCGCGGCGCAAGGAGGATCCAGAACACCCATGAACGGAGGACGGCGACTGTGAGCGAGCGCAGCGAGCGAACCATCGATACAGCACGCCTCGCGCGCGAGGCAGCCGAACGTCAGCGAGGTGAGTCGTGAGCGAACGCACGGTCGGCGGAGACCCCGACCTCGACGACACCACCACCGATACCGCCGAAACACCCAGCGCCGGTGCGGATCTCACCGCCCGCCAGCGCAAGGTGCTCGAGGTCATCCGCAGTTCGGTCAGCGAGCGCGGCTACCCGCCGAGCATCCGCGAGATCGGCGACGCGGTCGGCCTCACCTCGACCTCCTCGGTCGCGCATCAGCTGCGCGCCCTGGAGCGCAAGGGCTATCTGCGCCGCGACCCGAATCGGCCGCGCGCGGTGGATGTCCGCGGCCTGGACGAGACGGCCGTGCGCGCGGTCGGCGCGGTCGCGAGCCTGCGCGCGGTGGAGACGGAGGCCGAGGGCGACCAGCCGGCCCCGACCTACGTGCCGGTGCTGGGCCGCATCGCCGCCGGTGGCCCGATCCTGGCCGAACAGGCCGTGGAAGACGTCTTCCCGCTGCCGCGCGAGCTGGTCGGCGAGGGGTCGCTGTTCCTGCTGAAGGTCGTCGGCGAGTCGATGGTCGACGCCGCCATCTGCGACGGCGACTGGGTGGTCGTCCGTCAGCAGAACGTCGCCGACAACGGCGACATCGTGGCGGCGATGATCGAGGGCGAGGCGACGGTCAAGACGTTCAAGCGGGCCGGTAAGCAGGTCTGGCTGATGCCGCACAACCCGCTGTTCGAGCCGATCCCGGGTAACGACGCCCAGATCCTCGGCAAGGTCGTCACGGTGATCCGCAAGATCTGAGATCGCTCAGCGAGTGGTCACCACGGTCTCGCGGCCGAGACTGTGCGTGGCGACGTCACCGCGCAGGCGGTTCTCGCACAGCACGCGCACCAGATGCGGCCCGGCCCGCACGGGCCCGGAGTCGAGATCGACGGTGCCGTCGAGGCCCACCGGCTGCCACGGCCCGTCGATGTCGCGCGCCGCGATCTGGCAGTCGTGACCGGGCTTCGCGCCGGTGACGTGCGCGGTGACGGTGGCACCGCCGCCGAAGGTGACCGCGGGCGCCGCCCCCGCCGGGCCGGAACCGGCCGCCAGCAGGCCGACGGTCGCCCCCACGACCAGCACGACACGGATCGCGACCGGACGGTGACGGTTCATGCCATCATCGTCCACCCGCGGGCGGAGAATTTCGTGAATCCGGGGGCGGTGGCGCGCCGCCGGATTCAGCGACCGCCGGTGGCAGCGTTTCCTCGCACGTGTGCGGGGCCGTGGGCGTCCTCGCAGTGTGCGGCGCCCCGCGCGCCGAGTTCGATCAGTTCCGGCTGTGCGTGGTCGACCTGCAGCGTGGCGTGCTCGATGTGGTGCTCGTGTGCCAGCCACTCGGCCAGGTCCTCCCGGACCGCGTGGCAGTCGCGGCCCGGCTCCACCAGGACGTGCGCCGACAGTGCCGGGGAGCCGGAGGTGATCTCCCAGATGTGCAGGTCGTGCACCTCCACCACGCCGGTCCGGGCGGCCATGGCCTGACCGATCTCGGCCGGGTCCAGATCGGGCGGCGCGGCCTCGAGGAAGATCCGGCTCGACGCCCGCACCAGCCCGACGCCCGCGCGCACCATCAGCGCCACCACCACCAGGGTCGCGATCACGTCGGCGCGGGCGAAACCGGTGGTGATGATGACCACGCCGGCGACCGCGGTGGCGATGAAGGCGAACAGGTCGTTGAGGATGTGCTGGAACGCGCCCTCGACATTCAGGCTGGTGCGGTTGGCGCGCGAGATCATCCACGTCGCCGCGAGATTGACCACGATGCCGACCAGCGCGGTGCCCAGTACCAGGCCGCCGGTCACCTCCGGCGGATCGGCCAGACGGCGGATCGCCTCGTAGGCCAGCCAGGCCGCCAGCAGCAGCAGGGTCAGCCCGTTGGCCTGAGCGGACAGGATCTCGACGCGCTTCCAGCCGAAGGTCATCCGGCCCGCCGCGGGACGCGCGGCCAGCCGGATCGCCCACAGCGCCAGCGCGATCGAGGCGGCGTCGGTGAGCATGTGCGCGGCGTCGGACAGCAGGGCCAGCGAGCCGGCGATCACGCCGACGACGACCTCGCCGAGCAGGAACAGCACGATAATCACCAGCGCCCCGGTCAGCCAGCGCTTGTCGCTGTCCGGAGTCGCGTGCGAATGTCCCGCGTGCGCACCGCCGTGGCCGTGTCCCGCGCCCATCGGATCCCCTTTCGTTCGTCTCCGCCGTCCGCGATCATATGCACACATCGCTATGTGTTCAAGTTCCAGAGCCCGAGCGTCGCCTGATAGACAGGCAAACTTGCAAGTTTTACTGCCTTCGAGGAGACTGGCGGCGTGACACGGACAGCGGCGGGCAGACCCGCGAGCGATCTGGCCGAGGCCGCCAGCGAGTTGCGCGTCTCGGTCAGCCGGTTGCTGCGGCGGCTGCGAGCCACCCACTCCGCCCTGGAGGTGACACCGTCGCAGGCCGTGGCGCTGAGCCGGCTGCTCTCCGACGGACCGGCCACGGTGGCCGACCTGGCCCGCGCGGAGTCCGTGCGGCCGCAGTCGATGCGGCTGACGGTCGGCGCTCTCGAGGAGCGCGGGCTGGTCGAGCGCATGCCGCACCCGACCGATCAGCGCCAGGTGCTGATCAGCCCGACCTCCGAGGCGCAGCGGCTGGTCGCCGCCGCCCGCGCCGCCAAGGAGGACTGGCTGGCACACGCGATGGCGACGAAATTGTCCCGCGCGGAACAGGATTCGCTGCTCGCGGCGATTCCGCTGCTGCGCCGGCTCCACGACGACTGAACCACCGAGAGGAACCCATGCCCGCCACCACACTCGATCCGCGGACCGCCCTGGTGCTGATCGATCTGCAACGAGGCATCGTCGGCACGCCGACCGTCCCGCACACGACCGCCGAGGTGGTCGCCCGCGGCGCCGAGCTGGCCCGCGCCTTCCGCAAGGCCGAGCTGCCGGTGGTGCTCGTGCGGGTGTCCTTCGCGCCGGACGGCGCCGACGCCCCGCCCGGCCGCACCGAGGCCGGCGGCCGCTCCGGACCGATGGCGCAGGGCTGGGATTCGCTGGTCGACGAGCTGGACGTGCAGCCGAGCGACATCGTGGTCACCAAGCGGAACTGGGGCGCCTTCCACGGCACCGATCTCGACGTGCAGCTGCGGCGCCGCGGCGTGACCGGCGTCGTCCTGGGTGGCGTCGCGACCAGTATCGGCGTCGACTCCACCGCGCGCGCCGCCTACGAGCACGGCTACCACGTCACCGTCGCCACCGACGCCAGCGCCGACCGCGACGACGACGCTCACACCCACAGCGTCACCAAGATCTTCCCGCGCCTCGGCGAAACCGCCACGACCGACGAGATTCTCGCACTACTCCCCCAGTCCTGAGCCGTCCCGCATGCCCCGCCCTGTCGCCGCGAAGGCGGAACCGGCGGGGCATGCGGCATTCAACGGCCGGGCGGCGGGAACTCGGCGGCCGACCGAGCGGAGCCCGGCGATCAGCCGTCAGACGGAAAGCGCACGCCCAGTTGGTGATAGAGGTCCAAGCGGTCCTGGTATTGGCGGTCGCGGACGACCTTTCGCTCGGCGTCGAAGACGAGGACCTTCGCGTAGGCGAGGCGGAAGCGGCGGCCCGTCGCGGGCAGCAGGGTGACGCCGCCCAGGACGAAGTCACCGGCCGAGGTCGCCTCGCCGACCAGTTCGGCGACGGCGGAATCCGGCCCGGCGTGCACCTCCGCGACCCGCTCGGTGTAGTCCGGGAACGCCGCGAACCAGGCCTTGCTCCAGGCCAGCGTGCCCGCCAGGTCCAGCCGCAGCCCCGTCCCCGTATCGAAGACATAGCCCTCGGCGCAGGTCGCCGCCCACGCCTCCCAATCCTGCCCGGTCCAGGCCCGCTGCACCGCCGCCTGCGCCCGCTCGATCGCTTCCATAACCCTCCGCCCATCCCGGCCCGATCTGACTACAGCATTTCATAGCCAGCGTTCCCCGTCCACCCCACGCTTCACGCACCCTTTCCGTACTCGCGCACCCCCTCCAGCGCTCTGGAACGGGTGCGGGAGTGCGAAAGGGGTGCGTGAAGTGTTGGGGCGAGGGGGCGGGCGTGCTCAGGCTGTGCGCGGCGAGGTGCGGGAAGACCGGAGGTGGGCGGGGGGCGCGGAAGGGGGTGCGAGACGTGGAGGCTGGGTGGTTGGTGGGGTGCGGGGGTCGCGGAACTTGGGGGTGTGGGTGGGAAAGGGGAGGTCAGAGGGGTGGGTGGGGGTGGGAGGGTCGCGTAACTGGAGATTTACCGGGATGTGTTGTCGCGTAATCGTGGGGTAGGCACGCTACGGCCATGTCCTCCATGGCGATTGGACCCGGTGGTGAGATGGGCCGGGCAGAGGGGCGCGGGGTGGCGCCGACGGCGTCGCATCTGGCGGCGCGGCGGGTGCGGGATCTGTTGCGCGCGGCGTTGCGGGCCGGAGAGTTCGGGAGCGGGCGACTGCCGGCCGAGGCGGAGCTGATGGTGCAGTATCGCGTGCCGCGGGACGTGCTGCGCGAGGCGCTGGATCTGCTGCGCCGCGACGGGTTGATCGAACGGCGGCGCGGGCTGGGCACGCTGGCCGTGCACGCCGACCACGTGGTGCCGGGGGCGTTGCCGCCGCGCGGCCGCGCGCTGGACGAGCATCTGGCGGTCGGGCGGATCACGCCGCGGTTGCTGCACTGGACCTGGATTCCGGCGCCGCGGGTGATCGCCGATCAGCTCGACGGCGCCGCGGTCGGCGACGACTGCCTGTGCGTCGAATACGTCCTGCTCGCCGAGCAGCGGCCGATGGCGGTGTTCACCAACTACATTCGCGCGCCGGAGGCGGCCGGGATCGACCGGTCCGGCTTCCGGCGCGACTTCTACGCGCTGTTGCATTCCGGCGGTATCGACACCGTCAGCTGTGACGTCGGCGTCCAGGCCGGACGCGCCGACGACCACACCGCCGCCCTGCTGCGGGTCCCGCCGGGCGAGCCGGTTCTGCTCGTGCAGCAGCGCATTCGCGACCATGCCGACCAGGTGGTCGACTACGCGCTCGGCACGTGCCGCAACGAGTTGCTCATCGATATCGGCCGCATTCCCCGCATCGACCTCATCGGCACGCACCGACGGAAGGATCCCGCATGACCGAAACAGTCACCCGCCCAGCCTCGTTCGAGACGGTCACCGATGCGAGCGCCGCGCTCCGCCGCGGCGATGTCACCGCGACCGACCTGGTCGACGGGGCACTCGCCACGACCGACGACCTGGGGGTGTATCTCGCCCGGTTCGACGAACGCGCCCGTGCCCGCGCCGCCGATATCGACCGGCGGCTGGCCGACGGGGAATCACTGCCGCCGCTGGCCGGAATCCCGGTGGGCGTCAAGGACATTCTCGCCCACACCGAGGGCCCGACGACGGCGCAGAGCCTGGTGCTGGACCCGGCCTGGGCCGCCGGGATCGGTGACTGCGCCGTGGTCCGCCGACTGGAGCGCGCGGGCGCGGTCGTCACCGGCAAGACCAGCACGATGGAATTCGCGATCGGAGTTCCCGATCCCGACAAGCCGTTTCCGGTGCCGCGCTGCGCCTGGGACACCGATCGCTGGGCCGGCGGTTCCAGCTCCGGGTCGGGCTCCGGGGTGGCCGCCGGGATATTCCTCGCCTCGATCGGCACCGATACGGCGGGCAGCATCCGGATACCGGCGGCGTTCAACGGCGTCACCGGGCTCAAACCCACCTTCGGCCGGGTGCCGAAATCCGGTGTGGTGCCCCTGGGTTACACCCTCGATCACGTCGGGCCGCTGGCCCGCTCCGCGGCCGACTGCGCGCTGCTGCTGTCGGTGCTCGCGGGTCCGGACGCCGACGATCCGTACAGCGCGGCCGTCCCGGTCGCCGACTATCCCGCCGCGCTCACCGGCGACCTGCGCGGCGTCACGGTCGGCGTCGACGATCTCGACCGCTTCGCCGACGGCGGCATCGACCCCGAGCAGCCGGCGCTGTTCGCCGCGGCCCTCGACGCCCTCCGCGCCGCGGGTGCGACCGTGGTGCCGGTCGAGGTCCCGATGTACCCGGAACTGGTGGCCATCGACCTCGTGGTGATGCTCGCCGAGGCGCACGCCTATCACCGCGCGACCCTGCGCGACCGCTGGACCGACTACGGGCGCGGCACCCGCATCGTGCTCGCGGGCGGCGCCGCGGTCACCGGCCCGGACTACGTTCAGGCGCAACGGGTCCGGCGCCTGGCGCAGCAGCGGATGTCCGATCTGCTCACCCGGGTCGATCTCGTCGTCACCCCGACCGGTCATCTCGGCGCGCCGCCGCTGTCCTCGCTGGATCCATTGCAGCCGCTCGGCGCGCTGTCCTCGCTGCACACGCCCTACTGGAATCCGCTCGGAAATCCCACCCTCGCGGTACCCATCGGGTTATCCGCCGACGCGACTCCCCTGTCGATGTCGATCAGCGGGCGGTATTTCGACGAGGCGACCGTTCTGCGCGCCGGTGACGCCTTTCAGCGCCGGACCGCTCACCACCTAGCCAAGAAAGGCGTCCGATGACTACCCCTGCCTGGTCCACCGAGCCCGAGGAAAACGCGGCGATCGACGCGCTGCACACGATGCTGGCCGAGCTGGCCGACCTCCTGCACGGCTGCGCCGACGCGCGGTACGGCGACCCGAGCGGCGGCTACCGCGTCGGCTGACGCGCCCCCGGCCGAATACACGGTGCGGACGAACCCCGCTGCGCTGGGAAAACGTGCGCCCGATGCCCGGGAATTACGTCCGGAGCGGATTGTTTAAGCCCTTTCGCACATTCGCGGAGGAAACGCCGAATAACGTCGGATTCGCTACGCCGCACTCGGCTGCGGTACGGTATACACAATCCGAGTAGATCCGTGTCCGTGCGAAAGGGCTGGCTCATGGCCAAGAAGGTCACCGTCACGCTCATCGACGATTACGACGGGAAGTCCAAAGCGGATGAGACCGTACAGTTCTCGATCGATGGCGTGGCCTATGAAATCGATCTCTCCACGTTGAATGCCGGTAAGCTCCGGGGCTCCCTGGAACCCTGGTCGGAAAAGGCCCGGAAGGTGGGCCGGGTGAAGTCCGGCGCCGTCGCACGGCCGAAGTCGGCGGCCGACCGCGAACAGACGGTCGCCATCCGAGAATGGGCGAAGAAACACGGCTACAACGTGTCGGCACGTGGGCGAATTTCGTCCGAGATCGTCGCCGCCTATCACAAAGCGAACAAGTAACTGCTGCTCCGGGGCCTGTGCCCCGGTAAAGGGGTTCCGGACGGGCCCGGATTACCGCGTCGTAGGGCGCGATAATCCGGGCCCGTCTCGTGCGCGGCCGAGGGGATCCGCCACCGTCCGCTACTGCGCAGCACCGGCCGTCAGGCGGCGTACCGGCCGCATACCTGTCGGACCGCGGCGGTAGCCTGTGATCATGGTGCGGCAGCGAGCCGTTACCGCATGTCATCGAGTGCACGTCTATTCCGGGCGGGGGTAGTTGGCATGACACGCGAACAGACCGTCGCCGCGCTGGCACGGGAATGGCGAACGGCGGTGTCCGGCACCGGATTCGTGCCGATGACACAGAGCGAGCTCGAACAGTTGCTGACCAGGCTGCTCGAGCAGTTGCTGACGGCTGTCACCGCCGACCCGTTCGACGGCGCCGCCGCGGCCGACGTCGGGGCCCATCTGGTCCGTGCCAATCTGACCGACCCGCAGGTGCTCGCCCGCACGTCCCGCGCGCTCGCACCGTTGGCCGAGTGGATGGCGCCGCTGCGCGAGCGGGTGATCGCGGGCCTCGGCGAACTCGCCAACGGCTACACCACGGAATTGATGGCCACCCGGGCGCGCCACCAGGAGATGCTGCACGCCGCCATGGCCGATGCCCGCCAGGCCGCCGAGGTCCGGTTCCGCGTGCTGTTCGACAATGCCGCGGTCGCGATCGGCATCGGCGATATGGCCGGCCGGGTCGTCGACGCGAATCCGGCCCTGGCCGCCATGTTGGGCCGGCCGGTGGAACGACTACGCGGGCTCCCCGTCTCGGAACTGGTCCATCCCGACGACCGCGCGGAGCTGAAGACCCGGGTATTCGACGAGTTGCTGGGCGCCGGCTCCGGCACGACGCGCCTGGAACTGCGCTACACCCGCCCCGACGACGAGAGCGGCTGGGCCGCTTGGGCCATCACGCTGGTACCGGCGGCGGGCGGCCGCTCGGCCTATCTGCTCGTGGTCGGCGAGGACACCACCCAGCGCCGCGCTCTCCAAGCCGAGCTGAGCCGCCAGGCCCGCCACGATCCGCTGACCGGCCTACCCAATCGCCGCCAGCTGGTCGAGACGATCTCGGAGATCATCGCCGCGGCGGGCCCCGCCGACCGGATCGGTATCGGCTTCATCGACCTGGACGGTTTCAAGGCGGTCAACGACACCTACGGCCACGGCGTCGGCGACCGTTTGCTGGCGGCGGTGGCGCCCCGCCTGACCGCGCGGGCCTCCGGCGCCATGCTGGCGCGCGTCGGCGGCGACGAGTTCGTCGTGCTGTTCCCGCCGCCCTGCGACGCGGCCCGGGTCGCGACGGTGACGACCGCGCTGCTCGACGCGCTGTCCGAACCGATCACGGTCGACGATCTCCGGCTGACCATCTCGGCCTGTATCGGCGCGGTGGTCACCCCGGTGGTCGGCGCCGACGCCGAGCGATTGCTGGACGCCGCCGACGCCGGCCTCTACCGGGCCAAGGCCGCGGGCCCGAACCGCTGGGTCCTGCACAATCACGACATCACGGCGGGCGCGGTACTCCCCGGCCTGCACTGAGGGCCCAGCGTGGCCCGATGCCTCAGGGGAGCAGCAGCTTACCGAGGAAATCGGAGATCGTGCCCATGAGCTGATCGATGAAATGCGGGATCATCGCCTGGTCCTTCCGTCGGGTCGCGAATACCGGCCGTGTCGATCCGGACAATTCGCTGAGGATTTGCAGGTACTGCTCGGTATTCGGCGCGACGGTGGCCGTGGATGGGCGGCGGGGCTCCCCGAATCGGGTCAGTCGAATCGGGTCAGTCGGCGGCGCGGCCGGCGCTGAGGTAGGCGCGGAGCACGTCGGCGGGCACGCGGCCGCGCGACGGAACCGGGAGACCGTTCTCGCGCGCCCATTTTCGCGCCGCCGTCGACTGGACCGCGGTCAGCGTCGTCGGTTGCTTGACGCCGAGCGCGGTGCGGCGGACGCGACGGGCGTGCGCCGTCCACTCCTGCAGTGCCTCCCGTAGCCGGGCGGCATTGGCGGCCGACAGGTCGATCTCGTAGGTCACCCCGTCCAGCCCGAAGACCACTGTCTCGTCGGCCGTCGACGCGCCGTCGACGTCGTCGACGTGCGTGACCAGTACACGATGTGCCATTGCGTGCTCCTTCGCACCCCGACCCCGATCCCCCTCGTACTCCCCCATGCTCGTAACCTACTGAGCGGCACGAGTATTCGCGGCGCCACTGGGAAACTTCACGAATTCCGGGACGTTCACCTAGTGACATGTGACAACCCGAATCCGGCCAGGGGACTCCGCGACGGTGCCCGCCCCACCGGATCCGTTGGGCCCCAGCCACTTCCGCTCCGCACCGGCCACGTATTCCACCGCCATGGCCCGATTCCCGGTGTCACAAGTCCGGGCGATCGAATCCAGGGAATAGTCACAAGTATTCACGGCACAATTCTCGATCGGCCATAAGCCCGGTAAACTGCCCCGCAAAGAGAGTGAAATAGGTCTGCCTCGCACTCCGAAATGCGTTCCGTGACAACATCCTTGACCGGCATCGATGGAACCGGCTACAAAGGAGTTCCCGCCGGTCCAGCCCGTTCGAACCGGCCCGCGAGAAGTGTACGAAGTTGACTACCGATGTCATCGACGCGACCGTAGAATTGCCGGTCGCACGGCAATCCGTGTGGGAACTCCTCACGGATGCGCCGACCTATTCACGAATTTTCACCGGGATCGGCGCGTGCGATCGCCTGGAGACGATCGGCGGGCATCCGCTGTGGCAGTTCCGGATCGGCACGCCCCGCACCGGAATCCGCACGTTCGCCGCGACGATCGTCGTCGGCAGACCCGGCGATACGCTCGAACTCGAGTGCGCCGCCACCGGGAGCTTCGTGGCCGTGCGGCTGCGCGACGGCCGCGACGGCGACGGCACCCGGGTCACGGTCACCTTCTTCAGCCCGGGGCGCATCCATCCCGTGGTGGCCGCCATGTCCAATGCCGACATCGTCGCCTGGGCCGAGGACGGGCTGGAGCGGCTGGCCGAATGGGCCTCCGGCGCGCAGACATCGGTGGTCGTCAACGGCGAGGACACCCCGCTGCGCCGGCGCGCCGATGTGGCCCGCCAGATGATCGCCAGCGGCGTCGTGCGCAGCTACCGCCCGGACCGGGGCGCCAAGCAGATGGCGAACCTCGCCAAGTGGGGCTTCAACCTGGCCGGCGGCTATGCCGCGGCGGCCGCGTACGCCCCGCGGCGGATCGCGGTCGTCGACGATCACGGCACCCGCACGTTCACCGAGATCCACCAGCGCAGCCACGCGCTGGCGGCGGCGATGGCCCGGCTCGGGCTGGGTGCGGGCGATGCGCTCGGCCTGCTCGCCCGCAATCACGCCGGCATGGTCGAAACCATGGTCGCCGCGGGCAAACTCGGCGTGGACGTGGTGCTGCTGAACGCCGGCCTGTCGGCGCGGCGGATCGAGGAGATCGTGCAGCGGCACCGGCTCGAGCACCTGTTCGTCGACAGCGATCTGGAACAGCTGGTGCACTACCTGCACTCCGATATCCAGCGGGTGTTCACCGATGCCGCCGGGCCGGACCGCACCACGATCGACGATCTGATCGCGGAGGGGCACACCAGCTTCCGCAAACCGGCGCACGGCGGGCGGCTCATCGTGCTCACCTCCGGCACCAGCGGCACCCCCAAGGGCGCCCGTCGCCCGCACCCCAAGGGTTTCGCGACCGTGGCGGCGCTGCTGTCGCGCATCCCGATGCGGATGAACGAGACCATGCTGATCCCCGCGCCGCTGTTCCACACCTGGGGCATGGCGGCACTGCAACTGAGCACGCCGCTGCGGGCCACCGTGGTCCTCCCGGAACAGTTCGACGCCCGCGACACCCTGCGCCTGATCGCCGAGAACCGGGTCACCACACTGATTCTCGTACCGACCATGGTGCAGCGCATCCTCGACCTGCCCACCCACGTGCGCGCCCGGTTCGACACCTCCAGCCTGCGCATCGTGGCCAGTTGCGGCGCGCCGCTGGCCGGCGCCACCGTGCAGCGCTTCATGGACACCTACGGCGAGGTCCTCTACAACGTCTACGGTTCCACCGAGGTCTCGTGGGCCACCATCGCCACGCCCGAGGATCTGCTCACCTCCCCCACCACCGCCGGCCGCCCGCCGCTGGGCACCCGGGTCGCGGTGCTCGGCGAGGACCTGAAGCCGGTGCCCGTCGGCACCACCGGACGCATCTATGTGGGCAATCACATGCTGTTCGACGGCTACGTCAACGCTGCCCCGCCGGAGGAGGCCGAGGGCATGCTCGACACCGGCGACCTCGGCTATCTCGATGCCGCCGGGCGGCTGTTCATCGCCGGCCGCGACGACGAGATGATCATCTCGGGCGGCGAGAACGTCTTCCCGCGTCCGGTGGAGGAGGCGCTGGCGCATCTGCCGCAGATCACCGACGTCGCCGTGGTCGGGGTGCCCGATCGCGAATTCGGCCAGCGGCTGGCGGCGTTCATCGTCAAACGGGAGGGTTCCGGCCTGGACCCGGACATGATCCGCACCTATGTCCGCCACCGGCTCAGCCGCTTCTCGGTGCCGCGCGACGTCACCTTCCTGCCCGCGTTGCCGCGCGGGGAAACCGGCAAGGTGCTCAAACGACTACTCACCGGCTCTCCGGCCGATCCGTCGCCGCTGTGACCGCGCTGCCACTGTGATCGCTCACCAGGCACGCGGGGTGGGTTCTCCCGAGATATCACGATCGATTGTGAAACTTGCCCTAGCGGATCTCGAAACGGTTACGTTGATACCGCAGCGCAGTCAACGGGGGTGTAAGGAGTTTCTCCGATGTCCGTTACCACTCCGGACCGCCCGGGCCTGACCGTCTCGGGGCGACCGATGTCGTCACCGCTGAAGGACGTCTGGGCCCTGTCCCGCCACATGGTCGGTCACTTCGTCGAGAACGTGGCGCCCTGCGGGACGCTTCCCGGCGACGCCATCCACGGCGACGTCACCGTCATCACCCGCACCTGCCTGGAACTGGCCGTCAGCATGATGGACGGTCACAACATCCCGGAGAAGACC
>NZ_BAGL01000059.1 GCF_000308875.1 Nocardia transvalensis NBRC 15921
AGCGGGCTGACGGCCGGGACGGTACGCAGGCTGCTCACCCGTCCGGGGAACCGGCTGCCCGCCGGGTCGATAGGCGGGCTGCTCGCCTGTCCGGGGGACGGGCTGTGGGCCGGTTCGGGGTGCGGGCTGTGGGCCGGGCCGATAACCAGGCTGTTGAGCGGGACGGGGCACCGGCTGCCGGCCGGTGCGGTAGTCGGGCTGACGGGCGGGCCGGGGTGGCGGCTGCCGGCCGGGACGGTAGGCGGGTTGCTGACCGGTCCGGGGTGCGGGCTGCTCGTACGCCGGCTCCTCGTAAGCCGTTTCGCCGTAGCCGGATTCGTCGTACTCGCCCTCCGCGTAGGGCTCCTCGTCGTACTCGTCCTCGTCGTACCAGGCGTCGTCGTCGTGGCGCCGTCTAGGAGGGACGTCGTCGCCGCCCCGCTTCTTCCGTCCGAACATCGTCATGCCTCCTTGCCGGCGACCGTGCCGGCACCATGCGCGGACAGGCTGGCATGCCCGCCGCTGGACCCGTAGCCACCCGCGCCCCGCGCGGTGTCGTCGAGTCCGTCGACCTCCACGAAATCGACCAGTTCCACCCGCTGCACCAGCAGCTGCGCGATCCGGTCGCCGCGGCTCAGCTCGATCCGGGTGCGGAGGTCGTGGTTGATCAGGCACACCTTGATCTCGCCCCGATACCCGGCGTCGACCGTGCCGGGGGTGTTCACCACCGACAAGCCGGTTTTCGCGGCCAGCCCGGACCTCGGATGGATGAGACCGACCGTGCCGACCGGGAGGGCCACGGCAATGCCCGTGCCGACGAGTACCCGCTCACCCGGTTCCAGGATGACGTCCTCGGTGGTGCACAGGTCCACACCCGCGTCGCCGGGGTGTGCGCGGGTGGGCACGGGGATGCCGGGATCGAGCCGCAGCAGAGGGATGGGTGGAATACCGGTCACGTACAGCGAGACTACGCGGTCACCGCCCGCCGGTGACAGCGACGTGGCCGGAGCGCGAGCACTCCGACGGCCTGCTCCCGCCGCACTCCCGCCGCGCGCGCTGACTTACTCTGAAGTCGTGTCCGACCAGTCCCCGGCGACCCCCGATTCCGCCCCCGCAGCGCCCGAGACCACGAACCGTGGCGCCCCTGCCGCGCACGCCTACTCCGAGCGACTCTGGGTGCCGCTGTGGTGGTGGCCGGTCGGCCTCGCGATCACCGGCCTGCTGGCCGCCGAGATCCATATGGGCGCACCGGGAATCCGCGCCTGGCTGCCGTACGTCCTGCTGCTGCCGGTGCCGGTGTGGGCGCTGCTGTGGCTGAGCCGCCATCGGGTCGAGGTCGGCCCGGATGCGGACGGAACGGTCGAATTACGAGCGGACCGCGCCCACCTGCCGGTAACGTATGTGGCCCGGGCGGCGGCCGTCCCGGCCAGCGCGAAGAGCGCGGCACTGGGCCGGCAGCTCGACCCCGCCGCCTATGTCCAGCATCGGCCGTGGATCGGCCCCCTGGTGTTGCTCGTACTCGACGACCCGGACGATCCGACACCGTACTGGCTGGTCAGTACGCGTCGGCCCGACCGGGTGCTGGCGGCGCTCGGCGTCCACGACGCCGGCTGACCGGCCGGGCGCAGGCCGGGGGCCGTCCGTCCTGCGCGCAGCACGCGCCGATTCCGTCCGCGCTCGGACGAACCGAGCGCGGGCTGTGTGTTGTGTTCTACTTCCGCCGCCGGGCGATCAGGCCGCGCAATCCATGCAGATCAGCTGACCGCCGGCCTCGCTGGCGAGCCGGCTGCGGTGATGAACCAGGAAGCAGCTGGAACAGGTGAACTCGTCGGCCTGCTTCGGGATCACCCGTACCGACAGCACTTCCTCGGACAGGTCCGCGCCGGGAAGTTCGAACGATTCCGCGGTATCGCTGTCGTCGACATCCACGACGGCGGACGCGGCTTCGTTGCGACGAGCCTTCAGCTCCTCCAGCGAGTCCTCCGACGGTTCGTCGGTTTCGCTACGCCTCGGTGCGTCATAGTCGGTTGCCATGTCGTCTTCCCCTCGTCCTTACTCCGTATATCCCGGACCGGCCCCACCTCCCCGATTCCGGAGAATCGGCTCGGCGGTCGCCGTCCCGCCGGTGGTGTACGTCACGTGTACACCTATCGCCGACCGGGCCAGATCTGGCAGACCTGTACCGGATCGCGCTCGGTCAACGCAGGACATGCCCTGGTTGTTCCCGAAAACTCGGCCCTGATTCACCTCTGTCGATTCGAATCGGCCGCCAGACAATAGCGGACACCGGGGCAAAAGTCGCAATCAAAACACAAGCGCGTCGAAACTGACGGGTAATCGTCATCGCCACCCCTGGATGCCGCCGATTCCGTGCCCGGGTGTCGAGCGAATCGTTACGCCCGCGATATCTCCCGCACACCGGCGCCACCACGCAGGCCCTCCGCATAATTCGCCACACCATAGTCGCTACCCGGGAGCGTCCGACCGATCCCCCGCATACCCGGCCCGGCACCGGATCTCGGCGCATCCTCCCCTACACCGGCCGCATAGGGGTATGGGCACGACCTCCCGCACGGCCCGGCTCGCCGCGCACGGTGTCCGCATGCGGGATCGGCGCGGCCGAACTCGTAAGGTGTGCGTGTGGTTTCACTGATCACCGAAGGCAGGGCCGTCGACGACAAAGGGCGCCCGTTCCTGCGCCGCCGCTATCAGCCGTGGGTCGCTTTAGTAGCGATCCTGGCCCTGATCTGCGCGATCGTGTGGATCAAGGCGCTGACGACCGAGGGCAAGAGCCATGACGCCATGGCCTGCAACTCGCCGTCGCCGGCCTCCGATCCGAACGCGCCGCAGCCGGCGCCGCTGGGACAGCGGGTGTCGCCGTCCCGCCTGCAGGACGTGGAACCGGCGCCGCTGTCGCAGTCCAAGGTGCGCGTCTACAACGCCTCCGGGCAGCGCGGCCTCGGCGAGCACATCGCCTCACGGCTCAGCGATCTCGGCTTCGCGAGCCCGCCGGCGCCGCCGTTCGCCAACGATCCGGTGTACGTCAACGGTGATCTGGTGTGCACCGGCCAGATCCGCTTCGGCGTCAACGGCCGCCCCGCCGCCGCGGCGGTGCAGCTGGTGACGCCGTGCGCGGAACTGATCGAGGACAAGCGCAACGACGACACCGTCGACCTGGCGCTCGGCTCGCTGTTCGGCAACGAGTTGCGCCCGTCCACCGATGCCGAGGAGGTGCTGCGGTCGCTGAAGAATCCGGCGCCCGGCGGCCCGGCGATCGATTCGACGCTGCTGGACGCCGCGCGCAAGGGAACGTGCTGAGCGCCCCCTAGCCGGGCGCTCAGTCCTCGAGAATCGCCTCCGACACGCCGAGCCGATCGAACAATTCCATCAATTCCGCGGCGATGCCCGGCGCGGCGGCGACGACGAGTTCACCGGACTTGCTGACCGTCCCCGCGGGAGGCAGGACCACGCGGGCCCCGGCCTCGGCGGCGATCAGCGCGCCGGCGGCCCAGTCCCAGGTGTTGAGCCCGTGCTCGTAGTGCGCGTCGGCCCGGCCGGCGGCCACCATGCACAGGTCCAGCGCGGCCGAGCCGATCCGGCGGATGTCGCGCACGTGCGGCAGCAGCGCGCCGATCAGCTGCCCCTGCCGGGCCCGCCGGGCCGCGCCGTAGCCGAAGCCGGTCGCCAGCAGCGTCATGCCGACCTCGCCGACCTCGGTGCAGCGCAACGGGATCGACGTGCCGTCCGGTTCGGTGCGGGTCGCGCCGCCGCCCAGCCCGGCGCTGTAGACGAGCCCGGCGGCGACGTCGACGACCGCCCCGGCGAGCGACCGCCCGCCGCGCATGGCGGCCACCGAGACGGCGTAGGCGGGGATCCCGTACATGAAGTTCACGGTGCCGTCGATCGGATCGACCACCCACACGATCTCCCCCGCCCCGCCCAGGCTGCCCCCGCCCTCCTCGCCGAGCACCTGCTCGCCGGGGCGCAGGTCGGCGAGCATCCGCCGGATCAGCTGCTCGGCCTCGGTGTCGACCACCGTGACCGGGTCGGTGGGCGAACTCTTGGCCTGGACGGCCCCCTCCGCGTCCTCGCCCGCGCCGAAGACCTCCGGGCGGCGGGCCCGCACGTGGTCGGCCGCGGTTCGCGCGAGATGAACTGCGACACGGCGCAATTCGGCGATCTCGTCGGGATCGGCGGGGACGGCCGGGTCCGGGGCGCCGGCGGCGGTCACTGAGGGGTTCGATTCGCGCACGACGTCCATCGCAACACAGATCCCCGGCGACTCGCATTAGGCTTGTCGGGCACGACACAGTTCGGTCGGTCGCGCAACCCGTCACACAACGCCGTGTATCGTGCCGCGCGCATCAGGATGAGGCCAGCACCACAGGGAAACGAGGAGACTGTCAATGTCCGCTCGGGGGCAAGCATTCGGTATCGATATCGGGGGTAGCGGCGTCAAGGGCGCGCTGGTCGATCTGTCGACGGGCGAACTCGCGCACGAACGCATCAAGATCGCCACACCACAGCCGTCCACCCCGAACGCGGTCGCCGAGACGGTCGCGAAACTGGTCGCCCAGGCCGATTGGGACGGACCGGTCGGCCTCACCCTGCCCAGCGTCGTCGTCAACGGCATCGCCCGCACGGCCGCCAACATCGACAAGTCCTGGATCGACACCGACGCCCGTAACCTGTTCTCGCTGGCACTCGGCGGGCGCGAGGTCGTGGTGCTCAACGACGCCGACGCCGCGGGCATGGCCGAGGACCGCTACGGCGCGGCGCGCGACGACGACGGGCTGGTCATGCTGCTGACCTTCGGCACCGGGATCGGCTCGGCCCTGATGTACCGCGGCACGCTGGTGCCCAATACCGAGTTCGGTCACATCATGGTCGACGGCAAGGAGGCCGAACACCGGGCGGCCTCGTCGGTGAAGGAGCGAAAGAAGCTGTCCTACAAGGAATGGGCGGCCCAGGTGACCAAGGTGCTGGTCACGCTCGAGAACCTGCTCTGGCCGGACGTTTTCGTCGCCGGCGGCGGTATCAGCCGCGATGCGGAGCACTGGATCCCGTTGCTGGGCAACCGGACTCCGGTGGTGGCCGCGCACCTGCGCAACACGGCCGGAATCGTGGGCGCCGCGATGGCCGTCGAGAGCGGCATCGCGCCGTGATCGAGTGAACAACCAGCGAGGCTGCGACATAGCACTCCACCCGGATCGTTACAATGGAACGCATGACCGGCGGTGAGCCGGAAACCGACCCCGGCCGGAGAGCCGGGTTTAACCCCGACAGAACCGCTCCGCCGGAAGAAGACTCTGGCGTGACGCCGCACGAGACCGTCACGAAAGGGCGTACGTGGTAGCCACGAATACCCGAGAGACCGCCGAATCGGCCGAGGCCGCCGACTCACCTGACAGTGCCGCAGCCCGGCCGGTCAAGAAGGCTGCCGCCGCCAAGAAGGCCCCCGCCAAAAAGGCCGTCGCCAAGAAGGCGCCCGCCAAGAAGGCCGGCGCCAAGGCGGCGGTGAAGAAGGCGCCCGCGAAGAAGGGCGCGGCGAAGAAGGCCGGCCCCGGAGCCGAGGACGGGTCCGAGGAGAACATCGACGACGAGTCGATGGACATCGAGGATCTGGACAACCTCGAGGTCCCCGACGACGACCTCGCCGAAGAGGGTGAGATCACCGAAGAGGTCGCCGCCCCCGACGAGGAGGCGGACGAGGAGACCGCGGAGCCGACCGAGAAGGACAAGGCCTCCGGCGACTTCGTCTGGGACGAGGAGGAGTCCGAGGCGCTGCGGCAGGCCCGCAAGGATGCCGAGCTCACCGCCTCCGCCGACTCGGTCCGCGCCTACCTCAAGCAGATCGGCAAGGTCGCGCTGCTCAACGCGGAGGAGGAGGTGGAACTCGCCAAGCGCATCGAGGCGGGCCTCTACGCCACCGAGAAGTACCGCGAGCTGACCGACAAGGGCGACAAGCTGCCCGTTCAGCAGCGCCGCGACCTGAACTGGATCATGCGCGACGGCAACCGCGCGAAGAACCACCTGCTGGAGGCCAACCTCCGCCTGGTGGTCTCGCTGGCCAAGCGCTACACCGGCCGCGGTATGGCGTTCCTGGACCTGATCCAGGAGGGCAACCTGGGCCTGATCCGCGCGGTCGAGAAGTTCGACTACACCAAGGGCTACAAGTTCTCCACGTACGCCACCTGGTGGATCCGGCAGGCCATCACCCGTGCGATGGCCGACCAGGCGCGCACCATCCGCATCCCGGTGCACATGGTCGAGGTCATCAACAAGCTGGGCCGCATCCAGCGCGAGCTGCTCCAGGACCTGGGCCGCGAGCCCACGCCCGAGGAACTCGCCAAGGAAATGGACATCACGCCGGAGAAGGTGCTGGAGATCCAGCAGTACGCGCGTGAGCCCATCTCGCTGGACCAGACCATCGGCGACGAGGGCGATTCCCAGCTGGGCGACTTCATCGAGGACTCCGAGGCCGTCGTCGCGGTGGACGCGGTGAGCTTCACCCTCCTGCAGGACCAGCTCCAGTCGGTCCTGGAGACCCTGTCCGAGCGCGAGGCGGGCGTCGTCCGGCTGCGCTTCGGCCTGACCGACGGCCAGCCCCGCACCCTCGACGAGATCGGCCAGGTCTACGGGGTCACCCGCGAGCGCATCCGCCAGATCGAGTCGAAGACGATGAGCAAGCTGCGCCACCCCAGCCGGTCCCAGGTCCTACGCGACTACCTGGACTGACACCCACGAATACGCAAAACGCCGCCGGAGGTTCCGGCGGCGTTTTGCGTCCACCCGCAATACTCAGCGAGCCGGAACCTCATCGCGCGGGGAGCTCGGCCGCCCACCGTCCGGCCGGGGCCCGCCCCGGGCCTGGACTGACGGAGCGGGGGAGCGAAGCGGAGGAGGGAAGGCCCGGGGCAAGAGGGCCCCGGCCCGCCGGAGCGAAGCGGAGGCAGAAAGACTTGACCCAGTTGGTGTTGGTGTTCGTGCTGGCGTTCGCGACCATTCTGGCGCAGCCGCTGGGCCGCCAGACCGGCCTCGCCCCCGCGGTCCTGATGACGGTGTTCGGGCTGGTGCTGGCGGTGCTGCCGTTCGTGCCGAATATCGATATCAACCCCGAGCTGATCCTGCCGATGGTGTTGCCGCCGCTGCTGTACGCGTCGGCGCGGCGCACGTCCTGGCAGCAGTTCGCGGACAACGCCGGGGCCATCCTGCTGCGCGCGGTCGGGCTGGTGATCGCGACGGCCGTCGCCGTGGCCGCGGTCTTCCACCTCTGGTACCCGGCGTTGCCGCTCGGTGCGGCGCTGGCACTGGGTGCGGTGGTGGCGCCGCCGGATCCGGTCGCGGTCAGCGCGATGGCCGACCGGCTCGGGCTGCCGCGCCGCCTGATCTCGGTGCTCGAGGGCGAGGGCCTGTTCAACGACGTCACCGCGGTGGTGCTCTACGAGGTGGCCGTGCAGGCCGTGGTCACCGGGCACTTCTCGGCCTGGCACACGGCGCTGGACTTCCTGGTGTCGGCGGTGGTCGCGATCGCGGTCGGCCTGGCGCTGGGCTGGGCCGGGGGCAAGCTGATGCGCACACTCGACGAGGCCGCCTGGCAGGTGGCGCTCGGCCTGCTGCTGCCGTTCGCGGCCTACGGGCTGGCCGATCTGTGGCACGGGTCGGCGGTGCTGGCGGTGCTGCTGTGCGCGCTGTATCTGACCGATGCGGCCACCGATTTCAGCGACAGCGACTATCGCATCGTCGGCGATTCGTTCTGGGATGTCATCGACATGCTGGTGACCGGCGTGGCCTTCGGACTCATCGGACTCGAACTGAGCAATGTCCTCGCCGCGACCGGACCGGACTGGCAGCGGCTGCTGGGCGGGGCGGCCGCGGTCATCGCCGTGGTGGTGCTGCTGCGGCTGGTCTGGCTGCTGCTCACCACCGAGGTGTTCCAGCGCTGGTGGCGACGTCGCGACGCGGACGAGCCCTACACCTGGCGGGAATCGCTCGTGACCTGGTGGGCGGGCATGCGCGGGGTGGTCACCGTCGCCCTGGCCCTGGCCGTTCCGCTGGTGACCGACGACGGGACGCCGTTCCCGGGTCGCGCCGAGGTGCTGTTCATCGCCTTCGCCGTCGTGCTGTTCACGCTGCTGCTGCAGGGACCGACGCTCCCGGCCGTGGTGCGGGCGACCGGCGTCGAGGCCGATACCGAACAGGAACGCGCGCTGGAGAAGCGGCTGTGGACCCGCGTCCTGCGGGCCGAACTGGCCCGGCTCGAGGAGATCGCCGACAGCGAGGATCTGCCCGACGAGGTCTACCAGCGCATGCGCGAGGGCTTCGAGCGGCGCCTGGCCCGCGCCGATCCGGACGCGGCCGAGGCCACCGACGCCAAGGCCCTGGACAAGGCCATGCGGTTCACCGGCAAGATGCGGGCGATCAGCGGTGAGGTTCTCGAGGCGGGCCGCACCGAGGCGCTCGCCGCGCGGCGCGAACCCGGTATCCCGCCGGATCTCGTCGATCGGCTGATGCGCCGCATGGACCTCCGGCCGATGTCGCCGATGTAGTCCCGAAAGCATTACCCCGCAGGATATTTCAGAATTCCCGAACGATCGGTCCGGTGAGTTCCGTCGCCTCACATGGCGTCAAGTGGGCTGAACACATCGCGCCGCGCCGATTTCCGGCAGCCGGCGCGCTGGCTACCTGCGCGCATGAGCCCCAGCAAATCGAGCTAATTTCACTGATTACTCTCCGGTAAATTTACTACCTGCGAGTATGCGGCTATCGTTCGGCGATATTGCCGTCGAGTGGTCGACGGGAATCATTCTGGCAAGGAGCTCGCATGCTGGAAATCGATCACTTCACCTACGGGTGGCTGACCCCCGTCGCGGCCTACGTCATGTCCGTCGTCGGCTCGCTGCTGGCGCTGCGCTGCATGGTGCGCGCCCGCGCCGGCGGCGGGCACGGCGGCTGGATCGCCACGGCGGCCGTCGCCCTCGGCGGCACCGGGATCTGGGTCATGCATTTCATTGCGATGCTGGGCTTTTCGGTGCGCACGGCGACCATTCGCTACGACATCCCGCTCACCCTGATCAGTGCGGTGATCGCGATGTCGGTGGTCTGGGCGGGGCTATCGATCGTGGTGCGGCGACCGGACAGCACCGCCGCGCTGCTGACCGGCGGCACGATCACGGGCCTCGGGGTGGGCGCGATGCACTACGCGGGTATGTGGGCGATGAAAACCGATGTGGCCGTGCGGTATACGGCGTGGGTGGTGCTGCTGTCACTGATCATCGCCGTCGTGGCCGCGACCGCGGCGCTGTGGTTCGCGCTGCACGTGCGCGGCATCGCGGCCACCGCCGGCGCGGCCCTGACGATGGGCGTGGCGGTGTGCGGGATGCACTACACCGGCATGTTCGCCATGCACGTCCAGATGGGCGCGCACGTCCACGCCCCCGGCGGTGCGCAGGCCCACCAGCTGCTCACACCGCTGCTCATCGGCGTCAGCATGGTCACCATGCTGCTGCTGTTGCAGGTCGGGATCACCGATATCGACGAGCCGGACCTCCGCCGCATCCAGGGCCAGCGGGCCAGCCGCTACTGGCCCAGCCGCACCCACACCTCCGATACGCACCCGGACGACTACGGGCTGCCCCGGCATCGCTGACGTGACGCTGCCCCGCCGCACCGGGGTGATTCGTGGCGCGTCGGCGAGCGGGGCAGCCGCCCGCGCGCGAAACTGGCTGGCGTGGCCACCTCCGTACTGCACCACTACCACTCCCCCTGGCTCCGGACCGTCGATATCGCGGCGGCGACGCGGACACTGCGGGACTGGTGGCGCGGTCCCGAGCGGATCTATCGCGCCGGGCGGGCGGCGCACAACTATCTCGCCGGCGCGCCCGCCAGCTGCGCCTACGCGTTCACGCTGTTCGTGACGTGGTGGACGCTGCGCGGCATCAGCGATTTCGCCGGGCACCGCCTGATCCTCTCGGCGTCCACCAACCTGCACAACATGCGCCGCGATCCGGTCCAGGTGCTGGTGGCCTCGGCGTTCTGGACCGAGGGCGGATTCCCGTGGACGATCGTCCTCGGATTCCTGACCGTGATGGCCTTCGCCGAGCGCTGGCTGGGCACCGTGCGCTGGGTGCTGGTCTTCGCCACCGGGCACGTCGGGGCGACCCTGATCACCGTCACCGGCATCGCCTACGCCGTGCACCACCGGCTGATCCCGCTGAAGGTGGCCGTGGTCTCGGATGTCGGTGCGTCCTACGGGTTTTCGGCCGTACTGGCCGCGCTCGCCTTCCATCTGCGCGGCACGGCCCGGCTGGTGTGGGCGGGCGCGCTGGTGGCCTGGTACGTCCTGGCCGCCTGGCACGGGCGCACCTTCACCGACTACGGCCACCTCACCGCCGTCCTCATCGGACTCCTCGTCGGCGCCATCGCGCTCACCCTCTCGCGGCGACTGGAACGGCGCGCCCGGCGGCGATGGGACAGCGCCGCGCCGATCGAGCAGGAGGAGAGCGGTCTCGGCACGAACTGACCGCGCGGGCTCAGCCCGCGGCGGGCTGGGGACCCCGGAAGCGGCGCACGAGACGCGCGGTGGGCTCGACCACGCGCGCGGCCACCGGCCCCAGGACCGCCATCAGCAGCACGTAGGCCGACGCGAGCGCGGCCACCTCGTGGTCCACCGTCCCGACCGAAACCGCCAAACCCGCGATGACGACGGAGAATTCGCCGTGCGCGACCAGAGCGGCCCCGGCCCGCGCCCGGCCCATCCGCCGGATGCCCTGCCGCGCGGCCGCCCACCAGCCGGTGGCGACCTTGGTCAGCACCGTCACCACCGCCAGCAGCACCGCCCAGCCCAGCACCGGCGGAATGGCCCGCGGATCGGCGTTGAGGCCGAACGCCACGAAGAAGATCGCCGCGAACAGATCCCGCAGCGGTTCCAGCAGCCGGGCCGCGTTGCGCGCGGTGGTGCCGGAGATCGCGATGCCGAGCAGAAACGCGCCTACCGCCGCCGAGACGTTCAGCGCTGATGCCAGCCCCGCCACCAGCAGCGCCGCCCCCAGCAGCTTGAGGAGGAACTCCTCCTTGTCGCTGGCGTCCAGAATCGCCGAGACGTACCGGCCGTAGCGCAGCGCCACCGTCAGCACGACGGAGATCGCCAGCAGCGCGACGGCCAGGGCGCGCAATCCGGCCAGATAGCCCACCCCCGCCAGCAGCGTCGTGAGGATCGGCAGGTACACCGCCATCGTCAGGTCCTCGAACACCAGAATCGACAGCACCACCGGCGTCTCCCGGTTACCCAGCCGACCCAGATCGTTGAGCACCTTGGCGGCGATCCCGGACGACGAGATGTAGGTGACGCCGCCCATGGTCACGGCCCCCACCGTCCCCCAGCCGAGCAGCAGTGCCACCACCACGCCCGGGGTCGCGTTGGCGACGAGGTCGAACAGGCCCGCCAGCCACGAGCGCTGCAATCCGGTCACCAGCTCGGGCGCCGTGTACTCGAGGCCGAGCAGCAACAGCAGCAGCACCACCCCGATCTCCCCCGCGATATGCCCGAACTCGCTGGCCGACCGCAGTTCGATCACGCCGCCCTTGCCGAAGGCCAGGCCGCCCAGCAGGTACAGCGGGATGGGCGACATTCCGAAACGGCCGGCCACACGCCCGAGGACGCCGAGCACGAACAAGATCGAACCGAGTTGTATCAGCGCCAGCGAGGTGGGGCCCACCGCCTCACCCGTCGGTCAGGATCGCCAGGGCCGTATCCAAACCATCGGGGGTGCCGACGACGACCAGTAGATCTCCCGCGGAGAGGACGAACTCGGGCCCCGGCGACGGATGCGCCTGCCCGGCCCGCATCACCGCGACAATCGAGGCCTTCGTGCGCGTGCGCATCCGCGTCTCGCCGAGCATGCGGCCACCGAACGGCGACCGCTCGCCGACCGGCAGCTGCCGGGTGACGATCCCCGGCATATCGCGGTGATCGGCATTGAGGCGCTCCACCAGCTGCGGCGCGCCGAGCAGATTGGCCAGCGCCGCGGCCTCGTCGGTGGTGAGCGGGACCTGGGCGGCGCAGTCGTCCGGATCCTCCTGTTTGGAGATGATGAGGTCGAGACCACCGTCGCGGTGCGCGACCACGCCGACCCGGCGGCCGGACCGCACCTCGAAATCCTTGCGTACCCCGATCCCCGGCAGGGCAGTCACGTCGACGTTCACCCGTTCAGAGTAGGACCTGGGCGGACACATTCGGCTCAGGCGGGTCCCGGCGGCTCCGGGGTGCCGAACGATCCGTCCGGGCCGGGGCGGTAGTCGGTGACGGCCGTGACCGCCGCGACCGGCAGTGGGCCGTACAGGTGCGGGAAGCGCATCGAGGCCGGGTCGCCGGGGACGCCGGGCTCCCATCGCAGGGGCGCGTCGAGACGTCCCGGATCGAGCCACAGCAGCACCAGATCCATCCGGCCGGCGTACAGGCGGTTGGCGGGCAGGTGCACCTGGCGCACAGTGGACAGATGGACGAAGCCCGTGTCGTCCAGCGACGGTGGCCGACGTGCCGCCGTATCCCGATCGGCCTCCCACTCGGCCCGTGTACACATGTGAACCAGGGTGTCTGCCTTGGCATTTCGGGCGTCGTCGGCATCCATCGCTCGACCATAACCGTTCTCGCCGCCCGCGGCACGCCCTCGGAAACCCCCAGTGGCCTCGAAGTTTGCCATAAGCGGAGAGTAATTGTCGTGCTGCCGGGGTAGTCTCCGGTTAGACAACTGGATCGGCCTGTTCACGGAAGTGGGTACCTACATTCGCCCCGCGCCGGCCTGGTGTTCGCTTTCCGCGAAACACCTGGTCGTGTTAGGGAAAACACAAAGGAACATCTCCGGGAACAAAGCCCCCGTCCCGAACGTCTGACAAAGTAGTCATAGCCCCTGCTGGGAAGTAGCGGTAGCGAGCTCGCGGAAGGGACCGCGGGCCCCACACCAGGCGAACGGTCTTCTGCGCCGGGAGCCAGGACGGAGGAGTCATGCCAGGAACACTGACTAGCACCCCACTGACTGCGGTCGACCGTTGCGACCGTTGCGGGGCGGCCGCGCGCGTGCGCGCGACCCTTCCCGGTGGTGGCGAGTTGCTCTTCTGCCAGCATCACGCCAATGAGCACATGGATCGTCTCCGTGAACTCGAAGCCGTGATCGACACGGAGTCGGCACCGGCGCTGTAATCAGCTCCTTCAGTCCGATCTACGAACAACTGAACCCTCCAACAGAACATCCCAGCGGGCGGCCTCCAGGCCGTCCGCTGTTGTGTTCGCTGTAGTGGGCGAGGTCATCCCAGCTCGGCTTCGATACCGGTGAGCAGCCGTTCCAGTCCGTAGGCGTACGCGCCGTCGGGATCGCCCGGCGCCTGATACTTCTGCCCCACCATCGCGCCCACCCGCGACGACAGCGGGAACTCGGATTCCGGCATGACCTGAGTCAGCAAGGGGCCGTGCACTTCCCACCACTGGGCATCGCTCATCTCGCGGGCGCTGCGCCGCGCGGCGACGGCCATGCGCGCGTTGCCGGTGGCGAATTCCGAGAGCACCGCGATCACCCGGTCCATCGCCAGATCGGTCAGCCCGATGCCGTCGAGGGCGGCCAGCTGCCGCTCGTAGCGGCGCAGCCGCCCCGGCCCCAGGACCAGCCGCCACGGCGGCACCTCCAGCAGCCACGGGTGGGCCAGCAGCTCCCCGCGCACCAGATCGGCGATCGCGGCCAGGCGCTCACGCACCGGCAGGCCCGGATCGATCGGCGCGTCCTCGGCGGCGACCGCGTCCACCATCAGGATGATCAGGGCCTCTTTACTGGGTACGTAGGTGTAGAGGCTCATGGGGCCCAGACCGAGTTCGGCGGCGACCGCGCGCACGGACACCCGGTCGTAGCCGTCGCGATCGGCGACCTCGACCGCGACGCGCACCACCTCGTCCACGCTGACCGCCTGTTTGGGGCCGCGCGCGCCCGGACGGGGCGGGAGCACCTGCCGCCAGAGCAGACTCATCAGCTGTTTCGCCTGTTCGACGGCGGTTTCGTCGATCACGGCACTCCTCGCGGAATATCGGTTCGATGGACGGGGTTACAATACCTCGTACGCCGTACGTAGATATAGGAGGGGCCGCTCTGCCCGCCACGCACGCCACCTATCTCCCCGACCGCCACATGTTCGCGCTGTGGACGTGGACCGCCACCGGTCCGGGCCCGGCGCCCGCCGGGGATTCGGAGACGCTCTCACTCGCCGTCCCGGATCCCGGAGGCACGGGCATCACCGTCTCGCCGGTCGACTGCGCCCTGGCGGAGCCGGACCGGTTCGCGTCGTTGCCGATCGCCGAGCCGGGCCCGTCGGTCACGGCGTGGCGCGCGGTCCTCGACGCCGGGGCCGGGGCCGAGCTGCCACCGGCCGCGCACGCCGTGCCCAATGCCGCCCGGACGGCCGTCGTCTCGGCGGACCGGGCCGTACGAGCCTGCCTCGACACCAGCGCGGCGGCCACCGAACTGCGCACGGCGTTGCGCGCCGAGCTGCGGCCGTATCAGGCGCGCGGCATCGCCTGGCTGCGCGAGACCGCGGCCGTCCACGGCGGGGCGGTCCTCGCCGACGAGATGGGGCTCGGCAAGACCGTCCAGGCGATCGGGTACCTGCTCGGGCGCGCCGGCGAGGGGCCGCAGCTGGTGGTCTGCCCGACGTCGCTGGTCGGCAACTGGGCGCACGAGATCGACCGGTTCGCACCGGACCTGCACCCCGTGCTGTGGCGCGGGGGCGATCTCGGGACGGTTCCCGCCGGGACGATCGTCGTGACCGGCTATCCCACCTTGCGCGGGCACGGCCGGACCCTGGCCGGACAGCACTGGGCGACGGCGGTATTCGACGAGGCGCAGGTGCTGAAGAATCCGCGCACCCAGGTCGCCCGGGCAGCGCGGGCTCTGGCCGCGGACGCGCGCATCGCTCTCACGGGCACGCCGGTGGAGAATCATCTCGACGAGCTGTGGGCGCTGCTCAATCTCGTGGTGCCCCGGGCCTTCACCCACAAGACCCAGTTCCGGCGGCGGTTCGTGCGGCCGATCCACGAGGGATCCGAGCAGGCGGCCATCCGGCTGCGCGACGCGCTCGAACCGATCGTCCTGGCGCGCAAGAAGACTCAGGTCGCCGCCACCCTGCCGCCCAAGATCCACTGCGACCTGGTGTGCGACCTCACCGACGAGCAGCGGCGGCTGTACGACGACCTCCTGGGCAGAGCCGAGGCCGAGGGTTTCGGCAGCGGCGCGCAACGCCACGCCCGGGTGCTGGCGGCGCTGACGGCGCTGAAACAGGTATGCAACCATCCGGGCCTGGTGACCGGCGAACTGGACGAGCTGGCCGGACGCTCCGGAAAGTTCGACGTCTGCGCCGACATCCTCGAAACCAACCTCGACACCGGTTCCCCCACACTGATTTTCACCCAGTACCGGCGCACCGGCGAACTGCTGGTCCGGCACTGCGCCGAACGATTCGGGGTGACCGCGCCGTTCTTCCACGGCGGCCTGAACGCCGCCGCCCGCGGCGAGATCGTGCGCGAGTTCCAGGATCCCGGCGGCCCGCCGGTGCTGGTGCTCAGCCTGCGCGCGGCGGGCACCGGCCTGACGCTGACCAGGGCCGCGGACGTCGTGCACTACGACCGCTGGTGGAATCCGGCGGTGGAGGCGCAGGCGTCGGACCGGGCGCACCGGATCGGCCAGACCCGTCCGGTCACCGTCACCACCCTCACCACCGGAACCACCGTCGAGGAACACATCGCCGGTATGCACGGCCGCAAGTCCGCGCTGGCCGACCTCACCGACACCGGCGCCGCCGGCACGGGTTCGGGTGTCGCCGCGCTGGCCCGGCTCGACGACGAGCACCTCCTGGAGATCCTGCGCCGGAAGCGAGGGAATTGATTTGCCCGACAACGATTTCGGATACACTGCCTGGGGCCGGGACTGGGTGCGCCTCGCCGAACCGCTCGCGGTGTCGCGGCCCGAACCGCTGCTCCCCCGCGCTCGCCGCATCGCCCGCACCGACGGCGTCCAGCTCGAGATCGAGGGCCGGGTGGTGCGCGCGAGCATCCACCGCGGCGCACAGGCGTCGGTGACACACCTGGAAGTCGCACCCCTGCCCGCCTCCACGGTCACCGCCGTCGCGGCGCACCTCACCACCGACACCGTCGAACTCGCCGACGCCACGCACCAGGCCCTGCGCGCCGCCGGCATCACCCTGGCCCCGCAGGTGCAGAACACCGACTGCTCCTGCCCGGCCCGCAAACCCCGCTGCCTGCACTTCCTCGCCACCTGCTACACCCTGGCCCGCCGCATCGACGAAAACCCTTGGCTCGCCCTGGATCTCCAGGGCTACCGCGAGTCGACCGCCACAACCACCGACCCCGCCACACCCCCACCCCGCTGGACCCCCCTCGACTCCCTCGACCCGACAACCTTCTTCGGCCTCCCGGCCTGACGCGCCCTCCCCGGCACAGACCTCTCAAATTCCCCGGCACACGTCCCACAGGTTTCCCCGGCACACGTCCACAGGTTTCCCCGGCACACGTCCACAGGTTTCCCCGGCACGCTCTTGGCCGGGGACCACCTCCGCCACAGGGGATTCCGGCCAAAAGCGCGCCGGAAACAGGGCTCGGGCGGCGGGGCGGACGGTCAGCTCGGGCGGCGGGCCCGGAAGCGGAAGCTTCCTTCGCCCTTCTCGACGGTGACGTCGGTGAAGCCGACGCGGGTCAGGCGGTCGGTGAGAGTTTCGGGTGGGACGGGGACGCAGGTGTCGCCGAGGTGGATGGCGCGGAAGCCGAGGCTGTCCAGGCCGTCGGAGCCCGCGAAGATCCCGTCCGGGCGCAGGACCCGGAAGGCCTCGGCGAACAGGGCGTCCTGCTGGGGCGGGGAGGGGACGTGGTGGAGCATGGTGAAGCACACGACGGAGCTGAATTCGGTGTCCGCCAACGGCATCGCGGTGCCGTCGCCGTCGAGCACCCGCAGACGGCCGGGCTTGCGGTCGCGCAGCCGGCTCGCCAGCGCGGGGTCGATCTCGAGCCCGGTGAGCGCCGGCACGCGCTGTCGCAGCGCCTCGACGTTCGCACCGTATCCGGGGCCGATCTCCAGGGCCGAGTCGCCGAGGTCGAGATCCGCGAGCGCCCACGGCACGATCCTGGTGGCGCTGGCACGCTCCCACAGGGCGGACCGGCAGAGCATGCGGTGCAGCAGATTCATTCCCATGCCGACGACGGTAGGAGTCCCCACGGCTGGCCGCGAGACGCTACGCTGCCAGACTGTGTCGCAAAACGGCCAACCCGACGTCGCGGCCCCCGTGGGACCGACCGCGATGGTGTTCGGCACGGGGGTCCTCCCGGCGGGGTACTGGTTCGACCGGCATTCGCATCCGCAGCACCAAATCGCCTGGGCCTCACGGGGAGTGCTCGCCGTCGACGTCGGCGGCGGCCACTGGGTGCTGCCGCCGACCCGCGCGCTGTGGATCCCCGGCGGGCTCCCGCACCGCACCGGCACCTCCGACGGCGCGGCCATGCGCGGGATCTTCGTCGAACCGGAACGCTGCCCCGTCGCCTACACCGCCCCGACGCTGCTGCGGGTGGGCCGCCTGCTGCACGAACTGTTCGATCACCTCACCGGCGGCGACCTCCAGAAGCCCGGCGCCGCAGGGGAATTCCACGGCGTCTTCGACGGCCTCGCTCCGGACCGGCGGGCGCGCGCCGAGGCCGTCGTCTTCGATCTGCTCGAACCGCTCGCGGTGATTCCGGTTGGCGCGCCGCTGCCCGCCGACCCGCGCGCCCGGGTCGTCGCCGACGCCCTGCTGCGCGACCCCGCCGACGACCGGACGCTGGCCCGGTTCGCCCCGCCGGCCGCCGCCAGCCCGCGGACGCTGGCCCGGCTGTTCCTTGCCGAGACCGGAATCACGTTCGGGCAGTGGCGAACTCAGATCCGGCTCGCGGCCTCGCTGCCGCTGCTGGCCGCCGGGCTCCCGACCGCCCGCATCGCCGAGCGGGTCGGCTACGCCTCCGCGAGCGCCTATGTCGCGGCCTTCCGGCGGGCGGTGGGAGTGTCGCCGGGCCGGTACTTCGCGCGCTGAGATCAGGCGTTGGTCCCGCTGTCGACGGTGAGCACCGCGCCGTTGACCGCCCGCCCGGCCGGGCTCGCGAGGAAGGACACCATGGCCGCGACATCGTCGGGCCCGGCGAACCGGCCGAGCGGATTGAACGGCAGCTGCTGACCGGCGTGGTCACCGCCGGCCGGATTCATATCGGTGTCGGTGGCGCCCGGCTGCACCAGGTTCACCGTGATGCCGCGCGGACCCAGTTCGCGCGCAAGGGCTTTGGTGAAACCGTTGAGCGCCGACTTGCTCAGGTTGTAGAGGGCCAGACCGCCGAACAGCGCGCGCTCGGACAGGTTCGAGCCGATGCTGACGATGCGGCCGCCCTCGCCCATATGCGCCACCGCGGCCTGCGCGGCGACGAAGGCTGCCCGCGCGTGGATGTGCAGCGCGTTGTCGATCTCCTCGAGCGTGAACTCCTCGAACGGCTTGGCGGGGAAGATGCCGGCGTTGTTGACCAGGATGTCCAGGCGGCCCAGTTCCTCGGCGGCGCGATGCACGGCCGCGACGACCTCCCCCGCGTCGGCGCTGTCGGCCCGCACGGCCAGCCCGCGCCGGCCGAGCGCCTCGATCTCCGCCACCACCTTGCGCGCGTTGTCCTCGCCGGTGCGGTAGGTCAGGGCGACGTCGGCGCCCGCCTCGGCCAGCTGCCGCGCGATGGCGGCGCCGATGCCCCGGCCGCCTCCGGTCACGAGGGCCACGGTGCCGGTCAGATCGTTCATCTCGCTACTCCCTAATTCTGTGTCGATCAGTACATAAATGACCCAACCAGACGTCGGCAGGAGCGTCAAGGGGTATATTTAACGATCGACACAGAAAGGATCGGCATGGCGGAGCGAGGACGTCCCCGCGCCTTCGACCGGGCGCGGGCGCTGGAACGCGCCATGGAGGTGTTCTGGGAGCACGGCTACGAGGGCGCCTCGATGGGCGACCTCACCGCCGCCATGGGGATCAACTCCCCCAGCCTCTACGCCGCCTTCGGCTGCAAGGAACAGCTCTTCCGCGAGGCCGTGGACCTGTACGGAACCACTGAGGGGAGCTACACCGGCCGCGCCCTGAGCGAGCAGCCCACCGCCCGCACCGCCGTCGAGGCCATGCTGCGCGACAACGCCGCGGCCTACGCCGACGACAGCACGCCGCGCGGCTGCATGGTGGTCCTCGCCGGATCCACCTACACCACACGCAACACCGCCATCCGCGACTTCCTCACCGACAAACGCCGCGGGACGATCGACCAGATCCGCACCCGCCTGGACCGCGGCACCGCCGACGGCGACCTCCCCGCAGGCACCGACACCGCCGAACTCGCCGACTTCTACGCCACGGTCCTGTTCGGCCTCTCGGTCCAAGCCCGCGACGGCGCAAGTCTCCCCCAGCTCAATCGCTCGATAGACCGTGCCCTGGCGGCTTGGCCGAGTGCCGACGTCCCCGCTACATGACCCCACCAGTTCCCGGCGTGCTTTTGGCCGGGATCTCGCGAGATCCCGGCCAAAAGCACGCCGGGAAAGAAGAATGGACACGCCGGGAAGGAAGAATGGACCGGCCGGGAAAGAAGGATGGACCGGCCGGGCGGATGAGGATCGGGGGCACGCCGGGCGGATGAGGATCGGGGGCACGCCGGGCGGATGGAGATCGGGACAGGGCCGGGCGGAGTGAAGGCGGCGCCTACATGCGGCGGAGGGCGGTTATGCGCTGGGAGAGTTGTTCGGCGGTGGCGAGAGCTGTTGGGGGGCCGCCGCATTCGCGGCGGAGCTCGCCGTGGATGACGCCGTGGGGTTTGCCGGTGCGGTGGTGGTGCATGGCGACCAGGCTGTTGAGTTCGCGGCGTAGCTCGCTCAGGCGGTCGGCGGTGGCCACCCGCTCGGCGGCGGCCGCGACGCTCGGGCCGGGCTCGCCGGAGACCGCCGCGCTGCGCTCGGCCACCTGACGGGTCTGGCGGTCGCGCAGCAGCGCGCGCATCTGCTCGGCGTCGAGCAGGCCCGGGATGCCGAGGTAGTCGGCCTCCTCGTCGCTGCCGGCGAAGGTGGCCGTGCCGAACGAATCACCGTCGTAGATCACCTGATCCAGCTCGGCGTCGGCGGCCAGCGCGACGAACTTGCGCTCCTCCTCGCCCGGTTCGTCCTCCTGCTTGTTGGCCTCGAGCAGCAACTCGTCCTCGAGGCCGTTCTTCTCCCGGTGCGGTTTGCCGATGACGTGGTCGCGCTGAATCTCCAGCTGCGCGGCCAGGTCCAGCAGCACCGGCACCGACGGCAGGAAGACGCTCGCCGTCTCCCCCGCCCGGCGGGCGCGCACGAAGCGGCCGATCGCCTGCGCGAAGTACAGCGGCGTCGAGGCGCTGGTGGCGTACACGCCGACCGCCAGGCGCGGCACGTCCACACCCTCGGACACCATGCGCACCGCCACCATCCACGGGTCGGTGTTCGCGGCGAATTCGCCGATCCGGTCCGAGGAGGTCGGATCGTCGGAGAGCACCACGGCCGGGCGCGCCCCCGAAATATGTTCCAGCAGTTCGGCGTAGTCGCGGGCGCGCTCCTGATCGGTGGCGATCACCAGGCCGCCCGCGTCCGGCATACCGGTCGCCCGGAGCTGGCGCAGGCGGGTGTCGGCGGCCGTGAGCACCTTCGACATCCAGTCGCCCGCCGGGTCCAGCGCGGTGCGCCAGGCCCGCGCGGTCTGTTCGGCGCTCATCGGCTCGCCCAGGCGTGCGGAGTACTCCTCGCCCGCGCTGTCACGCCAGTGCGCGTCGCCGGAGTAGGCGAGGAAGACCACGGGCCGCACGACGCCGTCGGCGAGCGCCTCGGAGTAGCCGTAGGAGTAGTCCGACCGCGACCGCGGAAATCCGGACTCGTCGGGTTCGTACTCGACGAACGGGATCTGGGAGTCGTCGCTGCGGAACGGGGTACCGGTCAGCGCCAGCCGGCGGGTCGCGTCGCCGAAGGCCTCGGCGGTCGCGTCGCCCCAGCTCTTGGCGTC
Organism: Nocardia transvalensis NBRC 15921; assembly: GCF_000308875.1. Classification (GTDB taxonomy): domain Bacteria; phylum Actinomycetota; class Actinomycetes; order Mycobacteriales; family Mycobacteriaceae; genus Nocardia; species Nocardia transvalensis. Next base: position 21,082 of record NZ_BAGL01000059.1, read on the forward strand.
GCCGGCGTGGTGGATCTCGTCGAGGATCACCAGGGTGCGGCGGTTCTCGGTGCGCACGCGGTGCTTGAACGGATGCGAGGCCACCTGCGCGTAGGTGACCACCACGCCGTGATAGTCGCCGGAGGTGCCGCCGGTGGAGTTGGAGAAGTTCGAGTCCAGCGCGATGCCGGCCCGCGCCGCCGCGGCCGACCACTGATGCTTGAGATGTTCGGTCGGGGCCACCACTGTCACCTGATCGACCGTACGGTCGGCCAGCAGCTCGGAGGCCAGCCGCAGCGCGAACGTCGTCTTACCGGCACCTGGCGTCGCGACCGCGAGAAAGTCGCGTGGCTTCGTCGTCAGATACTTGGTGAGAGCCCTGCGCTGCCATGCACGTAACGAACCAGCACCACCCGAAGTCACTCGACAGACAATAACGCAGTGTTGGATTGCGCCGCCTCCGGCGTCGCGGGTTTGCGGCGCCTGGATGGTTCGGTTTCCAGGGGCCGCTGCCTGCTCCTTCGTCGCGTACGCAGCGACCCCTGGAAACCGAACCGCGCCGCAAACCGTGCTGGGTGACGTTTTGCACACCTGGCGAACACGCCCACTATGGGCGTGTCGTCGCCCACCACACGGCCCGTCCCGCGCGACACGTTTTCCGCCCGTTCGTTTATTCGGCGCGTCGGTAGGTGATGCTGTATGCACGATGGACGCGCGACAACCACCTCCGGCCGACGAGGCCGCTCCCGGGATGGGCGCGGCCGTGCGGCGGCGCGTCACCTACGGCCTGCACCGGACCTGGCACCTGATCGTCCGGGTGGCGGTGAAGGCCTGGGACGATTCGATCTTCGCCAAATCCGCCGCCGCCGCGTTCTGGCAGACGCTGTCGCTGGCCCCGCTGTTGCTGGGACTGCTCGGCAGTCTCGGCTACGTCGGCGGGTGGTTCGGGCCCGATACCGTGCAGATCGTCGAGAGCAAGATCATCAGCTTCAGCCGGAACCTGTTCAGTTCCACGGTGGTCGACGATCTCATCGCCCCGACCGTCGGCGACGTGCTCGGGCGCGGGCGCGGCGCGGTGGTGTCGGTCGGCTTCGTGCTGTCGCTGTGGGCGGGGTCGTCGGCGATGGCGACCTTCGTAGACTCGATCGTGGCGGCACACGGCCAGCAGGACGCCCGCCACCCGGTCTGGCAGCGCATCTTCGCGCTGTTGCTGTACGTCCTGTTCCTGGTCGCCGCAGTCTTCGTGCTGCCGCTGGTGGCGCTGGGCCCGGCGCTCATCGGGCGGGTGCTGCCCGAGGCCTGGCGCGAGCCGGGGCTGCGGCTGCTCGACGGCTTCTACTATCCGGGCACCGCGCTGCTGCTCATCATCGGGCTGACCACGCTCTACAAACTCGCCCTGCACCGCTCGCCGCCCTGGCACCGGCTGTTCGGCGGCGCGCTGGTGGCGGGCGTGTTCTTCATGGCCGCCAGCGACGGGCTGCGGCGCTACCTGGCCTGGGTGACGCGCACCGGAATCAGCTACGGCGCGCTGGCCACCCCGATCGCCTTCCTGCTGTTCACGTTCTTCCTCGGCTTCGCGGTGATCCTGGGCGCGGAATTCAATGCCGCCGTGCAGGAGCTGTGGCCGGCCCGCACGACCCGGTTCGAGCAGCTGAAACGCCGGTTCCGCAAGGTGATTCGCGGCGCGGTCCCGAAGCCCCGGGACGACTCGCCGCCGCCGCAGGAACCGGCGCGCCCGGACGGCCCGCAGCCCCTGCGCATCACCCCGTAGTCACCGAAGTCAGTCGCGCATCGTCTCGAACCATTGATAGGGGACCGACCAGTCCCACTCTTGGTCCAGCAGCTGTCTCGCCTCGACATACTCCGTGTACACCTGCACGGAACCGCAGGACGCCGCGCCCAGCGATACCAGCGCCCGCACGACATGCTCCCACACCGCCGAACTCCAGATGCGCCGGAACATGGCATACCTCCTGGCCGAGAACGTGCGAGATACCTCGACGGATTGTGTACCCGATCACACACCGTCCGGAACGGATGTTTTGGAGATCCGGGCGTCAACCCCGCTTACGCCGGTGCGGCACGGCGCGTCCTCGAACCGCGGAGGCGGAGAGGTGCTTGTATGCGTTCATCGGGTGCGGACGGCTCGCCCGCGCCCGACAGCGCATGCGGTACAGCACAATCCGAGGAGATCAGATTATGCACAGATCCCGCTTCACCCATCGGCTCGCCGGCGCGCTCGCGGCGGGTACGGCCGTCGCCGCATTGGCCGCCGGACCGGCGGCGGCCGATCCGGCGCCGGCCTGGAACAACGCCGTGCGGCAGTTGCAGGCGGCGGCCGCGGGCAATCCCGCCGCGACCGCGGCCGTGGACCGGCTGGCCGCGGCGACCCCGCCGCCGGTGCTCGACGCCGCCCTGCCGGCCCAGCCGTTCCAGATCCCGGCCCAGTCCGATATCGGCCGCGGCGACGGACCCGGCGTCTACGGCTCCGGCATCGCGCTGGGCCTCGACGGATTCCGCGTCGGATTCTTCGGCGGCCCGGGCACCATCGCACCGAATCAGAGCGGCGCGCGGCTGGAAGTGCTGTGGCTCAACCTCTCCAACGGCCGCAGCGGGACCACCGTGCTCACCGAGCATCAGGACGTCCCGGTGGACACCACCATCCGCACCCCCGTATTCGACCCCGGCCCCGGCATGATCGTGGCCGCCGTCTACGGCACGCTGTGGCACCGCTGGCCGGTTCCGGTGAGCGACGCCAACCCCGATGGCTACCAGTACCAGCTGGGCACCATCTCGGTTCCGTCCTTCGGCGCCGTCTACAACTGACGCCCCGGCTCGGGGACACCTGGTTAGCCACATGTTTACCAACGGAGGGAAGACGTCCGTGTGCGGCGGCCGGGAGTGTGCCTACAGTAGATAGGTCATACCGACCGGTATGAACACTCGGATACGTGGCTCCGGCTTCTTCGCGGCCGGAGCCACTCCGCGTGCCCTCGCGTTCGTCGCGCCGAACCCTTTGGGCGGCAATGATTCATGTCCTGGCGGCCGGGAACGCTCCGGCACCGGCGGGATCGACTCCCGCATCCGGCGACCGGAGCGCACAGGACGGTCCCGGAACGGAAACTCCGGGCTCACCGGCTCTCCGCGGGTCAGCCCGCGTGCACCTCGTCGAGTTTGCCGGTGCCGACATCGAAGACGAATCCCCGCAGGGAGGTCGTCGCGGTGACGAACGGGCTGGCTTCGATGCGCCGGATGGATTGGCGCACATCCTCGTCCAGATCGGAGAACGCCTCGGCGGACCAGGCGGGCTTGATACCCACCTCGCTCTGAATACCACGCTTGAAGTCGTCGTCGGTGAAGGTCAGCATGCCGCAGTCGGTGTGGTGGATGAGGATGATCTCCGTCGTGCCCAGCAGCCGCTGACTGATGGCCAGCGACCGGATCTCGTCATCGGTCACCACGCCGCCCGCGTTCCGGATCACATGCGCCTCACCCTCTTTCAGACCGAGGATGCGATAGACGTCGAGCCGGGCGTCCATGCACGCCACCACGGCGACATGCTTACTCGGCGGCAGCGGTAACGGGCCGCTGAACCCCGCGGCGTAGTCGGCGTTGTTGGCCAGATACTCGTCGGTCACCGTCATCGGTTCGCGCCTCCGTCGAGAGTCGGATGAACACATTCGAATGGACGCATCGACAGTGACAAGATGCGCGGCTCGTTACGAGGTATTCGCGCACGGTGAGAATAAGGGTGTACGCCGCGCGGCCACCGCGGATCGCTCGGCAGGCGCCGCCGGCGGGCGCAGCGGCGGAAGGTTGGTGCTCGGGCGCCCCATCGCCCAGCGGGCGGCCGCCCGCGCCTCGGAGCAGCAGGCCATGAGCCGGCGACGCTCCGCGGGAGCGTAGTCGGCCCCGGCGATCTCGGCACACAGGTCGACGACGCGCCGCTCCAGCAAGCGCGCGTCCGCCGGATCCAATCCCTGCCGCGCATGCTCGACCGTAGTCAGAACCCTGCGTCGCAGATCATCCATCCGAAACAACTCCCCGCCGAATCTCATTCGTCCCGGTGCGGTGAATCGCCTCGTTGCGCCACCACCGTTCGATGGGCGGATACCCGCACGCGGCGGAAGGCAAACAGGGACCGAGGGATCCGCCCGCGGCCCCCGATTCCGTACATCTCGATGGAATAACGTTTCGATAACGGCAGGTGGGGTACCACTGTCGATATGACAGCCACGAATCGCCCCTCACGAATAGCGGGTGTGAACGGCGGGACAGCGATCCTGGCTGCGGCAATCTGTCTCGTCGCACTGGTCGGAATCGGCACGCTGACCGGTTCCGCCACCATCACTCTCCTCACCACGGCCGCGATCACGGCGGGAGTGGTTGCCGCCCTGCGGATCCTGCCGCCCGATCATTAGAGCGGCTCGGGTGCGCGATACCCGAACTATCAGTGGTTACAGTCGGTTATGGGCATCGAATGGTCGAGTGTCGTCGAGGTACCACGACCGGAGGTCTTCGCCTGGTTCGAGCGCCCCGGCGCGTTCGGCCGCCTGGCCCCGCCGTGGCAACCGCTCGGCGTGCGCTCGGAGTCGGAATCGCTGGCGGACGGGCGGGCCGTGCTCGCGCTGCCGGGCGGGCTGCGTTGCGTCGCCAGGCACCGTCCGGGCGACTACGACCCGCCGCGGCGGTTCGGTGACGAGATCACCACCGACGGCCCGGCCTCGCTTCCGGCGGGCCTGGTGCCCTGGCGGCACTCCCACGAATTCGAGGCCGTCGACGCCGAGCACACCCGTGTGGTGGACCGGGTCCGCTCGCCGGTCCCGGAATTCGCGCTGCGGCCGATGTTCGCCTACCGCTCGCGCCAGCTGGCGGGCGATCTGGCCGCGCACCGGCGCGCGGCTGGGCAGGGCCTGCGGCCGTCGACCATCGCCGTGACGGGCGCCTCCGGCCTGGTCGGATCCGCCCTGTCCGCATTCCTCTGGACGGGCGGGCACACCGTGATCCGGCTGGTCCGGCACGAACCGCGCGGAACCGATGAGCGCCGGTGGGATCCGGCCGATCCGGCGCCCGGCCTGCTCGACGGCGTGGACGCCGTGATCCATCTGGCCGGCGCGTCGATCGCCGGACGGTTCACCGACGCGCACAAGCGCGCCATCGCCGACAGCCGGATCGAACCCACCCGGCTGCTGGCCGACCTGGCGGCCCGGTCGGGTGTGCGCGCCTTCGTCAGCGCGTCGGCGATCGGCTACTACGGCGCCGACCGCGGCGACGAGCAGTTGCACGAGAACAGCACGCGCGGAACCGGTTTCGTCGCCGACCTGGTCGCGCGGTGGGAGGCCGCCGCCGCGACCGCCGCGGACCGCACGCGCGTGGTCACCGTCCGGACCGGCATCGTGCAGTCGCCGCGCGGCGGCACCCTGCGCCTGCTGCGGCCGCTATTCGCGGCCGGGCTCGGGGGCCGTGTCGGCACCGGACGGCAGTGGCTGGCCTGGATCGGGATCGACGATCTCGTCGACATCTATCACCGCGCGCTGTCGGACGAGCAGCTGTCCGGGCCCGTCAATGCCGTTGCGCCGCACCCGGTTCGCAATACCGAGTACACGGCCGCGCTGGCCGGCGTCCTGCACCGGCCGGCGATCCTGCCCGTTCCCGGATTCGGCCCCGCACTGCTGCTCGGAGCCGAGGGCGCTCGCGAACTGGCCACGGCCAGTCAGCGCGTCCTGCCCGAGCGGTTGAGCGCCGCCGGTCACCGGTTCCGCACCCCCGACCTCGACTTCGCCCTCCGCCACGTCCTGGGCCGCACCCTCGACAAGGACCTTCCCGGCTGAGAGCCGTCCACGCCAGGGTGATGCATCGCTTATGCATCGAAACTTGGTTACGATGACCGTACTCGACCGAAGGAGGACGGTGTGCTCACCGATCGAACACGGCGGTTCCGCCGGATCGGGGCGGCGCTCGCCGCCGCGTCCGCGATCACGGGCGCGACGATGTCGACGGCCACGGCCGCTCCCCCGGCCCCGGTCCCGCGCCTCGAACTCGACCGGTACCTCGGTACCTGGCACCAGCTGGCCGCCGTGCCGCAGTACTTCAACCTGGTCTGCGCCCGCGACACGTCCGCGGTCTACGGTCTCGACGCGCGCGGCGACATCTCGGTGCACAACAGCTGCACCACCTGGGGCGGGACCGGCAACGACATCGCCGGGACCGCGACCGTGACGGATCCGTCGACGAATGCCCAACTGCACGTGAGCTTTCCGGGCGTCCCGACCCAGGACCGCCGCGAGGGCCCGCCCAATTACATCGTGACGGCGCTGGGCGAGGACTACGGCTGGGCCCTGGTCACCGATCCGGCCCGCACCTCCGGATTCGTCCTGTCCCGCACGGCGGCGCTGTCGCCCGAGCAGTGGGGATCGGTCCGCTCGGCGATCGATGCGGCGGGCCAGTCCCCCTGCGTCTATCTGACCTCCCCCACCACGGGCGGGCTGGGCTCGATCGCCCCGCTCTGCACCGTCTGACCGCGGCCGGAACGTCGTGCGGCACCTAGGGTTTCGAGTCCTCCGCACGGAGTTCCGCCAGTGCCAGTTCGGAGGTGGTGACCAGTTGCTCCGCCTCCTCCTCGGTGCCGACCATCGGCTGCGAACCCCGTAGCGGCAGCAGTGACGACTCCTTGAGGAACAGCGCCGCCACGATGCCGATCAGACCGGAGACGATCAGGTAGTAGGCGGGCATCATGAGGTTGTGCGTGCCGTCCACCAGGGCGGCATTGACCAGCGGGGTGGTGCCGCCGAACGCCGAGACCGCGATGTTGAACGAGATTCCCATCGCGCCGTAACGGATGGCGGTCGGGAAGAGCGCGGGCAGGGTGGCGGCGGTGGGCCCGGCGAAACCGGCCAGCAGCGCGGCCAGGACGAGGATGCCCAGCAGGGGCAGCGCCCAGCCGTCCTGCCGGATCAGCAGGAAACACGGGTAGGCGAAGACGATCTGGGCGGCCGCGGCGGTCAGATACACCGGACGCCGCCCGTACCGGTCGCTGGCCCGTCCCACGAAGGTGATCAGCGCCATCACCAGCCCCATCGCGCAGAGCACGAGGACATCCGAACTCGTGGTGGAGCGATGCAACGATTCGGTCATATAGGTCGGCAGGTAGGCCGTCACCATGTAGTTGGTGACGTTGTAGAGCAGGACCAGCCCGATGCAGATCAGCATGGCCCGCCAGTGCCGGGTGAAGATCACCGCGATCTCCCCCAGCCGGCCGGTGCCCGCCTCCTGTTCGGCCAGGTCCCGATCGTGCGCGTCGAGCTGTTCCTGATAGGCCGGGGTGTCCTCCAGCTTCAGCCGGATGTAGAGGCCGATGGCGCCGATCGGGCCGGCGATCAGGAACGGCAGCCGCCAGGCCCAGTCCTCCACGGTCTGGTCGCCGAGGGTGGCGTTCAGCAGGGTGACGACGCCGGATCCCGCGGCGTATCCGGTGAAGGTGCCGAAATCGAGCCAGCTGCCGAGGAATCCGCGCCGCCGGTCCGGCGAGTACTCGGCGATGAAGGTGGTCGCGCCGCCGTATTCGCCGCCGGTGGAGAAGCCCTGCACCATCCGGCAGAGCAGCAGCAGGATCGGGGCGGCGATGCCGATCGTGTCGTATCCGGGGATGAAGCCGATCGCGAAGGTGCTGCCGGCCATCATCAGCATGGTGGTGGCCAGCACCCGTTGCCGCCCGATCCGGTCGCCCAGCGGGCCGAAGTACAGGCCGCCGAGCGGCCGGACCAGGAACGCGGCGGCGAAGGTGGTGAACGAGGCCAGGACCTGCACGCCCGCGCCGACGTCCGGGAAGAACACCTTCCCGATGACCACGGCGAGATAGCTGTAGACGCCGAAGTCGAACCACTCCATGCAGTTCCCGAGCGCGGCGGCGACGACGGCCCGCTTCAGCATCCCCGCGTCGACCACGGTGATGTCCTTCAGGGCGAGCGCGCGACCGCGTCTGCGCAGCCGCCGGGTGACATCCGCTCGCACGTGGCCGGGCAGGGCCTGCAGGACCTCACGCGTCGACCGGCGGCCGCTCTGCTCCATCGCGCGCTCCCCACATCGGGCCGAATCATGCTCCGTCGCTATCAGAGCGAATCGTAGGGGTGCGAGTCGATCACCGGGGCCAGGCGCACCGTGGGGTCAGGCTTTCACCCCCACGCCGCCCAGCCAGTCCAGCTGGCTGGTCTCACCCGGCGCCTCGGGGTCCGGCCGCCACTGCGGCACCCGGACCAGGCCCGGAGCGACGAGATCGAATCCGGCGAAGAGGGCCTCGACCTCGGCCGCCGTCCGCGGACGGCCGGGCGTGGATGTCGCACGGGTGCGTTCGAGCAGTTCGTCCAGCCGCTCCTGCGACCAGCCCTCGCTGGTGAAATGCGAGATCGCCAGGCAACTGCCCGGGACCAGGCGCTGCGCCAGCCGTCCCAGGACCGCGTGCGGGTCGGCGTCGTCACCGACCACGTGCAGGACCGAGAGCAGCAGTACCGCAACCGGTTTGCCGAAATCGAGGCTGCCGGTCACCGCGTCGGAGCCGAGGACCGAATCCAGGTCGCGGAAGTCGCCGCGCACCGCCACCGCGGACGGGGTGCCGGCCAGGATGCGCCGGCTCATCAGATGCGCGACCGGGTCGTTGTCGATGTACACGACGCGGGCGTCCACGCCGAGCCCGGCGAGGATCTCGTGCACGTTGCCGGCGGTGGGGATGCCGGAACCGATGTCCAGGAACTGGGTGATGCCCGCCTCGGCGCAGTAGGTCACGACCCGCCGGAGGAAGGCGCGGTTCGCCCGGGTCGCCACGGTGATCCCGGGCCAGCGCTGTTCGAGGTCGTCGGCCCAGCGGCGGTCGACCGCGAAATTGAGGGAGCCGCCGAGCAGGTAGTCGTAGATGCGGGCGATACTCGGCACGTTCGGATCGACGTCGTCGCTCGTCCAGTCCGAAAGTGGTGGTACAGAAGACAATTCGGCCTCACTTCACGACATCGCGTCCCGCGCCCGGAACCCCGCCGGGTCCGGGTCGTCTCCGGGGGACGCTACCGTCTGAGTCGCCTGCCCGCATCCCTCCCGACACGCCGGGTTTCGATTCCGCCATCGCCCGGTCACGGCGGCGTCACAGCAGTCCTGCGGTCCCGCATCCCGGGCGTGCGGGCGGACGGGCGGACGGACACTGGGTTTCTGAGACGAATCGACGATCGGAGCCGCCGATGACCAGGCGCACCGCTCTCGCTCTCGCCGCGCTGTCCGGCCTGGCGCTGCTGGGCGCCGGGCCCGCCCACGCCGACGAGCCCGAATACTATCTGGCAGTGGGTGATTCGCTGTCCGTCGGTTCTCAGCCGGGCAGAGGCCCCACTGACGAGGGCTATCCCGACCGTCTCTACGAGGCTCTGCGGGAGCGCCACCCGGACCTGCGTCTGGTGAAGCTGGGCTGCGGCGGCGAGACCACCACGACCATGCTGGAGGGCGGAATCTGCCGGTACCCCGAAGGGTCTCAGATGGACGCGGCGGTCGCCTTCTTGAGGCAGCACGCCGGCCGCGTCGCCTACGTCACCCTCGACATGGGGGCCAACAACACCAATTGCGTTCTGCACGGCGATCTCTCCTGTACGGCACAGGGCGGCGCGGCGCTGCTCCCCGAGCTGTGGCGGATCGCCGCGAGGCTGCGGCAGGCGGGCGGCGACACCCCGGTCTACGCCGCGATGACGTACTACGACCCGGGCCTGGCCGCCTGGACGAGCGGCGACGTCGCCGGCCGGGCCGCGGCCGTGGCCTCGGTGCCCTTGGTGGACGTGTTCAACGCCGGGGAGCGAGGTGTGTACGGCGCCAACGGTTTCGCGATCGCCGACGTCAACGCCGACTTCGATACGCACGACTTCGCCACCGTGGTGACCGATCCCCGGTACGGCACGGTCCCGCTGAACGTCGCCCGCATCTGCGCCTGGACCTACCAGTGCAGCGACAACGACGGCCACGCCACCGCGTCCGGGTACCGGCGGATCGCCGAGACGTTCCTGCCCGTCCTCACCCGCTGACCGCCCTCGCCGGTTACTCACCGGGGACAGCCGTCCGGCGCGGGAAGGCCGTGCAGCCGATCGTCCAGCCAGGTCATGGCGGGGACGAAACTCGTGGCCATGCCGACGATGTGTTCGCCGAGGACGCTCGTGTACTGGGCGGTCGCGCCGAGACGGCATTGTTCGTCGAACAGCGCCCGGGCGCCGGCGGCCGGGATCCAGAATTCCTGTTCGCCGTTGACGATGGCGAGCGGCGTCGCCGAACGCCGGTCCGGCATGCGCGTGGCGTCGAGGATCTCGCGGGCGAGGGGGGAATGCAGCGGATCGGTGATATTCGCCGCGATATCGATGGGAAGGCTCGCGGCGCCCGGTACGGCGATGACCGCGATACAGGAATCCTTGAGCGGCGAGGTGGCGATCCATTGCGCCAGATGATTCATCCTCGCCAGTATTTCGGGCCTTTCCCGGGCAATGCCGAAGACGGCGGCCAGGAAGAACGAGGAGGCGAAATTGCCGTTCATGGTGTGGGTGAGCATCTCGAAATCGGCGGGCACCCCGCCCGCCGCCGCACCGGCGACGACCGGAGTGAGTTCCGGCGCGTACGCCCCCAGGAGTTTCGCCGCCGCGACCGTGGCGATCGCACCGCCGGAATAGCCGAACAGCGCGAAGCGGCTGTCCCCCAGCTCGTCCGGCTCGGCGGCCCGCGCGGCGCGGATCGCGTCCAGGACCGCGTGGCCCGCCACGTAGGGCTCGGCGTACGCCATGCGGGGGCCTTCGTGGTCCGGCAGCAGCACCGCGTACCCCCGCGACAGCGCCAGGTGGGTCACGGGCGGGACGAATTCGGTCGGGCCCGTCTGCGGCGACAGCCCCGCGGCCATGGTGTGGCCGGGGGTGCACGCCCGGCCGAGGCCGTCGATCGCCACGTTGTTCACGACGACCGGCCGCGGGCCCCCGCCGGACCAGGCGGCCGCCGGAACGACCAGCGTGGCGGTCCCGAAGGACGGCGCGTCGTGCGCGTCGGCCGTCCGGAACTTGACCTGGACCGCCCGCCGCACCGGAACCACCAGCAGCGGGGCCGCGGTCCGGGTGACATCCCTGGTCTCGATGATCTGCCCGGCCGCCATGCCGTCCAGCCCGGCCGGCCACTCGTCGAAGAAGGCGTCGCCCGCCGCGGCGGGCATGACGGCCGCGCGCAGCGCCTCCGGGTCGGGCCCGATCGCCGGAGGCGGCACCACCCCGTCGACGACGTCCGGCAGGGTCGGGGCCGGGGCCGGGTCGGCGACGGCCGGACTGGCGGCAATCAGACTCACGAGCGACAGGGCGGCAATCACCCAGCGCGACAACGGCGTGCGCGCTGTGCGGCAACGCTCGACGACGGACATCCCCACCTCCTGAGACGAGTGGCGGCGCCCCCGTCATCGACTGCCGCACCAGCCGTTTCGATCCCCTGCCGACCGTGCGATACGCAGCAACGTAGGACCGCCGCCGCTCGCGGTCAAGGACCGAGAGAGCCCCTCCCCTAGGGGTTTTCCCCGGAACGATCGGCGATTCGGGGCCGAATCGGCCGTCCGTAGCGGACAGCGAGCAACTCGCCGATCGCCGGACGACATCGCACGCCGAGCGGTAACGAACGGGTTGGTAGGTTGGCCCGGTGACACTCGAGCAGGCGGCCATCGATCCCTACTACCTGTCGGCCGGGTCCGGCGAGGACGGCGCCGAGCGCTATCGGGCGACCGAGTCCACCGTGAGCGTGTGGGCCGCGACCATGCAGCACGGCGCGCCGCCGTCCGCGCTGCTGGGCCGGGCGGTCGAGCGGTGCGCTCCCCGTGCGGACGCGCGGGTGGCGCGGCTGACCATGGAGATCCTGGGCCCGATTCCGGTCGCCGAGATCGACGTGCGCGCCTGGGTCGAACGGCCCGGCAAACGGGTCGAGATGGTCGCCGCCGAACTCGTCGCCGCGCGGCCCGACGGCTCCCGTCGCGTCGTCGCCACCGCCCGCGCGTGGCGCATCGCGACCTCGGACACCGCCGCGGTCGCCTCGGCCGGAATCACTCCCCTGCCACCGATTTCCGCTACGGCGGGCGTCGATCCGACGATTCCGTCGGGGTGGGACGGCGGCTACCTGAAGACGGTGGATCTGCGGACCATCAGCGGCGGCCGGCGGGTGTGGGTGCGCCCGCTGACGGTCGTGGTCGACGACGAGCCGATGAGCCCGCTGGTCCGCACCCTGGCCGTCGCGGATATCGCCAACGGCGTAGGCGCGCAATTGGATCCGGTGGACTGGACGTTCCTCAACACCGATCTCACCGTCACCCTCTTCCGGGCCCCCGAGGGCGAGTGGATCGGCCTGGACGTGCAGACCTCCCTCGGCCCCGACGGCATCGGCACGGTGGCCACGGTGCTGCACGACGAGCAGGGTCCGCTGGGCCGGGCGCTCCAGACCCTCGAGGTGCGCGCCCGCGACTGACCCGCGGAGTTATTTCTTTGCCGTCGCGGCCGTACCGTGGAAAATATCGACAGATATCTTCGGGACCTACGACCCTATCGCTCGCACGGCGTCGGACGGATCATGTTCGTATTTTTCCGGGCCGTCGGTCCCTATTCGTAATTCGGTGAATGGCGAACACCCCTTGACACCCCTATATTCGGGCATTCCGGTTCCGGATGCTGGGGCGATCCGAAATGAGCGGGACAGTTGCAATCACACTTTCTTCCAACCGTATCCCGTTGCGGCGGAAGGTGTTAGAACAGGACAGTGAACGAGCATCCGAGCGAACTTCGATTCATGCGGACATTGACACACCCGCCCGAGAAGGTGTGGTGCGTACTCACCCAGACCCGGCACGTCGGCCGGTGGTATCCGCTGCCCGTCGTCGACCTCGACCCCGTTCCCGGCGGGGCGGTCCGATTCGACGACGGGCAGGGCGCGCTCCGCGACGGCGTGGTCACCGCGGCGGAACAACCGCGGCGGTTCGAATTCACCGACGCCGACGTCGTGCTGCGCTTCGACCTGCGCCCGCAGGACCACGGCTGCGTCCTGGTGGTCACCCTCCGGCTCACCGCGCCCTATCCGGCCCCCGGCACCTGCCGGCACTGGTGGAAGCGCCTGGACACGCTGGAGACACTGCTCGCCGACGAGGCGCCCGTCGCCGCCGGATCGTGACGCGGTTCGAGCAGGCGAAACGCCGCACTTCCCATCAGTAACGGGCCGCCTCTCCAGGACTACCGTAAGGATTTATGTCGACCAGGGATATGACGGTGACCGTAACCGTGGACGAAGCCGAATGGGACCGCCTGCACGACGCGGCCGAATGCGCCGGAATGAGCGTGGACACCTATATCGCGTGGGGCGTCAAGATCTTGGCGGCGCAGACGCAGATCGGCAAACCCTCACGCCTCGACGACATCCGCCGCCTGCGGGCCGCGCCGCGCCCGCTGGACGCGATCGACGAACCCGAATCGCTGGCGTGGACCGAGACCTTCGCCGAACGCCTCTCCCACCGCACCGCCCAGTTCCGCAACGACTGACCGGGCGCGCCCTACCTCTTGCGACCCACCGCCGCATAGCCCGCCGCGGGCGGTTCGGAGCCGTCGCCGGGCAATGCCGTCACGGACGACCGCGGGTCCTGCCCGCCCGCATGCCAGGAATCGATCGCCACGATTCCGGGCTCGATCAGGTCCATCTCCCGGAAGAATCGCGAAACACCCTCGTAGGTGCGGGCTTCCATCTCGATACCGCTCGCCCGGTACGCCTGCACCGTGCCCTCGACCATCCCGGGATCGAAATCCGTGGTCAGATGCGTCATCACCAGATACGACCCGGACGGCAGCGGCGCCAGCAGCGTATCGATGATGTCGTAGATCTGTTCGCCGGGAACGAAGTGGCACAGCGCGATCAGGCTCAGCGCGACGGGCTTGCCGAAATCCAGCGTCTGCCGCACCGCCGGATCGGCCAGGATGCCTTCGGGATCGGTCACATCGGCCTGGACGTAGCGAGTCACGCCCTCCCGCGTACCGATCAGCAACGCCCGGGCGTGCGCGAGCACGATCGGATCGTTGTCGACGTACACCACCCGCGCGTCGGGCGCGACCTCCTGCGCGATCTGGTGCAGATTCGGCGCGGTCGGAATGCCGGTACCGATATCGAGGAACTGCCGGATGCCGGACTCGGCCGCTAGCTGCCGGATCGCGCGCGCCATGAACGCGCGATTGCCGCGGGCCACCGCCCGCACCGAGGGAATGGCCTGCTCGATCCGCGCCGCGGCCTCCCGGTCGGCGTCGTAGTTGTCCTTGCCGCCGAGGAAATAGTCGTAGATGCGGGCACTGTGTGCTTGATCCTGGTTGACATCCACCGGTTCGAAATCCGACACGGTGACGAGTTAACCACTCCGGCCGCGCAAACACCGCGCGATCGCCGGGACGGCACCACCGGGAGCGGGTTCAGGCGCCGAACTCGGCGTGCAATTCGGGCAGGAAACCGGCGAGATGGTGCATCTCCTGGCCGCAGTGCAGCAGCAGATCACGGCCCAGGTCCAGGCCGAGGACCAGGTCGCCGGGATCGACGGAGGCGCCGCGCTCGACCGCACGCACCGCCTGCGGGAGGTCGGGGGCGTGCAGGCCGCGCAGGTTGAGGTGGAAGCGGCTGCGCATCTCGCAGCCGCCGTCGATCGGGCGCACCTGATGAGCGAGCCAGCCCAGGTCGACCGGCGCGATCGCGCTGCCCACCCGCCCGAAGACCACCGTATGCCCGGCCGGGACGGCGAATCCGTGCGCGACCGGATCCTGGAAGGCGATCGCCAGTTGCTGGAGTTTGGGGCCGACGTACTCGTCGACATAGGAGATATTGCCGATGTACCTGTCCCGGTCGGGAATCCGCGCCGCGGTCCGGTCCTCCGCCAGGGCCGCGAACAGGTGCGCGTCGGGATGCCACAACTTGTAGCGGGCCGGTTCGGTCGAATGCCAGCCGAACCACCAATCCCACATCGCGGCGGTGACCCGCGGCATCTCGGTTCGCACCGCGACCCACACCACGCCCGCCGCGGTCTGCCCGTAGCCGGTCTCGATCGCCGAGTAGCCGTCGGCGGCGAGATCGGTTGTCAGCGTGGCGAAGTCCGGGACGAGATCCGGCGCGACCGGCGGCCCGGCGAACGCGGCGGCCACCGGCTCCGGCGGCGGTGCGGTGCGGTCGGCCATGAACCTCGCGTAGGGCAGGGCGGCGTCCTCCGCCGAATACCCGTGGTAGCGGGCGTTGTCCGGACTCGCGGCGGCGCGACCGGCCGTCCACGCGACGCCGGCGGCAGCGGCCAGCGTCAGCGCGGCGCGGCGGCCGAAACGGTTCTCTCCCGACATGCGTTACTCGACCTTCTGACGTTGTGGCACAACGTCTCTCGTGGAGACGGGATCGCCGAGGCCGGCCCGCTGCCGGATCCTCTTCATCCATTTGGGCGCCCACCAGCAGTCGTCGCCGAGGAGTTTCATGGTGGCGGGGACGAGGAGCATGCGCAGGACGGTGGCGTCGATGAACAGCGCGGCGATCATGCCGTAGGCGATGTACTGCATCATCACGAGGTCGGAGAAGGCGAAGGCGCCGGTGACCACGAGCAGGATGAGGGCGGCGGCGGTGATGATGCGGCCGGTCTGGGCGGTGCCGATGCGGACGGCTTCGGTGGTGCTCGCGCCTTGGGTGCGGGCTTCGACCATGCGGGAGAGCAGGAAGACCTCGTAGTCGGTGGACAGGCCGTAGATGATCGCGATGATCAGGACCAGGACCGGTGACATGATCGGTTGTGGTGTGAACTCGAGTAGTCCGGCGGCGTGTCCGTCGACGAAGATCCAGGTGAGGATGCCGAGGGTGGAGCCGAGGCCGAGCGCGCTCATGAGGGCGGCCTTGATCGGCAGGACGAGTGAGCCGAAGGTCAGGAACATCAGCAGGGTGGTGACGAGTACGACGAGCGCGATCATCAGCGGCATGCGCGACAGCAGCGCGTCGATACTGTCCTTCTCCATCGCGCGCTGACCGGCGACCATCAGGTGCACGCCCTCGGGCATGGGCAGGGCGCGCAGCTCGTCGATGACCGCGTCGGGGTCGGCGTCGTCGCTCAGCGTCGCCTCGGTGGTCCACGCGGTGGAGCCGTCGGGCGGCGCGTCCGGTGTCGGGAAATCGGCTGTCAGCCCCTCGACGTCGTTGGCCTGCCGGAGGACCCCGTAGATCTCGGTGGGTTCGTCGGTCTCGATGACGAGCTGGATCGGGTCGGTCTTGCGCAGCGGGAAGACCTCGTCGAACTTCTCCTGCGCGACGCGGGTCGGATTGTCCGGCGGCAGATAGGTTTCGCTGATGCCGCCGAACTTCAGGTTCTGCACCGGAATGATCAGCAACAGCAGCCCGACCACGATCGGGAGCGCGACCTTCAGCGGACGTCGCATCACCCACTGGGCAGTGCGGCCCCAGAAGCCGTTCTCGATCTCCGCGGCGGTCTTGGTCCGGCGAAACCGGTTGAGCCCCAGCATATCCACGCGTGTGCCGAGGATGCCCAGCAGCGCCGGGAGAATCGTGACGGAGGCCAGCGCGGCCAGGAGTACGGTCGCGATGGTCGCGTAACCGATCGACTCGAGGAAGCCCTGCGGGAACAGCAGCATGCCGGAACTCGCCGCGATGATCATGATCGCGGAGAAGGCCACGGTGCGCCCGGCGGTCGTCACGGCGCGCCGCACGGCCCGGCTCGGCTCGTATCCGGCGGCGAGTTCCTCGCGGAAACGGCTCACGATGAACAGGCTGTAGTCGATGGCCAGGCCGAGGCCGATCATCGAGACCACGGCGCCGACGAACGAGTTCACCTCGGTGACCTTCGTGATCGCCATGACGATGCCGTTCGCGCCCAGCACCGTGAGACCTCCGATGATCAGCGGCAGCGCCGCGGCGACCACGCCGCCGAAGATGACGAACAGCAGCACCGCGACCGCCGGAACCGCCAGCATCTCCATGCGTTTCGTATCGGCGGAGATGGTGTCGTTCAGCGTGCCCGCGACGGCTTGCAGCCCGGCGACCTGGACGTCCACTCCCTCGATGTCGAAGGCACCGCGCACCTTCCGGAAGTTGTTCACCATCTCCGTGTCGTTGTCGCCGGTGATGGCGATCGAGGCGAAGGCGTACTTCTTGTCCTTGGATCCGAACAGCGACGGCGCCCATTGGCCGGTATCGGTTTTCCAGTAGGCGCCGTTGACCTTCGCGATCTCGGGGTGTTCCTGCGGCAATCTGTTGAGGCTGTCGGTGATCGCGCGGCCCCACGTGGGATCGTCGATGCTGCCGCCCTCGGGCGCGGTGTACAGGACGACCACATCGCTGTTGTGGTCGCGCCCGTACACCTCGTCCTTCAGCCGGGACGCGGTCGCCGACTGCGACCCCGGATCGTCCAGGCCGCCGGAACTCAGATGATCCGCCAAGCCGCTGCCGTAGGCGCCGAGCGCCAGCAGCACGGCCCCCAACACCCCGACCACGGCGAACCGCAACCGATAGACGACCGCGCCCAATCGCTCGAACACACCGCTCCTCACATCACCTCGGCCGCGTCCACAGGACGCGCGACATCGACGATTCACCCCCTGCGCGAAGTAAGTAGCGAAACACCGGTCACCCAGCCGGGTTTCGAGAGCGCCCCCGCTCCGACGCGGGGCACCGCCACGCGACGCTACCGGCCCCGGCCCCGTCGACGCGTCGTCCCGAAGGCGAGTATCCGACTCCTACCGTGGTAGGAGTCCACCCCGACGCCGGTAGGACACCAGGCTATTCGGGGTACACGACCTCCACGCCATCCTTGGCCTGGTGCATGGTCCGGAGCAGGTCGGCGAGATGCGCCGGGTCGACGACCGGTATCTCCCATCCCGGTTCGCCCGCGGCCCTGGCCCGGACCATGGTGTCGTGGAAGGCACTGCGCTCGATGGCCGCGCCGATGTACAGGCTGCCGACGTAGACACCCGCCGCCGCCACCTCGGCATGCAGTGCCTGGAGATAGTTGCGCTGCGCGGCCAGCGCGAGCCCGCCGGCGATATGCGGATTGCCGTGCAGGGCACTGGCTCCCTGCGCACCGAGGATCGCACCCTCCCCGCGAGCGATCATGGCGGGCAGGAACTCTCGCACCAATGCGATCAGCGTCTCGACGCCCAGCGGCATGAGGTCGCGCACGCGCTCGGGCGTCAGGTCGAGCACCGGAACGAATCCGTCGGCCGCGGCGCCGTAATAGAAGGCATCGAGGTCCCCGACCGTGGCGCGAATCCGTTCGGCCAGTGCGGGGACGGACTCGGTATCGGCGAGATCGGCGGTGAGGATGTGCGCGGCCGCGCCGGCGTCGGTCACCTCCCGGGCGATCGATTCCAGTGATTCCCGGCGGCGGGCGACGAGCACGACGTCGTAGCCGTCCTTGGCGTAGCGGTGCGCGACGGCTCGCCCGAGGGCGGGACCGGCGCCGAATACCGCGATCGACTGGGACATGAAGACACCTTTCGAGCAGGGGATCCGGATCATCCGCACGTCGCGGGATCGCCGCCCTGCATTCGTCAGCATAACTGATCATCAGCAATTCTGACGATCATCGACATATATGATTACCGGGTGCCCGCCTCCGATCAGCCGACCCCGCCACCGCCGTGCGGCACCGAGATTCCCCGACTCGGCTATCTGCTCAAACACGCGGCGCTGCACTACATGCGGCTGACGGCGGCCGAACTCGAGCCGCTCGGCATCGGCCCGCAGCAGTGGGCGGCCTTGAACTGCCTGGACGAACAGGCCGGGCTCTCCCAGCGCGAGGTGGCGGAGCTACTCGGCGTCGATCGCACGACGATGGTCGCGCTGATCGACCACCTCCAGAAACAGGGCTGGGTCGAGCGCCACCCCCGCCCCGATGATCGGCGCAAGAACGACGTCCGTCTCACCGCCGAAGGGCGCGACGTGCTGCGCCGCGGCGCCGACGTCATAGACGACTGCGAACGCCGCTTCCTGGCAGCGCTCCCCGACCCGGGCGCCGACCAGTTCAAACGCGCACTGCAAGCGGTCATCGACGCAGGCTGACCAGAGCCGCTGCGCCGCAAGGCTTCTCGGTCATCAATGCATATCCCGGCCGAAGGCGGGACCCAGCCTGCGCCATTCGCGCGCCCATTCTCGACTGTTGCGGCAGCGCAGCAGGTATCCGGTGATCCAGACCAGCCCGATCGCTCCGCCGCAGCCGTAGGTCAGGATGAGGAGGCCCATGACGACGCCCCTGAGGGCGGCCGTGCCAGTGGGCTGTGGCTGTGTCGTGGGGAGACCGTCCGGCCCGAGCCACAGCTGGATCCGGTCACCGACGCGCGCGGTGCCGGGGACCGTCGTCGTCGCTTCCCCGGGCTGACCGTCGCGGCTCCACCAGACCTGGGCCTCCAGCCGCGCGGGCGGCACCCGGCCGTCGCTCGGCACGGGGGACGGTTCGGTGGCGATCGAGGCTGTGACCGGTGCCTTCGTGGCATTCTCCGAGCGGATGCGCTCCGCGGCCGAGGAGTATTCGGCCGTCGCGGCGGCCAAAGCGATGGGCACGGCGATCAGAACCAGGAGCGCGGCGAGCACCCGGACCGCGCCGTCGACCCGGTCCGAGGCCCGGGTCAGCGGATTGCGGCTCCAAGGCGCGGCGCGCCACAGTCGCACCGTCAGCGACGGATACTGTCCCATCGCGATCGCCTCCACCACGGCCGCGTCGTAGTCGATGTCCTACAAGCTCAATGCCCCTGCCGTTCGGGCGCCGGCGGAGTGCGCCGAGCCATTCGGCGCCGCTCGATCAGTAGCCACCCGATGCCGCCGACGGCGCACACCACGCAGATCACTCCCGCGACGACCGCCCATCCGGCGAATCCGTAGCCCGCGGCGGTCAGCAGTGCGGCGAGCGCCACGATCGCCAGCGCGCAGAGCACGATGCCGGGCACGTTGTAGACGTCCTCGATGCCCTCGCCCGCGTGCCGCCGGCGCTGCCGCTTCGCCGCGCGCTCGGACGGACGCGTCTCCGGTCCGGTCATGGCTCCTCCGTTCCGGGTCCCCCTCGACCCCGCTCGTGGACTCTTCCTGTTCGTCGCCTACCCGGCTCCGAGCCGGTGAAACACGCCCTGACCGGGTCGCACCGGTGAGGCACTTCACCCCGCCCGCGGACGGTTGAGATCCCGGCGTGCGGGTAGCCGCAGATCGAGTCAGAAGTTCGACCGACCCTCGTCGAGAGGTGCGACCATGATCAGAACCTCGGACCCTCCCACGCGGGAGGTCGCCTCCCGCGCCCGTCGCGGGCACGATCCCTACGACGGCATCGAACCCGAATTCGAACGACTCGCCCGCCTGGATCCCGACGATCCCCGCTACCGGCGCCTGCGCGACGACATCATCGTGCGGTGCCTGCCGCTCGCGGACCACATCGCGCGCCGGTTCTCCGGACGCGGGATGGACTACGACGATCTGCTGCAGGTCGCGCGTGAGGGCCTCCTCGGCGCCGTCGACCGCTTCGATCCGCACCGCGGGCCGACGTTCGTCGCCTTCGCGGTTCCCACCGTCATGGGCACGGTGCGGCGCTACTTCCGCGACCAGAGCTGGACGCTGCACGTGCCCCGCGGCACCAAGGAAATTCAGCAGCGCATCACGGCGATCATCCCCGACCTGGCGCAGCGGCTGAACCGGATGCCCGGGGCTCACGACCTCGCCGAGGCTCTCGACACCGACCTCGAACAGATCGTCCAGGCGCTGGTCGCGTCGGACTGCTACCGCGCCGAATCCCTGGACACCCCCGCCGACCCGGGCCGCTCCTCGGCGACCGCGGGCGACCTCTACGGCTCCGACGAGCCCTGCTACCACCTGCTCGAGGAGGCGATGACCGTGCAACCGCTCATCGACGCCCTCCCCGATCCGGACCGGACCATCCTGGTCGAGCGGTACTTCGGTGACCGCACCCAGGCCGATATCGGGACCGAATTCGGGGTGTCGCAGATGCAGGTCCACCGCATTCTCACCCGTACCCTGCGCAGCCTCCGCGAGCAGGCCCTCGCCGCCTGAGCGGCGGACGCTGCCCCGGACAACGTGGAAAGGTTTGGCATTCATGGCATTTCAGGACATCATCGCGCAGCTCCGCCAGGACATCACGACCGCCGAGGACGCGGGCGACGAACAGGCCGCGACGCGGCTGCGCGGCGAACTCGACAAGGCATTGCGTGAAGGAGATCGGAACCCGGACGACCTATGACCCGAGGAGGTTGCGGTGCAGATCGGATACAAGCTGGCAGCGGAGGCATTCGGGCCCGCGGAGTTGATCCGCCAGGCGACGCTCGCCGAGCGAGCGGGATTCGACTTCGTCGAGATCAGTGACCACTACCATCCCTGGCTGGACAATCAGGGCCACTCCCCCTTCGCGTGGACCGTCCTGGGCGCCATCGCCGCGCGCACCGAAACCCTCGGGCTCGCAACGGGAGTCACGTGCCCGACGGTCCGGTACCACCCCGCGATCATCGCGCAGGCCGCGGCGACGCTGGCGCTGATCTCCGAGGGCCGGTTCACGCTCGGGGTCGGGTCCGGTGAGCGGCTGAACGAGCATGTCGTGGGCGACGGATTCCCGGAGTCGGTCCACGGGCGGCACCGCCTGTTGCGGGAGGCCCTGGAGATCATCCGGCTGCTGTGGCGCGGCGGATACCAGTCCTACCGGGGCGACTACCTGCAACTGTCGGATGCGCGGGTCTTCGATCTGCCCGACGAGCCGCCGCCGATCGCGGTCGCCGCCGGTGGTCCCGGCGCCGCGCGGCTCGCCGCCGATCTGGGCGACGGCCTGTTCGCGACGGAACCGTCCGCCGAGACCGTCCGGCAGTACCACGAATCCGGCGGCGCCGGACCCCGCTACGCCGAGGTGCCGGTCGCCTGGGCGCCGGACGCCACGACCGCCGCCCGCGCGGCGCTCGACACCTCGCGGTGGGCGGTCACCGGGTGGAAGGTGATGAGCGAACTACCCAATCCGGTCAACTTCGCCGCGGCCACCGAGACCGTCCGCGAGGAGGACATCCGCCGCCAATTCACCTGCGGCACAGACACCTCCGACTACCTGAACGCCGCCCGGACCTTCCTCGACGCCGGCTTCGACCGCCTCGTCTTCCAGAACGCGGGCCCCGACCCGGACGGCTTCCTCGACTTCTACCGCACCGAACTCGCCCCCGAACTCACGAAGGTGGCCGTCTGAGGGTCGACGCGCCGTCACGTGCCGTGTTCGACGCGCAGGGTCATCAGGTCGGGCCAGGTCTGCGACCACGGTCGGACGGGGCCGGTGCAGTACCACACCCGGATGCCGTGGTTCACGCCCTGGAATCCGGTGGGGTCGTCGAGGCGGGCCACCGGGATCGCCGAGACGAAGTGTGCCGACAGCGATTCCGCGAGGCTGTCGCCGCCGACGTAGAGCACTCGCGTCGCGGTGTCCGGCGGCGGCCCGAAGTAGCCGTAGCCGCGGCTCGGGCTGTACACCGGTGGCAGCGGGGCGCGCGAAAGCACATCGAGCGCGCTCGCCTGCCAGTAGTTCTGCGTGACGACGACGGCCTCGGAGCGCTCGCCGGCGGGCAGCGCCGCGGCGGCACGCTCGACGGTCTCGACGAGTTGCGGCCACCCGCGCAGGCCGAAGAACTGTGCGCGAACCGCCATGTCGCCGTTGCGGACACTGGGCGTGTGCAGCCACGATCCCGGTAGCGGGAGAACGCACACCGCGGCCACGACGACGGCCGCGCCGGCCACGAGATACGCCGACAGCGCCGGCCGGACCCACCCCCGGCGCTCCCCACCCGTCAGGAAGACCGCGGCCGTAGCGAAGAAGACCGCGAACCCGTCACCCAGATAGTAGGGACGCAGGCCCGCCACCAAGACCGCGAGCAGCGGCAGCACACCCAGAGGGAGCAGGAAGCGATAGGGCCGCAGCCCCGGCGCCCGGGCCACCGCCCAGATCCCGATCAGCAGCAGGATCCCGCCAGGACCCGTGGTCAGGACCAATTCCCTGATCTCCGAGACGAACCGGTCGTCGACCATGGTGGTCTGCTCCGCTCGGATGGCCGCGTTCATCGCGACCTGTGGCCAGCCGTGCCCGGCCTGCCACAGCAGCGCCGGCACCGCCGAGACGGCCAGGATCGCGGAACCGGCCCACACCGCGGGCCGGCGCAGCGCCTCCCGCGGCCCCCAGAGCAGCACGCCGAGCCCGAGCAGCACCCAGGCGGCCACCACCAGCCACTTCACCTGGAAGTCCACCGCCGCCACCACACCCGCCGCGAGCAGCAGCGCGTCCCGGCGCACGCGGACCCACCGGATCACCAGCCAGCAGGCCAGCGAGATCAGCGCGGCGTCGTAGGCGAAGGTGCTGATCGCCGCCGACTGCTGCACCGCGAACGGCGTACAGGTGTAGCCCAGGGCGGCGATCAGCTGCGCCGCCCGGCCACCGCCGAGTTCACGGGCCACGAGTGCGGCCAGCACGACGGTCGCGACCGTCAGGCCGACCATCGGAAGACGAAGCAGCACGGCCGAACCCGGCGCGACCAGGTCCGACAGATACGCCTGCAGCGGCACCAGCGGCCCTTGGTCGGCATAGCTCCACGACGGCCGCCGCCCGGCCGGAACGAGATACAGTTCGTCGCCCCAGAGCGGATACCGCCCGAGCCGCACGGTGAGGAGCACGGCCAGAAATCCGGCGAGAATCGAGAGTTCGCGCCACGCGAGTGGCGGCGGTGTGGCGGGCGCCGGGGAGAATTCCCGGGCGTGCTGGACGGCGCGCACGAAATAGTATGTTAGTCAAGCGAATCGGATTTACCCACGCTCTCTTCTCACAGCAATTCCGGACCGCCGTGGTGATTTCGGACATTCGCCCTCGATATCCGGGACGGCCCCGCGCGCTGCGTTATGATCCGGACGGCCCTGAGGGAGGGAACAATTCGATGATTCGGCGGATCGCCGTGATCGCGGCGCTGATGCTCACCGCGGTCGCCTGCCAGGACGACGCGCAGAACCGACCGGCCCCTCCCGCGGCGGGCGCACCGCACGCGGATACGCTGAACCGGTTGCGCGACACCGATATCTGCGCGCTGCTACCGCGCGCGGAACTGGCAGCCCTGGGTCAGGTCACCGCGGTCGGCACCGACCGGTTGTACGGGTGCCAGGCGAAGATCGGGACGGACCCTCGCGCGGCGGGCCGGGTGAATTGGGTCGTGCGCGCCCTAGACGACGTCGGGATGAGCAAGGGCGCCACTGCCACGGTCGACGGGATGACCGTGAGCCTGCTGGGCGACCGGGATGTCGTGTCGCAGCAGGAGGTCGCCGGATCGTCGATCCGGTTGTGCACGGCCTACGCGCAGCTGCCCACCGGCGGATCGATGGAGCTGTCGGTCACCATTCCGCCCGGCGCCGAACCGTGCCCGGTCGCGCAGAAAATGGTCGCGACCGCGCTCACGCAATGGAAACGCGCTCCGCGAGTGGGCGATTCGCCCGATACCGTGCGCACGGCGGTTACCGGCGCCGATCCGTGCGCGGTACTGCCGAAGCTGCCGACTGCGATCCCGGGCGATACACAATGGGTCGATCGTTGCTGGTTCCGGCTCGACGACGATTCCGTCTACATCGAGTACGGCCATTCCACCGACCGCGAATTCGAGAACTACGAGCGCGTGGACATCGCTGGGCGCCAGGTATTCCGGATATCCGCGGGCCCGAATATCGCGTACAAGGTCCGGGTCGGCCCCACCTTCGATCCGGCCGCCGACGACTACGAATTCCTGAACGTGCCCGCCGTGACGATCAACGGAACGAAACAGGAGACGCTCGAACGAATTACCACCGAGGTGCTGGCGCTGTTCCCCGGCCAGTACTGACCCTCACCCCAGCACCGGCTCGTCGGGCAGGCGGACCGACAGGGCGATCAGCACGGCGATGCGCTTGCGCGGATCGCCGAGACCCAGATCGACGATCCGGCCCATCTGCTTGATGCGGTTGCGCACGGTATTGGGATGGACACCGAGCGCCGCCGCGGCCGCCGCCGAATCACCCTGCGCCTCCAGCCACGCCTTCAACGTCGGGAGAAAATGCGTGTCGTTGCGGTCGTCGTGGACCGCCAATCGCGCGACCGGGCCCCGCGACGGCATCCGGCCGCTGGAGGCCACGGATTTCAGCCGCTGGATCAGCACCCGATCCCACGCGGTGTCGTAGCACACCGGCGCCTCGTCCGCGGAGTTCATGTGCAGCGCCATGCACTCGTCGGCCTCCCGGCGGCTCGCCTGCACCTCGCGCACGTTCGCGACCCCGCCGACGCCCGCGAAAACCCGGACGTGCGAGGGCAGTCCGGCCGCCAGATCGCGGACCCACCGGAAGGCCGGCTCGGGATCGTCGCCCGCGGGAAGCACGGTGTAGACGGTATTGCCGAACAGCGTGCTGCGGCCGATCCGGGACCAGCCGAAACCCGTCGTGGCCCGCTCGAACGCGAGCAGGATCCCGGCGTGCCGCTCGAGTTCGGTATGGGCCTGCAGGGCGATGACGCGCAGATGTTCGGCGGGGATACCCAGTTTCCCGACGGCGGCCTCCGCATCGGCGCTGCCCTCGATCAGCTGGATCACCAGTTCCGATTCGACCTGCCGCTCGAGATCGGCGCTGACGCGCGAGCGCAGCAGATGCAGCGCCACCGTATGGGCGCCGTCCCGCAGAATCCGCGCGCGGGTGCCCGCCAGGGCCTCGTCGCACGAGATCCACAGCGAACCGAGCAGCTCGCGCCCCGCCCGCACGGCCACCACCGTCCGGCCGCGGAAACCGTATTCGGGGGTCGGCCGGACGTGGATCGGCGCATCGCTGCGGGCCAGATGCTTGAAGACGCCCTGCTGTTCGAGCAGGGCGCGCACGTGATCCGGCGTCCGCCGCCCGAGGATGGTGTCCAGCCGGACCGGATCCATATCGCGCGGCGTACTCGAGTACGCCATCACCCGGAACAGCTCGTCCTGGATCGTCACCGGCGCGTCGAGCGCGGCCGCGATGGTGTCGGCCAGGGCGAACAGGTCGCTCGGGCCCCGCCCCGACTCGGTCTCCCGGCCCTCGAGCACCAGCCCGTAGACGACCGAGGCGATCTGACTCCAGGACACCGCCGGATCGCTGAGCAGCAGCGCGGTCCCGGCGGCCGCCAGCCGCTCGAGCAGCGCACGAGCCGGCTGCTCGGTGGTGCGGGCGATGACGACCGTGGCCCGCGTCTCGGCCGCCAGCGCGACCGCGTGGGTGAGATCCGCGATGCCCACGGCGAGGAAGACGTCGCCGACGGCCGAATTCGGCCGGATCGGATCGTAGACGGTCACGCTGTAGAGCTCGATGTCGCGCGCCGCCGTCGCCCCGTACAGGCGGGTGCCGTGCCTGCTCAGGATGTTGATCAGGCGATCCAATTTCACCATCGGTAACCGACCGCAACTCCAGAGAATCCGACAATCCGTACACAGTGCTGTGCGGCGCCGACAATGATACATCGTCAAGTTGTGGCCGACGGACACTCCGTGCCGCTGGACGATGGGCCACCCTGAACGGGCAGGAGGCACATATGCCGTGTCATGTGCCCCGACGTTATGAGGGTTGGAATGTTTTCGTCGCATCTGCCGGAGATTGCCGTGGTCGCCGCAGCGTGCTCGTATCTGGTGTGGATGGTGGTGTCCTCGAGACACTCGTCCCGGCGCCGGTGTGGACTCTGCGGGCATATGTACTACACCCATGATCCGGTCACCGGGGACTGTCGCGGCCGGGGCGGCAACGACCTCGGCCGCACCACCGACGACTGGACCTACTGCGTCTACGATATGCGTTGTCGCTGCCGAGGATTCGTCGAGGAACCGATGATCGATCTCGAGGGCCTGGACGACCCCGCGGAGCAACGCCGCCGCCGATGACGCACGGCCCCCGTGTAACCCGGCTCCCTATCTGAGTGTGAACGCGGTGGCCGTGGGTGCGCCCGAAAGGCGGTCGGGATGGTGGCGAGGTCGAGATCCGGTCCGCGGGGGCCCGCGGCGTCCGGCGGCGGCCGGGAGTTGCGGCTGGTCTCCGGGGCCGGCTACGCGGGCTGGGAGGACGTGTACCGCGACAATGCCGGCTGGGTGTACGCGCTGATGTTCGAGAAGGTCGGCAACCGGCCGGACGCGGAGGATCTCACCGCCGAGGTGTTCACGGCGGCGTTGAAACCGCTGCGGATCTCGGCGACCGTGCCGGAGGTCCGCGCCTACCTGCGCACCACCGCCCGCACCGTGCTCGCCGGGCACTGGCGCGCCACGCTGGGCCGGGAGATCACGGTCATCGAGGACGACATCCCCGACACTCCGCCCGCGCGGCAGGAGGATTCGGGCAGCGCCGCACGCGCACGCGCCGTGCTCGACCGGCTGCCGGAGCGCTACCGGCGGATCCTGGAGTTGCGGTTCCTGCACGGGATGCCGGTGCGCGAGGCCGCGAACGCCCTCGGTGTCACCGTGGCGAATGCGAAGGTGTTGCAGCACCGGGCATTACAGGCGGCGGCCCGGCTGAGCGAGGAGGGTCTCCCATGACCGAGCGCGATGTCGAGCGGTACGTCGAGGATCTGCTGGCCGGGCGGCGGCCGCGCGGGTTCCGGCCGGACGACGCCGAGGCCGAGGAGCTGCGCGCGGCCATCGGCCTGCGCGCCGCCCGGCTCGGCAGCGATGCGCCCAGCGAAGAGTTCCTGAGCGGGCTGCACCGGCGGCTCGCGGACGAAACGGGCAGCGGCCCAGTCGAATCCGGCTCCCGCACCACACGGCGGGTGGTGCTGATCGGGTCGTCGGTCGCCGCCGCGGCCGCCGCCGGGGGCGTGATCGACCATGCCCTCGTGACGGGCACCGGCGCGGGCGAGCCGGCCGCGCAGGAGCGGATGACGCCCAACAACGGGACCTGGCGGGCCGTCGCGGCCACCGCCGATCTGCCCGAGGGCGGCACCCTGCCGTTCGACACCGGCACCGTGACCGGATTCGTGCGGCGGCAGGGCGGGGTCGCGGTGGCGGTGTCCGGCGTGTGCACCCATCAGGGATGCAAACTGTGGCTGGACGCCCCGGCCGACCGGCTGCGCTGCCCGTGCCATTCGACCTCCTTCACCACCGCCGGTCAGGTCGTCACCCACCAGCTGCCCATCGCCCCGGCGCCGCTGCCGGAGCTGCGGGTGCGCGAGATCGACGGCGCCATAGAGGTTTTCGTTCCGGCAGAGCACGCCTGATCGTGTAACCCCGGCCGCTATCTGCTGGTGACGGCCCGCACCGCGGGCCACCGGATGGAAGCCGGATCGATGAGACGATTCCCTGGATACCGGGCGGCAGCCGCCGTCGCGGCGGCACTGACCGTTCTGACAATGAGCGCCTGCGGCGGCGGAACACCGTCCGCCCCAAGCGATTCCGCACCCACACCCGTCTTCGGCTCGGGCACCGTCGGCATGGCGCCGGACGGTGCGCCCCCGATGACCACCATGCCGGGTATGGCGGCACCGCAGGGCCCCGCGCCGGCCGGCCCGAACGCGGTGAGTATCGACAACTTCGCGTTCGCGCCGCAGACGCTGACGGTGCGCGCCGGAACCACGGTCACCTGGACCAATCACGACGAGGAGCCGCACACCGTCGCCGCGCAGGACGGCGCCTTCCACTCCCCCGGCATGGGCGCCGGCGCGACCTACACGTTCACCTTCACCAAAGCCGGTACCTACCACTACCTCTGCTCGATCCACCCGTTCATGCGCGCCGATGTGGTGGTGACCCCGTGACCGGACGGCGCCCCGAGCACACCGATCCGCGCGACCCGCACACCATGACCCGCCGCCAGCTCATGCGGCACAGCGCCTGGTTCGGCGCGGCCGTCGGACTGGCCGTCGTCGGCGGCGAGGTCGTCTCCCACGTCGCGGGCACAGCGGACGCCGCACCGGAGCGGCCGACCCTGCGGTTCGCGCAGATCAGCGACAGCCACATCGGATTCCAGGGCACCGCCAACCCGGATGTGACCGGCACCTTCACCGAGGCCATCGGGCAGGTCAACGCGCTCGGCTACCGGCCCGACTTCGTCGTCCACACCGGCGATCTCACCCATCTGGCGACTCCGGAACAGTTCGACCAGGTCCGGCAGATGATGACCGGGCTGTCCACGCCGCACATCTTCACCGTGCCCGGTGAGCACGACGCGACCGACGATGCGGGACAACGCTATCGGGCCGCCTTCGGCCAGGGCGCGTCCGGGGACGGCTGGTACAGCTTCGATATCGCGGGCGTGCACGTCATCGGGCTGGTGAACACCCTCAACCTGCGCACCCTCGGGCATCTCGGGGCCGATCAGCTCGAGTTCGTCCGCAAGGACGTCGCGGGGCTCACCGACGACACCCCGATCATCGTCTTCAGCCATATCCCGCTGTTCGCGATGTATCCCCAATGGGGTTGGGGCACAGACGATGCCGCGCAGGCGCTGAGCTATCTGCGGCGGTTCTCGTCGGTCACGTGCCTCAACGGCCATGTGCACCAGCTGTTCACCAAGACCGAGGGCAATATCACCTTCTACAGCGGGACCACGACGGCCTACCCGCTGCCGCGTCCGGGCGACGGTCCGGCGCCGAAGCCGGTCACGCTGCCCGCGGGGAAGTTGCACGACGCGCTGGGCATCCGCGAGGTCACCTACCGGAAGGGCCAGCGGCAGCTCGCGATCAAGGACGAGGTGCTCGGATGACGAGCAGGACAATGCTTTTCGGTCTCGCCCCGCGGATCGCGCTGTCCGCGAGCCTCGCCGTCGGCGGCTACGTCCACGCGGACCTCTATACCCACGGATACCGCTGGATACCAGGCATCGGCCCGTCGTTCCTGATCCAGTCCGCCGCGTCCTTCGCCCTGGCCGCGGTCGTCCTCGCCGGTCCCTGGACGCTGCGGGTGGCCGCCGCCGGTCTCGCCCTCGGCACCCTGGCCGCCTTCGTCGCGTCCCGCACCACAGGCGTGTTCGGATTCACCGAGACGGGCTGGAATCCGGCGCCGCAGGCGGCCCTGAGCGTGACGGCCGAGGTGGTGACGCTCCTGCTGTGCGCCGTCGGCCTCCTGCGTCACCTCCGTCATCGAGCGTCGAGCGACCGCGCGGCCTCGGTATAGCGGCGGGCGAGGGTGGCGGCGGCGTCCCCGGACCCGTCCGCGGCGGCGTGGTCGAAGCGCAGCACCTCGCGGGCGTGGACGGCGGCGCTCACCGCCATCAGCACCGCGCTGTCGGCCGGTGGAGTCGCGGGCCGCTCGACGATCGTCGTCCGGAAGGGTTACGGCAGGATCGAATCGACGTAGCCGCCGTCGACGCGGAGGGCACCGCCGGTCGTCGCCGACGCGAACGGCGAGCTGAGGTAGACGACCATATGGGCGATCTCCTCGGGCTCGATCAGCCGTTGGATCAGCGATTGCGGCCGGTGCGCGCGCATGAACTCGCGCTGGGCCTCGTCCCAGGGCAGCGACCGGTCCACCAGCTGGTAGACGAAATCCTCCACCCCGGCGGTGTGGGTCGGGCCCGCGATGACCGAGTTCACCGTGACGCCCGTGCCCGCCGCGTCCTTGGCGAATCCGCGCGACAGCGCCAGCAGCGCGGTCTTGGAGACGCCGTAGTGGATCATCTCCTCGGGGATCACCACCGCCGAATCGCTGGCGATCTGGAGCGCGCGCCCCCAGCCCCGGTCGATCATGCCGGGCAGGTAGGTGCGGATCAGCCGCGCCGCCGACAGCACGTTGACCTCGAAGTAGGTGCGCCACAGCTCGTCGGTGACCTCCCGCGCCGGGACCGCCCCGAAGATCCCGAGGTTGTTCACCAGGATGTCGACGGCGGGCAGTTCGTCCAGCAGGCCCGCCACCCCGTCGGCCGTCGTGACATCGGCGGTGACACCGAACGCGTCGCCGCCCGCGTCGCGCAACCCGGATACCGCGGCCTCGACGCGGTCACGGGTGCGCCCGTTGACGGCCACCCGGGCCCCGCTGCCCGCCAGCCCGCTCGCGATGGCCAGCCCGATTCCCTGCGTCGAGCCGGTGACGAGCGCGGTCTTCCCGGTCAGGTCGATCTTCACGAGCAACACCCCTTCTCGGTTGGGCGGCCACGACGGCGCGCCGCCTCGAACGGTCGACTGCGGTACCCGGAAAACCCTACGCGCGCCCTGCCCTGCCTCCGCCGCAGACTCGCTCCGCCCGGCGGCAACCTCGGGATCCGGCAGACGATCGGCGGGCCTGAATGCGTTGGCACACAGAGGTTTCGGCCGTATCCCGGAGACGCACGCACGGGGTGGGGCATAGGGTGGCGGTGCGCCCGGTGGCGGGCAGGCAGTGTTTCCAGCGGGACAGAGGTGAGGCGCGATGACAGCGCAGGCGGGTTTCTCCGGCCGGACCTACGTGGTCACCGGCTCGGCCTCCGGTATCGGCGCGGCAACCGCCGCGCTGCTCCGCGAGCGTGGCGCCACGGTCATCGGCTGCGATCTCGACGACGCCGAGATCCGGGCCGACCTGTCGACCGCGGACGGCCGCCGCTCACTGATCGACCAGGCGAGCGCGTACGAGCGCATCGACGCCGTCCTGGCGATCGCCGGCGGCGGCAGAACCGGTCTGCTGGAGACGAACTACTTCGGCGCGGTGGCGACTCTGGAGGGTCTGCGACCGCTGCTGGCGCGGAGCCCCGCACCGCGCGCGCTGGCCGTATCCTCCACCTCGTCGCTGGCGCCGGCGGACGACCGCATCATGCAGGCCTGCCTCGACGGCGACGAGGCCACCGCGGTCGCGCTTCTCGCGGCGGACCCCACGGCCGGGGGCGCCGTCGGTGGTTACGGCATCGCCAAACGGGCATTGAATCGCTGGGTGCGCAGGGCCGCGCCGACCGCCGAGTGGGCGGGCGCGGGTATCGCCCTCAATATCGTGGCGTCGGGTGTGGTCGACACCCCCGCGGCCGCGTGGATCTTCGCCGACGACGAGATCAGCGCGGCCGTCGAAACCGCGGCGCCGCAACCGTTCGGCGGATTTCCGGGCCGTCCGGAATGGGTCGCGGAACTCGTCTGCTGGCTCACCTCCGCCGAGAACCGGTTCGTCACCGGGCAGGTCGTCTTCGCCGATGGCGGGTCGGAGGTCGCCGCGGTCGGCGACCACCACTGGCGGTAGGCGCCGCGCGGGACGCTCAGTGATCCGCGGCCTCGCGATCGCGCGCCGACGGGTAGGTGTGGGCGTCGGTGGTGTACTCGGCATTGCCGTAGGTGGCGAGGCGCCGCTCGACGACGCGCGTCGTGTAGGCGTCGACCGCGCGCCGCAGTGCCGGACGCCGGCCCGCGGCGTTCACGGCGAGGAAGCGGCCCAGGATGAACGGCGCCGTGAGGCCGACGCGCACGGCGTCGCCCACGCCGAACGTGACGCTCATCGCCGCGGCGGCCTTGCGGTTGCCGCCGCAGAATCCCAGGAAGAAGGCCCTGCTCCAGCTGCGCTCGACGGCATCGGCGGCGCGGTCGAACCACGTCCGGCCCGGCCGCAGATAGGCGTCCATGGTGGAGCGGACGAGCGCGCCGCAGGTGGCGTCGTCGAATCCGTCGCGCAGCATCGCGGCCCGCGCGTGGAACACCTCGACGATGCCGTCGGCGGTGGTGGGCAGCAATTCCTCGGGCAGGCCCAGCAGGAAGCAGCGGTACCGGCCGATCTCGAGCATCGCCCGCTCCCCGCGCGAGAATTCGGTGCGGCCGCGGCGAGTGGCGTTCACGGCGAGCAGATACATGTTGATCAGCCCGGCGGGCATCTGGTCGACCTGCGGGACGGGGATGCCGTACACGCCGATATCCCACCGCTCGGAACGGTGTAATGCGTTGTAGCGCACCATCGAATGCATGAGGCGCACCATGGCCGCGGCCTCGAAACCCGGCCCGTGGCGTTCCAGGGCGTGCGGCAGGGTGGTCACCGCGAAGAAGGTCGCCGTCTCGTTGACCCGCCGCTCGGCGCGGCGGCCCGACAGCGCACCGGTCAGGGCCATCGGCAGTGCGGCATAGGTGTTGAGGAAGGTCGCGAGGAAGGCCCCGCGCGTCAGGAACGGCGACAGGAACGCCGCGCCCACCCGCAGGTGCCGCGCGCCCTCCTCGACCAGGTCCATATCGACCCAGTCCGGCGTGGCCTCCATCGCGCCGATGAACGCCCGCAACTCGTCCGGAGCGTCCCGCACGGAATCCACGCCCGCTCGGCAGGCCTGGTGCAGCATGCCGATCAGACCCTGGACGCCGTACTTCCCCACCAGCGACGCGTACGGGTCGGCCACCACGTCGCCGAGCATGGTCGCGGTGCGCATCAGCTCGACGACCCGGTCGTCGGCGAGGATCGGACCGCGGTCGGCGACCCACTCCGGCAGCGACGACCGGTCGGCCGGATCGGTGGTGAAGCGGTACGGGGACGCGTCGAAATCGACCTCGCCGTAGAGATCCGGCTGCAACTCGCGCTGGGCGCGCACCCGCTGCGCGAGTTCGGGGTAGTGGACCGCCATCGGATACCTCGACTTTCGACCCGCCGGCCGGCGACCGACTTCTGGCAACAACCTCTACCAGAAATGTACCTTCTGGCAAGGCTCTCTGCCAGACTCGACCCTAGGCGCCGGCCAGGGGTTCGAGGAGGCGCGCCGGGCGCACCTGCCGATGGTGGACGATCATGTCGAACCATTCGGTGATCCGGCCGCCCGCCAGGTGATGCGCGGCATCGTCGGCGGGGTCGTAGACCGGCCCGATCAGGCGAGTCTTGGCGGGAAGGTCCAGCCACGACGGAGGCGCCCCGCGCAGATCCAGGAGGTAGGCGTCCAGGTCCGTACGCCCGAGCGCCGCGTCGACGAATTCCGGTGGCGGCGCGGGATAGGAGTGCTGCCCCTCGCCGTGATCGAACATCAACGCCATCGACAGGTACCCGTTACCGAAGCGCTCCCGGAAATAGCTCCCGGCACTGCGGTGCGCGACCCGCCGATCGGCCAGGAGTACGGTCCGGGCCTTCCCGTTCACGGTATGCGCCATTCCGCCCCAGTAGACCACCTTGTCGCCGGTGCGCTCGTGCCACCGGATCACGTTGTCGGCCAGCAGTTTCTCGATCCGGCCGAGGTCGTCGGGTCGCGTCGGGGTGTGCCGGGCCGGCTCGGTGTCGTGCACGATCCGGACGGGGTCGCCCGGATGCCGCACGTTGTACTCGCGCAGATAGGTGACCACATCCAGGAGTTCCTGTGTCCGCCAGAACGACCGGGCCCCGGCCATCAGCGCCCGCGGATCACCGGCCCCGGTCCTGACGTAGTCGTCCACCGCGACGCCGGCCGCGTCGTCACCCTCGAGCGCCAGCGCCCGGAATCCCAAATCCTCCACCAGAACCCGCAGCACCCGATGCGCGGTCACCGACAGTTCGCGAGTGTCCCGCGCCGCCGCGCCGAGCCCGACGACCACCGCCGCCCGCGCTCCCTCCCGCAACGGCGCCAGATCATCGAGCGCCTCGCCGAATTCCCTCGCCCGCAACGGATGAGCGTGCCGGCGAATCCAGTCGGTATCAGGTTCTGTCGTCATGCCGACAACTCTGGTACCTGAACCATAGTTCAGGTCAAGTAAGGCGTCAGATGATATTGGCGGCGATCAGGAGGGTCCAGATCTCGCCCTGGTCCACGACCTCGACGCCGAATTTCTCCGCCTTGGCCAGTTTGGCGTCGCCCACTCCCGCACCCGTGATGAGGAGGTCGGTGCTGGCCGAGACCGATGAGGCCGCCGTGGCGCCCGCCTTCTCGCACAGGCGCTGGAAGGTGGGGCGGGCGACCTTCTCGCCCGAGCGCGGATCGCTGATGGCGCCGGTGATCACGACCGTTTTGCCTGCCAGGGGAGCGCCGGCCGCGACCACGGGCGGTAGGTCCTCCTCGCGCACGTCCAGGTCGACGCCCGCGGCCCGCAGCCGTTCCAGTTCGGGACGCAGACGGGTGAGGTGTTCGACCAGGGAGGCGGCGACCTTGGGGCCGATGTCCTCCACCGCCACCAGCCGCTCCTCGCCCGCGTCGGCGACCTCCTCCAGCGAGCCGAAGCCCGACCGGGCCAGGCGTGCGGCGGTGCCGTCGGAAGCCATCGGGATCGCCAGGCCGATCAGCGCGCGGCGCAGGCCGACCTGACGACTGGCGTCGATCGACTCGATCATGCGGGTCGCCGAGACCTCGCCGATGCGATCGAATTCGAGCAGCCGCTCCTTGGTGAGCGTGTAGAAGTCCGACGGGCGCTCCAGGATGCCCGCCTCG
The DNA here is from genome assembly GCF_000308875.1 of Nocardia transvalensis NBRC 15921. GTDB lineage: Bacteria > Actinomycetota > Actinomycetes > Mycobacteriales > Mycobacteriaceae > Nocardia > Nocardia transvalensis. Next base: position 56,350 of record NZ_BAGL01000059.1, read on the forward strand.
GCCAGGCGCTCGATCCACACCTGCCCGATGGCGTCGATATCCGCCGCTGCCCGCGACGCCCAGTGGACGAGCCGGCGCACGGTCTGCGCGGGACAGGAGACGTTGGTGCAGAACAGTTCCCGGCTGTTGCCCTGTTCGGTCACGGGCTGCGCGCAGGAGGGGCAGGCGGTGGGCGGCACGATCTCGAGTTCCTCGCCCGTGCGCCGGGACGCGTCGAGCACGCCCGCCACGAACGGGATCACATCGCCCGCGCGACGCACCAGCACGGTGTCGCCGACCTTGATGTCGCGGGCGCGGATCACCTCCTGATTGGCGAGCGTCGCCTTCGTGACCGTCGTGCCGCCCACGAACACCGGCTTCAGCCACGCGACCGGGACGATCTTGCCCGTCTTGCCGACATCCCAGACCACCTCGGTCAGCAATGTGGTCTTCTCCTCGGCGGCGAATTTGAACGCCAGCGCGCCGCGCGGGGAGTTCGACCGGGTTCCGGCCGCCGCGTAGGCGTCGCGGTCGGCCAGCCGCAGCACCGCGCCGTCGATGTCGTAGTCCAGGTCGTTGCGGCCCTCTTCGATCGCGGTGATCTCCGCCTGCGCCCGCTCGGCGTCGGCGCAGTGCCGCATCCGCGCGCCCGCGATGCCCAGCGCCCGCAGCCCCTCCTCCAGGTCGACCGCGGCGCCGCCCGCGGAACTGTCCAGGTCGAAACCGAAGAACCGCAGGCGCCGCTCGGCGACCGTGGCCGGATCCTTGGCCCGCAGCGTGCCCGCGGCGGCATTGCGCGGATTGATCAGCGGCTTGTCCGGATGCGCGGTGTTGTAGGCGGCGAAGGTGGACCGCAGCATCACCGCCTCGCCCCGCACCTCCACCCGGCCCGGCACCTCGATCCGCTCGGGAACGCCGTCGACCAGCGCGCGGACCAGCATGGTCACATCGTCGCCGGTGGTGCCGTCGCCCCGGGTCACCGCGCGCAGCAGCCGCCCCTCCTCGAACACCAGGGCCAGGGACAACCCGTCGAGCTTCGGCATCACCACCACCGACTGGCCGGGGAAGCGATCGAAGAACGCCGCGACCTGCTCGGGCTTGGTCGCCTTCTCCAGCGACAGCATCGGGCGCGAATGCCGGATCGGGGCGTGCAGCACCGCGGGCGCGCCGACCTGCTCGAGCGGGTTCGGATCCGGCGCCAGCTCGGGATGCGCGGCGATCAGGTCGCGCAGTTCGTCCTCGACGGCGTCGTACTCGGCGTCGGCGACGAGCGGCGAGCCCTGATAGTAGGCGTCACGCAGCACCACGACGCGGTCCGCGAGCTCCTGGATACGTTCCCCTGTTTCCACAGGACCAGACGCTACCGACCACCACCGACACCCAGGGGACGATCGCCCGTGTCGAGCCGCTCGGATGCGGGCACGCCCGGTCGCCGGAGCTGTCGCTGACGGGAGATCTGGGCGTCCACGGCGGCGCCGAGCAGGACGGCGAAGTTGGTCAGCCACAGCCACACCAGGAAGATCACCGCCGCGGCCAGGGAACCGTAGACGCGATTGAACGAACCGAAATGCGACGCGTACACCGACAACCCCGCGGATCCGGCGATCCAGACCACCACCGCGAACAGGCTGCCCGGAGTCACCCAGCGCAGCCGCTGACCCGCGACATTCGGCGCCGCCCAATACAACAGCGCCAGTGTGACACTCACCAGCAGCGCCAGCACCGGCCACTTCACGTACGACCACACCACCAGGCCCGCCGAACCGACGCCGAGCAGCCGACCCACATGCGCCGCCACCTCGGGAGTCACCACGAAACCCAGCACGGTCACCACGATCGCGATCACCATCGCGAGACCGAGCGCGAACCGCAACGGCAACGTCGTCTTGATCGACCGCTTCTCCTCCACCCCGTACAGCGCGTTCGCCGCGCGGATGAACGCACCCAGATACGTCGATACCGTCCACACCGCCGACAACAGCGCCACCACCGTCATCGGCCACGACAACGACCGGACCGACTGCAGATGGTGGATCGAATCCGCCAGCAGCGCCGTCCCGTCACCGGGCCCGAGCCGCCCCGCCGCGCCCGCCAGCGAATCGGCCGGCTCCGGACCGGCCAGGCTGAGCACCACGATCGCGATCAGCAGGGCCGGGAACACCGACAGCATGCTGTAGTAGGTCAACGCCGCCGCCCAGTCGGACAACTGGTCCGACCAGGCCGTGCGCACGGTGCGCCATACGACCCGGACCTCGGCTCGCCGCAGCATCCGGTAGGAAATCGAGCTGTCCATCCTGTTACCCACTCACCCCTGTTACCCACTCACCGCCGGGATCTCGTCGGTGGACGGCACATCGGTGCCGCGCAGGGAGGCGCCGGCCGTCTCGCGCAGGAACAGCCACGCGACGAGACCGATCAGGCAGGCGCCGATCATGTAGAAGGCGGGAAACAGGTGCCATTCGGTCCGGTCGATGACCCATTCGTTGATCAGCGGCGCGGTACCGCCGAAGACGGCGGTCGACACGTTGTAGCCCAGGGCGAATCCGGCGTAGCGCACCTGCGTCGGGAAGATCGCCGGGAAGGTCGCGGAGATGGTGGACAGCTGCGGCACGTACAGCAGGCCCAGGACGACGAATCCGAGGACGGCCCAGCCCAATCCCTGCCCCATCAGCCAGTACATCGGCACCGACAGCAGGGCGAGCGCGATCAGCGAGAACAGCCACATCGGCCGCCTCCCCACCCGGTCGGAGACGCCGCCCGAGATCGGCAGCACCAGGGCCATCACCAGCTGCCCGATCAGCACCATCGCGGTGGACTGCGCGTCGCCGAGATCGATGGTGGTGTGCAGGTAGGTGGGCATGTACGCCAGCAGCGTGTAGTTGACGACGTTGAGCGCGACGACCAGCCCGGCCATGGTGAGCAGTTCGCGCTTGTAGCCCTTCATCAGCTCCAGCAGGCCCGTCCTGGGCTGTTCCTGCGCGGCGACCTCGGTGAACACGGGCGATTCGTCGAGCTTGCTCCGCAGGTACCAGCCCACCAGGCCCAGCGGCACGGCCAGCAGGAACGGGATGCGCCAGCCCCACTGGGCCATCTGGGTGTCGTCGAGCAGCACCTGCATCAGCAAGACGACCGCCGAGCCGCCGGCCAGACCGCACAAGGTGCCGAACTCCAGGAAGCTGCCCAGGAAACCGCGGCGCTTGTCGTCCACGGATTCGGCGAGATATGTTGCGGCGCCGCCGTATTCGCCGCCGGTGGAGAAGCCCTGCACCACCCGGAGAGTGATCAGCAGGATGGGCGCGGCCACGCCGATGCTGGCGTGACTCGGTATCAATCCGATGAGCCCGCTCGCCGCGGCCATCAGCAGGATGGTGGTGGCCAGCACGGCCTTGCGGCCGATCTTGTCGCCGAGCGGGCCCCACACCATGCCGCCGAGCGGGCGCAGCACGAACGAGATGGCGAATCCCAGCAAGGTGCCCAATGTGCCCAGCGTGCCGGGAAAGAAGGCGTCCGTCAGGTAGGTCGCGGTCGCGGCGTACGCGCCGTAGTCGTACCACTCGGTGGCGTTACCCAAGGCGGCCGCGGCGACCGACCGCCCCTGCCGCGGCTGAGATTCCACGCTGGCCACGGATGCTCCTCTCCCCGGCAAACGACCCGCTTACTACGGCAGCATCCCGCTTGGTGCCGTGTGGAAGCAAGGGCGACTCGCGGTCAGGGCAGAACCTGGGGAACCACCTCCGGATTGGTGGCGCCGACAATGGCGCCGATGACGCCGCCGACCAGCGACCCGATGGTGGTAGCCGCCGAACCGGTGACCGATCCGGTCGCCAAGCCGACCGCCGAACCGACGGCCGAACCGATCGAGCCGCCCACGGAGGAACCGTTCAGCACCGGGTCGGGGATCAGGGCGTTGGGGTTGGTAGCGACATCGTCGCTCTCCAGCGGAATGCCGGCGACGGGTTCGGCGGCCCGGCCGGTCGCTCCGGTGTCCGCGGCGGCGACCCCGGCGAACACCGCCGTCGCGACCACCGGCAGCGCCGCGACAACCAGTACACGACGTGTTGTGACCAGCGTGTTTCGAACCATTCTGTCCTCACCTTCCACGCGGCGCGATCACGCACCGTCCTTACCCGAGAGTCGGCCAGAGTACAGTCGCCCCCCTCCCTCGTCTCGACGATGCTGTGGGACAAGCGAACTCGTCACCACATCGACGCGAACGGGTGACACACGGGTGATTTCGCCGTTCGATTACCTAAGGGATACCGATGCGGTCCGGCGCTCCGGCGACAACGATGACCAGCGATTCACGGGGGAGGTCCGGTACTCGGGATCCGCACGGTCACAGCGAATTCGGAGACGAGGAACAGTGGAACAACCACACAGCGGCCCGGCGGCCGGGTCCGTGCTGCCGCAGACCTGGTACTGCGTGCACTGCGGGGGAACGCCCGCCGCACCGGTCACCATCCGGGGCCATCGAGGCCGACTGCTGTGGATGACGTTCCTGCACAGAACCGGCCCGTTCTGCCGGAACTGCGGTCTCGCGGTCTACCGGCGGATGACCCTGGAGAACGTCTGGCTGGGCTGGTGGGGGCCGTTCTCGATGTTCATCAACGCGGCGACGATGCTGTTCAATGTGCTGACCTACCGGGAGATCGCCCGGCTGGCGCCGCCGATTCCGGGCATGCCGGGTCAGCCGCTGGATCCGGGGAAGCCGCTGTTCCGCAGGCCCGCGGCGATCGGTTTCGTCATTCCGGCCGCCGTGGCGTCCTTGGCGATAGCGCTGATCGCGACGAATGCCACCTCGAGCAGTGCGACGAGTACCTCGTCGTCCTCCGCGACTTCGGCGGAAACCCTGGCCATCGACCTCACCGGCCTCTGCCGGACCCTGTCCACCGAAATCCCCGAACCCGAGCGGCTCGGCCCGATCACCTACGCCGACAAGCGGTCCGCGCAGACCTGCACGTGGGACAGCGACACCAGATACGTCCTCGTCGAGGTGCAGGCCACCGACGACGCCGCGTCCGACTACCGGGCACGGACGAAATGGATGGCCTCCTCGGGATCCGGCGGCGCGCGTCTCGAAGACGTTCCCGGCCTTGGTGATCGCGCGTCCGCCGCGCAGTCCAAGCATTACGCCGACACCGGCGCCGCGGTGGTGGTGCAGGCGGGACACCTCACCACCCAGGTCACCTGGACCGGTCAGGGCGTCTCCTATGCGGACGCCGAGCAGCAAGCGATCGTGGTCGCCCGCCGAGCGCTCGAACTCGCGAAGAAGTAGCCCACCGGAACCTCAGCCGTCGCGGCGCGGGTTCGTGGCGCTGCGGGTGCGACGGGCGGCCTCCGCCCGCACCTCGGTGCGGCGCTCCTCGGGGAGGAAGCGGACGATGTCGCGGCGCGAGGGCGCGGTCAGCTTGTGCAGGATGGCGGCCATCTGAGTGTGCACCGTCCGCACCGACGTGGCGCGGCGGGCGGCGATCGCCTTGTCCGTCCAGCCCGCGGCGGCCAGGATCGCCACGCGCTGTTCGGATTCCGACAGGCCGGTCCAGCGCGTGGCGCCGGGTTCGCCGGAACGATCCGAGCGCCGCTCGGTGTGCGCGTCGCTGACGCCGAGCGCCACCCGCTGTAATCCGTCGCGCCGCAGGGGCAGTCGCATACCCTCCTCGTGCGCGGCGGTGAACGTCTCGTAGCCGAGCAGGTCGCGGGCCATATCGGTGACGCGCGCGATCCGTTCGGCGAGATCCGCGGGGCCTTGGATGTCGATGCCGAAACTGGCGCGCAGGGTGCGCATGGCGCCGGTGAGGCGGGCGATCTCGGTGGCGTCGGCCAGCCGGCCGTCCCGATCCGTGTCCCCCCGATCGGCGAGGGTTCGGGCCAGCGCCCACACCCGCAGCACCACGGCCCAGACCAGGCCCCATTGATCACCGGCCGCCACCAGGTAGGACGCCGAGCGCGTGATGAGCGCCGAGGCGCGGGCGCCGTCGCCCCGCCCGATCACGAGCACGGCCTCGATCAGCTCTCCCCAGGCGGCGGTCCACTGCGATCCCGCCGCGACGGCGCGCTCCCCGCACTCCCGGATGAGCCGTTCCGCTCGTTCGGCGGTGTCCAGCAAGGCCGCCGCGGCCATCAGCGACAGATCGCAGCGCGCCGCGAAACCCGGCGCACCGTCGCGCCGGAACTTCTCCCGGGCGCGGGTCAGCACGGCGACGGCCGCGACGTCCTGGCGGACCAGCCACAGCTCGCAGCCCCAGACGAATTCGACGGCGGCCGGGAGTCCGATATCGGTGCGCGCCGTCTCGCGCCAGCGCCCGCGATCGCCCGGATCGAGTGCGCAGGCGTCGACGCAGCGGTCCAGCAACTGCTCGGCATCGTCGTGCAGGCCCTGCCGCAACGCGATCCACACCAGCGCGGCCGCGGCCTGAATCCGCAGTCTCTCCGGCGGTTCGGGCAGCGCGGCGGTGGCCGTCAGCCCGCGTTCGGTCCAGACCCGGGCCTGCCGCAGCGAGGCCGTATACGCCGCGGGGAGGGCCTGCAGGCCGACGCAGATCTCCAGCCCGAGCACCGTATCGGCGGGTGTGCGGAAGCTCGCGCGAATCGCCATCAGCACATCGGGCCAGGCCGACCGTACCCAGCGCATCAACTCCGCCTCGCGGGGACCGAACCAGTGCGCCGCGACATCGGCGACCCGGTCGCGGTAATACCGCAGGTGCCGGCCCACGGGATCGCCCGCCACCTCGGAAGGGCGCTGCCGCAACCGTTCTCGCGCGAAGACCTGCAAGGACTCCAGCAGCGAATACCGCACCGACGTCTCCACGGTGTGGACCGATACCAGCGACCGTTCCACCAGCCGATGCAGCAGGGCGCGAATCTCGGTGCGCGCCAACCCGTCATCGGAACAGACGGCCTCGATCGCGGCCAGGTCGACGCCGACGTTCACGTCGGTGGCGCCGGCGTCCTCGGCGCGGACCGCGCTGCCCGGCGCGAAGACCGACATCCGCTCGAACAGCAGGCGTTCGTCGTCGCCGCACAGGTCGTACGACCACGCGATCGCGTCGCCGATGCCGCGATGACGTTCCTCCGCGCCGACCCGCGGCGTCCGCGGCCATCGCAGCCGCTGATCGGCCTCGTCCGCACCGTCCAGCTCGTCCAGGACCACCCGCAGCGGGCGGCGCACCAACTGCGCCGCGGCCAGCCGGATGTACAGCGGATTGTCGTGCAGGTGTTCGCAGATCGCGCTCACCGTCTCGAGCTGATCGTCGGCGACCGGGCGCCCGGCCAGTTCGGCGCGACCGCGGAACAACTCCAGCGCGGCCCGGCGCGGCAACGGCGGGACCGACACCTCGCACTCCCCCGCGAGGCCGAGCGCCTCGCGGCTCGTCGCGCCCACGATCAAGCCCGGCCGCGCGGCCAGCAAGCTGCCGACGACGGCGGCGACCGCGCCCCGCACATGCTCACAGTTGTCCAGGACCAGCAGCGGCCGCGATCCGCGCGGCGCCGTCTCGGCGTCGACGAGGGCTTCCACGAGAACCTCCCACGACGGCCGTCCCGAGGAATCCGCGCCCACCACCGTGCGGGCGATCTCCTCCTCGATCGCCGCCCGGTCGGCGTCCTTCGCCAGCCGCGCCAGGCGTATCCACCACACCGGCCGCCGCGTGGCCTTGTGGTACCGGCGGGCGGCCTCCGCCGCCAGCTGCGTCTTCCCGATCCCGCCCGGCCCGGTCAACGTGACCAGCCGCGCGGTCCGCATCACCAGCGCCAGCACCCGGTCCAACTCGACGTCCCGGCCAAGCAGCCCACCGGCCACGACGGGCGGACCGGCCGGCTGCCGCCCCATCCCTTCGCTCATCCCGTACCCCCTGTGCACGTCCCCGACCACCCGCTACCGCCGGCACTGCCGCAACGTCATCGAGGACGAGCGAGCATACCTAAGCAGATTCGCTGATCCCATGCGTGGGCAGTCCGAGGAGGGCAGTGCTTAGGTAGGTGGTTCCGGCTCCGGTCCACCTCTCATCCCCGCGGTCTCCACCGCGGCGTGGAGCAGGTCGCTCAGGTCCGAGTCGAATCGGTCGACGGCGGCTGTCAGGTTCCGGATCTCGTCGGCGACATCGATCATCCCGGCGAGGGCGATGGCCCTGATGACACGCCCTCGCACCTCCGTGTTCCGTGGATGCCGATCGGCCGCCCGGAGCACCATGTCCGCGAGAACGGGTGTCATCACGTCCGTGTTCAGCTTCTCCGCCGGAACCGCGTCCAGCCGGCGCAGCTCCGGCGGAGCGTCCGGCCCCAGCACCAGCGTCAACCAGCGCAGGTCCCGTTTCATCATGTGGCGCAGCAGTTTCCAGACCTGCGAGAGCGTATTCCATCCCGCGAGATCCGGTCCGAACCTCGTGGCGAGGCGCCGCAGCCGGTCTTCGGCGGCATCGTGCGTCGCCCGGGTCTCGTCCCGCCGGCGCATCAGATCACGGAGCCGGCGGCCGTGTGCCGCCAGGGCGAGATGCCATTCGATCCAGGGAGTTCCGGCGTCGAAGGTATCGATCAACCGACGTAGTCCGAGATAGCGCTCCGCGAGGTGCGCCTCGTCCCGCGACTCGGGATCCTCCCACAGCGCGGCCACTCGCCGGCGTACCTCCGCGAGGGACGACTCCGCCCATCCGCCGTCGGGGAGCGCCGCTTCACACGTGCGGGCCGCCGCCGCCATCCGCATTCGATCGGGTTCGAGCTTCCCCCGGCCGATCCGGCGGTCCAGGGGGTATCTCCGTAGATGATCCGAGACGAGGCGAGCGAGTCGCACCTCCTCGAGCCGCTTGCGATGATCGGCCTCGTCCATCGCCGCGATGATCGTGTCGAGGTGCGTCAGTTGCGTGCGCGTGCGGCCGAGCCGGTGGATCAGTTCGATGGTGGCGTCGAGCCGTTCGGACTCTCCCGGCGGCACGTCCGACAGCCGGGCCACGTCGCGCATGCCCGCGCCCGGCTCATCGAGCGCCACGAGATCGACCGCGAATTCGCCGATCAATCCGTCCTGCAGGACGAGGAGGTCACGCCGCCGGAGGCGCGCCAGATGGTCGCGGACGCCGGCCATGGTCTCGCCCGGCCCCGCGAGATCGAAGGATTCGTGGGCCCTTTCGGCCGCGGGGACACCGGCCAGTTCCCGCATCAGGTGGTCGAGCGTGGCATCCAGATGGGCATTCAGGTACCGGACCGTCTCGTGGTGGTCGACGGCAGCCTCGACGTCCGAAGCCAGGCGACGTAATTCCTCGACATTCCGCGTCGGCGCATTCTCCGAGTCCTGGGCGTCCGACAGGAGGTATCGCAGCCGGGCGTGCAGCAGCAGTATCCCTCGGCGCGATTCCCCGGACGCGACGCTGTGTTGCCGAGCGGCCGACAGAACCCTCGGCGGCGCGTACAGGAACGCTTCCTCCGCGTACCCGTCGAGAGCCGTTCCCAGCGCGACGAGATCGCGGGCCCCGTCTTCCAGGCGTTGCCTCGCTGCGAGCTGCGCTCGGTCCGCCGGCCGCGGCGCCTCCTCGGCGTACCGCGCCAATTCCGCTTCGACCTCCTCGACCGTGCGCGCCCATGTGCTCAGGCGATGGATATCGTCGACAAGCCTTGCGACCGTCGAGGTTTCGGCGAGCACCCGCTCGGCAGCGATCATTTCCGGTGTCGCACAACCCTCCTCGTGCCACGCGGAGAACACGTGCCGGATCCAGTCGTCGTCCACTGCCGTGCCGCGCCCGATGTCGAGCAGGTCGACCAGGTCGCGGCGAGCCTCCCGATATCTGCCGAACCATGCCTCCCAGTCGGGTGAGCCCGTCCGGAGCAGCTCGCCGGGGTCGATGCCGTGCGGGGCCAGCAGCTCCGTCAGCTCCTCGCGCAGTCGCGCGCCACGCTCGTCCGCCCGGCGCGCCATCGCCAGGCGAGCGGCCGGACGCTGGTCCGCGGGGTTGCCGAAGGCGACGATCTGCCGATCCAGTTCCACGCAGTCCACGGCGTGCTGGACCAATGTGGTGACTTCGAGGTATTCCACGACCGCCTCGGCCAGCCGACCTGCCTCGATGCCGGCCGCCGCACGCAGACGCCTGACTTCGGCCAGTGGATCACCGGCGGTGGTCGCGGGCTCTCCCGACGGTCTCGGCGCGCCCGTCAGCTCGATCAGCCGGGCGGTCACGTCGGCACGCCGGGCGGGCAGCGAATCGGCCAGGCTACGGTCGCCCTCGATGGCTCGGGCGGTCGCCTCTTGCGTGTCGTTCTCCAGACGCATCGCATCGACCAGCCACGACCGGAGCCCCGCCGGATCGACCTCGGACATCCGCGCGTCGTCGAGCGAACGCAGCTGGCCTTGCAACCGCTGGACCGGCTCCTCGACATGCCTGCGCACCGCGAGTTCCGACGTATCGATCCCGAGCAGCCGAGCCAGGTTCCGCCGTGCCTGCTCGGCCCGCAGCCGCCACCGTTCCACCGCGGACGCATCCGGCTCGAATGCCGCTACCCCCAGCCGCGCCGCCACCGCCCGCAGCTGATCCCCGGCCACGGCCCGCTGCCGCCGGGCTTCGTCGATATTCCGCGCGACGGGGCCGCCGGTCGATGGGGGCGAGGACCACGGCGTGGCGTTCGGCCCGGACCCCGGCCGGCTGCCGATGAAGCCCCGGGGCGGCGAATCGCCTTCGCCTGTCTCGGTCTCGCCGCTCGGATCGGTGTCCGTTCGCCGCCGGCTCCATGGCGTTCGCCCCGAGTTCCGCCGCTCGCCGGTAGAGTCCTCGGAACGCGGTTCGGAATCGCCGGTGCGGCCCGCATAACCGCGCTCGCGTTCGGGGTCGGCCGGTCGCAGGACCATTCGGTCCCCGGCTCGGCGCGGTTGCACTCGATCGAGGGCGTCGCCGCGCCCGGCGGTGATGTGCGCGGCGTGCACCAGGGCTTCGTTGGGCTGGTCCGTCCCCGGCTCGTAGTGCAGATAGCTCTGGTGCACGGCCTCGACGCCGGTGACATTCGAGGTGTCGCGGTACTCGGCGTGGACTCGTACCGCATCGAACTCCTCGGTGGCCGGATCTATGCCGAGGCCGATGCCGGGATGGAGGCGGCTCCGAGCGCCGGGTTCGTCCGCCCCGAACAGGGTGACCAGGTCGCGCCACGACGCGAAGACATAGACGTTGCGCGCGCCGATCCCGAACTCCGCCGCGTTGTGGATCGGTCCCGCTCCCGGCGATCCCGCGAGGATGATCGAGCCGACCAGACCGGCGAGCCTGCCGTCCCGGCCCGCATACGACACGGTGACCGACCCGTAGCTGTGCCCGTAGAGGCGGTTGACGAACCGGCCGGGGGTGGCCGTTCCGGCGCGACGACGGGTGGCGTGCAACGCCGTGAGGTCACACACCAACCGCTCGCCGCCGACCTGAGCGCGTTGCGGGAAAGCGGCTTGCACATAACCGGTGTTCAGGGGACCGGCCGGCGCGTCGTATCCGATCCAGATGATCGATGCCAGCTTCAGCGACGGTTCGACGCGCAGCGTCTCGGTGTACAGATTGTGCAGCGGCTTGAACTGGTAGGCCAGCGAGTCCGACGTCGTATTCGTGCCGGGCACATGCCAATTCACCGTGTCCGCGGTGTCGACGTCACCGAGCGCGGCGACGGCCTTCCCCTTGCCGCCGAATGCGGTCGAGTCGTAGTACAGCAGGTGCACCGGAGGGCTGCCCGGCGTCTCGGCGGCCTTCCGGTCCATCTGGTGCAGGTGATTCCGGGTGTGGACCAGGTTGCCGAACTGTTTTTTCTCGGCCGGGGTGAGCCCCGTCTGGATCCAGCGGAGCATTCCCGTGCCGGTCGGCCGCCGGGCGATGAACTCGTCCAGGTCACGGCGGATCGACAACCGGTTGGCATGGTCGCGGACGACGGCGGGGAGGCCGTCGGCATTACCGATCCGATGCGGGTAGACCTGGATGAGCGCCCGCTGCGCACGACTCAGCCGGCCGGGTGCGGCGGGGTCGCTCAGCGAGTCCCACCATTCCCCGTTCTCGGTCGCACGGCGTTCGGCCGATCGCGCCTCCGGGAAATCCGCCCACCGCTGCAATTCCTCCGCGGTGTCGAAACCGCCCGCCCGAAGCGCCTCGTCGGCCGTCCGCCGCTGGTCGTCGTCGAAACCGTGATCCACGGGCAACGGGTCCCGGCTGGACCAACGGGGTTTCTTCGCTTGCGCCCTGTCCTGACGGTCCCGCCCTGCGACGACCGCGTCCAGGCATTCGTTCGTCGTATACGTCTGGGCGGCCAGAGAATTCGCGTATCGCACCGCGGCGAGAAGACCGTCGTTCTCGTCGGCGGCGGTGGTCTCCGTGCGGTCGGCGATCCGAGCGGCGACCTTCCGGGCGATATCGATCGCGTACAAGCCGCGCACGGAGCCCTCGGGCTCGACGGTGGCGGGTGCGGTCGCCAGTCCGAACCGGCTGAACAGGATTCGGCGGTCGGCTTCATCGAGTTCGTCCAGTGCCGCCCGCAGATCGGCAGGGCCGGCCGCGGCCAGCGCGGTGGCCAGCACCGCTTGCGACCGGTCGTATGCGGCCGCGAGCGCACCCACCGATCGATGAGCGGCGCGCAATCTCAGGTTGCGCACGATCCGGGCCAGCGACCCCACGCCGACAGTGCGCAGCGGTCGCCGACGATCCGAATCCGTCTCGCGCACGGCGTGTTCCAGTTGCTCCGTGCTCGCCTCCGCGACGAGTTCTCGCGGATCCGGCGGATCGGCATCCAGCAGCGCCGTATACATGGCGACCCGAATCCGGTCGAGTTCGGAGGTCGCCGTCGTGTCGGCAGGACGCCTCGCCGTCACCAGCCGCGACCGCTGCTGCCCGAGCTTGCGGCGGACACCGGCCAGCCCGGCCCGCACCTCCCGCTCCGAGATATCGAGATATGCCGCAATATCGTTGTGCGTCAATCCGTTTCGGGCCATAGCGAAAATCTCGGCTTCGCCGGTGGTGAGCGACAGGCCGTCGGCCGTACCGTCCGTCGGCCTGCTGCCGATGTATCTCGGGCGCGTCGCCCCGGAGATCCCGAAATGCTCCGCGGCGGCGCGCAGGTCGGCATCGGAGATGTGCCGGGCATTCCGCAACCCCGTCAGGTACCAGAGGTCCGGTTGCCTTCTCGAGGCGGCGGCCCGCGCCCCGGCGAACCTGTCGAACTCCGGCCACCCCTTCCGGCGGTACAGACGGCGAGCGTCCAGCCAGGCGTACGGCGAGGAGAAGTCACCGGGCGCGGGTGGCCGCTCGCCCGCCGGGTCCATTCGGTAGTCGTATCCCCATGCCTCGGCGAAATCGTTCCACGCGCCCGCGTGCCGCAGGATTTTGTCGTAGGCCAGCAGAGCTGTCAGCTCGGTGATGTGCTGTACCGGGCGTACCCGGAAAGCGGTGTACCCGAACAGTTTCCGGGTGTCACGGATGGTGAGTCCGTTCGCGTCCAGGACGCGTTCCATGTACTCGGCGAGTGAGCGGGTCGCACGGGGGTCGGGAAATATCAGGTTCTCCGGAACCAGGTCCTCCGGCCGGGGCCGGGCCACGGCCACTCCGTCCGGAAACACCCGGACGAGTTCGTCATAGGAGACCGCACCGTGCGGAAACTCGCGGAGATACGTCTCGACGACATCTCTCGACGGGCGCACCTTCCCGATCTCACGGTTGCCCAGCATTGTCGTGTTGATCCCCGCGACAGCGGCGAAATCCGCCGCCTGCACCCCGGCCGACTCACGCAGATACCGCAGATAGCCGCCCAGATGCGGATAGCCCTCCGGATAGCGCGGCGTGCCGGGAACCAGTGCCCGCAGGTAGTGCTCGACGACATCCTTCGGGATCAGGGAACCGCCGGTCTCGATCTCGGCGACCCGGTCCACGGAGACGCCGAGCTTCTCGGCCAGATGCCGACGCGGCAGCCCCGCGCGGGTGCGAAGCATCTCCAGACAGGCGGGAAGCGTCACGTCGGTATCGTCGGCGTCCGCGCCGGCCAGGACGCGCACGTGACGTTCCCACTCGTTTCGCGACGGCGGCAGGCGCACTGCCGATTCCCGATTTCCGACCGTCGCCGGAAGCACATCCAACAGGTAGGCCAGCCGATCCTGGCTGAGTCCCGCCGCTTCCCGCAGGTGACGCAGACCTGCGCCGACAGCGGAGGCGGGTTCGGTCGCCAGGTCCGGGAAGAATCGGTGGCCGAGCGGCGCGTAGAGCGGGCGCGCGGCAGGAACGTTGCGCAGGAGCGCGCGGACCTGCCCCACGGTCATCCGATCGGGGTGGCTCTCGATGTTCTCCCACGTCCCCGCCGGCGCTTCGATGAGGTCGTCCAACCGGTCCATCTCCAAGCCGAGATGGTCACGCACGTCCCGCAACCAGTCGTCCACCCGCTCGTACGCGTGCGGGTGCGGCAACGGCGCGGTGGCGACGTCCGCAACCCGCTCGTACGCGTCGTCGTCCCGGGCCGGTGACCGCGGGGTCGCCAGCCCGTCCGAGTCCCGCGGCCGGCTGCCGATGAATCCGCCCCCCGGCCGGTCGTTCGCCTGTGCCGATGGACGGTTCCACGGTGTCGATCGCTCGGTCCGCGCCGCCGCGCCGCCCGGCGTGACGAAACTCCCGGCGTTCACGCCCACGGCCCGCACCCCGGCAGTGGGGTACCTGCTGGCATCGTCGTCGGACGACTCGTCGACCACACCGCGCGGCCTGCTGCCGATGAAACGGCCGGGCGCTCGCCATACCGCGGCGGGATCCGGGGCATCCACCCTGCGCCCGCCGCTCTCGGTGCTCGGCTGCCGGATATCGGCCAGCCACAGGGTGACGCGAGCGATGTATTGCGCGCGAAACAGGGGTGCTCCCAAGGCGATACGAAGCAACTGCCGCGCGGCCGCCAGCTCCCGGCGCGACGCGGGTTTGGCACTGCCCGCGGTCGGCGGCGGGTTGTCGGCGAGCAGGTCGTCGAGAGTCGAGCCGTGCGCCAGTCGCAGGATATCGCGTTCGATCAGCTCCGCTCCGGCGGTCAGCAGCTCGCCCAGCAACGAAATGCCGGGCCGCGCTGCTCCGTTCGCGGTCGCGGCGAGCACCGCCACGGCGACGAATCGGCCGGTGTGATCCTCGACCTCCTTGGCCTCCGGAGTCGCGGCCACGATCGGCAGCCCCGCGACCAGCCGTGCGAACGCGACGAACTCCGGGTTCAGCGGGGTGCGTTCCTCCTCCGGGAACAACGCCGCGAGCCATATCCCGTCCGGTAGGTGCTCGGCGATATAGCGTTCCACGATCTGCAACTTGCCGATCGCGGTGACGTCGGATTCATGCCGGTACAGAAAGGCCGCCGCCGCCTTCTCGGGTCGCGCGTCGGGCGCGAGTTTCTCGAACCCGTCGGTGATCGAGGCCATGAATTCGTCGAACAGTTCCGGCGTGTTCTTCTCCGCCACGACACGCTTGAACCGTTCCACGACGAGCCGCGAATTCTTCTTGGCCTCGGCCTGCTTCATCAACTCCTCGTATACGGCAGCGGGTGACACCGCACCGGTCGTGTCCGGGATACCCGTCGCGTCGAAGGTTCCGTCGATGCTCCGGTTCAGTTCCCGCGCACGGTCCCGGCGTTCGCCTATCTCGGCGACGAACTCCGGCACACTGCCCGGGTTCTCCTCCAGAACTATCCGGTCGTCGATATCGTCCGTCTTGTCCGCGGCCAACTGATCGAATACCTCTTCGCCCCAGCTGCGCGTGGCGTTGAACAGCGGAGAATTGAAGCGAGCGAAGAACAGTCCCAGGGCCAGCGACCGGTCGATGCCGGGGCCCCAGAAACCGGCGAGCGACAGCGGCGATTCCACGGCGCCGAGAAGCAGTCCCCGATACAGATCCGGGGCGGGGCTGACCAGTTTTCGTTTCCCGGCAGGCAGCGGATCCGGGAGATCCGGCTCCTGCCCGAGCAATTCGGCTATGCGAGTGAGGGTCTCGCGGATGCCGTCGTCCCACTTCTTGTCACGATAGGCGTTGTTACGCTGCACCCTGGTGGCTCGTTCCGCGGCTCTGAGCCGCTCGTAGAGTGGCGTCAGCCGCGCTTGGACCAGCGTCGAGAACGCCGCGCCCGCCCCCAGCAGGCCCATCCAGGGGTTGCCGAACATCCCCGATGCCAGGAAACCGGCGCCCGCGGCACCCCACGCCGGGACCCAGCTCGTTTTGAGTATCAGTGCCCCGCTGGGCGAACGCACCGGAGACGCCTTGGTACGCAACGCGGCCGGGGCGAGGCCGTGCCGATCGATTCGCTGTGCCGCCGCACGCAGTTCGGTCATCACATCGCGGAGTAGGTCCGACAGCTCGCTCATCTGCCGGTCGTCCAGCGTGTGTCCCGCATCGAGGTACCGCAGCAGGCGCCGAGCCAGCAGCAACGATTCGGTCCGTAACGTGTTGTACTCGTCGTAGGCCTCATGACGACGGGCCACGGCCAGGGTCGCCTCGGCCAGATCGACCGGGGCGCTGTACATGGGCTGCAAGCGTGCGGCTCGTATCCCCCGCAGGTAGGCCTGCATGCCCCGGCTGGAGGCCACCTGGGCGAGCAGAGCGGGCTGGATCGGGACCCCGAGACTCATGAGGACGAGGCTGCCGCCCACGCGCCCGGCAATATCCACCGCCGCCCCGCCGACATGGGAATAGAGGTATCGACGACCGTCGCGGTTGTAGATCAGATGCGCGGGCGCCGTGTCGACCTCCTCCCGCCGGTGATCGTTGTAGGTCACCGCTCGCGAGAAGGCGAGGTACCAGGAACCGGTGGCGCTGCCGATCGTGTAGCGCAATGTCTGGCCCTGGTCGCCGGAGATCGTGGCAGGCAGGATATTCGATCCGGAGGCGATCCAGGACAACCCGAGATGCACATGGAACGGCGGTGCGCTCTCGGGATGCAGCAGCTGTGGTTTCCGGATCTTCAGCGGGCCCCAGTGTTTTCGCATCGAATACTCGAGCCGGGCCGATACCGCGCGCAATGCGGCCCGGTGCTCGCGCTGCACGGCCCGCGAGCCGGTGGCGAATTCCAGGCGGGCGAGAATGCCGCGACGGAGTCCGAAGAGGTATCCGCGCTGGCGGGAGGGCAGGGTTCCCATCGCCAGCAGCCGGTCCGCCGCCAGCAATGCGGCCGCGTCCACACGGGCGGCGCGGGTGGCCACCAGTGTTCCCTCCGGACTACGCACGTATCGGGGGTCCTCCGGCGCGACCTTGCCGTATCCGCGATGCATGGTCACCAGCTGAGCGAGAGCCTGCGTGAGCGCCATCGTCACCGCGCGCTCGACTTCCAGCGCCGACGCCGCCCGCGGCGCCCGGATCTGTTCGGCCCGGACCAGCCGTCCGTCCGGAGAACTCACCACGAGACGCCGGCTGACCGGGTCGACGCGGACATCGAACCGGACCGAGCTCCCATTGGTGAACATCACCGTCAGCGCGCGACAGGTGTGCTGTTCGCCGAGCGGCACTTCGCGCCCGCCCTCGGCGGTATGAACCAGCACCGTCTCCCCCACGGTCGCGGGCCCGTGCTCGGCGGCGACAACCGTGACGTCGAGCACGCGCACCGCCTCGGCCACCACCCGCACCGCGTCCGCGATCTTCCGTTGCGCCACAGCCGGATTCGGGGAGGCTTCGGGCAACCGCGCCGTTTTCCACAACGACTTGTCCCGCCGTGTGGAGACATCGGCCACCGCGCCGGCCCAGTCGCCCGCAGGCGTCGGCCGCGTGAGGCGGACGAGGACCTCGGTGACCTCCGGCCGACGCCGCCCCACGACCGTCCGGTCGGGCGCGCGTTCGAAGACCCGGAACGCGAAAGTCCGTACCCCGTCTTCGCCGGAAGGCACCTCCTCCCAGTCAGGGAAGCGCCGCAATATCGGCCCGGCCCGCCCATCCTGCGACCCGAACAGAGCCGCCTGCGCCACGATCGCCCGCACGAGATCATCGGCATCGGAGAGTCCCGCCGACCCGGGCAACCGCACATTCCCCGCCGCATCGGTGCCGGGCGCGGCCGGCGCGGAGTGCTGCCCACCCTCGGCGGCGGACTCTGGTTCCGCCTCTGCCCGCGTGCTCAGGGCGGGCCGCGTGGACCCGAGCGCGGGAAACGCTTCGACGCATTCATCGATGCTCACGCTGCCGTCGGAATACGCGTCCAGGTACGCACCCACCATCGCGACGGACGGCAGGACCCGGCCGGCCTCGCGGTCGTGCATCATGGCCACGGTCATGCCCACCGCCGGCGCCGCCTCCGCCAGCGTCACACCCGACTCTCGGCGGATATATTCCAGATAGGCCCCGATATGCCGGTATCCCTCGGGACTGCACGGAATTCCGGGCGCCAGCGCCAGCAGATACGCCTCGACGACATCCATCGAGGGTTCGTCCGCACCGGCCTCGATCCGGCCGAGCAGCGCCGGGTCCGTGCCGGATTTCTCCGCGACGGACAACCGATCCGCCCCGGCGGCGATTCGCAATGCCGCGAGGCACACCCCGACCCCGTCACGGCCTCCGACCGACACGCCCAATCGCGCCTGTGCCACCGCTTCCGACGGCAGCAACGACGCCAGCCCGCGCAGATACCACCGCCATTCCTGCCCCGAAACGGCGCGGCTCGCCCGTGTCTCCCATTCGACAAGCGCCGTCTCCGACACACCCAACCGCGTCGCGAGCTGCCCGGGCCGCACATTCGCCCGCTCCCGCACCGACCGCACACTCGAACCGAGTTGTCGCGGCGCGCCCGCCAGTGCCGGAAAGAACCGGTCCGCCAAGGCCGGATACAACTCCCGCACACCGGGAACGGTCCGCATCAAGGCCCGCACCTGACCGACTGTCAGCTCCGACCGCCCGGACTCCACCGCCTCCCACGCGCCCTCCGGCGCGGAGATGATGTCATCCATCCGCCCCGGATCCAGACCCAGGCGATCACGAACGCCACGTGCCCAATTCCCGACGGCCGCGAACGAATGCGGATGCGGCACAGGGGAGTCGAGGCTACCGGTCGCCCGACCCGCGCGGTCGCCCGGTCCGGCGGGCCTGCTGCCGATGAAGCCGCTCGACGACAGGTATTTGACTCCCCACCAGGACGAGCCTTTCATCAATGTCGCACCGAGATCGGGGTCGTCACCCCGCAGCATGGAGAGTTCATAGGGCGTCGGATACGTCTCGACCGGTCGCACGGGCCCTTCGAAGCGCTCGAGGTACCCGCGTAGCAGTTCGGCGTCTCTTTCCGAGACTTCCGACCGCACCGCCTCGATTCTGGCTGTGATCATGGCCAGGGTGTCCTCGAAGGCCTCCGGATCGTCATCCCAGCCGAAACCTGCCCGCGCCCATACCAATCCGCCTGCCTCTCCCAGAACGTGGACGCGGATACGATCGACACCGGACCGGCGATAGTAGGACTCCAATGCCGCGGAGAACGCTGTGGCGAACCCTCGGCGCTGGTACTTCTTATCGGACAGTGTGAACCATCCGTTGAGGACGACCAGCTTGCCATGGTGGTCTCGGTAGAACTGGCGAACCACAGAGCCGATGTGCCGCCCTTCCGGACCTGCTATTTCGGCTTCCATATCGATCCATCGAACGCCCCCCGAGTCCTTGGCATACCGACCTTTTACGCCGTACACATAGAATGACGCGTATTTTCCTTCCAGTTTTTTCAGGTTGGCTGTCAATACCAAGTCGTCCGCTTCATCCGGATTCACGTCGAGCAGTTCACCGATTGGCGGAATCTTCGAACTGTCGGGAACGGACCCCCTGTCCTCCTCGCTCCACGGCGAGCCCGCGTCCTCGATGAGCGATTCCGCGCCGGCATCCATATCGTGCGGATCTTCGACAGGTGCGGTCCCGACGTCGAGCCGTCTGACGAGAAGATCGAGCCACCTGAGGATGTCGGGATCGTCGATGAGTTCACGCACCGCTCGGACGGTGTCCAGACCGGATTTCCCCAGCAACCCCTCGAACATCGAGCCGAAGAACGGCGTCGGCTTCGCCTTCTCTTCCTCGAAGGCCGTGACAACCTCCCGAGCAATAGCCTCGATCGCCTCGCCGGAATCCGTTGGGCGGCTGCCGATGTAGCGGCTACGCCCGGTGGCCGGACCGGGCTCCGCTGCGGCGCCGGGTTCGGCCACGGGGCTCAATGTGTCCGACCCACGACCGTCGAGGTGGCGCCGGACGAGAGTGAGCAACCGGCGACGGCTCCGCGCACGCAGTTGCCCGCACCAGCGGCTGAGCACGTCGCCCGGGTAGAGACCGGAGACGGACGGTTCGAGGAGCCGCCACTGCCCCGACGCGTCCTTCGCCATGGTCACCCGCGCCTCCATGACACCGAGGTCGAGTACTTCGCTCGATCGCTCGGTGAACTGCTCGGACTCCTCCGGGGTCGACCGGCGATAGACGACGCCGGCGAGCCCGGGCGCTCGATCGACGACGCGACGCAGGGAGTCGGCCGAGCTGTGCGGCCCGGCGGACTCGCCAGGATCCAGCTTGGCGCCCTCCTCGACCGCGCGATCGGTGAGGATGTAGCCGTTGGGCGTCAAGGCATAGAAGGTGTCGGCGGGCCCCTTGAAGACGCCCGGCGGGAGATCGTCGATCCACTGCCGGAAACTCGGTCGCTTCGCCGGTTTGGCGCCCGGCCGGTCGAACGCACCCGCGGCACACAAGCGCAAGTACCGGTCCAGCAGCAGGCCCGGGATCAGCTTCCGGCTCGGGTCGGCATCGTCCGGCGACAGATGGCGCGCACGGACCCGCCCATCGGTTTCCATTGTCACGTCGATGAATTCGATCGGCAGGCGGCCGCCTCGCCGCGGAATCGTCTCCGTCAGGTCCGGCCGTGCCGCGAACAGTGCGCGCAGGACACGGCCGTGCTCGCCCATACTCGCGACCTTCAGCGAGACCGGGGCGCCGTCGCGGCCGACTACGACACGCACCTGCGTATGCCCGTCGATCGGCAGTGTTCCGCGTGAGCGCGATTCGTGCTCGAGCCGCGTGCTCGACACCAGGGTGTCGACGGTCTCCGTCAACCTCGCGACCTCGCCCGCGGCGCCCTCGGCTCGTTCCCACGCGTCGAAGGCGGCGATCAATCGCTGCGCGTCCGGCCGCCCGCTCACCCACTCGTCCAAGCCGGGGAACGCCCGTCGCCACGGTGTGGCGACGAACGGGCGCAATGCCCGCGACGCACGGTACGACGGTACCGAAATCTCCTGGCCGCCAACAGAGTTGCTCGTCCACGCACCCGCGCCGAATTCGACCCGCGACACCCTGACGAGAGCGGCGGTCTGGTTCAGCTCCGCGACGGTCGTATGCTCGACACCGCTCGTCCGGGCCTGGCGCAGACCACGACCACGGGACGGCAACCACGAGCAGCGGGCCCCGAACGACAGCACGACGGGCGAACCCGTCTCCGGATCGGTAGTTCCGTCGGCGACCGCGACGTGGATCACGTGCTCCGCGTCCGTCGTCCAATCCGAGCCGAACCACAGCACGACGTCACCGCGTCGTGGGCGGGTGCTCGCGTCGTCACCGGACAGGACCCGGCGCTCGCCCGGGACGAGCAAGCCGGGAAGCTCGTCCGTCCACCGGAGGAAGGAGTCGGTCCTGTCGTCCCAGCTGTATATGGCTCGCGCTCCGGCACGGTCGAGCACGCCCGACTCGAGAGCGGCGTATACCACCATGTCGATACAGCTGAGGTCCAGGCCGGAGTCCAGGGACGGCAGCTGTTCATCGCTCGACCAGACCCAGTCCGCG
Organism: Nocardia transvalensis NBRC 15921; assembly: GCF_000308875.1. Taxonomy (GTDB): domain Bacteria; phylum Actinomycetota; class Actinomycetes; order Mycobacteriales; family Mycobacteriaceae; genus Nocardia; species Nocardia transvalensis. The sequence goes on from NZ_BAGL01000059.1 coordinate 78,036, forward strand.
AACACACTGTCCGGGTCGAGCTGACACCAGTCGATCGGTTCCCTAGCCGTGAAATGGGCCAGCATACTGTCGGCGACGAGTGACGGGTCGCCCTCCGCGCGGACAGGCTCGGAACTTCCGTGATCCCCGTCCCCGGCAGCCGACCACGGCGTGGTCCCTCCGTCCGTCGCCGGACGACGCGGATCCTCGGCAGGTCCGTGCGGACGGCTGCCGATGAATCCGCCCGGCCTGCGCTTCTCCGCGGGCGGGGCCGTCGTCACCCGTTGGTTCCACGGCGTGGACGCTGCCTGGGCGCTGCCGAACGTAGTACGCAGCCGGACAAGACAATCGGAAAGGAGGTCCCCCGCGGCCGCGGCCGGCAATCCCAATCGTGCGGCCACACGCCCTAGGGACACGCCCTCCACCAGATGCTGGAGAACCAAGCGCTCCGCGACCTCGGGGTCCGGCAGGTCGGACAGCGCGGCCCGCACGGTCAGCGCGAAATCGGCGTCGGAGAAGCCCGCGGGGGCCGGATCGGCTGTCTCACGGCGCCGGTCGCCGTCCCTGCCGCGGATCGGCGCATCCGACCGCAAGACGGGCCGGTCCAGGATTTCCCGCGCCAGCGCGACATCGGCCGGCTTCAGGCGCGTGGCGCGAGCGATCTCGGCATCGTCGAGTTTCTCACCCGCGGAAAGCATCCGGTAGATCTGCGCTTCCACCGTGCTCACGATCTTGCGGGTGCGATTGTCGAGATCCGGGAACCGCCGCGCGAGACGGTAGCGGAAAACCGCCCCGCGGCCGCCGGCCCACGCATGCGCCGCGAACGACGCGGAGGGCACATGGTGATCGATCGCGGCGATGATCCCGATCCACGCCATCTGTTCCGCGTCGTCGCGGATATCCGGAGATTCCCTGCGCGCCAGGGCCTTCGGCACCCAGGCGAACCGTTCGAGGATCTCGTTGCGGACCCGCGTCTCTTCGTCGGAGCCCACCCGGGTCACGAGGTACCGCCGGAACAGCTCCTCCTCGTCGCGATACCCCGACCGCTCGTATCGGTCGGCATAGAAGCGGTCGACGACCTCCAGCAACAACTCGCCGTTGACGCCCAGCGACTGGCAGAGCTGGCGCAACTTGCGCAGGCGCGGCACATACCTGCCGTTCTCGATGCTGGAGATGGAGCTGCGCGGCATCCGCGACCATTGGGCCAGGTCCGTCGCGGACATCCGCTCGTCGTACCGCAGGGCCGCGATCCACCGGCCGAGTGCCGTATGCGTGGCCGGGTCGATATCGACGCCGAGATCCGGATAGAACTGCCGGACAGCGTAGATCAGCTCACCACCGCGGACTCCCGTCGCGCGGCAGATGCGCCGGAACGTCCGGTAGGGGATCTCCTTGCCGTGCTCGATATCGACGATGTAGCGGCTCGACAGGCCGACGAGCGCCCCGAACTCCGATTGCGTCATCCGCAGCCGGTCGCGCAGTGCCGCAACCCATCCGCCGAGATCGTCGTGTGCCGCGGGATCGGTATCGGCCGCCCGATAGAAGTGGCGTTCCGCGACCGTCAGCCGCTCCTCGCTGACCCCGAGCGCCCGGGCGATCCGCCGGAACTTCTTCCGCTGTGGCTTGTGATGATTGTTCTCGATCTGGGCGATGCGGGTCTGAGACATCCCGAGCGCGGCGCCGACCTGAGCCTGCGACAGACCCGCGTTGTGCCGCAGCGCCGCGAACCAGTCGCCGGGGAGGGCGTACCCGACCGGATCGACATCCTCGGCGGGCCGGAAACGGCGGATGGCGTCCTCCGCGACCTCCGTCTCGACGCCGAGTGCCTCCAGCAGCCGGCGGACGGTCGGCAATCGGGGATCCCATGTGCCGCTCTCGATATCGGTGATGTGTGAGGCATCCACCCCCGTCGCCCGCTCGAGATCCGCCCTCGTCATGCCTCCGGCATTGCGCAATGCCGCGATCCAGCTACCGAGGGTGTCGTGCGCGGCCGGATCGGTATCGACGTCCGTTTCGGGATAGAACCGGTGTGTCGCGGCCAGTGCCAGTGGCTCGTCGATGTGCAGCGCCGCACAGAGGCGCCGGAACGTCTCCAACCGTGGTTTGTTCTTGTCGTTCTCGATGCCGGAGAGGTGCCCAGCGGCTATCCCGGCCGCCTCCGCGATCTCTTTCTGCTGCAGCTTCCGATCGAGCCGCTGTCCCCGGAGCCACGTCCCGGGCGACACGTCCGGCACTGCCGGGCCGTCGGCATCCCGGCCCACCGCCGGGTCGGCCCGATCGGGTCTACTGCCGATGAAGCCCCGGGGGCGGCGAACACCGTTGTCCGGCACCAGATCCGGGGAGAGCATGCGGGTGAGCCACTCGACGAAGTCGGACTGCCGCCGCGACATGGCCTGGAAATCGACGTCGTGCGGCAGACCGGCCGGACGGCCGGATACGAAGGTGAGCACCGATGCCGCGAACGTCCTGATCGTCGCGTCGCTGCCCCTCCGCATGAGCGGGGCCTGGTACAGCAGATATACCGCGTCGGCGAAACGCCGCAGCGCATCGGCCGAGAACTTCGCGGACCGATGCTCGGTGAATTCGGCGAGGACGACCAAGGCGGCATCGAATATCGTCCGCTGGTCCTCGGGGCGCGCCGTCTCGATCACGAATCGGCCGTCCTCGAACGCGTACAGGATATTTCCGTCGACGCGGCTACCGCCGGGCAGTTCTACGCGATTCCGCAGCCTCCTGTCCCCCGGCGCCTCCTCGTCCATCCGGGCCCGGAGAACACCGCTGATCTCGTCGGCGGTCCGGAGCGCCGGTGTGCCTACCGGACGCCCCACTTGGTCCATATTCGGTGTATCGATGTCGATCCGGGAACGGAAGTAGTCCGGATGGTTCTCCTCGTACTCGCCGATCGCGCTCGGGTCACGCTCGATCGCCCAGACCTGCCGCAGGTACCGCTGGTGGGAGATCCAGTAATACACCTGCGCGAGCGCGCGGCGCCGGGCCGCGGGGCTTGTCGCCGAATTCCACCGGCTGCCAAGCTTTCCCAGCCCTCGGTTCGCCACATGCGCCTGCCACAGCGAGAACACCCGCAACGGTGCGAGCCGGTCCGGATCGTCGGTCCGCATCCGCATACCCGGCAGCGGGAAGTGCTCGGCCCGAAGCGGTCCGAGCCCCGCCCGCACCGCTTCGCCGACCGAACGCACGTCGTCGGCGACCTCCGCGTCGGCCGGCTCATCAGTGCCCGCCGGCCTGCTGCCGATGAAGCCCCGGCGTCCGGATTCGCGGCTTTCCGCGACCACCGTCGGCGGGCCCGGCGACAACCGCAGCACCCGGCCGTCTCGGTCGATGGCGAGCACTTCGCGCAGGTTCGGGATCGGATGCTCGCGCAGGGCGCGACTCAGCTCGGACGGGTCCGCGGCCGAATCGGCCAGGTTCACCACGATCCGCTCGGCTTGCCGTTTCACGACCACCTTGCGCCGGATTTCGTAGCAGATGTTGCTGACCCGTCCGGTGGACGGCGAATAGCAGTCGAAAAGGCGGTCCTCGATACGGAAATCGGGTGCGCGCGAACCGGGTTCGTCCGGATGCTGCTCGACCCGGAAACCTGCCCGGGCGAGCAGCACCGCCGCCTCGTTCTGCCGCCGCAGCCCCCGGCGCTCTTGCCGAAAGCCCTCCGGGTTCGCACCGGGACCGAGTTCCGGGACATCGGCGTGCTGTCCGAGCGGGACGGCGTTCGGGTCGGGATCGCGAGACGGGCGGGTCAGGTCGGTAGGCGTGCCGTTTTCGGTGGGCGGAGGCGCATCGTCGGTATCGGCGATCGGTAGTGGTGGGAGAACGGCGGGCCCAGGCAAGGGCAGCACGTTGCCGGCGGGGTCGTATTTGATCACGACCAGACGGTCCCCGTCAGGCGGCAGCGCGGCGTCGAGGGGGCGCTGGCCGTACCGGTATGTGTGCGTGCTGTCGTCCCTCGTCTGGTAGAACTCGAGCGCGTCCGGAGCCTGGCCGCGCGACAGCACTACGGTGTGTGCGGATCGCGAATCGATGAAGCCGACCGGCGGCGCATCAACTATGCCGGGCGGCCAGTGGACCACGAGGAACGTCGTCCCCGCAGGCTCGGTGGACAGTTGCTGTTCGAGCAGTCCCCACGCGGCGACCTCACGAAATACTCCTCCCGCAGCCCGCTGTGCCGGTAGCGGAAGCACTCCCCGGTGGGTGATCTGGGCGGGTTGCCAGGTTCCCAGCTCTGCGCGGGTCACCGAATACACACGACGGAGGCCGCGCTGAAAACACACCCGGGCGGCTTCGAGCCCGTCCTCCAGCGCCGCGTCCACGCTGATGGCTTGCCCGGACGAAACTCCCGACGACCGGACGGCCCGGCTGGGAGTTTCCTGCAACAGCGCCCATTGCCGGGCCAGATCGCCGGGTCCCATCCGCACGATCCGGCCCAGCGATTCCTGGTCCGGATCGGGGAAATCGTCCGGGTCGAAGAAGTGGTCGAAATACTTTCTCTTGACGTCGAGATAGCGATTCCGATGAGTACCTGGGTGCTTCTGCGGAATCCGATCCACGACACGGATGCCGTTCTCCTCCAGTGCCGCGATCTTCTTCGGGTTGTTCGTCATCAAACGAACGGCTTCCAGACCGAAGTAGCGAAGCATGAACGCGCCGTGACTGTAGCTGCGGACATCGTAGGGCAGGCCGAGCGCGTCGAACGCCTCCACTGTATCGAGGCCTCCGTCCTCCAGCCGGTACGCCTCGGCCTTGCGATACAGCCCCACCCCGCGCCCCTCATGACCGTTGCCGCTCCTACCTTCGTCGAAGTAGAGCAGCACCCCCGTGCCCTCGTGCACCATCTGCTCGAGCGCACCGCGAAGCTGTCGATAACAGTCGCACTTCGTCGAATGAAACACGTCACCGTAGAGGCACCGTGAATGAATTCGCACGAGTGGTGGCCGCGCACGTAATTGGTCGTAGGTGCCGACCACCACCCCCACAACCGGCCCTTCGCCCGGCAGCAGCGATTCGAAGACGTGTTGGTGGACTGTGCCCCATTCCTCGGTCGGCAAGAGATGGGCGAATACCGGATCGCCCGGCATCGGTACGCCGTGCTCGCCGGGGTGAACGGTGGAATCGAAAGCCCCGGCGAGCGCTTCTGCCATTGCCGTCGGCAGCGGGCCGTCGAGGGAACTCCGCAGCGTCGGACGTCCCGGCCGGTGCAGTTCGACGTGGTCAGGCCGGTACACCAGATGCGGATTGTGCGGCCCGAACCGAGAAAGCTGTACAGCGGCTTCCTCTCCGAAGCGCTCGGAGCGCACATCGACGCCGGCCGACGCCAGCGAATCCGCACCGACCATACCGACAACGTGGGCAGCGGCGCGCTGCAATTCTGGTTCCTGCCCGCTATCCGGAGCGCCGCCGACACGATGCAGCGAATCGAGGATCGACGCTGTGGCGCCCTCGCCGATATCGAGGGCGTTCACGACGTCCTGATAATGCTCCGGCGGAATGGAACGAGCGAAATCCGCGACAGCTCTGGCAAGTTCGGCCTGCGTGTGCGTGGCGATCCGCTCGTGCAGCGAATCCCAGGGGCCGTGTAGCGCTGCATCCAACAGCGTGATCGCCGGCAATGCGCTCCGGTTGTGGGCTTGCAGATGCATCAGCGTCGGGAGAGCGAGGCGGAACTCGATTCGTGCGCTCGGTATGTCATCCCGACGCCAGTTCGGCGAAAAGCCCTGTCCACTTGCCGATTCCGATCGGATCGCATGCAACGCACGGAGCATCTCCTCCCGGGCAGCAGGCATGAGATGCAGGGCGTCGACGATGGCGGCAAAATGCACGCCGGGTACCTCGCGGCCGATCGTCTGCATCGCGTCCTCGAACACCGGAGGCAAAGCTGCCGCGATGTTCGGGGAGTGCTGTCCGTCGAACCCACGCCACGGTGGGTCCAGAGCCTCGTACAGCACTTGCCCTTTGCGCGCGGACCCGGGATAGCGATCCAGAATCCGGCGAGTGCCGTCATTCAACCGATCCGACAGCGACCGTACCGACGGCTCGGACCGAAGCCAATCGAGGGAAACATCGGCCACCTCGTCGGAGCGCGGCCACACCGGTGTGTTCTCCCCTGCCCGAGTCATCTCCACGCGGGGCGGTATCGGAGTTCGGGTGGCGATGTCTGCTGCCGCGCCGGCACGCGAAGCTTCCGCGGCCGCTGCGGGTTCCCGGCTGGAGGACGGGCCGGTCGTCGAATTGAAGCGTCTGTCCGCGGCCTGCATCACGAAGGCGGGAATTCCGAGCGCCGCACCGATTGCGTCGACGTCGCGACGGTCGACCTGTTCATCGCGCTCGACACGCACGACAGTGTCGACGACGCAATTCGCGCGGCGAGCGAGCTCTTCGACCGAAATCCCGCGATAGCTCCGGATGGCCGCGATCCAAGGACCAGCCGCGTCGTAGCGGGGCCCGGAGCGCCGGGCAAGTTGCTCGGCAACTTCCAGTACCTGGGCGGAGAAGCCGAAGACACGTCCGAAGGACCGCAGGTAATCTGCCGTAACACGGCCGCCCCGCTCGACTTCGACTACCTCGTTCAACGGGGTGCCCGAGGATTCGGCAAGTCGACGCAGGCTCATACCTTGGTGCTCCCGGATCGCCCTGTGCCAGTGCTCGAATGCGTCGAAAACAGGATTGCCCGGATCGGTGAGAGTGTCGTCCAAATAGGGTTTCAAATCGTCCGGAGCCACATCACGGAGAATCTCCTCCGGAATATTCAGGACACGCCGGAGAAAGCGCAGGTAGACCGCGTTGACACGGGCTCCCTCTTCGACCCTGATGACAATATCCGGACCGATACCCATGGCTTCGGCGAGTTCCTGCTGAGTCATCCCTCGAAATCCGCGGACCGCCCTGTGCCAGGCAGCGAACGCACCCGCACCGAGATCTTCACTACTCGAAGGAATGCGGTCACCGAAATGATGGGACAAATCTCGCGGAACGACACCGTAAATGACATCGTCCGAAATATCGAAAACGCGACAGAACCGACGCAGATAGTCGACGGTTATGCCTTCTCCCACCTCAGCCTGCTCTATATTCCTCCTGTTGAATCCCATGGCATCGGCCAGCCGCTGCTGTGTCAGTCCACGCAACTCCCGGACGGCAGCGAGCCATTCGCCGACGATTCGCATCTGAGCGCTGCGATCGCGGTCGGGACGATCTTTGTCCGCACCGGCCCGAAGATCCGGCGGCGATGCTTCGATATCGGCCGGGGGAAGTCGCAGTGAGTCGGCATCGAGGGAGTCCGCCGGCGCGTACTGTCTGGTGAAATCGAGCCGGAGGTGATGCTCGATCCGGCCCTGCGGCGACGGGTCGGCGGAGTCGACGTCGATCCGGCAGTCCAGGTCGGACAGGGTGTGCCGCAAGGCTTCCGGGTCCACGCCGGGAGAAGGATCGGCGGGATCGGGTCTCGTGTAGTCCACTTGGGCGATCAGTCTCGTCCGGCCGTCCGGGTCCCGCGACGAGGTCACGACGATCACCTGGTCGGGGCCGGCCAAGGTCCGGGCGGACTCGGCGAGGCGAGGTATCGCCTCGGCGAGATCCCGGGTCATCTCGGCCGAGGCCCGGGCGGGAAGCCGGGCCGCGACCGCTTCGGCGAGGGTCGAGGGATCCGACGCGTGCGCGACGGTCGCCTGCCAGCGGAAGCCGCCGTATTCCTCGCGCATCTCCGCCGCGTGCCGCCGGGCCTCGCGATAGGCGTCCAAGGGCGTCCAAGTCGGGTCGTCCGCGAGGCGGTCGGCGATCTCCCGGAGTTTCGCGGCGTGATCGCGACGCATATCCCGATTGGCCAGCAACCACCCGTCCGGTGGGCGATATCCACCGTCGGGGTGGACGAAGGCGGCGCTGGAACGAAGCCGATCGACGAGGGCTTGGCGCACGGTGGCGACGCTGTCGTCGGGCCGCATGTGCCCCAGCCGATCGGCGAATCGCAACGCCTGCCCGATATCGCTGACCCGGATGCCCCGTTCCGCCAGTGCCCGTCCGAAGACACGCGCCGAATCGAAGCGCCGCGACATCAGGTCCTCGAGCGCCAGTTCGATGGACTGGACGACCGCGTCCGGTTCCGACAGCGTCTGCAGGTCCGCGGCGGCGACCCAGCGGGCGATTCGCTGTGCCCGCTCGAATTCGCCGTCGGTCATCTCGCCCCAGCGCTGCCGCAACTCGACGACGGCCGCGGGCGAGGCGATCATCTGGGTTCCGGTGCGTTCGTCGAATCCCGTTCCGTTGACCGCGAATCCGAGGATCCGGGCAGCATCCTCCGGGTAGCCGTGCGACAGCGCGCGGGCGTGCAGCAGTTCCGCCGACGCCAGCTCGTCGTAGCGTGCGGGATTGTCGCGGCGCCGGCCGCCGCCGTAGACGCTGTCGCTCCAGGCGTCGGCGACCATCGCCGCCACGATCTCGTCGATTCCGGCCCCGTGCAGCACACCGTTGTCCAGGATGTGCCGCAGATCCCCGGCGACGTCCATGCCGTTGTGGTACAGGGCCGCTACCCCGAATTCGCGCAGTTCGAAGGCGTCGTCGTAGAGGTGGTTGGCACGGCCGACATCCGGGTGGCCGTACAGCGTCCGGTTGACGAACAGTCCCTCGGCCGCGAGCCGGATGCCGCGGCGGATCTCCGGATCGTCGAGCCGTTCGCGCGGCAGCCGCGAGCGCAGGATCTCGGCTACCTCCTCGATCTCCCGCCCGATCACCGGCACCGGCAACGGCGGACGCGCCGGACTCAGTAGCCGGGTCTTGATCCAGTCGGTCGCCGCCACGTCCTCGGGAAGTCCGCGCTCCTGCGCCCAGGCGTAGATGTCGGGCAATCCGGCGACGCGAGCCGCGCCCGCCGCCGGATGCCAGGCCCGGCGCTCCAGCTCCTCGTGCGACACCACGCCGTGCCACCCCACCGACACCCGCAGCCGCCCGCGGGCCAGCACCGAATCCTCGGAGGTGCGAGTCCAGCCTTCCGCCTCGTACTGCCGGTACAACCACTCCGGCACCGACAGTTCGACGACATCGGGCTCGCCCGGCGTGTCCGAGCCCAGCGCCTGCGCCGCGGCCCCGCGTCCGATCACGACGCCGTGCTGGACCAGCACCTCGCCGAGTACGGCCGCATCGATTGATTCCCGCGCGGTATCAGCGGATGTCGCCTCGTTCGCCCCCTCGCGATCCTCGGAAGGACGGCTGCCGATGAATCCCCGGGGCCGGACAACGGGCCGCACCAGGTACGCGCTGTCGCTCACGTCGTAGCCGTTGAATGTCGAATCCGCCGGATCGATCTTGATCGGGGTGAGTGTCCGGCGCTCCGCCGCCAGATGCCCGAACAGCACCGGGCGATTCGTCGCGGCGTCACCGCACCGGTCGTCCACGACGATGGCGAGCCGACGTCCCCGGGCGGCGGCGATCTCGCTCGCCCAGCCGATGAATTTGTCGTAGAAATCCGCGACGGAGACATGGTTGATATACGTCTCCGTGGGATTGAGACCACGCACCAGGAGCAGCGGCTCACCGGCGCTGCTGGTGGTCTCGATGAGGAGTCCGGCTCCGGCCAGGGCGGTACGGCCAGGGTCGTCGGGATTTCGGACCATAATGACGGCGGTCATATTCGGCAGCTCCTCCGCCACCGAGGTGTACTTCCCGGCCCAGCAGGCACTGGCGATATGCCCCGACAGTTCCAGCAGGGGCCCTCGCGTCGGAACGAACTGCAGCTTGGTGGTATCGCTGGACACGCCAACGCCCTGCGTGCGCAGGATCGCTTCATCCAGGGCCGCCACACTGGTCAGCCGGCGGAAAAGAGTGGCGTCCTTGCGGTTCGAGAAATACCGCGCGAACACTTCCTGGTTCGTGATGTGCTCCACGAAGTCCCGGACGCGACTCACATCCGCCAGAGTGGGGTCGCCGGTTCCCAGATCGCTCAGCCAGGCGATCCAGTCCGGGTGCTGCCGCATGGCCCACGCGAAACAGATGGTCCGCAGGTCGTCGTGCAGTTCGCCGATGCGCGCGAGGCTGTGGAAGTTCTTCTCGAAATCCTCGAGCGACCGCAATGCCGGGAATTGCCTGTCGCCTTCCGGATCCGGCGCGACGAGTTTCCGCAACTCCTGCGTTCGGGCCACCATGTTCCGCCGGGCCGCGTCGTTCAACGGGGCACCGTCGGCCAGCGTTCCCGAGGCGAGCGCCCGTTCCATCGTCTCGATGTGCTCGGTGATGCCGCGCCCGAGCTTGTCGAGCAGGTGGGTGAACGGCTGCTTCATGCCGGTCATCGCCGCGCAGGCATCGTTCAGATTGGCCGACAACCGCGCGAAGCGAGTCAGCAGGTCCTCGGTCCACTGCGGTCCGGCCGAGGCGTCCCGGGTGCGCAGTTTGGCGATGTCGAGCACCTCGCTGGGCTGGTACTCCGCGGGCATCGGCCGGATACGGCCCGCCGCGGTCGCCTCGTCGTGATAGTCGAGCAGTGCTCGCAGCGACGCGATGTCGTTCGGGCCCCACCCGGCGGTGTCGAAGTGCGTGACCTCGACCAGCAGCCGGGCCAGGAATTCCGAGGTTTGGACCTTGGCGAGGCTTTCGGCCGAGATTCCCGCGCTTTTCACCTCGGTCACGAAGGAACGGGCTATCTCCTTCAATTCGCGTATACTCGCGTCACCCGTGTGCCGCAGACCGAGCACGGCCCGCTCGGTCACCGATCCTTTGTCGCTCGTCAGGGCGCGTACGCACCGCGCGAACTCCGGCGTCACGTTCCGGACCATCTCCATGGCCGCGCGAATCGTCGGCGGCCGCGCACTGACCGGCAGTTCGGCGACCTGCTCCACATAGCGTGTGAAATCGCCGCCGTTCGGTCCGGCGACGTAGACGTCCTCCACCTCACGCAGGCGTTGTGCCGTGAATGTCGCGGCCGCACGGATATCCGGTGCGATATTGGCCAGCTGGCCGGCCACCAGAAAGATGTCCGCGAACTTCTGCAGGGCCGCACCGGGAGCGAAGTCGTCCAGTGAGAGCAGGAAATTCCACGCCCGGTCGTGTGCCGTCGGCTGGTCGTTCTCCACGGCAATGCCCAGGACCGTTCGGCGGAGATCACCTGCGCTGGTTTGCGTTACGAATCTGTTGAACCCCGAAAGCAGGCGGAGTTCCACGGCGCCCGGCGGAATATCCGCGATCCGGCGCAGTTCTTCGCCGAGCTGTTCGAGGTGCGGTGCGGTCGAAATCTGCCTTGTGACATAGGAAGAGAAGTGCGGATTGTTGCGGTGAATCATCCGCAGTGCGTCGGCTACCCGAGGCCGGGCCAGGAATGCGATCCGATCGCCGACGGCGGCGGCATCCCATTCGTCGCCGTGTACGATCTCCGACAGGGCGCTCTCCGACAAGGGCGTGAGCACCGCATCGGCGATATCGGGATGGACCGCGATGGCGGTTCGAATCTGCTGCCGCTGCAAGGCACCGGCCAGCCGGCCGTTGTTCCCCTCCTCCCAGTAGAGCCCGGCCGCCAATTTCGTCCCTTCGAAATCGACCACGAAGGCGCGGAAGTACTGGAGGATCTTTTCCTGCGTCGCGGCCGGCCGGCCGGCCAGCTGCCGCACCAGTCGGTCGATATCGTTCGCGCTCAACGACAGTCGCGACCCGAGACGCGCCAGCTCCGCCGCGGCGTCGGCGGGCGGGCCCACCGGATGGAAGGCCGTCGACGCCGCGGCCACCTGCTCGGAGAGTCCCTTGCGCACGTGCCGGTTGACGACCCTGGCCGTCAGCTCGGCGCGAGTCAGCCACTGCGCGTCCGTGATCCGCGTTCCGTCGACGGTCACCCCGAACCGTTCGGGCACGTCGGCCACCACCACACCGGCGCGCATCACGCCCGGTCCGAACCCGCCGTGCGTGGGCATCCCCGTCTCGGCCGCCGACGGCAGCCGCCACACGCTCGGACCGCCGTCCCCGGGAGCCGCCTTGACGAACAGGCATCGCTCCACGCCCACCCCGTCGATATGCCTGAACAGCATCTCGCCCGGTGGCCGGGCACCGGCGAATCCACCGACGGGTTCGCCGGGGGGACGCTGACCGGCGAGTGCAAATTGATTGCTCCGCAACGGTGCTGGCGGGGCGCGGCTCGACCAGAGGGCCGAGGGCGGGGCGTCCGGGTTGTCGGGTGCGTACACGCCGCGCCGCTGCTCCTCGGGGAGGCGGTCGAGGGGTGTTCCCTGTTCGTCGAATTCGATGGCGAAGACCTCGCGGTCCTCGCCGTGCAGCTCCCCGATGAACCGCTGCTGGGTGCGCTGCCAGTCGTCGAACGGGACAGCGGTGTGTAGCAACGCATCCGGATCGGCGAGGGTTTCGGGCGTGATCGGGGCCTCGCCGGGGGCGGCGGCGATGTCCAGCACCACCAGGTTCGGGTCGTCGCGCCGGTCGCTGTCGTTGACCAGCAGCACCAGGTGGCTCTCGACCTCCCCCTCCCGGATGAAGTTGTAGACCAGTGCCTGGCTGCCACCGGGCCGGTCCGCCAGTGATCGCGCCGCCTCGTCGAGAGATCCGAAGGTGCGGAACCGGCCGCCGAAGGCGCTTTCGGTGTCGTCGAAATCGTGTCCGCGCAAAGGCATCTCGGCCGGCATCCGGTACTGGTCCTCGTTGCCGGTATGCAGTACCCGCATCATCGTCACACCGTTGTTGACACAGCTTTTCGGGCTGCGCTGGTGAATGGCGACAACGAGATCGAGCAGCGCGGTGGCGGCCAGGTAGGTCGAGGCCGCGGTTACCTGGGGGTCGTCGGCCGTCCCGATGGACTCGGGGTCGGTCGCCGACAGCGTCCGGGCGACCGCGTCGGCCAGGACGTCGCGGGCGGTGGCGGCGTACACGTCCTCGGGCTCGCGACCCAGTGCGGTCGCCAGTTCGGCCCGGGCCGCGGCCACCGCCGCGCCCACCTCTCGCACCCCCTCGGCCCCGGCCACCTGCGCGGGTTCCCAGCCGAATTCGCTTGCCAGCCGGTTCCGTTGCGGCACCAGCTCTTGCAGTGCCTGCTCGTCGGTGAGGTCGCCGGCCCGCACTACCGCCGCGGCCGGGGCATAGTCGAGATGCTGATTCAACGCCGCCACCGCGGCTGTCGAGAGACCGGCGCGTTCCAGCAACCTGCTCAGCGGGTCGTCGCTGTCGCCGATGTCGAATTCCGCCGTCATCTCTGCCTGAACCGTGGCCGGGACCCCGAGCCACCCGGCCAGCCGCGCGAAGCGATCACCGCGAAGATGCGGCTGGACCGTGTCGGCCTCGCCGTACGTGGTCTCCCGTTCGACGCGCTGGACGACCGACGCGGGATGATCGCCATCCTGGTCCATCGGCGCGGCGTTCGCGACGGTGCCCTGCAAAGGGATCGATGCGTCGGATACGCCGGATGACGGCGGGGCATGGGCCTGGTTGGCCCGGCGCAGGGCACGTTCCATATACGCGCGGTCGGCGGCGTCGCTCTGCAGCGGCGAGGTGAGACCGCGCATCTCCCGCTCGGCCGCGGCGAGGTCGGCGGCGGCAGCGTCGACCTTCGCACGCGCGGCACGCACCGTCGCCTCCCGCGTGGTCGCCGCGGCGCCGTACGAATTCTCCGAATGCGACTGCGCGCCAACGGATTCTCCGACCACCTGCGCGTATTCCGCTGTGGCCGCCGCATGTTCGGCCACCGCGGTCTTGTAGTGGACGACCGCGACCTGCGCACCGCGCTGCTGGGCCTGACTGTAGAGACCGTCCGTCGCCGCGACATTGAAGCAGTAGCTGCCGTTACGGCCGTTACGGCCCGGACGCGAGGCCCACTGGTGGTCCTCGTCCGGATTGGTCGGCGAGCGCCCCAGCATATGTGCGTGCACCCCGCCCAGTTCGTTGACCTCGTCGGTGATGGACACATCGAAGCCGCGCCCCAGCATCCCGGTGCCGACCGTCACCTCGCCCCGGGCGCGGCGGACGCCGTCTTCGCCCTCGACGACGTGCCGGACGCCCGCACCGTCCTTGACCGTCAGCAGGTGTTCCTCGGCGGCGTTGTTGTCGCGGTGTTCGGAGAACCACCGGGCATCGATCCCGTTGTGCTCGACGCCCGCCTTGGTCAGCATCAGCGAGAACTTCTGCGCCACATCGTTGAAGGGACAGATGACCAGCACCGGCCGCCCTTGGTCCTGCAATTCCTTGACGCGGACGACCGCGTCCTTCAACTTGTCCGCCTCGGTGAGGAATACCCGATCCTCTTCCCCCACCCGATTCGACGGGCCGTAGTCCTCCACCTTCGCCAGGCCGCCCTGGACCGGGAAATTCTCCTTGATCTCACCAGCGGTGCGCTCCAGCGTGCCCGACATCAGATGCAGACGCCGGTATCCGCCGAAGACGTCCTCCACGGTGACCTGTTTGGATCCCGTGCCGTCGGAGTACACCGGCACGCCGAACATCGCCTCGACCATCTTGTGGCGGCCGCCGAACCAGCGACTCTCGGTGCCGATCTTCGGGTCGCTCCGGGGTTTTCCGTATTCGTCGAGGATCTGGATCTTGCCGTCGAACTTCTGGAAGTCCCGATTCAGTTTCAGGCGGCCCGCTTTCACATCCAGGAAGGCGCGGGCCATCTCGGTCTCCTCCTTGGTGAAGGGCCGGCCGTTGCGCTCTTCCCATCGCCGGCTCATCGAATGCAGGCTCATCTCCGGGTGCGCACGCAGATCCGCGGACGTCAGTGCGCGGGCCTTCAGCGCGGCGCGCAGGAAGTCCTGCACCCGGTACACCTGGGCGGCCTCGATGTCGTGCGCGATCTCGCGCTGCCCGTCGGACTGGTAGTGGACCGTCTGGTTGTGGACCAGGACCGCGTCCGCTTCGTCGATCGTCGCGGTGTCGCCCCGCGGCGGCCGGCCGAACAGCTCGGCCGTCGCCCGCTCGTCGTAGGTCATGTAGTAGACGGTCGGGCGTTCCGGGTCCGGCGGGGGGTTGTGCGGGTCCCAGCGCGCGACGTCGTAGCCGAGGCTGCGCAGCATCGGCCCGAATTCCCGGGCCCCTTCGTTGGCCAGCGTTTCGGTCGTGGTGATCACATGATGGACCCGTACCTGCTGCCCGCTCGCGGTGTCCACCGGCTCACCGCGCGACAGCTGGTTCAGCGAGTCCAGCGCGCCGACCATGGATTTGCCCTGCCCCGTCCCCATCTGCCGCATGTACCCGTGCTCGCCGACGAGGAATGCCTTGACCTGATTCCACCGCGGCGTCTTTCCCGTGCCCACGCGCTCGGCGTCGATATAGCGCAGCAGCGCCTCCACCCGGTCGCCGTGCTCCATCACCTGCCTGCGCTGCTGCCAGGATTCGCTCGCCAGTTCCTCCTTCCTGTCCCGATACATGGCGAGGGCCTTCTTCGCCGCCGCTTTGAACTGCGCCTGCTGCGCGGGCGTGAGGTCCTTCTTCTCCGACGGGTCCGCCGTCGGCAATGCGGCCAACTGCCGGATCAGGTCCTCCGCCGGTCCGGTCGGCACCTCGTGATCCGCCGGATCGGCGTCCGCCGCGGCGTCGCCGCTCCGCTCGGGAGCCGAATCCCCTTGGGCCGGTGGCGCATCCGTCTCGGGCGCCGAAACGCGGGCCGGGCCGTCGGAGCCGCCGTGCCGACCGCCCCCACCTGAGGGAGGGCCGGTCCCCGAGGCATCGGCGCCCGAGCGCGCCGCCACGGGATCGTGGCCGGATGTACGGTCGCCGGCCGCGGGCGTCGGCGTGGCCGGACCGGCAGCGCCCGTGCGCCCACCGGCGTTCTGCTGATTGTCCTGCTGCCGGGTGTCCGGACCGCCTCCTCCCACCGACACCCCCGCACCGAGCGCGCCGGAGGCCAAGTCGGCGCCGCCGGGCACGTTGCCACCACTGCCGCCCGAACCACCACCGGCAGGCGAACCTCCCGCACCGGCGGACGAACCCTGTCCATGACCCGCGGAACCGTCATCCGCCGGTGAGACACCATCCCCGGTCGCCGGACCCCGCCCGCGACCCGCCGAACCGTCATGCGCCGACGAACCATCGCCGTCGCCGGGCGAAGCCCCCTCGCCGACCGTCGGACTCTCCCGACGACCCACCGAATCATCGTCACCAGCCTGCGCATCACCATCCGCCGGTGGCGCACCGTCTCCGGCCGACGGCATCTCCTCCCGGCGCCCCCGCCCTTCCCCACGGTTCGTCGAATCGCCGTCGGCCGGCGCCCCGTCGCCACCCGCCGGCAGATCCGCGCCGGATTTCCGCTCGCCGGTGTGGTCGGGCGCTGTCGTTGTCGCGGGCGGTGATCCCGAATCGGGCGCCGACACCGTCGCCCTACCGTCCTCCGACGACGCGCTCTCCGGGGGCAGGGCCGAGTCCCCCGCAGTCGAGACGGCACCACCCGCTCCCGCCGCGGCCGCTTTCGCCGCGGCGACGGGCATATTCCCGGCGGCCGCGGGCGCGCTCCCCGTGACCGCGGTTCCGTGCCCCGTCACCGCGGGCGCGCTCCCGGCAGCCGCGGACGCGTTCCCCGCGCCTGCGGTCGGCGCGCCTGCGGGCGAGGGCGCGGCGGCCACCGGCGCGCTCGCCGCGGCTGCTGCCGAATCCCCCTCGTCCGCAGTCGAATTGCGCGCCGCCGCCGGCGCGTTCCCCGCAGCGGAGGGTGAAGATGAGCCGGGCGTGGCGGAGGTGTTCGCCGGGTGCTCGGCGGTGGCGGCGCTCGGCGCGCCGGAGTTCTGGGGCTCCGGCGTGACGGGAGGCGGAAACGCCGCCGGAGTCGGTGCCTTCTCGAGCGACACGGGCGGGGGCGCGACGGGAGTCGGTGCCTTCTCGAGTGACACGGGCGGGGGCGCGGGATTCTTGGTGAGACGGACCGCGGGTACGTCCGGCGCGGCATAGGCCCCGCTGCCGTCGATCGTCTTGCCCGCGGCGGCGTTCGGTCGGGCACCGCCGTGGCTGTCCATGGACGCGGAGAACGCGCCGTTGGCCATCGAGAGGAGCACCTCGTCGACATGTTCCGGCCAACCGGTGACCAGCGCGCCCGCCCCCAGGCCCGCGATCGCGCCCCCGGTCCCGGCGATCACCCCGAGCATCAGCCGGTTGTTCTCCACCGCCGGAAAGATTCTCGACGCGCCCTTGGTCAGCGCCATGCCGCCGAGCAGACCGCCGCCACCGGACACAGCCGCGGCCTCGATCGCCGTCAGGTCGATGCCCGCCGGGTTCTCACCGTTCGCACCCACGAGGGTGGGAGCCCGATCTCCGGACAGGACCTGCATGAACTGGAAACCCGCGTCCACCCCGGCCGGTACCACGACGGCCTTGCTCAGCGTCACCGCGAACCGGAACGGCCCCAACGCCGATACCTTCTCCGCTGTGGCCAGACCGCCCTTCTTCAGGGCCTGCTCCAAGCCGTCGCGCAGCAACGCGACCTTCGATCGGCCCGAGACCAGCATCGCCTCGACCGTGGGCAGAGCCGCCATCTCTCCCGCGGGGCCCGCCGCCGCGGCGGTCGTGAGTACCCGGAAGATCCGCCAGGCCAGTTCGATTCCGAACGCGAGCATCACGCACAGCGTCTTCTCCGCATTGTTGGCCGCACCCTGCGCCTGATCAGCCAAGATCAGCGCCTGCTCACGCAATTTGGCGGAGGTGTCGTGGTGCAGTTGCAGCATCTCGCGCACCTGGTCGCCGAGGGACCCCAGCGAATCCTGTTGTGAAAGTAGCTTTTTCGCGTCCTCCGCATGCTCGTTCATGGCGGCGGCCCGGGCCCGCAGCTCCGCGGCCATCGACCGCATCCTCGACACGTCCGCGCGCGGCAGATTCCCGCCGAACAAGCCGGCCTCGACCAGTTTCCGCGCGGGGTCCGGCAGACCGTCGAACAGCTCCCGCAGTTCCACAACCGGATTCAGCGACCACGAACCATCGGCCGGCATCGCCTACCCCTGCCGTGCCGCGGCGCCGGCCAGGACCGAGTGCAGGGTTCTCGCCTGCACGCTCGCCCGGTCGCCGTGCAGCACCACCTCGGCGAACGCGACGCCGAGGGCCCGGCCCACATCGAATCCCCCCGCGGCCGTGTCGTTCCCGTCCAGCGCCGCCCGCCAGCGCTGGTACCCGCGCAGCACCTCGACGAGGCTCGTCCTGCGGTCCGTCTCCAGGCGCGCGTACTCCTCGATCAGGACGCGCTGCGCGTTCCTGCCCGCGAATCCGCCGCCGGCGAAGTCGAGTGCGCGGGCGAGCTCGCGCACCGTAGCCGCGTAGATCTCCGGATCGAGCTGCGCCGCTTCGGGTTCCACGTGCTCGGAGATTCCGCTGGGCTCCTGCGCGGTCCGCAGGTCCAGGGTGATCGAGCGGCCCGTACCGGCTGGTGGGGCAGCACGCGGGCCGGACACCAGGGGTTCGGATCGCCACCGCACCGTGGCTCCCTCGCCGAGATCCGCGATCGCGACGACGTCGAGCGTGATCGCGGGATAGTCGGTGAGCACCCGGTCCACCGCCGCGACGAATCCCCGCACCGACTCCACCACGAGGCCGGGCGTATCGAATCCGGCCACCCGCACGCCGTGCCGCTCGGCCAATGTCCGTGCCAGCCACCGGACCACGGGATGGGACACCGGCCGGTCGCCGGACCCGCGCCGCTCGTTCCTGCGCGGCGGTTCACCGGCCGGCTTCCGTGGTCGTGGCGGGGGGCCGGACCGCGGGCTGGAGGGCCGCTGCTCCCCCGGCTGCGGCGCGCTGGGAGTTTTCGGCGGCCCGGTCCAGGGGCTACCGCTCCGCGCGCCACCGGACGACACACCCGCCGACGCGCCCGGAGCACGCGGGGCGCGCCGCCCGTCGCCGGCCGGTGGCGACACTCCGGAGGGTGGCGGTCGGCGGCCGGGATCATGTGTGGCCCTGCCGGATTCGCCCCGGCCTTCCCGGCCCGCCGACCGATCCGAGGCTCCCGGTTCCCGTCGGCCGCCGTCGGGCTCTGCCTGCTGCCCTCCGGACGGATCCGGAGTCTGCGACCGGGCAGCCGGCGATTGCCCAGCCGGGCCGTCCCCTCGTGCGCCCGGAGCCCCCTGTCCCGCCGAACCATTCCCCCCAGAACCATTTCCCGCCGAACCATTCATCGCCGCGCCGTTCTCCGCCGCACCCTCCGGCATCGATGACGGCGCGCCCGCACCGCCGGCCGCGGAAACAGGGCCCTGCTCCGCGGACGGGAAGGCCGGGCCGTCCGCCTGCGCGGCCAGCCGGCTCGCGACGTCGATGTCCTGCCTGCCGAATTCGTCCGCCGCGTCCATGATTCCGGCGGCCGTATTGTGCAGGCTCTCCTCCATTGCCCGCAGATTCGCCAGCAATTCGTCGGCATGCGGCTTGAACTCCGTGGCGAACGAGAGGCCGAGGTCGTCGTCACCCCAGCTGCCATCGGCCTGTGCCAGCGCGTCACGCAATCCCGCGTAGGTCCGGCCCACCCGATCACCGAGTTCGGACATGCGCGCCCCGTGATTGCGCATATCGTCCGGATCGAGCCGGACCACGTCGTTCATGTCGCCGCCCCCAACGGTCAGACCCGCCCACCGCGGCGCAGGCGGAATCGGCGCTCGAAGTCACCCACGAACACCGACAGCGGCACCGACGACGTCGAGCGCTCCACGACGCCGTCGTCGGCGACGTAGAAGACGGCACGATCCAGCGCCACCTCACCGGCGGGCACCGGCGAGCGCACCATCCAGCCCGTGCCGATCCGGTCGGCGCGCAGCGACGACAGCGGGTATCCCGTTGTGTCGTAACCGCGTTGGCGGATATGGTCCCGGACGAGATCGAGCGCGTCCGTCTCGCCGAGCCGGTCGGCGTCGTGCCCGGTCAGGTCCGCGACCGCGAACTGGAACAGAGCGCCGTCGATGTCGGCCCGCTCGTCGTCGCCGAAGACGCGCACGAGGTCGGCTCGGGTGACCGTCCTCCCCTGCGCCGCGGCGATCAGTAGTTCGACGGCCTCCGCCGTCTCGTCCGATCGGTCCTCCTCCAGCAGGCCGCCGACGACCTCCGCTACGCCGCCGACCGTCCACACCGCGGGCAGCGCCGGTGCGCATTCCGGCACCGGAGGCGACGCACCGCGATACCACTGCCCTGCCTCCCACCAGTAGCAGAACGACAGCAGTCCGGTGGCCACCCGCGGGTTGAGCACCGGATCGACCACCCAGTCCGGCGCTCCCGCAAAGAATTCCGGCATCGCCGCACCCGCGTTGTACGCGGCGTCCAGGGCGGGCGCGTCCCACACCCCGCCCGAGAGCACCGCACGGCCGCGAGGCAGCACCGTCACCGTCGACCCGCTGTGCCCCGCGCTTTCGAACAGCCCCACCGACGGACCGACCCGCGGCCCCCGCCGCGACCCGACCGCCACGAAGGCCGCCGACAACACCGCCCATCGGGCCCACAGCACCGCGAGATCCGGCAGTTCACCCTCCACGACCACGGCCCGCACCCCCGCCCGCTGATCGGCCCGCACCTGCTCGGCGGCCATCCGCGGCGTCCTCGAGCGACGTTCGCCCTGCCTGAGGTAGGCCGCGAGCCACACGGGCAGCCGACCCCGCGGATACTGTTCCAGATCCGCGAGATATGCCTCCGGCGCGAACAGTTGCTCGCCGGGAAACGGTTCGGCGCCGCGATCGGCGACGATCTCGACGCCGTCCGCATCGATCCGCACCAGCAGTCGCCACCACGGCCCGGACGCCGATTCCGCCGTGATCCGCCGGTGCCGCCGCACCGCGTCCCACACCACGTCCGATACGGGGTGTCGAGTCGGCCGGATCCCGTCGTCGCACAGGATCTGGGCGGATTCGGCGACGACCGTCATCGCGAACCACGCCTCGACGCGTCGCCACCCCTGCGGAGCGAGTTCGCGCAAGCCCGTCGCGATCCGATCCTCCAGCCCGGTGAGCCCCTCATCCCCGGGGTGGGTCACCGTTCACTCCCTTTCCGCCCATGCCGAACCCCCCGAAGGACCCGACGCATCCGCACAATTTGAAACACAAGATTTCATGACAGTTCCCGCGATCACCCCCACAGGCTCGACGTGGGGAGACGAATCGTCACCGTAACAACGATTTCGCACCGCCCATTGCCGTGCAACGTGGGCATTTACCAACCTTGGGAAGACGCACCTTTTTACGTATGCCATACCGATGCGCATCGAATGCCGGGGTAACTATCATGCGGCGCCCGAAATTTCTTCCATTCAAGAACGTTTCGAACCATTCCCGCACCCGGGTCCGGAGGTGGGACGAATTCCGTAGGAAGCGGATAGCCGACCTGTACCGTCAAGCGTCCGCGGCGAGGCGTGCCATATCGGACGGGCGGGCGAACAGGTCGGCGAAGGTGTCGGCCAGGCGGGCGTCGGTGGCGGCCGCGCCCAGCATCGCCTGCAGTGGTTCCGGCGGATCGAGCATGGTGGCCGTCCACTGCGCGGCGGGGTAGGCGATGTCGGTCAGCCACGGTGTCGCGGTGGTCAGCATCCAGTCGCGGTCGTACTGCCCGGACGTCTGCCGCAGGATCGCGTCGGCGTAGCGGAAGGCGCACTGGACGGCGCTGTTGGCGCCCTGTGCGCCACCGGGATCCATGCGGCAGACGACATCGGCGCCGCCCAGGACGAGCGTGCCGGACGGCAGTGTCCCCACCGGCCGGCGGACGACGGGCGTCACCGCGCCGACGAGGGTCGCGCCGGCGTCGGTCAGCTCGGCGCCGCGGTAACGGTCGGCCAGGTCCGGCGGCAGGTGCCGGTCGAACAGCCGCCGCGCCAGGCGTAAACGACCCGACGGCCCGCTGTCGCGGGAGAACACGTCCAGGTCGCCGCCGGGCCGCGCCTCGACAAGCACTATCTCGCACGGCCGTTCGTCTCCCGGCGCGCCGGTGAGCCCGGGATAGGAGATGATCTCGCCCAGTCCGGGCAGGGAGACGTAGGTGCCCAGCCCGTCCGGATCCGGCACGACGCCGTCGAGATAGAACACCGCCAGCTGCCGCAGCGGCCCGGAGTGCACCGGCCACGCCGGATCCGGCGGGAAGCACGCGGCGAGTTCGGCGTCGGCCCGGGTCACGACCGTCAGGTCGAAACGGCCTGCGCCGCGGTCGATCTCGGCCAGCGACGGCTCGGCGATCTCCAGCCGGCCACCGGCGTCGACGAACGCCCGCAACCAGCGGCCGAATACGGTGCGCTGGTCGACGCTGCGCGCCGGCCGGGCGAACCGCCCCGTCCACCGCACCACCGCCGTACGGTCGATCGCCGCCACGAACCGGATACCCGAGATCCGCGGCGCGGTCGACGCCCAGAAATCCAGTCCCGCACCCGACTCCAGATCCAGCGTCGGCGGGAACTTGACCTGCGTGCTGGTCACCGAACCCGACAGAATCTGCTCGGCGTCACGACCGGCGACGAGCGTGACCTCCGTTCCGCCACGCAATCGATGGGCCAGCGGCAGTCCGCACTCACCGGCCCCCAGTACTCGTATCCGCCTCACACCGACTCCTTCCCCGTCACCGACCGGGGCTCGCGTTCGTTCTCCACCGGTGTCCAGCCTGACCCCGCGGGCAACGACGAGCATCGGTAGAGCCCGCCCGGAAACGTAGGTATGCGGCTCGCTTCACCAGGTGCGGGCCACCGGCTAGAGTCGTTCGACATGCGACCGCACCGTCCGGGTTTCGGGGGGACTCTGTCGACAACCGCCGATGAGTTCATCGGCCGCGAGCGCGAACTCGAACAGATCACCGAACTGTTACTGGGCTCCGTCCGCCTGCTCACCGTGACCGGCTCCGGCGGAATCGGCAAGACCCGGCTGGTCGGCGAAGCGACGCAACGGTTCCACCGGGCGCGCAACGCCCCCGTGCGCTGGGTGCGGCTGGCGCGCCTGCCCCGCGACGCCGACCCCGCCGAGATCGAGGACGAGGTGGCGCGGTCGGTGATCGATACCGACTTCTCCGGGCGGTCGGCACGGCGCACCCTCCTCGATACCCTCGATCGCCGCACGCGCACCGGCCGCGCGATGCAGACCGTCCTGATCATGGACAACTGCGAGCACCTCCTGGCCGGCGCGAGCGCGGTGATCACCGACCTGCTGGACGCCGTGCCGGGCCTGAGCGTGATCGCGACCAGCCGGGAACCCCTCGAATGGGCCGACGAGCGGCTGATCACCGTTCCCCCGCTGACCCGCCGGCAGGCGCTCGACCTGTTCCGCCGCCGCGCGGAACTCACCGGGCACACCATCGGGAACGATCAGGCGGCCGTCGCCGAGGAGATCTGCGAGCATCTGCACAACTGCCCGCTGCACATCCGGCTGGCCGCCGCGCGGCTGCGCCGCCAGCCGCTGTCGATGATCGCCGGCGATCTCACCGGCGCGGCGACCGACCGCCGGCTGCGCTGGCCGACGGTCACGCGCGGCGGCGTCGACGAACGGCATCGCGGTATCGCGGATGTCATCGCCTGGTCGTTCGATCTGTGCACCGGCGCGGAGCGGCTGCTCTTCGAGCGAATGTCGGTCTTCGCCACCGGATTCGACGCCAACCCCGACGACGCCGACGGCGGTTCCGTCCCCGACACCGGAGCGGACCTGGAGGCGATCGAGACGATATGTTCCGGCCCGGACCCGACCGGCGCGGACCTCGACCCCGGCGACATCGAGATCCTGCTGGAACGCCTGGCCGACCAATCGCTGATCCTGACGCATATGACCGCGGAGACGGTGCGCTATTCCCTGCTGGAGAGCTTCCGCGTCTTCGCGCGGGATCGCCTGTCGGAACGCGCGCCCGGCGATCCGCAACGCCTGGCCGACCGCCATCGCCGCTACTACCGGGACAAGATCACCGCCGCCGCGGGCGGCTGGTTCAGCGATCGGGAGCGGCAACTGCTGGCATGGGCCCGCGCCGCCTGGGACAATCTGCTGATCGCCATCGACGGCAGCCTGGTCACACCCACCGAGGCCGTGGTCGGCCTCGAGATCGCGACCGCGATGACCGCGCTGCGGGTGCCGTTCTTCAAGGGCTCCCTGCGGGAATCCCGGCGCTGGACCGAGCGGACGCTGGAGGCCACGCGCCGGGCCGATCCGGAACCGACCGAACTACAGATCGCGGCGATGGCGTCGGCGGCCTGGATCGGTATGTGCCAAGGACTTCCGGATCAGGCCGAGAGCATGCTCGAGCGCTGTATCGCCGCCTGCCTGCCCGAACCCGGCGCCGCGGCGGCCTGGCGCGCGGATCCGATCGCGACGGCCGAGATGCCCGCACCGGTCGAATTCGCCACCGGCAGCGCGCTGCTGCTGCTGGATCGGGATGACCGCGCGCTGAGCGTATTCGCCCGCGCTCGCGAGAAGTTCACCGCGGCAGCGGATTCCGGCAGCGCCGCGATGAGCGAACTGTTCGAGGCGCTGGCCGCCGCCTTCCTCGGCGATGCCGGGCAGGCGCTCGAGGTCACCGGACGCCATCTCGGCAACGCCACCCGCTCCGGCGCCGAATGGGCGAAGTCCTGGGCCGAACTCGCCTGGATGATCGCCCACACCAAACACGGCGACCCGGCCGAGGCGCTGGCCACCGGACACGCCGCCCTCACCCGTCAGATCGCGATGCGTGATTCCTGGGGCACCACATGGGCCGTGCACACGCGGGCGTGGGCCCTGGCGCGCATCCCGGCCACCGCCGGACCCAAGTCCCGTTCCGCCGAGACCGCGGTGGAAACCGCGCGGCTGCTCGGCGGCGCGGCCGCGCTGCGCCGGGAACTCGGCGTGGACATCGCGCACCTGGGACCGTTCGCCGCGGAGAACGACGAGGCCACCGCGGTCACCCGGAAGGCGCTCGGCCGGACGCGATTCGACGCCGCCTGGAACGAGGGCGCTGCGCTGCGCCCGCCGCTGACCAGGGTGCCCCAGCTCGCACTCGGCGCCGCGCCGAAACAGCGGGTGAACGACGACCGCGTGCCACGCGCCGGACGCCCCGAGCCGTGGCAGCACCTGTCCGCCGCCGAACGCGACGTCGCGCTCCTCGCCGCCTCGGGGTGGCCCAACAGCGCCATCGCCGCGCGCCGCGGCAGCTCACACCGCACCGTCGACGCACAGATGGCGTCCATCCTGCGGAAACTCATGATCAGCTCCCGCGACGACATCGGCCCGCTGGTCCCCGACGCTCACCGCGGCCGCATCGCACGCGGCCGCGACGCCTGACCACGCCGGTTCAGCCCGTCACGCGGACGGCCGCGGGCGGGAACACGACCGGCAGCGCCGCCAGCGCACGATGGAAAGGCCCTGGACGCCAGGACAATTCGTGCGCCGGAACCGCCAAGGTCAGCTCCGGCAGCAGGTCGAGAAGCTGATCGACCGCGTCCTGCGCGATCAGGTAGGCGGCCGAGCGGGCGGGGCACGCGTGCGGCCCGGCGCCCCACGCCAGGTGGGATCGGTTCCCGGCCTGGTGGGCGACGCCGACGACCGGATCGTTGTTACAGGCCGCGAGGCTGACGACCACGGGTTCGTCCGCGGGCAGCCATACGCCGTCGATCAGGATCGGCTGCCGCGGATAGGTGACCGAGAAGTTCGCCATCGGCGGGTCGTCGAACAGCACCTCGTCCAATGCGTCACGGGTCGACAGGCTGCCGCTGAGTATGGAACCGGCGAACCGGTCGTCGGTGAGCACGAGCAGCAGCGCATTGCCGATCAGGTTCTGCAGCGGCTCGATTCCCGCGCCGTACAGGACGACGATCTGATGCACGATCTCCTCGACCGACAACGCGGCCGGATGCGTGATCAACCTCGTGGCGATGTCATCACCCGGCGTCGTCCGCTTGAGATCGATCAGTTCCGAGACGGCATCGGTCAGCTTGCGATTGCCCTCCTGCGCATCGGAACCGTCGAAAACGGCCAGCGTGGCGGCCGCGATCCGCTCACCGATCTCGGCCGGACAGCCGAGCATCGCGTTGATGGCGGCGAACGCCAGCGGGAACGCGTACCGCGCGATCAGATCCGCGCTACCCGTCGGGGCGAATTCCCCGACGAGCGTGCTCGCGATCCGCTCGACCGTGGCATGCATGGCGTGCAGATCGACCGCATCGATACCGTCGGCGTTCACCTGGCGGTATCGCGCGTGCTCGTCTCCGGTGTTGCGCAAGGCGTTCGGGCGCCATTGCAGGACCGGCAGCACCGGGCAGTCGGCGGGGATACGCCGCTCCCACATCCGCGGATCCGCCGGGAAATGCTCCGGATCGTGCAGGATCCGCAAGGCGACCCGATAGCCGACGACCAGGGTGGCGGGAACCCCCGGCGCGAGTTCGACCGGTACCAGTGAGCCGTACGCGGCGCGCATAGATCGGTATGCCCCATGCGGATCGGCGGCGAATTCGGGGGCGTACAGCGGCACCCGGACCTCATCGAGGTCGACCGGCGACGAATGGTGCGTGACCGTCCCGCTACCGGGCCCATCGGACCATGACGGTGTGACCAAGAACCCCTCCTAGGCAGTGGCGAGTCCGAATCCCGCGACGCCCACATCGTTGGCCATCGGCGTACGGGGAGCATCGGTACACACCTAGGTAGGTCGGCGCGTCGCGTCTTCCTCAGGGCGCGAACGCGATTGCGTTGTGAACGACGACAAATAACAGGAAACCTGTGATTCTCCGGCTCATCGGTGAGAACATGCTTCTCATGCTCAGAACCAAGACTCCGGCGAGGAGATCCGGACGCGCGCTGCGCCGCATCGCCGGAACCGTCGCCGTGACCATGGCGGTCGCCGGCGCGCTCACCACCACCGACGCCGCGGCGCAGCCGGACGCTGCCGCCCCGGAGCCCTCGGCGGGATGCGGTGCGGCACACCCGGATCCGGGTCTGTCGATCCGGCAGTTCGCCACACCGGACCGGGCGGGGCACTACCTTCTCGATGTCCCGCTGGCCGCCGACCGTCCCACGCCGCTGGTCGTGGACCTGCACGGCTATCTCGAGCCCGCCGAAATCGAACGCGTGAGCAGCGGTCTCGGCGACTTCGGGAGCAGGCACGGATTCGCCACCATCACACCGGCACTCGACGAACCCGGCTTCCCCCGCTGGAACTTCGAACCCGGCGCCACCGACATCCGGTACCTGTCCGACCTGCTCACCCACGCGGAATCGACCCTGTGCATCGATCAACGCCGGGTCTACGTCGCCGGGCTCTCGATGGGCGCGTTCACCACGTCCGCACTGGCATGCCAACTCTCGGATCGCATCGCGGCCGTGGCCCCCGTGGCCGGACTACAGGACTTCTCCTGGTGCCACCCGACCCGGCCGGTACCAGTCATCGCCTTCCACGGCACCGCCGACCCGATCGTCGCCTACACCGGCGGCGTCGGACCCAACGCCCGGCTCCTGCCGTCCCCCGACGGCAGTGGATCGGTCACCGAGCAACGCGACGGCCCGGCGGTCGGCGGCCCCGGACCCCAGAGCATCCCCGCCAACGCCGAGGCATGGGCACGCCGCAACGGCTGTGCCGGTCCGCCCGCGCAGCAGCAGGTCACCTCCGATGTCGACCTGACCAGCTATTCGTGCCCGGCCGACGGTGCGGTGGAGCTCTATTCGGTCCGCGACGGCGGCCACACCTGGCCCGGCGGCTCACTCCCCAGCCCCGTCCAGTTCACCGGCGCCACCACGACCACGATCGACGCCAACCAGATGATCTGGGACTTCTTCCAGGCGCATCCCCTGCCGCGCTGATCGGCGGGGTGCTCCTCAGCTCAGGTTGACGATGCCCCGGAGGGTGAACAGGATGCCGAAGCCGAACAGGACCGCCATCGTCGTGGAGCGGTTGTTGCGGATCATCCAGGCTTCCGCGCCGTCGAGGGCCGTGCGGGCGCGGGCGCCCAGCGCGAGGTAGACGGCGATCGGGACGAGGAAGTCGAGCACGGCCGCGAGCAACAGCAGCACGACGGCGAGGAGGGCCGGGCCGGCTCCGACGTGCGAGCTGGAGATGACGCTCATTCCGGACATCATGATGAACAGGTTGGGATTGAGGATCGCGAAGACCAGCCCGACGACGAATGCCTTTCGCGGATCGGCGGTTCGGAGCTGCGTCAGCCATTTCGGCGCGCTCGGCACGGCCTGGCGGGGACGCGTCGCGATCCAGGCGCCGGCGGCCAGGAACAGCAGTCCGACGGCGAGGCCGGCGGCCGACGAGGTACCGGTCGAGGTGGATCCGGGCTCCGAGGCGCCGCCGAGCAGGGCCGAGGCGGCGATCAGCGTGTAGGCGAGCAGGAACGCGCCGCCGAACGCCAGGGGGTTGCGGATCGGTTCGCGCGAGTGCAGCAGCAGGATGCAGCCGGCGATGGCGCCGGGCGTGATCAGCAGCCCCACGATTTCCGGGGCCAGCCGGGCAAACAGGTCACCCATGATCTGCTCCTCGCGTCGAACGGACTGGCGGGGTGGATCAGCTCGAGGGTGGTTCGGGCAGGTCGGCGACGGCCGCGGTGACGGTCGGATACACCCCGATCGGGGTGTCGCCGGTCTCCGCGGTGGTCAGCTCGTCACCGAATTGGCCGATGGACCGGGCGATACGGAAGTCGATGCCGCGGCGGGCGAGGGTGTCGCGCAGGTCGTCGAGCATGGCCGCGGCGGTGACGTCGACGGTCGGCGAGGTTTCGGCGTCGAGGACGACGAGGCGCGTCCGCTCGGTGCACAGCTGCTCGACGCGCTGCCGGACATGATCGGCGTTGGCGAAGAACAGCCCGGATTCGACCCGGACCACCAGCAGGTCCGGACGGTGCGCCGCGTCCGGGTGCCGATCGGCGTTCAACCACAGCGTGCCGTGGCGGGCGAGCGGGACGACCTGCGGCCGGGAGGTGCGGTAGACCAGCAGCAGTATGGAGATGCCGATGCCGATCAGCAGGCCGGGCAGGGTGTCGAACAGCAGGACGCCGAGCACGGCCGCCATGGCCGCGGTGAAGTCGGCGCGGGCCGCCGGGCCGTAGATGGCGCCGAGCCGCCGTGTCCACACCCGGTACAGCCGCCGCAGCGCCTCGATATCGACGAGTTCGATGACCGCGGCGATGACCACACCGGCCAGGGTCGCCTCGGGGAGCTTCTCGAACAGCCCGGTCAGAAACAGCAGCGTCAGGACGGTCAGCGCCGCCACCACGAGTCCACTGACCTGTGTCTTCGCCCCGGCCGAGCCGTTGACCGCGGTCTTGGACAGGCTGCCGTTGACGACCATGCCCGAGGCCAGTCCCGAGCCGAGATCGGCCGCGCCCAGCCCGAACAGCTCCCGGTTGGCGTCCACCGTGTACCCCGCCTTGGCCGCATAGGTTTTCGCCGCGCCCAGACCTTCCGCGAAACCGATGAGCAGCACGCCCAGCGCCGGGCCGGCCAGGTCGAGATAGTCGTGGAATTCGACGCCGCCCGGCAGACCCACCGAGGGCAGGCCGGAATCTATGTGGCCGACGATGTCGACGCCCTTGTCGTCCAGATCGAAGACCGCGACCGCGGCGATACCCAGCACGACGGCCAGCAGCGACCCCGGTACCAGCGGCAGCCACCGCTTCAACCCCAGCACCACCGCCAGGCTCAGCAGTCCCAGGAGCACTGTGCGCCACTGGGTTTCGCCCAGGTGGGTCAGCACGCCCCAGGCCTGCTCGAAGAAGTTGCCGTCGTGTTTGCCGATGCCGAGCAGTTTCGGGATCTGGCCGACGATGATGGTGAGCGCCAGCCCGACGATGAAGCCTTTGAGGACGGGTTCGGAGATGAACGACGCGACGAACCCCAGCCGGACGAGCCCGGCCAGCAGCCCCGCCAGCCCCGTCGCGATCGCGAGCGCCGTCGACAGCGCCAGATAGCGGCCGCCGTCGGCCCCGGCCATCGGCGTCACGATCGCCGCCGACAGCGCGGCCGTCGCCGACATCGGGCCCACCACCAGATGCCGCGAACTCCCCGCCAGCGCGTAGAGAACCAGGGCCGGGACCGCGGCGTACAGGCCCGTGACCGGCGGCACCCCCGCGATCGACGCGTAGGCCAGCGCCTCCGGAACCAGCACCGCCCACACGGTCAGCCCGGCGAGCACGTCCGGGCGCACCCACTGCCTCCGATACCCCCGCAGCGATTCGAAGACCGGCGCCCGCGCCATCACAGGCCGCCGATACCTTTGCCCAGCACCACGGCGCCCATCACCACGAGCACGATGGCCAATACCGCGTGGTTGTTGGCCTGCAACCATTCTCGCGCGGAATCGAGCGTCCCGCGCAGCCGGTCCGCGGCCAGTGCGTAACCGACGACGACCGCGAGCACGGTGGCCGCGGCGAGCGCGGTGAAGACGACGATCGCGACGGCCTTCGCACCACTTCCGAGACCGCTACCGCCGATCACCAACCCCGCCGATACGCACAGCAGCAGATTCTTCGGGTTCAGCGCCGACAGCACCGCCCCCAGGCCCAGGGCGCGAAGTGGCGTGAGCTGGTCGATCGCCCGCATCCATCGCGGCGGGGTGGCGTCGGATCGGTCGCGCCACTGCGCGGCCGCCAGTACCAGCAGCAGCGCACCCAGCACGATCTTGATCCAGGACACGGCCGCCGACGGTTCCCGTGCGGTCGTGCCGCCGAGCGTATTGGCGAGCAGCACGATCACCGTCGTCACCAACGCGATGCCGGCCGTCCATCCGGCCGCGAATCCGGTACTGGCCCCGGCGGAATCATTGGACAGGATCACCAGGATCACCGCGACGATCGGTATCGGCGAGATCGCCACACCCACCGCGACGGGGAGTAGATCGCCCAGGACGGAGCCCATTCCGGCCACGCTAACGACACCCTCGTCTGCACTCCTCATACCGCCAGGGTGAAATCGGTGATCGAACGTCAGGTCTGTGGCCGCCAGGTGGCGACGGCCCAGATGATCACGACGTCGAGCGCGATGACCAGCATCGACCACCCCGGGTAATACGGCAGCCACAGGAAATTGCCCATGATCGACAAGGCGGCGACGATGATCGCGACGATCCGGCCCCACGCGGTGCCCGCGATCAGGCCGCCCGCGCTGAGCGCGAGCAGCACACCGAGCACGATATGGATCCAGCCCCACGCGGTGACGTCGAATCGGTAGACGTAGTCGGCGCCCGCCACGAACAGATCGTCGTCCGCGACCGCCGAGATCCCCTGGAACAGCGACAGCAGACCCCCGGTGAGCAACAGGATTCCGGCGACGATCGAGGTGCCCGCCGCCAGGCCCTGCCGCATCGGATGGTCGTCCGGCGAGGGTGTCATATCCGGCTCCTTCCGAGCACCGACTCTGCCGCACTCGGCGGGGATACTCATCACCCGCTCGAGGTGAGCGCCGTGCGGGTTCACCCGGATCGGATGATGCGTGCCGGCCGCTCGGTCCGGAGGATTCGGGCCATGGCGAACCACGGTCTGGGTCCAGTGGAGCTGGCGGTACTGACCTTTCCCGGCACGCGCATCGCCGCGCCGGTGGTCGATGCCCTCCGGGAGGTGGTGGACGGCGGGCACGCGACCCTCATCGACCTGATCTACCTCGCGAAGGACGACAGCGGCGACCTCGTACAGGTCGAGATCGACGAACCGCTGCACGAGGTGGGCCTCGACGGGCTCGCCGTCGAACCGCTCGGCCTGGTCAGCGACGCCGACCTCGACATGATCCGCGACACGATGGACCCGGGCACCTCGGCCGTCGTCGTGGTGTACGAGCAGACCTGGGCCCGCCGGCTCGCCGGGACCGTCGCCGTGGCGGGCGGCGAACTCGCCCT
The DNA here is from genome assembly GCF_000308875.1 of Nocardia transvalensis NBRC 15921. Classification (GTDB taxonomy): domain Bacteria; phylum Actinomycetota; class Actinomycetes; order Mycobacteriales; family Mycobacteriaceae; genus Nocardia; species Nocardia transvalensis. Next base: position 109,689 of record NZ_BAGL01000059.1, read on the forward strand.
GCACGTCCAGGTTCCCCGAGACGCCGTCGACGCGGCGCTCGCCCCCTCCTGAGAACGGAGTCGTTCCATGGTGTTTCGAGCCGGACGCATCGGCAGGCCGGGACTTCTCGGCACGATCGCGCGCACCGCCGTCGTCGCGGGAACGGCGAGGGCCACCGCCAATGCCGTCGACCGGCGCGCGCAACAACGCGGCGCCGAACAGCAGGCCTACGCGCAACAGCAGGCGCAGTACGCCCCACCGCCACCCGCCGCCCCGGCCCCGCCCGAGGACGACCTGGTGGAGAAGCTGCAACACCTCGGCCGGCTGCACGCCTCCGGGGTGCTCTCCGACGAGGAGTTCGCCGCCGCCAAAGCGCAACTGCTGCACTGACATCCGGCCCGAGGAGAAGGCGATCGCATGACGACCAACCCGTACGAACCGCATCCGATACGGCAGGGTTTCGCCGCGGGAATCACCATGTTCGCCGCCGTCATCCTGCTCCTCGGCAGCATTCTGTCCATCCTGCAAGGGATTTCGGCCGTCGCCGACGACCAGGTATTCCTCGCCGTCCCCGAGTACAGCTACCAGATGAACCTGACCACCTGGGGCTGGGTGCACATCGTGCTCGGGATCATCGGCGTCCTGGTCGCCTTCGGCCTGATGGTCGCGGCAAGCTGGGCCCGCGTCTTCGCCATCGCCGTCGCCGCCCTCTCCATCATCGCCGCCTTCCTCTCACTGCCCTACGCCCCGTGGTGGTCCGTAGTCACGATCATCCTCGACCTGGTCGTGGTCTGGGCGATCTCCACCTGGCGCCCCTACGCCGACCCCCCGGCCCCGCAACAGCCGACGGCACCGGGCTGGTGAGGTATTTCTAACCTGCTCTTTACCTTCCGTGACTTCCAGGAAATGCCTGGTCCATAGCGTATACAGGTATGTCGACCACAGTGGATACGCGTTCGGGCGCTGGGTCCGGGCCGTTGCGTGATGTGGTGTATTCCGCGTTGCGGGACGAGTTGATGAACGGACGGATCAAGTTCGGGCATCGGCTGACCGAGCCGAAAGTGTCGGCGCGGTTCGGGATTTCGCGGACGCCGGCGCGGGAGGCGCTGGCGATGCTGTGCTCGGACGGGTTACTGCGGCGCGAGGAGATCGGGTTCAGCCCGGTGCGGCCGAGCATCCCGTTGATCCGCGACCTCTACGAGTTGCGGATCGCGTTGGAGCTCAGCGGTATCGAGCGCGCGATCGTCAATCCGTCGGTGCGTCACGATCGCGAAGTCCTGGACGCCGAGCGGCGGCGCTGGCTGGCATTGCGAGCGGATCCACCGGCCCAGGAACCCGGGTTCGTGGTGGTCGACGAGCAGTTCCACGTCGCGTTGCTGGCCGCGTCGGGCAATCGGGAGCTGGTGCGGGCGCTGACCGCGGTGAACGCCCGTATCCGGCATGTCCGGATGTTCGATTTCATGGTCAACAATCGCATCGAGGTCACGATCGAGGAGCACCTGGCGATCGTGGATGCCGTTCTGGCCGAGGATCTTCCGCGCGCGCACGGGTTGCTGCGCGCGCATATCGGGGAATCGCTCGATGTCGTGGTCGACCGGGTCACGCGCGCGATCGTGGCGATGTCCCTCGCGGACGAACAGGAGTAGTCGATGAGTTCGAATGTCCACACCGGCGCCGCGGGCGGGCCCGGCACACCGACCGCGCGCGTGGCCGCCGCCTACGCCCGTCTCGCCGCGGCCGACCGGCCGGAGGTCTGGATCACCCTGCGCGATCGGGCCGACGTGACCGACGACGCCGCCGCCGTCGAACGGCGTCTCGCCGCGGGCGCGGACCTGCCGCTGGCGGGCCTGCTCGTGGCGGTGAAGGACAACGTCGACGTCGCCGGGCTGCCCACCACCGCCGCCTGTCCCGAATTCGCCTACACCCCAGCCGACACCGCCACCGCGGTGCAGCGGCTGATCGATGCCGGGGCGGTGGTGCTGGGCAAGACCAACCTCGACCAGTTCGCCACCGGACTCGTCGGCACCCGCAGCCCCTACGGCGCCGTCCGCAACGCGCACCACCCGGACCTGATCTCCGGCGGGTCCAGCTCCGGATCGGCCGTCGCCGTCGCGCTCGGGATCGCCGATATCGGAATCGGCACCGACACAGCGGGTTCCGGTCGCGTCCCCGCCGCTTTCCAGGGCCTCGTCGGCATCAAGGCCACCCTCGGCGTCGTACCCGCCGACGGCGTCGTCCCCGCCTGCGCCGACTACGACGCCGTCACCGTCTTCGCCGCCGGCCTCGACCTCGCCGCCACCGCGGCCGCGATCATGGCCGGACCCACGGCGCGGGATCCGCGCAGCCGTCGCTGGCCCGCCGACACCCGCCTCGCCGCGCCCCGCCAGCCCCGCCTCGGGATCCCGGCCGAGATCAACCTCACCGCATTGAGCAGCGGCTACCGCGACGCGTTCGACCGCACCGTCGCCGCGGCCGTCGACGCCGGATGCAAGGTCGACACCGTCGACATCACCGCCCTGCTCGACGCCGCGCGGCTGCTCTACGACGGCGCGATCGTCGCCGAGCGCTACGCCGCCGTCGGCGCATTCCTCGACACCCGCCCCGCCGGAGCCGATCCCACCGTCGCCGCCATCATCACCGCCGCCGCGCGTACCACCGGGCCCGCCTTCGCCACCGACCTCGGCACCCTCGCCCGCGCCCGCGCCGATGCCGCCCAGCTGCTGGAATCCGTCGACGCGCTACTACTGCCGACCACCACCGAACATCCGACCCTCGACGCCGTCGCCGCCGACCCGACCGGAATCAACCGGCGGCTGGGTACGTATACCAACTTCTGCAACCTCCTGGATATGGCCGCCGTCGCCGTCCCGGGCGCGCCCACGGCCGAGGCGACCCCGTTCGGTGTCATGGTCGTCGTCCCCGCCTTCGCCGACCAGATCGCCGTCGATATCGCCGCCCGGCTCCGAAACCACACTCCCGCACCGCTTCTCGTCGATCGCGGCGTACCCCTCGCCGTCTTCGGGGCGCACCTGCGCGGGCAGCCGCTGCACTGGCAACTCGAACAACTCGGCGCCCGCTTCACCGGCGCCGTCCACACCACGGACGCCTACCGGCTCACCGCCCTGGACACCACACCGCCCAAACCCGGTCTCGTCCGCACCGAACCCGGCCGCGGAGCCCCGATCGCCGGGGAACTGTACCTGCTGTCGGAGGCCGCCCTCGGCCGCTTCCTCGCCGGCCTCCCCGCCCCCATGGCCCTGACCGCCGTCGACCTCGACGACGGCCGCACCGTCACCGGCTTCACCGCCACCCACGACGCCACCGGCAGCGCCACCGACATCACCGAATACCGCAGCTGGACAAGGTATCTCGCCACGGTGTGATCCGTTTCCGGCCGTTCACGCCCGCGGCAGGGTCTCGTCCAGCCAGTCGAACATGTGCTGGTGCAGCGTTGCCCGTCCGCCGTAGGAGCAGTGTTCGCCCGCGCCTTCGTTCTCGGGGAGGCTGATCAGGGTCGACGGACATCGCAGCGCACGGTGCAGACGTTCCGGCTCGCCGGCGAACATGTCGTTCTCGGGGTCGAAGATCAGGGTCGGGGCGGTGATCCGGTGCGCGACCGCGGCCAGGCTGTAGCCCTCGGTGCGGCGCAGGTAGTCCGAGAAGGAGTCCGCGCCGAAGGTCCACTTCCCGTTGCGCAGCGCCCAGCGGATGGCGGTGTCGGCGGCCGTCAGGGCCGCGAGGACCGGTTCGGACCGATCGTCGAGGCGATCCGTCACCCACTCCGCGAGGAACGGCGGGCACGCGCCCAGGTTGACGGCGTGATAGTCGTAGAGTCCGCCGTCGGCGACCACCGCGGCGACGCGGTGCTCGAAAGCGGCGGCCCGGGCTACGAGCAATCCGCCGAGGCTGTAGCCGTGCAGCGCGATCCGGTCACGATCGATCTCGGGCCGGGTGTAGGCGTAGTCGATCACGGGGGTGAGCACGTGCTCCCAGTCGGGCCGGAAGAACAGCCGCTGTTCGCGCAGCGCCGCCCCCTGGCCGGGCCCGTCGTAGGCGAGGCAGTTGTATCCCCGGCGCAAGGCCGCGGCGGCGACGGCGACGTACGCCTCCTCGACGATCGAATCGAAGCCGCTCGTGAAAACGACTGTGGGACGCGGAATTCCGGAGTCGTCGACCAGGAACAGGTAGCCCGGCAGCGTGGTGTCCTCGTACGGTATGGCGACGGCCTCGACCGGTGTGTCCATCAGCTCCGCGGCGGCGGCGAAGGTAGCCCGGGCGCGCTGGGAGGCATCTTTGGCGTCGGTGTCGTCGAACGGGTTGTCGCGCAGGTAGAACTCGCTGGTGCGGTAGTAGTTCGAGGCCCGCAGCAGGTCCTCGCGAGCGCTGACGCGGTGGCCGCCCGCCAGCGCGCGCCGCCCGGCCGCCTCCACCCGCTCGGCCGTGGCCCGCCACTCCCGGTGCCACGACGCCTCGTCGCCGTCGCCGATGGCACGGGCGGTCACTAGCACCTCGCCCAGGTCGGCGCCGCCGTAGCCGGCGAAACAGGCGGTGCGCAGGGTCTCGAAGGAGAAGGACTCGTCGTCGAACAGGAACTTCATGGCTCTCCGCTTCCATTTGCCGAGCCGGAACGGTACCGTCTCGCCTACGGAGAAACGGTAGTCCCGAATTAGACGAGACGCAACCGTTCCGTCTCGTGGTAGCGTGCGGTGCATGGCCACCCCCGCACGCCGCACCTCCGGCGGCCCGGTTCTCCAGGACGCGCTGACCGACGCCCTCGCGAGCGCGTTCTTCGAGGAACTCGCCGCGGCCGGATACGGACGCCTGTCCATCGAGGCAGTGGCCCGGCGCGCGGGCGCCGGCAAGGCCGCGGTCTACCGCCGCTGGCCCTCCAAACAGGCTATGGCGCTGGACCTCATCACCAAGGTGGCGGTCGCGGCCGCCGACACCCCCGACACCGGAACTCTGCGCGGCGATCTCCACGCCTACCTGACCGCCGCGGCCGACGGGCTCCGCCACCCCCTCGCCTCGAAGATCATCCCCGACCTCCTCGCCGAGGCGGGCCGCGAACCGGCGCTGGCCGCGAGCCTCGCGGAGGGCATCGGCGGCGCCCGGCGAGAACGCGCCGCCGAACTCCTGCGGCGCGGCATCGACCGCGGCGAACTCCCCCGCGACCTGAACATCCCCCTCGCCCTGGACTTCCTCGCCGGCCCGCTCTACTGGCGGCTGACCATCAGCGACGCCCCGCTCGAGCCCGGCTACCTCGACGATCTGATCACGATGCTGCTCAACGCATTCCGCGCCGAACACCCCTGAACCACCGGCAGGTTCAACCCGCTCATCGGCGCACGGAAGCCACGGCCACCCGCGCCCGCGCCGGCCTGATCGACCCGACGGGACCGCGGCTCAGGCGAGGGGCAGGCCCCGGGTCTCCGGCGTCCACGCGACGACCGCCGCGCTTACCAGCAAGAGGCCACAGACGTACCCGGCGAACAGGTTCGCGTGACCGGCGTCGGTCAGCCACGTCTGCAGGTAGGGAGCGGTGCCACCGAACAAGGCGGTGGCCAGGGCCGCGCCGAGACCGCTTCCGGTAGCGCGGACACCGGCCGGAAAAAGTTCCGCGTATACCGCCGGAACGATCGCGGCGAACGGCGCCAGGAACACCATCGCCGGCACCAGGGCGAGGGTCAGCTGCCAGGCATTACCGTCGAGAAGCGCCATGGCCGGGAAGACCACGGCGGCGGTGCCGAGGAAGGACAGCAGCAACACCGGCCGCCGCCCGATCCGGTCCGAGAGCATTCCGAACAGCGGTATCACCGCGATCAGGACGATCGAGGTGAGCACGCTGATCCACAGCGCCTGAGACGCCGGAATATGATGTGCGGCAACCACTCTCGCCGGAGTTCCGATCACCCACAGGTAGAAGGCGACGGTGCCGCCGATGGTCAGCCCGAAGGTCCGGGCGCAGTCGGCTCGCCGCGCCCACAGTTCGCGCCCGAGGCCGCTCCGGGCGGTCTCCCGAGTCACGGCGTGGCTCTCGGGCAGCCGCCATCGCATCACGAGGGTGTAGATGCCCACCACACCGCCGGTCACGAACGGGGTCCGCCAGCCCCAGGACGCCATCTGCCCGGCATCGAGCAGCCCGGAGAGCCCGGCGCCCAGCATGGTCGCCGCCACGATCCCGCTCGTACCGGACACGTAGATGAAACTGGCCCACCGACCCCGCCGTCCCGCCGGGGCGAATTCGGCGAGATAGGTTTGCACGGCGGGCATTTCACCACCGTGTCCGAGCCCCTGCGCGAGCCGTGCGACGACGAGCAGGGCCGGCGCCGCGATGCCGGCGACGGCGTGGGTGGGCGCGACGCCGATCAGCAGGCTGCCGCCCGCGGCGAGGGCGACGGATCCGACCAGCGCGGACCGCCGTCCCCTCCGGTCGGCGAGCCGGCCGAACGCCAGGCTGCCGATCGGCCGGATGACGAAACCGACGGCGAAGACGATCAGCGCCGATAGCAGCGCCAGGGTGCCGGTGCGGGCGGGGAAGAACTCGTGAGCGAAGAACGGTGAGAAGGTTCCGAATATCGCCCAGTCGTACCATTCGAGTGCGTTGCCGACGCCGGTCGAGACGAGCGTGCGAACCGGGCGGGATTTCCTGTCCGCCGCGGCGGGATCGGTGTCGATATCGGAGTGGCCGGTCTGCGCGGCCGGGGTGAGCTAAGACATGAGCGGCCTTCAGGCGGTGAGTCTGCGGGCGGCGATCTCGGCGTACAGCAGCGCACCGTCGGCGAGCACCGAATCGTCGAAAACCGCGTAGGGCGAATGGTTGTCGAAGGCGTGCGCCGGATCGACGTCCGGCGGACACGCGCCGAGCAGGATCATCGCGCCCGGCACCCGTTCCAGGATCCGGCAGAAATCCTCGCCGGCGCACAGTGGTTGCGGCAGATCGCGATACCGGTCGGCGCCGTGCACGGCGGTGGCCACCGCTGCGGCGAAGTCGGCCTCGTCGGGTTCGTTGGCCGTGACGTCGAGATATCCGACCACCTCCGGATCGGCGGTCACACCGTGCGCTCGGGCGATCGATCGGGACAGTTCGACGAAACCGCCGCGCAGCGCATCGCGGGTGCGTGGATCGTGCCAGCGCAGCGTGCCCCGCAGTTCGGCGCGATCCGCGAGGACGTTCCCGGCGTCGCCGGCGTGGATGGCGCCGATGGTCAGCACCGCCGTATCGGCGGGATCGACTGTGCGGGTGAGGAGTCCGGGCAGGGCGCCGACCAGCGCGGCGGCGGCCGGGATCGGATCGCCGGCCAGATGCGGCGCCGACCCGTGACCGCCCGTACCGTGCACCGTCACCGACAGCAGGTCGGCGCCGGCCATCAGGGCCCCGCGGCGGGTGGTGAACGTCCCGTGCGGAAAGCGCGCCGACATCACGTGTATCGCGTAGGCCGCCACGGGCGGAGCGCCCGCCGCCTCCAGCACTCCCTCGGCGATCATCTTCGCCGCACCGTCCGCGCCCTCCTCACCGGGCTGGAACATGAAGACGACGTCGCCGTGGAGCTGATCCCTTCGTGCGCAGAGAATTCGGGCGGCGCCGACCAGCATCGCGGTGTGCAGGTCGTGCCCGCAGGCATGCATCGCGCCGTTGCGCGCGGCGTAATCGAGGCCGGTGAGTTCGGTCAGCGGCAGCGCGTCCATATCGCCGCGCAGCAGCACGGCCGGTCCGGGACGGCCGCCGCGGAGCACGGCCGTCACCGACCCGATATCGCGGCCGGCGGTGATCTCGAGGGGCAGACCGTCGAGCGCGTCCAGCACACGGCGGCGGGTGCGTGGCAGTTCGAGCCCGATCTCGGGGTCGGCGTGCAACTCTCGGCGTAGCCGGACCAGATCGTGTTGCCGCCCAGGCGTTTTCTGCGATGCGCGCATTGCCGGGTCCTTCCTGTCGTGCGGAATCGTGACAGGATGGTGAGACCTGTCGAAGTTTGGGTAAATTCGCAGGATCTTCGAAAAATCGGGGTGCGGATGCAGGATCATGACATCGTCCTGGACGAGCTGGATCTGGCGCTGATCAACTGCCTCGAGATCGCCCCGCGCGCCACCTGGCAGCGGATCGGTGCGGCCCTCGAGGTCGACCCCGTCACCGTGGCACGGCGCTGGCGACGACTCGGCCAGGCCCGCGCGGCCTGGGTCGGCGGGCGCGCTACCGGCGTCCCCGATGCCTGCCAGGCAATCGTCCTGGTCAATTGCGCCAACGGGACGGTGAACGACACCGCGCAGCGGCTCGCCCGCTGGCCGCACGTCCTCAGCGTCGAGCACATCAGCGGAGGTCACGATCTGTCGCTGCTGATCGCCGTTCCGAGCCTGGGCGCGCTGTCGCGGCTGCTGCTGGAGTCGCTGTCCGCAGTCCCGGGCGTGGCCGCGACGAGCACGATGCTGGTGACCCGGGTCTATCGGATGGGCGACCAATGGCAGCTCAATGCCCTCGATGCCGCGCAGCGAGCCCGGCTCATGGACGGTGTGCGGCCGTGGCCCGCGCGATCACCGGCGCCGCGCCCGCTCGATGCCGCCGACCGCACGCTCGTCCTGCGGCTGGGACACGACGGCCGCACCCCGCTGGCCGAACTCGCGCACGAAACCGGCCTGAGCATCAGCACGGTTCGCCGCCGCCTCGACGGCATGATCACCGCCGGTCAGCTGGTGCTGCGCTGCGATCTGGCGCTGTCCCTGTCGAACTGGCCGGTGGGCATGTGGCTGTGGGCACGCGCCGATCCGAACGATCGGACCACCGTCGAGGCACTGCTGCGGATACCCGGCGCCCGCGTCTGTATGCGGGTATCCGGCGGCGAGCCGAATCTCGCCGTCGGGTTCTCCCTGCCCAGCGTCCACGAGGTACTCGTGGTCGAATCGCGCTTGTCCGCGGAGGCGCCGCGGCTGACGATCGTCGGCACGTCCCTCGTCCTGCGATTCATCAAACGCATGGGCCACGTACTGGATTCGGCGGGCCACAGCGCCACGATGGTGCCGATGACCCTCTGGGCCGACCCCGGTGAGCCGACGGTATGACCTCCCCGCGGACCTCTCAGCGCAGCGCCACGGCGAAACGCTCGTCGGTGAGCGTGCGCAGTTTGCGGAGGAAGTACCGGAACGTCGCGTTCATCAGGGGCCCGAAGAGCCGGAGCGATACGGACGTCGGGCGGTCTCCGGCCATGGCCATCGTCCAGGTGAGGCGGCAGCCGGTCGCGGTGGGGACGATGCGGTAGTCCTCCGCGAACGCGGTGATGCCGCGGACGGAGCTCTCGTTGAACCGGAAAGCCATGTGCGCGTAGGGCTCCCACGCGAGGAACTCCTCGTTGCCGACGATGCCGGCACGCATCCGGACGGTGCGCGTGGTGCCGATCCCGCGCGGCTCCGGGCTGGTCCAGGTGACACCGGTGATCACCGTGGCCCACTTCGGCCAGGCCGAGGCGTCGGCGAGCACCTCGAACACCTGCTCGGGGGTGATGTTCAGCTCGACGCTGTTGGAGTATCGGTGCGGCGCGGTGGCGGCGAAGGTCACGTCGACGCGCTCGCAGGGGTGCAGGGACATTCGTTCTCTTTCGTTCTGTGAAATCGTCTGCGTCGGTACAGGTTCCGCCCCTCAGGAGAGGAACCGTCGCCCCAGCCGGGTGCCGAACCCGTACCGCACCACCGCCTCGAGATTGCGCATCGTCTTCTCCGAGTACGGGTACCAGACGCTTTCCTTCTTCGACTGCCACCGATCGATCAGCACCGGCTGGGCGTGGGTGAATCCCCGCAGCGCGCCGGTGCCGTTGACCTGGCCGACGCCGCTCTCCTTCCGCCCGCCGAACGGCGCCTCCGCCACCCCGTAGATGACCGACGCGTCGTTGTGCACCACGGATCCCGTGGTCAGCCGGGCGGCGATCCGCCGGGCCTTGGCGGCGTCCCGGGTGAAGACCGAACCGCTCAATCCGTACCGGCAGTCGTTGGCGAACCGGATCGCCTCCTCCTCGTCGCGCACGCGGGTGATCGCGACCACCGGCCCGAAGGTCTCCTCGGTCATGAGCTGCATCTCGTGCGTGGCGTCGACGACGACGGTGGGCTGGAAGTACAGGCCGTTCCCGGCGGCGGGCGAACCGCCGACGACGATATCGGCGCCCTTGGCCTTCGCATCCTCGAGATGCCTGGTGACCACCTCGACCTGGCGATCCCAGAACAGCGGTCCCATATCCGCCTCGCCCGGGCCGTAGGTGACGGCCGAGGCCTTCTCCGTCACCAACCGGACGAACTCGTCGGCGACACTGTCGACCACGTAGATCCGCTCGGTGCTCATGCACACCTGACCGGTGTTGAACATCGACAGGTACACCGCACCCGCCGCCGCGCGTTCGAGATCCGCGTCGGCGCAGACGATCATGGCGTCCTTGCCGCCGAGTTCCAGCGTGTACGGCAGCAGCCGCTGCGCGCACGCCGCGGCGATCTTGCGCCCGGTGCCGACGCTGCCGGTGAAACACACCTTGTCGATATCCGCGTCGACCAGCGCGGCGCCGGTCTCGCCGTCGCCGTGCACCACCTGGACGACATCGTCGGGCACGCCCGCCTCGCGCAGGACTCGCACCACCCATTCGCCCGAGCGGGGCGTCACCTCCGACGGTTTGAGGACGACGGCGTTGCCCGCCAGCAACGCCTGCACGACCGGGTTGAGCGACAGGATGAACGGCCCGTTCCACGGGGTGATCACGCCGATCACGCCCAGCGGCTGGTAGTCGATGTAGAGCTTCTTGATCGGCAGCAGATACCCGTGCAGCCGCTGCCGGTGCGGGCGCAGGTCGCGGCGGGCGCGGGCACTCCAATGATTGAGGAAGTCGCATCCGGCGACGATTTCCATCGTGAGCGCCTCGACCCGCGGTTTGCCGGTCTCGGCGTGCACCGTATCGATGATCTCCTCGCGGCGATTCACCAGGACCTGCACCGCGGCGCGCAGGATGTCGGCGCGCTCGCCGACATCGCGCGCCGCCCAGGCCGGCTGCGCGGCGTGCGCCTTCGCGACCACGGCCGCCACCTCGGCGGCGTCGGCGACATCGATCTCGTCGATCGGCCGCCGATCCACGGGGCTGTCCAGGGCGAGGCGGCGGCGACCTTCGGCGGTCCCCGGAATCGAGCGAACAATGGCCATGCCCCAAATCTAGAACAAGTTCCACTTTTGGTGTGCAGATTTGCGGAATTGTCTACTGGCGGTTTTCGGCCACCTGTCGGCTCGACATCCCCGTCGGAGCCGCGCGCCGATCATGCGGCCGCCCGTTCGCGCCGGAAGCGCGTAGCGCGCTACTCGATGCAACCGCGATGTGACGGCGGACACTATTCCTGCGCTCGAGTCCGCGCAGATCACTTCGAGGGGATTCCCATGACTACACACGTCGACGCCTCAGCATTCGCCGCCCAGCAGGTCGTTCCGGTCGAACCGCCGATCCAGCACGATCGGGCCGCGCTGCCCGAACTCATCCAGGCGACACAGCTCGTCCGGGCCGCCGAGGCGCGCAACACATTCACCGTCGACGGCGCCCGCGCGACGGTGGCCGTACTCGACACCGGGGTGCGCGCCACGCACGTCGACTTCGCGGGGCGGGTGGTCGCCCAGCGCAACTTCACCGCCGACAACAACGGCGACCGGGAGAACGCCTCGGACGGAAACGGCCACGGCACCAACGTGTCCGGCATCGTCTGCGCCGGCGACATCCACACCGGCATGGCGCCGCGCGCGAAGCTCGTCGCGTTGAAGGTGCTCGCGAACTCCGGCGGCGGCAGCTTCGAGCAGATCCGCGACGCCCTGCAGTGGGTGCTCGACAACCGTGCGCGGCACGGTATTTCGGTGGTCAGCATGTCGCTGGGCGCATCGGACAACCGCGACACCGACGCCGATCTCGGCGGCGATGTGATCGGCGCGCTCCTGCGGCAGCTGACGGAGGCCGGCGTCGCCTGCTGCGTCGCGGCCGGGAACGACTACTTCGCGTTCGGCAGCGCGCAGGGCATGAGCTATCCGGCGATCTTCCGCGAAACCCTCAGTGTCGGTGCGGTATACGATGCCGACGAGGGTGGATTCAGCTACCAGTCCGGTGCGAAGGCGATCTCGACGGCCGCCGATCGCATCACCCCGTTCTCCCAGCGACTGCATCGCAAGGTCGGCGGCGACTGCGAGACGGATATCTTCGCTCCCGGTGCGCCGATCACCTCGTCGGGCATCAACAACGATCGTGGCGAGTCGATCCAGCACGGCACCAGCCAGGCGACACCGGTGATCGCCGGCATCGTCGCACTGCTGCAGGACTTCTGCGTCCGGGTCACGGGGACCCTGCCGGCCGTCGGCGAGATTCGCGACTGGCTGGTCCGCAGCGCGGTCGACATCATCGACGGCGACGACGAGCAGGACAATGTGCAGCACTCCGGCCTGCGCTACCGCCGGGTCGACGCGATGGCGGCGTTGACCGCATGCGCGAAAGACCTGGCGCGACGCCAACTCGCGGACGCAGGCGACCGGACCGTCGTCGCCTAGACCGATGAGCACCGACCTGGAAGCCGTCGCCCGGCAGCGGCTGGCCCGCAGCGCCGCCGAGATCCGGCATTCGATACTCGTGGCGGCGCAGGGCAACCCGTTCGCCGCCGAACGGGACCCCGGGCGCATCGTCGCGCGGTTGCAGGCGAAGACGAGTGGCGAGCTGAGCGCCGACGACGCGCAGCAGGCCGCCACGGTGATCCACGAGTCGGCGCGGCCGGGCGGCGAAGGGCTCCCGGCGGCCGACGCGCCGTTGTCCGATGCGGCGGTCGCGGCGGCCACCCGGGTCAACCGGCCGGAGAAGATCTACGGCGACACACTGGATTTCGTCAATGTCGCATTTCTCGAGAAGGGCACGCGGGTGGCCCGGGCCGTCGCCCGCGTCGCGTTCCGGACCGGAAATCCGCAGGGCTCGGGTTTCCTCATCGGCGCCGGGCTGTTCCTCACCAACCATCACGTGATACCGGATGCCGAGACCGCGCAACGGCTCTGCCTCGAATTCGACTACGAACTCGACCTCGCCGGACGCCCGCGCCCGGTGACCCGGTACGCCATCGACACCTCGGTGTTCGTCACCGACGACGTCGACGGGCTCGACTTCACGATCGTCGCGGTCGGCGCCCGCATCGACGGCGACCGCGACCTCGCCGAATTCGGCTTCGTACCGCTGTCGAGCGCGCCGGACAAACACATGCTCGGCGAGTTCGCCAACATCGTCCAGCACCCGATGGGCCGGCTGAAAGAGGTTGTCCTGCGAGAGAACCGGCTCGTGGCGCGACTGGACGAGGTCCTGCACTACGTCGCCGACACCGAGCCCGGCTCGTCCGGATCACCCGCGTTCAACAGCGACTGGCAGGTGATCGCCCTGCACCACTGGGGCGGCCCCTGGCGACAGGTACAAGACGCCGCCGGACAACCCCTCCCGATCAGCGTCAACGAAGGCATCCGAATCACAGCCATCCTCACCAAGCTCGCCGCGACCCCCGCCCTCCCCGAACCCACCCGAACCCGAATCGACACAGTCATAAACCTCGGCACCCAAAGCAACAGCGAGGAATTCACCCCACCCCCGATCCCCGATCAACCACCCCGCCTACCCACAAACGGCACGATGACATGGACGATCCCCATCGAGATCTCGATCCACATCCCGCAACCATAGCTTCACTGTTGTTCGAGTAGATCTACTTCGTTTTGTATGAATGTCCTGAAACTGTCGTGCTTTTCGAAATCGCCGTGACCGAAGGTGTAGACCGGAGCGCTCTCGTTTTCGGTGTCGGTCGCCGCGCGTAGGGCGATGAAACTTGCGCCGTCGTCGGTGCCGCCGACCACGATGAGTTGGTCGAAGGAATCCACGCCGATTTGCGCCGGGGTGAACTCTCCGCTGCGGAGGAAGGCTCGGAGGTTCTGTGCCGGTGTCGAATCGGGAGAGATCTCCTCGACGGGGAACAGGCTGTCCGCTCCGGAGAAGAACCTCCACCCGTCAGCGTGGCGCAGCCATTCCTTGAACTGGTTGTCGAACCTGACGCCGAGCCTGTGCTCGGCCGCCTGGATTCGCGCATCGTCGATCGGCGGGTTGGGAGTCGTCAGCATCCAGGCGTCATCGTGCCCCTGCGCCTTGTCCTTCTCGTACCAGGCGTGCTGAGCCCTGGTGAGGTCGGTGATCGCGGCGCGGCACCAATCGTCGGCGGGATTCGCCGGGGCTTGCTGGCCGGAGGCGCAGGCAGCGGCCAGTGCGGCGAGCAGGAGCAGCGAGGCTCGGAAGAGTTTCATCGTCCACCTACTCGGTCGGCGACAAGGGTTTCGGTGGCTCATCGTACGGGTCCGTAGGGAGGCGGGGAGGCCAGACCGCGGGGCGTGACCCCCGGCTGGCAGCCCTTGGGGCCCCATTCGCCGGGTACGAAGGCGAGTGCGCGATACCCGAGCGGATAAGCGCCTGCCTGGCCGCCGATCGAGGCGTTCAGCTTACTGTCCAGCGCTTCCCATGTGAACGGTTCGGCTTGTCCTACCGGACCCGTCCACGTGGTGTCGGGCACGTGCCCGGCCGCGGGGCCATTGGGAAATCGAACCGGATCCTGCGGGTATTTTCCCGGATTGTCACGCCTTTCCCGCTCGGCCGCCCGGTCGGCGCCCTTGCGAAGTGCACCTTGGGTACTCATTCTGATCGCGGGCCGCCCTTGGGACACTATGTACTCGTTGGCGCCCACGATGTAGCGCTCACGCTGGTCGGTAATCGGTGGCGTCACCGGCTCGCCATCCTTGTAGCAGACCGCGACCAGCCCTTCGCAGTCCTTCGATCGGTTCTGGCCGCCTTCGCAGTTCGCCTGCTTGTTCCGGTTGAGGAACCGTTCCCGGTACTTCTCGTACCATTCGTCGCGAAACTCGTTCCACAGTTGCTGCTCGAACTGTCTCCGGTTGCCGAAGCACCCTTTGTTGAGCGCGTTGGTGCGGTCGATGACCCTCTGAACGAACGGATCATTGGGGTCCTCGATCTCCAAGGGGCCGATGATGCCGATGACGACCTCGTGAACTTCCTCGGGTTCCAGAACTCGGATACCGAGTACGCCGCAGGCCGGATGGACGTAGGGCTCGATCAATTCGCGCGGATTGCGCGGAGGATCCCCACCACACGGCGCCTTCGCCGGCTGACCCGGTAACGCCGGTGGAATGTACCCGGGCACAGGGACGATCGCCTTGCACGGATCCGGTGCCGGTTCCGGCGGCGGCGGGGTCAGGGCCGCTGCCGGAGGTTGTGTGGGCGTCGTCGAGGGCGGCGCTGTGGAGTTGGGGGCGGGGACGGTCGCCTGCGGCTGTGCGGGTGGCCCCGGTGGCGGAGTCGGGAGGGTCGGTTCTTCGATCTCGGGAAAGTTGCCGAAGCACGGCCAGCCGGGGTGCAGTTCCTGCCATTGCGGGCAGGGCACATAGGGATTGATGGGTTTGGCTTCGGCCGGCGGGGCGTTCCGGCCACCGATGGCTACGAGTCCGAGTCCGGCCAGCAGGGCCAGGGCGGCGATCGCGGGACCGCAGCGCCGGACGACCCGTGTCGGTCTCCTGAGCGGCGACATCGCTTGTCTCAGAGATAGATCGGGTCGCCGTACACCGCCAGCGAGTTGTCCGCCGTGGGTGTGGAGATGGTGACCTGGGCGTAGGAGCGGAGGCTGACCGGGCCCATACAGCCGTCGATCTTGATGTGCACCTGATCGGACGAGATCGACCCGTGGCGCCCCGCCAGCGGCTTGGTGCCGAACGGGATATCGGTGATGGTGCCCGGTTTGAGGTAGACGGTGGGTGAGATGGTCGCGCTGCCGCCGACGCCGGAGGTGACGCCGATGGTGACATTGGGGCCGATCGCCACGCCGATGGCGACGCCGCTGGTCACGTCGACCTGGCAGCCGATCTGATATCCGAGCGCGAGGGTGCCCGAGTTGACCGGCGCGGTCCCGTCACCGTCGATGTCGGCGACGGCCTTCAGGCTGACGAAGCCCTCCCGCGAGAACAGTGTCGACGCGAGATTCGGGTACCTGTCCAGGTTTTCGTCGGTCTTGGTGACCCGCATCTGCCAGCCGTCGTCGGTGACCTTGTCCCGCGACTTGTCGGCCAACGGCTCCGCGCCGGCCACCCCGCCGCCACCGACAACCAGGACGGCGCTGGTCAGCATTCCCGTCAGAACGGCGATAACGCCTCGGATGCGCATGAAGTCCCCCCATGTCCGGATAACCGAGCAACCCGGCCGCACAACCGGGCCGAATTGCATTGCGCTACAAATGAATCCCCCGCCAGGACCCCTTCGTCGGTAACGCTAGCATGATCACGCGACTCGGACCAGAGTCCGTCGGGTGGACCCGCCGATCCCGGGCCGATGACTTTCGGGTGAATCTGTCGTCTGTACTTCTGGGTTTACCGACAGACAGGAGTGCGGGTATGACGGGACCGGTTTCATCGGGCACGACCTCGGTGCGGGCGAACGGTGTGGATCTCGGGATCGAGAGTTTCGGGCGGGCGGAGGATCCGCTGGTCCTGCTGGTCGGCGGGACGACGATGGTGTCCTGGCCGGACGTGTTGTGCGAGCGGCTCGCGGCGGGTGGGCGGCGGGTGGTGCGTTACGACCTGCGGGACTCGGGCGGGTCGACGACACTCGATCCGGAGAATCCGGCGTACGGCCTGCGGGATCTCGTCGCCGACGCGGCCGCGCTGGTGGAGGTGCTCGGTGCCGGGACCGCCCATCTCGGCGGGGTCGGCGTCGGCGGGATGGTCGCTCAGGTCGCCGCGCTGGACCACCCGGACGTGTTCTCCGCACTGACCCTCGTCGGCACCCGGCCGGTGGCGCCGGGCCCGGTCGACGAGGACCTGCCGGACCACGACTCCGCGGTCATGGCCGCGGCGTTCTCCCACCCGATGCCGGACTGGACCGACCGGGACGCTGTCGCGGCATTCGCCGCCGAGGGCGCCCGACTGATGGGAAACGATCCGGAGGAAGCCCGTGCGACGGCAACCCGAATCTGGGACCGGACCCCGTCGAGCGATCCCGCGGTACACCAGGCGAACCAGCTCGGGATGGTGTTCTCCCGAATCGACTGCACCCCGCGATGGCGAGAGCGACTCGGCGAACTCGACATCCCCACGCTCGTAGTCCACGGCCGCGCCGACCCGTTCTTCCCGGTAGGCAACGGCGAGGCCCTAGCCGCCGAAATCCCTCAGGCGCGACTACTCGTCCTCGACGACATGGGCACCGCCCTCCCCCACTCCTCCGCCGACCAGATCGCCACCGCCATGCTCACCCTGTAACCGCCGACGCACAGCACTGACAAGCCCCGCCTCGGACAGCCCTCGACACTTGACCGCCCCGAGCTCGCAACCATCGGCCGCCCTGTCATCGGCAGCGAAACGGACGTCGACCGATGAAAGGGCTGTCCCTTCTTCATCAGCTTGTAGAGCCGTCGAGACCATGTGGTGACCTGGCGAATTTGGGGTATGGATTATGACCTGGCATTTCACTGCTCCAAGCCATCCTATAAGTTCCGGAGGAAACTCATGGATTCCTACCGCTCCGGGGCGGAAAATGACACGCAAAATGGCAACAGAATTCCCGCTGTATCCCGCCACTACCGACTATACGGAAGTCGGCCGGGACAGCCCCGACCGGCGATCGTATCGCAATGTCCCGTCTGTGCAGTTCAACAGGATTCCAGAGAAGCATCGACAACCTAGACACGACGTGAGCGACACCGCCCAGTCGAACTGACGCAGTGAATCAATGGCGTCGGGACGATCCCGGTAGCCCGCCGGAAAGGAAACTCACGTGAGTGTAGGTCGTCCGCTGCCCACGGGAACTTCCGCTCGGCATCCTGTAAGCGGTCGAAGAGAACCCGCCTGTCGCGGAATGCTTCTTCTTCACCTTGGCTTTCTGTTGAGACTCGGAGCGGACCGACTTCTTGGCCTTCGCCCGAGTCTTCCTTGCGGGTGGAACTTCCCTCTCCGGCGTCCTGTCGATATACGGCTTTGGTGGCGGCTTGGGCTCGCGCTCGACACCTGGGTGTTCCATTCTGGCTTCCGTGCGTAGACGTTCCCACAGGGCGACCTGGGCCTGCTCCGCGTCGGACAATGGGCGTCGCAATCCCTCGCGTCGCAGTTCGAGGATCCGGTCCGTCAGACCCCAATACCTCTTCCATGCAGCCTGTCGCGCCTGCTCAGCATTCTTCGCGTCCTTCACACCAAGCTCCACTCCGCTCAATTCGGACCAGTCAGTTTGACGGACTTATCAAAGAATGGGTAGAGGCAAAAGCCCCTTCTGTCGCCCAGGTACACGGCGCTGGGCTCAATCGGGTTGTCATCTGAATGCCGCCGCGGGGCCGACAGCCACAGAGCGTCGATGACATCCTCCGGGTGGAGAGCAGCGCCACCGGACCGCATCACGATGGCTCACGCCGCCGAACGCGAAGCTGACGCACGCCGACCTAGCCAGTGGCCTGCAGATGTTGGCGTAGCGCCGGTGACGCGCTGCGATCACGATTGTCTACAAGGCATTCGGTGAATTGGATGCGACTAGGGGCCAGACGCGGGCACAGCTGGCACATGCCGTGATGTCACCGATGAGCCGACCTTCCAGAGCAGGTTCGAGCTGTCTGTCGGCTCGGCATGTTGCTGCCACACTTCGACAAGCTGCATCAGCAACGCTACGTGTTCAATCCCGCCAGCGCTGCCGAGATCCCGGTATTGGACCGGCTGGCCGAACGTGACGGCGTAGACGAACTCATCACCCTAATGGACCGCACCCGCGCCGATCTCGCTTCGGAAGTGGCTACCAGAGATCAGGTACAGGGCACCGCCGACTGCTCCTGCCATCAGTCGAAACGGACGTTGACCACCGAAATCTGGGCAAAGCTACATCAAAGTGACACTTTGGAGCCCTGGTCAACCGTCCACAGGCACCACCGAGGACCTGCGCTCGGCATCGTTCACCGGCGGCGTGCCCGAGGCCGACGACGGCGATCCGGACGATCCAGCGGAAGGGGACGTGCCGAACTGTCCCTCGGCGCACAGACCGACACTGAGTTGCTCGAACGCGTCTTCGGCTCCGCCGGCTACGCCAAGGCCACCACCCTCGCCGAACTGAGCCCGGGCATGGACGAACTATTCCTCACATGCTTGCGGGAACACAGCGCGCCGAACCGCGCCGGAGGATGACAACCGCACCATCAACGAGCCATTCACCCCAGCGCCCGGCCAACCCGGCACACAGCCCGACGGCCACGGCTGGTAACAATCTGTCCGCGGGTATCGCGACGCACTCGGCACAGTAGAGCAGAATGGACCGATGTCGACCTTGGACAACAGCTTTTTGTGGGCCAAAGTCAGCAGTAGCCCGGCCGAGACTGCGTCCTGGCTGGCGAGTGGTCCCGAATCGGTGGCAACATCTCCGCAAGCTGCGGCCCCCGAAGATGCCGCCATCTGCCCGACCAACGGATGGACCGGGTGGACCGTCGATCTGCCTCCTCCTCCGAAAGCCAGGGCGACACTGAAGGAGACGACCGCGATGGTGCGGGGAGTGTTCCAGGCGATGGTCGACCATCTCGGGATCGGCGACAAAGCGGCGGTGCCCGACGTGAACGAACTGCTACGCCAGACCGGACTGGCCGACACCGTCGACACCTCGATCGTCACCGACGAGCACAACGCCGCGGTGGACCGGATCCGCGGCGTGAAGCAGCGATTGACCACTCAGCACGAAGGCATCGCCGCGAAGGTGGCGAGCGCCGCGAAGAGGGGCACCGAACTCAACCGCGACATCTGGAACGAGGTCTGCGACCTGCGCTCCGCACTGCAGGCCGCGGGGACGAAGACCCTGCCGGCGAGTACGGAGGTCGCGCTGATCGAGCACCTGCGCACCTCGTTGCGCACGATCGGGAAGAAATACGAGGCGGTCGCCGGGGACAATCGGGCCGACGGTGACACGATGGGCCCCCTGACGCCGGAGCAACTGAAATCCCTTGCGTCGAAGACGGATTCCGATACGTTGCGGAAGTATCTGCCGTATCTGAACAAGGCGATGCGCGACGCCGGTATCACCACACCGGAGCGCGAGGCCGCGTTCCTCGCCCAGATCATCCACGAGACCGACAAGCTGAAGACCCTCACCGAATACGGTGACGCCGACTATTTCAACGGTCTCTACGGTCCGCATACCCCGGTCGGCCGCTCACTGGGTAACACCCGTTCCGGCGACGGCGCCCGCTACGCCGGACGCGGCGCCCTGCAGATCACCGGGCGCTCGAACTACCGGGAAGCAGGCAAGGCGATCGGCGTCGACCTGGAGAAGCACCCCGAGAAGGCGGCCGAGCCGAAGCACGCGTTCGACGTCGCGGCATGGTACTGGAAGACCCACCATCTCAACGACGACGCCGACAAGTCCGATATCGACGCCATCACCAGAGAGATCAACGGCGGCACCAACGGCGACGCCGAACGACGAAAGTACTACGACAAGGCCCGCGATGTCCTCGACGCCGACTGACCCGTCCCTTCCGGCACCACTGCGGTGAACACAGCCCGCTCGTCGGTCGGCGCGGTACCACCACCCTGCGGCCGCGGGGAGAACTCTGGTAGCAACGGCTCGATTAGATCCCACAGTTCGTCCGGCACAAGACGTTTCGACAACCGATCGGCCACGAGTCAAATATTATGCGGCACCACCGGTTCCGACACACCGCAAACGAATCAACATCACGCGAGTCATCGCGTTGTCGAGCCCGTCGCCGACGGTGCCGAACGACGGGAGCAGTCCGGCCGACCGGATTTTCTCGCCGAAAACCCATTCATCCGCGTACCGGTTTCGGTGCGCTGAGTTCCCGGAGCGAGGCGAGGAACAGTTCGTCCATGCGGGGGCTCAGTTCGGCCAGGGTGGTCGCGGCGGCGTGGCCCGCGGAGCCGAAGACGCGTTCGAGTGCGTCGGTGTCGGTGTCGGCGCCGAGGGACAGGCACAGGCACCCGACCCCCTCGGCGCGAAGTTCTTCCAGGGCCCTGCGGGCGTCGGCTTCGGCGTAGCGGCCTTCGTACCCGTCGTCGTAGGGGAACCCGTCGGACAATACGAGCAGAAGCCGGTTCTGTGTTCCCGCTTGGGTTTCGAGGATCTCGCCCGCGCCGCGGATACCGGCGCCGAGGCGGGTGTAACCGGCGGGTTCGAGCTGGTTGAGCCGGGCGCGCCCGACGGCGCTGAAACGCTGTCCGAAGGTTTTGATCGCCGGGAGATGGACCGCGTGGCGGCCTTGGGATCGGAAGGCGTAGACCGCGACACGATCGCCGAGTTCCTCGAGGGTGACCGCGAGGGTGGCGGCGGCGCGGCGCTGGTGGTCGTGGACGGCCATGCCGTCGGGGTCGGTGTCGGTGGCCGATCCGGAGGCGTCGAGCAGGATGAGGACACCGAGATCGCGCGACAGTTTGCGGTGCTCGCGGTAGACGTGCTCGGGTGGCGAGTATCCCGAGCGCAGGTCGACGAACAGGTCGATGAGCGCCTCGAGGTCGAGGTCGTCACCGTCGGGGCGACCACGAAGTACCTTGGGGCCCAAGCCGACCCGGGCCAAGCGCCGGCGCAGCACGTCGTCGGCCGGGACACCGGCGGCGGCGATATCGGCATCGGCGGTGAACGGGAAGTCGATCACCCGGCACCATTCGGCCCGGTACCGGTGGTGGTGGACATCCCATTCCGGGTAGAGGGCGCCGCCCACGCCGACGGCGGCGCCGGGCTTGTCGTCGTCGGTGAAACGGATTCGCGTCGGGAGCGGGCGGGCGTGCGCTCCGACCATCCGTGCCCGCCGGACCGCGCGCACCGGCGCCTCCGCGCCCGCGGGCCCGTCGCCCGCAGAACGTTTGCCGCCCAGCTGCTTTCGCATGAAGTCCAGTAGCGTCCGCGAGCCGAACAGTGGATTCTCGAACAGCTTCGCGATCTTGCTCTCCCCCGAGTCCGGGGTGTCATCGTCGTCGTCGGCCTCGGGGACGTCGAGGGGATCGAATTCCAGGCGCAGCTCGGTGTCGGTGGGCCGCGCTCCCGCTCCGGCGGTCGATGTCAGTAGCCGCGACGGTTTGACGACGCCGAACCAGTCCGGTGGGTCAGCGACCGGATCGCGCCCCCGGGCCACCTCGAGTGATTCGTCCGCAGACGCGGTGCTCGGCTCGCCGGCGTGCAATGCGGCGGCGAGGGGGATCCGCGCGGCGAGTTCGGCGAGCACTCGGCGGCCTTCGAGGGACAGGTAGCGGCGTGCGATCGCGGGCCGGGCCCGCAACGGCTTCACCCGGTGCTGCTCGAGGCTTCCCGCGCCGAGCAGCGCGGCCTGCACCAGCACCGCGCGGCGCTGTTCGACGACGGACCCCGCCGGGACGAAGATGACCTGGCTGTCGGTGTGCGCGGCCTGCCCGGCCGGTGCAGGCGCGACCTCGACGGCCCGGCCCGCGAGGAAAGTGGCCAGCAGCCGGAACCGGTCGAGGCCGTGCGAGTCGGCGGTCATGATCGGGGCAGGACGGCGTCGGCGAGTTCGCCGAGCGCGCGCACGACCTCGTGATCGTCGGACAACGCCTGCACGACCGCCGACCGCACGGCGCTGCGCAGGCTCAGCCCTTCGGCGACCAAACCACCGGCGAGGATCAGCATCCGCGTGGACGACACCTCCCGTAGCGGTGAGCCGTCCAGGGTTCGGACGGCGTTGCCCAATGTCACGAGCGCCCGCGCGGTCTCCTCGTCGATGCCGGCTTCGTGGGCGACCACCTCGGTCTCGATCTCGGCGGGCGGGAATCCGAGTTCGATGGCGACGAACCGCTGCCGGGTCGACTCCTTGAGGGTCTTCAGCACGCTCTGATAGCCCGGGTTGTAGGAGATCACCAGCTGGAACCCCGCCGCCGCCGACAGCGTCGTGCCGAGCCGGTCGACCGGAAGCTCGCGACGGTGATCGGCGAGCGGATGGATCACCACCGTGGTGTCCTGGCGCGCCTCCACCACTTCGTCGAGGTAGAAGATCGCTCCCGCCCGCACGGCGCGGGTCAGGGGCCCGTCCACCCACACCGTCTCCCCGCCCTTGAGCAGGAACCGTCCTACCAGGTCGGCCGACGTCATATCCTCGTGTCCCGCAACGGTTATCAGCTCGCGGCCGATCTCGGCGGCCATGGCCTCCACGAACCGCGTCTTCCCGCATCCGGTCGGGCCCTTCAGCAACACCGGCAGGCCACGGCGCGCCGCCGCCCGGAAGACCTCGACCTCGTCTCCGACCGCCTTGTAAAACGGCGCCTCGACCGCGGTGCGGGCAGGATGGTTGTTGGTCAGCGTCATCAGTTTTCCCGATCGAACGGAACGATTTTCGGCAGCTCTTTACCCTCGGGCAGCACGAAATGGCCGTCGGGATCGACATAGCCGGTGCCCTTGCCGGGGATCGGGAGCACCGGGTCCGGGCACAGCCGCCCCGTCCCCTCACCGCAGATACCCATGTCGAAATACGACCGCTTCTGGATGTCCTCGGGCCAAGACTCGGCGTGCATGCCCAGCCACTGGGCGGGAATGTTGTAGAACACGAAGAAGAACATGCTGCACGCCGCGAAGATCGCCAGGAAGCGCATCGCCTGCTGCTTCACGAATCCGCCCCGGATCCGTTCCAGCCCGCGTTCGACGAACGTGCGCCCCCGGTCGTCGGTGAAATAGCGCAGCGCGCACAGGCCCGCCTGCACACCGCCCCACATCAGCCCCTCGTACAGCGGCCACTGGTAGTAGGTGCCGGCATTGATCGAGAGGGATTTGATGGCGCCGGGATAGGTGAACAGCCCCATCGGCATGAGGAACAGGCCCTCGATGACGAAGTCGAAGACGAACGTCCACACGATCAGCACGCCGATCAGCCCGTAGTTGTTGATCCGCGGCCAGAATGCCTTGGCGCGCCGCATGATCCAGCAACCCAGGATCGTGCACAGCAGCACGCCGTAGGAATAGCCCGGCGCGTTCATCAGGATCGGCTCGGCCATCATGTGACCTGGCTCCGCGTACGACCGCCAGCCCGGGACATACGGCACCCACGAGCCCATGTTCCACATCCACGTGTTGTAGGTGCTCCACGTGTTGAAGTAGTTCAGCAGCGGATCCTGGAACCACAGCAGCCCGCACGCCACCAGCAGCATGCCGTCGAGCGTGATGCGCCGCTCTCGCCGCCACGGCCGGACGATGAAGTAATAGATCCCCACCGGCAGGCCGACGATGATCACCACCGTCCACGTGATCAGGACCGCCTTCATCAACGCCGGCGGATCACTCGGCCCGGTCGGCACCCGCTCGAAATGCGGGCCCGTCACCCACCGGAGCCACACATACAGCTGAAAAGCCAGAATCAGGCCACCGATCACCGCCCAGACCCGCACCGGCGTCGACTTCGACGGGGACCGGGCGCCCAGCGCGGCCACGTCGGCGGCGGGTTCGGTGACAACGGGCGCGGTCTTGCTGTCCGACGGTCCACTCATGACACCGTCTCCTTCTCGATCGTCGCAATGCAGCGCTCACGAACCCGGCCCGGCGACAGCACGCCGGCCGACAGTGAGCTCGGCGACCAGGAGACTTGGCGGACAACGACTTTCATCGCAATCACCGTCATCGAGACCTGTCTCCCACGGCGGCCGACCCGGTCAATATACCAATGGGTATCTCGGTGACCAACGGTTTTCCTGGATTCTGTCGGTAGACTGACGGCATGGTTGAGCGGTGGACGGTGGAACGGCGCCTCGAACACACCCGATCACTGCTGCTCGACGCAGCGGAAGCGGTGTTCGCCGAAAAAGGCTTCATGTCAGCGACCCTCGACGACATCGCCCGCACGGCCGGCTACACCAAAGGCGCCATCTACAAGCACTTCACCGCCAAGGAGGACCTCTTCCTCGCCGTGAACGACCGCTACTGGCGCCGCTACTTCGACACCTTCTCCGAAGTGATCTCCGCGGCCACCGAAGTCGGCGCGCACGAACTCGACGAGATCGCCCAGCGCTGGCACCGCCTCAGCGACGAGCGGGGCGCCGGGCAAGCCGCACTCGGCCACGAGTTCACCCTGTACCTGCTGCGCAACCCCGACGCGCGAGAACGCGTCGCGGCCAAGCGATCCGAGGTCGCCCACGCCCTCGCCGCCTTCGTCACCGAAGGACTCGACCGCATCGGCGCCACCCTGTCGATCCCGCCCCTGACCTTCGCCCACGTCCTGATCGCCACCACCGACGCCGTCGAACTCGGCAGCCAGCTCGACGACCTCGACCTCTACCGGCCGATCCTCGAAATGTACGTCTCGGCAATCAAACTACCCGACACGTAAGCACAGCCCGAAGCGGTGCGGGGGTCCCCCGGCGGGCGGCGGGCGGCATCCCCCAGTTGCCGCCATGTTGCCTCTCAGCCGTGCCAGGTGGCCGAGCCGGTCGCCCAGCGTACGGGGATGTCGAGGAAACGGTCGAACTCGGGTGCGACACGTGCCTCCTCGTGCAGCGCCAGTTCCAGCAGCACGTGCCCTTTGGTCGGGAAATGGAAGTAGAACGTCGCGCGCCCCACCCCGGCCACGGCGGCGATCGCCGCGATGTCCGCCTCGGGCGCTCCGCTGCGGCGGAATTCCGTCGATCAAGTAAACGGTGATCAAAGTCAGTATAGAGCATCGCGAAAGCTAGCCAAAAGCTACGAGATAGATGCTATTTACCCAGGTAGATCGTCGTATTATCTGTCTTAACTCTTGTCAAGTCGTTGACTTCAGTCAGTCTATAGTTTGCAATGATTGACATGACAGATCGAGTCGGGTGTCCCGTTGATGAGGCACGTCACCGGAGGACGCGTGTGCTCCGGGGCGCTGTCGGCGGTGCTGCCGGCGTCGGGTCGCTCGCTATAGCCAAGGAGGTCTGGTTGTGCTGTGGGTTTGGGAAGGTGTCCGGTATGTGGCCGCGTACGGCGGCACCGGTCTGGTCATCGCGTTCTGGTACTGGATGTTCAAGAGGATCGGCACGTTCTGAGTTCGCGATCGTCGGCGCTGTCGGGGGTGCGTGGTGAGTGAGATCGCGAACGGTTCGGCGCTGGTTGTCGAGCGCAGTTGCGCGGTGACCGCGGTGTCGCTCAGCGGCGGTCGTCGTGCGGGCGCGCGGCTGGTTACCGGCCAGCGGCGTGGGTTCGGGTTGAACGCGGGCCTGGATTTCGTTCACGTTCCGTACCCGTGGCCGGTGCGGGACTGGACCCGCCGGACCGTGACGTGCGGTGTGGCGCTGCAGTGCGCGCCCTCCAAGGAGCGGGTCGTCGGCTACCGGCTCGGTGAGTTGTCCGCGCGCGAGTTACGGGCACTGGTGTGGGTCGAGGCCGGTGTGGCGCTCGGCTGGGTCGCGTCGCGGTGGCCGGGGTTGCTCGGCGACATGCGCCGGGTGCTACCGGATTTGGACGTCGCGCCACCCGACACCGGCGCCGCGGAGGTGATCACTCGTGCGGTCGCCCTGGCCGCGCAGCGGGGCCCGCTGGACGCGCACCCGCTGCTGGGGAGCCTGCCGGTAGCGCATACCGCACCGGCTGGGCTGACGAGCGCGCTGCGGCGCCGGTACGGCCGGATGCCGTGGACCACCCGGCTCACACACTCCCCGCGCCCGTATTCGGTGCCGGTGGGCGGGGACGACGGTGTGCGCAACCCGAACCTGCCGCCGCCGAGCCGGCCACAGGACGACGACGCCGACGTCACCCCCGATCATCGGCCCGGAATCCCGTATCCGGAATGGAATACCTGGACCGGGAGCTTCCTGCCCGGCCACGTCGCGGTGCTGGAACGCGCCGTCACCGGCCGCACCCGCCGTGCCGGGCCCGTCGCCGCCGAGGTGCGCCGATGGTTCGAGCGGCATACCGACCGTGCGATGACCGGCCGCCTCGAAGACGGCGCCGACCTCGATGTCGACCGCTATATCGGCTACTACCTGGACTCGGTCCTCGGCGCAGCAGCCCAGCCGCGAGTGTTCCGTGACCTGGTGCCACGCAGCCGCGATGTCACCACCGCGGTGCTGCTGGACGGCAGTTCCTCACTGGGCGTGCACGGCGGCCGGGTCTTCCGGCTGGAGCTGGCGTGCGCCGACGCGTTGTCGCGGGCGATGGTCCTGGCCCGCGAGCGGCACGGCATCTTCGTGTTCACCGGCAACACCCGCCACCGCGTGGAGGTGCGGTGCCTCAAGGATTTCCCCGACCCGCGGTTCGTCCCGCCGAGCGCCCAGGGCTTGGGCACCGGCGGTTACACCCGGCTCGGCGCGCCGCTGCGGCACCTGACCAGCCGGTTGCTGGCGCAGCCGTCGCAGCGGCGGCTGCTCATCGTGATCGGCGACGGGCTGGTCTCCGACGAGGGCTACGAGGGCCGCTACGCCTGGGCCGACGCGGCGCACGCCGTGGAGGAGGCCGAGGAGGCGGGGGTGTCGGCGTACTACATCGGTGTGGGGCCGGCGCGGGTCGATCCGCTGCCGGAGATCTTCGGGCCGCGCCGCAGCCGACGGATCCGGCACGTGGACCAGCTTCCGCAGGTGCTGGCCCACGTGCACCGCCAATTGGTTTCCGCATGACCGCGATTCACCGGAGGTGAGAGATGCCCGGCGCTGCCTACCATGCCGGCGGCAACGAACCGCAACTGTTCGAGCGTGCCTTCCGCCGCGGTGTCCCGGTCATGCTCACCGGCCCCACCGGCTGCGGCAAGACCCGGTTCGTCGAGCACATGGGCGAGCTGCTGGGCCGCGACGTGGTCACCATCAGCTGCCACGACGACCTGACCAGCTCCGATCTCGTCGGCCGGTTCATGGTGACCGGCGGCGACATCGCCTGGACCGACGGCCCGCTGACCCGGGCGGTCAAGACCGGGGCAATCTGTTACCTCGACGAGGTGGTGGAAGCCCGCCACGACTCCCTGGCCGTCCTGCACTCGCTGACCGACCACCGCCGCACGCTCTACCTGGACCGCGCGGGCGAAACCGTCGCCGCGCCGGAGACGTTCATGCTGGTCTGCTCCTACAACCCTGCCTACCGCAGTTCCCTGAAAGACCTCAAACCCTCGTTCCGGCAGCGGTTCGTCACCCTCGCCATGACCTACCTGCCACCCGACCGGGAAGCAGCCGTGATCATCGCCGAAACCGGGGTCACGCAAGCGGTCGCCCAGCGACTCGTGCACTGCGCCAACGCTATTCGCACGGCGGATGCGGCGTTTCACTTCGAGCCTCCCTCGACGCGGGTCCTGGTGACCGCCGCCCACCTCGTCGCCGCCGGAGCCGGGGAGCTGGAGGCGGCCGAGGCCTGCCTGCTGGCGCCGCTGAGCACCGACGGCGCGATCACCGACGGCCTGCGCGAAATCGCCGCGGCCGCGTTGCCGACCACCGACACCTCGATCACACCCTGACAGCGAGAAAGGGGGCCCACCCATGGACCAACAAGAACGCGGACGCAAAAGAGCACTCATCGTCCTGCAACTCGTCATCTACGGCTACCTGCTGGCGATGTTCGCGATCCAGCTCTACATGTCCTTCGCCCGAGGCTGGTGGGACCTGTGAACCTCCCCCTCATCAAACGCCGCACAGGACAAACGAACCCGACCACACCCGTGCCGCCCGACGGCCTCGACGATCACCACGACCAATCACGCGCCGCCCAGCGCCGCGCCGACAAATGGATGATCGCCGGCGCGGCCATGATGGGCATGTGGGCCCCCGGGCTCCTCGGTCTCCCGGTCTTCCTGCGCGGCGTGTGGCTGCAACGCCAAGCACTGCGCGCCGGGCTGTCGGTGCGGCCGATGATCGTGACCCTGCTCGGCTACCTGGTGTTGATCGACGGCTGCCTCAACAGCCTGGGCTGGGCCATGGACATGCTCGGCAACCACACCCTGCTCAGCCGCGTGTTGCTGGTCGGGTGGGGCAACATGTTCGACGGCGGCTACTACTGGCACTACAACGAGATGTGGGTCGGCGGCGCATCCGGTCCCGGGGAGAAGGCCTACGTCATCGGCCTGATCCTCACCGTGTTCTCCATGCGCGTCGCCGCAGCGATCGGGTTCCTGCAGATGAAACGGTGGGGCCAGCAGTGGATGATCATCACCTGCTGGATGGGCATCGTGGTCTGGTGCGCGTACGTGCTGAACATGACCATGTACGCCGACGTCCGCTACCGCGGCACCGTGTTCCCGGTCGTCGGCTGGTGGCTCTACGACATCTTCTACATCAGCCCCTTCCTCGCGATCCCGTACCTGCACACGGTCAACCGCGAAATCTTCACCGACTGAACACCTTCTGCGAGGAAGCACTGCCATGACCACCCCCGCCACACCGGCCGCAGACGGCCCGGCCGAAACCCTGCCCACCGGCACCACACCGCTCTACGCCAACATGCATAAATGGATCCAGCGCGCCACCTTGATCTGCCTGGTCGCGCTGGTCCTCGAAGGCGCCTTCACCCTGCCGTTCATGGCCGTCTACTACGGCTACCCCACCCTGAGCCTCACCCAGATCTGCAGCGAACTGCGGAAGAACCAGTACTCCGACGACACCCTGGAATGCCGGTTCCCCTACCCGATCCTCGGGCCACCCGAAGGCGCGCAATCCAAGAACACCGCCCAAGACACCTGGGGCACCCAGCCCACACCCCATTACCACCGGCTCGGCTTCCGCGAACTGGTCCGCATCCACGACGAACGCGAAGCCCGCAACGCCGCCCGGACCGAGACCGCCCCACCCCGGTGACCGTCCCGGACGCACACAGTGAAAGACGGCCCGGAGACCGGTACTGATCCGGGCGGCCATCGCCGGCTCGGCGGTTCCAGCCAGAGAACGAACCGGTGTCCGCCAAGGCGGCAGAGGTGCGAGAAATGCCGAAATTCGGACCACGACAACGCTTTCTCGGAGTCGCTGCGGCGGTGGCCCTGTCGGTGACCGGATGTGCGGTGAGTCTGGACAAAATGCCGCTGCCGGCGCCGGGCGTCGAGGGCTATCACGTGACGGCCACCTTCGCCAACGCGCTCAACCTGCCGACCAAGGCGAAAGTCCGCCTCAACGGCGCCGATGTCGGCCAGGTCGAATCGATGCGGGCGAAGGACTACACCGCGATCGTCTCGATGCGCATCCGGTCCGGGGTGCCACTGCCCGCGGGCACCACCGCCGAACTGCGCTCGGCCACCCCGATGGGCGACGTCTTCATCGGACTCACCCCGCCGGCGAATCCGGATCCCGGCGCTGCGAACCTCGCCGACGGCGCGACTATTCCACTGGCAGCCACCTCCGCCGCGGCGACCATCGAGGAAGTGCTCACCCGGGCCGCGCTACTGGTCAACGGCGGCGCCATCGAGAACGTCACCAGCCTCGCCAACAGCCTCGGCC
>NZ_BAGL01000058.1 GCF_000308875.1 Nocardia transvalensis NBRC 15921
GGTGACGTTCTCGATGGCGCCGCCGTTGACCAGCAGCGCGGCCCGGGTGAGCACTTCCTCGATGGTCGCCGCGGCGGAGGTGGCTGCCAGGGGGATGTTCGCGCCGTCGGCGAGGTTGGGGGTGTGGGGGTCCGGTGTGGCGGGTGGGGTGAGTCCGATGAAGACGTCGCCCATCGGGGTGGCGGAGCGTAGTTCGGCGGTGGTGCCCGCGGGCAGTGGCACCCCGGACCGGATGCGCATCGAGACGATCGCGGTGTAGTCCTTCGCCCGCATCGATTCGACCTGGCCGACATCGGCGCCGTTGAGGCGGACCTTTGCCTTGGTCGGCAGGTTGAGCGCGTTGGCGAAGGTGGCCGTCACGTGATAGCCCTCGACGCCCGGCGCCGGCAGCGGCATCTTGTCCAGACTCACCGCGCATCCGGTCACCGACAATGCCGTCGCCGAGACGGTCACCGCCGCGGCGACACCGAGAAGCCGCTGACGTGGGCCACGCTGCCCCGAGCCGAATTTCGTCGTCATAGTCTTGCCATCCCTGCTACTTCGGCGGTGCTCCCGCGATGACGGAGAGCATCTGGCCGATACCGAAATCGGGACCCATATCCCGCGGGGTCCCGGTCGCGCAGCCGAGTTCCTTCAGGTTCAGCAGATTGCACACGGTCTTCAGCATCTGCCCGTCCAGGAGGAACTTGTTCAGATCGACAGTGCCGCGCAAGGCGCGGGTGTTCGGATCGATCGCGTTGTAGGCGTTGTCGGTCACCAGCGGGAAGACGTCGAGGAATTCCGCGAGGTTGTCGTTGTAGTCCGCGAGCGACTTCGTCATCGTGTTCGCGTTTCCCGACAGCGTGTGGATGTTGCCCCGATTGCGTTCCAGCAGATCGGTCATCCGGGTCATGATCTCGTTCAGCTTCGCCCCGGTGTCGCCGGTGCCCAGGTTCTGGTCGGCGAGGATGTCGCTGAGTGTGTGTATGCCGGAACCGAAGTCGCGCAGGGCCTGATCGTTGCGGGACGCGGCGGCGGTGAGGGCGTCGAGATTCTGCACGACCTTGGTGACGGCCGCGCGGGTGGCCGCGCCGTTGTCGGGGCCCAGTTGCAGGGCGCGCGCCAGTTCGCTCATCGCGTCGCGCAGGCTGTCGCCGTTGCCGGCCGCGATCTGCGAGCCCACGTCCAGCAGCCCGGCGACCGGCCCCTGACCGTTCGGGTCCGTGCCGAGGGAGGTCGAGAGTTTGTCGGCCATCGACAGCAGGCTGTCGAATTCGACCGGCACCCGGGTGCGGTCGGCGGTCAGGACGGCGTGGTCGGCCAGGGCCGGGCCGCCCTTGTAGACGGGCGTGAATTCGATGTGCCGGTCGGTCAGCACCGAATCCGAGACGGTGACCGCCTTGGCGTCGGCGGGAATCTTGACCCACTTGTCGACGTCCATCGTGATGTCGACATGCGCCCCGCGCGGCTGGATGCCGGTGACCTTGCCGACCCTCATGCCCAGCACCGACACGGGATTGCCCACGTACAGGCCGTTGGCGTTGGCGAACTGCGCGGTCACCGTGATCGACGAATCGGTGATCCCGCCGAGCGGCCCGCTCGAACAGCCGGCCACCACCGCCCCCAGCAGCGCGACAGCCGCCAGCTTCACTCCTCGCAGCACATTACTCATTTGCAGTCCTGGAAGTACGTGGGCTGGTTGACCTTCTGCGCGTAGCCGCTCAGCGCGCACATGAACGAATCGATGAACGCGCCGTCGGGCCCGTTGCCCACCAGCTCCTGACCGGTCCCGGTGGCATTCGCGAACAGCCGCCACGGCACCGGCAGGATCTGCAGGATGTTGCGCAGCAGATCGTCGTGACCGGCGATCATCCCGGTCATCTCCGTCAGGTTGTCGAGCAGCTGCTGGATCTCCGGTTCGTCACCCACCGCGATCGGCTGCAGCTGCTGCACCAGGCCGGTCGCGGCGCGCAGCAGACTCTCGATGGCCTGCTGCCGGGAAATCAACTCCTGCAGCACGTTCCGGCCCTGGGCGACCATGCCCGCCAGTTCGCCCTGCTGTTCCCGCAGCACGGTGGTGACCTGGTCGGTGCTGGTCAGCAACTGCCCGATCTGCGCGCGCCGGTCGCCGATCACCGCGGCGAGGGTCTTCATGTTCTGCAACGTCTGCGGCATCAGCGCCGGAGCCCCGCGCAGTTGATCGGTCAATGCGCCCATCGTCTGCGCGACCCGGTCCGCGTCGATACTCGAGAAGGTCGTGGTGGCGTTCTGCAGCGCAGTCTCCAGGTCATAGGGAACCTCGGTGCGCGACAACGCGATCGCGTTGTCGCGCAGATGCCCCGATCCGGCGGGACGCAGCTCGACGTACCGCGAACCCAGCAGCGTCGTCAGTTTGATCGCCGCGCCGGTATCGGCCCCCAGCGGCAGGCCGCGGTTCAGCTTCATGGTTACCACGACGTGGTCGCCTGCCAGCTTCGTCCCGGTGACATTGCCGACCTCGATGCCGGCCAGCGTCACCCCGTCGCCGGCGCTCACCCCGGCGGCCTGCGCGAAGTCCGCTCGATAGGTCTCCTTGCCCAGGTGCAGCGAATTGACGAACACCGTCACCCCGACCACGACCGCGAGCACGACGACCGCGGTCAGGCCGATACGCAGCTTGCTCAGATCCTCCAGCGGACGCCCGCGCCCGCTCCGGCGCGGCAGGATTCGCTTCCCACTCACCATGGCCGCCTCACCTGCAGATCTCGGAGTTCTCGACGTGGCCGCTGGGCGTCGCCTGGCCCAGAATCGCCGACATGAGCGGATCGATTCCGGGGATCATGCTCACCTTCACCTCGCAGACGTAGGCATCGAGATACGAGCCGTTGCCGGTGATCCGGGCCAGGCCCTTCAGCAGGTACGGCAGGTTGAAGCCCACGTAGGCGAATCTGTCCTTGCCGTCGACGAAATGCTGGGCGAAGCCCGGCCGGCGATCGACGAACTGGTTCAGCGCGGGACTCGCACCGCGCACCACGTCCGCGGCCCGCCCCAGCGTGCCGGAGATCGCCTCGACCTGCCCGAACAATTCGTCGCGGTGCTGGGCCAGGCCGTCGAAGATCCGGTGGGTCTGCTGCAGCACCGTTTGCAGGTTGCCGCTCTGCCGCGACAGGTCGCCGAGCACCCCGCTGAGATTGTCGATGACCTGTCCCAGGATCTGGTCCGGACCGGCGAATGCCTGTGCGAGCGAGGCGGTTTCGGCGATCAGCGTGGTGATCGCGCCGTCGTCGCCCTGCAGCGACCGGACCACCGCCGCGCTGATGTTGTCGACCTGCTGCGGGTCCAGCACGCTGAACAGCGGCTCGAACCCGTTGAGCAGCTTGGAGATATCGAACGAGGGCTCGGTGTGCTCGACCGGGATCTGCCCGCCCGCCGGCAGCTTCCTCGGATCACCGAAGTCGCGCAGCGACAGCCCGACATACCGCTGCCCGATCAGATTCTGATACGTGACCGAGGCCGCCGTATTGCCGTAGACCGGCTGATCGCGCTGCACCTCGAAGGTGACCTTCGCGCGGACGCCGTCCAGGTCGACGGCCTGCACCCGGCCCACCCGCACCCCGGCCATGCGCACGTCGTCGCCGGCGTGCAGTCCGGACACGTCGGTGAAGATCGCCGAGTACGTCTCGGTCTGCCCGCTCACGCTGCGCGACAGCGTCACATACATGGACCAGGTCAGGCCGATCGACACCACCAGGAACAGGATCAGGCCCGCCAGCGGCTTGCGGTAGCTCATCGCGGCTCTCCTGTCGGAGCGGGGGCAGGGGCGGCGGGGACGGGTAGCGGTAGCGGAAAGCCCGGTAGCGCAGGCAGGCCCGGCAGCGGGGCGGGAGCGGCCGGGGCGGCTGGAGCCGGAGTGGCCGTCGCGTCGTTGCCCCGCAGTAGCGGCCCGAACAGCAGGTCGTTCGCGGCATTCGGCGGGATGCCGAGCAGCGCCGCGATCCGCTCCTGCTCCTGCCGGCTGCCGATCTCACCCACATTGCCGCCGATCAGGGTCGGAACCGCCCCGGGCGCCGCGTTCGGACCGATGATCGTGGTATTGCCGGGCGGGCCGGACGTGCAGCTGGGCCCCGCCAGGGTGCCGTAGCGCGGGCAGTCGGCGCGGGTGTACTGCCGGTGCGGCGTGAGCTCGAGGATGATCTTGGCGGTCATATTCTGATCGCCCTCGTCCCACAGCGTCTTGAAGTAATACGCCATCTGCGTCTGTGACGTCGCCATCTGGGCGAAGTTGGCGCTGCCGTCGCCGAGCGTGCCCAGCACCGGACCGATCTTCCCGGTGACGCCGGTGATCGTGTCGACCCTGTTCTCCAGGCCGCCCGCCACCGTCGACGAGGTGGCCAGTCCGGCGGACAGCAGGTTCGCCAGCTGCTCCCGGCTCTCCGCCACCGCGCGCATCGGGCCGACCGCGTTGTGCACCGCGCCGAGCAGATCGGGCGCCGAAGTCCGCAGGCCCGCAAGCGCGTTCGACAGCGCGTCCACCGTGGAGCCCGTCCCGTCCGGCGCCATGGCGGCGTTGAACGCCTGGGCGATCCGGGTCAGTTCGGCGCCCGCGCGGACCGCCTCCTCGCCGTGCCCGGCCGTGGCGCGTTCGACGACGGCCAGGATGCCCAGCGCCGGATCGGAGCTGGAACGCCCTGCCGCGGCGGCGATCCGGCTCAGCGCCGTGAGGGAGGTCTGCAACCGGACGGTCGCCTGGCTGCGATCCTCGGGGATGCGCGCGCCCGCGGCCAGCGGCGAGCCGCGGCCGTTGTAGACCAGCTGGATCGACGGCACCGCGAAGACGTTGCTGGGCACGACGCGGGCGGTCACCGTGGCCGGAATACCGGCCAGGGAACCGGGTTTCAGGTCGATGTGCACATGGTTGGGGCCGCCGTCGGTCGACGGGCTGACACTGTCGACCTGGCCGACCACGACGCCCTGATACTTCACATCCGATTTCGCCGGCAGTCCGTCGCCCACATTGACCAGTTCGGCCGTGACGCGCACGGTCTTCTCGAAGACGCCCTGGGACCTGGCGAGCATCAACCCGCCGACGACGGCGACGACCGCCAGGAAGGCGAGGCCGCGCAGCAGCAGGTTCCAGTTGGCCAGCACCTTGCCGTCTGATTCGAACGCAATCGACATCTGTTGCTACCCACTGATTCTCGCGCCGGCGTCGAAGCCCCACAGCGTCATCGTCATCAGCAGGTTCACGAAGATCATCACGGTGATGCTGGCGCGCATCGCGCGACCGGCCGCCACGCCGACGCCCTGCGGGCCGCCGGAGGCGTAGAAGCCGAAGTAGCACTGGATGGTCGTGGTGAGGATGACGAAGACGACGGCCTTCGACAGGGAATAGAGGATGTCCGTGCCGCTGAGCACGAGCCGGAAGTAGTGCTCGTAGGTCCCCGGCGACTGCCCGCCCGAGAGGCCGACGACGATCTCCACGGCCAGATAGCTGAAGGCCAGGCAGGCCAGGTACAGGGGAACCATCGCCACGATCGAGGCCAGCATCCGGGTGGTGACCAGATACGGGATCGGGCGGATCGCGATCGCGTCGAGCGCGTCGATCTCCTCCGCGATGCGCATGGATCCCAGCTGCGCGGTGAAGCGACAGCCCGCCTGCGCGGCGAAGGCGATGGAGGCCATGATCGGCGCGAGTTCGCGGGTCGCGGCCGTCGAGGCGATCATGCCGGTGGCAGGGGCCATGCCCAGCAGCTTCAGCGCGCTGAAACCCTCGATCCCGACGATCGCCCCGGCCGCCGCGCCGAGGACGAGGATGACCTGCCCGGTGCCGCCGCCGACGACGATGGAGCCGTTGCCCCACGTGACGTTCGACAGCATCTTCAGGAACTCGGCGCGATAGTGCCGCAGCACCACCGGAATTCCGCCCAGCACCCGCAGGAAGAACGTCGCCATGTACCCGAGCCGCATGACGGGAGCCGAGACCGCGGCTCCGGCGACGAGGACGGGCCGCACTCCGGGCGGGTAGTAACGGGAGGCCATCAGAGCGTCGTCCTCGGGAACAGCAGGGTGTACAGCTCGGTGAAACCGGCGTTCACCAGCATCAGCAGGATGATCGAGGCGACGACCGCGGCATTGACCGAGTTGGCCACGCCGCCCGGCCCGCCCTTGGTGTTCAGGCCCTTCTCACACGAGACGATGGTGACGATGACGCCGAACACCACGGCCTTGACCATCGCCAGCCACAGATCGCCGACCCTGGCGAAGGACGAGAAGGTGGCCAGGTAGCTGCCGGGCGTGCCGTCCTGGATGTAGACGTTGAACAGGTAGCCCGCCAGGAAGCCGACGAAGGCGCTCAGGCCCGTCAGCCCGAGGGCGACGACGACGCCGGCCGCGAGCCGGGGCACCACCAGCGCGCGCAGCGCCGAGACCCCCATGACCTCCATGGCGTCGATCTCCTCGCGGATCTTGCGCGCGCCGAGGTCCGAGCAGATGGCCGAGCCCACCGCAGCCGCCAGCAGAATGGCCGTGACCAGCGGCGCGGCCTGCCGGATCACCGCCAGGCCGCCCGCGGCGCCGGCCAGCGAGGTCGCCCCGACCTGGCCGGCCAGCAGTCCGAACTGGATGGACATGGTCGCGCTGATCGGCAGCGCCACCGCGATGGTCGGGATGTAGGCGGTCTTGGCCATGAAGACGGCCTGCTGGACGAATTCGCGGAACGGGAACCGGCCCCGGGCGATATCGACGAACAGGTACTGGATGGCCCGTACCCCCAGAACGAACTGTCCCCCAACGGTTTCGAGGGAGGCACCGGGGTGGCGGCGGAGGTACCCGCCGACCCACTCCTTGATCTCACGGACCGCGGATCGCCCGGCGATCCGGTCCGGGGTGACCGACGGCGCGGCCGTCACGTTCCGGCTTCCTTCGTGACGGGGTTCGTGGCGTCGATCATCGTTCCCTCCCTGATGCCCGATGGACGCGTGTGCCGCGACCGGGACGGCGGCCCGTGGTGCACGGTGCTGAACACTCGCTCAGCACCAGGGCCGCGCACCTGTGTAGCATCTGCTCCCAGGGCGGTCAAGATCGTCACCGACATCCCGCCTCCTCGTCGAGTCGGAAAGTTTCATTCTCACTTTCGGAGAATGATACATTCGTCACACGAGGACTGTAGCAACATTCCGACCTCGGCAACACCCTCGACATCCGGCCGCGCGAGCGGTCCGGCGTCGCGTGGGCAGAGTGCCACAGAGACACTTCCGGCCGGGCCCGCCGACCATACTTGAGAGTATCGTTCTCACACTTGCAATTCAGATTCTTCCATCAGCGCCGGTCGCCCGGACCGCGCGCAGGCAGAACGCGGTGATCCGGTCGACGTCGGACGGGGCCGGTTCGATCCGCCGCCACAGGAACTCCGCGAGTTTGCCGACCATCGCGTGACCCGCCAGGGACGCGTCGAATTCCGGTGTGGCACTGCCGAGTTCGGCGAACGGCTCGTGCAGTAGTTCGGCCAGGCGCGCTCCGGCGGTCCCCGCCCCCGACACCACGCCCTGGCCCGATCCGCTCGAGTTCCACAGCACCGCGCGGGTCGTCGCGGCGATCTCCGTACCGGCCTGCAGCAGGATCGCCGTCACCCACGCCCGGACCCGGTCCGCCGGCGTGGACGCCTTGCCCATCCGGTGCGCGACATAGCCGTACAGGCGTTCGGTTCCGTCCTCCAGCAGCGCCGCGACCAGCGCGTCCTTGGACCGGAAATGGCGGTAGAACGCGTCGTTGGACAGCCCGGCCGCCGCGACGATATCGGCCACCCGCGGCGCCGACGCGGTACCGGCCGCCCGCATCAACTCCAGCGCGGCGTCGAGCAACCGGCGGACCTCCCCCGTGTAGTCCGCCTCCCGCTCCGCCAGCGACCTGCGCGCGATGCCCCCGGCCACATCCCGCGGCACGGTCACGGCCGCACCGCCGAATGCCCAGTCCCCGTTGTCATATCGCCCATCCCTTACCGATCGAATCCCATCTAAGAATTGCGTTCTTCACTTAGAGAAGTCTATTCTCTCATATCGAGAGGAGGGCGCAACATGGCGTGGGACTTCGACACCGACCCCGGCTACCGGGCGCAGCTGGACTGGGCCGACGAGTTCGTCCGCGAGCAGGTCGAACCGCTGGATCTGGTGTGGCCACACGAGCAGTTCGTGCCGCTGGACGGCGGCCGGCGCGCGGCGATCGAACCGCTCAAACAGGAGGTGCGCGAGCACAAGCTGTGGGCCACCCACCTGACGCCCGAGCTGGGCGGCCAGGGCTACGGGCAGCTGAAACTGGCACTGCTCAACGAGATCCTCGGCCGCTCGTCGTGGGCGCCGATCGTCTTCGGCTGCCAGGCCCCCGACACCGGCAACGCGGAGATCATCGCCCATTACGGCACGGCCGAGCAGAAGGAACGCTATCTGCGGCCGTTGCTCGACGGTGAACTGTTCTCCTGCTACTCGATGACCGAACCGCAGGCGGGGGCCGATCCGGCGCACTTCACCACCCGCGCGGTGCGCGACGGCGACGACTGGGTCATCGACGGCTGGAAGTTCTTCTCCTCCAACGCCCGGACGGCGTCGTTCCTGATCGTCATGGCGGTCACGAATCCGGATGTCGCGGTGTACCAGGGGATGTCGATGTTCCTGGTGCCCGCGGACACTCCGGGCATCGAGATCGTCCGCGACGTCGGGCTGTACGGCGAACCCGACAACGGTGGCCAGCACGCGCTGATCCACTACGACGGCGTGCGGGTGCCCGCGGAGGCGCTGCTCGGCGGGGAGGGCAAGGCGTTCGCGATCGCCCAGACCCGGCTCGGCGGCGGGCGCATCCACCACGCCATGCGCACCATCGGCCTGGCCCGCGCCGCGCTGGACATGATGTGCGAGCGCGCCCTGAGCCGCGAGACCGCGGGCAGCCGGCTGGCCGACAAGCAGTTCGTGCAGGGCTACATCGCCGACTCCTACGCGCAGTTGCAGCAGTTCCGGCTGTTCGTGCTCTACACCGCCTGGGAGATCGACAAGTACAACGACTACAAGAAGGTGCGCAAGGACATCGCCGCGGTGAAGGTCGTCATGCCCACCGTGCTGCACGACATCGCCTGGCGCGCCATGCAGGTGCACGGCGCGCTCGGCGTCACCAACGAGATGCCGTTCTTCCGGATGATCCACGGCGCGGGCGTCATGGGACTGGCCGACGGGCCCACCGAGGTGCACAAGGGAACCGTCGCCAAGCAGGTGCTGCGCGACTACGCCCCCGCCGACGGCATGTGGCCGAGTGAGTGGATCCCGCGCAAACGCGAAGCGGCCCTTGCCAAGTACGCGAGTTATCTGGAGCACGAGGTGGGGAACCGATGAGCACCGAATCCGCCCTGGACACCGCGCGGCTGGCCGACTGGATGGACCGCGAGGGACTGTCCGGTGCGGGAGAACCGCTGCGGACCCGTTTCCTGTCCGGTGGCACCCAGAACGAGATCTACGAGCTGCGCCGCGGCGAGCACCACAGCGTGCTGCGGATTCCGCCGCCGGCCGCACCGGCGGACCGCGACAAGGGAATCCTGCGGGAGTGGCGCATCATCGACGCGCTGGACGGGACCGACGTACCGCACACGCCCGCGGTCGCGGTGTGCACCGACACCGGCGTGCTGGGCCGCACGTTCTATCTGATGGGCTTCGTGGACGGCTGGTCCCCGATGGACCATCAGGAGGCCTGGCCGGAGCCCTTCGACACCGACCTGCGGGCGCGCGGGGAGCTGGCCTATCAGCTGGCAGAGGGGATCGCGCTGCTGTCCAGGGTCGACTGGCGGGCCGCGGGGCTGCACGACCTCGGCCGCCCCGACGGCTTCCACGAACGCCAGGTCGACCGCTGGACAACGTTTTTCGACCGGATCCGCGGCCGCGACCTGGACGGCATGGACGCGGCCACCCGCTGGCTGCGCGCCCGCCGGCCGCTGGACTACGTCCCGGGCGTGATGCACGGCGACTACCAGTTCGCCAACGTCATGTACCGGGCGGGTGCGCCCGCGCGGCTGGCGGCCATCGTCGACTGGGAGATGGGCACGGTCGGCGACCCGAAACTCGACCTGGCCTGGATGCTGCAGGACTGGCCCGCGGATCCGCACGCGCCCGAGGCGCGCGACAACGGCTACGTGGACATGTACGCCATGCCCACCCGGGATCAGGTGGCCGCCCATTACGCCGAGGTGTCCGGCCGCCAGGTCGACGATCTCGACTACTACCTGGTGCTGGCGAAATGGAAGCTCGCGATCGTGCTCGAACAGGGCTTCCAGCGCGCGGGCGACAACGTGAAACTGCAGGCCTTCGGCGCGATCGTGCCCGAACTCATGCGCTCCGCCGCGGAACTCGCCGAGACGAGTGAGTACTGAACATGAGCGACCAGGATGTTTACATCGACCAGGACGGGCCGGTGCTGACCGTACGGCTGAACCGGCCCGCGGCACGCAACGCCCTGACGATTCCGATGATGCGCGCCGTCGGGGCGGCCGCCACGGCGGCCGAGGGTGATCCGGGGATTCGCGCGCTGGTGCTGACCGGATCCGGTGACCGGGCCTTTTGCGCCGGAATGGATCTGCGCGCCTTCGCCGAAGGCGACGCCTTCGACGCGAGCGATCCGGATATCGTGGCCTACGGCAGACTCGCGCACGGTGAGCTGGCGGTCCCGGTGATCGGCGGCGCCAACGGATCGGCGGTGGGTGGCGGGCTGGAGTTGCTGCTCGGCGCGGACATCATCGTCGCGTCGTCGGCCGCTAAATTCGCGCTCCCCGAGGTGAAGCGCGGACTGTTCCCGGGTGGCGGCGGCACCGCGCTCGGCACCCGCATCCCGCTGGGTGTGGCGCTGGAGATGACCCTGACCGGTGATCCGATCACCGCGGCGCGGGGCTACGAACTCGGACTGGTCAATGCCGTCGTCGAGCCGGAACAGGTGGCGGCGGCCGCGCGGGAGTTCGCGGACCGGGTCGCGGCCAACGCACCGCTCGGCCTGGCCGCCTGCAAGGAACTCGTCCGGCTCGGCGTCACCGACGCCGCGCGGGCCGAGGAACTGCTGCCGCGGTGGCAGGTCGCCGTATTCAGCAGCGACGACGCCAAGGAGGGCGCTCGCGCGTTCGTGGAGAAGCGCGCACCGGTCTGGCGGGGGCTGTGAGATGCGCGCCGCCGTCTGCCCGGCGTACGGATCTCCGGACGTCGTTCGGCTGCAAGACCTTCCGTCGCCACAGCCGGGGCCGGGCCAAGTACAGGTGCGGGTCGCCGCCGCGGCCGTCAACTTTCCGGACGTCCTGTTGATCGCCGATCGGTACCAGCTCAGCGTGCCGCCGCCGTTCGTGCCGGGCAGCGAATTCGCCGGAGTCGTCACCGCGGCCGGAGTCGATGTCGTGGGCGTGGCCGTCGGTGACCGGGTCGCCGGGACCGTGCTCAGCGGCGCCTTCGCCGAGGAGGTGGTCGCCGATTCCGGTGCCGTGCGCCGGATTCCGGACGGTGTCGACGATTTCACCGCGGCCGCTTTCGGGGTGGCGCATCGGACGGCCTATCACGTGCTACGGTCCGTCTGCCGGGTACGGCGCGGCAACCGGGTGATCGTGCTCGGCGCGGGCGGCGGGGTCGGGCTGGCCACGGTGCAGCTGGCGACGCTGCTGGGCGCGGAGGTCACCGCGGTCGCCTCGACGGCGGCCAAACTCGAGGCGGCGGCGGCCTGCGGCGCGCGACACCTCGTCGACCACGGGACGATCGCGCCGGGCCCCGACCGGAAGAGCCTGCTGCGGAAGGAACTTCGCGGCGTACTGCCCGACGGCGCGCACGCGGTGGTCGACCCGGTGGGCGGGGATCTCGCCGAACCCGCGCTGCGCTCGCTGAGCCGCGGCGGACGGTTCGTCACCGTCGGGTACGCCTCCGGCGACATCCCCGCCATCCCGCTCAATCTCGTCCTGGTCAAGGGTGTGCGGATCCTGGGCTTCCAGTTCCGCGATATGGACGGGGCGGAAATGCGCCGCAACGAGGACGAACTCGCCGCCCTGCTGGCCACCGGCCGCGTCCGCCCGCACATCGGCGCGACCTATCCGCTGGCGGATACCGCGGGCGCGCTGCGCCGGGTCGCCGACGGGGGCGCCGTCGGCAAGGTCGTCATCGACATTGACTACGGCACCCACTCATGGAAATCTAGTGGTTAGAAATTGAGAATGTAATTCTCTCGAGAGGAGGGCTGATGCGCGTCCCCCCGCTTCCGGCCGATCAATGGGACGACCGGACCCGTGCGGCGTTGCGGCCGCTACTCCCCCGTGAACGCCGGAATCCGGACGGCGCCGGGCCCGCGATGTCGGCGCTCGTCCGGCATCCGGACCTGGCCGAGGCCTTCCTGAACTTCGGTGTCTACCTGCTGTTCCGGTCCAGTCTCCCGCCGCGCGTGCGGGAGCTGGCGGTGCTGCGCGTGGCGCACCTCAGCGGGTGCGCCTACGAGTGGAAAAGCCACGTGGACATCGCGCCCCAGGCGGGCGTCACCGCCGAGGACATCGCCGGCGTCCAGCGCGGACGGCTGGCCGACGCCTTCGAGCAGGCGGTGCTCGACGCGGTGAGCGAACTGCGCGAGCACTCCGAACTGTCGGATGCGGTCTGGGCCGCGCTCGGCGAGCGGCTCGACGAGCAGCAGCGCATGGATCTGATCTTCACCGTCGGCGGCTACAACCTGATGGCCATGGCCTTCAACACCTTCGGTGTACAGCCGAAAGAAGGTCTCCACGAGGGGCAGCCGAAAGAAGGTCTGCACGAGGGGCAGCCGAAAGAGGGTCTCCACGAGGCGCGGCCGAAGGACGGCCGCCACGACGCCACCCCACACATCGACCGAGAGCAGGTGGTCTGAAATGCCCAAGGGCTACGTCATCTTCACCGAAGCCGTCAAGGATCCCGAGGGCATGAAGGCCTACGCGAAGGCCGCCGGTCCGGCGACCAGCGGCGTGCGGGTGCTCGCGGTGGACTCGAATCCGGAGACCCTGGAGGGCGACTGGCACGGCGACCAGACCGTGATCCTCGAATTCGACTCGGTCGAGGCCGCCCGGGCCTGGTACAACTCCCCCGAATACGGGAAGGCCAAACCGCTGCGGCAGGCCGCGGCCGACACCAATGTCGCGATCATCTCCGGGTTGTGAGCCGCATGCTGACCCTCAGAGCGGCGGGGATGCTGGACGTCGAGGCCGGTGAGATCGTCCGGCCCGGCATCCTGCGGATCGACGGCGACCGGATCGCGGGTGTCGGCGGGGCGGCGCGCGCCGACACCGACGAGGTCGTCGACCTCGGTGACACGGTGCTGCTGCCCGGCCTGATGGATATGGAGGTCAACCTCCTGATGGGCGGCCGCGGCGAGACCGGCCTGTCCTCCAGCGTGAAGGACGATCCGGCGCTGCGCATGCTGCGCGCGGTCGGCAATTCTCGCCGCACCCTGCGCGCCGGATTCACGACCGTCCGCAACCTCGGCCTGTTCGTCAAGACCGGCGGCTACCTGCTGGACGTGGCGCTGGGCAAGGCGATCGATCAGGGCTGGATCGAGGGGCCGCGCATCGTCCCCGCCGGTCACGCCATCACGCCGACCGGCGGCCACCTGGACCCGACCATGTTCTCCGCCTTCGCCCCCGACGTCCTGAAGCTGACCCTCGAGGAGGGCATCGCCAACGGCGTCGACGAGGTGCGCAAGGCGGTGCGCTATCAGATCAAGCACGGCGCCCAGCTGATCAAGATCTGCGTCTCCGGCGGTGTCATGTCACTCACCGGAGCGCCTGGGGCGCAGCACTATTCGGATGAGGAACTGCTCGCGATCGTCGACGAGGCGCACCGGCGCGGGCTCAAGGTCGCCGCGCACACACACGGCGCGGACGCGGTGAAACACGCGGTGGCCGCCGGGATCGACTGCATCGAACACGGTTTCCTCATCGACGACGAGACCATAAAGCTGATGGTCGAGGCGAATACCTGGCTGGTCCCGACCACCCGGCTGGCCGACGCCATGGACGTGTCCAAGGCCG
Organism: Nocardia transvalensis NBRC 15921; assembly: GCF_000308875.1. GTDB lineage: Bacteria > Actinomycetota > Actinomycetes > Mycobacteriales > Mycobacteriaceae > Nocardia > Nocardia transvalensis. The sequence continues at coordinate 14,000 of NZ_BAGL01000058.1, forward strand.
ATCCGGCGTTGCAGGCCAAGGCGGCCGAGATGTTCCCCAAGGCGCGCGCCTCGGTGCGCGCGGCCTACGAGGCGGGCGTGCGGATCGCCGTCGGCACCGACGCGCCCGCGATTCCGCACGGGCGCAACGCCGACGAGCTGGTGGCCCTGGTCGAGCGCGGCCTCAGCCCGGCCGACGTGCTGCGGGCGGCGACGGTCAACGCGGCCGATCTCATCGACGCGCCCGATCGCGGCCGCCTGGCCGAGGGGTTGCTCGCCGACGTCATCGCGGTGCCCGGAGATCCGTTGCAGGACATGAGCGTCACGCGGGACGTGCGCTTCGTGATGAAAGGCGGCAAGACGTATGTCGACAAGCGATGACCTGCTCGAACTCCAGCAGTTGCTGGCCCGGTACGCGGTAACCATCACCAAGGGCGATATCGACGGCCTGCTCGCGGTGTTCACCCCCGACGGCACCTACAGCGCCTTCGGCGACACCTACACCCTGGACCTGTTCCCGGAGCTCGTCGCGGCCGCGCCGAAGGGCCTATTCCTCACCGGCACACCGGTTCTCGACATCGACGGCGACGCCGCCACCGGCACCCAGCCGCTGTGCTTCATCGACCACAGCACCCACGACATGCGCATCGGCTACTACACCGACACCTACGCCCGGACACCGGACGGCTGGCGCATCGCGACCCGGCGCATGACGTTCATCCGCCGCAACGGAGACCACGATTCGGGCATTCCCCATGCCTTCGAGCGGACCCGCAGCTGAAAGGCGTTGCTGCGGGAAACAGAACGACGACACCGCCGCGGGAAACAGAACGGGACACCGCCGCGGAAACAGAACGACAGCATCCGCTGCGGCACAACAGAATTCGAAATTAGGAAACACGGAGGACGCCCGATGGCGAATGCACTCGCGCCGGAGGTCTCGACCTGGCCCGCGGAGAATCCGCAGTTGATCGGCAGCCGCTGCGGCGCGTGCGCCGCGACCACCTGGCCCCGCCAGCCGCGCTGCCCGCGGTGCAGCGCCGCCGAGATGAGCGATCTGCTGTTGCCGCGCCGCGGCACGCTGGTGGCCTGGACGACACAGGGTTTCGTTCCCAAGCTGCCCTACGCGGGCAAGGAGAACGCCGACAACTTCGAGCCGTTCGGCATCGGCCTCGTCCAGCTCGGCGACGACGTGCGCGTCGAGACCCGGCTGACGACCGCCGATCCGCAGGTCCTGCGCGTCGGCATGGACGTCGCGCTGACATTCGTCCCGCTGTACGTGGACGACGCCGGGGACGAGGTCCTCACGTGCGCGTTCGCGCCGGCCTGAGACAGATCAGCACGAAGGAGCTTTCGACATGAACGACGTTGCCATCATCGGGGTGGGACTGCACCCGTTCGGCCGGTTCCCCAAGACCGCCATCGAGATGGGCGCCGAGGCGATCCAGCTCGCGCTGGCCGACGGGGGTGTGCAGTGGAAGGACATCCAGTTCGGCTTCGGCGGCAGCTACGAGGTCAGTAATCCCGACGCCGTCACCCGGCTGGTGGGGCTCACCGGGATCCCGTTCACCAATGTGTTCAATGCCTGTGCGACGGCGGCCAGTTCGATCGAGCAGACCGCCGAGGCGATCCGGTCGGGCCGCTACGACATCGGCATCGCCGTCGGCATGGACAAGCATCCGCGCGGGGCGTTCACCGACGATCCGGCCAAACTCGGCCTGCCCGCCTGGTACGCGGAGAACGGCCAGTTCGTCACCACGAAATTCTTCGGTATCAAGGCGAATCGCTATATCCACCAACACAACATCTCGCAGCGCACGCTCGCCAAGGTGGCCGCCAAGAACTTCCGCAACGGCGCGCTCAACCCGAACGCCTTCCGGCGCAAGCCGATCGCCGAGGACGACATCCTGTCCTCGACGATGCTGAACTACCCGCTGACGCAGTACATGTTCTGCGCGCCCGACGAGGGCGCCGCGGCCGTGATCATGTGCCGCGGGGATCTCGCCGCCCGCTACACCACCAAGCCGGTCTACCTGCGCTCCACCGCGATTCGCACGCGGCGCTACGGCGCCTACGAGGTGCACAGCACCTGGGCCGCGATCGACGAGGACTCCTCGCCCACCGTGTACGCCTCCCGCGCCGCCTACGAGGCCGCCGGGATCGGGCCCGAGGACGTGAGCGTGGCCCAGCTCCAGGACACCGACGCGGGCTCGGAGGTGATCCACATGGCGGAGAACGGGTTCTGCGCCGACGGCGACCAGGAGAAGCTGCTCGCCGAGGGCGCGACCGAGATCGGCGGCCGGATCCCGGTCAATACCGACGGCGGCCTCATCGCCAACGGCGAACCCATCGGCGCCTCGGGCATCCGGCAGGTCTACGAGCTGGTCCTGCAGCTGCGCGGGCAGGCCGGTGACCGGCAGGTTCCCGGCAAACCCACGGTGGGGTACGCCCAGGTGTACGGCGCGCCCGGAACCGCCGCGGCGTCCGTGCTGAGCATCTGAGGGGCCGCCGAATTCCCATCGCAGAGAATTGAATTCTCACAAATCAAAAAAGTTAATCTCGTGAATGTTGGTGGACACGCGACCTGGACGCGGGTTATCACGTCATTCTCCGGTACAGTGCATTCATGTTCTCTTCACGTGACCGAGGACCGTGGCGCCTGTGACCAGTCCGAGCGAAGAGCCCGCCTGGAAGCAGCGTGCCGTCGAGCGCTCGTTGCGGACCGCGAAACGGCGGGCCGAACAACGCGTGCAGAAATTCCTCGACGCCGCGCAGGCCATCATCACCGAGAAGGGCACTACCGACTTCACCGTGCAGGAGGTCGTCGACCGGTCGCGCCAGTCGCTGCGCAGCTTCTACCTGCAATTCGACGGTAAGCACGAGTTGCTGCTCGCCCTGTTCGAGGATGCCCTCAACCGCACCGCCGAACAGTTGCGCGCGGCGGCCGACGGCAAGAAGAAGCCGATCGACAAGCTGCAGGTGACCGTCGAGCTGCTGTTCGAGCTGTGCCGCCCCGATCCGGCCGCGCAGCGCCCGCTGTTCACCGACTTCGCCCCGCAGCTGCTGGTCTCGCATCCGGCGCAGGTGAAGGTCGCGCACGCGCCGCTGCTGGCCCTGTTCAGCGAGCTGATGGAGCAGGCGGCGCAGGCCGGTCAGGTGCGCGCGGACGTCGATCCGCACCGCACGGCGGCGATGGTGATGCAGACGGTGATGTTCACCGCCCAGTCCTCCGGCAGCACGAACGAATTGACCCAGAATCCGCTTACCGCCACCGAGGTCTGGAACTTCTGCGCGCGCGGATTCGCCGGGAAATGAGAATAGTGTTCTCGGAGTAAAGGCTCCGCCACCTCAGGCCCCGTAACGCTCGGCCAGTATGCGGCGCAACACTTTTCCCGACGGCAGGCGTGGGATCTCCGGGACGAATACCACCCGGCTCGGCCGCTTGTAGGTAGCCAGCCGCTCACCGACCAGCGCGATCAGCTCGTCGGCCGATACCTGACCGGCGGTCGACACCGCCGCGACGATCGCTTCCCCGTCGGCAGGATCCGCGACCCCGAACACCGCGCAGTCCGCGACGGCCGGATGCGCGTACAACACAGCCTCGATCTCGGCGGGCGCGACCTGGAAACCGCGCACCTTGATCATCTCCTTGAGCCGGTCGGTGAGCCGGATCCAGCCGTCGGCGTCGATGGAGCCCACGTCACCGGTCCGGTACCAGCCGTCGTCGAATGCCGTCGCGGTCGCCTCGTCCGGGAGATAGCCGGCCATCAGCGATGCCGAGCGCGCCTGGATCTCCCCGGTCTCGCCGGGTCCGGCCGGTTCCCCGATCTCGGGCGAGACCACCCGCAGGGTGACACCCGGCGCCGCGCGGCCGACGCTGTCCAGGCGCGGCCCATCGATCGGGCTGCACGCGATGACGGGAAGTTCGGTGGCGCCGTAGGCGGGCAGCCACGCGACTCCGGTACGGCGAGTGACGGTTTCGGCGATGCTCGCGGTCACCGGCGTCGCGCCCCACATGATGTAGCGCAGTGACGACAGGTCGTAGCGCTCGAGATCCGGATACCGGGCGAGGGCCAGCGCGATCGGCGCCACTGCCATCTCCACCGTGATCCCGTCCCGTTCGATACACCGCAGCATGCGCTCGAGGTCGAACCGGCGGTGCAACCGCATCCAGGCGCCCGCCTCCAGAATGGTGACGATATTGAGCAGGCCGAGGATGTGCGAGGGCGGCGTGACGATCTGCAACCGGTCGTAGGAGGTCAGGTCCAGCACCTCCCGCCACTGCCGCACCGAGACGCCGATCGATGCGTGGGTGTGCCGGACGGCCTTGGGCAATCCGGTTGTGCCCGAACTGAATACGAGGACGGCGTCCGACTCCGGATCGGGCCGCGGAAACTCCCGGCCCGAGGGCGTGATCGGCTCGTCGAGGTGCCGCGTCGGCAGCAGGTCGGCCAGCACCGGATGATCGCCGACCCCGGCCACCGGCGCGGTGATCCGCAGCGCGTGCTCGGCCTCGGCCCGTTTCCACGCCGGGCTGATGAGCACGGCCGCCGCGCCCAGCCGCCAGATCGCCAGCACCGCGACGACGAACTCCGGCCGGTTCGACGACATCAGCGCCACCCGGTCCCCCGCCCGCACGCCGCGGCCGTCGAGTTCCCCGGCCAGCCCGGCGGCGAGCCGCTCGAGCTCGCCGAGCGTGTAGACGTCCTCCTCGAAGGCGAGGACGACGGGTTCGGTCCGCACGGTCATCGCCCACTCCCATCCGTTGAGGAGAATATGGTTCTCACTATGGCAGAATACACATACCGCACAGAGTGTCGCAGGCGATCGCGGGGCCGGTCAGCGGCCCGGCGCGCCGTCGCGGGCCGCGCGCGCCGCCAGGAAATCGTCGACGATCCGGGCGCAGTCGGCCCGTGTCGCATGCCCGATCCCGGTGAGCCGCACGAAGACCAACGGGCCGACGAGCTGGGCCAGCACGGCCGCCAGATCGCGGTCACCGAGTATCGCGCGCGCGTCGGCGCCGCCGAACAGCTCGTCGAACGGCCGCCGGTAGTTGTCGATGAACCGCTGCCGCAGCGATCCCGCCTCGGCGCCGGCCTCGTCGCGCTCCCCCGTCGCCAGCCAGGCCAGCGTCGCCAGATGCAGTGGGGCGCCGTTGATCACGTCCGCCTGCCTGCCGAGCAGTTCGATGAGGCGCTCGCGCAGCGTGCCCGTACGCGGCGCCTCGACCACCGGCGGCAGCAGATGCTCAAGGGTCGCGGCGCGCAACTGCACCACATTGTCGAAGTGCCGGTACAGCGTGGTCCGGGCGACGCCGGACGCGCGGGTCACCGCGTCGACGGTGATCGATTCCAGCCCACCGGATCTCAGCAGTTCCGCGGCGGCGTCGAGCAGCCGGGCGCGGGAGCGGACCCGGCGCGGGTCGGTCTCCTCGACGCGATGCGGTCCACGGGCGGCGCTGGTCGTGGTCATGAACGCAGGATTCCCCTTCGGGAGCTCTATTGCACGAACCCAACTTATGCTACTTCTTGTAGCGTAGCGATACTGCTAGTTTCGTTTCTTCGGGAGAGGGCCCTATGACCACGACCGTGACAGCAGTGCCGCGCCGGCTGCGGTGGGTGGTGGCGGTGTCCAGCCTGGCGGTGGCCCTCGTCGTGGCGTCCATGGCCGCGCTCTACACCGCGCTGCCCGAGATCGCCGCCGACACCGGGGCCACCCAGTCCCAGCTGACCTGGGTCATCGACGGGTACACCCTCGCGCTGGCCTGCCTGGTCCTGCCCGCCGGCGCCCTCGGCGACCGCTACGGACGGCGGCTGATGCTGATCGGCGGCCTGACCGTCTTCGCCCTCGCCTCGGCGGCGCCGCTCGTCGTGGACGGGCCGGTGTGGCTGATCGTGGCGCGGTCCGTGGCCGGTGCGGGGGCCGCGGCGGTCATGCCCTCCACGCTGTCGATCCTGACCTCCGGACTGCCCGAAGACCGGCGCAGCGTCGCCATCGGCATCTGGGCCGGAACCGTCGGCGGCGGAGCGGTTCTCGGCATTCTGGGCTCGGGCCTGCTGATGGCGCGCTGGTCGTGGATCTCGATCATGCTCGCGATGACGATCGCCGGAGTCGTCCTGGCGGTCGCCGCGTACACGATTCCCGAATCGTCGGATTCGTCGCGACCGCCGTTCGACCCGTGGGGCGCCGTGTCGGGCGCCACCGCTATCGGGCTGGTCACCGTCGCGGTGCTGGAGGCGCCGCAACGGGGGTGGACCGATCCGGCCGTCCTCGTGATGGCCCTCGCCGGCGTGGCGGCAGGCGCGGTCTTCGTGGTCCTGGAGCGGCGCGCCACACACCCGCTGCTCGATGTGCGGCTGTTCGCCGAGCGGGGATTCAGCGTCGGGACGATCTCGGTCGCGGTCCAGTTCCTCGTCTCGTTCGGCCTGTTCATGCTGATCGTGCAGTTCTTCCAGCTCATCCTCGGCTACCGGCCGCTGATGTCGGCGCTGGCCATGGCGCCCATGATCGTTCCGATGATCGCGCTGTCGCTCGTGGCGCCCTGGCTGGCGCAGCGGTTCGGGCTGCGCCTGATCACGACGTCGGGTCTCGCGATCGTCGGCGCGGGCGTGCTGTCGCTGGCCCATCTCACGGCGGGCAGCACCTTCGTGGACGTGCTGTGGCCGCTGCTGATCATGAGCGTCGGGCTGGGCCTGTCGGCGGCGCCCGCCACCGCCGCCATCGTGGAGGGCGTCCCCGCCGACAAGCACGGGGTCGCCGCCGCGGTGAACGATGCGGCCCGCGAGGTCGGCGCCGCGGTCGGAATCGCGCTCGCCGGAAGCATTCTCGCCGCCGGATACAGTCACCACATCGCCGCGGCGCTGCCCATGCTGCCGGAGGCGGTCCGCGATCCGGTATCCAGTTCGCTCGCGAGCGCGCTGCAGGTCACCGAGCACATGGGACCGCAGGCCGCGCCCCTGGCCGAATTCGCCGAAACCGCCTTCGTCCACGGCCTGCGCCAGTCCTGTCTCGTGCTGGGACTGTTCACGATCGGGGTCGCGATCGTCCTCGGATTCTGGGCCCCGGGCCGCCGAGCGGCCGCGTCATCGCCTACCTCCGGGTAACCTGGGGGCTCGCCCGCCGGTGCTGCGGCACGACCGGCTCACCGCGCGCGGCGCTGTTCGAAGTGGTTTGCCGACAGGTGAATTCGAGGGAGGCGGCATGGATCCGCGCTATCGGTTGGACGACACGATCGATATGGAGACGCCCAGCATCGCCCGGATGTACGACTACGTCCTGGGCGGGGGCGCCAATTTCGAGATCGACCGGGAGGCCGCGGACGCGATACCCGACGGGATGCCCGGCAGCCGCGCCTGGGCCCAGGCGAACCGGGCATTCGTCGGCCGGGCCGTCGCCGCCATGTGCGAGCGCGGTATCGATCAGTTCCTGGATCTGGGGTCCGGGGCGCCGACGGTCGGCAGTCCGCACGAGATCGCGTTACGGCACAACCCGGATGCCCGCATCGCCTACGTCGAGCGGGAGCCGATCGCCGTCGAGTACGCCGCCCGTGTCCTCGAGGACGAACCCCGAGTCACCATGACCTGGGCCGACTTCCGCGATGTCGACAGCGTCCTGGCGGCGGACGGCGTGGCCGATCTGATCGATTTCGACCGGCCCGTGGGCATTCTGGCCATGGCGGTCCTCGACCTGCTCGAGGACGTCGATCCGAAGGAGCTGACCGCCGCCTATCGCGACGCGTGCTGCGCGGGCAGCGCGATGGGCATCTCGCACGCCGTCGGGCTGACGCTGAGCCTGGAGGAGCAGGAGCAGGTGCTGGCGGTCATGCGCCGGACGAATACGCCCGGCGCGGGTTTCGGCACCGTCGACGACGTCGCCAAACTGCTGACCGGCTATGTGCTGCTGGAGCCGGGCATCGTCCCGGTCGGCGCGTGGCGGCCGGCGGACCCCATCACCGACGAGGAGGCACGGCGGGCCAACTACGTCGGCGCCGTGGGGCTCCGCTTGAGTTGAGCTTAGGGACTTTGGTCCTCGAATTGCCGAATCGCCCGCTCGGTGCTGGCGTAGAAGCGGACCGAACCGTCACTATGTTTTTGCGCGGCGGTCTCCTGATCGGGGGGAGGCGCTCACCATGGGCCGTTATCGGGTCGCGCCGGTTCTCTCTGTCCGGCAAGGGGATTGACCATGAGCAAGAGGTTTGCCGCGGTGCTGATCGGGGCCGCCGGTGCGGTGGTGGTGTTCGGGCTCGTCCTCGGGGTGGCGACCTCCGCGGCGGCCACGATCGGAATGCCGGCGTTCGTCGCGGGGATCGTGTCCTGCGCGCTGCTCGGCGCCGGGCTCGGGGCGGTGCCGCACGCGCTCGCCGCGAGGTCGGCGCGTGCGCGCGACGACGGGTCCGCGACCACCCGGCCCGCCGAATCCCGGTGGTCGTCCTAGCGCCGGACGGGCGGCGCCTTCCCACGGCTGGAACGACCGTGCGGTTTGTGGTCGTTTAGCATTCCGACCAGCCCTGATCCGCGATTCTTGGTGAAGATCACAGGATTCGCCGCCGACCATGGATTGCGCGGCGGTTGCCGACGTAGTTTACCGGTGGGCACACCTGGGACAGTGGCCGATTCGGGCGAAGCGAGGGACACCGTGGTCGATCTCGGATGGAACGATGTGTGGCGCCCGCGCGCCGGCAGGCTCACCACCTGGACCGTCCTGCCGTCCGCCCGGGCGGCGATGCTGCGGGCGCCGGTCTGCGCCGGGCCCGTGCCGAGCTGGCAGCAGCGCTACATGCGCGCCACCCACCGGCTGGCCGGCACCAACTGCCCGCACGGCCGCCTGCACGTGGTGGAGTTCGACATCGACGGGTATCCGCGGATCGCGGCCATGACCAGGGCCGTCACCGCGCTGGTCCGCCGGCACGACATGTTCCGCAGCTGGCTGAGCGTCGAACCCGACGACCGCGTGGTGCGCCACATGCTCGATCCCGACGACGTCGAGCTGGTCGCCACGGTTCGCTGGGATGTCACCGGCGCGGGGATCGGCGAGATGGTGCGGACGAGCGTTCCGGACGCCCTGCACTGGGACTGCTTCGGTTTCGGGGTGATCGAGCACGAGCACTCCTTCACCACCTACGTGGCGGTCGACCGGCTGCATCGCGGCGGGCTCACCGCGGTCTCGATCGAGACCGAGCTGCGCGCGCTGTACCGGCGCGAATTGTGTGACGGCGGCGGTCGTTCCCGCCGGCCGGCCGACTACTGCCGCTCGGCGACGCCCATCGCTTAGCATGCGGTCCATGGGAGGACCACCGCGCGTAGGGCTGCTGTATCCGACCCGGGACTCGGGGGAGGACGACTTCGTCGACCTCGCAAGGCGTTTCGAACCCGCGCTGGATCTCGCCGTCGTCTACATCCCGTGGCCCGGCGACGTGGACGATCTCGCGACGCTGACCGTCGAGCAGGTGATGGACGCGTTGCGGCGGCTGGGGTCGGCGGCGCACCTCGAGCGGGTGGTGCCCGATGCGCTGGCCGGGCGGCACGTCGACGCGGTGGCCTTCGCCGTCACCAGCTCGAGTTTCCTGGACGGGCCGGGCGGCGTCGACGAACAGCTGCGCACCCTCCGCCGCGTCACCGGACGCCCCGCCACCAGCACGACGGCGGCCTTCCAGCAGGCGATCAGCGACCGGAATCTGCGCCGGGTGTCGCTCGCCTCGGTGTATCACCCCGAGGTGTCGGATCATTTCGTCGCGCGGGTGCGGGAGGCGGGGGCCGAGGTGGTCGCCCGCGTCGACGCGAACGCGGGCTCGGATCGGGAATTGGCGGCCTGGCCGCCGGAGCGGATCCTGGATCTCGTGCGGCGGGCCGCGCATCCGGACGCGGAGGCGATGCTGCTGCCCGAGACGGCCTTGCACACCAGCCGCCTCACCGAGGAACTCGATCGCGCCGCGGGGTGCCCGGTACTCACCGCGACCCAGGTGACCCTGCGTGCCGCGGCGGATCTGACAGGGCCCCACTGAGATCGGAGGTCACGGTTTGCCCACCGGGTACTGTCCGCCGCGGGGTCGGCAACGAATCCGGGAGTACCCCGGTCGGCGCGCCGACCGCCGATCACAACGGTGTGCTCGACTCGGTACGCCGCCGGGGCCCGGCGCGCCCCTAGCAGACCGCGGCGAGCAGCCGCCGCAACTCCCGCCGATCCTTCTCGCCGAGCGCGGCGAGCACCCGCCGCTCGGCCGCCAGCACCTCCGGATCGATGCGGTCGAGCATGCCCAGGCCCTCGCGGGTCAGCGTGGCCGGCAGCGACCGCCCCGACGGCACGCTGGCGGGACGCGTCACCAGGCCCCGCTCCTGCAACCCTCGAATCACCTTGTTCATCGCCTGCGGCGAGACGCCCGCGGCGCGCGCCAGCTGGGCGTTGGACGTCCCCGGGGACTGGGACAGCATGCGCATGCAGAGGTACTCGGGGAACGCCAGCTCCCGCGGTTCGAGCACGGTGGCGGCCACCTCGGCGCGCAACGCCGCCGCAACCCGGTGCAGAAGGTAGCCGAGGGGCTTGTCCTCGAATCCTTCCATGGTGATTATATTGACATATATCAACCTGGTTTACATACAATGGGAACATGACGAGTCCTTCGAGTGATGAGATGTTCGAATCCGCCTACCGGGGCGAAGCCCCCGAACTCGGGCAGGGCGTCCGGCCACCGTGGAGTATCGGAGAACCCCAGCCCGAGATCGCCGCACTCATCGATGCGGGCAAGTTCCACGGAGAGGTCCTCGACGCCGGTTGCGGCGAGGCCGAGACCTCCCTCTATCTCGCCGAACGGGGTTTCACGACCGTCGGCCTGGACCTGTCCCCCACCGCGATCGACCTCGCCCGCGCCGCGGCCGCCGCGCGCGGCATCACCGGCGTGAGCTTCGAGGTCGCCGACATCAGCTCGTTCACCGGCTACGACGGCCGTTTCGGCACCATCGTCGACAGCACCCTGTTCCACTCGATGCCGGTCGAACTGCGGGCGGGCTATCAGGAATCGATCGCGCGGGCCGCGGCGCCGGGCGCGTCCTACTTCGTGCTCGTCTTCGCCCGCGGCAGCATGCCCCCGGGTCCGGTCAACCCGGTGGACGAGGAGGAACTGCGCGAGGTGGTGGGCAAATACTGGGCCATCGACGAGATCCGGCCCGCGCGGATCCACGCCAACTTCCCGGACAACCTCGGGAACTTCGAGGACTTCGCCGGCCGGATCGATATCCGCGACGAGGCCAAGGGCCGCAAGTCCGCCCCGGCCTGGCTGCTGTCGGCGCACCTGGCCTGACGCGGAGCGCGCCCCGCTCCACGACGGCGCGGGGCGCGCCGCCCGGCCCGACAACCGGTCAGGAATCGAGAAGCCGCAGGTACCGGCCCGTCGCTAGCGTCGGATCCACCCCATTCCGAGGAGGATTCGATGAACTGGAACACCCGGGTGCGGCGGCTGCACCGAGCGCTGGCCGTCACCTTCGTCGCGACGCTCGTCGTCACCGTCGCCGGTCTCGCGCTGAGCGGTCCGCAGTGGCTGGCCTATCTGCCGCTGTTCCCGCTGGCAGTGCTGGCGCTGTCCGGTCTGGTCATGCTCGTGCGGCGCGGCGGCGGCGCGGACTCGCGGATCGTCGGGGGTGGTGCGCGGCGGCTTCATCGCTGGTCGGCCGTCGTGTTCGTCGTGACCGTACTGGCCACCGTCGTCGCGCTCGCGCCCGAGGATCCGATCGTGTGGGTGTCCTACCTGCCGCTGCTCCCCCTCGCGTCGCTGCTGGGTACCGGCGTGTACATGTTCGTGCTGCCCCACCGGCGAGCTCGCGCCGCGCGCCGGGTCGCTACCGCGTGAGACGCCCGAGCAGCGAAGAGGCACAGACGATTCCGATGACCGCCGCCGCCACCAGCACCCCCAGATCCGGCCAGAGCCGGTAGCTGCCGCCGACGAGCAGCCCGCGCAGCAGGTCGACCTCGTAGCTGAGCGGGTTGACGTGACCGATCGCCCGCAGCCAGCCGGGCATGGCATCGATGGGGTACAGCGCGTTGGAGGCGAAGAACAGCGGCATGGTGATCGCCTGCCCGATCCCCATCAGGCGGTCGCGCGAGATCACCAGCCCGGCGATCGTCATCGACAGGCAGGCGAAGAACGACGCGCCCAGGACGACGGCGACCACCGCGCCGAACAGCTTCAGCGGATTGATCGTCATGTGCACGCCCATCGCGAGCGCCAGCGCCACGATGATCAGCACCTGCGCCACCGAACGGACGCCCGCCGCAAAGCATTTGCCCGTGATGAGGGCCGACCGCGGCGTGGGAGTGACCATCAGCTTGGTGAGGATTCCGGCCTCGCGGTCCCAGATCAGCTGGATCCCGTAGAAGATCGCGATGAACAGCGCCGACTGGGCGATGATGCCGGGCGCCAGGAAATCCAGGTAGGGCATGCCGCCGCTGGGGATGGTGTGCAGCCGCGCGAAGGTGGTGCCGAAGATCAGCAGCCACAACGCGGGTTGCACCGCGCGAGTGACGAGTTCGGTGCGGTCGTGCCGCAATTTCTGCAACTCGACCAGCGCGAAGGTGCCGATGCGCGAACCGAGTGCGACCCAGCGCCCCACCCCGTGCGGCGCGAGCCGCAGCGCCGGGTGGTCAGCCGGCGCGCTGAGCGGTCCTGCGTGTGCTTCGGACACCGCGCAACCCTCCCTCCGTCGTCTCCGCACCGAGGTCGGCGCCGGCGTGGTGGCGGAACACGTCCTCGAGCGTGGCGCCGGCGCCGAGCGTGGCCTTCAGGTCCGCCGGGGTTCCGGCCGCGCGCAGTTTTCCCTTGTGCAGCAGGGCGATCCGGTCGCACAGGGCGTCGGCCTCGGCCATGTAGTGGGTGGTGAGCAGCACCGTGGTGCCGAACCGGTCACGCAGGTCGCGCACCCGGTCCCAGACGCTGTCGCGGGCGATGGGGTCCAGGCCGACGGTCGGTTCGTCGAGTATCAGCAGCGCGGGCCGGTTGACCAGCGCCTGCGCCAGTTCCAGCCGGCGCACCATACCGCCGGAGTAGCTCGCGGCGAGCCGGTCGGCGACGTCGAGCAGATCCATCGCGGCCAGCGCCTCCTCGACCCGTCGCGCGCGCTCCTTGCGCGGCACGTCGAACAGTCGCGCGAACCAGGCCACGTTCTGCCGTCCGGTCAGCGTGCCCTCGATCGAGAGTTGTTGCGGCACATAGCCGAGGTTGTAGCGGATATCGGTATCGCGGCGGCCGGCCTCGAATCCGAACACCCGAACCGTGCCCTCGCGCACCGGCACGAGCGTGGTCAGCAGCCGGATGGTGGTGGTCTTCCCGGCGCCGTTCGGGCCGAGCAGGCCGAAGATCTCGCCGCGCTCGACCCTCAGGTCCAGGTGGTCGACCACGACGTGCTCGCCGTAGCGGTGGGTCAGGCCGACACACTCGATCGCCGTCATGGGCGCTCCCCCGTCTCGTACTCGTGCAGGATTCCGGTCAGCTTGTCGACGACCGCCAGCCCGCGGACCAGCTCGTCGCGCTCGGCCGCGGTCAGCTCCGCCAGCGCCGCGCCGACGAGACCGTGCCGCCGCCTGCGGGTTTCGTCGACCGTGCGCTGAACGGCGGCCGGCAGGCTCAGCCGCATCACCCGCCGGTCGCCCGGATCCGATTCGCGGATCAGCAGTTCCGCCTTCGCCAGGGCCGTGACCAGCGTCGACACGCTGTTGGGCGCCAACCCCAGTTCGGCGGCGGCCGCCTTCACCGAGATGCCCGGATTACGGCCGACCAGGCGCAGGAACTCCGCCTGCCCGGCGCTCACCCCGGTCCGGTCGAACGACCGCCCCGCGATCCGCGCCACCTGCCGCCGGAACCGGCCGAACGAGCTCAGCAGCCCGCCGACCAGCTCCGCGTTCTCGGGTGCCGTCGTCATGCCACCGAGAATACCTCTGCACCAGAGCTAAATGAAGAGACCGCCGGAAATCAGGCGGCCTGCCCGAGAACGGCGGTGACGCGGATTTCGACGCGCATCTTCGGCGCCCCGAGGGCCGCCACGCCGAGCTGGGTCCAGATCGGCGCGCGCTCGCCCATGCGCTTGCGGAACTGCTCCACCATGACGCGGGTGGGAACCTCGCCGATGAAATCGGCGGAGTCGGGCACGTGATAGGAGTGCACGGCGACGACATCGCGCCACGTGGCGCCGGCCGTGGCAAGGGTGCGCTCGACGTTGTCGAACGCCCGCACGATCTCCGTCTCCAGGTCCTCGGGAAATTCCAGATCGTCGGTCCAGCCACCCTGGCCCGAGATCTCGACGCGGTCGCCGATCCTGAGGGCCTGGTGGTAGTGCAGATCGGCCAGCATCGTCTCGCCGTAACCGGGCGTGACGAAGAATTCCGGCGTACTCATGGGTGATCCTCTCGGTTGACTTCACACGTGAAGTCAACGTAGCACCCTTTACTTCATGCGTGAAGTCACGGGCGCTCGGTATCATGCCGCCATGGCGACCACGGATCCCGGCGAGGACACCCCTTACGAGGGGCTGTGGCTGACTCCGGACGAGAAGGAGGCCTGGACCGGCATGGCCTCCCTGATCCTGTTGCTGCCCGGGCGGCTGGAATCACCGTTGCAGCGGGAGACCGGCCTGACGCTGTTCGAATACCTGGCCCTCAGCCAGATCTCGGAGGCCCCGGACCGCCGCCTGCGCATGAGCGAGCTGGCCTACCTGGCCAACGGGTCGCTGTCGCGATTGTCCAACGTGGTCAAGCGATTCGAGCAGCGCGGCTGGGTGGAGCGCTCGCCCGATCCGAGCGACGGCCGCTACACCGTCGCCGCGCTCACCGACTCCGGATTCGACGTGGTCGCCGCCGCCGCGCCCACGCACGTGCGCGCGGTGCGGCAGTTCGTCCTCGACCCGTTGACGGCCGCCGACCGCCGGGCCCTGGCCCGCATCGCCGCCAAGCTCCGGGTGCGCCCGGAGGATCTGGCCTAGTCGCGGCGGCTCGGAACGAATTCCTGGACTTTGGTTTTCAGGCCCTGGGTGATGAGATGCCAGGCGTCGGGGTCGCCACGCAGGACCGCTTCGGCGGTGGATTTCATCTGCTCCCAGGTGGCGTGCGGCGGGATCGGGGGGACCTCCGGATCGCAGCGCACGTCGAGCAGGACGGGGCGGTCAGCCGACAAGGCCCGTTCCCATGCGCCGGGGAGGTCGTCGGGGTCGTCGACCTCGATCGCGTCGACGCCGAACGCGCGGGCGGTCGCGGCGTAGGAGGTCTCCGGAAGTGATTGGGACTCTTCGAATTTCGGCGCTCCGCCCATCGACCGCAGCTCCCAGGTGACCTGGTTGAGATCGTTGTTGTGGAAGACGCACACCACCAGCCGCGGATCGGTCCACCGGTCGCGGTAGCGGGTGATCGTCAGCAGTTCCGCGAGGCCGTTCATCTGCATCGCGCCGTCACCGACCAGCGCGATCGCGGGGCGGTCCGGGTGGGCGAACTTCGCGCCGATCGCGTACGGCACACCCGGCCCCATGGTGGCCAGCGTGCCCGACAGCGAGCCGCGCATATCGCCGCGTATCCGCAGGCAGCGCGCGTACCAGTTGGTGGAGGAGCCGGAATCCGCTGTCACGATGGCGTTCTCGGGGATCTTCTCCGACAGCTCCCACACCACCCGCATCGGATTCACCGGCTTCGCGGCCAGCATCGACTGCCGCTCCACCGCCTCCCACCAGCGCGCGACGTTCGACTCGATCGTATCCCGCCAGCTCCGGTCGCTCTTGCGTTCCAGCAACGGAACAAGTTCCGCCAGAGTGGATTTCGCGTCGCCCACCAGATTGACCTCGGTGGGATACCGCATGCCGATCAGCGCGCCGTCGATATCGATCTGGACGGCGCGGGCCTGGCCGAACTCCGGAAGGAACTGGGAATAGGGGAAATTCGAGCCCACGATCAGCAGGGTGTCGCAGTCGCGCATCAGCTCGTAGCTCGGGCGGGTGCCCAGCAGGCCGATACACCCGGTCACATACGGCAGGTCGTCAGGCAGAACGTCCTTGCCCAGCAACGCCTTCGCCACGCCCGCACCGGTGATCTCGGCGAGCCGGGTGACCTCCTCGGCCGCCCCGCGCGCACCCTGACCGGCCAGGATCGCGACCCGCTCCCCCGCGTTCAGGACCTCCGCGGCGCGCGCGATACCGTCGCGTTCCGGCACGACCGTGACCCGCGGGAACTGCGGCGGGCTGGACGGCACCTGCTTGAACTCGTGCGACGGCGGCTCGTACCGTTCTTCCTGCAGATCGGCCGGGACGATGATCGCCGTCGGCGCACGCCGCGCGTAGGCCACCCGGAACGCCCGGTCGAGGGCGTTGGGCAGTTGCTCGGGCACGTTCACCTCGACCAGATACTCGCTGGCCACATCCTTGAACAGGCTCTGCAGATCGACCTCCTGCTGATAGCTGCCGCCCATCGCGCTGCGCGCGGTCTGGCCGACGATCGCCACCACCGGGACATGATCGAGCTTCGCGTCGTACAGCCCGTTCAGCAGGTGGATCGCGCCCGGGCCCGAGGTCGCCGTGCACACGCCGACCCGGCCACTGAATTTGGCGTACCCGACCGCTTCGAACGCGGCCATCTCCTCGTGCCGGGCCTGGATGAACGCGGGCTCGTCGTCGGCACGTCCGAACGCCGCGACCAGGCCGTTGATCCCGTCACCGGGATATCCGAAGACGCGAGTGACACCCCACTCGCGTAGCCGCTGCAGGATGTAGTCCCCGACTTGCTGTGCCATCTGGCTCTCCGTCCGGTCGCTGGTCCTTCCGACCGGCGCGTACCCGGCATGCCGTGGTCGAATCACCCGGGGCGGCGGTCGGCGCGCCTGCGCTGCCACCAGGGGTGCGCCATCCAGACGATGAGGAACAGTCCGGCGGCGACGCCGCCCGCCACGCCACCGGCGACGGGACCCTCCATGGTGTCGAAGATCAGGACCGCCACCCCGGTGAGCGCGACCCCGAGCAGCGCCAGGCCGGTCAGGGCGAAGTGATGGGCGGTGCGCACCACGTTCTCCAGTCGGTGCCGGCGGAACAGCAGCCGGTGGGAGGCGACCGGCGCGGTCAGGAAGACCGTCGCGGCGATGGACGCGGACACCACCACCAGATACACGGCGTGCATCGCGGGCGGCAGCGCGGCGAAGCGGGGCTGGAACGGCAGCGTCAGCAGGAAACCGGTGAGCAGCTGCACACCCGTCTGCACCACGCGTAGTTCCTGGAGCAGCGCCGACAGGTTGCGGTCCAGCTGCTCGCTGGGGGTCTCTCCGTGTTCGCGCCGGTGCCGGATCGGTGTGCCGCGATCCGTGGGAACGTCCGAGGCGGCGCGCTCACCGTCGGTCATCGCCGTGCGCCTCCGGGCGGGTGGCTCATTCCGGCTCCTCGGGGTCGCGGATGCTCTCGGTCACGGAGCCACCCGCGATATCGGCGGAGATGCCCAGGGTGCGCTCGTAGTCACCGGGCAGGTCGGTCTCGGTGACGGGCAGCCCCTCCTCCGCGATGTCCTCCTCCGCCTGTTCCGCAGGGGACGGTGCACCGATGTCCGGCTCCTCCTCGTCCAGGCGGTCGCCCAGGTCGCGCGGATGCGCCTGCTCCCACGGGGTCGTGCCGTATTCGGTGGCGCCCGACCATCGTTCGGGCGGATCCATGCCCGCGTCCAGCGGGTCGGTGTGGAGGCTGTCCTCGTCGAGGTCCTCGGCGCTGGTCAACGCCGCCGCATCGCTCTCGACGGCATCCGGTCCGTCGGTGTCCTGCGGCGGATCCCAGGTTCCGTCCGGATCGGTCATCTCCGCTCACTCCCTTCGGATCGTCGGTTACACCGCGGCCGACACCTGCCGCGCGTCCTGTGCGGGTTCGATCTCGTACACGGCGTAGGCGGTGCGGATGACGGGCTGGGCGACGTTGCGCACGCGGACGCCGCCGGGTGTCGTCCCGCGTTCGGTGCCGGCGTGCGCGTGGCCGTGCAGCGCGAGGTCCACCTCGTGCTCGTCGATCGCCTCGCCCAGCAGATACGAGCCCAGGAACGGATGGATCTCGGGCGGTTCGCCGTGCAGGGTGTCGCTGATCGGCGAATAGTGCGTGAGCGCCACCGTCACATCCGTGTCCAGGCTCGCGAGGGCGCTGCGCAGCCCGTCGGCGAGAGCGATTGTGTGCTGGGCGAATTCGCGCATGATCGGTTCGCCGAAGGCACTGGCGCACTTACCCGCGAACCCGCCGCCGAAACCCTTGGTGCCGGCGATGCCGAGCGTCCGGCCGCCGAGGGTGAGGGTGGCGGCGGAGCCCTCCAGGACGACGATCCCCCGCCGGGTCAGCACGTCCCCGATCTCGCGGGCCTCGTCACTGTGATAGTCGTGATTGCCGAGCACCGCCACCACCGGAATGCCCAGATCGGCGAATTCGTCGGCGACGACCTGCCCCTCGGCCGCCGTGCCCCAGCGGGTCAGATCACCGGCCAGCAGCAGGACGTCGGCGTCGCGGTGCAGGTCGCGCAGCGCGGGCCGGTAGTCGCCGGCCGAGCCGGCGCCCAGATGGACGTCTCCGACCGCGGCGATACGCATGCGGATCACCTCCCAGTGGATGTGTCAGGTCGGCAGGTGTTCGCTGCCGGTGGGCGCGATCGGGGTCCTCACGCGCACGTCGTTGTGTATCTCGGCCTGCGGAAGCTGTTCGCGCACAACCGTTTCCATCTGTTGCTTGCAGTCGGCGCTGGTCACCTCGCCGTCCAGGACGACGACCGCGCCGCGGATGGTGACGTGCACGCCGAGTTCGGCCGTGCGGGGGTCCTCGGCGAGCGCCCGGCGCAGGTGGGCGACGACGTATTGCGGCTGGTCCATCACGACGCTCCTTCCCTCTCGACGATGCCGAGATCGGCGAGTAGTCCGGTGAACGCCCGCGCGTACGGCGAATGGGCGGTATTCGCGCGGACCTGGGGCCAATCGACCTGTTCGCGCAGGTCGCGCGCGATGTGCAGGAGCGGTGCGAAATCGAGGCGGTGGGCGTCGAACACCAGCATCTTGTCGGTCAGCAGGTCGGTGGCGCTGACCACCGGCGCCACGGTGGGACCGACGCGCATCTCCTCGGCGCGGTCCAGGATCTCGTCGGTCACCTCCCGGTTGTTGGGCCGATGGATCAGATCGATCAGCGTGGCGCCGTCGTAGGCCTTGGTCAGCCAGTTCTCGGCCGGTTCGGCGAGACGTAAACCATTGTGCGACAGCGCGTGCCGGGCACGATCGATATCGGCGGGTTTGATGAACAGATCCACGTCGTGGTCGGACGCGGGACCGCCGCGCGCGTACACCGCGCAGCCGCCCGCCACCGCGAACCGGACGCCCTCGGCGGCGAGGCTGTTGGCCGCGCGGGTGAGCGCCCGCAGCAGGTCCTCGATCGTGGCCGTCACGGCGCCCGCCCGGGCTCCCGGTCGCGGGCCGTGCGGGTGCGCCGCCGGTCGACGGCGGTCCACGCCAGCCCGGCCAGGGCGACGGCCGCGACGACGGCACCGGCGGCGACCAGCCAGCCCGCGTTGGTCAGCAGCAGCACCAGCCCGACCACGGCGAGTAGGCAGAGGCCGATCCGGGTGCTGTCGTAGCCGCTGCCGGCGGACCGGCGACCGGCGCCACCGGGACCGGTGGACAAGGGCCATCGGTCGTTCGTGACTCGCCCCGTCGCGGGCGAGCCGTGGGTACCGGATTCGGTCATGGTGTGCACCTCCCGATGTCGTGCGTGCACGGTTCGATCCTCGGTACTGCGCTCGTACTACCCGGCTTCGCGCCGTCCAATCCGGTGGGTGGCTCCCGCGCCGCCCGGCGATTACCGCCCGACCGCACGGGTAGTCCGGCCCAGACGACCGACCGACGATCCGGAGGTGGAGTGGATGATCGGATTCGCGTTCGGAGTGACCTCCCGGGCGCTGCACGGCGCGGCCGCGGGGCTGGACGCCGTCGCCGAACTCGCGCCCCAGGTGGGGCGCGATCTGCGCACGCTGCTCGATCCCGGGCTGCGCCGGAGCCGGCGCATCTCCGCGGTGGGGACCCGCCTGCACGTGGAGGTGCGCGGGCTGGCCTCCGCGGACAGCGCGCGGATCGCCGCGGCCGTCCGCGAGCGCCTGCGGGAGACGGCCGGTGTGCGCGGGTGGCGGTTCAATGCCGCGACGGGCCATACGGAGATCACGGTCGACGCGCAGGCCGATCGAGGGCGTGTGGTCGAGGCGGTCGCCGCGGGTGAGCGCGCCGCCGGCGTCGCGGAGGCCGAATGGGATCCGACGGCAACGCATCCCGCGGATCTGGAGCCGGCGCTCGCGGCCGGTGTGGCCCTCGTGACCGACCTCGCCGCCGCGCCGCTGGCCGCCGCGGGCACGCTGCTGCCGCGCCGCGCGCCGGTCGGGCTGTTCCAGGCGGTGACGGCGCTGGCCGAGTCGCAGCCCCGCCTGCGCGATCTCGTGGAGCGGCGGGTCGGGCGCGCCCGCGCGGATCTGTTGCTGGCGACGGCCAACGCGGTCGGCCAGGCGGCCGGCGAGAGCCCCGCGAATCTGCTCGCCGACGCCGGCCTGCGGACGGTGTTGCTGGTCGAGGCCACCACCCGGTACGCGCGGTGGCGGGCCTGGGAATCCCGGCCGGCGACGACCGCCGAGATCACCGAACCGCTCCCCGGCGACGACCGCCCGGCCGATCTGCCCGGCGGCCCGGTCGAGCGTAGCGCCGCCGAGGCCGCCACCGGATCGCTCGCGGGCACGATCACCGCCGTGGCCGGTGCGGGCGTCGCCGAGGCCGCCTCGGCGCTGGCGCTCGGCGCGCCCAAGGCCGCCCGCACGACCCGGGAAAGCTATGCGGCACTGGCCGCGACGACACTCGCGGCGGCCGGGGTGCTGACCGTCGACCCTGGGGTGTGGCGGCGGATGGATCGGATCAGCGCCCTCGTCGTAGACGGGGCCGTCCTGCTCGGGCCGCAGGCGGTGGTCCTGGACGCCGAACCCGACGGCGAGTGCTCCCGCGCCGAATTGTGGAGCGCCGCACAGCATCTGCTGCTACCGGAGTCCTCGGACGACGATTCCGCACCGTCGGCGTCGAACGGCTACGCGTTGCATCCCGAACCCGGCGACTCGGCGGGCGTGCCGCGCTGGCACGAGGTGCGCCGGTCCGGGCGGGCCGTCGGCCGGGTCCTCGTCGGCCGCGAGGTCGACGGGCGGGCCCCGGCGCTGCTGTCCGCGGCGCGCGACGCGGGACTGCGCGTCGTCCTCACCGGCGACCGCGACAGCGCCGAATTACGGGCCCTGGCGGACGAATTCGTCCCCGCCACCGAGGACGCCCGCGACCTCGTGCGGCGGCTGCAGCACGGGGGCCACGGTGTCGCCGTGCTGTCCGCGCGGGCCGCCGCGGCCCTGGCGAGCGCCGACGCCGGGATCGGGATCACCGCCGCGGGCCCGGACGGCGTCGAGCACGTGCCGTGGTCCGCGGACGCCCTCTGCACCGACCTGGGTCAGGTGAGCCGCGTCCTCGCGACGATCGCGCCCGCGCGGCAGGCCAGCGCGCGCGGGCGGGTGCTGGCGCTGTCGGCGTGTTCGCTGGGCGGGCTGCTGCTGGCCACCGGGTCGCGGCGCGCCCGCGACCAGGTTCCGGTCACCGCGGCCCAGCTGGTCGGACTCGGCTCGGGCGCCGTCGCGGCCTGGCGGGCCGCGACCTCGGCGCCTGTCGACGCGGCCGCCTCGCTACTCCCCTGGCATGCCCTGGAACCCCGCGACGTCCTGGCCCGGCTCCCCGAACCCGGCACGCCCGAACCGCTCGCACCTCAGCGGAACTCGCTGTACGCCTTCGCTTCCCGGCCGCTGGCGCCCGCGGTGCGGTTCACCTCGCACGTGCGCCGGGAGCTGGCCGATCCGCTCACTCCGGTGCTCGGCGTCGGCGCCACGGCGTCGGCGATTCTCGGCTCTCCCACCGACGCCGTCCTGGTCGGCTCGGTGCTCGCGGTCAATGCCGTCGCGTCGGCGGCGCAGCGGCAGCGCGCCGAGGGAGCGCTGCGCCACCTGTTGCGCGAGGAGACGCTCACCGCGCGCCGGATACCCCGCGCGCAGGTGTCCGCCGCGGCCGACGCCGTCGAGGAGACCCTCATCGATGCCGATCAGCTGCGTCCGGGCGACACCGTGACGCTGCGGACCGGCGATGTCGTCCCCGCCGACGGCCGGCTGCTGCGCGCGGAGGATCTCGAGATGGACGAATCCGCGCTCACCGGCGAATCGGTCACCGTCGAGAAATCCACCGCCGCGACGCCCGGCGCCGACCTGAGCGCCCGCTACGGCATGGTCTACGAGGGCAGCACCGTGGTCAACGGCTGGGCGGCCGCCGTCGTGGTCGCCGTCGGCGCGGACACCGAGGCGCGGCGCGCGGCGGCCGGCGCCGCGCCGCCGGAACACGGTGGGGTACAGGCACAACTGCGGCACCTGACCGAGCGGGCCCTGCCGCTGACCATCGCGGGCGGCTCCGTGGTGACCGCGCTGGGCTGGTTGCGCGCCCGCCCGCTGCGCGCGGCCATCGCCGACGGCGTCGCCGTCGCGACCGCGGTGGTGCCCGAGGGGCTGCCGCTGGTCGCCACGGTCGCGCAGCTCGCCGCCGCGCGGCGCCTGACCCGGCGCGGAGTGCTGGTGCGCACCAGCCGCACGGTCGAGGCGCTCGGCCGCGTCGACACCGTCTGCTTCGACAAGACCGGCACCCTCACGCACGGCCGGCTGAGCCTCGCCGCGCTGGCGACGCTGCACGGGCAGTGGGATCCCACGGATCCCGACGCCCAGCCGCTGCTGCGCGCCGCCGCCCGCGCCTGCCCCGATCCGGACGGGCCCGTCGTGCACGCCACCGACCGCGCGGTCCTCGACGCCGCCGACGAGCATCTGCTCGCCGAGCGCACCTGGGACGCGCTGGACGAGGTGCCGTTCGAATCCAATCGCGGATACGCCGCCGCGGTCGGGAACACCGCCCGGCATCTGCGCCTCATGGTCAAGGGCGCGCCGGAGGTGCTGCTGCCGCGCTGCACCCGGGTGCGCGCCCCGGCGGACGGCCCCGAATCGGGCGAGCTCGAGATGTCCGAGGTCGACCACCGCGTCGCCACCGAGATGATCGACGAGCTGGCCCAGCAGGGATTGCGGGTGCTGGTCGTCGCGCGCCGGGATCTGCGCGCGGCGCCGGACGATATCGAGGGCGCCGTGGAGCGGCTGACGCTGCTGGGATTCCTCGGCCTGGCCGATACGCCGCGCTCGCAGGCCCGCCCGCTGGTCTCGGCGTTGCGGCACAACGATATCGGCGTCCGCATCATCACCGGCGACCACCCGATCACCGCCGCGGCGATCGCGCGGCAGCTCGGCATCGACGCCGACGCCGCCACCACCGGCGCCGACCTGGAGGCGCTCGACAGCGACGCCCGGACCGAACTCATCGAGCGCAGTACGGTTTTCGCCCGGGTGAGCCCGCGGCAGAAGGTCGATATCGTGGCCGCGCTGCAACGGTCGGGACACGTCGTGGCGATGGCGGGCGACGGCGGCAACGACGCGGCCGCGATCCGCACCGCCGATATCGGCATCGGGCTGGCCGCCCGCGGGTCGACCGCCGCCCGCAACGCCGCCGATCTGGTGCTCACCGATCCCGATCCGCTGGCGCTGCTCGCCGCGCTGACCGAGGGGCGCAGCATGTGGCGGCGGGTCACCGACGCGGTGGGCGTGCTCGTCGGCGGCAATGCCGGTGAGCTGGCGTTCACGGTGCTGGGCACCGCGGTCACGGGCCGCGCGCCGCTGGGAACGCGACAGTTCCTGCTGGTCAACATGCTCACCGATATGTTCCCGGCGATGGCGGTCGCGCTCGCGCCCGATCCGGCCCTCGATACCGCCGCCTCCGGTGACGACGACCGGCGGGCCGAGGCGCTGGCCGCCGAACTCGCCGCGCGGCCGCCGGCGGATCTGGGCGCGGATCTGTTGCGCGTCATCGCCCGCCGCGGCGTGACGACGACCGCAGCCACGACCGCCGCCTGGACGGTCGCGCGCTACACCGGAACCCCGCGGCGCGCGGCCACCGTCGGGCTCGTCACCCTCATCGGCACCCAGCTGGGCCAGACGCTGGCCGCCGGCCACCGCAGCCCGCTGGTCTGGGTCACCACCACCGCCAGCGCGGGCGCGCTCGTCGCGATCGTGATGACGCCCGGCCTGTGCACCTACTTCGGCTGCCGCCCGCTGGGCCCGGTCGGCTGGACGATCGCCGCCACCGCCTCGGGTGTGGCCACCGTTCTCGGCCGCTGGGGTAGCGGCGAACCCGCGCTCGAAACCGCCTCCGCGACAGGCAATTCCGTGGATGCGGACACTCCGGAAGAGAACGGCGCTACGACACGGACGTCACCGGATCGCCGCAGCGAGCAGCGAGTTCGAGCAGGAGTTCGGTGAGTTCCCTCGGCATGGTGATCATGCAGTCGTGGCCGGTCGGCAATTCGCGGACGCGAGAAGGGGTTCCGTTGGGCTGGACGGCGGGGACCGGGCGGCGGGCGAACCCCTCCGGGCGGCCCTCGGTGCAGTGGATGTGCGCACGGGGGGTCGCGTCCGCGGCGGGGTTGTCCAGGCGGACGCGCTGTTGCAGGCAGAGCACCGGCTGATCCGAGAGGATCGTGCGCAGCCAGGCGATGTCGGCCGGGTCGGTGACGCCGAAAAGTCCCTGGGGCGCGGGCATTTCGGGCAGCGGCGGGATCCGCCACCCGCCGCCGGCGCGGGCCGCGTCGATCAGGGCCTGGCTCACGGGCATCACGTCGACGGCGTTCTCGCCGTCCCGCGGGACCATCGCGTCGAGGTAGATCACCTGCGTGATCCGCTCCGGGATCCGATTCGCCACGGCGGACACGACCAGCCCGGCATAGCTGTGGCCGACGAGCACCACCTCGGTGAGGTCCTCGGCGGCGATCAGCCCGGCGATATCGTCGACGTGCGTCTCCAGTCCCACCTCGGGGCCGAGCAGCGCCAGTTTGTCGCCGTAGCCGGTCAGCGACGGCGCGAACACCCGATGCCCGGCGGCCGCCAGCAGCGGCGCCACTCGATCCCAGGCCCGGCCGCTGTGCCAGGCGCCGTGTACCAGCAGATATGTCGCCATGAAATCCCGCTCCGTTCGCGCGTTCCGCCCACGATGCCCCTGATCTGGCATGATGTTCAAACGGGACGCCGTCCCACTTGAAGATACGGGACACTGTCCCGTTTATCAACGCGAGGGCGAGGAGAGGACTGTCGTGAACGACGGCGACGCGGGCGCCAAACGCAAACGCGCGGATGCGCGGCGCAACGAGGAGGCCCTGCTCGACGCGGCCGCCGCGGTCTTCGTCACCTCCGGCGTGGAGGCGCCGATCCGCGATATCGCGACCGCGGCGGGGGTCGGCACGGCCACGATCTACCGGCACTTCCCCACCCGGGCGGACCTCATCGTCGCCGTCTACCGCCATCAGGTGGAGGCGCTCGCCGCGGCCGGTCCGGCGCTGCTGGCGGAGGGGCCGACGCCCTACGCCGCACTCCGGCGATGGGTCGACCTCTTCGTCGATTTCGTGGCCACCAAGCAGGGCCTGGCCACCGTGCTGCAATCCGACGACCCGTGCTTCGATCCCCTGCACTCGTACTTTCTCGAGCGGCTCGTGCCGGTGTGCGGCGAATTACTCGACGCCGCAGCCGATTCCGGCGAGATCGCGGCCGGGCAGGACGCCTACGAACTCATGCGCGGCATCGGCGGACTCTGCGCGGGCGCGGGAAGGAATCTTCGCTACGACGCCCGGCATCTGGTCGGGCTGCTCGTCTCCGGACTGCGGCAGCCGGCCTGACGCTCGGAAATGCCTGGGGCGCACCGGCCGGCCGTTCGTGCGCTGTACATATCGGCCCGCGGCGCGGACCATATGTGCGGTCGGCCGGAATCGATCCCGGTGCACGCGAGGTGGGAGGACACGACGTGGACGAGAAGACGCAGCGATACCGGCGCCGGGTCAACCGGCTCAACGCGATCGTCGTTCTGCTGCAACGGATCGGGATCGCCGTCGGCCCGATCTACCTGCTCACCGTGCCCGGCCGCCGCAGCGGCAAGCCCCGGACGGCGCCCATCGCCGTCGTGCCGATAGCGGGCGGGCGCTACATCGTCCAGGCGCACCCGCGCGCCGCGTGGGTGGCCAACGCGCGCAACGCCGAAACCGCCGAACTCGCCCACGGCCGCCGGAAGTCGACGGTCCGCCTGGTCGACGTGCCGGTCGAGGAACGCCGTCCCCTGCTGCGCGAGCACATCGAGAACAGCCCGGCCCGGGTGGGCCGCCTGTTCGTCTCCAGCGGGCTGGTCACCGAACCGACCCCCGAGGCCGTCGCGGCGGCCGCCGACCGGATCGCGGTGTTCCGCGTCGAATCCGCCTGATACCCGCCGATGCGGCATCATGCGAGGCGATGCCGTACACACTCGCCGATATCCTGCCGTCCGTCGCCGCGTCGTTCGGGCTGGGCACGGACAATCCCCTGGGGCTCGCGCCCAACCGCGATGTCGTGGTGCTGGTGATCGACGGCCTCGGCGCCGAACTGCTCGCCCGGAACCGCGGCGCCGCACCGACACTGGCGGCGCACGTCGCCACCACGCTGACGGCGGGCTTCCCCGCGACCACCCCGGTCAGCCTCACCAGTCTCGCGATGGGGGCGCCGTGCGCGACACACGGCATCATCGGCTACAGCTTCGCCCTGCCCGGCAGCGGTGGCCCGCGACTGTTCAACGCGCTGCGCTGGCGGCTGGATTCGGCGACCGGCGACGACGCCCGCGACGCGTATCCGCCGGAGACGGTGCAGCCGCGCGCCAGCCGCCTGCAGGACCTCGCCGCCCACGGCGTCGAGATGCACTACGTGATTCCCGAGTACCAGCGCGATTCCGGCCTCACCCGCGCCGCCTTCCGCGCCGCGGGCACCCTGCACCCGGCCGCCGACCTCGATGCCCTGCGCTCCGGAATCCTCTCCTTCGCAACACATTCCGGTACCTCGCAGCGGTTCGCCTACGCCTACTTCGCCGACCTCGACTACACCGGCCACCTGCACGGCCCGGAATCGCCGCAGTGGCTGGCGATCCTGCGCGAGGTCGACGCGTGCGTCGCCGATCTGCTGGCCGGCCTGCCCGCCACCTGCACCCTGCTCGTCACCGGCGATCACGGAATGATCCAGGCGGACACCGTGATCGACCTCGACGCCCGCGACCTCCTGCATCGCGATGTGCGGCTGATCGGCGGCGAGGCGCGGGTGCGTCACGTCTACCTCGAACGCGCCGACGCCCTGACCGACGCGCTGGCCCGATGGACCGGCGAGTTGTCCACCCACGCCCGCGTGGTCACCCGCGAGCAGGCCCTGGACGAGCACTGGTTCGGGCGCACACCGCCGGAGCCGGTCGTCACGCGCCGCATCGGCGACCTCATCGCCGTCGCCGAGGGCCGCAGCGTCCTGGTGCGGCCGGCCGGCGAGCCGCTGGAGTCGTCGATGCTCGGCCACCACGGCGCCTGGACGGCCGATGAGCAACTCGTCCCGCTCATCACCGGTTCCGGGGAGTCGGAGGCCCGTCCCCGATTACGGTCGTAGGGCCCGCAACAGAGGTCCAAAGGCCACTTCGTGGCCCGCGCCGGATTTCTACGGTGGGTCCATGGACTCCGTGCCCACCAGCGAGGTCGTCGAGAAGGCGGTCCAGCTCGCCGGTCGCGCGCCGTCGCTGCACAACAGCCAGCCCTGGCGGTGGGTGTTCGACGGCGCGGCGTTGCGCCTGTTCTCGGTCCCGGAACGGACGCTGCCCGCCACCGACGGCACCGGCCGCCAGACGATTCTCGCCTGCGGCATCGCGCTGGGCCATCTGCACGTCGCCATGGCCGCCGCGGGCTGGCGCACGCTCGTCGCGCGCCTGCCGGATCCCGACCGCCGCGAACCGCTCGCGACCGTCCGGTTCCGGCGGGCACGCCTGGTCACCGACGCCGATCGCGCCCGCGTCGACGCCATCTCCGCGCGGCACACCGACCGGTCGCCGTACGCGCCGCCGTGCGGATGGGACGCGTTCGCCCCCGCCCTGCGCTCGGCCTTCGATCCCGCCGACGCCACCCTCGACGTCATCCCGGACGACGAACGGCCGACGCTGGCGCACGCGTCGGAACTCACCGCGGCGCTGCGCCGCTACGATTCCGGATATCAGGCCGAATTGCGCTGGTGGGCAGGGCATGTCGTGGGCCGGACCGGGGTGCCGCGGACGGCGCTCACCGCGGCGGAGGAGCAGGGGGTGTCCATCGCCCGGAAGATGCCCCCCGGTACGAGCGATCCGCGCGCGTCCGATCCGGGCATCGATCGGTCGACGATCCTGCTGCTGTCCACCGCCGACGACGCCCCCGGGAGCCTGGTGCGCTGCGGCGAGGCGCTCTCGACCATCCTGCTCGAATGCACCCTGGCCGGGTACGCGACGTGCCCTTTGACCCACCTCACCGAATATCCGCGCGCCCGTTCCGTCGTCGCCCGGCTCACCGATCGCAATCTGCTGCCCCAGGTCTTGATCCGGGTCGGCATCGTCTCCCCGCCCCGCATCCCCGTCGAACCCACACCGCGGCTCCCCCTAGCCGACATCCTGGAGAACCGGTCTCCCCCGCCCGAAGATCGCGGATAGCGGCCGCGGCCCGCCCGCGGACGCCTCGCGGGCAGTAGAATTCCGACCGGAAGTTCGCGTGTTCCGGAGTGCAGGAATTCCGAGATGACCGATGCCGCTGGTGCGTACTCGGTACGCGAAACCCTGTCCCAGCTGCGGCTGCGCGAGCTGCTGACCGAGGTCAGGGACCGTATCGAGCACATCATGGATGTCCGCGACCGGATGGATGGGCTGGTCGAGGCGATGCTCGCGGTCACGGCGGGACTCGATGTCGACCGGACGCTGAGCACGATCGTGCACACCGCCGTCGAGCTGGTCGACTCCCGCTACGGCGCGCTCGGCGTGGTGCGCGAATCCGGCGGGCAGCTGGCCCGGTTCGTGTACGAGGGCATCGATGACGCGACCCGCGCCCGCATCGGTGATCTCCCGGAGGGCCACGGCGTCCTCGGCCTGCTGATCGACCGGCCCGAACCCCTCCGGCTCGACGATCTGACGGCGCATCCCGACGCCGTGGGCTTCCCGCCGCACCACCCGCCGATGCGGAGTTTCCTCGGCGTTCCCATCCGGATCCGCGACGCGGTCTACGGCAACCTCTACCTCACCGAGAAATCCGGCGGCCGGCCGTTCACCGAGGACGACGAGCTGATCGTGCAGGCCCTCGCCGCCGCGGCCGGTATCGCGCTCGACAACGCCCGCCTCTACGAGTCGGCCCGCACCCGCCAGGCGTGGATCGAGGCGACCCGCGACCTCACCACGGAATTCCTGGCCGGTACGGACGCGGAACCCGTCCTGGCGCGGCTCGTCGACCGGACGCGGCGGCTGACCCGCTCGCAGTACGTCTTCCTCGCCACCGCCACCGATCCCGAGGCGGCGGCCGACGACGTCGAACTGCTGGTCACGCACTCCTCCGGCGCCGGGCCGCCGGCCGATCGGCGGCTCACGCTGCGCGACGGCGCCGTCGGCGAGGCGTTCACGCTGCGCCGCCCGCTGCGCATCGAGGACGCGCGCACCACGGATCTCGCCGCGGTGTTCCCGGTCGCCGGGCCCGGGCTGGTGCTGCCGCTGCTCACCCGGGACGCCGCGCCGGGGGTGCTGATCGCGTTGCGCCCCGCCGGCGCCGCGCCCTACGACGACGAAACCCTGGATCTGGCCGCGGCATTCACCGATCAGGCGGCGCTGGCCATGCATCTCGCCGGCACCCAGCTGCGCATGCGCGAACTCGACGTGCTCACCGATCGCGACCGCATCGCCCAGGAGTTGCACGATCACGTCATCCAGCGGCTGTTCGCGATCGGGCTGTCGCTGCAAGGCAAGGTGGCGCGGACGAAGGTGCCGGAGGTGCGGGTGTGGCTCACCGACACCGTCACCGATCTCCAGGACGTGGTGCAGGAGATCCGCACCTCGATCTTCGATCTGCACGGCAGCGACGGGCGCGGCGCCCGGCTGCGCCGGCGCATCGAGGAGGTCATCGGGCAGGGTACGGCCGGCACCGGGATCCGCACGTCGCTGCGCGTCACGGGCCCGCTGTCGGTGGTCGAGCCCGATCTGGCCGGCCACGTCGAGGCCGTCGTGCGCGAGGCGGTCGGCAATACCGTCCGCCATTCCGGCGCCGGGACCGTCGATATCGAGATCCGGGTGACCGACGACCTCACCGTGACCGTCACCGACGACGGCCGCGGCATCCCCGCGACCGTCGTTCCCGGCGGCCTGGCCGATCTGGCTCGGCGCGCCGCGCAGGCCGACGGCGGTTTCGAGGTGTCGCTCACCGGATCCGACGGCCGGCACGGCACCCGGGTGCACTGGTCGGCGCCGCTGCGCTGACGATCGGGGCGCTCGCGACGCCGGTGCGGCGGCCGCCGCGTAGCGTTGGGGTCGTGCGTGATCGAGTGGTGGTCATCGGTGGCGATGCGGCGGGGATGGCGGCGGCGTCGCAGGCGCGGCGGTTGCGGACGGCGGACGAGCTCGAGATCGTCGTCTTCGAACGCGGCGGGTTCACGTCGTTCTCGGCGTGCGGCATCCCGTACTGGGTCGGCGGCCATGTGACGAGCCGGGACGCGCTCATCGCGCGCACGGCCGAGGAGCACCGGGCCCGCGACATCGATCTGCGGATGCGCACGGAGGTGACCGAGATCGACGTGGACGCCGCCCGGGTGCGGGCGCGGTCGGCCGAGAGCGGCGACGAATCCTGGCTGAGCTACGACAAACTGGTCATCGCCACGGGCGCGGTGCCGATCCGGCCGCCGCTGCCGGGCATCGACGCGCCCGGCGTGCACGGTGTGCAGACCCTGGACGACGGCCAGGCCCTGATCGAGTCACTGGGCGCCGTCACGGGCCGCCGGGCCGTGGTGGTGGGCGCGGGCTATATCGGCGTCGAGATGGCCGAGGCCCTGCTCCAGCGCGGATTCGGCGTCACGGTCCTCAACCGCGGCGCGGAACCGATGTCCACACTCGATCCCGATATGGGCGCGCTGGTGCGGGATGCCATGTCCGGCATGGGAATCGAGGTCGTCGACAAGGCCGAGGTGGTCGCCGTCCGTACCGGCGCCGACGGCGCCGCCGAAGCCGTGATCACCGACAGCGCCGAATATCCCGCGGACATCGTGGTGCTGGGCATCGGCGTGCGCCCCGCGACGGAACTGGCGCGCGCGGCGGGCCTGCCGCTGGGCGAATCCGGCGGCCTGCTCACCGACCGCGCCATGCGGGTGCGCGGCCACGACACCGTCTGGGCGGGCGGGGACTGCGTGGAGGTGCTGGATCTGGTCGCCGGGCGCCACCGCCACATCCCGCTGGGCACGCACGCCAACAAGCACGGCCAGGTCATCGGATCCGGCGTCGGCGGGGATTACGCCACCTTCCCCGGCGTCGTGGGCACCGCGGTGAGCAAGGTGTGCGATCTGGAGGTGGCGCGAACCGGCTTGCGGGAGAAGGACGCTCGCGCGGCGGGCCTGCAATACGTCGCGGTCACCATCGAATCCACCAGCCGCTCCGGCTATTACCCGGGCACGGCGCCGATGACGGTGAAGATGCTCGCCGAACGCCGCACCGGACGTCTGCTCGGGGTGCAGATCGTCGGCCGCGAGGGCGCGGCCAAACGCGTCGACATCGCGGCGGTCGCGCTCACCGCGCAGATGACCGTCGAACAGGTCGTTCAGCTGGACCTCGGATACGCGCCCCCGTTCTCCCCCGTCTGGGATCCCGTCCAGGTAGCGGCCCGCAAAGCCGTTGCGGCGGTGCGTGATCGCCGGTAGGCGTCACGTCCAGGTCGCGGTCTCGGGGTCCACGCCGTGGGCGCGGGCGTTGGCGGCGATGATGTCGCGCAGCCAGGCGGCCAGGCCCGGTTCGAGTCCATCGTAGAAGCCGGCGAATCCGGGATCGGTGGCGTAGGTGCGGCCGAGGCAGGCGTGCATCGAATGCGTGCAGTCGAAGAACTGCCCCATCGACGCCCGGTGCAGTTCGGCGAGCGCGTCGGCCTCCGGACTGCCGGGGATCATCCGGTCGCGGTGTGCCGCGGCCAGATCCGCGTGGAGGGCGTCGATGCCGTCGGCGATCCGCTGCCAGTGCTCGGCGGTCCGGCCCGCGGAGCGCTCGGCGTACTGCGCCCACTGGACGGTATCGCCCCAGCGCTCGCGCGCCTCGCCGGTCCAGGACGGCCGCCAGTGGCTGCCGAAGATCGCCACCTGCTCCTCATCGGACAGCAGGATTCCGGACGCCCTGGCCTCGATCATCCGGTCCAGGGCGGCGTCCATCCGCCGCAGCCGTTCGATCCGGCCGCGGACGAGGTCGCGCTGCCGGATCAGCGAGGTCGTCGCGTCGCCCGGCGCGTCCAGCAGTTCCCCGATCTCGCCGAGCGGGATTCCCAGCTCGCGGTAGACCAGCACGCGGTGGACGCGGGCGAGGTCGGCGGCCGTGTAGAGCCGGTAGCCGGTGCCGGTCCGCGCGGACGGCCGGACCAGCCCGATCGTGTCCCAATGATGCAGCGCCCGGACCGTGACGCCGGCCCGCTCCGCGGCGGCGCCGACGGTGATCCCGCCCTCGTCCGTCCCACGTCGCTCCGTCACACCGACCAGTCTGGCAGCCACGCCCGTCATTCCGGCCCGTCGATCCCGAGAGACCGCAGATGCTCGGCCTCCGTGCTCGCGGGATCGTACGGCCGCGCCGCGGTCATGACGACCCGCGTGTTCTCCGGCGTGACCACCTCCAGATCCACCGTGTTCCACGGCGTCCGCCGCGGCCCGGTCGTGCACCCCGGCGCCACCTCCTCGCAGGCCGGCGCGATCCGCTCGATCTCCCCCAGCACACAGGCGAAACTCACACTCGCCCCGCCCGTGCCGCCCGCCCTCTCCCCCGGCACCAGCAGCACATCCTGGAACGCCCACCGCCGCAGATGCGTGATCTCCCCCGGCACCGAGAACAGATCGAAGAACCCCAGCCCCCGCACCCAGAAGTCCACCGACTCCCGCAAGTCCCCCGTCGCCACGGTCACGAACATCGGCATCCCATAGATCCCGCGAAACAGCTCCGGCGCCTCCACATCGGGCCCGGGAGCAGGAACGGGACTCATCTCGAACGCTGGGTACGTATCAGCCATACGCCGATCGTCAACCCTCACGCCGCGTCAGGGTCAAGGGGAGCGCCATGCGACTTCATCGTCACACCGGCGATGTGAGGAAACCCACCAGATCAGGGCGCGACAGCGGTCGGCGGGCCTGGGGCGGGCGCGCTTGTTATGTCTCCGTAACGGATTCGGGTGGGATCGGTGAGCGGTGGGGCGTACCGTCACTCTCACGAGCCGAGTTTGCCAAGAGATTGCCAGATGTCTTGATTGCCGAGAGGTTCGTCCATGACCAGAACCGCGGAACCGCCCGCCGCACCGGCAGTGTCGTCACGGTCCCGGCGCGGCCACGACTCCTATGACGGTATCGAACCGGAATTCGAGCGCCTCGCCGATCTCGATCCCGGCGACGCCCGCTACCCGCGCCTGCGCGACGAGATCGTGATGCGATGCCTGCCGCTGGCCGAGCACATCGCGCGCCGGTTCGCCGGGCGCGGACTGGACTACGACGACCTGCTGCAGGTCGCGCGCGAAGGCCTGCTCGGCGCCGTCGACCGCTTCGACCCGCACCGCGGCCCGACCTTCGTCGCCTTCGCCGTCCCGACCGTCATGGGCACGGTCCGCCGCTACTTCCGCGACCAGGGATGGACCCTGCACGTCCCGCGCGGAACGAAAGATCTCCAGCAGCGCATCGCCGCGATCACCCCCGACCTGGCCCAACGCCTCGCGCGGACCCCCGATACCCGTGACCTGGCCGACGCCCTCGACGTCGAGACCGACCAGATCGCGCAGGCACTGACCGCGTCCAACTGCTACCGGACCCGATCACTCGACTGCCCGGCCGAGCCCGGCAACGATCCCGCCGTCACCGTGGGCGACACCTGCGGCGGCCCGGAACCGTGCTACCGCCTGCTCGAGGACGCGATCACCGTCCGGCCCCTGATCGAGGCACTCCCCGAACAGGACCGAGCCGTCCTCATCCAGCGGTTCTTCGCCGGCCGCACCCAGGCCGACATCGGCGCCGAACTCGGCGTCTCGCAGATGCAGGTCCACCGCATCCTCACCCGCACCCTCAACACCCTGCGCGAGCAGGCGCTCGACGACACGTCCCCCGCGCCGGAGCGCTGCGTCCGGCACACTCCCTGCGCTCCAGCCACTTCCGGTGCGGCCGGCATACGACCGCGCGGCCCCGCCGACGGCTCGCGGCCGATGTCAGCCGACCGGTGATCTCCGAGTGCCGCTGACCCGCTCGGGTCCGCACACTCTCATCGCTCACTCTCATCGCTCGGCGCCGGGCCAGGTGCCGGTGACCTTCCGGAAGCCGGTGGCGCCGCCGCGGTCGACGACGGCCCGGACGGTCGCGAAGACCGCGCCTTGCAGTGCGGCGGCGGCCACGATCTCGCCCCAGGTGCGGTCGCGGTCGGTCGCCGCCGGTGCGTCGTCCTCGCCCGTCAGGAGTTTCCATACGCGGGCGAAGACGACGGACGCGGCCAGACCGCCCAGCACACCGGCGAGCATGCCGAGCGGTTTGTAGAGCAGTTTCGTCACGACGCCCGGTCCTTGCGCAGGCGGCGCGCGAGGCGCCACGTGACCAGCGCCGCCACGGCGGCCGCGACGGCGGCCGGGATCGGGCGGCGGACGAGAGTGCCCGCCTGCTCGGCTCGCGTCTCCGTCGTCGCGACCACGCGACCGGCGATGTCCTCGGCGTGGGCGGTCACCTCGATCGCCTTCGCCTGCGCCGCGGCGGTGGTGTCGTGCAGCTTCTCCTTGGCCCGGGCGGGGACGTCGGCCTTGTACGCCAGCGCCTCGGCCGTCTCACCGAGGTCCGCGCGTGTCTGCTCGATATCGCGCCTGATGTCCTCGGGTTCGGCCGGGGTCCGCGCCGCCTCGGCGCCGGTGTCACGGTGTGAGCCGGTCATCGGTGCAGTCCCTCCTTCACGGTCTCGATATCGGTTTTGACGCTGACCACGGCCTCCTGCGGCACCGGCGGGCTCGCGGCGCGCACCTGCCTGCGCCCGATCAGGGCCAGCACGGCCGCGATCACGAGGACCGCCGCACCGACGATGAGCGCCGCCAGCCACGCGGCCAGGGCCGTCGCCACCGCCAGCACCACACAGGCCACCAGGGCCGCGCCGCCGTAGAGTGCGAGCACCGCCGCGGCGCCGAACAGACCCGCCCCGACGCCGGTGCGTTTGCCCTTCTGCTGCAACTCGGTGACAGCCAGCCGCATCTCGTCGCGGACCAGCCGGGACAACTGCTCCGACGCGTCGCTGACCAGTTCACCCACCGGGCGTTCCCGGGCCGGTGGCTGCTCGATCTTGCCGACCACGGCTACCTCCCTCTCTCGTCTGCGTGCTACTCGTTCGTCGGCTACCCGGCCGGTCGCGCCTCAATCGCCGGGCGGGCCGATCAGAGGATCGGCCGCCCGCCGGTGACGGCGATGCGGGCGCCGGAGGTATAGCTGCCGTCGTCACTGGCCAGCAGCACGTACACGGGGGCGAGTTCGGCGGGCTGTCCGGCACGGCCCAAGGGGGTGTCGTCGCCGAAGCGGGTGACCTTCTCCGGCGGCATCGTCGACGGGATCAACGGCGTCCAGATCGGCCCCGGCGCCACACTGTTCACCCGGATTCCCTTGGGCCCCAGCAACTGTGCCAGGCTGGCGGAGAAGTTCGCGATGGCCGCCTTGGTCGCCGCGTACGGCGCCAGCGTCGGCGAGGGCATATCGGAATTGACCGACGAACTACCGATGATCGACCCACCGGACGGCATATGCGGCACCGCGGCCTTCACCAGCGCGAAGTACGCGGTCACATTGGCGCGGAACGTGTAGTCGAATTCCTCGACGCTGATCTCGTCCAGCGTCTCGTGCGTCATCTGATAGGCGGCATTGCTCACCAGCACATCGATCCGGCCGAATTCCGTTACCGCGGTATCGATCACGGTCCGGCAGTGATCCGGATCCGACAGGTCGCCCGGCAGCGTCACCGCACGCCGGCCCGCCGCCTCGACCAGTGCGGCGACCTCCCGGGCGTCGTCGTGCTCGTCGAGATAGGAGATCAGCACATCGGCGCCCTCGCGCGCGAACGCGATGGCGACCGCGCGTCCGATACCGCTGTCCGCGCCGGTGACCACGGTGGCCTTCCCGGTCATCTTCCCGCTCCCGCGATAGCTGTTCTCGCCGCAGTCCGGCACCGGATCCATCCGCGACTGCACCCCGGGCACGGCCTGCTGCTGCTCCGGAAACCCCATGATCCTGCCCTCCCTCTCTCCGGCCCGGCCGGCGCTCGACCAGGCAATGGACGTACTCTCCGTCGCGCTACCCCCGTCCACACGGAGGAAACCGGCGCGCGCGGTCGCCCGGATCAGGCCCCGGTCACCTGCGGTACGCCGGCCCGGCCACGCGCGGCCGGGCGCGCGGCCGTGTGCGCGTCGTCCACGCGGCGGATGCGGGCGGCCGCGGTCTTGAACAGCGGCTGTTTCGACGCCGGGTCCACCTCGGTGCGGGTCAGTTCGTTGGCGGCCCGGGTGCGGGCGGCGCCCGGCACGTCGGCGTCGGGCAGGTCCCAGTAGCCGTAGTGGAACGGGACGAACACCACGCCCGGCCGGATGCCGGTCACCTGGGCTCGGGCGCGCAGCGCGGCGCGCGGTGTCGCGACCTCGACCAGATCGCCGTCTCGGATACCCGCCGCACGCGCGTCGGCTTCGGCGAGTTCGACCCACACATCGGGGGCCGCGTCCTGTAACTGCGGGGTGCGACCGGTCTTGGTGCGGGTGTGGAAGTGATAGATCGTGCGCCCGGTGATGAGCGCCAGCGGGTAGTCCGGCGACGGCGGTTCGGGCGAGCGGACGTAGGGCGCCGCCTTGATCATGGCGCGACCGTCCGGGTTGACCTCGCGGTACCGTTTCTCGTCCCACGGCTCGCCGGTCACCAAATCCTTTCCGTAGCTTTCACAGTCGTCGGGACGGGCGAAGAACGCGCCGTCCGCGTACAGTCGCTCGGCCTCCTCGTCGCCGTACCCGGCGCGGCGGGGCCATTGCCTGCCGCCGCGGCGCAACTGTGCGTAATCCAGGCCCGTGTAGTCGCACGGGCGGCCGGCGCTGCACCGCTGCCAGGCCGCGAACGCGCCGTGCTCGTCGTCCCAGGGCGGCAGCGGATCTCCGTCGCGGTCGCGCAGATCCATGCGCCGCGCGAAGTCGAGGAAGATCGCCAGATCGGACCGGGCCTGCCCGGGCGGCTCGACCGCGCGCTCGGACAGATGCACGGTGCGGTCGGCGTTGGTGAAGGTCCCGGTCTTCTCTCCCCACGCCGCGGCCGGGAGCACCACATCCGCCAATGCCGCTGTCTCGGTGAGGAATATGTCCTGCACGACCAGGAAGAGACTGTCCCGGGCGAGGATTCGGCGGATACGCGACAATTCCGGCAGGGAGACAGCGGGATTCGTGGCCGAGATCCACAGCAGACCCAATTCCCCGGATTCGGCGAGTTCCATGATCCGCATCGCGTGGGTCGGCGGACCGTCGTGCGCGAGCACGCCGGGCTCGACGTTCCACAGCCGGGCCAGCTCCGCCACGTGATCGTCGTTGGCCCAGTTGCGGAAGCCGGGCAGATCGCCGTCCGCGCCGCATTCGCGGGTGTTCTGCGCGGTCGGCTGCCCGTTCATCTGCAGCACACCGCATCCGGGTCTGCCGAGCATGCCGCGCACGAGATGGGTGTTGTTGACCTGCACCGCGGCGGCGGTGGCCTGATGCGACTGATAGAACCCCTGCAGGACGGTCGAGACGAGACGCCGGGTGGTACCGAGGAGGCACGCGGCGCGGCGGATGTCCTCGGCGGGCACACCGCAGACGGCGGCGCCCCGCTCCGGGGTCCACTCGGCCACGGTGGCCGCCAGCTCCTCGAATCCGACGGTGTGCGCCGCGATGTAGTCGCGATCGATCCAGCCGTGTTCGAGCAGCTCGCGCAGCAGCGTATTCATCAGCGCCACATTGGTTCCCGGGATCGGCGCCAGGTGCACGGTGGCGTGCCGGGCGACGGGCGTCGGGCGCGGATCAACGCACAGCAGCGCCGGCGGCCGCGGCCCGGCGAGACGGTCCAGGATGCGCTCCCACAGCACGCTCTGCGTCTCGGCCACATTGTGCCCGTAGAGGGCGATGACGTCGGCGTGGTCGATATCGGTGTAGGTGCCGGGCTGGCCGTCGCACCCGAACGACTCCTTCAGGCTCTCCGCCGCGGTCGCCGTGCACAGCCGGGTATTGCCGTCCAGATGGTTGGTGCCGATACCGCCGCGGGCGGTCACGGCGAGCGTGTAGTACTCCTCGAGGAACAGCTGACCGCTGGTGTAGAACCCGATCGACTCGGGACCTGTCTCGGCCAGTAATTCCTTGGCGCGCCGGGTGATTCGCTCCATGGCGGCATCCCAGTCGCACGGCACGAGCTGCCCGTCCACCCGCAGCAGCGGCGTGGTCAGCCGGTCGGCCGACGCCGTGGCCCGCCACGCGTACAGATCCTTGGGATCGAGCCTGCCGCGGTTGACGCGATCGCCGGCGCGCCCGCGCACGCCGACGATCCGGCCGCCGCGCACGCCGATGTCGAAGGCGTCGCCGTTGGAATGCAGGACCGACGCCGACGGCACCCAGCGCTCGACATCCTCCGGCGCCAGCCCGTCCGCCAGGTTCGTATCGACCCGCGCGGGCCACACGTCCCCGCGCCCGTACGGCGTCCGCACACCCCACGGAAACCTGATGCGCGATCGATCGGACATGTTCACGGCGTTTCGCTTCCGCGAATGCTGGTCATGGGAACTCCTCTCGGGTCGGATGTCCCGCGACTACCCGAACAGACCCCGCTCATACCCCCTTCACGGTCTCGACATCGATCGGACGCACCCCGGCTGGACCGACCGAGACCTCGACGAGCCAGCCGAACACATGCTGCGCACTCTGCTGTCGTTCATCATTCCCGCACGGCCTGATTCCTCCGCGCACGGTACTTTCGCACACAGTAGGCTGCTGATGCTCCGGAGACACCCAGCCCTCCGGCAACCAACGCGTGCATCGGACGCTCCCCGGCCACCTGTGCGATACGCGAAAGCGGCACAGCCGCCAGCAGTACGACGCATGCCGCGATACCACCGATCAGGGCCAGGAGATTGAGCGTGGTCTTGATGCTCCAGTGGCCACTACCAAGCATCTTCACCTGCCTGTCGAGAAAGTCCAGGAGATGATCAGGACGATCGCCGGCGCGAATTAGAGCCAGGCAATCCGGTCCGTGAATCGCGCAGACCGGGCGTGGGACGGCCTGATCGACACTGCTCCCATTCGGCACCGACATCGACGGCTACCTCCCACATCACATGTGCCGGGTTTCCGGCCCCGTTATCGACAGTTCCTGCCGAAAATTGTATGCGGGTAGGTATGTGCTTTTTAATCACCAATAATGGTGTCGACAGATATTGGCGTCACCGATTTTCGCTGTCACCGACACTCGGCGTCCCCACAATCCGGCCTCACCTAATTCCAGGGTCCCCAATAATTGGCTATCTTGCATATCAATACCATCGGGGCTCGTCGATGAAGCCATCTGCGATGGCATTTTTCCGAATCTCCGCCTTGGTATTACAGGATCGACCAGCACGGCCGTACTTCGATTTTATATTCTTGATGTGCGTCCGCACCGTATCCTCGGCTATGGCGAGAGTCTGAGCAATCTCCTTGGCGCCGTCGCCGTACGCATATAGCCGGAGAACCTCCAACTCCCTGGGCGAGAGCGACGGAATCTTACTGTCAGCCTGCTTGTAGGTCTCGATTATCCTCTTGAGCTCCACGACCAGCTCCGTTTCGGACATATCGAGCATGGCCGCGATATCGGCGCCTAAAAGACCAGTGGCAAACAATTCTATTATTTCCCGCTGCCGCGGTTTCCAATCCGGAGCATGAGTGTCATGGTCTATCGATGCCGCCCAATCGATAGTCGGCATCGGATTTCCATCG
The DNA here is from genome assembly GCF_000308875.1 of Nocardia transvalensis NBRC 15921. GTDB lineage: Bacteria > Actinomycetota > Actinomycetes > Mycobacteriales > Mycobacteriaceae > Nocardia > Nocardia transvalensis. The sequence continues at coordinate 54,147 of NZ_BAGL01000058.1, forward strand.
GCACCGGCACGCAATGCCGCGATGAGAAGTTCTCGCGGCGCGTTCTTGAGAATGATACTCAGCACGCCCGCCTTCGCGGCTTGCTGCACCAGACGCCGCTCGTCTCCAACAGTGAGAACAACAACATTCGACACTCCCGCGTCGTGCAGAACTTTAATATTGTCGGCCGGCCTCGACTTATCGGGAAGATGGCCGAGATCGAGAACTACCAGGTCGAGTTCCGTCGTTATCGCGAGAAGCTCTGCCACCGTCTCCGCTCCTGCCACGATCTCGAGATCCGGGCAGTCGGCCACAGTCACATTCAGATAGTCGCGAATTATTGCGACATGATCTTCGACGAAGCCGATTCGTCGTGGTCTTTCTCGAATATCCGAGTCTGTTTCCATGCGGGTGCGATTCTCCGAGGATTTCGTCGTGCCGCGCCGCGCGCAGCAAGGAGGCATCAGCGGGTCAACGCTATCTACCTCGCCCCGCGAGTCGCTCGGAGCAACGGCCGCGTTACAGCAGCCCGGCGTGTCGGATTGTCGGGTGTGGCGATCCTCGGCTATCGACGTACCCGCCATCACATCACCGTCGCCCGCCCGGTCACGTCTAGTTCTACCCGTCGGACCGTGGAGTTCGTGTAGGCGACGACCGTCGCGAGTTTAGAGCGGCCCGGGGGTACTATTCGAACCGCGATACGACCATTCTTCGTGCTGTTCAGTTCGCCGGCGATGGCACGAAGCACCTCGTGCCGGATCGTTTCGTCAATGTTGTTCATCCCATCGTCATCCAGCATGATGACTTCCACCCCACGGTCACGGGCCGCAGCGGAGGCCGGGTCGACAAGCGGATGAACCAGCCCGATCGCGCGCAAGTGATCACGCAACTCTTGGGCGAGGTTGCCACACAGGTCACGTTCTTCCCGGGTGAGGGGCGCTGGGGACGACACGCGTTCCAACAACGGTCGCGCCTTGCGGGCCAGCTCACGAAGCTGTGCATTGTTCGCATCAATGGCAGTGGCGGCAACCTCAGCCTTGGCATGCTCGTGTATGGCGGCTTTACGCAAGCGGTAGATCTCCTTTGCCGCCGGCCTGATGGTCAACGCGAACATAACAGCCATGGCGGTGGGCCCGAAATTGATGACCGAATACGAGATCCCGTATCCCGGGCCGACACCCGCAAGCGTCGACCAAATCCCGGCGATCACCACCGTGGCGGTGATCATGATCCAGGCCATTAGAGTTCGGCCACGCACGCACATGAATGTAGCTACCGCCGTGAACCCGCTGGCTACCCACAACTGGTGGATACTTGCGATATACGGTGGCGACAGTAGTACGACGCCGAGCGCCGTAGGGCCCAGAATCATCATACCGGCAGCCCCGGCCGCCGGAAGGGGGTCGCCGGGAAGCCACAGGATTCCGCACACCGCCACCGCCAGCATCATCAGCGATACGACGGTCTGCCACCACATCCCCGCAGTCGTCGCCTCGACCGCGAGTGCGACGACCCCGATGTAGAAGAATCCGGCTACTACCATGGCTTGCCTGGAGCTCATACCAAGTAGTGCTCGGACGTCGGCGACTTCCTCCAGCGCAGTCGTATCGGGTTCCTGCCATCGCAGTGACACAGTCGTGCCGGAGCCGCGCGCACTCCATATGTCCACGTCTCCGCCCCGCAGACGTGCCATTCGCCTCTTCATCTGGCCCAGCCCGATGCCCTCCTCGACTGTAGCCGGATCGAATCCGACACCGTCATCCTTCACGACGACGGTCAATCCGTTTCCGTTCGGATCGACGCGCACCGTGCGTCGCGCTCCGGAACCACCGTGCCGCAGGCTGTTTCGTACAGCCTCACCCACCCCCATTCGGATCGCATGGACAACCCGAGTCTCGAACCAGGGCTCGGACGCGCCGGAGCCGACCGTCACGATCTCGACCTCAGGATCGAACCGATGAACGGTGTCTTCGATACGCTCGACTGTCTCGCGCAGCGACAACAACTCTGTCGAACTCTCCTCCCCGATGATCTCGATGTCCTGGTCCAGATCGGCGAGAATGTCTTCCGCAAAACTCCGAACCTTGTCCCCGCCGAGCTCGGCCGCCATCGTCAATCCGAAAATGACACCGTCGTGCACGAAGGATCGCATCTCGGTGCTATCGGACTCGTGTTTTCGAAGTATCTCGGTCTGCGCAGCTGCGGCATATGATGCCGCCCGGGTGGAATCCAACACACGGGCCGTATGCATCATCATCAAAGTCCCCGCCACATACATCAGAGAAAAACCACAGGAGAAGGTCCAATCGGAAAGAAGCGGCGATCTGATTTCGGGAGCCCGATACTGACCCTGATATTGAACTGTCGACACGAGGACGAAAAGATAGACGATCGTCCACCGAGGTTTCCAGACAATCGCGCCGGCCATCGCGGCCAGCGCAGGAATAGCTGACATCCACGGCGGACTGGCGAGGAGATTTCCGGACCACGCCAGAAACCAGGTGCATGCCGCCAGCAGATACAGCGGCGGTATCACCCATGCCACTCGATGAATAGCCGCAATGGACTCACGATAGCTCAGCACAAAGAGCGCTACAGGCGGGATGAATACGACCGCCACAGCCGCCGGCGTCCACCAGGAATAGAGGGACTCCGCATTGGACCGAATATCCTTGAAGAGCAAAGGTAGATAGATGATGTAGCCCAAGCTGACGAATCGGGCGATCAGCCGGGTGACGCGGGTGGTGTCGTCCACATAGTTTCTTTCGGAAAGCAACATTCGGCCCAGCTTTCCAGGGATTGCGATCAGATCCCGATGCGACGGCCTCATGCCATTCTCCCGCTTCCGTGCCGTGGGCTCCGGATGACACCAACCCTCAGAATCCCGCTGCCGCCCACTGAAACAAGAATCGTATATGCCGGCACATCGGCCGGGAGATCCCCAATTACTGGTTAGGGAGGGTTTGCGGGCAGATCGCCAAATATTGGGGATTGAGACGACTCCCGCCGAAAACGTAACGTGGACGCGAACTTCACGACGTACCTCCGGAGGGGTAATGGCAATCAGCAACATCCGGGCGTTCGCACAGCTGTCTTCGACGGAGATATCATCTCTGGAAAGAGACCTTGACGCGCTGCGAGCCACCGTGGTTGCCACTTTGGGCGCCAAGGATGCCGCCTACATTCGACGTGCAATCGCCTTTCACCGCGCGTTGGAGGTTACCGGCCGAATCGTTCTACTCGTCAGCGGAAAGCCCGCGGCCAGGATTCTCGGGTCAGCGGTCCTCGGAAGCGCAAAGGCTGTCGACAATATTCTGCTCGGGCACAATATATGCCATGGTCAATGGGATTGGATGAACGACCCGGAAATCCATTCCGGCACATGGGAATGGGATTCCGTCATACCGGCGGCCCAGTGGAAATACGCACACAACTATTCACACCACACATTTACGAACATAGTCGGTACCGACGAGGACCTCAGCCAGGGCATCATCCGAATGAGTCGAGACACTCCTTGGCGACCGGTTCACCTGTTCCAACCGCTCACCAGCCTTGCCCTGGCGGCAGGGTTCGAATGGGGCACCGCCATACACCACTGGGCGGTGTACCGACACCTCACAGGGACACCGCGCCGGACACTGACCTCTGCCGCCGACAAGGAGTTCGGGCGCAAGATCGCTCGCCAGGTGATCAAAGATTACATCCTGTTCCCGGCCCTCTCCGGCAAGTCATGGAAGACAACTCTCCTGTCCAACGCAATCGCGGGTGCGCTGCGCAACTGCTGGCTCTACACGACGATATTCTGCGGTCATTTTCCGGATGGTGCCGAAAAGTTCGTCGGAGTCGACGTGAAATCGGAGACGCGGGGTGAATGGTATCTCCGCCAGATACTCGGCACGAGTAATTTCACCTCCGGGAAGTTCGTGACATTCATGAGCGGCGGTCTCGGTTATCAGATCGAACATCATTTGTTCCCAGATCTACCCTGCAATCGCCTGCCGGAGATTTCTTCGCAAGTCCGGGCAGTGTGCGCCAAATACGGTATCCCTTACACAACCGGCTCGTTGTACGGACAGTTCTGGTTGTCATTTCGTACCCTCAGTAAACTGGCCGTACCCGATGCGCTGTTGTGGCGTACCTCCGACGACGCACCCGAGACGCGGTCCGAACGGATGCTCGCCGCGCACGCACAGTGCCCGGAGCCGAAGCGTGCCCTGCGCCGACCGAACCGAATGGCAAGTATCGGCATGTTCGCCATGATCGGGGCTGTCGCCAAGATGGGCCTGGCACTGGGTACCAAATCGACAACCGTCCGAGGGCGAGACGCGTTCGTCGCGACGATTCTGGACCCGCAGCGGACCGCAGGCGTTCTCGTGGTGCCCAATCATCGGTCGACACTCGATGACCCCCTGATGTGGGGCACGCTGCCGTGGTCGATGCTCCTGCGGCCGCGTTTGATGCGCTGGAGCCTCGGCGCGGCCGAATTGTGTTTCACCAACCCGGTCACTTCGATGATGAGTTCACTGGCACAGGTGCTGGCTACCGTCCGCGGTGACGGCATATTCCAGCCCGCGATCGACCGGGCGATCAGCGTTCTCGATACCGGTGGAGTGGTGAACATCTTCTCCGAGGGGAGAATCAATCAAGGCACGCCAACACTGCGATTCAAATGGGGAATCGCTCGGCTGGTCGCGGAGACAGTGGAGCCGCCTGTTCTGGTCCCAGTCTACTTGGGAGGTTTCGAACACGTCGTCCCGCTGCCACGTTTGCGACGGATGCCCTTCTGGGGACGGGATATTCGTATCACCTTCGGTGCACCGGTGGATACCGCACCCATCATCGCCGCGGCACGTCGGACCTCGTTCTCGACCGAGGAGTTTCGCAGCGCGCTGGCAGCGCTGATCCGAATCGAGGTCGAGAAGTTGCGCACACAGCACGAGACCGCGTAGTCCAGTGGCGCGTCAACCGACTTTCCGTGTTCTCGCCGGAGCCGCGGGCCGCCACCTGCCGATGATGGCGGGCATGCTCAGCGGTGCCATCGACGCGATAGCAGCCCGGCGGGCGCCGACCGACGAGCCGGAGGGAAACACCCTGGACGCGCTACAGCCGGTCGTACTGGGGGTCAGCGGTGGTGCGATCGCTGCCGCCGCGGCGACGATCGGAATGCCCGCATCGCGCATGCGCGAAATCGCCGTTCAGTTCCCGGAGGAGCAGGTTCTCGGCCGCCGGAGCATGCGCTCGCTGATCACGCGACGAACTCTGTATCCGGACGCCCGGATCCATTCGATCGCCCGGGCGGTGGTGGGAGACAGGACATTCGCGGATTTCGCTCTGCCTGGCCTGGAGACCGGACGAGCGTGCAGGTCCTCCCTTGTCGTCACCGTGTTCTCCGCGCGACTCGGCACCTTGTTTCTCCCTCGGGATCTGTGGCGACTCGGGGTGGTTGACATGCCTGTCGCCGATGCGCTGGTTGCCGCAACGCGGATACCGGGAGCTTTACCCGCAGCTCCCGGCTTGGAAGATCTGTTCGACGGGGCCACGCACCATCGGGTTCCGTACGAACTATTTCTCCCCTATCCAGCCCTGCTTCTCGACCTGTACGGCCCCAGGCCGTACAGGAGCCTGGGGGGCTTGGCACTACCCGCCGTACACCCGTGCCTTCCGGCTATTCCCGTTCGCCCCCGACCTTTTCGCGACGCTGCCGTACGGGATCGGACAATATTCGCCAATGTGACATACGGATCTTCGTTCAGATCGCCTTCGCGGCAGCCGGGGGATCTGTTCGATCACGGCCGCCGTCTGGCCACCGAATGGGTCGAAAAGCGCAGCACTACCGAACTATTGGCAATCGCCGATCCGCACGCACTGGGCCTGGAGACCTCGCGGAGATTCCCCCTGCCAGGCTGACGGATCCCGCTGCAAACACTCCTCCGCGCCTTTCCAGCAGCGGAGGCGGATGCCGAACACGACGACTCGGAAAGCCTACGAGAGAAGGACCACAGTGAAAAGATTCAAGAGCTTCCTCCATCTTGTTGTGTGCATCGCAGCGGCGCTGTCCGCGTCGATCTGCATTCTCCCGGCACAGGCCGCGCCTCTGGTCGAATATGTGGGCCTGGGCGACAGTTTCAGCGCGGCCGCCGGAGTTCTGCCACTTGTCGCGGGCGCCCCGCTCAGCTGCACCCGATCGCAACGGAACTTCGCCCATATCATCGCGGAGCAGCGAGGCTACCGCCTGACTGACGTCAGTTGCGCTGGGGCCGACACCACCGCCCTTTATCAGGAGCAGGAGCGGGGCATACCGCCACAACTAGCCGCCCTGAACGACCGTACCGATCTCGTGACGTTGACTATAGGCGGGAACGACCGCGGCATTTTCAGCACCGCGGCAACGGAGTGCACACGAGCACTGATCGAACTCCCCCAGGTTACGGATCCGTGCCGGAGCCGCTACGGCGACAGTTTCGTGGAGACGATTCGGGCGGCAACGTACCCTAACCTGGTACGCGCTCTCACAGACATCCATTCGGCCGCACCGCATGCGCGAGTCTTCATAGCGGGCTACCTCTGGCTTGTCCCTGCATCGGGCGGCTGCATTCCACAGCTGCCCGTCGCCGCCGGCGATCTCCCATATCTGCGCGAACTCCAAGCCGTGCTGAACGATGCCATAAAGCGGGCGGCGGAGATGACCGCATCGACCTACGTAGACATGTCCGCCGCCTCGGACGGCCGAGACGCGTGCCGGCCCCGTGACCTCCGCCTCGCTGAACCCGTGTTTCTACCAACACAATTCATGCCGCTGCATCCCAACGTGGAGGGTCAGTACGTCATCGCGGAAGAGTTCATGAGAGCTATCGACGCATGAGGACGTGGCGCAGCTTCAGCGAACGATCGTGGTACTGGCGGATCTCGGCGGCCACCGTCACGGCGCGCGTGCCGGGTCTCGTGTGCGCAGGCCGGCCAGTTGGGCGGTGAGGACGAGGAGGATTCCGGCCAGTTGGGGTGGGCGGAGGGTTTCGTGGGCGAGGGTCCAGCCGAGGGCGGTGGCGACCACGGGGGCCTGGAGCATCAGGCGGGAGGCGGTGGTGGCGGGGACGCCGCGGTGGAGGCCGCCGAAGAACAGGGCGAAGGCCAGGGCGGTGGCGGCGGCCGACAGCCAGACTGTGAGGCTCAGCTGGGCGAGGGTCAGGCGCGGGGGTGCGCCGTCGGCGAGGGCGGCGATCGGCAGGAGGAGGAGTCCGCCCGCGGTCATCTGCCATGCCGTGGCGCTGAGGGGATGCACTCCGGGCGGCGTGCCCCAGCGGCGGGTCAGGACCATGCCGGTGGCCGACAGGAGCGCCAGGCCCGCCGCGGCGAGGACGCCCGGCATGTCGAAGGCCGTCTCACCCTCGAACAGCAGTAGTGCGACCCCGGTCAGGCCGATCGGCGGCGCCCAGAGGTCCCGGTTGCCGACCCGCTGGCCGAGCGCGATCACCAGGACCGGCACCACCAGGCATTGCGCCGCCGAGATGGTGGCGACGACCGCGCCGGGCAGGCGGTGAGCGGCCACCGCCTGCAATGCGAAGAATCCGCCGAAGTTCAAGGCTCCCAGCAGAATCGAGCGCGCCCACCAGACGCCGCCGGGCAGCGCGGGGCGGACCGCGAGCAGCAGCAGCCCCGCGGGCAGCACCCGGTAGACCGCATTCCACACCGGCGTGCCGGGCAGGTGGGCGGTGGCCAGGAACGCGGTGCCGAACAGGCACGGTCCGAGCGCGGTGGTCAGCAGCACCGCCTCGCGCGGCAGTTCGACGCGGCCGCCGAGCGCGACCGCGCCGCTCGCGGTCATCGCGCGACCGCCTCGGCGAGCCGGACCGGGGCGCCCGTCAGTGCCGCCCGGCCCGCGTTTCCCCGCTCGAGCAGCGCGGTCAGGTCCTCGGGGTCGCCGTGCAGCGCCCGGACCGCGGTGAGCAGGTCGGCGGCGATCTCGGACAGTTCGGTGGCGACCTCGTCGGCGTTGGCCCGCAGGATGTCGGTCCACAGCTCGGCGTTCCCCGCGGCCACCCGGGTGGTATCGCGGATGCCCGCGCCGCACAGCCGCAGGACTTCCTCGCCGGCGCCGTCGAGCCGCGCCGCGAGTATAGCCGAAATCAGGTGTGGCACATGGGATGTGCGCGACACGATCCGGTCGTGCTCGGCGGGAGTCATGACGACCGGACGGGCGCCGAGCCCGGTGACGAACCCCGCGACCGTGCGCAGCGCGGCGGGCCGGGTCCGGGCGTCGGGCGTGAGCACCCACACGCGGCCGTCGAACAGGTCGGCGGACGCCCCCCGCGGCCCCGAGCGCTCGCTACCGGCCATCGGATGCCCGGCGACGTAGGCGCCGAGATCGCCGCCGAGCCTTTCGAACTCGCGCACGGGGCCAGACTTGACGCCGGCGACATCGGTGTAGACGCGCGACAACCCCTTGGCCTGGCACTCGGCGACGACGGCGGCGGTGCTGCACGGCGGCACCGCGACCACGGTGAGGTCGACGGCCGACGGCGGCAGGCCCAGAATGCCCGCGCCCCGGTTCGCGGCCGCGGCCGACGCGCCAGGATCGGCGTCGTGCAGGTAGGTGACCACGCCGCGACGACGCAGCGCCAAGGCCACCGACGTCCCGATCAGACCGCTGCCGACCACCGCGGCCGTGCGTACCCCGCCGATACCGGCGGCACCATTGATTTCTCGAATATCCATCGCGCTGCCCTCATCTTTGCGATGCATTTCCGGATGCCCGACCGCACCCGAATGCGGGCAAATGTAGCCCTCGCGCGAACACCGGTCAACGGCACGAACCAGTTTTACGGAAAGCAATTCTCAAATTACCTATGGGATACCTACCTGTACCTATTCCACGCGCTCCTAGGTATCCCGAACCACCCCACCGATCGTCATGGTCCCGCACGTCACAAACCCTAACGAGGTGCGCCGTCCGCGGTTGGCACCCGATCGCACGACGCCCCGAACCCAGCGGTTTCCCGACCGTTCACGCGGTGGCAGGACGCCATTCCGCAAAGAAATTCCGAACAGCTCCGTGAGGTAAGTGGACGCGTTCCCGAAGAAATTCCTCCGCCCGTCCGGACCGATTCCCGTCCGACTCGGAATATCGCAAATCATCGCCCGAGCATTGTCGGCGGACGACCCGTCGCGCACCGAGTCCGAGCCCGTGGACGGCTGCTCCCTCCAACGGGAACAGCGGCGGCAGCGGTGTGACCACTATCTGGCCGATGATGTTCGGCATGGGGGGTGGGCGACGTCGATCGACTTGTCGCGGACTTTCCCTGTCACCTACACCGCACGTCTGATCCCGTGGCCCGGCTCCGGGTCGCACCGCAACGACAGGATGCACGCAATGACACAACCCCGGCTCCGCAGTCTCCGCGGGCCCGCGACAATCGTTTCGGTGCTCGCGGTGGCCGTCGTGCTCGTTCAGCTCTTCTGGGGCGTGCGAATCTGGCAGGCCAACCACACCGTGGTCGAAACCCACAGTTGGGGAACGAGCGCGTCGCACGGCGGTATCGCACGCATGCCGTTCGTGTTCTCCACGCTCGGCTGGTTCGCGGCGGTACTCATCGCCGGAATCGTCTTGATCGTATGGCTCTGGCGGGCCCGGACCAACACGCAGATCTCGAGTACGGCGGCGCATCGCCTCGGTCGCGGCTGGACCGTCGGGGCGTGGTTCACTCCCGTTGTCTCACTGGTGTTTCCGGCCGTCGTCGTGGAGGACATCGTCCGGGCCGCCGATCCGGCGACACCGGCCGGTCGCGCCGATCTGAAAGGCGTCCCGCACAGCGGCCTGGTCTGGGCCTGGTGGATCGCCTGGCTGCTGGCCTGGGTGTCGGTCGTCGTCGAACGAGCCGCCTTCATGGCGACCAACGACTACTTCACCGACATCGACGAGGCCGCGAACACCTGGACCGGGTGGGCGGCGACCTACACGGTCATGACCCTGCTGTTCGCCATCGCGGCCGGCCTGCTGATCACAATCCTCACGCGAGTCGGCGGATGGCAGGGGGACCGCGCGTAATCCCGCACCCGATTGCCTAGGACGTACCTATCGGTACCGATTCCGGCACGCGTTGTGCCGGTTACAGTCCGACCGCACGGCGAACCTCGCCACTGCCGATCCCGATTGTTCATGCGATGGCGGGGCTCCACGATGTACAGCGATCCCGAACAGCGCCGCGAGGCGGTGGACGTGACCCGGCAGGAATTGCTCGTCCGGCTGGACCGCTACCTGCCCGAGCCGGACTACCGCGAATTCTTCGCCTGGGCACTGTCGGCGGACAACCCCGATCGCGCACTGTTCACCCGGATCATCGCGCTGACGCAGCTGGGGAACCTCACCGGCGAGTTGCTGGCGGGGCTGTCCGGCGCGGACGAGTGGCCGGCGTTGCTGCGGCATGCCGTGCCGGTGAATCTGTACCAGATCTTCGAGGTCGTCTCCGACAATCTGGGCATCGGGCTGGCCGAACCCGGCGCGCGGCCCGAGGCGCGGGCGCTGCTGCGGGATTTCGATGCCGTCGCGGCCGGCGATCTGCGGCATCCGTCCACCCGCCCGGTCGCCGGACTGCTCGCCCCGCTGCGCTCGCGCTGTGACCGCGTCTCCGGCTTCGCGCAGAGCCTGACCGCGGAGTACCAGCGCAAGATCCGCGATCGCTATCTCGCCGATCGCGCGCCCGCGGTCGCACCGGACGCTCTCGAGTACAGCGTGTGGAGCGGGCTGGTCGCCAATCTCGAATCGGGCCGCGACGTGCTGGCGGCCCTCGCGGGCACGGCGGGCGAGGCCGCGGTGCGGGCGGCCACGATCGAGCGCTATACCGCCGTCGACCGTACGGTTCTCGGTCTCGACCGCTCCCGCGAGGAACTCCTCGACACCGGCAGCAAGGCCATTCTCGTGACCGCGACCCTCGCCTACTTCGCGACCGTCTTCGGCGAGCTGTCGGGCGCCGACCCGGGATATCCGGCGGCGCTGGACGACGGGTCGCTGGTGGCGGCCTTCGAGACCGCGGCCGCTCTGGTCCGATTACAGAACGACATCGGAACGCCCCTGTTGCGCATGACCCGCGCCGACCGGTCCGATCTGTTCGAGTCGTTGCGGGACGGGCGGGCATCGAACCCCCTGAGCACCCTCCGGGCCGCCGCGAACGAACCGGCGCTCAACCGCTTTCGCAAGGATCTGGAGCACGGCGAATTCAACATCTGCCTCGGCATGATGCGCACCGCCGACGACCCGGGCGAGGGACTGCGGGTCCTGATCGACGACCTCGACTATTTCGCCGAGCGCTACGCCCGGCTGCGCCGCGAACTCGACCGGCAGCTCACCGCCCTCGACCGGCGGCTACGGGATCGGCGCGGCATCGAATTGACCCGGCGCTTCGTCGATTTCCACGAACGCCTGTACTCCCACCGCTACGACACCTTGGACGGCGACTATGCGATCTGACGCACCGTCCGCCGTTCCCCTTGCGCCACAATCCTTTCCGCTACTCGGCCACGCTCCCGCACTGCTGCGCCGGCCACTGCCGTTTCTCCGAACCCTCACCGGCACAGGGCCGATCGTGCGACTGCGGCTCGGGCCGACCACGGCCTACCTGGTCACCGATCCCGCGCTGGTCCGGGACCTGCTGACCGCCGACGCCGCGCACTTCACCAAGGGCCTGCACTACCGCGCACTGGCCGCGCTCCTGGGCGATTCGCTGTCCACCACCGACGGTCACCGGCACCGCGAGCGCCGCCGCCTACTCCAGCCCGCCTTCCACCACAGCCACCTCACCCGCTACGGCGACCTCATCCGCGAATCGGCGCTCGAACTGATCGACGGCTGGCGACCCGGCACCGTGATACCGGTCGACGACGCCATGCGCGACCTGTCGCTCACCGTCGCGACCCGGACGCTGTGCTCGGCCGCGCCCAGCGCCGAGGCGATCGCCGTGATCCGCCGCGACCTCCCCACCGTCATGCGCGGCGTGGCGTGGCGCGTCCTGGTCTCCGCGCCCTGGCTCGAACGGTTGCCCATCCCGTCCAACCGCCGGTTCGTGGCCGCCAACCGGCGGCTGCGGCGCGTGGTCGCGGATCTGGTGGCCCACTACCGGTCCGCGGACACCGATCACGGCGACCTGCTGTCGCTACTGCTGGCCGCGCGGCACCCGGACACCGGAGCGGGCCTGACGGACAACGAGATTCGCGACGAGATGGTGAACCTGCTGTTCGCCGGGACCGAGACGACCGGCAACGCGCTGGCCTGGCTCTGGCACGCCGTCGCCGCCGATCCGGGCGTGGAGCAACGGCTGCACGACGAATCACTCTCCGGCGCAGACGATTACGCGCGACGGGTGGCCCGCGAGACCCTGCGGATGTACCCACCACCCTGGCTCGTGTCCCGCCAGGCTCGGACGGAGGTCGCGCTCGGCGGCCACCGCCTTCCCGCAGACGCGCACGTCCTGTTCAGTCCCTATGCGCTGCACCGACATCCGGACCACTTCCCGGCCCCGGACACCTTCGATCCGGACCGCTGGCTCCCCGGCCGCCGCGGCGACGTCTCCAGAACCGCGTTCCTGGCATTCGGGGCGGGAGCGCAGAACTGTATCGGCGAGGGCCTGGCGATGCTCGAACTCGCCACGGTCACCACGACCGTCGCCGCCTGCGTCCGGCTGATCCCCACCTCCCCGGCCGCCCCGAAACTCTCGGCCACGCTGGCCCCCGACCGCCTGCCCATGCGCGTCACACCCTGGTGAGTCGCGCACACTACCGCCGGACGGGCTGATCGATCACCTCCGCGATCCGGCGGCGCGGGGTCGGTGGCAGCGGGGCCGCCGTGGGCGATACCCAGCCCAGCCGAATCATGGCCTGGGGGAAGGCACAGTCGTAGAGCACCTCGGTGCGGATGGCCGCGCGCAGATCCGGCATGCCGAGAGGTTCGGTCTGCAGGCAGCTGGACAGCCCGATCGCGGTCGCGGACAGCAGCACGGCCCCCGCGGCCTCCCCGGCCCGCAGGTGGGCCAGGCGATCGTCGCCGAGGGTGCACAGCACCAGCCACTCCGAGCCGTCCGAGCCCGTGCCGAGGTCGGGGAGTTCGGGGGCGGTGAAGACGCGCTGCCGGATGGCCTCACCGGCGCGCGGCGGCGGCGTGTTGGCGGCGGGCACACCGTCCGCCGCACCGTGCCGCCCGCTCCATCGCGCCAGCTCGCGCAGGTAGGCCGAGTCGCCGGAGTGCCGGTCGGCCGCGATCCGGGTGGCGTCCGCCAGGGGTTCGTGCAGGGTGGGCGGCACCAGCCGGGCCGCGGCGCCGAACTCCCCGGCCGGCCGGGACACCCGCCGGATGCGCGCGGACGACACCGGCCGCGAACCGTAGCGGCGGCGATCCGACTGCCGGCGCGGAACGGCCTCGGCGAGTTCGATATCCGCCTGGGTCGCCCGTCCCGGAGTCACCCGCAGTGTCGCCAGATGCGTCCGGTCGCCCAGGACCGGGAAGTAGTCGACCTCCGCCCGCAGATCGCGCGCGGCCAGCGCGACCCGAGCGTGCTGCAACGCCGCACCGCAACTCATCAGCAGCGCGCGCTGGGTCGGATCGGTGACCGCCAGATGCCGGACCGGATCGGCGTGCAACTCGAGCGCGTCGCCGGTGAACCGCCACCGCCACGGCTGGCTGTTGTGCACCGACGGCGCGCGCACGGCCATGGCCACCACATCGCCGACAACCTCGGCCGGGAAATCACCGGAATTCATACCGCGCGCCTTTCTCGTCCATACCACTAGCCAACCGACGAGGTCGCGGCATGTTTTCGGAATAGTTCACAAGGTTTGCGGTGCGAGTTTGGCAATACCTGGCAGCGGCCTAGGCGTCGGGCCGCCCGGGAGCCTCGAGCAGGTCCCGGTACCGCAGCGCCCACCACACCTGCAGCGCCGCGTGCGGCTCCTTCAGGCCGACGCCGGTGAGTTCCTCGAACCGGGCCAGGCGGTAGCGAACCATGTTGTGGTGCAGGTGCATTCGCTGCGCGGTCTCGCTGGCGTTCATACCGGTCGACAGGTAGCAGTCCACGGTGCCGAGCACCGGCAGGGCCTCCGAGTCCCGCACCGGCGCGATGTACCGATCGAACAGCGCCGCGCCGACCTCGCTGTCACCGGCGACGGCGGGCAGCAGCCCCATCCCGACCAACGTGTGCTCTCCCGGCTGGGCGAACAGGCGGGCCGTCTCGGCGACACGCCCCGCGAGCAGGAACGAGCGGGGCAGTTCGTCGAGTTCCACGGTCGGCCCCAGGCCGAGATACACCCCGGGGCGCGCCACCGACCCGAGGTCGGGAGTGCAGATTCCCACCACATCGCCGTCGAGAATGGCCGCCAGACCGTGCGGCGGCCGGCACGCGGGCAGCTGCCGCAGATCCCATTCGGTCTGCTCCGGTTCGGCGGTGATCGCCCGGAACGCGGAGTACCGCCCGGTCAGTCGCAGACCCATGTACTGCGCTCCGCGGCGCAGCCGATCGGTACCGAGGGTGCCGGTCATCAGCGCGCGCACGAGATCGTCGCGCCGGCTGTCCAGGCGGCGGCTGATCTGTGCCTCCGCGTCGCGATGCCCCGCGCTGAACGCGATGGTCGCCGCGTCGGAGACCTCCAGCAGCGCGCTCACCGCCGACATCAGCACGGTCCCGGGCTCGTCCGCGAGGTCGCCGGAGCCGCCGATGCGCTCGACCAGTTCGCTGATCATGAGCTGCCATCCGCGCAGCATCGCCTCGAGCGGGACACCCAGCCGCGCCCGCAACGCGCCGTAGTCGCGGAACTGCTCGGTCTCGGCGGCGTCGAGGCCCCGCGACTCCCGGATCGCCCGAACCAGGGTGTCCACCGCGGCGGTCATGGACGGCACGGTGTCGGCGGCGTCGACATCGGCGTACTGCGGGATCTCGCGCAGGAACCGTTCCCAGAGCCGCCGGGCCAGCGCCCCCGAATCATCGATGCGGAAGGTGCGCAGACGCTCCCGGGCCGCTCCGTCATCGCCGCTCACAGAAGTACGACACTACTGGCAGGCGACAGCCCAACCCGGCATTTGCCTGTGCCGCGACGGCCGGGAGTGTTCGTCAGCTGCCGAGCGACTGCGCCAGGAACGGCCAGGACATGCGCAGATCGTCCTCCCAGTACCCCCACGAATGCGTCCCGACGGGCCGATCGTCGAAGGTCACCGGGATATTCAGTTCGTGCAGCCGGTTGGTGAGGTTCACCGTGCAGTAGTGGATGGCGGCCTCGATCGGCCCGCCGAACACCACCTGCACCGGCAGCGGAATCCGGCCCTCCCGCACGCGGCGATCGCCCGGGGTGTCGTGCGGAGCGGCCGGAACTCCGCTGCCCGCACTGAGATACACCGCGGTCCCCCGCAACCGGTCGGCGTTGACCAGCGGATCGTTGGCGCGCCACAGCGGCCCGTCCGCCGGACCCCACATGTTCTCGACACTCTGCCCGCCGCCCCAGTTCTCGACCGTGAGCCGGACGAACTCGTGCCCGATCGGATCCGACGTCTGGGCGCAGCCGCTGTAGGAGGCGACGCTCTTCCAGAACCCGGGCTTGGCGATCGCCAGATTCAGCACCGACGTGCCGCTCATCGACACCCCCGCCAGCGCCCGGGTGTCGTTCGCGCCCACGTGGTCCTCGATGACCGGCGGCAACTCCTCGGTGAGGAACGTCTGCCATTTGTTGTGGCCCAGGACGGCATCGTCGCGCAGCCAGTCGGTGTAGTACGAATTGGCGCCCCCGTACGGCGTCACCACGTTGACGTCCTTGTCGCGCAGGTAGTTCACCGCATCGGTCTGCACGTCCCACCCGCTCTCGTTCGGTCCGCCGCCCGACCCGTTGAGCAGGTACAGCGTCGGCCGCGACGGACCCGCGGCGCGGATCACCTGCACCGGAATGTCCCGGTTCATCGCCGCCGAGAACACCGTCACGGTCTCTTGGCGGTCGCTCACCTCCCGCACCGAGACCACGCCCGGCGCCGCCGCCGCGGTACCCGTCGTCCCGGCCAGGCCGGCGGCGACCAGCGCGCCGGCCACCGCCCAGCGCAGCGTCGCCGTGGATGTCGATCGCAGTGTTCTCACAGTCGAGCCCTTTCGTCTGGGTCCCTCGGCCACCGGCCGAACGGCATCGCCAGGAGTTCGTGCAGACCCCGACGCCGGTTTGGTCCGATTTCCGACATCGGTAGGCACCCGAGCTGGACCTGCTATATAGGTGTGCCTTACCTTTGGTCGGTGAGCTGGGCCGAAGCAGTACCCAACCTTCTGATCTGTCTGCGTGAGGGACTCGAGGCGGGGCTCGTCGTCACCATCCTGCTGGCAGCCGTCCGCAAGACCTCGACGGCGGAGCGCCCCGTGTCGAGTTCGCCGGTGTGGCTGGGCCTGGTCGCCGCGCTCGCGCTGGCGGGCAGCTTCGCGGCGGTCCTGACGTACTCCACCAGCGTGCTGTCGAGTTCCGCGCAGGAGGCGGTGGGCGGCGTACTCAGCGTGCTGGCCGTCGGGCTGGTCACCGCGATGGTGTTCTGGATGCGCCGCACCGCGGCGTCATTGTCGGGTCAGCTGCGCGGCGAGGTGGCCCGGGCGGCGACCATCGGCGCCGGCGCGCTGGCGATCACCGCGTTCCTCGCCGTCGGGCGCGAGGGACTGGAGACGACGCTGTTCGTGTGGACGGCCGTCAAGGCCTCCGGCACGACGGTCGCCCCGCTCATCGGCGCCGCGCTCGGCGCGATCGCCGCGGTCGTCCTGTGCTGGCTGCTGTATCGCCAGGCCGTCCGGCTCAATCTCGGAACGTTCTTCAACCGCACGGCGCTGGTCCTGATCGTGATCGCGGCGGGCGTGCTGTCCTACGGGCTCGGCGATCTGCAGGACGCCGGAATCCTGCCGGGCAGGCATTGGGTCGCCTTCGACTTCACGACCCACATCGACCCGAATTCGTGGTGGGTCTCGATCATCACCGGTATCACCGAACTGACGCCGAAGATGACCGTGCTCCAGGTGGTCGCCTGGCTGGTCTACCTGGCCGTGGTGATCCCGCTGTTCCTGCGCGCGGGCCGCACCGCGCCCGCCCCGGCACCGGCGGCGGCCGAGGAGACCCCGCGCCCGCCGGACTGGTGGGAGCGGGTCGCGGGCCCCCGTCCCGTCCTGGTCGGCGCCGTCCTCGTGCTGATTCCTGTGCTGGCCGCGGCGACCGCGATCGCCCTGCTGCCGTCGAGTACGGCCGGCGCGGCGCAGACCGTCTCGGTGACGGCGGAAAAGTGTGCGCCCGAATGGGATTCGGCACACGCCGGCACCCAGACCTTCGCGGTGCACAACAAGACCGAGAAGGCGGGCGAGATCAACCTCGTCGACGCGGGCGGCGCGGTGATCGGCGAGATCGAGACCATCGGCCCCGCCACCACCGCCGACCTGACCGCGACACTGGCCACCGGCAGCTACAAGATCCAGTGCCTCATGTCCGGCGCGCCGACGACCTCCTCGGCGACGGTCCGGGTGACCGGCGACGCGCCCGGCGCGCCCCCGCCCGTGCAGCGCGTCACCGAGGACGACCTCACCGGCCCCAACGACGCCTACCAGGCCTACGCCGCCCAGGCGCTGACCCGGCTGTCGGACACCGTGACCGCGGTCGGCAACGATCTGCGCCGCGGCGATATCCCCGCGGCACAGGCCGATTGGCTGACCGCGCAGCTGCACTGGGAGCACGTCGGCGCCTCGTACAACAGCTTCGGCGCCGCGGGCACGGCCGTCGCGGGACTCCCCGACGGGCTGCCCGGCGGCGTCGCCGATCCGGATTTCACCGGTCTGCGGCGACTGGAATACGGCCTGTGGCACGGCCAGCGACCGGAACAGCTACTGCCCGTGACCGACCGGCTGGCGGCCGATATCGGCGCCGTCCGTAAGGATCTCGGCACGCCCGACCTGGCGGGCGACGCGGTGAACCTCCCGCTGCGCGCGCACGAGATCCTGGAAGACGCACTGCGCGACCACGTTTCGGGCATGGACGATCAGGGCGCGGGCAGCGCCTACCCGGTGACGCTCGCGGATGTCGAGGTCACCCGCGCCGTGCTCGACACGCTGGGCCCGCTGGTCGACGCCCGCGCGCCACAGCTGCGGGCCACACTCGCGCAGCGGCTCGACACGCTACAGCGGGCGCTGCTCGCCACCCGAGACGCCGGGCACTGGCGTTCGCCCCAGCAGACGCCGCAAGCGGCCCGGCAGGCGGTGCTCGCCGCGCTCGGCGCCGCGCTGGAGAACCTCGCCCGGGTCCCCAGACTGCTGGAAGTCCCCGTCGCCCACTGACCGCCACGAACGACAGGTACACCGAACGATGAATGTCAGCCGCCGCCGCTTTCTCTCCGGCGCAGCCACCGGCGCCGCCGGAACCGCCCTCACCGCGGGCATGCTCGTCGAGGGCGCGCGCAAGGATGCCGACGCCGCCGCGGCGGACCGGCCCGTCGCGGCGCCGACCTACCCGTTCCACGGAACGCACCAGGCGGGCATCCTGACCCCGGGCCCGGCGGAGAAGCAGAACGCCACCTGCTACGCCGCATTCGACGTCACCGTCGCCCGCCGCGACGAACTCGCCGAGCTGATGAGATCGCTCACCGGCCGCGCCCGCTTCCTCACCGCCGGCGGCACACCGCCCGACCTCGGCATCGGCGCACCGCCCGCCGACAGCGCGGTCCTCGGCCCCGAGGTCCTCGCCGACGGGCTCACCGTGACAACCGGTCTGGGCGCGAGCCTGTTCGACGACCGCTACGGCCTGGCCGCCCACAAGCCCGCCGGTCTCACGCCGATGCGCACCTTCCCCAACGACTCCCCGGACCCCAAGTGGATGCACGGCGACCTGCTGCTCCAGCTGTGCGCCCACCACCCCGACACCGTCCATCACGCGATCCGCGACATCACCCGCCAGACCCGTGGCGCGATGCAGCTGCGCTGGAAAATCGAGGGCTACAACTCGCCGCCGCGCCCGTCGGGCACCGGCCGGAACCTGATGGGCTTCAAGGACGGCACCGCCAATCCCACGGGCGCCGACGCGGAATCGCTGATCTGGCTCGACCGCGACGTCCCGGAGTGGGCGCGCGGCGGAACCTATCAGGTGGTCCGCCTGATCCGGATGCTCGTGGAGTTCTGGGACCGCGTCTCGATCAACGAGCAGGAGAACATGTTCGGCCGCCGCCGTGACTCCGGCGCGCCCCTGGACGGCAACGAGGAATTCGACACCCCCGACTACGCCGCCGACCCCGAGGGTTCGGTCATCCCCCTGGATTCCCATATCCGCCTTGCCAATCCACGCACCCCGGAGACCGACCGCCAGCAGCTGATCCGTCGCTCCTACAACTACGACCTCGGCCTGGATCCCAACGGCAATATGGCCACCGGCCACATCTTCACCTGCTTCCAGCAGGACATCCAGCGCCAGTTCGAAACCATCCAGACCCGCCTGATCGACGAGCCCCTGACCGACTACGTCCAGCCCTTCGGCGGCGGCTACTTCCTCGCCCTCCCCGGCGTGGTCGACCGCGACGACTGGTACGCCAGGGCACTGCTGGGCTGACCCTTCCCTTCCCTGCTGTCTTTCGAGACGCACGGTTCCCCTGTGACGACATGAACGGCATAGATGTTTGAATGCGCATATGTTCGTATAGGTATGTTCAGCTGCGAGAATAGCGCTCTCACAATCTGGCGTTCACCGCGCTCGACAGGTTCCACAGCCGACAGTTTCGATCACGACCGATGGCAGCGAGGTCGTCAATATCAGTCGATCAGAGAGCATTTCGTAGATTTCACAGGAAATCGGCATCGAGAGCCGGATTCTCCTGTCACTCCCCCACTGCTTGTTGACCGCCGGTGTGCGGTGGGGCACACTGCACCGACCGGAGTAGCCCTCCGGTCGGCGACGAGAACTCACGCCCACGGGCCGGAGGTCGCCGGGCAGTGCCGATTTCTCGGAGAGGAAGGGCCCTCATCGGCGAGGGCGGGCATCGATGATGTCGACAGCGGTATGGCGTGCGGTGAGAGTCGGTCTGATGGCCTCGGTCCTGGCGGCCGTGTCGATACCGTCGGCGGCGGGGCCGCCGGATCCCGGTGGCGTCGTGCACATCTCGCGAATCGCCGACAAGGCGGCGGGGCGCGCGGAGTGCGGCGCCGGATCCACACCGGAAACGGGACTACAGGGCGATGTGCCCGCGGCCGACCGTGATTCGCGGCGCAGCACCGCCGGATACAGCTGCAATCTGTCGCGCGTCGGCGGCTACGCGGGCCGGGGCGGGGGGATCACCTCGGCCGCCTTCGACCATTGCGTATACGTCGGCAGCCTCTTCCCCGGGAATATCGCCGGCCCGGCCCCGGGCGTGCAGGTACTCGACGTATCGGACCCGGCGCGTCCGGCCCTGATGGCCACGCTGACCGAACCGGCGATGCTGGCCGGAACGTGGGAGTCGTTGAAGGTCAACACGACTCGCAAACTCCTGGTCGGCACCGGGGTCCCGCTCCTCACCAGGGCGGGCCTCCTGTCGGTCTACGACCTGTCCGACTGCGCGCATCCGCGGCTGCTCAATCCGGGACCCGGCACCGATCCGCTGCAACCGCTGCCGATCACCGCGCACGAGGGCGGCTTCTCCCCCGACGGCAGCGTCTACTGGGCCTCCGGCACCGCGCCGGGCCTCGTCAGCGCCGTGGACCTGCGCGACCCCGCGGCGCCCCGGGTGGTCTGGCAGGGCCTGCCCGGCCTGTCCATGCACGGGATGGGCATCAGCGAGGACGGCGACCGCGTGTACCTGTCCGACAACATGGGCGGCATGGTGGTGCTCGACAGCGGCGCGGTCCAGCGCCACGACCCGAATCCCCAGGTCCCGGTGCTGGCGCGGATGACCTGGAACGACGGCTGGGCCACCCAGCACAGCATCCCGGTCACCTACGACGGGCATCGCTACCTGTTCACCGTGGACGAAGCCGGTTCCGGCGGAGTGAAACTCATCGACGTCGCCGACGACGCCCATCCGCGCATCGCCGACACGATCAAACTCGAGATCAACCTGCCCGAGAACCAGGACACCGCACTGGCATCGAGTTCCGGCGGCGGGGTCTTCGGATACGACTCGCACTACTGCACCGCCGACCGCCCGTCGAATCCCACCGCGCTGGCCTGCGGGTGGGTGTCCTCCGGCATCCGCGTCTTCGACGTGCGCGATCCGTTCGACGTGCGGGAGATCGCCTACTACAACCCGCCCGCCCAGACCGGCCGCGCTCTCGACCTGTGGAACTCCCCGCACGCCTGGGCGTCGATCGCCGGCGTGCCGATCCTCGAATCGCCCGCCGTGATCCAGGCGCTGACCGCGGGCATGTTCGATCCGAGCCAGGCGCTGAGCCCGCGGACGGGCATGGTCGCCCCCGGCGACCTGTCCAGCGACTGGTGTTTCTCCGGCCCGGCCTGGCGGGGCCGGCAGCTGTGGACCAGTTGCGCCGACAACGCCTTCCTGGCGCTGGAACTCGATCCGTCCGTCTACACCCCGCCCGCCGACCAGTTCTCCACGCAGGGCTCATGACCGCCCGCGCACGGATGGGGTGGGCCGCGGCGGTATGCTTGGCGGTGCTGACCTTCGCACTCGGCGTCGCCGCCCGCCCGCTGCTGATCTCCGACTCGCCCTCTCCCCCACAGTTTTCCGCGGACGAGATCGGGTTCCTCCAGGATATGAGCGCGCACCACCAGCAGGCGCTGCTCATGACGACGCGCCTGCCGCCGAGCGCCGACGCGTCCGTGCGCACGCTGGCCACGCAGATCGATGACACGCAGCGCACCGAGATCGGCACGATGCAGGGGTGGCTGACCCTGGCCGGCGCCCTGCCGACGAATCCGCATCCGATGGCATGGATGCGGTCCACCCACGAACACCACGAGACACCGGCCGCGACCATGCCGGGCATGGCCTCGACCGACGAACTCGACGCCCTGGCCGCCGCCGCCGGCGATCAGGCCGACCGGCAGTTCCTCACGCTCATGCGCCGCCACCACTCCGGCGGAGTGCTCATGGCCCAGGCCGCCGCCGCACAGCTGCCGGACGGTCCGGTCCGGCGCATGGCACGCGGCATGTTCACCGACCAGACCCGGGAGACGGCCGTGATGACGCTGCTGCTCGAGCGCGACGGCGCGCAGCCGCGCTGAGCGGACCATCCGGTCCGGACACCCCGTTGCCCCTCGTCACTCCCCAATCGTGGCCGTAGCCACCGACATCGACCGCGAATCGGTGCGATGGTCGGTGACATGACGAAGATCAATGGCGGCTCCGGACCCGTCTTCTGCACCGTCGTCCCTCCCCACATTCTCGACCGGCTGTCCCAACAGCAGGACCCCCTCGCCGCGGCCGCGCGCAGAACCCTCGAACAGGACGCCCTCGAGCGCACCCGCCGGGCGAATACGGTCGTCGGCCCCGCGCCCGTGAGCGCGGACGTCGGAGCGGCGGCCGACCAGCCGCAGCGCACGATCTTCGACGCCGGCCACAAGACGACGCTGCCCGGGACGAAGGTGCGCGCCGAGGGCTCCGACGCGAGCAAGGACGAGACCGTCAACCGCGCCTACACGGGACTCGGCGATACCTTCACGTTCTATCTGAAGGCGTACGCGCGCCGGTCCGTCGACGGCAACGGCTTGCCGCTGAACGCGACCGTCCACTACTCCCAGAACTACGACAACGCGTTCTGGAACGGCGAGCAGATGGTGTTCGGCGACGGTGACGGCGAGATCTTCAACGACTTCACTCTCGCGCTCGACGTCATCGGCCACGAACTCACCCACGGCGTCACGCAGCACACCGCGGCCCTCGCCTATTCCGGCCAGTCCGGCGCCCTCAACGAGTCGCTGTCCGACGTCTTCGGCTCGCTGATCAAGCAGTACGCGCTCGGCCAGACCGCCACCGAGGCCGACTGGCTGATCGGCGCGGGCCTGTTCACGCCGCGCGTCAAGGGCACGGCGCTGCGCTCGATGAAGGCCCCGGGCACAGCGTACGACGACCCCGCCCTGGGCAAGGATCCCCAGCCGGCGACCATGGACGGCTTCGTCACCACCGACGGCGACAACGGTGGCGTCCACATCAATTCCGGCATCCCCAACCACGCCTTCTACCTGGCCGCCACGACCCTCGGCGGCAACGCCTGGGAGAAGGCCGGGCAGATCTGGTACGACGTCCTGACCGGCGGCACACTGAAGAAGGACGCCCAGTTCGCGGACTTCGCGAAGCTCACGGTCGCCGCGGCGAAGAAACGTTTCGACGAAGGCGAGGAGCTGAAGGCCGTACAGAAGGCGTGGGAGCAGGTGGGTGTGCACGCATCGTGAATCCGTATTAGACACGGACCTATGCGCATTCGAGTGAGTCGCACGGGTGGATTCGCGGGCATCGAGCGGCACGCCGAGGTGGACACCTCGGCGCTGCCCGACGCGGGTGAATGGGACGCGCTGGCCGCACAGGCCGTGGCCGGGGGGCGGAGCGAGCCGCCCCCCGGCGTACCGGACGGATTCACCTACGAGATCACCGTGGACGGCGCCACGTACTACGCGACGGATCCCGAACTCACCGAACAGCAGCGGACGCTCATCACCAGGGTGCTGCGGAACGACGCCTGACGCGCCCGGCTGTCGCTACCGGGTGACGATGGTCGCCGAGCCGTGGCCGAACAGGCCCTGGTTCACCGCGATACCCGCGCGAGCGCCGTCGACCTGACGGCCGTCGGCCTGGCCGCGCAGCTGCCAGGTGAGTTCGCAGATCTGGGCGATGGCCTGCGCGGGGATCGCCTCGCCGAAACAGGCCAGCCCGCCGCTGGGGTTCACCGGTACGCGGCCGCCCAATGTCGTTGCGCCGCTGCGCAACAACTCCTCCGCGCCGCCGGTCTCGCAGAGGCCGATATCCTCATACCAGTCCAGTTCCAGCGCGGTGGAGAGGTCGTAGACCTCCGCCAGGGACAGGTCGGCGGGTCCGAGCCCGGCCTCCTCGTAGGCGGCGTCCGCGAGGGTGGCGCGGAACGCGCGCGGCGGGGCCTCGAAGGCCACGGCGGAGTCCGTCGCGAAGTCCGGCAGATCGAGCACCGTCTTCGGGAAGGTCGGCGTGACCGTCGACAGCGCCCGGATGCGGACCGGATCGGCGATGCCGTGCCGGCGCGCGTAGTCCACCGACGTCAGCACGAGCGCGGCGCCGCCGTCACTGGTCGCGCAGATGTCCAGCAGCCGCAACGGATCCGAGACCACCGCCGAGGCCGCGACCTCCTCGGCCGACACCTCCTTGCGGTAGCGGGCATACGGGTTGTTCAGCCCGTGCCTGGCGTTCTTCACCTTGACCGCGGCGAAATCGTCCAGCGTGGCCCCGTGCAACGCCATCCGGCGACGGGCGTACAGCGCGAAGTAGATGGGGTTGGTGGCGCCGAGCAGGTGGAATCGCAGCCAGTCCGGATCGTCGCGGCGTTCACCGCCGACCGGCTGGAAGAAACCCTTCGGGGCGGCGTCCGCACCGACGACCAGCGCCACGTCGGTCAGCCCGGCCAGGATCTGGGCGCGGGCGTTGGCGATCGCCTGGGCGCCGGAGGCGCAGGCGGCGTAGCTGCTCGAGATCCGGGCGCCCGACCAGCCCAGTGCCTGGGCGAAGGTCGCGCCCGAGACGAATCCGGGGTACCCGTTGCGGATGGTGTCCGCGCCGGCGATATAGCCGACGTCGCGGTGGTCCACTCCCGCGTCGGCCAGCGCGGCCCGCGCCGCCACCAGGCCGTATTCGACGAAGTTGCGACCCCATTTGCCCCACTGGTGCATACCCGCACCGAGGACGGCGATATCGCGATCGTTCTCAGGCATCGACCGGCCTCCACATCCACACCGTGTGCTCGGCGTCCTCGTCCTCGTACAGCACGCCGAGAGTCAGCTCGACCGGCATGCCGACCGCCAGATCGTCCACGGTGAGGCCGCGCACGACCTGTCCGAGGATCACCATCTGCTCGACCTCGAGCTCCACCGCCGCGACGACGTACGGCTCGAACGGCTCGGGCGAAACGTAGGGCGGGGGCGGCTTGTACCGGGCGTCCGCGTACGACCAGATCCGGCCGCGCGTGGAGAACAGGTATTCGGCCAGCTCGGAGCCGTCCTTCGGCGCCGCGCACTGCGGATTGCGGCAGGCCAGCGTGTTCCGCGGGAAATACGGTGTGCCGCACACATCGCAGCGGCTACCCACGAGACGGACCGCGCCGTCCTCCGCGGTGAACCAGTCTGCCACGGCCGGGCGTTGTTCTTTCTGCACGCACTCGACGGTATAGGAACACGTTCTACTTTGGCGAGGGTATCCCCTATCCGGCGGTCGCCGACGGCATGGACGCCGAAAACGCCGCGCAGTACGGTGAGAGCGATCGCGCCCTGCCGGACGCCGAGCCGGGCATTCCCCCTTCCTCTCCGGCAGCCCGCGTCACGGTCTGCGACCCAGTGCCGCGTCGGCAACGAATCCACCGAACCCGGCGGACGAGGCTGCTTTCCGGACGCCGGACGACGAGAGGATCACCATGTCCCCGAATATCGACCGGACAGCGCTGCAGCCCTTCGCTTTCCGGGCATCCGATACGACTCTCACCATGCTGCGACAGCGCGTCGCGGCCACCCGCTGGCCGGAGAAGGAGACCGTCGGCGACCAGTCGCAGGGCGTGCCGCTGGAGACCATCCAGCAGGTGGCACAGTATTGGGAGCAGCACTACGACTGGCGCCCGGTCGAGTCGCGGCTGGCGGCGCTGCCCCAGTTCGTCACCGAAATCGACGGCCTGGACATCCATTTCGTCCATGTCCGCTCGGAGCACGAGGACGCGCTGCCGATCATCGTCACCCACGGCTGGCCGGGTTCGGTGATCGAACAGCTGAAGATCGTCGAACCGCTGGTGGATCCCACCGCGCACGGCGGGGACGCCGCCGACGCCTTCCACGTCGTGATCCCGTCGCTACCCGGCTACGGCTTCTCCGGCAAACCGGCGCGCCCGGGCTGGACTCCCGATCGGGTCGCCATGGCGTGGACCGAACTCGCCCGGCGCCTGGGGTACACGAGTTTCGTTGCGCAGGGCGGTGATTGGGGTGCGATCATCACCGATCTGATGGGCGTCCAGGCGCCGCCGGAACTGATCGGCATCCACACGAATATGCCCGGCGCGGTACCGCCCGAGATCGACCGGGCCATCCAGTCCGGGACGCCGCCGCCCGCCGACCTGTCCGGCGCGGAGAAGCGGGCCGTCGAGCAACTCGACTTCGTATACCGGCACATCGCCTACGCCCAGATGATGGCCACGCGCCCGCAGACGCTGACCGGGCTGGTCGATTCGCCGGTCGGCCTGGCGGCATTCCTGCTCGACCACGACGCCAAGAGTCTCGACCTGATCGCCCGCGCCTTCGCCGGGCAGCCCGGCGGGCTGACCCGCGACGACGTCCTCGACAACGTCACACTCTACTGGCTGACCGATACCGCGATCTCCTCGGCCCGCCTCTACGCGGAGAATACGCACTCGATCTTCGCCACCAAGGGCGTCGACATCCCGGCGGCCGTCAGCGTCTTCCCCGACGAGCTGTACACGTGCCCGCGCAGCTGGGCCGAGCGGGCGTATCCCAAGCTGATCCACTACAACACGCTGGACCGCGGCGGTCACTTCGCGGCCTGGGAGCAACCGGACCTGTTCGTCGCGGAACTCCGCGCGAGTTTCCGCTCGCTGCGATGAGTTCCCGTCGAGCGTTCCGTCACTACTGTCGTGCTCACCGGCGCCCCCGGTGGGCCGCGACGACAAGGAGATAGGGCTGTGGCGCTGCGGCGGATGGACAACGTGCTGATCGTCGTCGAGGACCTCGACACCGTGATCGAGTTCTTCGTCGAACTCGGTATGGAACTGGAGGGCAAGGGACCGGTCGAGGGGCGGTGGGTGGAACGCGTCGTCGGGGTCGACGACATCCGCCAGGACGTCGCCATGCTGCGGATGCCGGACGGCCACGGCCGCGTGGAGCTGGCGATGTTCCACCGGCCGGAGCCGGTCAGCCCCGAGCCGAAGATCGCGCCGTCCA
Source organism: Nocardia transvalensis NBRC 15921 (assembly GCF_000308875.1). Taxonomy (GTDB): domain Bacteria; phylum Actinomycetota; class Actinomycetes; order Mycobacteriales; family Mycobacteriaceae; genus Nocardia; species Nocardia transvalensis. The sequence goes on from NZ_BAGL01000058.1 coordinate 81,195, forward strand.
ACACGCTGGGCATCCGCCGCATCATGTTCGCCGTCGACGACCTCGACGACACCCTCGCCCGCCTGCGCACCCGCGGCGCCGAACTGGTCGGCACGGTGGAGCAGTACGAGCAGATCTACCGCCTCTGCTACGTCCGCGGCCCGGAGGGCATCATCGTCGGCCTGGCCGAAGAACTCGGCGGTCAGTAAGCCGCGGCAGGTCCGCGGGGGCGAATTCCGTGGTGCAGTTCGGCCACGTCCGGGTGCGCCCGGGTCCGCGACTTCCACGCGTTCGCACCGTAGGTGTCGAAGAGGGGGTTGTCCGGATCCGCCGCCACGCCGCGGGTCCGGGCCGCGAGTTCCGGTGGCAGGTCGAGGATCGGAATCCGCGCGTCCAGAGCGGGATTGAGGAAGTACGGGATCGAGACGCGGTCGGTGCCCGGCTCGGGCGCGAGCACGCGGTGCCGCGTCGCGCGGAGATACCCGTTCGTGGCGACCTCGAGCAGTTCGCCGATATTGACGATGAACGCGCCCGGCCGCGGCGGCACGTCCAGCCAGCGTTCCGGCTCGAGTTCCACCTGTAGTCCCCGCGATCCGGGCTCGATGAGGAGCAGTGTCAGCACGCCCGAATCCTTGTGCGCGCCCACGCCCTGCGGGTTGTCGGCGTTGCCCGGATAGCGCACGACCTTGATCAGCGTGGCCGGCCGGTCCTCGAACGCCGCGTCGAACAGGTCCTCCCGCGCGCCGAGCGCCGCGGCCCAGTGCCGCAGCAGGCGGCGACCCACCGCGGACAGCGTCGCGTCCCACTCCCGCAGGGCCGTACGGAATTCGGGTAGCGCCGACGGCCACAGGTTGGGGCCCTGTAACCGCAGGTACCCCTCGGCCCCGGGAATCACGGCGAGTTCCGGGCCGATGTCCACCTGCTCCCGCCAGTCCACCGCACCGTTGGTCAACTCCCCACCCAGCCGCGAGTAACCGCGGAACTGCGGGCTGCGCAGCTGGCTGATCTCCTGCTTCGCCTCGTCCGGCAGCGCGAAGAAGCGGCGGGCCACCGCGAGCACATCGTCGATCTTCCGTTGCGGCACACCGTGTCCGGTCAGATAGAAGAAGCCGTACTCGTGGGTCGCCGCCAGCAGTGCCGCGCGGAACCCGGCGATATCGCCGTCCGCCTGAGTCAAGTCGAGAACGGGAAGCATGCCTCCACTCTGTGGCCGACCGCGCTCCGCCCCCAGGGTTTCGAACGCCTTGATTCCAACGATTCCGAAGGTCGGCGCGGGGCCGTCACGGCGGGGGCAGCGGCGGCGACTCCGGAAACCTCACAGGGAGATTCACGAGAGTGCGGTGTAGCGGACCCGGCCGCCAGGTCAGCGACTGGGGCGGCACCGCGAGCCGGGCCTCGGGCAGGGCGTCGAGTAGCTGGTCGACCGCGTCCTGGGCGATGAGATAGGCGGCGGGTTTGGCGGGGCAGGCGTGCGCGCCGGCGCCCCAGGCCAGGTGCGCGCGATTCCCGGTGTGGTCCCCCGTGCCGATCTCCGGGTCGGCGTTGCAGCCGGCGAGGCTGATCACCACGGGCCGGTGGGCGGGCAGCCACACGTCGTCGATGAGGACCGGGTGGCGCGGATAGGTGATGCCGGCGTTGGGCAGGGGCGGATCCTCGAACAGGACCTGGTCGAGCGCATCGCGTGTCGACAGGGCGCCGCCGACGACGCCTTCGCCGAAGCGGGCGTCGGTCAGCAGCAGCCGCAGGGTGTTGATGATCAGCCCCTGCAGCGGGCCCATACCCACGCCGTAGAGCGCGAGCACCTGGTGGACCATCTCCGAATCGTCGAATCGCGCGGGGTGCCGGAGTAATCGGCTGGTGAGGTCGTCACCGGGGTCGGCCTGTTTCAGCCGCACCAGCTCGAGCGCCGCCTCGCCGAACAGCCGGTTGCCCTCCTGCGCGTCCACGCCGTCGAAGATCGCCGCCGTTGCGGCCGCGGCCTTTTCGCTGATCGCGGGCGGGCAGCCCAGGAGCGCGTTGACGACCTCGAAGGTGAGGGGCGCGGCGTACTGGTCGACCAGATCGGCCGCGCCGGTGGCACAGAACGTGTTGATCAGCGAGACGGCGGTCCGCTCCACGGTGCCGTGCAGCGTGTGCAGGTTCACGCCGTCCAGGGCGTCGAGGGTGGCGGTGCGATACCGCGCGTGCTCCGCCCCGGCGCTGCGCGGCGCCGCCGGACGCCATTGCAGAACCGGCAGGACCGGGCATTCCTTGGGCACGCCCTGCTGCCAGATCCGCGGATCGGCCGGGAAGCGCTCCGGATCGTTGAGTATCTGCAATGCGGTGCGATAGCCCACGACCAGTGTCGCGGGAATCCCCGGCGCTAGGTCCACGGGCACCAGAGAGCCGTAGCGGCGACGCATTTCGCGGTAGGCGCGGTGGGGGTCCGCGGCGAACTCGTCGGAGTACAGGCTGACGCGTTCTTCGTCGAAGTGCACGGGCGTGGTCTCCCGCAGCGCGGGATCCGGGGGCGTGGGCAAGAAGGAGACTCCAGGAATGGGCGGTAACGTCACAGCGAAGCAGACCGCCGGGCATCGTCGCGCCGCCGGCCGGCAATTGCCTCAGCATAGCTCCGACCGCCGGCACCGGCAGTGGTATCGATCCCACCAGCGGTTTTTCCGCCACGCCGCAGTCGAGTTCCGTTGTGCCCGTGGGCAAACCGTCGTGGCCCGCACCGGCAGGGCCGTCGCCGAGGAACAGACCGCCGGGCACTCACCGCATTCGGCCAGCAACGACGGGCGAATCCCCCGCTTCCCTCTGTCGATCAATGTCGTAGTGTCTGCCTTGTCGGCCGCGCCGATTTCGAGCAGGCCGCCCGCATCCTCAACCGCCTGCCGGGTCGCTCTGAGCGGAATCAGCGATCGGTCAGGTCGTACACGGTGACGCCGTCGATCGTGCGGGGCGTGAAGGTGGCGCGGATCCACTCGGCGATATCGGTGGCGGCGCGGCTGCCTCCGGTGTCGGCGCCGCCGCCGTGCCGCTGCACCGTGCCGCCGTCGATGAAGTAGTGGATCTTCCCTTGGGAGACATAGGTTTGGAACTGCTCCAGCGTCGGCGCGGGGTCGGTGCCGTTGTAGCCCCCGAGCGCCATCACCGGCGCACCCGTCGCGAGCTGATAGGTGGCCGCGGAATCGGAGGTGATCACAGCGGCGGCCCACGTGTAGTCACCGGAATTCTCCCCCAGTGCGGCAACGAGATTCGCGCCCGGCTTCGCCGCGGCGAACCCCCTCATCGGCGGCCCACCCGCAGCCGTTCCGCCTCCGCGGTTCCCGTCGGGACCTCCGAAGTTCCCGCCGGGACGTCCTTGCGACGACCCGGGGCCGTGCGGGAATCCCGCCCCGGACGGGCCCGCGGACGGCAGGAATCCGCTCTGTGCGGTCGATACGGTCGCCAGCGAGTACGCGGTGGGCCCGGCCACGCCGACGACCACCGCGAAGGTGGCGGCCAGCGCCGCCGCCGACCGGGTCAGCCTGCCCGACAGCAGGATCAGCGCCGCCGCGACGACACCGGCCACCGCGACGACCGGGGCCAGCCACGGCAACCAGTCGGGCGTCCGGCGCAGCAGCACCCACGCGGCCGCCGCGGTCACCAGGATGGTCGCCGCCAGCACTCCGGCCACCCGCCGATCCGAGCGCCGCCGCCACAGCGCGCCGCCGCCGACACCGATCGCGCCCGCGATCGCCGGGGCCAGCGCCACCGTGTAATAGGAGTGCAGGATGCCCGCGGAGAAACTGAACACCACGCCGGTCACCACCAGCCAGCCCAGCCACAGCAGCAGCGCGGCGCGCACCCGGTCGGTGCGCGGCGCCTTCCGCGTCACCCACAGCCCGGCCAGGCCCAGGAGTACGGCCGCCGGGAGCAGCCACGCGATCTGACCGCCCATCTGCTGGGCGAACAGCCGGTCCCATCCGGCGTCGAAGTTCGTATTGCCGAGCCCGCCGGTCTCGTCCCCCGTGAGCCGCCCCAGGCCGTTGTAGCCCAGGGCCAGTTCCAGCACGCTGTTGTGCTGCGAGCCCCCGATATACGGCCGCGAATCGGCGGGCCACACCGCAACCAGCGCGAGATACCAGCCCGCGGAGACGACGACGGCGACCACCGCCGCGACCGACCGCCCGAGGCGGGCGCGCCACGAGCCGTGCGCCGCCAGCAGATACACCACGCCGAACGCGGGCAGCACCAGGAACGCCTGCATCATCTTCGCCAGGAACCCGAATCCGACCGCGACGCCCGCCAGGGGCAGCCACCACGCGCTCGCGTCCTTCTCGATCGCCCGCAGCACGCAGAACGCGGCCACCGTCAGCATCAGCACGAGCAGCGCGTCGGGATTGTTGAACCGAAACATCAACGCCGCCACCGGAGTCAGCGCCAGGACCAGCCCGCCACGATGCCGGGCCAGTGCCCGCTCACCCGGCGGACCGCCGCGGACAGGACACCGACCGCCGCGACGCCCTCGAGCGCCTGCGGCACGAGCAGGCTCCAGGCGTTGAGCCCGAACACCCGCGCCGAGATGTCCATCACCCACAGCGCGCCCGGCGTCTTGTCCACGGTGATGGCGTTCGCGGTGTCGCTGGACCCGAACAGCATCGCCTTCCAGCTCTGCGACCCGGCCTGCGCGGCGGCCGCGTAGAACTCGTTCGCCCAGCCGTTGGCGCCCAGATTCCACAGGTACAGCACGGCGGTCGCGGCCAGCAGCGCCGCCACCGACAGCCGCCGCCCCCACACCCGCCGGTCGGGCGCGGGCGCCCGCTCGGCGGGCGCGGCGGCGGGTTCCAGCAGAGTCGAAGTCACGTCTCCGATCTTGGAGATCGACTGTGCGCGCTTCCTCCGCCCCGGCTGTGAATTCGCTGGGAGAAACTACCCCGCGCCCGTCACGACCGGGCCACGGCCCCGGCCCGGGCGATGAGGTACTCGACCAGGGTGGTCAGGATCTGCTTGCAGGACTCGCGGTTTCGCGCGTCGCACAGCCGGACGGGGACGTGCGGATCCAGGTCCAAGGCGTCGCGGACCTCGTCGGGGGTGTACCGCGGCGCGCCGTCGAAACAGTTCACACCGACGGCGAACGCCAGGCCCCGGCGTTCGAAGAAGTCGATCGCGGAGAACGAGCCGTCGAGGCGGCGGGTGTCGGCGAGGACCACGGCGCCCAGCGCGCCGGAGACCAGTTCGTCCCACAGGAACCAGAAGCGGTCCTGTCCGGGCGTGCCGAACAGATACAGGATCAGGTCCCGGTCGATGGTGATCCGGCCGAAGTCCAGCGCGACCGTCGTCGTGGTCTTGGCCTCGACGCCGGTCATATCGTCGACACCGGCGCTCAGGGCGGTGATCGACTCCTCGGTGTGCAGTGGCGTGATCTCGCTGATCGACGACACCAGGGTCGTCTTGCCGACGCCGAAGCCACCGGCGACGAGAATCTTCACCGAGGCGGCCAGGGTCTCAGAGTGCGCGTATGCCATTCAGAACCGCTTGCAGTAGGCCGATATCGGGGCTGCCGGTACCGGTGGAGGGTGGGGAACGGAACAGGAGGCGGCCCTCGTCGACCAGGTCGCCGACGAGGATCTTGGTCACCGCGACCGGCAGGCGGAGCTGTGCCGAGATCTCGGCCACCGACTGCGGTGTGCGGCACAGCCGCAGGATCGTGGCGTATTCGGGTTCGGTGTGGCCCGAGGGGCCGCGACCCGCGTCCACCACCAGCGTGAGCAGATTCAGCTCGGGCCGCGCACCGCCGCCGCGGCCGCGCGTGACGGCGTAGAGGCGGACCAGCGGGCCGGCCTCGTCGTCGAACCAGGACTCACGCTGGTGACTCATGGGTTCTCGAGTCGGCCGGATGCGGGCGCGGATCGACGGACAGGTGGACGCCCACGCGCTGGACCGTCTGGTTCATCTCGTAGGCCACCATGCCCATATTCGCCGTCTCCGACGTCAGCAACGCCAGGCAGGCATTGTCACCGGCCGCGGTGATGAACAGGACGGCGCGGTCGAGTTCCACCACCGTCTGGCAGACGCCGCCGGCGGCGAAATGATGTCCGGCGCTGCGGGCCAGGCTGTGGAACGCCGAGGCCATGGCGCAGAACCGCTCGGCGTCGTCCCGCTCGATCTCGGCGGAGCGACCGAGCAGCAGGCCGTCGGTGGACAGCACCACCGCGTACTCGACGCCGGGCAGCGCCCGGATCAGGTCGTCGAGCAGCCATCCGAGACTAGTGCGGTCGGAAGTGGTCATCATCGCCTTCTCGTCGGGTGGATTCTGTTGTGGCGGCGGGGAACTCCGCGCGCACCTGCCGTCCCTGCCGGGTGCCGCTCTCGATCGCGCTCATGAGATCGCGCGCCTGCGCGGAGGTACGGCCGCGGCGCGGCGGCGGGGCCGCGCGCTCGGCCGGTTCCGCCGGAGCGATCCGGCTGCGGCGCGGCAGCACCGGTCGCTCGTCGGTGTTCCGCGCCGCCGGCGGCTCGTCCACGTCGGACGACGAGGTGAACCACGCCGATCGATGCGACACCGGCGGCGCGGGCGCGAGGTCCGCCCCGGCGGGCACATCGTTCGCTTCCGGTATCGGCTCGGGTTCCCTTGGGGCGGAGGGAACCTCGTCGCGCACCGCCTCCGCCTCGATCAGCACGGACGGGATCAGCACGACCGCGCGGATCCCGCCGTAGACGGACTCCGACAACCGCACCGCGATCCCGTGGCGCGTGGACAGTGTCGCGACCACGAACAGTCCGAGCCGGGTATCGCCGGAGAGCGCGGCGACGCTGAAGTCGGGCGGATCGGCCAGCATCGCATTGCGTTCGGCGATATCCGCCTCGCTCATGCCGAGTCCCTGATCGACAATCTCCACGACCACGCCCTTGCCGACCACGGTCCCGGACACCTCGACGCGCGACTGCGGCGGGGAGAACGAGGTCGCGTTGTCCATCAGCTCGGCGAGCAGGTGGATCGTATCGGCCACGGCATTGCTCGCGATCCGCACGTCGGGCGCGTGGCCGGTCTGAATGCGCTTGTAGTCCAGGCTTTCCGCGACCGCGCCGCGGATCAGGTCGAGCAGCGGCACCGGATTGCGCCACCGCCGTCCCGGCCGCTCCCCGCCGAGGATGATCAGGTTCTCGGCGTTGCGCCGGGCACGAGTCGCGAGATGGTCGAGCTGGAACAGCAATTCGAGCTGGTCGGCGTCCTCGATCGTGCGCTCGGCCCGGTCGAGCAGCGCGAGCTGGCGATGCACGACGACCTGGCTGCGGTGGGCGATATTGAGGAAGACGGCGTTCACCCCGGCCCGGGTCGTGGCCTCGGCGGCCGCGGCGGAGACGGCGGCGACGTGCGCGCGGTTGAACGCGTCGGCGACCTGCCCGAGTTCGTCGGTGCCGAAGTCGAGGCGCGACACCTCGTCGTCGATGTCGACCCGCTCCCCGTCGCCGAGTTTGCGCATGATGGCGGGCAGACGGCGATCGGCGGCGTCGAGCGTATCGGCGCGCAACCGGCGCATGCGCCGCACGAAGCGGTTGGCGAGCAGAAGGGCCGCGACGAACGCGCCGACCGTGATCAGCAGCACCGCCGCGCCGCCCAGCAGCGACCGGGTCGCCCGGTCGTCGCCCTCGGCCCGGGCGGTGACGTGCGCGTCGTTGCTCTGGTCCTGCCAGAGTCTCAGCAGCGCCGAGCCCACCTCCGCCGACGCGCTCTGATAGTCGGCAGCCGTCATCGGCAGCGCGTCCGGCGACGACCGGCGCGCCGCGGTCGTCTTCGCGGTGGCGTCCCCGTCGGCCGGAACGGGGCCACGCAGTTCCAGCGCGTCCTGCATCGCCAGTACCTGACGCCAGGCCGGGCTGTCCGTCAGGGCGGTCAGCTGCGCCAGCCGACGCCCCTTCAGGACGGTGGCCGAATACGCCACCTGCGCACGGAATTCGCCTGCGTGGCGGGTGAATTCGGTCAGTTGCTGAGATGACAGCTCGCCGACGGTCAGCGCCACCGATCCCATGGTGTCAGCCTTCGACAGCGCCTCCGCGGCGCGCAGCGGTTCGACGCCGTACCCCAGTTCGATGGCGATCCCGGCATCCGGCGCGACCCGGGCGGCGAGCATCGAGGCCGCGATGATGGTGTCGATGACCTTCCCGAAGAAGCCGAACACCTCCTCCGGCGGCGCCTGGTGCGCGTCGATGCCGCCGCGCAGCGCCGGGACCGCGCGGAACAGCTTGTTGTAGCCCTCGATATCGGCGGCGGATCCGTTCGGATTCATCTCCCGCGCCGCGTCGCCCTTGGCCATCACGGCCGCGAGCGCCTCGTCCGAGCGCCGGCGTGCATCGGCCAGGGCGCCGGTGGCCGCCGCGTCGCCCGCCAGGTGCAGCAGCGACATCCGGCGTTCCTGCTCGAAGGCGGTCACCATGAGAATGGCGGGTTCCGTTGTACTGCTGGCCAATTCGGCCCAGCGGCGCGCTTCCCGGCCGGTGTTGACCAGATAGGCCGCGGCGCCGACGCCGATGGTCAGCAGCGCGATGCTGGAGACGAGGACGATGACCAGCAGGCGGGCCCGGACACCCAACCGGCCGCGCACATTGTCGCGACCCGAGCCGAACAGCTCGCGGAGATTCCTGTTCACAGTTCGAACGCCCGTCGCTCAGATCAGGCTCGCGGCGAGACGTTTCGCGTTCATATACGCGATGGCCTCGATGGTCACCATCGGGTTGACGCCGGAGGAGGTGGGGAAGCACGAGCCGTCGGCGACGACGAGATTGGGCACCTCCCAGGCCGCCCCGTCCGGATCGGTCGCCGACATGTCCCGCGAACCGCCCATCCGCGCCGAGCCCATGATGTGCAGGGCCGCCATGGAGCACTGGCCGGGACCGTATCCGGCGGCGTCGCAGGCCGCGACGAAATCGGCGTGCGAGCCGCGGGCGCCGGGCTCGTAGGACGCGCCCGACTGGTGTCCGGAGAAGATTCGCCGGGCACCCGCGGCTTCGAGAATCTGTGCCGCACCGCCGATTCCGGCTCGTAGATGGGCGCGGTCGTGGTCGGACAGCCGGTAGTCGACGACCGGTTCGCCGCTGCGGTCGACCGAGACGGACCCGTGGTCGCGGTCGCGGGTGATGATGCCGACCACGCCGGTGTGCGCGAGATCGAGCATGGTGGCGCGATGGGCGGCGGCGCCGCGCCAGTTCATGAATCCGACGGCCAGGCCGGGCTGGACCGGGCCGGTCTCGTAGATGACGCCGTAGCCGTTGCCGTCGAGATTCGCGTGCTGACGGCAGATGCGGGCCTGCAACCCGCCCTCCCACGGCCGGATCTCCTCCTCGAACACCCCGTACACCGCCGCGGCGGGATGCAGGCGCAGGTAGCGGCCGATGTTCTTGTTGCGCAGGCCCGATCGCCGCAGCAGGGCCGGTGTCTGGATCGCGCCCGCCGCGACGACGACGGCGCGGGCGCGGACCTCGATCGGGACGCCGGTCGAGGTGCGGGCCGAAACCCCTTGGGCGCGGCCGTTTCGCACATCGACGGCGCGGACGTTCGCGTCGACCACCAGCCGGGCGCCGAGGCCCGCGGCGTCGTGCAGCCAGGTCTTGGTCACCGACCGCTTGGCGCCGAGACGGCACCCGTAGCCGCAGCTGCCGCAGTCGGCGCCGGCATCGCAGGCGTCGGAGACGTTGCGCGGCAGCGAATCCACATCCCAGCCGAGGGCGGTGGCGCCGCGTTCGAGGATCGCGTCGCGGGCCGACAGGGGCGAGTGGTCGAGGGTCACGCCGAGCCGCTGCCGCACGGTGGCCAGGGCCTCGTCGAATTCGCCTCCGGTGAACTGGGGAACGCCCAGGTCGGCCCATTCCGCGCGGACGGAGTCGGGGGTGGGCAGCGACGTACTCCAGTTGACGACGGTCCCGCCGCCCAGGCAGGTGCCCGCGGCGAGCGTCAGCTGTCCCTCCGCCGTGGCCTGGGGCCCGGGGGCGTACAGGTGTAGCAGCCCGTCCAGTTCGCCGGTGCCGAAATCGCGGTCGTCGTAATAGTTTCCGCGCTCGAGTACGACGACATCCAGCCCGGCCCCGGCCAGCACCGCCGCGGCGGTGCCGCCACCGGCGCCCGACCCGACGACGACCACATCGCACGTCAGGGTCGTCGGCTCCGTCGGCCGCAGCGGGGTCAGGGCCGGCGCCGGGGCGGACGCGAGCGGGCCCGGCGGAGTCGGATAGCCCATCTGTTTCCACAGCGGATTCGCCCCGGACGGTCCCGGGGTCACGTTGTAGGCGAGCAGGGCCGCCGACTTCAGCGCCTGGAAGAGCGTGCGTTTCGCCGCGAGCCCGGAATCGCCGAGGCGCAGCAGCGCCTGTTCGCGCTCGGCCTGCGACAGCGCCGAGAACCGCCGCGGACCGCTGCCGGTGAGCAACCCGAACATCCGGGAGTCCCACAGGCTCAACAGCATTCCCAGCTGCTTGGTCTCGGCCACGCGCGGATTGCGGGCGATCATCCGGAGCACGGTGTCGACGGCGCCGAGTTCGGTCGCCGACGGCAGCGCCAGCCCGTCCCCCGGGGCGAACGTGTCACAGATGATCCCGAGCGCCGCGCGCTGCCTAGCCGTTGGCTCCATGCGAATCCCCTTCGTCTCAGCCTGGTGAGTTCTACCACACAGCAAGAACGTTCGCTAACTTAATCGAGCACCATCGCTGATATGCGGCATACGCAAGGGGAAAGCACTGAGAACATGGGACGACTTGCCGGGGTAGCCGGCACCGAGGTCCGTCAGCGGATCACCAGGTGACCGGCAATTCGTAGAGCCCGTAGGCCAGGGCATCGTGTTTGTACGGAAGCTCGTCCGCGGGAACCGCGAGGCGCAGGGTCGGGATGCGGCGCAGCAGGGCGGGCAGCGCGATCTGCAACTCCATGCGGGCGAGCTGCTGCCCGACGCACTGGTGACGTCCGTAACCGAACCCGACGTGCGGTCCGTCCTGGCGCCGCAGGTCCAGCTCGTCGGGCTCGGGGAAGCGGCGGGCGTCCCAATTCGCCGGTGCGACATCGAGAATGATGCCTTCGCTCGCGCGGATGGTCTCCCCGGCGACCTCGATATCCTCGACGGCGATGCGGCGCTGTCCGGTCTGGATGATGCTCAGGTAGCGCAGCAGTTCCTCGATCGCGGTCGCGATCTCCTTCGGATCGTCCGCGTCGCGCAGGAGCGCCAGCTGATCGGGATGCTCCAGCAACGCCACCACGCTGAGGCTGAGCTGGTTCGCGGTCGTCTCGTGCCCCGCGATCAGCACGCCCGTGGCCAGTTGCGCGGCCTCGCGCACGCTGATCTCGCCGGCTCCGACGCGTTCGGCGAGATCCGAGACCAGGTCCTCTCCGGGGTGCTCGAGTTTCGTGCGCACGAGCTGGGCCAGGTACTTCGCCAGCGTCCCCGCCCCCTGCGCCGATTCCTCGGCGGTGGCGTACCGGTTCATGCCCCGGGCGGCCTGCTCCTGGAAGAATTCGGCGTCTTCGTAGGGCACGCCCAGCATTTCGCTGATCACCAGCGAGGGGACCGGCAGCGACAGCGCCTCCACCAGGTCGGCCGGTCGCGGCCCGGCCAGGATCGCGTCGATGTGCTCGTCGGTGATCCGCCGCACCGCCGGGCGCAGCGCCTCGACCCGTTTGAACGCGAACGGTTTGGTCAGCATCCGGCGAAATCTGTTGTGCTCCTCGCCGTCCGAGGTGAACACCGATCGCGGACGCTGATGCACCGTCGCCAGCATGCCTTCGTTCCAGTGCGGATATCCCGGCAGCCGGTCGTCGACGCTCACCCGGGGATCGGTGAACAGCGCCCGGATCGCGTCGTACCCGGTGATGAGCCACGGCGTGCTGCCGTCCCAGATACGCACCCTGCTCAGCTGTTTCACCGTGTTGAGCGCGAGCACCCGCGGCGGCGGCGAGAACGGGCACCCGGCCGCCCGCGGCATCGGGAAGTCCGGGATGTCGTGAGTGGCCACGTCCGAGGTGGCCTTGTCGTCAGCCATCTTCCCAGTGGACACCCTTCGCTCATTTAAATCAATCGGTTGATTTATTTCGGCGGATGAAGTTCACTGCACGTGCGTCTGTGAGCCAGGTTTAAATCAACCGATTGATTCGTCGAGGGAAGGCGTGTTGACTGGGCGCATGACTTTGCCACGGGCCTCGGGGGGCGACAGATCGAGCGTGACGCGCGAGGCGCTGCTGGCCGCCGCGGAGCGGTTGTTCGCCGAGCAGGGCTTGTCGGGGGTGTCGAATCGGCAGATCAGCGCGGCGGCCGGGCAGGGCAACAACGCCGCGGCGAACTACCACTTCGGCAGCCGCAGCGACCTGCTCCGCGCGATCGAGCACAAGCATCGGGCGCCGATCGAGGAGGTGCGCGCCCGGCTGTTCGCCGAGATCACGGATTCGGGCGAGCTGCGCGACTGGGTCGGCCTGCTGGTGCGCCCGCTCACCGATCACCTTGCCGACCTGGGCAATCCGAGCTGGTACGCCCGATTCGCGGCGCAGGCCATGGCCGATCCCGGATACCGCGAGGTCGTAACCGCCGACGCCATGACCTCACCGCTGCTGGCCCGCACGATGGACGGCATCGTCGGCTGCGTACCCGACCTGAGTAGACGCGTCCGCCACCAGCGCACCGTGATGACCCGCAACCTGCTCATGCACAGCTGCGCCGAAATCGAGGGCGAACTCGCCGCGCGGGGCCGGCGCGGGCGGGTGAACTGGCGTGAGGTCGGCGAGGACCTCACCGACGGCATCGCCGGGCTGTGGCGCGCACCCGTCCGCAGCACGATCTCCTGACCCCGACTCCTCCACTTGAACATGTTCAAGAAACGCTCTAGCCTCAGAGTTGAACACGTTCAAATAAGCAAGGAGCTGGGACAATGAATCTCGTCGTCGTCACATACGCGACCTACGCGACCGTCAGCTTGGCGGTGACGTTCTGGGTGGCCCGGACCCTGCATCGGACCGGCGCGCGGTTTCTGGTGGATGTCATGAACGGGGACACCGACCTCGCCGAGGCCGTGAATCATCTGCTGGTCATCGGGTTCTGGCTCGTCAACGCGGGCTTCGTGGCGCTGGCCCTGCGCATCAGCGGCCCGGTCGGCGACGCGCGGGTCGCGATCGAGGAGCTCGCCATGAAACTCGGGATGGTGCTGCTCGTCCTCGGCGGCATGCACTTCGCGAACCTGATCGCGCTGAACAAGATCCGCCGCAGCAGGCACCAGGAGAAGCAGGCCGCCGTCCCGCTGGTCCCGGCCGCCACCCAGCTAGCCTGAGCCGCATGCCCCGCCCCGAGCCCGCGACCGTGCGCGGCGAGGAAACTCGCCGGCAGATCATCGACGCCGCCCTGCGCCTGTTCGAGCAGAACGGCTATACGAAGACCACCATGCGCGCGATCGCGGGCGAAGCGGGTGTCAGCGTCGGCAACGCCTACTACTACTTCGCCTCCAAGGAACATCTGGTCCAGGGCTTCTACCAGCAGATCCAGGCCCTGCACCAGCAGCGGGTCGAAGATACTCCCCGCGGCGACTCCCTCGCCGCCCGCTGGCAGGCGATGGAACTGGCCTTCGTCGACGTCGCCGCCCCCTACCACGAGTTCGGCGGCAAATTCTTCGCCATCGCCGCCGAGCCCACCAGCCCGCTCAGCCCGTTCAGCGACGAGAGCCGTCCCGCCCGGGAGACCTCCACCGCCATCATGTGCGACTTGGTGGTCGGCGCCGATGTCAAAGGCGACAAGCGGCTGTTGGCCGAGCTGCCGAATCTGCTGTGGCTGGCCCACATGGGCATCGTCCTGTTCTGGGTCCACGACCGCAGCCCCGGCCAGGAACGCACCCGGCTGCTGATCCGCCGGGTCGCCCCGCTCGTAGAACGCGTCGTGGCACTGTCGAGGCTCCGCCCCCTGCGCCCCGTCCTCTACCCCGCCCTGGACCTCATCGAGGACCTCGGCAACTGACCGGCCACCCTCGTCGAAAAACGTTGGACGACTCGGCCGATCACGACCACGATGGCCGAAGGAGGTTTCCGTGATCCGGATCGCGAACGAACTCGACTTGCCTGTCCTACGTGATATCGAACGTGCCGCGGGTGCCGGTTTCGCCGAGATCGGCATGACGGCCGTCGCCGAGGACGAACCACCGTCCTCGGAGCTTTTCGCCGAGTTCCAGACAGCCGGGCGGGCCTGGGTATACGTCGGCGAAACGGATGTCCCCGTGGCATTCATCCTGGTCAGCGAAGTCGACGGCAACGGCCACGTGGACCAGGTATCGGTTCGCCCGGATCACGCCGGCAACCGCATCGGCCAGGCCCTCATCGAACACGCGATGTCCTGGGCCTGCGCGACCGGGCTGCCCGCCCTGACGCTGACGACCTTCACCGATGTCCCCTGGAACGGCCCCTACTACGAAAAGCTCGGCTTCCGCTACCTACGTCCCGACGAGGAAACCCCGCGACTGCGCGAGATACGCCAGGCGGAAGCCGAACACGGCCTGGACCGCTGGCCCCGAGCGTGCATGCGCATCGACTTGCCAATCCCCTAGCGTTCCCGACCTACGACCTGGCCCGGGCGTACCGGTACCCCCTGGAGATCACCTTCCGCGGGTGATCTCCGGTGACGACGGTGGCGCGCACAATGCCGGTGGGCCTTCGTCCGCGACCGGAGCAGCTGGAAGGGAGCTGTGCCATGCAGCATCTGCTTCCTTCGGGTCAGCGACGGTCGCTCGCCGAGCTGACCGATCGGCTCGATCTGGCGGCGGGTGACACGTCGGCGAAGAGGTCGGCGTTCTGGATCATGCTGGTGCTGTCGGCGGTGATCGCGATTTCCGGAGTGGTGGGTGATTCGACCGCGACGGTGATCGGCGCGATGATCGTGGCGCCCCTGTCGGTGCCGATCCTCGGGGTCGGATTGGGCATCGCGACCACGGACGGCCGGCTGATCGGGCGCAGTGCGTCGCTGGTGCTGGCCGGCATCCTGCTGGTGGTGGGTCTGGGGTTCCTGTTCGCGCAGGTGCTGCCGAATCCTGTTGACGTGCTGTCGAATTCGCAGGTGACGGGGCGGACGTCGCCGAAACTCATGGACCTCACCGCCGCACTGGCGACCGGTGTGGTCGCCGCCGTCGCGATCACTCGCCGCGACGTGGGCGACGTCCTGCCCGGCGTGGCCATCGCGATCTCGCTGGTGCCGCCGCTGGGCGTGGTCGGCGTATGCCTCGGGTCCGGCGCACCGGCGCTGGCACTGGGCGCGTTCGTGCTGTTCGCGTCCAATGTCGTGGCGATGATCATCACGACGACCGCGATGCTGGTGGCGGCGGGATACGGCCGGGAGGCACACACCGCCGGGGCGCGGCGCGGGCGCGCCTACCTCGCGCTGGCCGCGGCCCTCGTGCTGGTGGCGGTGCCGATGACGGTCAATTCCCTGACCACGCTGTGGGCGGCGCAGATCGCCGACGCCGCCCGCGACTGGCTGCGCGACTACCCGGGAGCGGAGGTGACGGACGTGTCCCTGCACAGCGACACCGCCACCGTGTCGGTGCTCGCCGCGGACGATCTGCCGCCACTCGCGGATCTGCAACGCGTGGTCGACGATCTCGTGCCGTGGGATCCTCGCGTGGTCGTCGTGCACACCGTCGGCGGCCGGGTCCTGCCCGATCGATAGCCGGTGGATCTCGGCCCGGCCGGACCGTGCACCGACCGCGGCGTTCACCCTGCCGGGGTGAGGCGGGGGCCGCTCAACCGCGGTCTCGTCGCTCGCCGGGAACCGAACGCGGTCACCGCGGAGGACGGAACGGTGTTGTGGGACAACGACACCTCGAACGGGGAATCGGGTACTCCACGCCCTACCCGGGCACGGGCCCGCGAAACGGCCCGTCCCTCAGGGGTCCGAGGCGCGCCGCATGTGTTCTGCGCGGCGGCGGCGTTCCAGGTCACGGTTCCCGTAGGCGGCCTTGCGCACGGTCGTGTCGTTCTCGAGGCCCGAGCCCACCGCGCCCGCGATGGTGCCGAGCACCGTCGCCATGAGCGCGATCGTCAGGTAGTCGCGTACATCGGCCGGGCGCGCCAGGACCGTGGCCAGGTAGCCGGGCGGGATGGTGAGCGCGACCGCGCCCAGCGCCAGCGCGTACAGCACGCCGAAGAAGGTGACCGCACCGACGGCGACCGTCGCGAGGGTCCCGAGATTGCGGAGCGAGAGATCCGGATCGCGCGAGTGGACCGAGCCGGGCGCCCGCCGTTCCCAAAGACTGTGTCTGACAACGATCCACACGGTCAGCGTCAGCAGCGCCGCCACCGTGACCGCGGCCAGCCGCAGCGCCCCGAGCGCCGTGGCGAGCTGCCAGATGCTGGAGTACAGCACGCCGAACGCGGTGCCGGCCAGCGACCCCGCCAGCGCCGTGGACAGCCCGACGATCAACTGCCACGGGCGATTCGCGCGCACCATGCCCGCCAGCAGGGTCACGACACCCCACAGCCGGGCCAGGTACACCGACGCCTCCCCCGCGGCGCCGGGCTCGACGCGCATCGCGCGCCCGGACAGCCGGCCCTCCAGACGCCCCGAGATATCCTCCGCCGCAGCGTCTCCCGGTCGCAGCGCGCCGACGACCGCCACCGCGAGCGCGGTCAACCGCCGCCGCAGCCGGACGCCGCCCAGCGCGGGAACCGACAGCAGCGCTACGCGGCGACGGCCGTCCACGGTCGCCACGGCCACGCCCTGCTCGTCGCGCAGCGGCAGGTCGGTCAGGCACAGTGCCAGATCCCACGAGGTGTCGCGGACATGGTTACGCGCCTTGTCGATCAGATAGTCGTCGCTGGGGTGCATCGCCTCGAACGGGTCACCGAGAGCGTCACCGAGAAACTCGACGCGCCACGCGCACTCGTCGCCCCGGCTCCGCAACGCCGCGGGCAGGTCCTCGACGAGGTGCCGCGCGAGCCGGGCCGGAAGGTCCGGGTCGGCGAGCAGACCGACGGTCACCTCCGGCACATCGCCCTCCTGATCTCTCGGCACGGTCCTGCGGTCGCATATCGAAACACGTGACGGCACGGACATACCCGCAGACGCCGAGTTAATCGCCGCCGTCCGAGCGAATCACGATTCCGGCACCGTGTTGCCAGGGTCAGCGACCGGCCGCCGTCTCGGCAGCGTCGCATCACGCATCGAAACCGTTTCACAAACCGGATAGGAGCGAGAGGGGTGTCACCGTCTGCCCGGCTGGGTAGCTCGCCGCTAGCGAGTCGAACACTTGCGGCTCGACGTCGGTGAGACACTCGGAGCCCAGCACGGCCCGGTCCCGGCGGTTCCAACGGTGATGCGGAGGTGTGCGGGCTCATGGACAACACCGCGATCGGCTGGACACGGACGGAATTCGACGGCTGCGCGGTCGTGCGCCCCGCCGGGACACTGAACAGCCTCACCTATCGGCGATTCCGCGACGATCTCGTGAAGTTCGCCGTCGACGCGCCGCGCGCGGTCATCGTGCCCATCGATGCCCTGACCATCGGCGACGACCCGGCACTGACCGCCTTCAGCGGCGCCTGGCTGCGCGTCAGCACCTGGCCCGCGGTCCCGATCCTGGTGGTTGCGGCGTCAGCCGATCAACGCGCCCGGCTGCGCGCCGGCGCCGTCGACCGGTTCGTTCCGGTACTCCACACCGTCCGATCCGCCGCGGACAGCCTCACCGAGCAACCCCAACGCCGGCGCGCCACCCTCGACCTGGCCTTGACCGCCGCCAGCGGACGGCGGGCACGCCGATTCGTCGAAGACATCTGCCGGCAGTGGACGACACCGGCCACCGTGGGCGCGGATGCCCGCCTGATAGCCACCGAACTCGTCGAAAACGCCCTGATCCACGCCGACACCGACGCCGACATCGAACTGCGGCTCGAACTACGCCGCGGAATGCTCACCGTCGCCGTCAGCGACAGCGACCCGCGCCCGGCCGTCCTGCGCGAACCCGGTCACGGCCGTCCCGGCGGCCTGCACGTCCTCGCCCACATCGCCCGAGCCTGGGGCTGCACACCCCGCCGGCCGCGAGGAAAAGTGGTCTGGGCGACCATCACCTGCCCCCACCACGCCACCGGCGCACCCTCTGCCCCACCGCGCGGGAACACCTAGCCGTCCCGCCCACCAGGCGCTACCCGGCCGGTCCGGGCAGATCGGGTTTCTCCGTCCGCGACAGTTGTACTCCCGCAAGGCCGTTCCAGCACAGGCCGACGGTGGTGGCGACGGCTTCGTGTTTGGGCAGCGCTTTGCCGGTGATCGCCCAGTCTCGCGCGCACGATTGGGCGATCCCGATTAGCTCGGCGGTGACGAGCCAGCCGTGGTCCGCCCGGGGCAACGGATACGGCGCCAGCGCCTGCGACAGGGTCCGAGCGCAGAGGGTGGCGGCCTGGTGCGCCACATGCTGCGCCGAGGGCTCCTCGGCAGCGGCGGCGCCTGCCAGGAGGGCGGCATCACGGGGATGTGTGTCGGCGAAGTCGAACACCGCGGCCACGGTCGCCGTCACGATGGCTGCCATGCCCTCGGCCCGGCCGAGCGCGGCGCCGAGCGTCTCGTCCAGCACGCGCACCGCGTCGTGCAGGACCGCCAGATACAGTTCCAGCTTGCTCGAAAACGACTTGTACAGCACCGGTTTGCTGATCCCGGCGCGACAGGCGATCTCCTCCATCCCCGCCGCCCGATACCCGCAGGCAGCGAACAACCCCGCCGCCGCGATCATGATCACCTGCCGACGTTCCCGCCTGGCCTGCGCTATCGCTGCGTCCACGCCCGGCCACCTCCTCGGCAGCCGACGTTACCGGGGGCGCGTGCGACGGGTGTCATGAGGTCAGGTGGCCTCCCACGATGGTTCCGATTTCCGCGCTGGGGGCGGGGCGGTCGAGGTCGTCGTGGGTGCTGTGGATGACGTGTTCGGTGATGGCGCCGCGGATGGCGTGGGACCAGCGCGGGGCGAGGGATTCGGTGGTGGGTGTTCCGTCCGGGGCCAGGCCCGCGCGGAATACGACGGCATCGCCGTGGAAGACCGGGGAGCGGTGGTCCAGCAGCATGCGGCGGTTGTTGCGCATGACGGTGAGGACCGCGGCGGCGATCCGGCGGTACTCGGCGGAGTCGACCATCTCGCCGTAGCGGGCGCTCGCCCAGGCGCGCATCGCACCGCTCATCTCGGCCTCCGAGGGTTCGTCGGCGGCCGTGCCGGAAGCGTCGGGCAGGCTGTCGATGATGCCGAGCAGCGCGACGTCGTGGCCGCGGGCCTGGAGTTCGGCCGCGATCGCGTGCGCCGCGGTGCCGCCGAACGACCAGCCCACCAGGTGATAGGGACCGTCCGGCTGGGTTTCCACGATCCGGTCGGCATAGTCGTCCACCAGTTCGCGCAGGGATTCCGCGACCGGCGTCACGCCGTCGAGGCCCCGCGCCTGCAGGCCGTAGACCGGACGGTCGCCGACGTGTGCGGCCAGTCCCTGATAGGGCCAGCCGAGCCCGCCGCCGGGATGGACGCACCACAGCGGGACGCCGGATCCGTTGCGCAGCGGCAGAACCGGCGCGAACGGATCCGTGACCCCCGCCGGGCCGGCCTCCGACAGCCGCGGCGCGAGTTCGGCGACGGTCGGCGATTCGAAGATCGTGCGGATGGGCACCTCCGCGCCGAGTTCGGCGCGGATCCTGCTCACCAGCCGGGTCGCCAGCAGCGAATGCCCGCCCAGTTCGAAGAAATCGTCGTCGATGCCGACCGATCCGGTGCCCAGCACCTCGGCGTACAGCGCCGCGAGGTCCCGCTCGGCATCGGTGCGCGGCGCCCGGTAGGTGCCGCCGACGAATTCCGGCGCCGGGAGGGCCCGGCGGTCCAGTTTGCCGTTGGCGGTCAGCGGCAGCTCGTCGAGGACGACGATGGCCGCCGGCACCATGAACTCCGGAAGCCGTTGCGCCACAAACGAACGCAGCTCCGCCGCCCGGCCGCCGGCGCCTGGGTCGTTGGCGTAGCCGGACAGCGCGCCGAGCGGCCCGGCCGGCCGGTAGACACCGGTCGTCGCGTCCGGTTCGCCGGCGACGAATACGGCATCCATCAGTCCGGGCACCGGCGACAGGGTGACCGCGACCCGGTAGCCGAGCCGCTCCCCGAGCAGATGCAGATCCTCCGGCCAGATTCCCTCCGCACGCGGCGCCGACCCCAGGACCGTGTCCAGGGGCGTCCGCTCGTCGGCGTCCCGAAGTGCCTGCGCCACAGCCATATCCGGGCGAATTCCGGCGTGCGGCACCCCGGTGACGCGCAACCCGCGGGCGTCGCGTCCGGTCAGGCTGTCGCGCATGGCCGCGAGATCGCTCCACGGCACGGCCGGGACGTCGGCCAGCGAGTGCGGCGCGACCGGGGTCTTGTGCAGGACCACCTCGTAGCGGTACCGGCTGAGCTCGTTGTCGAACCGGCCGCGCTTGAGCTGGATGTCGACGCCGGTGAGGTCGGCGAGGCGATCCGCGACACCGGCGAAGAACTCCGGCGCGAGCAGCAGTTCCTGCTCGGCGGCGATCTCGCGGCGGATCCGGTCGCGCACGACCGCCACGGCCGGTGTGCCCGAGACCTTCGCGAGTTCCACACCGGTCGCGAAGGCGCCCAGCAGCGTGTGGTTGCGCACGTCGCCGATGAACAGTTTCCCGCCCGGCGCCAGCAGCCGCACGGCCTTCTCGATCACGTCGAGCAGATACCCGGCGTTCGGGAAGTACTGCACCACCGAGTTCAGCACGATGGTGTCGAACCTGTTCTCCGGCAGGCCGTCCACCACGTCGGCCGGCTGCACGCGCAGCTGCACCCGCCGCACCCAGTCCTGCCCGGACGACCGTAGCCGCGTCGCCAGCACATCGATCGACGTCGCGGAAAAGTCTGTGGCCCAATACTCTTCGCAGTCGGGCGCGAGCCGCGCCAGCAGCAGGCCCGATCCCGCGCCGATCTCGAGCACGCGGGCCGGGCGCAGCGCGCGGATTCGCGCCACGGTGGCGTCCTGCCACTCGCGCATCTCGCCGAGATCGATCGGTTCCCCGGTGTAGCTGGAGTTCCAGCCCGAGAAGTCGGCGCCGAGATCGTCGGAGACCGATTCGCGGGTGTAGAGCTCCTCGCCGGAGGTGAGGTCGTCGTAGATCCGCCGCCACTGGCCGACGAGTTCGTCCTCGCGCTCCCGGTCGCGCCGCATCGAGGCCTCGGCATCGACGACCACGTAGCCGACGAGTTGCTTCGCGCCGCCCGCGGAATCCTCACGGGCGACGACCGCCGCGTGGGCGACGCCGGGATGGGCGGTGAGCGCCGCCTCCACCTCGCCGGGCTCGATCCGGAACCCGCGCACCTTGACCTGCTGGTCGGCGCGGCCGGCGTAGGCGAGGACGCCCTCCGCCGTCCAGCGCACCAGGTCGCCGGAGCGGTACATGCGACGCCCCGGCTCGCCGAACGGATCCGCGACGAATCGTTCGGCGGTCAGTGCCGGGCGGTCGAAGTAGCCGCGCGCCAGGTGTTCTCCGGCGATGTACAGCTCGCCGACGACGCCGACCGGTACCGGCCGCAGCCGTCGGTCCAGGACGAGCGCCCGTACATTGTCCAACGGCGCACCGATCGGAACCGTGCCGCCGGAGTGGTCCGGGTAGCTGGTGGCGAACGTGGTGGTCTCGGTCGGCCCGTAGACGTGCACGACCGTTGTGTCCGGGCACGCCGCCCGGATCGCGGCGAAGGCGCTCACGCGCATCTCCTCGCCGCCCGTCCACACCTCGCGGATCCCGGCCAGAACCTCCGGCGCGGTGTCGGCCAGCAGGTTGAACAGGGCGGTGGTCACGAACAGGGCGGTCACGCCGCTCGCGGCGATCGTCTCGCCGAGGGTCGCGATATCGAGCCGGCCGGGCGGGGCGACGACGATCTCGCCGCCGGACAGCAGCGGCACCCACGTCTCGTAGGTGACGGCGTCGAAGGCGGTCGCCGAGTGCATCAGGACCCGCCGGTGCGCGCCGCCTCGCCACCGGCGGTCCCACGCCAGCGCGGTGATATCGCGGTGGGTGGTCATGATGCCCTTCGGGCGGCCCGTCGATCCGGACGTGTACATCAGGTACGCGAGCCGGTCGGGAGTTGTCGCGACGCCGGGGTCGGTGCCGGGAACGCCCGCGAGGTCGACGGTGTCGAGATCGATGCGCGCGATCTCGGCGCCGGACAGCGCATGCCCGGACGCCGTGTCGGTGACGACCGCCTGCGGCCGGGAATCGGCGAGCAGATAGGCGGTGCGATCGCTCGGGTAGCCGGGATCGATCGGCACGTACGCGCCGCCCGCCTTGAGCACGGCCAGTTCGGCGACGACCAGCCGCACCGAGCGGGGCAGGGCCACCGCGACCCGCGACTCCGGTCCGACGCCCGCGTCCAGCAGTACCCGGGCCAGCCGGTTCGCCTGGAACTCGAGTTCCCCGTACGTCAGCCGCTCGGTGGCCGAGGACACGGCCACGGCGTCGGGCGTGGTTGCCGCCTGCCGGGAGAACAGCTGCGGCACAGCGGTTTCCGGCAGCACGGTGGCCGTGTCGTTCCAGGCGTGCAGCACCCGGTCCCGCTCGGCGGGCTCCATCAGGTCGTACCGGTCGATCGGCAGGCCCGGATCGGCGGCGATCAGGTCGAGCAGCCGCGCGAACCTGCGGGCGACGGTCTCGACGGTCGCGCGGTCGTACAGATCCGTCGCGTACTCGATCTCACCGGCGATCGCGGGACGGCCGTCGCGCGGCCGTTCGCCGAGTTCGAAGAACAGGTCGAATTTGGCGGTCCCGGTCGGCGCCGGCAGCGGGGTGAGCCGCAGGCCGGGGAATTCGATCTCCGGCACGGTGTTGTTCTGCCACGCGAAGCACACCTGGAAGATCGGGTGGTAGGCGGTGGAGCGGTTCGGGTTGAGCAGTTCCACCAGCCGCTCGAACGGCGCCTCCTGATTCTCGTAGGCGCCCAGCGCGTGTTCGCGGGTCTGAGCCAGCACGTCACCGAAATCCGGTGTGCCCGAGGTATTCACGCGCAGCACCCAGGTGTTGACGAAGAAGCCGACCAGATCGGTGAGCGCCTCGTCGGTGCGTCCGGCGATGGGGTTGCCGATGGCCAGATCGTCACCGGCGCCCAGGCGGCGCAGCAGCACCGCGAGCGCGGCCTGCAGAACCATCGACACCGTCGCGTTGTGGCGGCGCGCCACCGCGCCGAGCGCGGCGTAGGTGTCCGGCCCGATCGCCAGCGGCACCCGGTCGCCGCGGTGGCTCGCCACCGCCGGGCGCGGCCGATCCGTCGGCAGCGCAACGCATTCCGGCAGGCCCGACAGCCGCTCCCGCCAGTAGTCGAACTGGGTGGACAGCAGGCTGTCCGGATCGGTCTCGGTGCCGAGCACCCGGTGCTGCCACAGGGTGTAGTCGGCGTACTGCACCGGCAGCGGCGTCCACCGCGGCGCCGCACCGTCGCGCCGCGCGGTGTAGGCGGTGGTGATATCGCGCACCAGCGGCGCCGAGGACCAGCCGTCGCCGGCGATGTGATGCACCACCATGACGAGCACATGATCGCGCGGTGTGCACCGGAACAGCCCGGCGCGCACGGGAATCTCGCGCGACAGATCGAACCGGTACCCGGCGGCCTCCGCCACCGCGGCGGCGACACCCGCCGGGTCGACGTCGACGACGGGCACCTCCGGCTTCAGCTCGTCGACCGGCAGGATCCGCTGGCACGCGACGCCGTCGACGGTGCCGAACACCGTGCGCAGGCTTTCGTGCCTGCCGATCACGTCGGCGAAGGCGGCGGCGATCGCCGCCGGATCGAGGTCGCCGGTGATCCGCACCGCGATCGGCATGTTGTAGGTCGCCGACGGTCCCTCGAAACGGTGGATGAACCAGAGCCGGGACTGCGCGTAGGACAGCGGGATTCGCTCCGGTCGCGGCTGGGGCGCCAGCGGCACCCGGACCGCATCGGCGCGCGCCACGATCGGCGCGAGCCCGGCGACGGTCGGGTGGGCGAAGATCTGCCGGATCTCGACCTCGACGCCCAGCTCCGTCCGGATCCGGCTGAGCAGCTTGGTCGCCAGCAGCGAATGGCCGCCCAGGTCGAAGAAGCTGTCGTCGATGCCGATTCGCTCCGCGCCGAGCAGTTCGCCGAACAACGCGGCCAGCGCCGCCTCGCCCGGATCGCGGGGCGCCCGGTACCCGACGGTCTCGAAGACCGGTTCCGGCAGCGCGTTCCGGTCCAGTTTGCCGATCGGGGTCACCGGCACCTCGTCGAGGACGGTGACGGCCGCGGGCACCAGGTAGGCGGGCAGGCGTTCGGCCAGCGACCGCCGCAGTGCCGCGGCATCGATCGTGTGCCCCGGTGCGGCGAGCACGTACGACACCACGGATTCGGTCTCGCCGGGTCCGATATGCCGTGTGGTGACGGCGAATCCGACCTCGTCGTGCTCGGTGAGGGCCGCGTCGATCTCGCCGGTCTCGATCCGGAAGCCGCGCACCTTCACCTGGAAATCGCCGCGCTCCAGGTATTCCAGCCGGCCGTCGGCCCGCCAGCGGACGATATCGCCGGTGCGGTACATGCGGCGTCCGGCGGCGAACGGGTCGGCGACGAAACGCTGCGCGGTGAGCGACGAGCGGCGGTGGTAGCCGCGGGCGATCTGCACGCCGGACAGGTACAGGTCGCCGGCGACCCCGATCGGCACCGGGCGCAGGTACGCGTCCAGCACGTAGGCGGCGGTGTTCCGGACCGGCGATCCGATCGGCACCACGTGCCCGGTATCGCCGTCCGCCGCGGACGCGGTGGCGTGCACGGTGAACTCGGTCGGCCCGTACAGGTTGTACGCCCGCGCGTCCGGCAGCACGGCCCGCACCCGGGCAAGCGTGCGCGGCGGAAGCTGCTCGCCGGCGGCGAGGATCGCCCGCAGCGACGCGCAGCGCCCGGCCGGGAAGTGATCGGTGAACACCGCCAGCATCGACGGCACGAACGACACCATCGTCACCGCGTATTCATCGATCGTCCGGATCAGGTAGTCCGGGTCGCGGTGGCCGTCCGGTGCGGCCACGACCAGGCGCGCGCCGCGGATCAGCGGGCACACCAGTTCCCACACCGATACATCGAACGTGAGCGGCGTCTTCAGCAGGACCGTGTCGTCGGCCGAGATGCCGAAGCGGTCGGCCAGCCAGAGCACCTGGTTGACCATCGCCGCGTGGGTGACGGTGACGCCCTTGGGTTCTCCGGTCGAGCCCGAGGTGTAGACGACGTCGGCAGCGTTCGCCGGCCGCAGCGGGGCACGCCGGTCGGCGTCGGTGATCGCGGCGCCGGTGACGGTGGCGTCGTCGTCCGCCGGATCGAGCAGGGCACGGCCGGAGACCGCGAGCCCGGACCGGCCGAGCACGCAGGCCGGGCCGGCCGCGTCGAGGATCCGGGCGATCCGCTCGGCGGGGTGGCCGGGGTCGATCGGGACGTACGCACCGCCCGCGGTGAGTACCGCCAGGACCGACACCACCATGTCGAGCGATCGCGGCACCGCCACGGCCACCAGCGACTCGGGGCCGACGCCCGCGCGGATCAGCCTGCGCGCCAACCGGTTCACGCGTCCGGCCAGCTGCTCGTAGGTCAGCGTGCCCGCGCCGTCGATGACCGCGACCGCCGCGGGCGTCCGCGACACCTGGGCCTCGAACAGCGACACCACGGTGGCGTCGGGATCCACCGGCACAACGGTGTCGTTGAACCGCTCCAGCACGAGGGCGCGCTCGTCGGCGTCGACGGCGGTGACGTCGCCGGTCCGGACACCGGGATCGGCGATCACGTCCGCGAGCACGCGCACCAGCCGCCCGGCGATCTCGCGGACCCGGTCCTCCTCGAACACCGAAGGCAGGTACTGGAATCGGGCGCGCAGCCGGGCTCCGGTGTGCACCACCAGCGACAGCGGATAGTGCGGTGCGTCGTTGGACCGCACGCCGTCGAGGCGCAGGCCGTCGATCGCGGCCGCGTGCGCGGCGAGACCGTCGTGATCGATCGGATAGGACTCGAAGACGGTGAGCGTGTCGAACAGCGTTCCCGTCCCCGCGGACCGCGTGATATCGGTGAGCCCCAGATGGTGGTGGTCCAGCAGGGCCGCTTGCTCGGCCTGCACCCGGGCGAGCAGGTCGGCCGCGGATTCGCCCGGTTCCAGCCGGATCCGGACCGGGACGGTGTTGATGAAAAGCCCGACCATCGATTCGATGTCCCGCACCTGTGGCGGGCGGCCCGACACCGTGGCCCCGAAGACCACATCGTGCTGTCCGGTCAGCCGCGACAGCAGCAGCGCCCACGCCGCCTGGATCACGGTGTTCACCGTGACGCCCAGCCGCGCGGCGAGAGCGGACAGGCCCGCGCTCTCCTCGGCGGCCAGGTCGACGGTCACCTCGGCGACCCGGGTGGCCGGGTCGAGCGCGGCCCCGCGCGGCGCGAGCAGCGTCGGCCGCGCACCGTCCAGGGCGGCGGCCCAGGCGTGCCGGGACGCATCCGCGTCCTGGGCGGACAACCAGGCCAGATAACCGCGGTAGGAGGCGGCCGGTCCGGCCGGCGCCGCGCCACCGGCGGCGTACGCGGCCAGCAGCTCACGCAGTATCAGCGGCATCGACCAGCCGTCGAGCAGCACGTGGTGGTAGGACACCACCAGCGCGAATTCGCCGTCGGCGACGGTGACGAGGGCGAACCGGATCAGCGGCGGCGCGCCGATGTCGAACGTCTCGGCCTGATCCCGTTCCAGCCAGTCGGCCAGGCGCGCGCCGCTGTCCGGCCCGCGCAGATCGACTTCCCGCCACGGCACGGTGACGCCGTCGACCACGATCTGGACGGGTTCGCCGCCCGCGGTGGCGGTGAAGGCCACCCGCAGGTTCGGGTACCGGTCGAGCAGCGTTTGCGCGCAGCGGCGCAGGCGGTCGGCGTCGACCCGCCCGGACATCGTCAACACCAGCTGCACCGAGTAGACGTCCACCGAATCCCGTGCCAGCAGTGCGTGATACAGCAGTCCCTGCTGGAGCGGCGCGAGCGGCCACGCGTCGGCGATCGCCGGGTAGCGGCGCTCCCACGCGTCGACGTCCGGCTGCCCGGCCCGCACCAGGGCGAAGTCCGACGGTGTGTGCCCGCCCGCTCCCCCGTGCACGTGGGCGGCCAGCGCCGACAGTGCCGCCGTCCACAGTCCGGCCAGTTCGGTGACGTCCTCGCGCGACAGCAGGGTGGACGGGTAGGCGAAGGAGCCCTCCAGTACCGGCCCGTCCGGGCCGTCGGTGACGATCGCGTTGATGTCGACCACCCGGTTGGCGGGCATATCGGCGTCGACGGCGATCGCGGGGGTACCGGTGTCGAGCGACGGCAGCCAGTCGGTGACGCCGTCCGGCGCCGTCTCGCCGCCGGCGCGGCCGAGGTAGTTGAAACTGATCTGGGCACTGTCGATCTCGGCCAGCATCGGTGCGGTGTCAGCGTTGAGGTAGCGCAGCAGACCGAACCCGATGCCCTTGTCCGGCACCGCGAGCAATTGCTCCTTCACCGCCTTGACGGCCGCGGTCATATCCGCGCCCGCGACGAGGGCGGCCTCGGCATCGATGCCGCGCAGCCGCAACCGGACCGGATAGGCCGTGGTGAACCAGCCGACGGTGCGCGACAGGTCGGCGCCGGCGGCGATCGTCTCCTCGCGGCCGTGACCCTCCAACTGCACCAGCGCATCCGAATCTTCGACGCCGTGGCGGGCCCGCCACACCGTCACCGCGAGGGCGAGCGCCGTGAGCAGGCCGTCGTCGACGCGACCGTGGAACGCGCCCGGCACGTCGGTCAGCAGTGCCGCGGTCACCGCCGCGGACAGGGCGACCCGCACGTGGTCGACGGTCGCCGCGACGTCGAGGGCGGGGTCGAACGCCCGCGCGCCCAGCAGCGGGTCGGGGCCGTCGAGCGTCCGACGCCACCAGTCCAGTTCGGCGACCCGGCCGGGCCGGTGCGCCTCGGCGCGCAGTGCGTGCGCCCAGCGCCGCATCGACGTGCCTACCGGCGGGAGTACCGGAGGCCGTCCCGCCGACACCTGCGCCCACGCGGACATCATGTCCGGCACCAGGATTCGCCACGACACACCGTCCACGGCGAGGTGGTGCGCCACCACGATCAGCCGTCCACGGCGGTCCCCGCCGCGGTCGAGCCAGACGAACTGCAGGATCGGGCCCGACACCGGATCCAGCCGGCCCACGGCCGCGTCCAGTGCGCGCTCCACTCGCTCGTCGTCGAGGCGTTCGACGTCGACGCGATGCACCAGCGCGTCGACGTCGGCGCCCGGGGACGCCACGTCGATGTGCCAGCCGTCCGCCGCGCGCACCAGCCGGGCGCGCAGCATATCGTGCCGTTCCACGACCGCGGCCAGGGTGGCGACCAGTCCGGCGCGGTCGATGCCCACGGGCAGGTCGAGCGCCAGCGGCTGGTGGAAGCGCCGGAATCCGCCGCCGCGCCGCACCATCCAGTGCTGGATCGGCAGCAGCGGCAGCTCGCCGATTCCTCCGCCCGGCAGTTCCTCGAGCTGTACGAGGGCCGCCTCCCCGTCGAGTGCGACGGCCGCCAGAGCGCCGACGGTCCTGTGCTCGAACACTTCTCGCGGGGAGAGCACGAGTCCGCGGGCCTTGGCCCGCGCGACCAGCTGGATCGACATGATGCTGTCGCCGCCCAGGGCGAAGAAGCTGTCGTCGAGACCGACCCGTTCGCGCCCGAGCACCTCGGCGAAGACCTCGGCCAGCACCCGCTCGGAGTCGGTGCGCGGCGCGCGGTCGGGCGCACCGGCGGCGTACACCGGCGCGGGCAGCGCCTTGCGGTCCAGCTTGCCGGAGGAGGTCATCGGCAGCGCGTCGAGTACCACGATCACCGCGGGCACCATGTGAGCGGGCAGCCGCTCGGCCACCGCGGCGCGGATCGCGTCGCCGTCGGCGCTCCCGCCCTCCGCGGCCACGGCATAGCCCACCAGCCGTTCACCGGTGCCGCCGTCGTCGCGCACGGCGACCGCCGCCCGCGCGACACCGGGGGCCGCGAGCAGCGCGGCCTCGACCTCGCCCAGTTCGATGCGGAACCCGCGCACCTTGACCTGGAAATCGCTGCGCCCCAAGTACTCCAGGGTCCCGTCGGGCGTCCACCGGGCGACGTCGCCGGTGCGGTACAGGCGGGCGCCGGGCGCGCCGTACGGGTCGGCCACGAACCGCTGTGCCGTCAGGTCCGGGCGGCCGAGGTAGCCGCGCGCGAGCTGGGCCCCGGCCACGTACAGGTCGCCCGCGGCGCCGGCGGGCGCCGGGCGCAGCCGCCGGTCCAGTACCCGCACGGCCAGACCCGGCAGGCCGCGGCCGATCGCGCCGGCCGCACCCGCGCGCGGCGCCGCCGCGTCCAGCGCCAGGAACGACACGTGCACCGTGGTCTCGGTGATCCCGTACATGTTCACCAGCCGTGGCGCGGTATCGCCGTGGTGGTCGTACCAGCGCTGAAGCTGCGCGACATGCAGTGCCTCGCCGCCGAATACGACGTAGCGCAGCGCGAGGTCACCGGCGCCCGCCGCGGCGGCGGCACGATCCGCGTCGATGAACTGGTAGAACGCCGACGGCGTCTGGTTGAGCACGGTCACCCGCTCGCGGCGCACGAGTTCGCGGAACTCCTCCGGGCTGCGGGAGGTGAGGTAGTCCACCACCACGAGGGTTCCGCCGTAGGCCAGCGGTCCCCACAGTTCCCACACCGAGAAGTCGAAGGCGGTGCTGTGGAACAGCGTCCACACGTCGGTGTGGTCGAATCCGAATTTCGGCTGCGCGTTGCCGAGCAGTTCGACGACGTTGCGGTGGGTGACGACGACGCCCTTGGGCCGTCCCGTCGATCCGGAGGTGTAGATGACGTACGCCGGATGCGACGGCCGCAGCGGGGCGAGCCGGTCGGCATCGGTGAGCGGCGTCGCGTCCCGGTGTGTCCCCATCGTGTCCAGGTCGAGGCGGCGAACGCGCGACGCCGCCTCGACGTCGATATCGGAGGTGGTGAGAACGCACACGGGTGCGGCGTCGGACAGGGTGTAGGCGATGCGCTCGGCCGGGTAGGCCGGATCGACGGGCACGTACGCGCCACCGGCGGCGAGGACGGCCAGGATCGCGACCACGAGGTCCTGCGACCGGGGCAGCAGCACCGCGACCAGCGACTCCGGCCCGACACCCGCCTCCACGAGCACTCGCGCCAGCCCGTTGGCCCGGGCCGCGAGTTCGCCGTAGGTCAGCGCGGCGCCGTCGCCGCGCACCGCCACGGCCTCCGGGCGCACCGTCACCTGCGCCTCGAACAGCGACGCCAGCGTCGCGCCGGCATCCACCGGGTGGGCGGGCTCGTTCCAGTCGTCCAGGACGGCCCGTCGTTCCGCGGCGTCGAGCACGTCGATCTCGCGCACGCGGATACCGCTATCGGCGAGGATCGCGTCCAGCACGCGTTCCAGCCGGGCGACGACGGCCGCTACCGCGTTCTCGTCCAGCAGGTCCGGCTGGTAGCCCGCGGTGAGGTGCAGGCGCGAATCCAGCTGTGCCACCAGGGCCAGCGGGTAGTGGGTCGAATCGTCGGCGTCGGTCCCCGTGACCTCCACGCCGTCCAGGTCGGCGGTCAGGCCGGACAGGGCGGCGGTGTCGACCGGGTAGGACTCGAACACCAGCAGCGTGTCGAACAGCTCGCCGAGATCGGCGGCGGCGTGGATATCGGCGAGGCCGAGGTGCTGATGCTCGAGCAGGGCCGCCTGCTCGCTCTGGATCCGGCCCAGCATCGCCTCGACGGTCCCGTCGTCGTCCATCCGGACCCGCACCGGAACTGTGTTGATGAACAGGCCCACCATGGACTCGACGCCCGGCAGTTCCGGCGGACGTCCCGACACCGTGGCGCCGAACAGCACGTCGGATCGATCCGTCAGGCGTGACAGCACGATCGCCCACGCCGCCTGCAGCACGGTATTCACCGTGACGCCGTGCCGCGCGGCGAGATCGACCAGCCGCGCGGTGCGCTCGTAATCCAGTGTCCGCCGGTACTTTCGCGGCACCGCCGCCGTGGATGCGCCTGTGCCCGCCGGCGCCAGCAGCGTCGGCTCCTCGACACCGGCCAGCGCCGCACGCCAGGCCGCGGTGGCGGCGTCGCGGTCACGGCGTCCCATCCAGTCGGCGAACGCGCGGTACGGGCGCACCGGCGGCAACGCGGCGGTGTCGCCCCGAGTGGCGTAGAGCACCAGGAGATCTCGCACGAGCAGGGGCATCGACCACCCGTCCAGCAGGATGTGGTGGTTGGTCAGCAGCAGCTGCCAGCGGTCCTCGTCGAACCGCAGCAGCGTGGCCCGCAGCAGTGGCGGCGCGGCCATGTCGAACGGTTGCCGCCGGTCGCGCGCCCGCGCCTCGGCCGCGCGGTCGGCGCCGCCGGGTCCGGTGGCGTCGATCTCGGTCCACGGCAGTTCGGCGGCGGCCGGGATCACCTGTGCCGGTGTGCCGTTCGTTCCGGTGACGAACGCGGCGCGCAGGTTGGGGTGCCGGTCCAGCAGCGCGGCGGTCGCGGCGCGCAGCCGGGCCGGGTCCACCTCGCCGGACAGGTCGACGACCGCCTGCGCGGTGTACGCGTCCATCGCCG
The DNA here is from genome assembly GCF_000308875.1 of Nocardia transvalensis NBRC 15921. Taxonomy (GTDB): domain Bacteria; phylum Actinomycetota; class Actinomycetes; order Mycobacteriales; family Mycobacteriaceae; genus Nocardia; species Nocardia transvalensis. The sequence continues at coordinate 112,749 of NZ_BAGL01000058.1, forward strand.
ATCCGGCCATCAGGGCGTGGAACAGCAGCCCGGTCTGCAACGGTGTCAGCGCCCACACGTCGAAGCCGCGCGGATGGCGGGCCTGCCAGGTGTCGATATCGGCCTGGGTCACCGCGACGGCGAAGTCGGACGGCGTGTGCCCACCGGCCGTCGGGTCGGCGACGTGCGCGGCGAGGGCCGACAGCGCCTCGACCCACAGCTCGGCCAGTGCGCCGACGTCCGCACCGGACAGCACGCCCGTGGGGTAGGCGAGGGTGCCGCGCAGCCGGGTCGCGCCGTCCGCGTCGACGGCCATGACGTTGATGTCGACGACGCGGTCCACGACCATGTCGGCATCCGGTTCGGCGGCCGGCCCGCCCGGTACGCCGGTCGGCAGCCAGGCCGAATCCTCCGGCAGCTCACCGGTATTCGTGCGGCCGAGATAGTTGAAACCGATGCGCCCGGCGCCGTCGTGGACCGCCAGCTCCGGCCCGGTCGCCGCGTTGAGGTAGCGCAGCAGGCCGTAGCCCATGCCGTTGTCGGGTACCGCGCGCAGCTGTTCCTTGACCGCCTTGACGGCCTCGCCGATCGCGGCCGCACCGGTCAGCGCGGCGTCGGGATCGATGCCGGACAGCTCGAGCCGGACCGGATAGGCGCTGGTCAGCCATCCCACGGTGCGGGACAGGGACGCGCCGGGCACGATCGTCTCCGCGCGCCCGTGGCCCTCCATGCGCAGCAGCACCGCGTCGTCGTCGATACCGCGCCGGGATCGCCACACCCGGACGGCGACGGCCAGTGCCGCCAGCAGCGCGTCGTTCGCACCGCCGTGGAATACCCGCGGCGCGGTGGTGAGCACGGCCTCGGTGACCTCCGGCGGCACGACGACCTCGACCCGGTCCAGGGTCGCGGCGACATCGACGGCCGAATCGAGCGGCCGCGCACCGAGTTCCGGGTCCGGCCCGTCGAGAACGGCCTGCCAGTACGGCAGTTCGCGCACTCGTTCGGGCCGCACGGCCTCGTCGGCGAGCGCGTGCGCCCATCGGCGCAGCGATGTGCCCGCCGGCGCCGGGGACGGTGCACGCCCGGCCGTGACGTCCGCCCACGCCGCCATCAGATCCGGTACCAGGATGCGCCAGGACACACCGTCCACCGCGAAGTGGTGGGCCACGAACAGCAGCTGCCCGGGACGGTCGGCGCCGAAGTCCAGCCACACCAGGCGCAGCATGGACCCGCCTCGCGGATCCAGCGCGCCGAGTGCCGAATCCAGTTCGCGGGACAGTGTTTCCGACACCGTTTCGGCATCGCTATCGCCGGGCAGCGCGACGTGATGAAGGAGCGCATCGATGTCGACCGCGCCGGGTTCGGCCACGACCAGCATCGCCTCGTTCCCTACCCGGGGCCCGGTCGCCGACCGCGACTCTCCCGCAGAGGATTCGAAACCGCCGGGCGAAGTGGGTACGCCGCCCTGCGTCGCTCGTGCGGTGGGTATCAGACGGGTGCGGAGAGCATCGTGCCGATCGACCACCGCGGCAACGGTTTCCACCAGACCCGCGCGATCGATACCGCGCGGCAGGCCGAGTACCAGCCACTGGGCGAAGCGGTCGTACCCGCCACCGCGCTCGATCAGCCAGCGATGGATCGGCAGGAGCGGCAGCTCGCCGATACCGCCGCCCGGCAGTTCCGCAGGCAATGCCGGCTCGGCCGCGGCGTCGGCCGCCACCTCCGCCAGCGCAGCGACGGTCTTGTATTCGAAGACGTCTCGCGGCGTGAGGGACAGGCCGCGCTCAGCGGCGCGGGCGGCGAGCTGGATCGACATGATGCTGTCGCCGCCGAGCGCGAAGAAGTTGTCGTCGGCGCCGACCCGCTCGACGCCGAGCACCGCCGCGAACACCTCGGCGACCACCCGCTCCCGCGCGGTGCCGGCGGCCCGGAACTCCCGGGTGGCGAAGACCGGCTCGGGCAGCGCCGCCCGGTCCAGCTTCCCGACCGGGGTCAGCGGCAGTTCGTCGAGCACGGTCACCGCGGCGGGCACCATGAAGGCGGGCACCGCGCGAGTCACGGCCTCGCGCAGCGCCACCGGATCGAGGACGCGCCCGGGCGCGGGCAGGACGTAGGACACCAGCGACTCGCCGCCGGCGGCGCTCGTATGCCCCATGGTGACCGCGAATTCCACGCCGTCGAGCGCGGTGAGCGCGGCGTCGATCTCGGCCAGCTCGATGCGGATACCCCGCACCTTGACCTGGAAGTCGGTGCGGCCCACATACTCCAGCGCGCCCGCGGCGGTGCGGCGCACCAGATCGCCGGTGCGATAGAGCCGTTCACCGCCGGAGAAGGGGTCCGCGACGAACCGCTCGGCGGTCAGCTCCGGGCGGCCGTGATAGCCGCGCGCCACCTGCGCGCCCGCCAGGTACAGCTCGCCCACCGAACCGTCGGGCACCGGATGCAGATGGCCGTCGAGCACATGGGCCCGGCTACCGAATACCGGCGACCCGATCGGCACCACGGCGCCGGTCTCGTCGGTGACGTCCGCGGCCGTGGCGTGCACGGTGAACTCGGTGGGCCCGTAGAGGTTGTGCACCCGGGCGGCCGGCAGTTGTGCGCGGGTGCGGGCCAGGGTGCGCGGCGGCAGCGCCTCGCCCGCGGCGAGCACCGCGCGCAGCGATCCGCACGCGCCGTCGTCCAGGGTGTCGGCGAACGCCTCCAGCATCGAGGGCACGAACGACACCAACGAGACGGCGTGCTCCTGGATGACCGCCCGCAGATACGCCGGATCGCGGTGCCCGTCCGGATCCGCGACGACGAGCCGGGCGCCGGTGACCAGAGCGCCGAACAGTTCCCAGATCGAGACATCGAACGACAGCGGGGTCTTCAGCAGCACCACATCGGCGGCCGAGATACCGAATCCCGCTGTCATCCAGTCGATCTGGTTGACCACCGCGGCATGCGCGACCGTCACGCCCTTCGGGCGACCGGTGGATCCCGAGGTGTAGATCACGTAGGCCGGGTTCTCCGGACGCAGCGGGCGGATCCGCTCACCGTCGGTGACCGGTTCACCGGACCCCGATCCGGCCGAATCCACCGCCACCACCGGCAGATCGGCGGGCACGCCGAGGACGGACTCGGCACCGACGACCACACACGCGGGCGCCGCGTCGGTGAGCATGTGCGCGATCCGCTCGGCCGGATAACCGGTGTCGACCGGGACGTACGCCGCACCGGCGGTGAGGATCGCGAGCACCGCGACCACCAGGTCCGGCGACCGCGGCACGGCCACCGCCACGCGGTCTTCGGGACCCACACCGGCGGCGATCAGGGTGCGCGCCAAGCGATTCACCCGCGCGGACAACTCGGCGCCCGTCAGTGTCACGCCCTGACCGCACACCGCGACGGCGTCGGGAGCCGCCGCCAGCCGCCCGTGGACCAGCGACACCAGCGTCCGGCCCGGAGGGCGCCGATTCTCCGCCCCGTGCGCCCGGCGCAGCAGCGCCGCCCGGTCTGCGGGAGCCAGCACATCGATGCGGCCGACCGGCATCTCGGGATCGTCCGCGAATGCCGCGAGCAGGCGCGCCAGGCGCTCCGCGAACCCGCGCACCCAGGTCTCCTCGAACACCGCGGGCTGGTACTGGAAATGGGCGCGCAGCCGGTCCCCGGCGAGCACCACCACCGACAGCGGGTAGTGCGGGGAGTCGTTGGAGGTGACGTCGTCCACCCGCAGGCCGTCGAGTGCCTGTGCGCGCTCGGACAACTCCGCGCGATCGATCGGGTACGACTCGAAGACGGTGAGGGTGTCGAACAGCGTCTGCGCCCCGGCCGCGCGGGCGATATCGCTCAGCGCCACGTGGTGGTGGTCCAGCAGCCGCGCCTGCTCGGCCTGCAAGCGGGTGACCACCGCGCGCACCGGCTCCCCCGGCCGGCACCGCACCCGGATCGGGACGGTATTGATGAACAGGCCGATCATCGACTCGATACCCGGCACCTGCGGAGGCCGGCCGGAGACCGTCGCGCCGAAGACCACGTCGTCGCGACCGGTCGTGCGGGACAGCATGATTCCCCAGGCGGCCTGCACCAGGGTGTTGACCGTGACTCCCAGGTGTACGGCGAGCCGGGACAGCCGCTCGGTGAGGTCGGCGTCCAGCGCGATCTCGACCTCGTCGATGCGGGGCGCGGCGGCGGCGGTCGCCGGCGCCAGCAGTGTCGGCTCGACACCCACCAGGGCGTCCGTCCACGCCGCCAGCGAGCGCGCGGTGTCGCGGCCCGCGTACCAGTCCACGTAGTCCCGGTACGGCGGGACCGGACCGAGTACCGCCGGGTCACCGGTGGCGTAGGCGGTCAGCAGTTCCCGCAGCAGCAGCGGCAGCGACCAGCCGTCGAGCAGCACGTGGTGGTACGCCATCACGAGGCGGAACCTGGTGTCGCCCACGGTGATCAGGGTGAAGCGCAGCAGCGGCGCGCGTGCCGGGTCGAGACCCGCGGCACGGTCGGCGGCCAGGGTCGCCGCCAGTTCGGCGTCGGGATCCGCGCTGCCACCGAGATCGATTTCCCGCCAGGGGATCTCGAGGTCGTCGACGACCATCTGCACCGGCGTGCCGTCGCTTCCGGTGGCGAAGGCGACCCGCAGGTTGGGGTGCCGGTCGACGACCGCCTGCGCGGCGCGGCGCATGCGCCCGGCGTCGACGCGTCCGGACAGCGCCAGGACCAGCTGTACCGTGTAGACGTCCACCGCCGTCTGCGCCAGCAGCGCGTGGAACAGCAGGCCCGACTGCAACGGCGCGGACGGCCAGACGTCGGCGAGGCGCGGGTAGCGCCGCTCCCAGCCGTCGATATCGGACTGGGCGAGGGTAACCAGCGGGAAGTCCGACGGAGTGTGCCCGCCGCCGTGCGTGGTGACGTGGTCGGCCAGCGCCGTCAGCGTCCCGGCCCACAGGTCCGCGATCTCGGTGACGGTCGCCTCGTCCAGCAGGGAATCGGGGTAGCCCAGGACGGCGGTCAGACGTCCGTCGGTCACCAGCGCGTTGACGTCCAGGACCGCCGCGGCGGGCATATCCGCGTCGGCGCGGCGCGGGAGGGCGCCGAGGTCGCCCACCGGGGTCCAGCCGATGCCCTCCAGCCCGGCCGGAATGTCGGCCTCCGCCATCCGGCCGAGATAGTTGAAGCTGACCTGCCCGGGCAGGTCCGAGGGCAGATGCGAGCCGGTCGCGGAGTCGAGGTAGCGCAGCAGCCCGTAACCGATTCCCTTGTCCGGCACCGCCCGCAGTTGTTCCTTGACCGCCTTCACAGCGCCCGCGAGGGCCGCTCCCCCGGACACCGCCGCGGCCACGTCGACCGTGCCGAGGTCGAGGCGGACGGGATACACCGAGGTGAACCAGCCGACCGTGCGTGACAGATCGGCGCCCGGCACGACGGATTCCTCGCGGCCGTGTCCCTCGAGCCGCAGCAGGACCGACGACTCGTGGACGCCGCGGCGCGCCCGCCACGCCGCCAGGGCGACGGCGAGCGTGGCGACCAAGGCGTCGGCCGCACCGGCGTGGAACGCGGCCGCCGCGGTGCCGACGACCGCTCGGGTGACGTCGGTGGGCAGCGTCATCTCGACGCGCCGGACCCGGGTCGCCAGATCGACGGCGGGGTCCAGGGCACGCTCACCGATCAGCGGATCCGGGCCGGTGACAACCTCTGTCCAATAAGGCAATTCGGCGGCCCGGCCCGGCCGGGCGGCCTCCTCCGCGAGGGCGTGCGACCACCGCCGCAGCGACGTGCCCACCGCGGGCAGCGCCGGCCGCTCCCCGGCGCGCACCCGCGCCCACGCCGCCATCAGATCCGGGATCAGGACGCGCCACGAGACGCCGTCGATGACCAGGTGGTGGGCGACCACGATCACGCGGCCCGGGCGGCCCGCGCCGAAGTCGAGCCACACCAGTTGCAGGACCGTGCCGCCGACCGGATCCAACCGGCCGACCGCCGCGTCGAATTCTGTTGCCGCGACCTCGGATTCGGTTTCTTCGGTCACCGCGACCCGGCGCACCAGCGCGTCCGCGTCGACGGTGCCCGGTGCGGCGATCTCCAGCGACCACCCGTCGTCCGCGCGCACCAGCCTGCCGCGCAGCGCGTCGTGCCGGTCGACGACGGCGGCGACCGTGGCCACCAGCCCGCTGCGGTCGATATCGGCGGGCAGCGCGAGCACCAGCGACTGCTCGAACCGGTCGAACGCGCCGCCGCGCTCGGCCATCCAGCGGTGGATCGGGAGCAGCGGCGCGGAACCGACACCGCCGCCGGGCAATTCCGGCAGTACGGCCGCCGCGGCCTCGTCGCGGGCGACGGCGGCCAGCGCGGCCACCGTCTTGCGTTCGAACACGTCCCGCGTGGTGATCACCAGGCCGCGCTGTTTCGCGCGGGCCACCAGCTGGATCGACATGATGCTGTCGCCGCCGAGGGCGAAGAAGCTGTCGTCGGCGCCGACCGCGCCGACGCCCAGGACGTCCGCGTACACCTCGGCCAGCGCGCGCTCGGCGGCCGTGCCGACGGGACGGGACGAGCCCGATTCGAAGACCGGTTCCGGGAGCGCGTCACGGTCCAGCTTGCCGGAGGCGCTCACCGGCAGCGCGGGAACGGACACGACGGCCGCGGGCACCATGTAGTCGGGCAGCCGGTCGGCGGCGTATTCCCGCAAGGCGGCGGTGTCGATCGAAACACCTTCGGCGGCAACCACATACGACACCAGCCGCGCGCTGCCGGACGGGGCGGTGTGGCCGAGCGTGACGACGGTCTCGACGCCGTCGAATCCGGAGAGGACCGTATCGATCTCCCCCAGTTCGATGCGCAGGCCCCGCACCTTCACCTGGAAGTCGCTGCGGCCCATGAATTCCAGGGCGCGCCCGGCGGTCCAGCGCACCAGGTCACCGGTGCGATACATGCGCTCACCGGGGCGGCCGTAGGGATCGGCGACGAAGCGGCCGGCGCTCAGCGCGGGCCTGCGGTGGTAGCCGCGCGCCAGCGCCACGCCCGTCAGGTACAGCTCGCCCACGACGCCCTCGGGCACCGGGCGCAGGGCGTCGTCGAGCACCAGCGCGCCGGTGCCGCGGATCGGCTCGCCGATGGTGACCGGCTCCGAGGGGCGCAGCGCGGCGCCGGCGGTCGTCGCGATCGTGGCCTCGGTGGGGCCGTATACGTTGTGCAGCAGGCGATCCGGCGCCCACCGGTCGACCACGGCCGCCGTGCACGCCTCGCCGCCGGTAAGCACGACACGCAGGTCGTCCAGTCCGGCGGGATCGGTGGCGGCCAGCACGGACGGGGTGAGGAAGGTGTGGGTCACGCGCTGCTCGCGCAGCAGCCGGCGCAGTTCGTCACCGCCGTAGACCCGCGGCGGCGCGATCACCAGCGTGGCCGAGACCCCGATCGCCAGCAGCAGTTCGAGTATCGAGGCGTCGAAGCTCGGCGACGCGCCGTGCAGCACCCGCGAGGCGGCGTCGACCCTGTAGCTTTCCCGGTGCGCGACCGTGAAATTCGCGAGACCGGTGTGCGTCACCACCACGCCCTTCGGGCGTCCGGTGGAGCCGGACGTATAGATCATGTACGCCGGATGGCCGGCATGCGCCGGGCGCACCCGCTCCGCCGGATCGATCGGATCGGCGGACAGCCGCTCGAGGCTCGGTCGCAGCGCCGGATCGGACGGCACCAGCCATGCGACGGTGCCGGGCAGATCCGCGCCCGGACCGGCCAGCCCCAGGCGAACGCCGGAATCCTCCACCATGTAGGCGATCCGGTCGGCCGGATAGGCGGGGTCGATCGGCACGGCCGCCGCACCGGCGCGGGCGACCGACCAGAGCGCGACGATCGAGTCGATCGACCGTGGCAGAGCGATCGCAACCAGGTCCTCCGGCCCGACACCCCGGCGAATCAGCAAGCGGGCCAGCCGATTCGAATGCTCGGACAGTTCCCGGTAGGTCAGCTCGACGCCCTCGCCGACGACGGCGACGCCGCCGGGATTCGCCGCGGCGGCGGTATCCAGCAGTTCGGGCAGCAGCCGCACGGGCGCGGCGGGGCCGCCGCGCCGCGACAGCAGATCCGCGCGCTCGCCGCCGGTGAGCACCTCCACCTCCGCCACGACATCGCGCGTGGCGAGGCCGTCGAGCACCCGGGCGAACCGCTCGGCGATATCGGCCACCGTCCGGGCGTCGAAGATCTCCGCCTGGTATCCGATCCGCACGCGCAGCCGGGAATCCAGGTGTGCGACAACGGTGAGCGGGTAGTGGGCGGCGTCGTCCACCTCGGCCGCGGTGACCGACATCCCGTCGATATCGGTCGCGAGCCGGGCGATGGTCTCGGTGTCCATCGGATAGGACTCGAAGACCAGCAGCGTGTCGAACAGCGCGGACAGGCCCGTCGCGGCCTGGATCTCGGCGAGTCCGGTGTGGTGCTGGTCGAGCAGCCCCGCCTGCTCGTCCTGGATACGCCGCAGCAGTCCGGACACCGTCTCCGCGGGCGCCGTCCGCACCCGCACCGGAACGGTGTTGATGAGCAGGCCGACCATCTCCTCCACCCCGGCCAGCTGCGGTGGCCGCCCGGACACCGTCGCCCCGAACACCACGTCGCGGCGGGCGACCAGGCGCGACAGCACGATTCCCCACGCCGCCTGCAGGATCGTATTCAGCGTGACCCCGTGCCGCGCGGCCAGTTCCACCAGTCGCGCCGTGCGCTGCTCGTCGTAGTCGGCGAGGTGCTCGCGCGGGCGGCCGGTCCCTCGCGCCGCGGCGTCCCGCGGCGCCAGCAGGGTCGGTTCGCCGACGCCGTCCAGCGCCCGGGTCCAGGCGTGCAACGCGGCCGGATGGTCCTGGCGCGCATACCATTCCAGGAATCCTCGGAACGGCGGCGCGGCGCCGTCGGCGCGGCCCGCGTACCGCAGCACCAGATCCCGCACCAGCAGGGGCATCGACCAGCCGTCCAGCAGGATGTGGTGATTGGTCAGCAGCAGCCGCCATTCCCGGTCCGCGACCCGCACCAGGGTGAAGCGCAGCAGCGGCGCGGTCGCGGTATCGAAGCCCGCGGCCCGTTCGGCGGCGGCGACGCGGGCGAATTCGGCCGCGGCGTCGCCGCCGCGCGCGTCGATCTCGGTGAACGGCACCGTCACGTCGTCGCAGACGACCTGCACCGCCGCCTCGCCCGACATGGCGAAGGCGACCCGCAGGTTCGGGTGCCGGTCCAGCAGCGCCTGCGCCGCCGACCGCAGCCGTCCGGAATCCACGCTGCCGCGCAGGGTCAGGGTCAGCTGCGCGGTGTAGGCGTCGGCGGCGTGATCCGACAGCATGGCGTGGAACAGCAGGCCCGTCTGCAGCGGCGTCAGCGGCCACACGTCGACCGGCCGGTAGCGCGACTCCCAGTCGTCGATCTCGTTCTGCCGCACCGAGACCAGATCGAAGTCGGAGGGGGTGTGCCCGCCCGCGCCCGGTCTCCTCGCGTGGTCGGCCAGGGCCGACAGGGCCCGCACCCACAGGCCCGCCAGTTCGCGTACGTCGTCGGCGGACAGGATGCCGGTGGCGTAGCCGAACGACGCCTCCAGCGCGTCACCGGCGGCGCTGTCGGTGATCATCGCCGTGATGTCGAGTACGGCGGTGGCCGGGGCGTCGTCGTTGTCCCCGGCCGAGGCCGTGCCCAGTTCCCGTGTGGGCAGCCAGCCCAGCGCCGCCGCCTCCTCCGGGATCTCACCCAGCGAGGTCCGGCCGAGATAGTTGAACGACACCTGCGGTTCGCGGGCGCCGAGCGGTGTCGTCGTCAGCCCGTACCCGATCCCCTTGTCGGGGACGGCGAGCAGCTGTTCCTTGACCGCTTTCACCGCGGCGCCCGCGGCATCCCCGCCCGACAGCGCCTCCTCGACATCGATTCCGCCCAACCGCAGCCGGACCGGATAGGCGGTGGTGAACCAGCCCACGGTGCGGGACAGGTCCGCGCCGGGCACCACGGTCTCCTCGCGACCGTGCCCCTCCACCTGGATCAGCGTGCCGGATGCGGACACCCCGCGCCGTGCTCGCCATACCGACACCGCGACCGCGAGCGCGGCCAGCAGGCCGTCGTCCATGCCGCCGTGGAATGCCGCGGGCACCGCGGTCGTCAGTGCCGCGGTCACATCCACGGGGACAGTCACGTCGACGTGTGCGACCGTCGCGGCCACATCGACGGCCGGGTCGAGGACCCGGGCGCCCAGCGACGGATCGGGCTCGCCGAGTACGTCTCGCCAGTAGGCCGATTCGTCTCGTCGCGCCGCCTCCTCGGCCAGCGCGTGCGCCCAGCGCCGCATCGAGGTGCCGACCGGGGCCGGCGCCGGTTCCTGTCCCGCCGCGACCCGCGCCCACGCGGACATCAGGTCCGGCACCAGGATTCGCCACGAGACACCGTCGACGGCCAGGTGGTGTGCCACCACGATCAGCCATCCCTCGTGCGCGGGACCGGCGTCCAGCCACACCAGCCGCAGCACCGTGCCCGCCGCGGGATCCAACCGCTCGACCGCCGCCGCTCGTTCGCGTTCGGCGACCTCGCGCGCGGTGTCCGGGCCGTCCACGGCCACGCGATGCAGCAGCGCCGCGATATCGACGGTGCCGGGCTCGGCGACCCGCACCGCGGTCTCGCCGTCGACGTCGATCAGCCTCGATCGCAGCATGTCGTGCCGATCCACCACGGCGGCAACGGTTTTCACCAGTCCGTCGGGATCGATACCGGCCGGCAGGCGGAGCGTGAGCGACTGGTGGAAGCGGTCGAACCGACCACCACGCGCGAGCATCCACCGGACGATCGGCGTCGGCGGCATCGTCCCCACGCCGCCGCCCGGCAGTTCGGCGAGGGTGGTCTCCGGTTCGGCCGCCGCATGGCGCGCGACCGCCGCCAGCGCGGCGACGGTGCGGCGCTGGAACACCTCGCGCGGCGTGAACACCAGGCCGCGGGCCTTCGCGCGCGCCACCAGCTGGATGGACATGATGCTGTCGCCGCCGAGGGCGAAGAAGCTGTCGCCGGCGCCGACCCGCTCCACCCCGAGCACCTCGGCGAATACCGTAGCGAGTATCCGCTCCGTCCCGGAGGCCGGCGCCTGCCAGGCGCCGGTGCCGCCGAAGGTGTACTCCGGCAGCGCCGTCCGGTCGAGTTTGCCGGTGGGCGACAACGGCATCCGGTCCAGCGTCACGATCGCGGACGGCACCATGTAGTCCGGAAGCCGCCGCGCCACACCGGCTGTCAGCTCGGCGGCATCGAGAAGGCGATCGGGTTCGGCGACCACGTAGGACACCAGCACCTCCGCCCCGGCGGCATTCGACCGGTTCACTGTCACCGCCGCGGCGACGCCGTCCTGCTCCTCCAGCGCCGCGTCGATCTCGCCGAGTTCGATGCGGAATCCGCGCACCTTCACCTGGAAGTCGGTGCGGCCCAGGTACTCCAGCTCGCCCCCGGGTGTCCAGCGCACGAGATCCCCGGTCCGGTACAGGCGGGTGCCGGGCGGCCCGTAGGGATCGGCGACGAAACGCTGCGCGGTCAGATCCGGCCGGCCCAGGTAGCCGCGCGCCAGCTGTGGCCCGGAGACGTACAGTTCCCCGGCGACGCCCACCGGGACCGGTCGCAGCCACGCGTCCAGCACCAGCACCCCCGCGCCGCGGATCGCACCGCCCATGGTGACGGGGGCGTCCGGGCGCATCGGCGCGGACGCGGTGGTCCAGATGGTGGCCTCGGTCGGGCCGTACAGATTGAACATCTCGCGCCCGGCACACCATCGCCGCACGAGCCGGTCGGGGCACGCCTCCCCCGCGACCGCGACCACGCGCAGGTCGGTGAGGCCGTCGGGCGCCATGGTCGCGAGCACCGTCGGGGTGACCACGATGTGCGAGACCCGTTGTGCGCGCAGCAGTTCGGCCAGGGCGTCGCCGCCGTAGGCGTCCGCGGGCGCGACGACCAGTGTCGCCCCGGAGCCGAAGGCCATCAGCAGCTCGAAGACCGAGGCGTCGAAACTCGGTGAGGCCGTGTGCAGTACCCGCGAGGTGGTGGTGACCCCGAATCTCCGGCGCTGCTCGTCGACCAGATTCGCCAGGCCGGCGTGGCTGAGCACGACGGCCTTCGGGCGGCCGGTGGAACCGGAGGTGAAGATGACGTAGGCCGGTTGCCCGGGCCGCACCGGCCGGATCCGCTCGGTGTCGGTGATCGGAGCGCCGCTCGTACCGGGCATCTCGGCCTCCGGACCGTCCAGCGTCATCCAGTCGACCGTGCCCGGCAGGCCGGCGCTGTGCGCGGACAGGGTCAGCCCGTGCCGCGCGCCCGCCACCGTTGTCATATGGGCGATCCGCTCGGCCGGATAGGCAGGGTCGATCGGCACGAACGCGGCGCCGGTCCTGGCCACCGCCCACACCGCGACAACCGACTCCAGCGACCGCGGCAGCGCGACCGCGACCAGCGTCTCCGGCCCGACGCCGCGCGAGATCAGCACGCGCGCGAGACGGTTGGCGCGCGCGTCGAGTTCGCGGTAGGTCAGCGCGGTGTCACCCGCCACCACGGCGGTCGTCTCCGGGGTCCGCGCGACGCTCTGGTCGAATATCGTCGCCAGGTCCGAGACGGTGTCCAGCCCCGGGCGCACGTCGAAGACGAGCTGCCGCTCGTCGTCCGACAGCAGATCGATGTCGCGCAGCCGCAGTTCCGGGTCCGCCGCCGCGAAACGCTCCAGATAGGAGACGAATCGGCGATGGTGGGTATCGAGTTCGTCCTGGGTGTAGAGGTTCGGGTTGCCGTGGAACTCGATCGACAGCGGGGCGTCCGCGCCGCTCTGGACCAGGTTGATCTGCATATCCTCCAGCACCCCGGACCGCAGGATGTGATAGGTGCCGGTGGCGGCGCCGAGTTCGATGTCGGCGTCGAAGAAGACGATGTTGACGATCGGGCCGAACGAGGTCTCGCCGCCCGTCGCGGTGTCGCCGACGGCCGCGTCGCGCCGGATGTCCTCGTACCGGTAGCGCTGATGCCGGAGCGCGCCGGTCAATTCGCGGTTGGCCGCGGCGACCACGTCGGCCACCGATGTCCGCGCGTCCAGCCGCAGCCGGATGGGCAGCAGATTGGCCAGCATTCCCGCGGAGTTCTTCAGCTTCGCCGTGGTGCGCGCGGCGACGGGCAGGCTCAGCGCGACATCGTCGGAATTCGTCATGCGGGCCAGGAAGCTTCCCAGCGCGGCCACCACCACCTGCGCCGCACTCGCCGCGTGACGGTCGGCGGCCGCGTGCAGCAGATCCGCTGTCGCACCGGACAATCCGGTCCGCGACACCAGATCGTGCGCGGCCGGGTCGGCGCTGCGGCCCGCCAGGCTCAGCGGCGCCGGCAGCCCCGCGGTGCGCTCCGCCCAGTACGCGCGGTCCTTCTCGAAACGCGCGGAGTCGCGGTAGGCGACCTCGTCGGCGTGGATCTCCGCCAGGCTCGCGGCGCGCAGCGGCGCGGGGTCGCGCCCCTCCTGAATCGCGTTGTAGCGCTCCGCGATCCGGGAACTCAGCGTGAGGCCGCCGTACCCGTCGATCGCGACGTGGTGCAGGCGCGAGTACCAGTAGTAATGTCCCGCGCCGAGCCGCAGCAGCCTGGTCTCGGCCAGCGTGTCACGCTGGAGATCCAGCGGTGTGCTGTAATCCGCGCGCATCCACTCCAGCGCGGCGGCCACGGGATCGTCGTGGTCACTGAGGTCGACCACGGTGTCGTCGTAGATCTGATCCGCGTCGACCCGCTGGAACGGCACGCCGTCGACCTCGACGATGCGCAGGTAGCCGGATCCGAACTCCAGCCCGGCCGCCTGAACGGCCTCGGCGAACGCGGTGGCGTCCACCTCGCCGCGGATGTCGACGTACTGTGCGATATTTATCGGCAGACCGTCGGACATCTTGTCGGCGAACCACACGCCGTATTGCGCGGCCGACAGCGGAATCAGACCCGCGTGGATACCGGACCCGTCCAGCTTGACATTCATCGACGAACTCCTCGGTCGGTACGACGGCGCGCGAATATGCGCCCGCAGTCGTCCTGGAAAAATGCGAGTCAGGGAATGAAGAACTATGCAGTTGAATTCGGTACAACTGACCGGTTCATTAATCCGGTCGGTCGTTCATTACCGCGACGAGACTCGCGGGCCGCATATCCGTCCAGTTCTTTTCGACGTACTCCACACACGCCTGACGTGGCGCGATGCCGTACGCGACGGCCCATCCGGCGGGCACTTCGGCGAATTCCGGCCATAATGAGTGCTGCCCCTCGTCATTCACCAGCACGAAGAAGTTCGCATCGTCGTCATCGAAAGGATTGGTCATGCCGGGCCTCCCCGCCCACGAACGTATTCCAACCATGGTGACATTAGGCAGACCCGAGATAGGTGCAAACACCCAAAAACCTAGGCCCCCGGGCCGAGTGCCCATGGAGTCGGGGGGTCGCAGTATTCCCGTCCACCACGAAGAGCAGGTGCCGAATTACCCGAGATCCAGCCCTCAGTGCCTTGCCGGCATGAATGCGACCAGTCCGGATCAGATGCCCGTCGGGCCTGGTGAGGCCGGGAGACGACAGGAACTAAGAAGGAGTAGAAAGTGGTATCCAACCAGCGGAAATAATTGTGGTCCCAGCTGGTTTCGAACCAGCGACCTCTCGCGTGTGAGGCGAGCGCTCTCCCACTGAGCTATGGGACCGTGGGGGTGTCGGAGCGGTTTGGGTGCCGTTCCGGACGAGATGGAACCTTAACACGGTTCACCCCTGTCACACCAAATCGCTGGTCTAGCTGGGGATTCGTTTGTTGAGGGGTGATGCTCACGGGGCTGTGGTGGCGCGGTGGGAGCGGTGGGTCATTGGCGTGCGGGGCGGGTGCGATGCGGCATGGGGGTGGGTGTGCGGCTGAACTGTTGGTGAGCGCGGGGTGTGACAGTGCGGACGTTCCGGGTGGGGACGAGGGGGCGGAGCGGCCCGCGACCTGCTGAACTACAGGGGTGTGATTCGGATTTACCCCTCCCTACCAGCGGATTTGTTGAGTGCGCTGATGGTGGGCTAATGTTCTCTCTCGCAGCCGGAAGCACGAAAGAGCCTCCGGAGGCAGAGTGCGGATGTAGCGCAGCTGGTAGCGCATCACCTTGCCAAGGTGAGGGTCGCGGGTTCGAATCCCGTCATCCGCTCGAAGGCCAACCCGGCCTTGGTTGGCGGTGTGGCCGAGTGGTGAGGCAACGGCCTGCAAAGCCGTGCACACGGGTTCGATTCCCGTCGCCGCCTCTAAGAGGCACCCACGCGCGATTAGCTCAGCGGGAGAGCGCTTCCCTGACACGGAAGAGGTCACTGGTTCAATCCCAGTATCGCGCACCAAAGGCACAGGTCAGGCCCGGTTCACGCCGGGCCTGACCTGTTTGTGCCAGACACGCTTCTACCGTCCCCGACCATTCGTACGGGGTTCGAGGATCACCACGGCGGTCTCCGAGGGCCGGCGGGCCGACAGCGCGTCGAAGTCTCGGTCGATCTCGCGCCATCGATCCCACAGGCGGGACCGTTCCTCGCCCTGGGCGGCTCGGCCGCGCACGGTGCGGGAGCCGCCCTTCAGGTCGACCGTCGCCTCGGGATTGGCCTGGAGGTTGAGCCACCATGCGGGCTCCGCCGCACCCCAGCCGTTCATGGCGAGCGTGACGAGATTCGGTCCGTCCTCGAAGTATCCGAGCAGCACGCTGCGATCGCGGCCGGTACGGCGACCGATGGCGGTGAGCCGCATGGTCCCCCAGTGCGTGTCGTCCTTCGGCGGCCACAGTCCGGCGCGGCCGCCGGTCACGCGGTAGAGGGCCCGGTGGACGTACCAGGCGGTGACGATGAACCAGCGGGGCGGGAGCCAGGGCTTGCGGGAGTCGCTCGGCACGAGACAACCTCTTCCACTCGGCCGGATCGGGCGTCCGGGCCAGGACCTCGGTCACTCCAGCGTCGGCATTTCGGCCCGTCCTGTCGAGGGTCCATCGTCCACGATCCGCGGGACTTCCGGCCGGTCAGGCCGCGTCCTCCACCCCGAGCACGCGGTCGAGGACGCGGGCGCCGGACGGGGTGACGCGCAGGGAACGGCGAGTTCCGGCCCGTTCCACCCAGCCCGCCGACTCCATGCGGGTGAGCACGGCCGCGCCGAGGGCGCCACTCAGGTGGTGCCGCTGTTCGCTCCAGTCGACACAGAAGCGCAGGAGCGGACGGCGAGCGCCCCGCGCCCGGGCCAGGTCCACACCCAGTTCGCCGAACAGCGGTTCGGCGTTCGGGCCGAGTTGGTAGGGATGCTCCGGCAGGGGTGCGGAGATCGGATCGTTTTGTGCGCGTACGGTTCCGGCCACGCCGTCGGTGCGGACGAGGGCCCCGCGATCGAGCAGCGCCTCGGTGACCGCGACACCGAGACGACCGGCCAGGTGGTCGTAACAGCTGCGGGCCCGGCGCAGGGCCGCGGCGCGCGTGGATTCGCGCAGCGAGCGGACCGGGCGGGCCGGGGCGAGCACCGCCAGCGCCTCGATCGCCACGGCCACCTCCCGGTTCGCCAGCCGGTAGTAGCGGTGCCGCCCGGAGCGCTCCACGGTCAGCAGCCCGCCCGCCACCAGCCGGGACAGGTGTTCGCTGGCCGTCGAGGCCGCCACGCCCGACTCCGAGGCCAGCACCGAGGCGGGCAGCGCGCGGCCGTCGGTCAGGGTCGTCACGATCCGCGCCCGGGTCGCGTCGGCCAGCAGCGCGCCCACCGCGGCGATATCGGTGTACCCGTACAGGGGCCGGTCGTCGGTCATGACACCAGTCTGCCGCGCGCACACTTCGGCCCCCACCGAACAGTGGACGTCGGCCGCGGCGATACTTCGGCACACCCCGAACATTCCGCGGATGAGACTGCGGGCATGAGCGTTTCGACTGTCGAGAGCCCGGTCGCGCGCCGCGGCCGGGTGCTGGCCGTGATGTGCGCGGGGATGTTCCTGGTGCTGCTGGACGTCACCATCGTCAATGTCGCGTTGCCCAGCATCGCCCATGACCTGGACTCGCCCGTGGCGACCCTGCAGTGGGTGGTGGACGGATACGTCGTCGCGATCGCGGGACTGCTCCTGGCCGGCGGCACGATCGGCGACCGGATCGGTCACCGGCGCGTGCTGATCGCGGGCTTCGCGATATTCGGGGCCGCGTCGCTGGCCTGCGCGCTGGCACCGGCCGCCGGGGTCCTGATCGCGGCCCGGGTCGTGCAGGGCGTCGGCGGCGCGCTACTGCTGCCCAGCACCATGGCCGTCATCGTCGACGTCTATCCCGAGCGCGGTGAACAGGCCCGTGCGCTGGGCGCCTGGGCCGCGGTCTCCTCGCTGGCGCTGCCCGCCGGGCCGCTGCTCGGCGGCCTGATCATCGGCGCGCTGGACTGGCGGCCCGTGTTCTGGATCAACGTGCCGCTGACGGCGGCGGTCATCGCCGCGGCGCTGTGGGCCGTGCCGGGACGGCCCGGCACCCGGACCGGCCGATTGGACGTGCCCGGCCTGCTCGGATTCGTCGTCGCGCTGGGCGGCCTGGTGTTCACGGTCATCTCCGCCGGGCACCACGCGGGCCCGGAGACCGCCGTCGCGGCGGTGGTGACGCTCCTGGGCCTCACCGTCGCCCTGGTGAGCGCGGCACGCAGCGACCATCCGGTCCTGCCGCTGGACCTGTTGCGCCGCAAGGGGTTCCTGAGCCCGAACGTGGTGGCGCTGACGATGAACCTGATCGTCAACGGACTGCTGTTCGTCGGCATGCTGCACCTCCAGGAGGTGCGGCGCCTGTCGCCGCTCGCCGCGGGCCTCGCCGTCCTGCCGATGGCGGTGCCACTGGTCGTGCTGGCCCCGGTTTCCGGGCGGATCACCGCCGCCCGCGGTCCCCGCACGGCCATCGGCGCCGGCTGCGTGCTGGCGGCCGTGGGCTGCGCGCTGCTCACCCAGCTGCGCGCCGACGGCGGGACGGGCTGGCTGCTCGCCGGATTCCTGCTGCTCGGCTGTGGCGGCGGGCTGGTCACCGCCTCCGTGGTGGCCGCGGTCGTGCGCACCACTCCCCCGGACCGGTCGGGGCTGGCCACCGGCATCTCCAACACCGCCCGGCAGATCGGCACGGCGTGCGGGGTGGCGATCTTCGGCGCGGTCGCCGGATCGCCGGGGTCGGGGCAGTTCGTGCACGGCATCCACCTGCTCGCTGCCGCCGCCGCGCTGGCCTGGGTGGGCGCGCTGGCGCTCACCCGGTTCGGGATCGCCGACTGATCGCACCCCTCGACACGGGGGTCATTACCCCGCGCAGACCGGTTGCGAGGATAGGCTTTTCGAACGAAGGAGCGAAAGACGGGCGGAAGTGGTGACGACGAGCCGGAGCGAGGACGCGCGGACCGGACTGCTCGACGACCTCGGCGAGAGCGTCTCGTTCGGTCTCGAACAGGCCGACGAGACCCTGGCCGCGATGGTCGCGGAGCAGGCCGAGGAACGGCCGCGCGACGGCGAGCTGATCACGCAGCGCCTGGGACTCGACGGGGAGCGGCCCGAGACGCTCACCCTGATCGGCGCGCGATACGGGTTGTCGCGGGATCGGGTGCGGCAGTTGTACACCCGCGCGGCCGGGCAGATGGTCCGGCGGGTGCGGGCCACCGGCCACCCCGACACCGCGATCTTCGCCGAGCGCTACCCGGTCGGCTGGCAGGACGAGCGGCTCGTGCGCACCCTGCTGGCCGAGATCTACGCCACCGACAGCGATATCGCCGCCCAGGACCTCGCCTATCTGCGGCTGCGGCTGGCCGGTCACGCCCTGATGGACGCGAAACGCATGGCGGGCTTCGTCTTCCAGCGCATCGCCGGCTGGCAGCAGCGCGGCCGCTGGCACCTCAACGGCCCCCGGCACGCCGAACCCGTTGCCGGACAGCTCGTCCCGCTGCTGCGCCGCGCCGACTGGCCGGGCGGCAAGCCCGCCGACCTCCCGGATACCCCGGCCCCGACCGTAGATGCGGACGACGACGCCCGCGGCTCGATATTCGCCGAAAAGCTCGGCAGGGAAACGACGTTCGACACCGCGCTGGAGGCGCTGCTGCTGCGGATCCTGGACACGAGCGAACAGGTCGCCGCCTACGTCGAACGTCCCGGCGCCGTCGACTACCGGCTCGACGACGCCGAACGCACCCACTACCCCACCGTCGCCGCCCGCCTCACCGACGGCCGCGCGCTGCTGATCGACGTCGTGCCGCCGTCCCGTCTCGCCGTCCACGGCAACCGGGTCAAACTCGACGCCGCCCGCGCCTGGGCGCACGAGCGCGGCTGGGGGCGGCTGGTCTTCACCGGCAGCCGTCTCGGCGAGCCCGACCTGCGCGACCACCGCGTCGACGCGCGGCACGAGAACATCCTGCGGAACCGCCTCGCCGAGGGACCGCTCGGCTGGCCGGAATTCCGCCGCTACGTCGACGAGACCGGGATCGGCACGACCGATTTCACGGCCCTGGTGCTGCGCCACGGCTGGCGCTGGGACCGAGGGCCGTTCCGCCTCGCCCGCGCGGGGTGAACCGCTATTTCAGCATGAAGCCCGCCACGATGAACGTGACGATCACGAGCATCGCGAAGCAGGTGATCAGCTGCCAGTGCAGCAGCGCCTCCCGCTGCTTGGCGATGGTCACCCGCAGGGTGGCGTCGACCCGGTTGTGATCCACCAGGCGGCGGCGGGTGGCGTCCAGTTCGTCGGCGGTCTCCTCGGCGCGCTCGAGCCGATGTAGCAGCTTGTGCACCTGTTTGGCCTTGTCGCGGGTCGCCTTGCGGGCCAGCGCGAGGGCGGTGCGCTGGTTCATCAGCTCCTGCCGCTGCTGCGCGATGACGAGGGCCTGCGCCCGCGTGTGCTGCTCCCAGTCGCTCACCGTCGCCCACCCTCCCGTGGCCTCGTCGCGGTATCCCCAGGCGACCCGACCGGCCACCCAGTTCTCGATGAAATCCCGTACTGCCCAGGGTCTCTCCCGCGGCTCCACCACTCCGGACGGTCCGGGCTCCACGAGGCCCGTCACCACCCGGTACTCACACCCCTGCGACGCGAAGTCGTCCACGCCCAGCGCCGGCACCTGGCCCACCCAGTATCCGGGCGGGCACAGCCACAGCACCTCGTCGCAGCCGACGGCCCGCAGCCGCGCCGTACGCTCCGACGCGTGCGCCAGCGATACCGGCGCGCTGCGCACCTCGATGGCGCACAACCGGTTGCCGCGCCGCCACAGCAGCGACGGAGTCTGCGCGCCCAGCGCCTTGTCCACCTCGGCGTCGTCGGCGCCGGAGGCGAGCAGCCGCCCCCGCAGCCAGTACTTCAGCCGCTGCACATCCCAATGGCAGTTCCCGCAGTCGAACTCACGGCATCTCTCGCCCGGTTGATGCCCACGCGGATTGGGTTCCACCACCGGCATATTCGCCGATTCCGAGAAGGACGGCATCGTCGCATGCTCGCGCTCGATCTTGCTCAGTTCCTTCGTGTCCACGCGACCACTTCCCCTACACCCAGCGAACCACGGTCGGCCCGCTTATTCCAGATTGCCGCAACTGCCAGGCCCCTTCACACGATCGTGACTATTTTCGTTACCCAACCGGGAGCCCAGCGTGATCATCGGACGCTGCCGAAGCGCGTTACGTGCGAATTCGTCACGATCCGGCACGCTTCACCAAGGTGCCCCTGGCACTTTCCGGCCAGTCGGTACGGTGCTCGCACGCCCGGGCGGCACGCGCTCGCCCGAGCGGATAGGCTTCGTCGATGAACGCCGATGGATACACTCCTGTATCGGTTCTGCGGGCCGCGCGCCGGGCCAATTCGGTGGCCTTCGGATTGCAGGGTTTCTTCCTCGCGGTCATTCTCACCGAACTTCCGCAGCAGCGGGATCGGTTCGGGCTCAGCGACACCCAGATTTTGCTTGCCGCCGTGCTGATCTCGCTGCTGGCGGCCGCGGGCAGCGTGGCGGCCGAGCGGCTGGCGCTGCGCTGGTCGAGCCGGACGGCGTTGCGGGCGGGGCTGGGGCTGATCGCGGTGGCCGGTGTGGGCATCGCGCTCGCGCCGCAGCTCGCGGCGCTGTTCGTGGCCCTGGGGGTGTACGGCGTCGCGGTCGGTGTGGTGGACGCGAGCACGAATATGCAGGCGGTGTTCATCCAGCACGGCTACGGGAAGGTCGTGCTGTCGTCGTTCTACGCGGCGTGGAGCGCGGGCTCGATCCTCGGGGCGCTGTTCGTCTCCGGCTGCGAGGGCCTGGACGTCGCGCTGCCCGTGGCGGTGCTGATCGCGGCGGCGATCGTGCTGGCCGGTGGGCTGGCGTTCGGGCCGCGGCTGCTGGGCACGCGGCAGGCCGAGGCCGAACCGGAGGAGGCGGCGGCCACCACCTCGGTCCCGCTGCGCGCCTATCTGGCGCTCGGGATCGCGATGGCGCTGGTCTTCGCCGTCGATCTGGCGGTCGGCAACTGGTCGGCGCTGTATCTGCGCGACGATCTGGGATCCTCCTCGGCCGTGGCGGCGCTGGCGCTGGCGGCCTATCAGGGCGCGTCGCTGACCGGGCGGCTCACCGGCGATCTGTGGGTGCGGCGATTCGGGCCGCGGGCGGTGGTGCGCGCGGCGGCGGCGATCGGCGTGGTCGGACTGACCCTCGTGGTCGCGGCGCCCGGGCCGCCGGCGGCGATCGCCGGATTCCTGATCGCGGGCATCGGCCTGCCGGTGATCGCGCCGCTGTGTTTCAGCGAGGCCGGTCAGCTCACGGGCGGGCGCGGGCTCGACGCGCTCATCGCGCGGCTCAACCTGTTCAACTACGCGGGCACGCTCGTCGGCGGTGGCGTGGTGGGCGGTCTGGCCGATGCGACCAGCCTCCGGATCGGCTATCTGCTGCCGTTGCTGTTCGCGGTCGCGCTGATCGTGTCGGCCCGGTATTTCCACGCGCGGCCGACCACGGGCAAACCGTCGGCACCCGAATCGGGTCGTGCTCTACTGGAGGAATGAGCGACATCCCAGTCATCGTCGACCGGGCCGGATTGTGGGACGCCGAGGCCCTCAGTGACGTTGCGGCGGCGACCTTTCCACTGGCCTGCCCGCCGGACCTGGACTCCGAGGACATCGAGACGTTCATCGCGCGGATACTGTCCGGCGACCGCTTCGGCGACTATCTCGCCGACCCCGGCCACACCGTGCTCAAGGCCGTGGCCGGGGGCGATATCGTCGGCTACGCCATGCTCGTGACGGGCGCGCCCGCCGATCCGGCGGTCTCCGCCGCGCTCGGCGACCGCCCGGTGCTCGAGATCAGCAAGCTGTACGTCCTGCCGGACCACCACGGCGCCGGGGTGTCGACGGCGCTCATGCGCGCGGCCGTCGACAACGCCCGGCACGGCGGCTTCGCCGGCGTCTGGCTGGGGGTCAACCAGAACAACGGACGCGCCCAACGGTTCTACGCCAAGCACGGCTTCCGCACCGTCGGCGAGAAGACCACCACCGTCGGCTCCGTGATCTGCCAGGACTACGTCATGCAGAAGGAGCTGTGAGCCCCGGCGTCGTGCAGGGCCCCCGCGCGCACCTCGAGCCGCGCCCCGGGTAGCCGGGTGCGCAACCGGCGGTCGTGGGTGACCACCACCAGCGCACCGGTGTACCCGGCGAGCGCCTCCTCGAGTTGTTCGACCAGCGCCGGTGACAGGTGGTTGGTGGGCTCGTCCAGCAACAGCAGGTCGCTGGGCTCGCTCACCAGCCGGGCCAGTTCGATGCGGCGGCGCTGACCGTAGGACAGCTCCCCGATCCGCAGCCCGAGTTCCGCGGGGCGGAACAGCCCGAGCGACAGCAACTCCTCCGCACACTCGTCCGGATACCCGCGCCCGCCGGCGTAGGCGCCCAGCACGGTCTGCGACGCGGGCCAGGGCGTCTGCTGCTGCCGCAGGTGCCCGGCCCGGCCGCGGACGGTCACCGTGCCGGTGTCCGGCGCCAGTTCTCCCGCCAGCAGCCGCATCAGGGTGGTCTTGCCCGCACCGTTGGGCCCGGTGATCAGCAGGCGGTCGCCCTGGCCGATGCGCAGGTCGTCGACCCGCAGCCGGTCGCCGACCGTCACCCCGGACAGCTGGGCCACCGGGCCGTCGGCGAGTTCGCCGGCGCGCGACGGGCTCGCGGTCAGCCGCAGCGGATCCGGCGGCGGCGCAACGGGATCGGCGGTCAGTCGGGTCACCCGCTCCTTGGCGTTGCGGATGCGGACCACCGCGCCGTGCCCGCGTCCGCGCGACCGGAACGAGCCGTGCCCGAACACCGCGAGCGGCGCCTTGCGCGGAATCGCCTCCAGCCGCATCACATTCGACTCGGCCAGCCGCCGGTTGCGGGCCAGCTCGTCGCGCCACCGCTCGAATTCGAGCTGCCGCCTGCGCCTTTCGGCGGCCTTCGCGGCCTGATAGCCAGCGTACCCGTTGCCGTGCCGGGTGATGCGCCCGGCGTCGACCTCGAGCACCGTGGCGGTGATCCGTTCCAGGAACACCCGGTCGTGGGTGACCGCGACCACCGTGCCGCGGTGGTCGCGCAGGTGCTGTTCCAGCCACGCCACCGCCGAATCGTCCAGGTCGTTGGTCGGCTCGTCGAGCAGCAGCAATTCCGGCGCGGCGGCGAGGGTCGCCGCCAGTGCCAGCCGGGACCGTTCGCCGCCGGACAGGGTGTCCAGCGGGCGGGTGCGGTCCAGACCGAGGAGTCCGAGCGCGGACAGGGCGGTGTCGACCCGCTGGTCGGCGTGGTAGCCGCCGCGGGCCTCGTACCGGGTGAGCAGCGTGCCGTACGCGGTCAGATGCCGGTCGAGTAGTGCTTGATCAGTGTGTGCCGCAATGGTTTCCAGTTCCTCTTCGGCGGCTCGAAGGTGTCGTTCCAGCGCGCGGAGTTCGGTCAGGGCGAGGTCGATCGCGTCGGCGACCGTGGCGGCGCCGGGCAGGGCGAGGGTCTGCGGCAGGTAGCCGATCCCGTTCGGAGCCCGCACGATCACGTCGCCGTTGTCGGGATGTTCGGCGCCGGCGAGCAGGCGCAGCAGGGTGGACTTGCCGGCGCCGTTGTCGCCGACGACGCCAACCTTCTCGCCGGGACGCACCGTCAGGGAGACGCGGTCGAGCACCGGCCGGGCGCCGTAGCGCTTGGTGACCTCGGACAGCGTGAGTTGGGCAGCAGTAGGCACAGGATCCTCCTGTCTTCCGGCGGACGGCCGGATGTCGATGGACCCGCGCAGCGGAAGAAGGACCCGGAAAGGGGCTGAGCTGTGCGGGGATTCGACGCGGAGCGAGGCTCTACGCGTCGGACTCGACTACAGAAGGATCAACAAAGTACCCATACCGGACAAAAAGGTAACGGCAATCGGCAGAAGTGTCAACACCCCTCAACCGATTGCCCGGAAAACCGCTGTCAGGACAGCATTTTCGCCTTCAGCGCGGCGATATCGTCGTCGGTCAGCTTCAGGCCGTCGTGCACGTAGGTGTCGAACGAGCCGTAGGTCTGGTTCACCTGATCGAACGCGGCGTCCAGAGCCGGGGGCACCACACCGTTGAGCGAATCGTTCGGCCCGGCGTCGCGGTAGTAGTTCGACAGCAGGTAGTCGTAGTTCACCGTGTCCCGGTCCACGCCGAGGACGGTCAGCAGCACCGCCGCCGTCCAGCCGGTGCGGTCCTTGCCCGCGGTGCAGTGGAACAGCACGCTGCCGTCGCGGGTGTCGATGACGTCGCGCAGGATCGACGCGAAGCCCTCGTTCGCGCCCGGCGCGGTGATGAAGGCGCGGTACAGATCCGTGCCCGCGATCAGGGTCGAGGCCATGACCTGCGGCGGCGCCTGGCCGATCACGTCATCGATCTGCTGCGTCGCCCCGGCGGGCACCCGATCGGGGGCCAGCGCGCGCTCGTAGCCGGTGCGCAGATCGGCGACGATCGCCACGCCCCGATCGGTCAGCGCGGCCAGATCCGCGTCAGTCGCCTTGCTCAGCTCGCCGCTGCGGAACACCAGATCCGTCCGGACCGTGCGGCCGTCGGTGGTGCGGTACCCGCCGATATCGCGCGCGTTCTGCACGCCCTGCAGTCCCAGCGACCGGTCGCCGGTATCGGCCAGGACCGAGGCGGTCGCGGGCGGCGGGTCGGCGGCGAGCGCGGCGCCCGTGGCCGGGCCCAGCGCGATGACGGCGGCCGCGGTCACGGCGGCAGCGCCCCGAGTCGAACGTCGGGCCATGGCAGCTCCCATCCTCGGGCCGACGACCAGGCCGAACACCGGGCGCCGGCATCGGCGAACTCGACGGTGAGATTACACCGAGTGGTCGGTCGGTTCAGTGGCCGGGTCGGGCCGTCAGGCGGGCACCTCGAAGCGCGACAACGCCAGCAGCCGCGAGATCGCGCGCAGGTATTTCTTGCGGTACCCGCCGCCGAGCATCTCCTCGGAGAAGATCCGGTCCAGCTTCACGCCCGAGACAGTGACCGGGATTCCGGCGTCGTAGAGCCGGTCGGCCAGCACCACCATGCGCAGCGCCACGGCCTGATCGGTGATCGTGTGCACATTCGACACGAAGACCGCGGAGACGGCGGCGATCAGCGATCCGTACCGCGAGGGGTGCAGGGTGCTCAGGTGTTTCAGCAGCTCGTCGAAGTCGTCGAGCGTGGAATCCGGTGTGGCCGCGGCCTTCTCGGCCAGTTTCTCGGGCGCGGTCGGCTCCGGCGCCGGGGGCAGATCGCGGTGGCGGTAGTCCGGGCCGTCGACGCGGACGGCGTCGAACAGCGAGCCCAGCTTGCGGATCTCGCGCAGGAAGTCCTGGGCGGCGAAGCGGCCCTCGCCCAGCTGATCCGGGAGCGTATTGGAGGTGGCCGCGACCGAGACCCCGCGCGCGGTCAGCTCGGTCAGCAGCCGCGAGACCAGCATGGTGTCGCCGGGATCGTCGAGTTCGAACTCGTCGATGCACAGCACGCTGTTGCCCGACAGCCGGTCCACGGCGTTGGTGAACCCCAGCGCGCCGACGAGGTTGGTCACCTCGCCGAAGGTGCCGAACGACTTCGGCGCGGGCGCCGCGTGGTAGATCGAGGCCAGCAGGTGGGTCTTGCCGACGCCGAATCCGCCGTCGAGGTACAGACCCGCACCGTCGACCTGCTTCTTCTTGCCGAACAGGGTCTTCTTCCCCGCCGCGGCGTGGATCTTGGCGACCTGACCGGCGAACTGCTCGGCCTTCCGCACCGCCTCGGCCTGGGTCGGCTCCTTGGGATCCGGGATGTAGGAGGCGAAGCTCACCTCGTCGAATGTGGGCGGCGGCACCATCTGGGCGATGAGTTGATCGGCCGGAACCTCCGGATGGCGATCGACGAGGCGTTGTTGCACGCGGTTAGCGTACTGACGTGGTGTGATCGGTACTTATGCAGCGTGCTCCCAATGCGATCCAGTTCACAGCGCAGGGCACCGACGACCTGGTGCGCCTCTACTCCTACCCGTCCCGGCTCGAATCCCCGTGGATCCGAGTGAACTTCGTGTCCAGTATCGATGGGGCCGTCACCGTGGACGGGCGTTCGGGCGCGCTCGGCACCCGGGCCGACCACGACGTCTTCGCGATCCTGCGCGACCTGGCCGACGTGGTCGTGGTCGGCGCCGGCACCGCCCGCGCGGAGAACTACGCCGGCGCCCGCACCGATACCCAGCGCCGCATCCGGCTGTTCCAGCACGGCCTCGGCGGCGCCCGCGACGGCGCCCCGCCCCCGGTCGCCGTCGTCAGCGCGCACGCGGCCCTGGACCCCGCGAGCCGGTTGTTCACCGACACCACCCGGCCGCCGCTGATTCTCACCACGGCGGCCGCACCGGACGAGCGCAAGCGGCTGCTCGCCGACGCGGGCGCCGAGGTGGTCGAGGCCGGCGACACGACGGTCACCGCGGCCGATCTGCGGTCGGTCTTCGCCGAGCGCGGACTGCTGCGGGTGCTGTGCGAGGGCGGGCCGTCGCTGTTCGGCGAACTGATCTCCGCGGGCGCCGCCGACGAGCTGTGCCTGACCCTGTCGCCCCTGCTCGTCGGTGGTCCGGCCGGTCGAATTGCGGTGTCGCCCAATGCGTTGCCGAGCCCGATGTCGCTGCGTCATCTGCTGGTCGACGACGACGGCACGGTACTGACCCGATGGGTGCGCGCCGCGCCCCAAGGCTGAAACGGCGCGGCGGACCTGGCAGGCTGTAGCGCATGCGCTGGACACGACGACGGTGCCGCCATTGGACACGAGCCGCCTTGCTGGCAACGTCATCGCTGACGGTGCTGGTCGCCACCGCCTGCGGTGCGGGGCCCTCGGAGCGGCCCGGCGTCGCGGTGGAACGGCCGCATCAGGCGGGTGGCGACACCCGCACCACGACCGAGGCACCGCCACCGCCCCCGGCGCTGCAGACGCCCAAGACCGATCTCAACTGGCACGAGTGCGGGACCCCGACGTTCAACCTGCTCGGCCTGGGCGCCCCGCCCGCCGGTCTGATCTTCGAATGCGCCGAGTACTCCACGCCGATCGACGCGGCCGGCGGCATCCTCGGCACCTTCCGCACCGGCGCGGTGCGGGCCCGGTTGCAGCAGACGCCCGCCGGCGCCGCGCCGCTGGTGCTGACCTCGGGAAGCGACCGCTCCTCCACCGCCACCCTCGCGGGCCTCGCCGCCGGACCGGCCGCGGCGGTGCTGACCGCGCATCCGATCGTCGCGGTGGACCGCCGCGGCATGGGCAGCTCCCAGCCGATCGACTGCATGACGACCGACACCCGCCGGGCGGTCTCCGACAACGCCCAATTCACCGCGGGCGGCGGCGATCCGGTGGACGCGGTGGCCAAGCTCAGCCAGGACGCGACCATCGCCTGTCAGGACTTCCTGCAGCCGTATCAGGGCACGTTCGACTCCGCGCACGCCGCCGACGACGTCGAGCAGCTGCGCAAGCAGTGGCAGGTCGACACCATCGGGCTGATCGGCACCGGTAACGGCGCCCGGGTCGCCATGAGCTACGCCGCCAAGTACGGCGACCACCTCTCCCGCCTGGTCCTCGACTCACCCGAGGCCGTCACCGCCGACGCCGTCGGCCGCGCCGAACAGCGGGTCAAGGGCGCGGAGGCCGCGCTCACCGGATTCGCGCAGCGCTGCGCCGGAATCGGCTGCGCCCTCGGGCCGAATCCGCGGGCCGCCGTCGCCGATCTGGTGAACCGCGCGGCCACGGGCGGTCTGGGCGACCTGTCGGCAAACGTTCTGCTCACCACGATCTCCGGATTCCTCGGCGACCCGCGCGCCGATCAGGCAAGCCGCACCGCCGAACTCGCGGACGCCCTGGCCGCGGCCGGTCGCGGCGACCGCGGACCGCTGAACTCGCTGGTGCTGCGCGAGTCGGCCGCGGTGGACTCCGACGGCCAGTTCGTCGCCCGCTGCAGCGACAACCAGCAGCCGGCCACGCCCACCCGGGCCAAGGAGCTGGAGAACACCTGGAACGGGCAGTATCCGGTGTTCGGAAAGGCCGCGGCGACACGGCTGATGGCGTGTACCGCGTGGCCGGTGCCCAATGCGGCGCTGCTGCCGCAGAAGTACACCGGGCAGGTGCTGGTGCTGGGCGCCGCCGCCGATCCGGTGGTGGGCGGCGACGGGCGGCCGGCGGTGACCGGCGCGCTGGGTGCGGCCGGGGCGCGCGTCTCGTCCGTGGAATGGCAGGGCTGGGGTCACCCGGTCTTCACCCATACCGCCTGCGCACAGCAGTACATCGTCGATTACGCGAAGGACGCGACCCTGCCGCAAGACGGGACCGCCTGTCCCGCCTGAGCCGGTTGTCGGGGTTCGACCCGTCATCGACAGGAAGGTGCGCCAAAACGCCGGGTCCGAGCAACCATCTCGGAGGTTCTCGGTGTACCGTGCCCCAGTGTTCCTTCGCCAGCTCGAGCCTCGCACCGCTCGGACCACTACCGAGGTCCTGAACTTCGCCCTGTGGCCGTTCGCGGTCATGACTGTGCTGCACCAAGTGTTCATCGAGGGCACCAATTTCAACATCACCGACGACTTCGCGCCGGTCTACAAGGCCTCGCTGGCCTTCCTGAACCGCCAGGCGATCTACGGTGAGAACTTCGACCTCGTCGACCCGCACTACCTGTACCCGCCCAGCGGCACGCTGCTGGTCGCGCCCCTGGCGATCATCGACCCCGAGAAGTCGAAGTGGCTGTTCGTCGGGCTGAACGCGGTCGCGATCATCGGGGCGTGGTACCTGCTGCTGAAGCTGTTCAAGCTCAGCCCGCGGTCCTGGGGCGCGCCGCTGACGCTGCTGCTGATGTTCGCCTCCGAAACCGTCATCAACACACTCGGATTCGGCAATGTCAACGGCTGCATCCTGCTGGCCGAGGTGCTGTTCATCCATCTGCTCCTGCAGCGGCGCGATCTGTGGGCGGGCGTCGTGATGGGGTTGACCATCGCGGTGAAACCGACGCTGGCGCCGATGCTGCTGATACCGCTGGCGCGACGGCAGTGGAAGGTGTTCATCACCGGTCTGGGCGTGCCGATCGTGCTGACGGCGATCGCCTGGCCGCTGATCAAGGATCCGCTGGACTATCTCCGCCGGACCGTCCCCTACTCGCTGAAGGCGCGCGACTACTTCAACAGCTCCATTCCGGGCAGCGCCGCGTACTGGGGCCTGGACACGTGGCTGACGTGGGTCATCCGCATCCTGCTCGCCGTCGTGGTGCTGGTCTCGCTGTGGCTGCTGTACCGCTACTACCTGCACGACGAGCTGTTCTTCATCTGCACCGCCTCCGGCGTGCTACTGACCACCGAATTCGTGTGGACCTCGCTGGGCCAGCAGTACTACTCGATGATGCTGTTCCCGTTCCTGATGACCGTGGTGCTGCGCAATTCGGTGCTGCGGAACTGGCCGGCGTGGCTGGCGATCTTCGGGTTCATGACCTACGACAAGTGGCTGCTGGACCATTGGCAGAGCACGGGGCGCACGCTGGAGTACCTGCGCGTCACGCTGGGCTGGAGTCTGCTGCTGGTCGTGGTGTTCTGTGTCCTCGGCGACCGGTATCTGGCCGCCCGGCGAGACGGGCGGCTGGCCTCCGGGATCGATCCGGTGTACTTGCTGCCCGAGTCCGAGCCGCGCCCGGAGACCGCGCCGGAGGCCGAGCGCCACAACGGCAATCCGGTGCCCGGCTCCGAGAGCGACACCCAGGCGCAATCGCAGGCGGGTGCGCTCACCTAGGTCGCACTCCGGCGCCGCACCTAGACTGGGCGCCATGAGTTCCGACTCCGAGACGTCCGTACCCGCGCCGAAGATCCAGCTCACGCCGCAGGAGTGGAAGACCCGGCTGACACCGCAGGAGTACGCCGTCCTGCGCGAGGCCGGGACGGAGCGCGCCTTCACCGGCGAGTACACCGACACCGAGACCGTCGGCGTCTACACCTGCCGGGCGTGCGGCGCCGAACTCTTCCGCAGCGGCGAGAAGTTCCACTCGCACTGCGGCTGGCCGTCGTTCTTCGACCCGGCCGATTCGGATGCGGTGATCCTGCGCTCGGACGACTCGCTGGGCATGCACCGCGTCGAGGTGCTGTGCGCGAATTGCCACAGCCACCTCGGCCACGTCTTCGAAGGGGAGGGCTATCCGACCCCGACCGACAAGCGGTACTGCATCAACTCCATCGCACTGCGGCTGCACCCCTCGGACAACGCAACGCGCAGAGAAGACGGATGAACCTTACGGCCCGGGCCCCGCGCACCGCATGACCCAAAAACAGGGGGTATGCGCCCACTACCGCTAGGGCAGGGCGGCGATGAGTTTGTCGACCTCGACGCGGGGGCCGGTGAAGAACGGGATCTCCTCGCGCACGTGGCGGCGGGCCTCGGTGGCCCGCAGGTCGCGCATCAGGTCCACGATGCGGTGCAGTTCGGCGGCCTCGAAGGCGAGGATCCACTCGTAGTCGCCGAGCGCGAACGACGAGACGGTGTTGGCGCGCACGTCCGGGTAGCCGCGGGCCTCCTTGCCGTGGTCGGCGAGCATCTTGCGGCGCTCCTCGTCGGGCAGCAGGTACCAGTCGTAGGACCGCACGAACGGGTAGACGCAGATGTAGTTGCCCGGCTCCTCCCCCGCGAGGAACGCCGGGATGTGGCTCTTGTTGAATTCGGCGGGCCGGTGCAGCGCGGCGTTGCTCCACACCGGGGCGCTGGCGCGGCCCAGTTCGGTGGTGCGGCGGAAGTCGGCGTACGCGGCCTGCAGATCCTCGATGCGCTCGGCGTGCGTCCAGAGCATGAAGTCGGCGTCGGCCCGCATGCCCGCGACGTCGTAGATCCCGCGCAGCACGACACCGCGATCGGCCAGGCCGTCGAAGAATTCGCGGGCCTCCTTGATCGCGGCCTCCCGATCCTCCCCCAGTACCCCGGGCTGCACCTGGAACACCGAGAACATCAGGTACCGAATGGTCGAGTTGAGGGCCTGGTAATCGAGTCGCGCCATGACCCCATACTGCCACTGCCGATCTCCCGCTCGCACGACCGCACCCCGTGCGTATTCCCGCACCCCGACTCGCCGGTGAAACGCCGTGCGCCGCAACGGAAAGGGTGCGGGAAATCTCGGATGTCGGTGCCCGGTGCGACGCTCCACCCATGCCTGCCGACCACTGGGAAACACTCCACGCCCGACCGCATCGCGACCCCCGCGCGGACACGCCGAATTCGATCGGTACAGCCTCTCGATCCGTGTCCCGGGTACCGCGCCTCTCCTCGCCGCCACACGATGCGCACCGATCGATGCCCCTGCCACCGCGGTCGCATCCACCGACGCGGCCGTCGTGCCTCGCCGTTCCCTTCTCCCGGATTGCCGGGCGGCGGAGTCAGCTCAGATGCTCGATGAGGCGCTCGGCGGCGGACGTGCCCGAGGCCGCGCAGGCGGGGACGCCGACGCCGTGGAGGTACGCGCCCGCGATTTCGAGGCCGGGGAGGTCGGCGATGCCGGCCTCGATGGCGCCCACGCGGGCGGGATGGCCGGGGGCGTATTGCGGGAGGCCGCCGCGCCAGCGCTGCGCCTTGGCCGCGAGAGGGGTGATGGCGGCGCCGGTCACGGTCGCCAGATCGGCCGCGGCGGCGGCGATGAGGTTGTCGTCGGACCAGGTGAGCGGGGTGTCGTCGCCGAAGCGTCCGAAGGAGACCCGGACCAGGGCGACGTCGCGGGCGGCCAGATGGGGCCATTTCCTGCTGGACAAGGTGAAGGCCTTGGCGCGCAACGGTTCTCCGGTGGCGACGAGGATGCCGGAGTTGTCGGGCAGCGGGGTGTCCACGGGTAGCGCCAGGGCCACCACGGCGGAGGAGGACAGCTCGATCTCCCCGACCGTATCGGCGGTCTCCGGCGCCACCCCGCGCAAGAGCCCGGCGGTCACCGGAGCGGGCGTCGCGAGGACCACCGCGTCCACCTCGCCCAGAGGGTCGAGCCGCCAGCCGCGCGCGGTCCGCGCCAGACCCGTCGGGGCGGAGCCGGTTTCGAGTGCCGGCGCGGCGGCCGACAGCAGCGCGTCCAGCAGGACCCCGTACCCGTCACGGATGCCGCCGAAGACGGGCGCGGTCGAGGGCGGCGGGAGGGCAGCGGCGACCGCGCGCGAGAGGTTCGGCGCGCCGGCGTCGAGGGCCGCGGCGAGGGTGGGCAGCGCGCCCCGCACGCCGATCGAATTCGCCAGTCCCGCATACACTCCGCCGAGCAGCGGGTCCACGCTGCGCCGCACCACCTGCTCGCCGAAGCGGTCACCGACCAGCGCGCCGACCGCAATGTCGCCGCCGGGCGTCCAGTGCAGCGGGCGGTCCGGCTCGGCGGCCATGTACGCACGAGTCTCCGCGTCGACCAGCCCGGCCACCGACTCCGGCCCGGACGGGATCCCCATCAGCGTGCGCTCCGGCAGCGGATGCGGTGCACCGCCGGACCAGATCAGCGGCCGCCGCCCGGCCGGGTACACCAGTTGCTGCGCGAGCCCCAATTCGGTCAGCAGCGCGGGGATCTCGGGCCGCCGCCCCACGAACGCCTCGGCCCCGAGATCCACCGGATCACCCGCGATGTCCTCGGTCCGCAGAATGCCGCCGACCCGCTCGGACCGCTCCAGCAGAACCAGGTCGAGTTCCTCCCCCAGCGCCCGGCGCAACCGGTACGCCGCCACCAGCCCGCTGATTCCCCCGCCGACCACCGCGACCCGCATCGCCCGCTCCTCGCTCCGCTCGCCCACACCACGCCCGGCCCCGGCACCGCCTGGGCCTCGTCTCCCTGCAACGTACCCGGACCTTCGACCACTGCGATGGGAGGTCTGGAGGCCGGGTTTACAGCGGGGCGGGGAGGCTGTGGATCAGCTCGACCGTGGCGGTGATGGCTTCCGGGTCGGTCTCGGGCAGGACTCCGTGGCCGAGGTTGAAGATGTGGCCGGTGGCGCCCATGGCGATCGCCTCGTCGGCCTCGTGGGCGATGCGGCGGACCTCGCGTTCGATCACGGCGGAACCGGCGAACAGGACGGCCGGATCGAGGTTGCCCTGCAACGCCTTTCCGGGGCCGACGCGTCGGATCGCGTCGGTAAGTGGCACCCGCCAGTCGACGCCGACCACATCGGCGCCCGCCTCGCCCATCGCGCCCAGCAGTTCGCCCGTGCCCACCCCGAAGTGGATGCGGGGCACACCCGCGGTGGCGAGCTCGGCGAATACCCGTTCCGAATGCGGCAGTACGAATTCCCGGTACTGCGCCAGCGACAGCGCACCGGCCCAGGAGTCGAACAGCTGCACGGCGTCGACCCCCGCGCCGAGCTGCGCGCGCAGGAATTCGATGGTGATATCCGTGAGCGTCCCCAGCAGGGCGTGCCAGGTGCCGGGGTCGGCGAGCATCATCGCCTTGGTGTGCTCGTGATTCTTGCTGGGCCCGCCCTCGACAAGATACGAGGCGAGAGTGAATGGGGCACCGGCGAATCCGATCAGCGGGATGTCGCCCAGCTCGTTCAGCAGCAGGCGCACGCCCTCGGCGATCGCGCCCACCTCCTCGGGACGCAGCCGGGGCAGTGCCCGCACGTCGTCGGTGGTGCGCACCGGGTTCGCGATCACCGGGCCCACACCGGGGACGATGTCGAGGTCGATCCCGGCCGCCTTGAGCGGAACGACGATGTCGGAGAACAGGATCGCCGCGTCGACCCCGTGGCGGCGGATCGGCTGCAGCGTGATCTCGCACAGCAGCTCCGGATCGAAGCACGACTCCAGCATCCCGATGCCGGCGCGCAGCTCGCGGTACTCGGGCAGCGACCGCCCGGCCTGACGCATGAACCAGACGGGGCGCCGGCTCGGCGTGCCGCCGGTGGCGGCTGCGAGGAACGGCGCATCGGACAACCGGCGGCGAGTTGGAGTGCTCATCGTCGCTATCGTATGCGGCCACACCGCGGCTACCCGGCGCGCCTCCGACTGCGCCGGGCAGTTCGGGGATACCGTCACATTCGTGACACCGCTCGACTTCCGCGACGGCGCCGCACCGACCCCGGGCCCCGACAGCGAACCAGCCCAATTTCGCGCCGCGGTCGATGCGATGGGCACCGCATCCGTGCACCCCCGGATCGAGCTTGTCCCGATCCGGCCGCCGCAACGCCTCGCCCCTTATTCATACGCCATCGGAGCCGAGGTAAAACACCCCGACACGAACGTGGTTCCGGTCGACTCCGAGGGTGACGCGTTCGGGCGGCTGATCCTCTTACACGACCCCAACGGCCATGAGGCCTGGCACGGGGTGTTCCGCCTGGTGGCCTACATCCAGGCCGATATCGACGCCGCCCTGGCCGGTGACCCCCTACTGCCGGAGGTGGCGTGGAGCTGGCTGGTGGACGCGCTGGAATCGCGGGCCGAACCGTTCACCGCACTCGGCGGCACGGTGACCTCCACCAGTTCGGTCCGCTACGGCGATATCGCCGGACCGCCGCGCGCCTATCAGCTGGAGCTGCGGGCCTCGTGGACGGTGGGCTCTACCGAACTCGGACCACACGTCGAAGCCTTCTGCGAAGTACTGGCCTATGCGGCCGGTTTGCCACCCGCGGGCATCACCCATTTGCGCCCGGGTCCGCAGATTGCCGACGACCAGTTCTGACTGACACGTAAAGTTCAAGGCTATGCCCGTTGCCGACGAGTCCGAGGGTCCCGCGCGGGGGATCGAGGAACACACTGCCGCCGCCGTGCCGTTGCTGGCACCGGCGGACGGTGTACCACCCGTGCTGGAGACTGCCGCCGCCGTCGCCGAGGCCGCGGACCGGCTCGCCGCCGGGTCGGGGCCGCTGGCGGTCGACGCCGAGCGGGCCTCGGGTTTCCGGTACTCCAACCGCGCGTATCTGATCCAGCTGCGACGCCAGGGCTCCGGCACCTTCCTCATCGATCCGGTGCCCGTGGACGGCGGGCTCGCCCCGCTCGCCGAGGCGATCAACGATCTGGAGTGGGTGCTGCACTCGGCCGATCAGGATCTGCCGGGGCTGGCCGAACTCGGATTGCGACCGGCGCGCCTGTTCGATACCGAATTGGGCGGGCGGCTGGCCGGATTCGAGCGCGTCGGCCTCGCGGCCATGGTGGAGAAGCTGCTGGGCCGGGAACTACGCAAGGGCCACGGCGCGGCGGACTGGTCGACCCGCCCGTTACCCGCGGACTGGCTCAACTACGCCGCCCTGGACGTGGAGCTGCTGCTGGAACTGCGCGAGAAGGTCGCGGCCTCCCTCGAGGATCAGGGGAAGACCGACTGGGCGGCACAGGAATTCGAGCACGTGCGCACCACCGAGCCGGCGCCGCCGAAGGCCGATCGCTGGCGGCGCACCTCGGGCATCCACACGCTGCGGCGGACCCGGCAGCTCGCGGTGGTGCGCGAGTTGTGGTCGGCCCGTGACCAAGTGGCCCGCCACCGCGATGTCGCCCCGGCGCGGGTGCTGCCGGATTCGGCGATCATCGCCGCGGCGCAGGCGGATCCGAAGTCGATCGCACAGCTGCGCGCGCTGCCGATCTTCGGCGGCCCGCGCCAGCGCCGGTATTCGCGGGACTGGCTGGCGGCGGTGGAACGAGCACGGGCGCTACCGGATTCGGAATTACCCGCGCTGACCCAGCCCTACGACGGCCCGCCGCCGGTGAACCGCTGGGAGCGTCGCGATCCGGCCGCGGCGGCGCGCCTGACCCGGGCCAGGGCCGCCATGTCGGAGCTGTCGCAGGCCTACACGATCCCGGTGGAGAACCTGCTCACCCCGGACCTGCTGCGGCGGCTGTGCTGGGACGGCCTGCCCGAATACCGCTCCGGCACGGTCCCGGACAATCCCGACCAGGCGATCGACGACTACCTGAAGTCGGGCGGCGCGCGGCCGTGGCAGCGCGAGCTGGCCGACCCGCGCCTGGTGACCGCGCTGTTCGACGCCGATCAGTCCTCGTAGACGGGGGTGCGCCGGTCGCGGCGCGCCCGGATCGCCTCGTCGAAGTTCTCGGTGGTGAGCCGCACGTACAGCTGTGCCATCCCCTCGTGCTGCATATGGGACTCGAAGCTGCCCGCCTCCATCCCGCTCCACAGCATGCGCTTGGTGAGTTCGGTGCCGACCCGGCTGAATCCGATGATGCGCTCGGCCAGGTCGTAGCAGGTATCGAGGAGTTCGCCGGCAGGCACGGTGCGCGATACCAGGCCGATCCGTTCGGCCTCGGCGGCGTCCACGTCGCGGCCCGACAGCATGATCTCGAAGGCCCGCGACGCGCCGATGGCCCGCGGCAGCAGGTAGCTCATGCCGAGTTCGGTGGAGGTGAGCCCGTTGTTGATACCCGCCGCGCGGAAGTAGGCGCCCTCGGTGGCGATCCGGATATCGGTGCCGACGCTCAGGCAGAAACCGCCGCCGATGGCCGCGCCGTTGACCGCGGAGATCACCGGCTGGTGCATGCGGCGCAGGGCGATCATCACATCGTTGAGCAGGTCCATCGAGCGCCGGGCGATGCTGGTCTTGGTCAGCCCGTCGATATTGGGCACCGAACCCGCGCCCTGCAGGTCGGCGCCGGAGCAGAACCCGTCGCCGGCGCCGGTGAGCACCACCACGCGCACGTCGTTGTCGGCGGCCACCGCCTCCAGCGTCTCGCGCAGCGGGATCATCACGTCGAAGGCCATGGCGTTCATTCGCTCAGGGCGATTCAGAGTGACCAGCGCGACCTGCGGACGCGGCTTCTCGACGAGCACGAACGACATGCGGACTCCTACCGACGACGACCCGCAAACTGTAACCTGTTTCAGAATGTGCGCGAAAGGCCCAGCGCACGAGCAGGG
Organism: Nocardia transvalensis NBRC 15921; assembly: GCF_000308875.1. GTDB lineage: Bacteria > Actinomycetota > Actinomycetes > Mycobacteriales > Mycobacteriaceae > Nocardia > Nocardia transvalensis. The sequence goes on from NZ_BAGL01000058.1 coordinate 149,940, forward strand.
ATCAGAGCGCGTCCACGCCGTGCGGCGAGTGTGTCGTCCTCGTTTTCGGACGTAGCCGCGGCGGGTGTCTCCGGCTGGCGTCTCCGACAAGTCCCGATTGCCGCCGACTCATTGATCAGTGGGCCGCCCGACGCCGGTGGCCAGCCGGACATGTAATCGGGTGTCTCCCAATGGACTCTCCTCCAGAACGGCCGAGCCGCCGTGGAGGCCCGCTTGCTGCGCCACCAGCGCCAGGCCGAGGCCGCTGCCGGTGGCCGCGGTGTCGCCACGGCGGAAACGTTCGAAGACCCGCTCGCGGTCGGCGGGCGGGACGCCCCGGCCGTTGTCGTCGACGGTGAGCGTGACGATTCCGTCGTCGCTGGTCCGCGCGTCGATGATCACGCGAGTGGCCTGTCCGTGGCGGACGGAATTGGCGATGGCGTTGTCGAGAATGCTGCGCAGGCCCGCCGCCAGCCCCCGCATCCGCACCGGCTCGGTCACCGCGGACTCCACGACGACCTCGGGGTGGACGCGCCGGGCGTCCTCCAGGGCCTGGTCGATGATCTCGTCCAGATCCACCTCGTCGAAGTCGGCGGCCGTGGTCAACTCCCCCAGCGCCAGCCGTTCCAGCGCCGCGAGCGTGTCCTCCACCGACTGCTGGGTGGTCAGCACCTCGTCGAGGATCTGCTCCCGTTCCCGGTCACCCACCGGCATGGAGCGCAGCACCTGGAGATCGGTGCGCATGGCGGTGAGCGGGGTGCGCAGTTCGTGCGCCGAGGTGGCGGCGAAGTCCCGCGCCGCGGCCAGGGCGTCGGCGGTGTGGCGGCGTTCCTCGGCGATGCGTTCCAGCATCTGGTTCATGGCGGCGGTCAGCTCTGCGGTCTCGGTCGTGGACGAGCGGCCGGGAACCTCCAGCGACAACCGGGTTTCCGCGCCTTTCGCCGCGGTGGTCAATCGTCGTAGCGGCACCACGGCGCGGTGGGCGAAGAACCAGCCCAGGCCGGCGGCCAGCACGATCGCCGCCAGGCCGACCGTCAGGATGCGGGTGCGCTGCTGGGAGACGGTGTCGGCCAGCGTATTTCGCGGCACCGTCGCGGCCATCATCACCGTGTCCCCGTGGCCGACCTCGGCGGGCACCGTCCAGGTGACATCCGGTCCGGCGGGCAGGGGCGGCCCGTCCCCCCACGGTTCCGGCAGTGCGCCGGGGCCGGGGATCGGCCCGGCCCGGATGATGACGCGCGGCCCCGGGGCAGGCGGACCGGGTCCGGTGATCCGCAGCGCCCGGACCACCGAGTCGACCTGCTGCTCCGCACCGGACGGCGCGAGGGCGAAGAAGATCGCGCTCATCGCCGCCACCACCAGCGCGGCCGTCGCCGCACTGGCGAAGGCGACTCGCGCGCGCAGCGACAGCAGCCGTCTCACGGTTCCTCCCGTAGTACGAATCCGACCCCGCGCACGGTGTGCACCAGGCGCGGGCAGCCGGTGGCCTCGATCTTGCGGCGCAGGTAGGCGACGAAGACATCGACCACCTTGGTCTGGGTGCGAAAGTCGTAGCCCCACACCCGATCCAGCAGCTGGGCGCGGCTGAATACCTGGCCGGGCGCGGCCGCCAGTGCGGCCAGCAGGTCGAACTCGCGCTTGGTGAGATCGAGCGGAACCCCGTCCACACAGGCGCGCCGCGCGCCGGGCCGCACGGTCAACCGTCCGATCACCGTGCGCCCCGGATCCGCGGCTACGGCCGGTGCTCGCCGGAGTAGCGCGCGCAGGCGGGCCGCCAGCTCGCCCAGATCGAACGGTTTCGTCAGGTAGTCGTCGGCGCCCGCCTCCAGGGCGCCGATCCGGTCGGTGACCTCGGACCGGGCGCTCAGCACGCAGATGGGTATCTCGTTGCCGAGGGCCCGCAGAGCGGTCACCACCTGAACCCCGTCCAGCCGTGGCAGATTCAGGTCCAGCACCATCGCCGCGGGGGTGTCCGAGGCGATGCGCTGCAAGGCGGCGGCGCCGTCCGCCGCGGTATCGACCTCGAAGCCGGACAGCCGCAATCCACGCGCCACCGACGCCAACACCCTGGCGTCGTCATCGACCACCAGTACTCGGCTGTTCGTCACGAATTACGACGATAGCGACGGTCCGTACCCGCTACGGCCGCTCACAGCGGAATTTCAGAGTCCCGCCGGGCCCGCCCGGCCCGTCGCGGTGGAACAAGATGCGCGGTCGCTCCGGACCCCCGTCCCCGGGAATCCGCTCACACTGCACGGGCGGCCCCGGACGCGCACCGGGAGGCACAGGCAGCGCAACATCCGGCCCCGGCTCGCCCGGAGTCACAATCACCGGCCCGCGCCCATCCGGAGACACGATCACCGGACCCCGCTCATCGGGGCCCATAACCCCGGGGCCTTGGCCGTCCGGCGACACGAGTATCGGGTCCTGCCCATCTGGAGACACCAGCACCGGGCCCTGCCCGTCCATGCCTGCGGAGCCGGAGTCGAACGGGGGCTGGGCGGCGGCTAGGGCGGGCAACGCCAGGACGACGGTCGCGCCAGCTCCCGCGAGTCCGGCGGCTACGAGGCGGCGGCTGGTGAACAGCGGCATGGGCGTACTCCTGCTCTCTCGGGCGAGGGATCACCCTCGGTTTCCTGCGACGCCGCCGACGATATGGGCGCGGTTCTCGGGCATCGCCGGAGAACGGTTAGGAAACCGATAGAAAGCTGGGAGCCGGCTCAGACCCCGGCGAGCCACCCCGTGACACGCCGGGCGATATCGTCCGGGGTGAGGCCCAGATCCTGGTGGACCTGGGCGCGCGAGCTGTGGTCGAGGAACTGCTGCGGCACACCGAGATCCCGGGTCGGCACGTCCATACCGGCCGCGCGCAGCCGCGACGAGAGGGTGCAGCCGACGCCGCCGTGCGTACCGCCGTCCTCGACGGTCACGACCAGCCGGTAGTTCTCGGCCAGCTTCATCACCGTGTCGGAGACGGGCAGCACCCAGCGCGGGTCCACCACCGTGACCGAAATCCCTTCGGCCGTCAGCAGATCGGCGGCCTGCACGGCGGTCTGGGCGAACGCGCCCACCGCGACCAGCAGCACGTCGCCGCGCACGGTCTGCGCGGTGCCGCCCTCCGGCATCCGCAGCACGTCCACGCCGTCCAGGCGCTCCACCGCCGACACGTCGTCGGGGACGGCGCCCTTCGGGAAGCGCAGGGCGGTCGGCCCGTCCTGGACCGCGAGCGCCTCGGCGAGTTCCTCGCGCAGGGTCGCCGCGTCGCGCGGGGCAGCGACCCGGATGCCGGGCACGATGCCCAGCACCGACAGATCCCACATGCCGTTGTGGCTGGCGCCGTCCTCGCCGGTGATGCCGGCGCGGTCGAGGACGAGGGTGACCGGGAGACGCAGCAGCGCCACATCCATCAGCAGCTGATCGAAGGCGCGGTTGAGGAAGGTGGAGTAGATCGCCACCACGGGATGCATCCCGCCCAGGGCCAGGCCCGCCGCGGAGGTCACCGCGTGCTGTTCGGCGATGCCCACGTCGAACATGCGCTCCGGGAAGCGCTTACCGAACGGGGTGAGGCCGGTGGGGCCGGGCATCGCGGCGGTGATCGCCACCACGTCGTCACGCTGTTCGCCCTGGCGGATCAGCTCGTCGGAGAAGACCGACGTCCAGCCGACGGTCTTACCGGCGCGCGGCTGCCCCGTCTCCGGATTGATCGCGCCGATCGAATGCATCTGGTCGGCCTCGTGGTCCTCGGCGGGCTGGTAGCCGCGGCCCTTCTGCGTCACCACGTGCACGATGGCCGGGCCGCCGAAGTCCTTGGCGCGCCGCAGCGCCGCCTCCAGGGCGACCGTGTCGTGCCCGTCGACCGGGCCGACGTACTTCATGCCGAGGTCGCTGAACAGCTCCTGGGGCGCCACCGCGTCCTTGATGCCGGCCTTCAGCGCGTGCAGCATCGAGTACGCCGACCCGCCGACGCGCGGGATGCCCTGCACGAACCGCTTGGTGGCGTCGAGGGCCTGCTCGTAGGCGGGCTGCATGCGCAGCGCGGTGAGCCGGTCGGCCAGGCCGCCGATGGTGGGCGAGTACGAGCGTCCGTTGTCGTTGACGACCACGATGAGGGAGCGGTCCTGCCCGGCGGCGATGTTGTTCAGCGCCTCCCAGCACATGCCGCCGGTGAGCGCGCCGTCGCCGACCACCGCGACCACGTGCCGCTGCTGCTTGGTCAGCGCGAACGCCTTGGCGAGGCCGTCGGCGTAGGACAGCGAGGCCGAGGCGTGCGAGGACTCCACCCAGTCGTGCGCGCTCTCCGAGCGGCTCGGGTAGCCGGACAGGCCGCCGCGTTTGCGCAGCGTGTCGAATCCGTCCTGGCGCCCGGTGAGGATCTTGTGCACGTACGCCTGGTGACCGGTGTCGAAGATGATCGGGTCGGCCGGCGAGTCGAAGATCCGGTGCAGCGCGATCGTCAGCTCCACCACACCGAGGTTCGGTCCCAGGTGACCGCCCGTGACCGCGACTTTGCGGACCAGGAACTCGCGAATCTCCTCGGCCAGCTCCTCGAGCTCCGGTACCGTCAGCCGGCGCAGGTCCTCGGGCGTATCGACCCGGGAAAGAACTCCCACCGCTATTACTCCCTCTGGATGGCTCGTCTGTTTCAGACAGTCTACGGAGCCGTCCAGACCCCTGAGTTCCGACGTGACCCACCCCCTACTCCCACCCGTCCGCCACGCTGCGCCCCAACCCTTCTGGAGGTCCGGATGACCGACGATCGACACCACCCCGCCACGGTGACCACCTTCGGGCACGGCACCGCCACCGGCACACCGGACCTCATGCGGGTCTCGATCTCCATCGAGACGCGCGCGAGCACCGTCGCCCTCGCCTACGGCCAGGCCGGGACCCGCACCGCCGCCGTGACCGGCGCCCTGCGCGCCGACGGGGTGGGCTCGGCCGATATCGGCACCAGCGGGCTGTCGGTCCGCACCGAGACGACCTGGACCGAGGGCACCGGCTCCCGCATCACCGGTTACGTCGCTACTACGGAGTTGACGGTGTCGCTGCGCACGGACCGTGTGGACGTCGGCCATCCGGATCCCGCGACGGTCGTCGCACACGCGGTCGAGGCGGGCGGCGACGACGTCCGGCTCGGCGGCCTCACCCTCACCTTCGCCGATACCGAGGCCCTCGCCGCCGAGGCCCGCGACGCGGCCTGGGCCGACGCCCACGCCAAGGCCACCCAGTACGCCGCCCGGGCCGCCCGCACTCTCGGTTCCGTCCTCGAGATCACAGAGAACACCACGGCCGCCCCGTCCCCGCTCCCCCGCGCCGACTTCAAACTGGCCATGGCAGCCCCCGCCGCCCCCGTCCCCGTCGAATACGGCGAATCCCAACTCTCCGCCACCCTCCGCGCCACCTGGCTCCTCGACTAGCCACACCCGCCCTACACCGCGCCCGCCCGCCGATACCGGCCGACCCAGACCTCCGCATGGCCGGAACCAGTGGGGCCCGACGTCGACATCTCCGCTGTCAGTGGTGCCCCGACGACGCAAGGGCCGGTGTCAGTGGTCGAATTCAACGCCGCTGGGGCCGGAATTACGTGGGAGAGCCCGGCCTCGGCCATGCCGATGTCAGTGGCGGCCCCGACCTCAACATGGCCGGGGGTCAGCGGCAGGCCCGACGTCGGCAAGCCGGAATCAGCGGGCCGACCGGACCTCGGCAAGGCCGGAGTCAGTGGCAGGTCCCACCTCGGCAAGGCCGGAGTCAGCAGCAGGCCCACTCGACAAGGCCGGGGTCAGTGGGTGGGTTCGAGGAGGGCTAGGGCTTCGATGTGGTGGGTGGTGGGGAAGGCGTCGAAGGCTCGGAGGTGGGTGGGGTGGTAGCCGGCGGTGCGGTAGAGGGCGATGTCGCGGGCGAAAGAGGCTGGGTCGCAACCGATGTGGACGATGCGGGTGGGGGCGTGGGAGGCCAGCGCGGCGACGACGTCCTTGCCCGCACCCGCGCGGGGCGGATCGAGGACCACCACCTGTGGGGGCGGGCCGGTCTGGTCGTCGAGCCAGCGTTCCACGCGCTGGGCCGTCAGATCCACCTGCGGGAGGTCGCGCAGGGCGGCCGTCCCGTCGGCGACGGCGGATCGCGCGGATTCGACGCCACGGACCGCGCCGCCGGGACCGACCTGATCGGCCAGGCGCGCGGCGAAAACCCCTGCACCGCTGTAGAGATCCCAGGCCAGGGCGCCCGGCGCGGCATCCGCCCACTCGGCGACGATATCCGAATAGCATTGCGCCGCACCGATATGCGGCTGCCAGAATCCGGTGGCGGACACCTCCCAGCGGCGGCCGGCGACGTACTGCACGGCCCGGCCACTGCCCATCACGACGCGTTCGGACCGTGCCGTGTGCGCCGCCGATCGGCGGGCGGCGGTGCTGGGCCGGTCGCCGCCGCGCCGCGCCTGCTGCCGCGTGGGCGCCAGTTCGACCACGTGCCGGATCCCGTCGCCGTCCACGGCCACCACCAGTTCGGCGCCCGGCGTCCAGGTCCGCTCGGCGAGACCGTCGATCGCGCCCGGAACCGGTTGCGGGCAGCGCAGATCCGCGAGTACATCGGTGCTGCGATACCGGTGCACCCCGGGGCGGCCGTGACTGTCGACGACCAGCCGGATCCGCGTCCGCCACGCGCCGGTGTCTGCCGACCCCGCCGCAGCGTCCGGGCCGTCGGGAGCACCACGGTCCGAACCGAAGACGTTGCCTCCCACAGGTATCGGCTCGACCTGCACCTCTGTTTCCCACCCGGCGACCCGCCGCAACTGCTCGGCGACGACGGCCGCCTTCAGCGCCCGCTGCGCCCGCGGTGTGGCGAAGGAGAAGTCACAGCACCCCGCCCCGCCGGGACCCGAGACAGGGCACGTCGCGGGCACGCGATCCGCCGACGGCTCCAGGATCTCGATCGCGTCGGCGCGACAGAAGGACTTGCCCCGGTCCTCGGTGATCAGCGCCCGGACCAGTTCGCCCGGCAGCCCGTGCCGCACGAACAGCACCCGGCCCTCGTACCGCGCCACACAGAACCCACCGTGCCCCGACGCCCCCAACCGGACCTCGAAAACCTCACCCTCCCAACCACTCTCACTCCTCGCACGATCGCCGAGGCCGCTCACTGCCGTTCCCCGTACCCGCGCCGCACCGCGCCCGGCGCGTGCTCGACACCGGCTCGTCCGGCCTTGGCCGACGACGAGCTGAGTTGCCACGGGACGCTGGTCACCATGACGCCCGGCTCGAACAGGAGGCGGCCCTTGAGGCGCAGGGCGCTCTGGTTGTGCAGGACCTGCTCCCACCAGTGGCCCACGACGTACTCGGGGATGAACACCGTGACGATGTCGCGGGGCGAGTCCCGGCGGACGCGCTTGACGTAGTCGACCACCGGCTTGGTGATCTCGCGGTACGGGGACTCGATGACCTTCAGCGGCACCGGGATATCGCTGTTCTCCCACTCGCGCACCAGCTGCCGGGTATCGGGCTCGTCGACGTTGACGGTCACCGCCTCCAGCATGTCCGGGCGTGTCGCACGGGCGTAGGCGATCGCCCGCCGGGTCGGCAGGTGCAGCTTGGACACCAGCACGATGGAGTGCGTGCGGCTGGGCAGCACGCCGTCCCAGGTCTGCTCGTCGAGTTCGTGCGAGACCGAGTCGTAGTGCCGGCGGATCATCTTCATCAGCACGAAGATGGCCGCCATCGTGACGATCGCGATCCAGGCGCCGGCCAGGAATTTCGTGATCAGCACGATGATCAGCACGGTCGCGGTCATGGTGAGGCCGATGCCGTTGATCACCCGCGACCGCTGCATGCGCCGTCGCAGCTGCGGGTCGGTCTCGGTGCGCAGCAGCCGCGTCCAGTGCCGCAGCATGCCGGTCTGGCTCAGCACGAACGAGACGAACACGCCGACGATGTACAGCTGGATCAGCCGCGTCACCTCCGCCCCGAACAGCACCACGAACGCGATCGCGGCGCCGGAGAGGAACAGGATGCCGTTGCTGAACGCCAGCCGGTCGCCGCGCGTGTGCAACTGCCGCGGCAGGAACCGGTCCTGCGCCAGAATCGATCCGAGCACCGGGAACCCGTTGAACGCGGTATTGGCCGCCAGCACCAGGATCAGCGCCGTCACCACGGTCAGGAAATAGAACCCGGCCGGGAAGCCGGAGAAGACGGCGTGTGCCAGCTGCGCGATCAGCGTCTTCTGCTGATATCCGGCCGGGGCCCCGATGAGGTCCGCGGAGCTGTGCGCGTACACCAGCCCGATCCGGCGCGCCAGCAGGATGATGCCCAGCAGCAGCACGATCGCGATCAGGCCGAGCATGAGCAGCGTCGTGGCGGCATTGCGGGACTTGGGCTTCCGGAACGCGGGCACCCCGTTGCTGATGGCCTCGACACCGGTCAGCGCGGCACAGCCGGAGGAGAACGAGCGCGCGATGAGGAAGGCGAACGCGAGACCCTGCAGATGGGAATCGGCGCCGTGCACCTCGAAGCCGAAGGACTCGGCGCGCACATCGTCGCCGAAGACCTCGATACGCAGGAACCCCCACGCCAGCATGACGACCATGCCGATCATGAACGCGTAGGTCGGAATCGCGAACATGGTGCCGGACTCCCGCACCCCGCGCAGGTTCACCGCCGCGAGCACGACGATGGCCACCACCGCGAACAGCACCTTGTGGGTGTCGACGAACGGCACCGCCGATCCGATGTTGGACGCCGCCGAGGAGATCGAGACCGCGACGGTCAGCACGTAGTCGACCAGCAGCGCGCTGCCCACCGTCAACCCCGCTGTCGGGCCGAGGTTCACCGTGGCCACCTCGTAGTCGCCACCGCCGGACGGATAGGCGTGCACGTTCTGGCGGTAGCTGGCCACCACGACCGCCATCACCGCCGCGACCGCCAGACCGACCCACGGCGCGTACACGTACGCCGACAGGCCCGCCGTGGACAGCACGAGGAAGATCTCCTCGGGCGCGTAGGCCACCGACGACAGCGCGTCGGACGCGAATACGGGCAGCGCGATCCGTTTGGGCAGCAGGGTATGACCCAGCGAATCACTACGGAAGGGGCGGCCGACCACCATGCGCTTGACGGCCGTCGTCAACTTCGACACTCGCCACAGCATACGGCGAACCGGTTTCCCCGCCGTTGCGCGGATACCCGGGTTTCGCGCAGCACATCGGGGTTTCGCCGGGCGGCGCAGGGGGAACGTGGCTGTCGTGATGGTCGGCGGGTACGGTTCCACCCACAGGGAACCAGACCGCACACCACGGTTTTCGGGAATTGGGGTTGGCACGGTGTACGTAGTGATCATGGGGTGCGGGCGCGTGGGCTCGTCGCTCGCGCGCGCCCTCGGCCGGGTCGGTCACGAGGTGGCCGTGATCGACCGGGACTCGAGCGCCTTCCTGCGCCTGGGCCGCGACTTCGACGGCGAGCGGATCACCGGCGTCGGCTTCGACCGGGACGTGCTGCGGCGTGCGGGAATCGAGCGGGCCGGCGCCTTCGCGGCGGTCTCCTCCGGCGACAACTCCAACATCATCGCCGCCCGCGTGGCGCGCGAGACCTTCGGCGTCGAGCGTGTCGTGGCGCGCATCTACGACGCCAAGCGCGCCGCGGTCTACGAGCGCCTCGGCATCCCGACGATCGCCACCGTGCCGTGGACGACCGACCGGTTCCTGCGCGCCCTCGTGGGCGAGGAGAAGATCACCACCTGGCGCGACCCCACCGGCACCGTCGCGGTCACCGAGATGCCCCTGCACGAGGACTGGTACGGGCGTACCGTGCGAGATCTGGAGGAGGCGACCGGCACCCGCGTCGCCTTCCTCATCCGGTTCGGCCAGGGTGTCCTGCCGACCGGCAAGACCGTGCTGCAGGCCGACGACACGATCTATGTCGCGGCCACCTCCGGCCATGTCAGCGAGGCCGCCGCGCTGGCCGCCAATCCACCGTCGAGCGAGGACAAGTCGTGAAGGTAGCGATCGCCGGGGCCGGCGCCGTGGGCCGCTCCATCGCCCAGGAACTACTCCGGGGCGGGCACGAGGTGATGTTGCTCGAGCGCCGCATCGATCACGTCGATCCGACCGCCGCGCCCCCGGCGACCTGGGTGCACGGCGACGCCTGCGAGCTGGAACTGCTGGAGGAGGCGAGCCTGCAGGACTACGAGGTGGTGATCGCGGCCACCGGCGACGACAAGGCGAATCTGGTGTTCAGCCTGCTCGCCAAGACGGAGTTCGGCGTGCGGCGGGTGGTGGCCCGGGTCAACGATCCGCGCAACGAGTGGCTGTTCGACAATTCGTGGGGCGTGGACGTGGCGGTGTCCACGCCGCGACTGCTGGCCTCGCTCGCCGAGGAGGCCGTCTCGGTCGGGGATCTGGTGCGGCTGATGACGCTGCGCCAGGGTCAGGCCAATCTGGTCGAGATCACCCTGCCGGCCGACACTCCCCTGGCCGGTAAGGCGGTGCGCACCCTGGCCCTGCCCCGCGACGCCGCCCTGGTGACCATCCTGCGCGGCGGCCGGGTGATCGTCCCGCAGCCCGACGACCCGCTCGAGGGTGACGACGAACTGCTGTTCGTAGCCTCGGTCGAGGCCGAGGACGACCTTCGGAAGGCGTTGGGCGTCAACGGATTCGCCGCGAACGCGGGCTGATTCTCAGGACACCTGCAGCTGGGCGCGCAGCTTGTTCAGCGCCCGGTGCTGCATGACTCGCACCACGCCGGGGCTGGTGCCGATCGCCTCGGCGGTCTGCGCCGCCGTCCAGCCCAGCACGATCCGCATCACCAGCACCTCGCGGTGCGCGGGCGCCAGCACCTTCATCAGCTCGCGGGTGGCGCGGCGGCGCTCGGACACCAGCGCCATCTCCTCCGGGCCCGCCGCGGTGGACGGCTCGTCCGGGAATTCGGCGACCGGGTAGGCGGGATGCTGCTGGGCGCGGCGGAAGGCGTCGGCGACCTTGTTGGCCGAGATGCCGTAGACGAACGCCAGGAACGACTTGCCCTGGTCCCGGTAGCGCGGGATGGCCTGCACGGTCGCGAGGCAGATCTCCTGGGCGATGTCCTCGGCGGTGACGTGCAGGTGCCCGCCGCCGCCGATGCGGGCCGCGCAGTAACGGCGCACCAGCGGGTGCACGATCTTGACGATCTCGGTGACCGCCTGCTTGTCGCCCGCGGCGGCGGGTCCGATCAGCCGGTCCAGTTCGGCCGCGGCCCGGCGGCTCTCGGAGCCGGCGGCGGGCGACTTGGGCGCCCTGGCGCCCCGGCCGCGCGGCCGTTCCTGCGACGCCAGCGTGCTGTTCTCGGTACCCACTGCGGATCCTTTCGCCGATCGCTGATCTCATCAACGATCGTGCGATGATCCGGGGTCGTGAAATAGGTACCCCAGGGGTGGGTTCATCCCCACCTGGGCATTCCGAGCGCCCCCAAAGGTGTGGGCACATCAGGGACTTCGGCCGCGAAGGCGTCCGGGTTCATCCGGATTCCGGGCGCTCGCGGCGGCGTCAGTCGCGCCGGGCGTGGGCCCCGCCGGCGTGGCGGCCGCCGCGCGCGGCGGTATCGCTCGGCGAATGCCCGGCCTTGCGCACGGCCCACACGGTGACCAGCAGCGCGACGGCGGTCAGCGGCCAGCCCATGGCGATGCGGGCCACCGCCAGCATGCCGGTGGCGTCGGCGTCGTAGAGCCGCGACTGCACCAGGTAGCGCGCGCCGAAGACGATCACCCACACGGCGGTGGCGAGGTCGTAGAGCCGCAGGACGCGGCGATCGGAGCGCCAGTCGGTGCCGTGGCCGTTGAGCACGCCCCAGATCACCCCGGCCAGCGGCCAGCGCACCACCAGCGACGCCAGGAACACCCCGGCGTACACCAGGCTGGTCCAGATGCCGAAGGCGAAGAATCCCTTCGCCGCGCCCATGCGGTAGGCGATGAACGCGCACACGCCGACGCCGATGAATCCGGAGATCGCCGGCTGGATCGGATCGCGGCGCACCAGACGCCACACCAGGACGGCCGCGGCCACACCCATCGCCGACCAGATGGCCGCGGTCAGCCCCCACAGCGCGTTGGCGGGAACGAACACCACCACCGGCACGGTGGAGTAGATCAGGCCACTGAGGCCGCCCATCTGCTCCAGCAGGGTCTGCGCCTCGCGCTCGGGGTCACGCTCGTCGGGCTCGGCGGCCCGGTCGCTGTCGACGACGCCGGCGCGCTCGGCCGCGTCGTCGCTGCTGGGTATCGGCATGCGTCAGGAATTCTCACGTAGTTCGTAGTAGGGATTGAAGATCACCTTGGCCCCGTCGCGCTCTCCGATGCGGCCGCGGACCAGGATACGGCGTCCCGACTCGATGCCCGGGATGCGGCGGCGCCCGATCCACACCAGTGTGACGGCATCCGTGCCATCGAAGAATTCGGCCTGCAGATTGGCGCCCGCGGCCTTGGGACACGCCTCCACGCTACGCAGTTTGCCGAGCATGGTGACTTCCTCACCACGCCGGCACTCGTCGGCCCGGCACGCACCGGACGCTTCGGACGTCTCGGCCAGTTCCTCGGCGTCGAGATGATCGAGGTCCGCCGTCAACCGGCGGCTCAAGCGCCGGAAGTACCCGCTGTCGGGGCCCGCCTTACGGCCGGCGACCCCGGATCCTGCCTTGTTTCCGCCCGTCAGAGGCATCTTGCAACACTTCCTGCACTGCAGACGGCGTGGGTCACACGTCGTCGGGTTTCCCACACGACCGGCCCGATCGGCCGCATATCGCCAACTGTAGATGGGCGGTTTCACCCCCGCTATGCGAGGCTGCCCACGGTCATGTGGGTACCCACTGCGCGGCGGGTTTGCACCTCGATTGCGGAGCGTGGCGTAGCTCACCGGAAACCCGCCACGCGCGGGCTGCCGGACGCGACGCGAGGCCGGTTTTCGCGCCGTGCGCGGGCGGGTCCGCGAGGCTTACGCACGGCCGGCCCGCACCGCCCTCCCCGGATCCGGCGCTCGCGCCGCGTAGGCTTCGGCCGTGCCCGATCTTCCCCGCCCGGCGCTCGTCGTCGCCCTGCCCGGTACCGGATCCGACGCCGACTTCGCCCGCCGCGCCTTCGGACCGGCCTGTGCCGCACTGGATCTCCCGTTCCTGGCGGTGGAACCCGATCCGCGGGCGGTGGTGGCCAGCTGCCGCGCGGCGCTGGACACCGCGGCCCGGTCGGGGCCGGTGCTGGCGGCGGGCATCTCGCTGGGCGCGGCGATCGCCGTCGAATGGGCCCGCGCGCGAGGCGATTCCGCGTTCGGCGTGATCGCCGCGCTCCCCGCCTGGACCGGATCGGATCCGGGCACGTCACCGGCGTCGCTCAGTGCCGCGACCACCGCCGCGCAGCTGCGGGCCGACGGCCTCGACGCCGTGATCGCGCGCATGCGCGACAGCAGCCCGGCGTGGCTCGGCGCGGCGCTGACGCAGTCGTGGACCGCGCAGTGGCCGCACCTGCCCGACGCCCTGGAGGAGGCCGCCGCCTACGCCTGGCCTTCCCCGGAAACCCTTGCGGCACTGTCCGTTCCGGCCACGATCGTGACGGCCGTGGACGATCCGGTACACCCGCTCACGGTCGCCGAGCGCTGGGCCGGGCTGATCCCGCGGTCCGAACTGCACCGCATCACGCTCGCGGAACTCGGCGCCGATCCGGCGATCGTCGGCCACCGCGGGCTGGCACGCCTCGCGGGTCGCCAAGCGGCGCATCGCTGAGCGCCGACGGTATTACCTCGCGGGTAATCGACCCGCCGCACGGCATCCGGCATCGTGGCCGTATGAGCATCGACGCATCGCCGACCACCCGCTCCGTCGTCGAGGAACTGTTGCGGCGGATCGGCGCCGGCGATCCGGAACGCATCGCCGAGCTGTACGCGCCCGAGGTCGACTGGAAGCTGAACTGGCCCGCCGACGAGCACGGCCGGACCGCCACGCCGTGGATCCGCTTGCGCGCGACCGGATCCGACGCGATCGCCCACTTCCGCGAGATCGCCGACCACCATGTGCCGGAGGAAGTCGGCACGGTGGTCGAGCGCATCCTCGTAGACGGCCCGGACGCCGTCGGCCTCGGCGAGATCCGCCAGACCGCCCGCCCCACCGGCCGCCCCTACCGCTCCCGCTTCGCCCTCCACCTGACCATCGGCGAAGGCCTGGTCACCCGCCACCACGTCTACGAGGACACCCTCGCCGTAGCCCAAGCATTCGACCACCCTGCTTGACACCAACACCCTCGCACTCCCGGCATGCCATGCCCTGGTCCCTGGATCGCAGCCCTCGCCAACCCGGCATCGCACGCCCAGCCCCCCGGCCAAACATCCCTGGCCCCCGGGATCGCACCTTCGGCAACCAGGCATCACACGCCCGCAGACCCCGGCACGTCATGCCCTGGTCCCGGGAACTACAAACCTCGACAACCTGGTATCACACGCCCGCAGTCCCCGGCTAGACATGCCCTGGTCCCCGAGATCGCATGCACTCGGTAACCGGATATCGCGTGCGCGCAATCCCCGCTTGCCGTGCCCTCAGGTGCACGCCGTTGGTTCGCCGAATGGATCGCCCGTGCCCCGGCATGCTTGTGGCCGGGGCCGACAGCCGGAGCGCTGGATCCCAGGCGTGCTGGGATCCGGCGCGGGATCGGGCTAGTTGTGGCCGAGCTGCTGCATGGCGGAGCCTTGGGTGCCTCGGCGGGGCTGGGGTGGCTGCTCGGGGGCTATTACCGGGTGCTGGCCGGTGGCGTGGGCCTGGGCTTGGGCGGCTTGGGCGGCCAGGGCCTGCTGCTGGGCTTGCACCTGCTGTTCGTGGGCCGCGGTGAGCTGGTCGGCCAGCTCCTGGGGTAGGACCACCGGGAGGGGTTCGCGTACGGGCAGGGGTTCCTCGCCGCGGCGGACCACGGTCTCGGCGACTATCGCGCGGGCCGCCTCCACCAGCGGCTGGCCCTCGTCCACCGCGCCCGAGGCGCCGGCGGCGACCAGGCGCAGCATCCAGCGGTAGCCGTCGACACCGATGAATCGGAGGTCGGCGCCCTGGGTCACGGCGTGCAGCTCCCGGCCCCACGGGCCGGTCTGGGTGGACACCTGCGCGCCGTCCGCCCGCAGCGAATCGCGCAGATCGTTGACCACCGAACGCCACTGGCCCGGCGATTTCGGGGCGGCGTAGGCCGCCACGGTCAGGCGGCCGTGCGGCGTGACGAGGTGGACGGCCTGGGGCGTGCCGTCGGGCGTCATCTCGACCTGCAGCTGGCCGCCGTCGGGCACCGGCAGTATCACCGAGCCCAGGTCCAGGCGCTGGTCGGCGACGTTGTCCAGCAGTTCGGCGACGTCCTCGTAGTCGTACGGGCCGGTACCCGAAGCGCCGGAGCCGCCGGGTTCTTTCTCGTCGCGCAACGCCTCGTACTCACCGGTCCGGTAGGCCGGCTGCTCACCTGTCTCGTAGGCAGGCTGCTGTCCGGTCCGGTAAGCAGGCTGCTCGCCGGTCTCGTACGCGGCCTGCTGACCTGTGCGATACGCAGGCTGCTCACCCGTTTCGTACGCGGCCTGCTGACCTGTGCGATACGCGGGCTGCTCACCGGTCTCGTACGCGGCCTGTCGACCGGTCCGGTACGCGGGCTGCTCACCCGTCTCGTACGCGGCCTGCTGACCTGTGCGATACGCAGGCTGCTCACCGGTCTCGTACGCGGCGTGCTGGCCAGTGCGGTACGCGGGCTGCTCGCCGGTCTCGTAGGCGGGCTGCTGGCCGGTGCGGTATGCGGGCTGCTGGCCGGTCCGGTAGGCGGGCTGTTCGTCGGTCCGGTATT
>NZ_BAGL01000057.1 GCF_000308875.1 Nocardia transvalensis NBRC 15921
CGGCGCGCCCGCGGCGGCCTGGGTGCGCACACCCACCGCCTTGGTGCCCACGGCGCCCAGGGCCGCCGCGCCCAGCAGCACGCCGCCGGTCGCGCCCAGACCCGAACCGCCGGTGCCGATCATGGCCACGGTCGGGGCGACCAGGCGCATGAGGGCGGGCAGGACGAAGGCCACGCTGCACAGCAGTACGATCGCGACCAGCATGCGCTGCGCCTGCTCGGCGTCGGGCAGTCCGGCGGTGGACGACAGCTCGTCGGTGTTGCCGACCGCGATGAAGGCGATCATGTACACGATCGCGGCCACCGGTTTCCACAGCATGAACGCGATGATCCAGCTCAGCAGCTTCGGATAGGACTGCTTACCCATACTCGTGCCGGAGGCCGCAGCGGCCAGCGGCAGCATGCCCGCGGCCACCACCAGCAACCCCTGCCGGACGATCGCCAGCACGATCTGCGCGAGCGCGCCCAGCAATCCGACCACCGCGATGATGAGCACCAGACCGGGCGAGAACGCCTGCAGCTTCGCCGTTTTCACCATGAACTCGGCGATGTTCTTGGCGTTGCCGTCGGTGGCGTCCTGAATCACCCACGCGGAGAAGCGGTCCGAGGCCTGGGTGCCCGCCACGATCACGGCGCCGAGCATCCACGAACTGAATATGACGCGGGCGAACATCCGGAACGATTCGCCGGCCTCGTTCATCGCGGCGCCGCGTCTGGCCTCCGCCAGTCTGGCGCCGGAGAGGATCACCGACACTATGAGTAAGAGGATCTGAGCCTGATACGTGTAGTCGTTGATCTTCTGGAACAGCGCTCCGCCGTCGCTTATTCGCTCGTTGGGCACCTTCATCCAGAAGGTCAGCGCCAGGATCAGCGCCTGGCCGAGCCCGTTCATCAACGAGTCGACCACCTTGCCGAAGGTGGAGTCCCACGCCTTGTCGCGCACGGCGCCCGCGGCGTCACCCGGGTGTGTGGCGGCGTTGCCCGCCTTGCAGGCGGCCGAGGCGGCGTCGCCGAGCGACACGCCCGGCAGGCCGAGGCCGTCCAGATCGTCGTGGATGTCGTTGCAGGTCTGATCGAACCCGTAGGTCTGTCCGTACGCCACCGTCGGTGTCGCGACCATGACGGTGAACACGACCGCAAGGATCGTGACGAGACGTCTCACCATGTCGTCCACCCCTCGATGCTTCGCAGTGAATCGATCCGGACCAGTTGTTGCCCGTTCACAGCCGTCAACTTCCAATCGCCGTCGCGCCAGACGACCGCAAGACGCGTGCCCACCCATGTCGGTTGGCCATCGATGACTTCTCGTGCCTTTCTCGCGATATCGACCATCGCGTGATCGTCGGTATAACTCTCGACGCGAAACGCGTCCGAGGCGAACAAGAGCGGCGTCAGCTTCTCGGGCAGGCGTTGCGACACCTTGCCCGCGGCCACCAGCCGATCGTATTCGGCCAGATACTCCGGCGACGCCGCCACGAGCCGCAGCAGCAGTTCGCGGTCGGTCGGATTGGCGTTGGTACGCCAGTAGTGCTGTTCTGCGGCCAGCACCGCACCCTGCGGCGTGTGGGCGTACCCCACCGCCGCCTTGCCCTCGATCCGGCTCGGGCCGTCGGAGGCGGAGAATCGCACCACCGGCCCGCCGAAGATCCGCTGCCAGACCCCTTCTCCCTGAACGGGACTCGGCGCCGCCGTGAGCCACTGCGGATCGTCGGGGCGGCGCTGCGCCGCCGGATCCTGGGCGAGCGGCTGTCCCGCGGGGTCGTTCGGGATGTCGACGCGGCGGCCGAACATATCGGCGTCGGCGGGGCCGAAGCCCGGCGCGGCGGCCACCGCGCTCGTGCTCACCACCGGCGTCGGGTCCGCGGCCGACACCGTGGCGTGCCCGTCGCGGCGCATGGTCACCACGGTCACCGTGACCGCCAGCGCAACGGTCAGCACCGCCGCGAAACCCAGCAGCCGCACCGAGATTCCGCCGCCCGCTCCCCCGGGGCCCGGCCCGCTCACCATGACGTCCACCCCGCGATCGAGTCGATGTACTCGGTCGGCGAGCCCTTGGACTCGGTCGGCTTGAGCCGCCAGTCGCCCGCATCCCACACCATCACCAGCCGGATCGCCGCCCACAGCTGCTTGCCGTCGGAGACCGGGCCGCGCGCGGCCAGCCGCACGATGGCCATATCGTCGGCGTAGTTCTCGACCCGGAAAGCGTCCGGCGCGACCAGATAGCGGGTGATCCGCTCCGGCTGCTGCTCGGGGAGTTTTCCGGCCTTCAGCGCCTTGTCGTAGGCCGCCTGCTGCTGCGCGGACACCCGGACCTGTCCGGTGTACAGATTCCGGTCGGCGGGACGGGCGTTGAGGCGGTAGGTGATCTGCGCCGCCGCCAGCGCCGCGCCCTGCGGGGTGTGCGAATACCCGACGGCCAGGCCGTTCTCGTCGATACGGGTGGGCCCGTCGCTGGTGGAGAACGGGACCGACGCGCCGTAGACCCGCTGCCAGCCGCGCGGATCGGTGGTGCCCGCGGGGGCGGCGGTCAGCCAGTCGTCCTCGGTCGGGCTCTTCTCCTTCGACGGATCCTGCGACAGCACCTGTCCGGCGGGGTTGTTCGGGATGTCCACCCGGCGGCCGAACAGGTCGACCTCGGGTGCGGCGAAGCCCGTGGCGCCACTCCCCGCGACCGGCGACGGCCCGGATTCGGGCGACCGGTGCTCACCGGAGTCGTCGCGCCCGACGTACATGAACACCCCGACCACGACGATCAGCGCGAGCACCGCGGCGGAGGCGATGACGCCGAAGGAGACGCTGCGGTCGGACCCGGTATAGGAACCGGCCGCATCCTTCTCTGTCATGTCGGAGCCTCCAGTGTCACGATGTCGGTGGGCGTTTGGTCGATGGACTCGACCGGCCGCGCGGCGGCGTCCGGATCGGGCAGGCGTAACCTCCAGTCCTCTGCGAACCATTCGACGGTCGTGTGGTTCACCGCACGCGAGCCGTCGGAGTATTCGGTGTAGACGTCCACGGTCGATCTGTCCTGGGTGTAGTCGGTGACGCGGTAGCCGAGCACGCGCGGCGCGTACTGCTGTGCCGCCGGGCCGGTGATCGACAGCTGCACGCGGTTGACCGACCAGTCGTCGCGGGCCGGGCCGGGCACGACCTCACGCGCGACCACCGCCGACCACTGGTTGTCGGTGGCCACCGACAACCGCACCGAATGCGTGATGGCCGCGACCGCCGCACCCGAGGGGGTGTGGTCGAATCCGGTTGCGGCGCCGTCGCTGTCGTTCCTGGGGCCCTGATCGGTGACCGGCAGGGCGACGCCCTGATACGGCTGCCAGCGCACACCGCTGGGCGGCCGCGCCGGATCCGGTCGCGACGCACCGCCGTCGTCTCCCCCGCAGCCGGCGGCCGCCAGCACGGCGGCGCCGAGCACGCCCGCGGCGGCGCGGCGGATACGCAGGGTATTCACCGGGGTGTCGATCTCGGCCGAAGTCATGGGGCTCAACCGTTCACGTCGGCAGCACGGTCAGTGCGATCGCGCTCGCCGAACTGGCCACGATCGCGCCGATCAGGCTCATCACGATGCCGTGGGAGGCGTCGTTCACGGCCATGTCGTCGCGCATCGCCGACCACAGCCGCCCGGCCGAGATGATCATCCAGGCCAGGCAGAACAACAGCACCACCCACAGCAGCCAGTTGATGAGCTGCATGACGGGCTCGATCACATCGGCCGGTATCTGCTTGTAGGCAAGCACGGTCGCCGTGGCCATCAGCTACCGATGACCGCGTTCATGATGGTTCCGGCACTCGTCGCGATGATGCCGCCGATCATGGCGCCGGCCACCATCTTCGGCGACTCGAGGCCGCCTCCCGTCCACTTCTCCCATGCGAACTTGCCTCCCGCGTAGGTGATGCCCATGATTCCGGACAGCAGCACGAACCAGGTGAAATACCGGACCAACTTCAGCAATTTCTCCGAGGCCGGGGGCGCCTCGGGCGTCGGATTTCCGACTTGAGCGAGAACAGCACCGTACGTCTCGTGCACGGCCGCCAGGATGGTACTCATCGAGCGTCCTCTTCTTCTTCCAATTGCGAACTGCTAGTTACTTTCTCACGGATCACGTCGACGATGCTCGCACCGAGCTCGTCGACGCCGTGCGGAACCTCTTGCAGGGGATCGAGCTTGCGTTTCTTCTGCTGCGGCGGCGGGTCCGACGGCGACCACACCGGCAGCTGATCGGGTTCGACGAGCGTCCACTCCTCGTACCACGACACCTGCCACACCCGGCCGGCCAGCGAGCCGACCACATCGCGATAGCGGCGGATCTCGGCGGGCATCCGGCCCGGACGAGCGGCCACGGTGATCAGTCCGAGCACCTCGCTCGGACCGGCGAGCCCCGCGCGATGCTGGCGCAGGAGATCGTGGGCGCGGGCCAGCCCGGCGATGGTCTCGCGGGCGACCAGCACGACGAAGGGGGACTCCCGATCGAGCACCCCGGGCCAGCGGCGGTGGGAATCCGCGGCGGGCGCGAGCACGTGCGCCAGGGTGCTGGCGCCGGCGCCGCCGTGCACGCCGAGCAACCACACCAGCGGGGCGCGCCCGGCGCCGGGAACGGGCCGGTCCCAGACCGGCGCCCGGCGCGATTCGGGTGGTGCGACGACGCCCGCGGCGCCGGCCGGAGCGTCGGCGGCGGGACCGGCGGAGTCTCGAGAGTTCCGATGTTCCTTCATGGCCGCGGTCATGATGCCACCCCCGACACGAGCGTGCGATAGGCCCTGCGGGTGTCGGCGGCAAGGGCGTTGTGCCGCACCAGTTCTCCGCGCGCCAGCTGCGGGTCGTAGGGAATCTCGCGGATATCGCGCACCCAGCCGTTCAGATGTTCCCGCAGATGATCCGCGATCAGGGGCTCGTTGCCGGGCTGCTGGTGGGAGATCACGATCGTGGTGTCGCCGACGATGCCGCCGCCCTGCCCCTCGGCCGGGCCGCCGAATTCGTCGTCGAGCCATTCGAGGGTGACGCGCAGCCGGTTGGCGGCGTCCACGCGGGCCGGAATGGCCAGGACGAGAGCGATATCGGCGTCCTCCAGCAGCGGGCGCAGGTGCCGCCCGGCGATCGGGTTGCCGCCGTCGTAGACGGGGGTGTACCCCGCGTCGGCGACGGCGCGCGAGACGGTCAGGTAGGTCGCGCGGCGGCGCAGCGGGGCCGAATCGCGCCACAGCAGGCCGATTCCGGACGCGGCGTGCGACAGGCATTCCTTCAGCGGCGCGGGTTCGTCGTCGCCGCGGCCGTAGAGCCACTGCTGCAGGCTGATCGGGCTCAGGTGCTCGTCGGCGCCGCGCAGGGCCAGATCGCTACCGGAGGCCGTGGCGTCGACGGCGACGGTCGGCGCCCCCGAGGTGACGATCTCCCCGGCGATGCCGAGCGCGGTCGTGGTCGTGCCGGCGCCACCGCAGCCGCCGACCACCAGGATCGGGCGCGGCGAGCCGGCGTCGCCGCCGTCCTCGCGCCGCCCCTTCCGTAACCGCACCACCGGAGCCTTGGCGCGCGTCTGACGGCTCGCCGGGTCGCCCGCCTCGGGCGCCTCGTCGAGCCACCGGCTCCAGTCCTGTCCCATCGCTCAGCTCTCCTCTTACCCCGCCGCGATGCCCGTGATCAGGGTGCGGCCGCCGATCACCGCGGTGGTGACCGTCTGCTTGCCATAGGTCTTCGGCGCGCCGCCGGGGCGGCGCTCGGTGACCTCCACCGAATACTTGTCCTCGGTCACGGTCGACACGCGAACACAGTGTGCGGTGCCGAGCGGGACCGAGTCGATACCGCGCTGGATCACCGACGCGGGCGACAGGACCGTCCCGGGGGCGACGACCTCGAGCGCCCGCTCGGCGGACCGTTCGACGTAGTACGAGTACTGGAACCACATGATCGCGTCCGGACCGGAGGCGGTGCCGCCCGGTTCGGCGCCGCGCACCACGCGGTCGGCGCGCTCGGTCGGGCAGAACCCGGCCGCGCTCCCGTCGCCGGTGGCCGCCGTGAGGCGCACCGCGGGCGCGTTGAGGGAACCGGAATGCGTTGCGGCGCCGCGCGAGTGCAGCAGGTAGAGCGCGAGGGCGCCCGCGAGCCCGAGCAACAGCACGGCGATCACCAGCACGACCGCGGCGCGCAGCCGGTTCGGGCGGGCGCGCTCGCGCAGCGTGTGCGGGGAGGCGGCGCCCGGCCCGTCGCGCCCGATGCGGCCGGACCGGTCCGTCCCGGCGTGCGAGCGCCCCAGCGTGCGCGGCTCGGGATCCTCGTCGTCCCAGGGCAAGCGGACCACGGTGTCGTCGCGGGCCGGGTAGTCGTCGTCCGGGCCGGGAGCGTGGTCGCCCACCCAGTCGGTCCAGCCGCCGGTGAATTCGTCGCGGCCGGACGGGTCGGCGGCGAACGGGATGTCGAACGGTTCGGGTTCGGTCTCGCGGATGTAGTGCGGGTAGCGACCCGCACCGGAGCCCGCCTCGTCGTCGGCGAACGTCGGCTGCTCACCGGCGGGTGGCCGGACCGCGTCGCCCGGCGGCTCGAGCGCCGGGTACCAGCGCTCCAGATCTTTGTACGACTTCAACATTCCCCCATCCCCGCGGAGCCAGGCACGTGCGGCATCGTCGGACCTCTCGGCGATCAGTTCGTGGAGAACGGGTAGGCGTTGTCAGGGGTAGCAGCCGTGGGCGAGGTCGGCGGCACGCCGCCGGGGCCTGTCCCAAACGGAAATTGTCCCGTACCCGACGAATTCGGCGAACTCGACGCGCCGGGGGGCGGCATCAAGATTCCGGTAATCGTGCTGTTCGACGTACCTTTCTGTGGTTGGGAGGCGCCCTGTGCGCCGGACAGATCGCGGGCCGCGGCGGCGAACCAGTCGGCCGCGAACCGGACGGGAGCGTCGCCGTTGGCGTCCACGGCGGCGGTCGCATAGGCGCCGTGGCGTTGGACGGTGTCCCAGTAGCGCACCCAGGTGGCGGTGTCGAGCAGGTCCTTGTTGTCGGTGATGTTCTGGACGACCGCGTCGAACGACTCGGACACCAGGCGCGAGACCGTCGTCGGCGGGACCAGCTGGGTGACCGCACCGGTCAGCCTCGTGGCGAGCATGACCAGCGCGACGGGCGGGTTGGTCAGCGCGGCGCGCGCCAATTCGCCGATGGCGGCGGGGTTCAGCACCGTGCGCAGCGTCGTGCCCACCGCGTTGAGACCGATCACCCCGACCTTGAACATCGCACGCATCGGATCGGCGAGGGCGATGCGGCTGCGCGGATCGGAGGCCTCGGCGATGCGCTGCGAGATGGACTGCCGCGGCTGGTAGGACAGCGAGGCCGGCGTGGTGCCGCCGATATCGGAGTTCACCACCGTGGACGCGGTTTTGATCGACGTGAACGCCAGGGCCTGCGAGATCGACACCAGGGCGTTGATCGGGTCGCCGCCCGACAGTGTGGACTGGCCCGCCACATTCGCGACCGCGCGCAGGATCGGGGCGCCGGCGGGCGCGTCACAGGCGAGATCGCCCGCGGCGCAGAAGCTCGCGACCCTGCCGGTCAGCGCGCCGAAGTCGGCGGCGCGGTCGCGGTCGGGCCCGATGCCGCCGCCGGTCGCGGGCTCCTGGGGCAGCGTCTGCAAGGCCGCGACCCGCTCGCCCCGGGTGCCCGGAGCGGCGTCGGGGGTGGACTTGCCGGGAGCGCCGGGGAACAGCGGCGCGCCGGTGTTGCGGGTCGGGTCGGCGAACAGGGCGACCGCGGCGATCTTCTCCGGGGGCAGGACGCCCTGGTGTGCGCCCACCTCCTGCGCGAACAGCGAGGCGACGTGCGCGCCTTGGGAATAGCCCGTGATGGCGAACCGGGTCTGCTCGCAGCGATCGGCGATCTGCCGCGCCATCCCCCGCAGCCGGCTCAGCCCGCCGGCCAGCGATTCCGAATACGGCGCCGCGCCACCGGGAACCGCGCCGCCGAAGCCGGATTCGTAGGGCACGTAGGCGCGCTGGACCAGGCCGGTGTCGGGAGCCGCCGCCAGCAGCGGCAGGAAGACCTGCGACAACATGCCCGTATCGGTGGTCGGGGCGGCGTCGGGCGAGGATTCCCCGGTGCCCTGGATTCCCAAGGCGTACAGGGCGGGACAGGTGTCGATGGCGATCTTGGTGGTGGGACCGGGCTGCGCGTGCGCGGGCACGGCCCCGATCGACGTCGCGGCAGCGAGGGTGAGCGCGACCGCCGCCGGCATGCTCCAGGTTCTGCGCGTGGCCAGCAAGATCTGACCCCCTTCACCAGCTGTATGCATCAGTTCGGAGGGTCGGTGTCCCGGCGACCCGTCGTTGCGATGATCGCTGCCCCGCGACCGTCGCGCGTTCGAGTTACGCCGTTGCCGCGTGGCCCCGAAACGCAATAGACCGTAACAGAATCCAGCGAACACCGCAGTGCATCCTGCACATTGCGAACGCAGCGTCGGAAGAATTGACGTCGAAACGGCAAACCGACCGGAATTATTGTGGCCATCCTTACTATGGCCCGTCGGTTGTGGCAACCGTTCTGCGACTGCCGGAATACTAACGCCCCGAAGCCATCTCGGCGCGCGGTACGCGCCACAAAGCAGCAAATCCGCCGGATTCGAGTGGTGCTATGAATTAGCTAGT
The DNA here is from genome assembly GCF_000308875.1 of Nocardia transvalensis NBRC 15921. Classification (GTDB taxonomy): domain Bacteria; phylum Actinomycetota; class Actinomycetes; order Mycobacteriales; family Mycobacteriaceae; genus Nocardia; species Nocardia transvalensis. The sequence continues at coordinate 8,633 of NZ_BAGL01000057.1, forward strand.
GCGCGGATGGCTTTCGAACGAAGCATCGATTTATCCTTTGACAGGCCATTTTTCACATTCGCCACAATTGCGCTGAATCGACAACGTCCCGTCTCCCGGCGCGCCGCGTAATCGGGGTCGCCGGGCCGTCCGGCCCCGCCCGGTGGCGGAAACAGGGTGGCGAGGATGTGGCGGAAGTCCGCGAGACACGCCGCCCGATGCCCGACAGCGGCCGGATAGGCGGGCAGACTGGCACGGTGGCGGATCTTCCGGTGGCGGCGGTGTCGTGCGCGTTCGTCGGTGCGGTGTTGTTCGCGGTGTCGGCGGTGGCGCAGCAGCGGGCGGCCGCGGAGGTGCCCGAGGGCGAGGCGTTCCTGGCGCGACTCGTGCGCAGCCCGCGCTGGTGGGCCGGGATCGTCGGGGACGCGGGCGGATTCGCGTTCCAGGTGGCGGCGCTGGCCCTGGGGTCGGTGCTGGTGGTGCAGCCGATCCTGGTCACCGCGCTGGTCTTCGCGCTGCCGCTGGCCGCGCACTACAGCGGCCGTCGGGTCAGCGCGCGGATGTGGGCGCAGGCGGTCGCGCTGTCGGTGGCGCTGGCGGTATTCCTCGTCGTCGGCGATCCGACGGAGGGCGTGACGAATGCGCCGTGGCGGGACTGGATCTGGCCGATGGGCCTGCTTCTGGGGGTCACCGCCGTAGGGGTTGTCGCCGGATTCACCGCGCGGAATCCGGCGGTGCGCGCTCTGCTGCTCGGAACCGCCGCCGGATTGTTGTTCGGACTCGCGGCGGCGCTCACCGGACATGTCACCGAGTTGTTCGGGCAGAGCGCGGGCGCGGTCCTCACGTCCTGGCAGCCCTACACCCTGGTCGCCTCCGGCATAGTCGGCTTGTACCTGCAGCAGCGCGGGTATCAGGTCGGCCCGCTCTCCGCATCGTTGCCCGCCTTCACGGTCGCCGAACCGCTCGGCGCGGCCTTCATCGGCATCACCGTCCTCGAGGAGCGCCTGCGCAGCGGTCCGGTCGGCACCGTCTTCGTTCTGCTGGCCGTCGTGGTGATGGGCGTCGAGGCGGTGCGGTTGTCACGGGCGCAGGCGGTGGAGGCTGTGGTGTCGGTGGAGTGATCCCGGCCGAAAGCACGCCGGGACGCCGAAAGCACGCCGGGACAAAGGGAATCAAATGAAGCTGCCGCCGCCGTTCACCGCGATGGTCTGGCCGGTGAGGTAGCCGTTGGTGAGCACCATGAGGACGGCCCGGCCGATTTCCTCCGGGGCGCCGATGCGGCCGACCGGCAGGCGGTCGGCGACGCCGGCTTCCTTGAGGGGCGCGGCCATCTCGGTGTCGACGAGGCCCGGCGCGACGGCGTTCACGGTGATGCCGTCGGCGGCCAGACGGGCGGAGTAGCCGCGGGTCAGGCCCTCCAGCCCGGCCTTGGACGCGTTGTAGTGCACGCCGACGCCTCCCGCGCCGCGGGCCGCCACCGAGGAGATGTTCACGATCCGGCCCCACCCGCGCGACCGCATGCCGGGAACGACCGTCTGGGTGCACAGGAACGCCGATTTCAGGTTCACGGCCAGGGTCTCGTCGAAGTCCGCCTCGGTGAGGTCGTCGAGGCCGCGGATGGTGGCGATTCCGGCGTTGTTGATCAGCACATCGATCGGCCCGAGCGCCGCGCCCACCCGCGCGGCCATCGCCTCCACCTCGGCCCGGTCGGCGACATTCGCGCGGACGGCGACGGCCGTGCCACCGGCCCGCTCGATCGCGGCGACGGTCGCGGCGGCCTCGTCCTCGCGCCCGCGATAGTTGACGGCGACCGCCGCGCCGGCGCGGGCCAGCGTCTGCGCGATCCCTCGTCCGATCCCTCGGGAACCACCGGTGACCAGGGCGACCCGGCCGTCGAGCGTGATAGCTGCATCCATGCCCCGCACGGTAGATCTTCGAGAGCGCTCCAGGTCAAGCGCCGGGCGGGACGGCTCAGGCCGCGGAGGTCACGCGGTAGACGTCGTACACGCCCTCCACATTGCGCACCACGTTCAGCAGGTGGCCCAGGTGTTTCGGATCGCCCATCTCGAAGGTGAACTTGCTGATGGCGACGCGGTCACCGGAGGTCATCACCGAGGCGGACAGAATGTTGACCTTCTCGTCGGCGAGCACCTTGGTGACATCCGAGAGCAGCCGCGTGCGGTCCAGGGCCTCGATCTGGATGGCGACCAGGAACACCGACGACGGCGAGGGCGCCCACTTCACGTCGATGATGCGTTCGGCCTGGGCTTGCAAGGAGTCGGCGTTGGTGCAGTCGGTGCGGTGCACGCTCACCGCTCCCCCGCGGGTCACGAAGCCCATGATCTCGTCGCCCGGGACCGGCGTGCAGCACTTGGCGAGTTTGGCGACCGTGCCCGGCGCGCCCGGAATCTCCACGCCCGCATCGCCACTCACGCGCTGGCGCGCGGGCAGGGTGGACGGGGTCGAGCGTTCGGCGAGTTCGTTCTCCACGTCGCCGACGCCGCCGAGCTGCGCCATCAGGCGCTGCACGACGGTGTGCGCCGAGACCTGGTTCTCACCGACGGCCGCGTACAGCGCGGAGATGTCGGTGTAGTGCAGTTCGTGCGCGAGGGCGCTCATGGCGTCGGCGCTCATCAGGCGCTGCAGCGGCAGTCCGGAGCGGCGGACCTCCTTGGAGATCTGCTCCTTACCGGCCTCGAGGGCCTCCTCGCGGCGTTCCTTGGCGAACCACTGCCGGATCTTGGCCTTGGCGCGCGGGGACACCACGAAGTTCTGCCAGTCGCGGCTCGGCCCGGCGTTCTGCGCCTTCGAGGTGAAGATCTCGACGACCTCACCGTTCTCCAGCTGCCGTTCCAGCGCGACCAGCCGGCCGTTGACGCGGGCGCCGATGCAGCGATGGCCGACCTCGGTGTGCACGGCGTAGGCGAAATCGACCGGCGTCGACTTCTGCGGCAGGGTGATGACATCGCCCTTCGGCGTGAAGACGAAGATCTCCGGCGACTTCAGGTCGAAACGCAGCGACTCCAGGAACTCGGCCGGGTCGGCCGCCTCCCGCTGCCAGTCGAGCAGCTGCCGCATCCACGCCATATCGTCGACCTCGGTCGAGTCGTTGGAGTGTTTGCCCCTGGTCTCCTTGTAGCGCCAGTGCGCGGCGATGCCGAATTCGGCGGTGCGGTGCATGTCCTGGGTGCGGATCTGCACCTCGAGCGGTTTGCCGTCCGGGCCCACGACGGTGGTGTGCAGCGACTGGTAGACGCCGTAGCGCGGCTGGGCGATGTAGTCCTTGAACCGGCCCGCCATCGGCTGCCACAGCGAGTGCACGACACCGACGGCGGCGTAGCAGTCGCGCACCTCGTCGCACAGGATGCGGATGCCGACCAGGTCGTGGATGTCGTCGAAGTCCTTACCCTTGACGATCATCTTCTGGTAGATCGACCAGTAGTGCTTGGGGCGGCCCTCGACGATGGCGTTGATGCGGCTGGCGGCCAGGGTGTTGACGATCTCGGCGCGCACCTTGGCCAGGTAGGTGTCGCGCGAGGGCGCGCGGTCGGCGACCAGGCGCACGATCTCGTCGTACTTCTTCGGGTGCAGGATCGCGAAGGCCAGATCCTCCAGCTCCCACTTGACCGTCGCCATACCGAGCCGATGGGCAAGCGGTGCAATGACTTCCAGCGTCTCGCGGGCCTTCTTGGCCTGCTTCTCCGGCGGCAGGAAACGCATGGTGCGCATGTTGTGCAGCCGGTCGGCGACCTTGATCACCAGCACGCGCGGGTCGCGGGCCATCGCGATGATCATCTTGCGGATGGTCTCGGCCTCGGCGGCCGCGCCCAGGTTGACCTTGTCGAGTTTGGTGACGCCGTCGACCAGATGCGCCACCTCGGGACCGAAGTCGCGGGTGAGTTCCTCGAGCGAGTAGCCGGTGTCCTCGACGGTGTCGTGCAGCAGCGCGGCGACGAGGGTGGTGGTGTCCATGCCGAGTTCGGCGAGAATGTTGGCGACCGCGAGCGGGTGGGTGATGTACGGGTCGCCGGATTTGCGGAACTGGTGGGCGTGCTTCTCGTCGGCGACGTCGAAGGCGCGCTGCAACAATTGCAGATTGGCCTTCGGGTACAGCTCGCGATGGACGGTGGCGAGCGGCTCGAGCACCGGTTTGACCGCGGAGATGCCGCGCTGACCGGTCATTCGCCGCGCCAGCCGGGCGCGCACGCGGCGCGAGGCGGAGGTGGGGACCGCGGCCGGGGCGCCGGGCTGCCGCATCGGCATATTGCGCGGGGTGGGCGACGACTGCGATTCGGGAGCCGGGGCGGCAGGAGACGGGGTAGCGCCGTTGCCGGGACTCGATTGCTCGGCATTCGCCTTTTCCAGATGCTGAGTCATGCCACCACCTCTCCTGGCTCGATCGGCACACCTTATCCGACCGGTCCAACCGCTCAGACCACCAACTTTAATCCGGTCGCAGGACACGCGCCGGGCTCCGAGGACACCCGGCCGCCGGAACGGACACCGAGCGCGCTGGTGAGGCGTGCCGCGGCCACCGCGGGCGCACCTTCCCGTTCGCTGGAATATGGCTGATACCCGCGTACTCCCGTCCGGTGTCACCGGACCGGGAGTCTCCTGCGTGACGACCGACACACTACCGGGCCGCGCTCACGCGGTCGCCCCCGTCCGGCCGCGGTGACGCTACTTCCGGCTCGACACGGAGGTCGGGACCGGCATGTGCAGGGCGAGCTGGCCCTAAGCACCGCATACTTATGCATGCGACGCTAACACCAGGGCAGGATGTAAGCGGTGTCAACTCTTGCTACAGTAGTGAGCCATGGCAACGTCGACCACCTCGTATCACCACGGCGATCTGCCCAATGCCCTGGTGCGGGCAGCGGTGGAACTGCTGGAAGAGGGCGGGGCGACCGAACTGTCGCTGCGCGCGGCGGCCAGGCGCGCGGGGGTGTCCACCGCCGCGCCCTACCGCCACTTCGCCGACCGCGACGCGCTGCTGTCCGCGGTCGCGGCGGTGGGCTATCAGGAACTCGCCGAACAGTTGGCCGCGGCACATCCCGCACAGGCCACGCCCGAGGGCCTGGCCGCCGTCGCGAACGCGTACGTCCGGTTCGCGCTGACGCGACCGGGAATGTTCCGCGTGATGTTCGCCGAACCGTGCGACCCGACCGGCCCGGAGCGGGTCGCGGCCACCGAGGCGATCACAGAGTACGTCGAATCGCTTGTGCGCCAAGCCTTCCCGGACGCCGACCCGGAGCCGATGGCGAACGCGGTGTGGGCCCTGGTCCACGGCCTGGCCTTCCTGCACCTGGACGGCAAGCTGGACGCCTCCTCGCCCCGGGCCGTGACCGAACGGGTCGACGCGGCGGTGTCCACCATCCTCGCGGCGGGGCGCGGCGGGGCGTAGCCCGTCGCATCGAGTCGAGCCCGCTGGACGAAACTCCCCAATTTGTTGCGTCGATATTTCGTATTCATTGTTTTCGCACGTCGCCCGGAGTACATAATTCCTACACTCTCTCCACCGCTCGCGGGTGATCTCGGAACAATCGGCAACACAGGAGATTTCGAAATGTTGGTTTCAAGTGCGATTCGAATCCTCGCGGGCAGCCCGCACGAGTGGCTCGTGGTGACCGACCCGGTCGTTCGATACCGACCGGACCGGATCTCCGGCCGCCGTTACCACGTCACGGTCTCGATTCCCACCGCGCACAACGGTTCCGAACCCGGCGCGTCCTCCGACACCGGCCGCTGAATACCCACGCGGGGTTCCCGGCCGGGAACCCCGCGTGACGACCGCCACACTTCCCTACCGCGACAGTTCGTTCGCGCGCTCGTACGCCGCCTGTTTTGGCCGCGCACCCGACGACCGGCACGGTCGGTTTATCGCGTACGACAAAATGCAGTATCGAAATGCAAGAACAGTCGTCGTTAACAATGGTAGACGGGGGGTGCGGCCCAGAAAGAGGGGTTCTCGAATCTCGGGGCGCGCAGATAACGTTCCATGACGTAATCTTCCTGAGACCCGAGACCGTATGGCACCGGATAGGGAGGCTGGAATGAACAGGGTTCTGGTGCCCAATATGAAATTGCAGCGTCTCTTGCAAATGTCCGGCATGACGCAGAGACACCTCGCTGACCTGCTGAATTCGCACGTCGAACGACGTGGTGGAAAGCCGGGACGCTACACCGACGAAACTATCAGACGTTACTTGCGTGGCGAACGTACATGGCCGAACCCTCGCTATCGAGAGGCCTTTCGCCACATCTTCGACGTGGAATCAGACCACGACTTGGGATTCTTCGACCAGCGGTCGACACCGCTGGTGGCCGACGAAACAGAGGAGGAACGGGTGCGCCGCTCGGACTTTTTTCGCGTGGCCCTGGGGACCGCGGCCGCGGTCGCCGTCTCGGTACCGCTGAAGGAGCTGACGGCGCTCACCCAGCCGACCCCGGTGCCCTCACTGGTCGGCAGAACCGAGATACAGCAGGTCATGAATACCGCGCGTGTCTTCAACAGCTGGGACAACACCTACGGCGGCGGCCTGGTCCGTGAGGCGGTGGCCGCCCAGCTCACCTACGCGGTCGACCTGCTCAACGCCCGATGCGCGCCGGAGCACCGGGCCGCCCTGCTCACCGCGGTGGGTTTCCTGGGACAGACCTCGGCCTGGATGGCCTTCGACGCCTTCGCCCACGACGACGCCCGGCGCATGCTCCGCCTGGCGCTGACCTGCGCCGAATGGGCCGGTGACGCGCATCTGCGCGCCGAGGTGCTGTCGCGGATGGCACGTCAGGCCATCTGGTGCAAGGATCCGGCCACCGGCCTGACGCTCGCCGAGCTGGCCCTGGAACGCGTCGGGCAGCTGACGCCGACCGAACGCGCCAACCTGCACGCGGTCCGGGCCCGGGCCCTGGCCGATATGCACCGCGTGGACGAAACCGTCCGCGCGGTCGGACAGGCCGACGACGAATTCGCCCATCGCAGCCCCGACAACGATCCGCCGTGGATGGCGTACTACGACGACGCGCAGCACGGCGGCGACACCGGGCACGCCCTGTTCGGCCTCGCTGTCCAGGGGCGATTCCGGTCGGAGGCGCGCCGGCGCCTGGAGACCGCCGTCGACGGTCACAGGGACGCCTATGTCCGTTCCCGCGCCTTCGCGCGCTTGAAACTGGCCTCGCTGGTGATGGCGACGGGCGCCCCCGACGAGGGTGCGGCGATCGGGCACTCGGCGCTCGACGACGCGGCCCATGTGCGGTCCCAGCGAGCCGATTGGTATCTGCGCGAACTGGATTCGCTCGCCGCGGCACGGGCCACCCCGCGCGAGGTGGCGGATCTGCGGCGGCGCCTGGGTGGCCTCACCGTGCGATGAGCGAGGAGTCCCGGACCCGGGCCGTACTCGAATCCGCTTGCGCCGCAGCCGGTTTGTGCGCCGAAGGCGCCGAGGTGATCAGTCTCGGCGAGAACGCCGTCTACCGGTTGCACGGAAGTATCGTCGCGCGCGTCTCGCGCCCGGGCCGCACGGCGGCGGCCGGGCGTGAGGTGGCGGTGTCGCGGTGGCTGGCGGAATCCGGGGTGCCGGCCGTGCGGGTGGCACCCCATCCCCCGCACCTGCCGGCGGTCGGCGACCGGCCGGTGGTGTTCTGGCGGGAGTTGCCGCCGCACCGCGTCAGCCGGCCGGAGGTGGTCGCGCGGGCGCTGCGGCACCTGCACAGCCTGCCGGTACCGGTCGGCGTCGGGCTCCAGGTGTTCCAGCCCTTCGCCCGGTTGAGCCAGCGAATCGACGCCGCGCCCGAGCTGTCCCGCGCGCATCGCCGCTGGATGCGCGCCCACCTCGACGGGCTCGAGCAGCGGTGGCGCGAGCGTCCGGAGGGCCTGCCCTGGCGCGCCATTCACGGCGACGCGCACGAGGGCAATATCGTCACCGCCGACTCCGGCGAGGCGATCGTGCTGGACCTGGAGCGGTTCTGCATCGGCCCGCCCGAATGGGATCTGGTGCAGACCGCGGTCAACCTGGCGACGTGCGGATGGATCACCGCCGACGAGTACGCGGCGTTCAGCGCCGAATACGGCGTCGATGTCATGGCGTGGGGCGGCTTCGAACTCCTGCGCGACATCCGCGAATTCAGGATGACGGCGTGGCTGATGCAGCAGGGGGCCGAGCGGCCGCACCTGCGCGAGCAGGCCGCCCACCGGCTCGCGTGCCTGCGCGGCGAGTGCGGTGAACGGCCTTGGCCGGGCTGGACGCCGGTGTACTGAGACCGGCCGCGCGGGCTACCCGCCGGTGGGTTCCGGCACCGGCAGGCTGTTCGTGTACGCCTCCCGGAGGATCCGGGCCAGCCCCGGCAGGGCGTTCACCACACCGTCGGGCTGCGACACCCAGCGCGCTCCCCAGCCCCGATCCGACCGCGGCAGCATCACCACCCGGCCGCGGTCGGCGACCGTCACTTCCCGATCCGCCAATACTTCCGCCAGGCACGACGGCACCGGGCAGTTCGGCCGGACCAGAAACGTCCAGCGGCTCTCGCGCGGGTCGCCGAGCACCGGTATCGGCATGGGCACGGCGGCGAGAACCTTCGCCCCGACCGGCGCCGGCATTGTCACCGCACCGAGTAGATCACTCGTCAACAGCGCGGGACGCTCCGAAATGATTCGAGCCGGAAGCGCATAGCGGCGCCGGTACATGTGGACGACATCGTGATCCGAGCGGCAGGATTCCAGCATTCCTCTCCTCCGATACTTCCGAGGTTCCGGCGTATCGAACTTTCCGTTGTCCGGCCGCCGTGATCGAATTGACTTGCGAGTAGGCTCCCGGACACGAACATCCCAGGGCCGCAGACCATGGTGATATTCGCGCGACAGCTTGCCAACCCCCCTAGGGCATCCCCCCTAAAAGCCCGATGACGATGATTTACGATCGGGCACGAACCAGGCGATCACTTTCCGATCATGATTCGGCCGAAAGGGGGGTCCGGTGATCGCCCACAAAGGGGGGTGTACAAATTTATCGATCGTGATAGAACTGTTGCGTTCCGCGGTAGCGCGGCCGATCCACGACAGGCTCGTCCAGTGATCGTGGTTCTCTGAAATCGGTTTCGAAGCACAGCCGGTTCCGATTCATCGACGCCCCCGCTCGGGCTCCGACCCGAGAATGGCGCGGCATCGAATACACCGCAGACCGTCGCAGCGGACACATTCTCAGAAGATGGACAACCGATGAATAGAGATGAGCAGATATCCGAAGGCTCGCCCGAGTCACGGAATTTGGCGGATTTGTTGTCGTCGATCGACGTCGGGGAGAGGGCGTTACGCGGCGTGACCACCGACATCGCGTCCATCGCTCCCCGGTCCGACCTCGCCGACGCGCCATCGCCCGTTCCGGCGCCCACGCCACCGATACTCCCCGAGCGGGCGACGGCTCTCTCGGCGGCCGAGCGCGCCGAACTGTACTCGCTACGTCTCGAGAACGACGCCCTGCGGCAGGCGAATCGACGGCTGAAGCTGGCCTCGCAGTACTTCGCCGCGAAATCCCGGAAACGACTATGACCGTGTGGTACACCGCAGTACTCACGGCGCCTCTGGCCGGCTGTCTGGCCGGTGTCGTGCTGGCATTGCTGAAAGCGAATCCCGACGACCGGCCCGTCGCCTGGACCCGGAACTGGAGTCACGACGCGCCGGGCACGCCGCTGACGGTCGTCGAGGCCCACCGCGAGATGCAACGCCATCGCGAATGCCTGCTCGAAGACTGCCCACGGAAAGCGAATGCCTTCGCCGTCCTGGTGAGTGCCGGCCGTGTCAAACCCGACTCGTCGAGACGAGGTGTCCCCGATGACCAGGAAACGGAATGAATCACCGCATCCGGACGATATGGACCTGCACGTCTCCTTCATCCACCGCAATCTGCGCGCCGATTACCGGATCTGCGCCACCGCCGCGGCGAATTTCCTGTCCGAATGGAAGCGCCGGCACGGTTCCGAGTCGATCACCATCGACATCGACACCGACCTGTCACCCACCTTCGAACGGATGCCGTGCGAACGACTCTTCCTGCACCCCTAGCCGTTCCGCTGCCGCCGGGCGTCGATCAGGCCGGGCGCATGACGACGATGCCGGGGGTCGACCGCACGTATTCGTCGAACGGGGAATCGACCACCTGCTCGTTCCGGTCGAGCGACGACGCGTTACGGAAGACCGGCCCGTTCGGAGTCTGGACGACGATGCCGACGTGGGTGACGTCCAGCCCGGCCTGATCGGCATAGGCGCCGACGTAGTCACCCGTGCGGAGCTGCCCCACGACGGCGTCGTCCACGGCGGACGCGGGTATGTAGGTGATATCCCGATCGACCACCGGAATGCCCGGAAGATAGTTCCCGCCACCGGCTTTCGCGTTGAGGTGCTGGGTCACGGTGACCGCGGCCGGGCTCACCGCCGAGGTGATGTCGGTGGCGGCGACGCGCGGGGTCGCCGCCCAATCGGTGAAGAAGTGCTTGCGATGGGTGAAATCGACTGTGCCACCGGCATATCGGGTGTTCACCAGCTCGGCGAGGAACTGGTCGCGATCCGACGACCGGCTCAGCGCCTCGACGTAGTCGAGCAGGGTGAAGCAGTCCACCCGACGGAAGTCGACCACCAGCTGCTCCGGCTCGGTGGCCGAGCCGATCAACATGTCCGCGCCGTACGGCGTGCCCAGGAACTGCCGCGACAGCAGTTCGATCAGCTCGCCGCGGCTCCGCGCGCCGCTCGCGACCTTGGCCGCCAGCAGTTCGTCGATCTTGCGCGCGGTGACGTCGTCGAGGGTCACCGTCCCGGCCGGAGCGGCCACGGCAGCGGGCAGCAGCGACGCGACGCCGCCCAGCAGCACCGTCACGACCAGCACGATACGAGCGACGACGCGCACAACGGCCTCCCGGACGAGTTCGGCGACCGGCGCGCGACGAAGCGGCCGGTCCGGCAGCGACGACGCTACCGTGCTCGCACACGGTACGCCGCCACCCGGTCCGGCCGCCTGATCCCCGTACTACTGCGCGGCGGCCTGCCGCCGCGGGAGCTTCCAGCCCGGCCGCGGGAAATGGCAGGTGTAGCCGTTCGGATACTTCTGCAGGTAGTCCTGGTGCTCGGGCTCGGCCTCCCAGAACTCGCTCGCCGGGGTCACCTCGGTGACGACCTTGCCCGGCCACAGCCCGGAGTCCTCGACGTCGGCGATGGTCTCCAGCGCGACGCGCTTCTGGTCCTCGTCGAGGTAGAAGATCGCGGACCGGTAGCTGCTACCGATGTCGTTGCCCTGGCGGTCCTTCGTGGTCGGATCGTGGATCTGGAAGAAGAACTCCAGCAGCGCCCGGTAGTCGGTCTGCGCGGGGTCGTAGACGATCTCCACGGCCTCGGCATGGCCCGGGTGGTTGCGGTAGGTGGGGTGGTCGTTGCGGCCGCCCGAGTAGCCGACCCGCGTCGAGAGCACGCCCGGCTGCTTGCGGATCAGCTCCTCCATGCCCCAGAAACAGCCACCGGCCAGAATCGCCCGCCGCGTGTCGGTCATGCGTCCTCCTTCGTGAAGAGAGCCTTGTACTGCCCATATCCTTGCGCCTCGAGATCGTCGAGGGGAACGAACCGCAGCGCCGCCGAATTGATGCAGTACCGCAGCCCGCCCGCGTCGCGGGGCCCGTCGGGGAAGACGTGCCCGAGATGGCTGTCGCCGAAGACGGAACGGACCTCGGTGCGAACCATCAGATGGCTGGTGTCCCGCTTCTCGGCGACCGTCGCGGTATCGATCGGCTTGGTGAAGCTCGGCCATCCCGACCCGCTGTCGAATTTGTCCACCGAGGCGAACAACGGCTCACCGGACACCACGTCCACGTAGATGCCCGGCTCGTGATTGTCCCAGTATTCCCCGGTGAACGGCCGTTCGGTGCCGTCCTCCTGGGTGACGTGGTACTGCTCGGGCGAGAGGGCGGCGACGGCCGCGGGGTTCCGGTTGTACTCCTGTGCCACATGACCTCCTCATATCGGCTACCCGTACAACGGCGGGACCGGGCGGGATAGTCCCCGCCCGGCGCTCGCGTCACACTTCCGTCATACCCCTGTCCGCGGTGTCCTCGACCAGCCCGTCCGCCGTGAGTTCCACCCGCCGCGTCACCCCGATGTCGTCGAGGAAGCGCGGATCGTGGCTGACCACGATCAGCGCGCCCTCGAAACCCGCCAGCGCCTCGGTGAGGTGGCGCAGGCTGGGCAGGTCGAGGTTGTTGGTGGGCTCGTCGAGCAGCAGCAGTTTCGGCGCGGGGTCGGCCAGCAGCATCATGGCCAGCGCCGCGCGCAACCGCTCGCCGCCCGACAGCGCGCCCGCCGCCACGTCCGCGTCGGCGCCGCGGAACAGGAACCGGGCCAGCTGGGCGCGGACCTGCTCGGCCGAGGCGTGCGGCGTTGCCGCCGAGACGTTCTCGAAGACCGACCGCGTCTCGTCGAAGAGGTCGAGGCGCTGCGGCAGCAGGCGCCACGGCACCGTCGCCGCCCCGGCGGCGATCGCGCGCAGCAGGGTGGTCTTGCCCGCCCCGTTGCGCCCGGTGAGCGCGATCCGTTCCGGCCCGGTCACCGTCAGCGAGACCACCGGGCCGTTGACCAGGGTGACCTCGTCCAGCGTCAGGACGTCCTGGCCCGGGTACAGCCGGGTGCCGGGCAGATCCACCCGGATCTCGCGGTCGTCGCGCAGCAGATCCTGTGCCTGTGCCAGATGTTCCTTCGCCTCCTCCACCTTCGCGATGTGGTTGTTGCGCAGCTTGCCGGCGGACACCTGGGCCTGCCGTTTGCGTTCGGCCATGATGATCTTCGGCTCGCGCTTGGAATCCCACATCTTCTGGCCGTACCGCTTACGGCGGTCCAGTTTGACGCGCGCCTCCACCAGTTCCCGCGACTGCTTGCGCACATCGCTGCGCGCGTCCCGGACGGCGGCGCGGGCGGCCCGCTGCTCGGCCTCGATCATCGCCTCGTAGGCGTCGAAATTACCGCCGAACACCCGGATCTCGCCCTGCCGCAGCTCGGCCACGGCGGTGACGCGATCGAGCAGTCCCCGGTCGTGGCTGACCGTCAGCACGGTGCCCGGGAACTGGCCTACCACCTCGTAGAGGCGCCGGCGCGCAACGGCATCGAGATTGTTGGTGGGCTCGTCCAGGACCAGCAGGTCGGGGTCGCGCAGCAGTTCGGCCACCAGGCCGAGCAGCACAGTCTCACCGCCGGAGAGGGTCTCCAGCCGCCGATCCAGTTGTGCCACATCGTCGGCCAGGTAGTGCAGGCCGAGGCGGCCCAGCAGCGCGACGGCGTGTTCCTCGACATCCCAGCGGGCGCCGACGGTCTCGAAGTCCGCCTCCGCACCCGCGCCGGATTCGATGCGGTGCAACGCCTTTCGCACCTCGGCGATGCCGAGCACCGCGTCCACGCGCTGGCCGGGAGCCAGACCCAGGTCCTGGCGGAGATACCCGAGCCGGCCGGGCACGGTGATCGACCCGCGCGCCGGACGCAACTCCCCGGCGATCAGCCGCAGCAGCGTGGATTTCCCGGCCCCGTTGGCGCCCACCAGGCCGACATGTCCGGGGCCGAGCACCGCGTCGAGACCGTCGAAGACGGGCGTGCCGTCGGGCCAGGCGAAGGTGAGATCGGAAAGAGCGAAAGTAATAGACATGTGCATGCTCCTGGGAGGTGGCGTGGGATACGGCACGCGACTGCGAGCCGTTCGGGGCTACCTCAGAAGAGCAATGCACGACTCCGATCAACGGGAACAAGACGTCTTCAAGCTAACCGACTCAACGAGGGGTGCGCAAGGAAAATTCCCGGGATCCGGATCACACCACACCCCTGCCCGCACGAAAGTGCTTGCGGCTCAGCCGATCCGGAATACCGGGAAGCCTGGCGCGATGCCGGCGAGTTCCTCGTCGGAGGCGTCCTTGGTGACGCCCTCGAAGAATTTGCCGACCTCCCAGCCCCACTTCTTCAGGTACAGCCGCAGCACCGGAACCTTGTCCGCGTCGGCCACCTCGGTCGCGGTGAACGTCTCGGTCCGGCGGCCCAGCCGCAGCTCGCCGCCGCCGGCCGCGCGCAGGTTGCGCACCCACTGCGTGTGGCCGCGCGGCGCCACCAGGTAGCGCGCGCCGGACTCGTCGACCAGGAGGTTGACCATCGTGGTGCGCCACTCCCCCGACTTGCGCCCGCGCACCGCCAGCAACCGGGAGCCGGCGACGCTGATGCCGAATTTCGGGAGGGCGTTGAAGATCTTGTTCATGACGGGATCGAGACCGGTCGGGGCGATGTACCGGGTGGCGTTCATGGGAACTACTCCTCGCTTTTGTGAGCACTGCTCTCTAATGAGATCATTCATGCACCACCCTCGAAACCCTGTCAAGAGCAGTGCTCTCGAAATATTTTCGCGAGGCAGGTGCGAGCCGCACTCACCGCTGATAGGACACCGAATCAGCGTCCCGACCGGGGCATCTCATCGGGGCGCGGTCAAGGGGGCTGTCGTTTCGGCCGGGCCGGGACCGGGCATCGCCCACCCATGTACAGATATCGCTCTCGCACCGCTCACGGGACCGGGACGGCCGCGGCCATCCTCACCACCGTCGGCGGCATCTTCGCAGTCATCGAGGCCGTCTACATCCTGATGCTGGTCTTCGACGCCAACCCGGCGAACAAGTTCTTCACGTTCATCAAGGGCTTGGCCGAACCGCTCGCGCTGTTCTTCCCGGGCCTGTTCAACACCGGGAACTTCGACCTCGATGTGATCATCAATTACGGTCTGGCAGCAGTGTTCTGGCTCGTCGTCACCGGCTTCATCGCCCGGCTGGTCGCGCGCGTCTAACCCTCGCGCGGCGTGAGGAACTCCAGCCTGTGGTGGTGGAGGAATTCGTAGGCCGGCGCCCAGCGCCCGGTGAACACGTCCTCCTGCTTACCCACCGCATGCGCCGCCGCGCCTCCGGGGCCGCCGCACATCACCCGGGCGTCGTGCCGCCCGCGGCTCACGGGCCCCGAATCCAGGACGACCGATCCGTCGGCGCCGACAGTGCGCCACGGCATGTCGACCCCGGCCGCCTCGATCCGGCATGCCTGGCCGGGCTTCGCCCCGGTCACGTGCGCGCTGATCGTCGGTCCGCCACGCAGTGCCGCCTCCGGTGTCGCGGAGGCGGTGGCGGCTCCCACGACGAACAGCAGACCGACCGCCCCTGCCACGGCGGCGGAGATCCTGGTGCGCTTCGATCGACTCATAGCCGGGCCGAGCATAGCCATCGCGGCGCCCGCGCCACAACCGTGACGCGCTACAGGCGGACGATCGATGTCAGCGGGTAGTCGCCCTGCCGTTCCCGCCCGCCCAGGGAGCTCAGTTCCAGCACGACCGCCGCGGCCGCCACCTCGGCGCCCGCGGAGGCGAACAGTTCCGCACTCGCGGCGAGCGTGCCGCCGGTGGCGAGAACGTCGTCGAGCAGCAGCACCCGGCGGCCCGACAGATCGATGCCGTCGGCCGGAATCTCCAGTGCGGCCGAGCCGTATTCGAGGGTGTACTCGCGCGACAGCACCGGCGGCGGCAGTTTGCCGGCCTTGCGGACGGCCACCACGCCGGTCCCCAGGGCCGCGGCCACACCCGCGCCCAGCAGGAAGCCGCGCGCGTCCACGCCCGCCACCAGGTCGACATCGGCGGCGCAGGAACCCAGGCAGTCGACGACCGCGTGGAAGCCCGCGGCATCGGCGAAGACCGGTGTCAGATCGGCGAAACGCACGCCCGGAGTCGGGAAGTCGTCGTGCCACCGGGTCAGCCGCTGCACCGCCTCGGCCGCCACCGCCAGCCGCTCGCCCGCCGTCTGTTCCGTCTCCACCATTCCATGCTTGCTCATCCGCACCCACTCCCTCATCCCGCGCCCGCAGACGCTCAGCGCGACAACACCCAGCGATCCATATTCCAGCCCGCACCCGCCTTGGCCGGGTTGACGATCCCGTCCTCCATGCCGTCGCCGAAAGCGATCGTGCGCGGCGTGTTGAACAGCGGGATCGACGGCATCTCACTCCACAGCAGATTCTCCGCCTCGGTCGAGAGTCCGAGCACCGTGCCCGAATTGTCATCGGCCGCAAGCTGATCGGCGATCGCATCGTAACGCCCGTTACCGAAATGCCCGAAATTCAGGCCCTCTCCGGTGCGCAGCGCCGCCGTGGCCTCGACACCCGGCAGCGAGCCCGCGGGCCCCGGCGCGGCGGCCGTACTGCCCAGGACCGCGTCCACCTTCCCCTCGCCGAGCTGGGTCGCGACGAAATCCGGTGCGCCCGCGTCGATGACGGTGACGCCCGCCGCCCGGCACGAGTCCGCGATCGCGGCGACCGTCTGCGCCCGGCGGTCGTCCGGTGCGCGGTAGCCGATGCGAATCGTCGGATTCTGTACCCCGGCGGAGGACAGCGCCTTCTGGGCGGCGGCCGGATCGCCGGTGCGGTACTTGTCGGCAGGACCCGTGATCGCCGGGTAGTACACCGAATCGGCCTGCACCGTCCGGGAATTCAGCGTTCCCGAACCGAGGCCCGATTTGTTGTCGAAGCCCGGATGACCGAACTTGTCGAACAGCGCCTGCCGCGGCACGCACAGCGCGAACGCGCGCCGGGCGTCGGCGGAGGCGAAGACGCCGGCGGTCGACAGCGTCAGCCCCTCGGCGCCGCGGCCGGGCACCTGCTCGACCGAGAAGCCGTCCAGCGTCAGGTCTTTCACCGAGCCGGCGCCGATATCGACCACGCCGACCGCCTTGTCGGACACCTTCTGCTTCAGGTCGGTGTTCTTCGGCCACACCACCACGCGCGGCGTGCGGGCCGGATTGCCCCACCACTTCTCGTTCTTCACCAGCACCAGACCGTCACTGTCGCTGTAGGACTCGATGCGATAGGGGCCCGACGCGGGGAGGACGTCGGTATCGATCTTGCCCGCGCTCAGCGTCCAGCCGGTATTCCAGAACTGCGCCAGCCGGTCCAGCGCGTTCGGATCGCCCGCCTGCACCGCCGCGACGACGTTCGGCACCCCGGCCGCCTTGGCGGCGATGTGCGCCGGCATCAGATCGCCCGCGTTGAACAGCGTCCGCCAGGCCAGCACGCGCCGGTTGGGACGGAACACCACGGTCGCGTCCTTGGACCCCGGCTGGCATTCGACCCGCTCGATATCGGAGTAGCCCGCGGTGGAGGCGGCGTCGAATACCGGAATCGGGCCGCCCGGAGCGGGTTTGGTGAACCGGCCGCTGCGCGCGGCCCACTCCAGCACCAGATCGTCGCACGAGGTGGCGACGCCGTCGGAGTACTTGCCGTCCGGGTTGAGCCGGTACTGGATGGTCTGGGTCTCGCCCGGGACCTCCTTGGCGGTGCCGTAATCGGTGTCCGCGATCGGCTGCCCGTCCGGCCCGGTGTAGTAGAACCCGGTCAGCACGCGTGCGAACACGCCCGCCGCACCGCTGTTCGCGCCCAGCGTGCTACCGCCGTTGTAGCTGGCGAGGACGGCGTCGACCGCGTAGCCGATCGACGGCACCTGGTTCTTGCTGCCGCAGCCGGACAGCAGTCCCCCGGCCAGCGCGCCGACCGTCAGCACCCCCGCGGCGCGTAGCGCGATCCGCCGCGTCTGCCGCGACCGGCCGCGCTCCCCCGGCCCCTTCTGGTTACGCACACTGCCTCCTCCGGGCCGGTGGCCGCCGATTGCGCGCCGCGCCGGTCCCTTCGTGGTTACGCAAGCTGACTACTCCGGGACGGCGGCACCCACGCGCGGTGCCGCCGTGGCGGGCCGTCGGAGACGCCGCCGCACGCTCAGTGCCTTCTCTTGTGCCGCTTCCCGCTCGGCCGCGCACCGGGTCTCGGTGTGGCGGAACCGGTCTGGCGCGGACGCGAAACACCGCTGGCGGCACTCGCCCGCTGCGACGCGGCCTCACCGGCCCGCGCGCTGCCCGCGTTGGCGCGCTTGGCCAGCACCTTGCGGGTGTGCGCGGCCACCGGGCCGAACCGCTCCTTGATCGACACCAGCAGCGGCACGGCGAAGAAGATCGACGAGTACGCGCCGACGACCATGCCGACCAGCTGCACCAGCGCCAGATCCTTCAGCGTGCCCACGCCCAGCAGCCACACCGCGATGACCAGCATGCCGATGATCGGCAGGATGCCGATCACGGTGGTGTTGATCGAGCGCATCAACGTCTGGTTGGCGGCGAGGTTCGCCTGTTCGCCGTAGGTGCGCCGGGTCAGGTGCAGCACCCCGCGCGTATTCTCCTCGACCTTGTCGAACACCACGACGTTGTCGTAGAGCACGTAGCCGAGGATGGTCAGCAGGCCGATCACGGCCGCGGGCGTGACCTCGAAGCCGACGATGGAGTAGATGCCAGCCGTCACGATCAGGTTGAAGAACAGCGAGGCGATCGCCGCGAACGACATATCGCGTTCGAACCGGATGGCGATGTAGATCATCGTCAGCAGCACGAACACCACCAGCGCGATCAGCGCCTTCTTGGTGATCTCCCCGCCCCAGGTCTCGCTGATCTCCGCGATACTGATCGCGTTGCGGCTGACGGTGCCGGTGGAATCCTTCGGATGGAACGCGTCGAACAACGCGCCCTGCACCTTGTCCTGCTGTTCCGGTTCCAGCGTGTCCGAACGGATCTCGAACGACGCCGCCGCACCGGAGCCGACCTTCTGCACGGTCACCGGGTCGTGGCCGAGGGCCTGGTTGTAGGCGCTCTCGACCTGCGAGGTGCTGACGTCCGCGGCGGCCGGCATCTGGATGCGGGTGCCGCCGGCGAAGTCGATACCGAGGGTGAACCCGCGGATCCCGATGCTGAGCAGCGCGATCACCACCAGCCCGAGGCTCAGGGCGTAGTACAGCCGGCGGCGGCCGACGATCTGGAATCCGCCGGTACCGGTGTAGAGCCGTTCGAAGAAACCGTGCTTGGGCGCGGGTTCGACGGGCTCGTCGACGGGCCCCGCGTCGAGGACGGAGTGGTTGCTCATCCTCACGCCTCCTTAACCAGCGCGCCGGCGGCGGCCTTGCGTTCTCGGGCTAGCTGCTGCACGGCGCCGAGGCCGTTCACCGACGGTTTGGCCCAGAACGGCGAGCGCGAGGCCATCATCATCAGCGGCGCGGTGACCAGGTACAGCACGATGACGTCGAGGACGGTGGTCAGGCCGAGCGTGAACGCGAAGCCCTTCACCTGGCCGGCGGCCAGGATGTACAGCACCGCCGAGGCGATCAGGCTGACCGTCTTACCCGACAGGTTGGTGCGCTGGGCGCGGGCCCAGCCGCGCGGGACGGCCGAGCGGAAGCTGCGGCCCTCGCGCATCTCGTCCTTTATTCGTTCGAAGAACACCACGAACGAGTCCGCGGTCATACCGATACCGATGATCAAACCGGCGATACCGGCGAGGTCCAGCGTGAAATTGATCCACCGGCCCAGCAGCACGATGATGCCGTACACCGCGAAACCCGAAGCGACCAGCGAGAATCCGGCCAGGAAGCCGAGCATCCGGTAGTAGGCCAGGCAGTACAGCAGCACCGCGATCAGGCCGATCGCACCGGCGATCAGGCCCGCCTTCAGCGACGACAGGCCCAGCGTGGCCGAGACCGTCTGCGCCTCGGAGGTCGCGAACGACAGCGGCAGCGAACCGTACTTCAGCTGGTTGGCCAGTTCCTTGGCCGTCTGGGCGTTGAAGTTGCCGGTGATCTGGGTGTTGCCGCCCTGCTGCGGGCCCTGCTGCACGACCGGCGCGCTGATCACCTTCGAGTCGAGGGTGAACGCCACCTGCTTCTGCACGTACTCGCCGGTGAGCTGCGCCCAGGCATCGCCGTTCTTGAACGTCATATCGATCGCCCAGCGCGACTGCTGCTGTTGCAGCGAGGCGCTGGCGTCCTTGATGTCCTGACCGTCGATGCGGCTCTTGTCGAGCAGGTACACCGCGCCGTCGGAACCGCAGGCGACCAGCGGCAGATTCGGATCGTCGTTACCGGCCAGCGGGTCGGGCTTACTGCAGTCCAGGGTCTGCATGGCGAGCTGGAGGATCTGCGGATCGGTGCTCTGCCGCAGCGCCTTGGCGGACGCGATCTCCTTCTGCGTCCGCTGCTGCGGCGTCAGATTCGGATCCGGTTGCGCCGGGGCGGGCGTGGTGGGCGGGGCCGGGTTGTCCGAGGGGTTCGGGGCCTGCGCCGGGAACACGCGGTTCTGCGGCGTCGCGCCCTGCGGGGCCGGCTCGCTCTGCCCACCGGACTGATCCGGCGTCTCCGCCGGCGGCGTACCCGCGTCGGGCTGCGCGCCCGGAGGCAGCTGTGCACCCGGGGGAAGCTGCTGCGTACCACCGAGACCGCCGAGACCACCCAGGCCGCCCGCACCATCGAGACCGCCCGCACCACCGCCGGCGCCACCCAGGCCACCGGCCGCACCGCCGGACTGACTGTTCTGCAGCACCGGGCGGATGTAGAGCTTGGCGGTGGTGGCCAGGGACTTGGCCTGCTGGCCGTCCTCGCCGGGAACCGTGATCACCAGGTTGCTGCCGTCGATGACCACCTCGGACCCGGCCACGCCGAGCCCGTTCACCCGGGATTCGATGATCTCCTGGGCCTGCTTGAGGCTGTCCTGGCTCGGCTTGCTGCCGTCGGGCGTACGCGCGGTCAGCGTCACGCGGGTACCGCCCTGCAGGTCGATGCCGAGCTTCGGCTCCGCGGACTTGTCACCGGTGAAGAACACCAGCGCGTAGATCACGGCCAAGAGCAAGGCGTAGACGCCGAGCAATCGCAGCGGATGCCCCGTTCCCTTGGAAGGTGGCACAGTACTTGTCTCCTAGGCGGTGTCGAGGGTCGAGGTGGAACGTGCGGACATGCGCCAACGCCACCGCACCGCGGTCGTGCGGCGGTGCGATGGCGCGTGCGGTCAGTCCTTGCCGAGCCGGGTGGCCGTATCCTCGACCGATTCCTCCACCGTGGGCTTGGCCTCGGCCGAACTCGACGCGGCCGGGGTCTCCGGCGTCGCGGCGCTCTCCGCCGGGGCGGGGGCGTCGTCCGAGTCGGTGGTGTCGGTGGAGTCCGTGTCGTCGGTGCGGACGTCGCGGATCGCGGCGCGCAGCCAGGTGGTGACGACGTCCTCGGCGATCTCCAGATCGACCGAGGTGTCGTCCACGTCGACCACGGTGCCGTACAGGCCCGACGTGGTGGTGACGCGGTCGCCGATCTTCAGGGCTTCCTGCATCTCGGTGACCTTCTGCGCCTCCCGCTTCTGGCGGCGGACACCGAGGAACATCGGCACGAGCAGAGCTACCAGTAGCAGCGGAAACAGCAGTTCCATCGTCGTAGTCGGTCCCTAGTCTTGTGGGTTGGGATGGATGTTTACCCACACAGTCTGCCAGTCCTCCGCAAGTGCGCCACACCCGCACGCCGGATCAGGCCGCCTGCCCTCCGTACGTGTAATCCTCCAGCGGGAAACTCACCGCCTCGCGGTGGGTGGTGAGGGTGCTGTTGGGGCGGAGGAGGGCCGCCTCCCCGTGCTGGTTGAAGTAGTAGCTGCGGGCGGTGGCGCAGTTGCCGCCGTAGAACACCGACGAGCCCAGCTTGTCGGTGACGTAGTCGAGGAAGCGCGCGTTGGCCCGCTCGGTCACCTCGAACACCTGCTCACCGCGGCGGAACATCTCGCCGAACAGCCGGCCCATATGCTTCATCTGCGCCTCGATGGTGGTGAAGTACGACAGGCCGCTGTAGGAGTACGGGCTGTTGAGGCTCAGGAAGTTCGGGAACTTGGGCACCGTGATGCCCTCGTACGCCTGGAACCGGTTGTCGCGCCAGAACTTTCCGAGATTCAGCCCGTCACGGCCGATGATCTCGATGGCCGGGAAGTTCACGTCCCACAGGTTGAAGCCGGTGGCCAGGATCAGGGTGTCGATCTCGGTCTTGTGACCGTCGGCGGTGACGATGCCGTCCGGCTCGACATGATCGATGGAGTTGGTCTCCAGCCGCACGTGCGGTTCGTTGAAGGTCTTGAAGTAGGTATTGGAGAAGGTGGGCCGCTTGCAGCCGAAGTCGTAGTCCGGCGTCAGCTTGCGCCGCGTCTCCGGATCGCGCACCTGGGACCGCAGATGCGCCTTGGCCAGCAGCGCCGCGCCCCTGTTCCCCAGTTTGGCCTGCTTGTAGTGCAGCACCCCGGACACCATCAGCAGCTCCAGCGCGCTGGTGTTGACCAGGCGCGCGGCCTTCTGGGTGAGCGGCACCCGCGCGAACAGCTCCTGCACCGGCTTCGGGATCGCGGTATCGACCTTGGGCACCACCCAGATCGGCGTGCGCTGGAACACCGTCAGCGCCGACACCTTCTCGGCCGCCTTCGGCACCAGCTGCACGGCGGTGGCGCCGGTGCCGATGATCGCGGCCTTGCGTCCGGTCAGGTCGAACTCGTCGTCCCACGCGGTGGTGTGGATGATCTTGCCCGCGAACGACTCGATGCCCGGGAACGGCGGGGTGTAGGGCTGCGACAGGAAACCGGTCGCGGCCAGCAGGTAGCGGGCGGTCAGGGTCTCGCCGCCCTCCACCGATACCACCCAGTGCCGGTTCTCCTCGTCCCAGCGCGCCCCGCCGACGACCTGGCCGAACCGCATCCGGCGGCGCAGGTCGTACTTGTCGGCGATGTGCTCGGCGTACTTCTTCAGCTCCGTACCGGGCGCGAACAGCCGCGACCAGTACGGATTGGGCTCGAAGGAATACGAGTAGGTGACCGAGGCGATATCGACGGCCAGCCCCGGGTACCGGTTCACATGCCAGGTGCCGCCCAGATCGTCCTCGCGCTCCAGGATCACGAAATTGCCCAGGCCGAGCCGATCGAGCTCGATGCCCGCGCCCATCCCGCCGAATCCGGCCCCGACGACCACGGCGTCGTATCGAGGTGCCACGACGAACCTCCCTGTTACCAGAAGTATCTATTACAGAATGACACATCATTCCGTTCCGGAACACCGTATCATCGGCTTCGTGCCGAAGCCATCTACACATCTCGAGCGTCGCAAGGCCGAGCTCCGGCAGGAGATCATCGACACCGCCTTCGCCTGCTTCGCCGAAAAGGGTTATCACGCAACGGGAATCGCGGATATCGCGACGGAGCTGGGGATCGGGCACGGCACGTTCTACCGCTACTTCGCCAACAAGCGCGACATCATCGACCACGTCATCGACGATCTGGCCGCCCGCATCATCGACTCGCTGGGCACCGACAACGCCCCCGACGCCGCGACCACCCTGGACGACTATCGCGCACAGGTCGAGCGCATCGGCGCGGCGCTGAACAGGATCTTCCTGGAGGATCGCCGGGTCTCGCAGCTGCTGCTGTTCCAGGCGACCGGCATCGACAGCGAGCTGACGCTGCGCCTGTACGGCCTGCTGGACACCGCCGACTCCCTCACCGCCGGCTACCTGGAGCACGGCGTCGAGCTGGGTTACCTGCGCGCCGATCTGGACACCGCCAATACGGCCAAGGCCGTCACGGGCATGATGCTCGGCGCCATCATCCACGGTCTGCGCAATCCGGACGAAGCGGCAGCGGCCGATCTCACCGAGGCGATCCGCCGCCTGCTCATCGACGGCGTGCGCAAGGAATGATGCCCGCGGAACGTCCGCCGGAGAGGACGGCACCGAGTAGCATCCACCGCCGTGACCTGCTGCGAGAATGAATCGGTGACCGACGAGCACGGGCAGCGGGTCCTGTTCGGCAAGGCCCCGTTCGGAAACCGGGGCTACGACACCGCCGAGGTCGACGCCTTCTGCGATCGCGTCGCCGCGGCGTTCCGCGGGCGGGCGACGCTCACCGCCGCCGATATCCGCGAACACGAATTCTCCACCGCCGCACGGGGCCGCCGCGGCTACGACCGCGACGAGGTGGACGACTACCTGGACCGGATCTGCGTGGAACTCGAGTCCGTGCGGCGCGGGGCCGAGCCGTCGGCCGCCGGTGACACGCTGCCCCTCACGCCGGAAGACATTCAGCGCCTGCGGTTCTCGGCTCCGCCGACCGGGTCCACCGGATACGACGCCGACGAGGTGCACGTCTTCCTCGACCGTATCGCCGCCACCCTCGCGCACGCCGGATCGAACGGGCTCACCAGCGCGGATGTCCGCGCCGTCGATTTCGCCCCGGCACTCGCGGGCGCGCCGGCCTGCCATCGCGACGAGGTCGACGCCTTCCTCGACGTCGTGGTGCGCATGCTCACCGCTGAGGAGGCGAGCGGGCGCTCCTGATTCGCGCGGTGGCTTACGATGTCCACTCGTGCGTGCCACGCGCCGCTCCTGGCGGCCGTGCGGAGGGGATACGAGGGACAGAGATCGTGACAGACGACCGGCAGTGGTGGAATCAACCGGAATACGGCCCGGGGCAGTATTCCCCGGAGCAGCAGCAACCCACCGTGCACCGGCAGGACTTTCCGCCGCAGGGTATGCCGCCGCACGGGGTCCCGCCGCAGGGCATGCCGCCGCAGGGAGTCCCGCAGCAGCCGTACGAGTATCCGCCGCTGGATTCGCAGCAGCCGCAGGGTCAGTACCCGCCGCCGCCCTACGGTGCGCCGCCCTACGGCGCGCCGTCTCAGCCCTATGGTGCGCCGCCACCGCGTAACACCAACACCGGGATGATCGTGGCGCTCGTGGTGGCCGTGGTCGTCGTCGTGGCCGCGGTGGCCGGGGCCGCGGTCTTCCTGCGCGGTTCCTCGAGCGACGACACCTCGGCGGCCGCCACCTCCACCCGGACGTCCACCGCGGCCGCCCAGGCGACCAGCGCACCGCCCACCACCGAGACGACCGCGCCGTCCCCGTCGACGAAGGCCGGATCCACGACGACCGCGGTCATCCCCGGGTTCCAGGGCGTCGCGGTGCCGTCGCGCGGGGTCGCCTACGACGTGCCCGCGGGGTGGAAGGTCGACTCGGAGAGCATGATTCGCGGTTTCGAGGACGGGGGTAACCGCATCTCCGGCACCGGGACCACGGTCGACGGCCAGAACTACTGCCCGTCCTCCAACCGGACGACCACCTTCGTCAGCCGCTCGGACAAGCCCGATCCCGCCACGGCCGCCACCGATGTCGGCAGCATGTCCGCCCAGTACGGCTTCAACAAGCCGCCGGACGCCACGGCCACCCCACCGGCCCCCATCACCACGACCGGCGGCATCGCGGGCCAGATGGTCGAGACCTCCGGCAGCTGGCACCCCGACGACCCGGCCTGCACCACCACCCGCTTCTCCGTCTACACCTTCGCCTTCCCCGGCCCCCAGAACCCCATGCTCGTCCTGACCATCGCCTCCGACCGAGGCGTCCCCGGCGAGGTAACCCCCGACCTAGCCGCCCAAATCTTCACCAGCATCCGCAAACTCTGACCCGCTGCGGCACAGCCACCAACATCGCCCCGGCACAGCCACCCCCATTGCCCCGGCGCAGCCACCCCCATTGCCCCGGCGTAACCACCCCCATTGCTCCGGCCTAGCCACCCCCATTGCTCCGGCCTAGCCACCCCTATTGCCCCGGCGCGCTTTTGGCCGGGGCCTCACGACAGATTCCGGCCAAAAGCGTGCCGGAAAACGGGAGGGCGGGCCTCAGGAGTCGAACAGATCCAGGGTCGGGTGGGGCTCGCGCCCCCGTACCTCGATGGAACCGAAGACCAGGTCCGGCGGGGGCACCAAACCCAGGTGCTCCCAGGCGGCGGCGGTGGCCACCCGCCCGCGCGGGGTGCGCGCGACCATCCCGGCACGGACCAGGAAGGGCTCGCACACCTCCTCGACGGTGGCGGCCTCCTCCCCCACCGCGACGGCCAGCGTCGAAACACCCACGGGCCCACCGCCGAAGCTGCGCACCAGCGCGCCCAGCACCGCCCGGTCCAGGCGGTCCAGGCCCATATCGTCGACGTCGTAGACGGCCAGCGCGGCGTGCGCGATCTGGCGGGTGATGATGCCGTCCTCGCGTACCTCGGCGTAGTCGCGAACGCGGCGCAGCAGCCGGTTGGCGATACGCGGCGTACCCCGGGAACGGCCCGCGATCTCGGTGGCGGCGTCGGAGTCTATGCGCACGTCCAGGATTCGGGCCGAGCGCAGCAGAATATGGTGCAGCTCATCGGGTTCGTAGAAGTCCATGTGACCGGTGAAACCGAACCGGTCGCGCAGCGGCCCGGTCAGCGCACCGGACCGGGTGGTCGCCCCGACCAGCGTGAACGGCGCGATATCCAGCGGAATCGACGTCGCCCCGGGCCCTTTGCCGACCACCACATCGACGCGGAAGTCCTCCATCGCCAGATACAGCATCTCCTCGGCGGGCCGGGCCATGCGGTGGATCTCGTCGATGAACAGCACATCGCCCTCGACCAGATTGCTCAGCATGGCCGCCAGATCACCCGCGCGCTCCAGCGCCGGACCGGAGGTGATGCGCAGCGCCGTCCCGAGTTCGGCGGCGATGATCATGGCCATACTGGTCTTGCCCAGACCGGGCGGTCCGGACAGCAGCACGTGGTCCGGGGTCCCGCCGCGCTTCTTCGCACCGCGCAGCACGAGCTGCAACTGCTCGCGCACGCGCGGCTGGCCGATGAAGTCGTCCAGCGATTTCGGGCGCAGGCTGGCCTCGATCTCGCCGTCGGACCGCAGATAGCTCGCGGTGACCTGGGAGTCGGGGTCGTCCTCGTGGCCGGGTTCGGTCATCGGCCGCCCTACTTGTTCTTACCGAGCAGGCCGAGCGCGGCGCGCAACGCCTTGGACGTGTCGAGGCCGGGCTGGTCGGCGAGGACGGCGTCGACGGCGGGTTCGGCCTGCTTCGCGGGGAAGCCGAGTCCGGTGAGCGCCTCCACCACCTGCTCGCGCACGGGCGTGACGACGGGCGCGGGACCGGCGCCGGGTGGACCCGATTGCACCGGAACGAGATTCACCTTGTCGCGCAGTTCCACCACCATGCGCTCGGCGCCGCGCTTGCCGATGCCGGGGACGCGGGTGAGCGCCGCGACGTTGCTCTCCGCGAGCGCCTTGCGCAGCGCCTCGGGCTCCAGTACCGCCAGCACCGCCATGGCCAACCGGGGGCCGACGCCGGTGACGGTCTGCAACAGGCCGAACAGCTCGCGCGCCTCCGTATCGGCGAAGCCGTACAGGGTCATCGAATCCTCGCGCACGATCATCGCGGTGTAGAGCCGCGCCTCGTCGCCGCTGGTGAGGGTGGCCAGGGTCGAGGGCGTGGCATTGAGCCGGTACCCGACGCCCGCGGCCTCCAGGACCGCGTGGTCGAGCCCGATCTCGAGCACCTCACCGCGCACCGACGCGATCACCCGGATACCGCCTTCCGTTGCTGGGCAAGCCTTTCGGCATATTTCCGCTGTGCCTGGGCCGCCATGGCCTCCGCCTTCGCCATCCGGTCCAGCATGGGCGCGCGCCAGCAGTGGCAGATCGCCAGGGCCAGCGCGTCCGCCGCATCGGCCGGTTTCGGCGCCGTCCGCAAGCCTAGGATCCGCGTCACCATCGCCGTCACCTGAGCCTTGTCCGCCGAGCCGCTGCCGGTGACCGCGGCCTTGACCTGGCTCGGGGTGTGGAAGGCGACGGGGATGCCGCGGCGCGCGGCCGCCAGCGCGATCACCCCGCCGGCCTGCGCGGTGCCCATCGCGGTGCGCACATTGTGCTGGGAGAACACCCGCTCGATGGCGACCGCGCCCGGCTTGTGCGTATCCATCCAGTGTTCGGCCGCGTCGGAGACCTGCAAAAGCCGCTGCGCGAGATCCATATCGGGAGGCGTGCGCACCACGTCGACGTCGACCGCGGTGACCTGCCGGCCGAGACCGCCGTCGACCACGCTCAGGCCGCACCGGGTGAGCCCGGGATCGACGCCCATCACCCGCACGACAAGCACCCCTCCACATCCGCGAACAGTTGTTCGAAGTGTAGTCGAGGACCGTATCCGGGGCGGCGACCGACACGGGCCCGGACGGAATCGCCCCGGCGGGATCAGACCTGCATCCAGGCGGGGAGGCCGAGCAGCGTCGGGTCGGTGGCGCGGCGCGCCCACTCCGCCGCCGGATTCGCGACCAGCTTGCGGGTGTTCAGGTCCAGCAGGCCGCTGACGTGGGAGACGGTGGCCGACAGCTCCCCGTCGCTGCGGGTGAGGGCGTGTTCGACGCGGTAGATCTTGCCGTCGGACCAGGTCCACGAGCAGGTGATGTCGGCGCTGTCGCCCGCGCGCAGTTCGCGGTGGTAGCGGATGGTGGTTTCCAGATTCACCGGGCCCAGCCCCTCGCGCAGCAGGTCGGCGACCGAGATCCCCGCGGCCTGAACGCATTCGAAACGGGCATGGTCGGCGTACTGCTGATAGGCAGCGCCGGTGACGTGCAGTTGCGGGTCCACATCGGCGATGCGGACATCGATCCGGAGAGAGAACGGTTCGTACGAATTCGCCACCGGCCCAGCTTCGCAGAGGGCACCGACAAACTACGGCATCCATTCCGCGAAGGCGTCGTGGGCGTCGGCGGAGAACACCACGAATCGCACCTCGTCCACCTCGGAACCGGCCGTACGCACGGTCTGCACCGCGATCCGCGCCCCGTCGTCCATCGGCCAGCCGTAGATACCGGTGGAGATCGCCGGGAACGCGACCGTGCGCGCGCCCAGTTCGTCGGCCACGCGCAGGGATTCGCGGTAGCAGGACGCCAGCACCCGCGACCGGTCCTCGCGCGCCGACCACCGCGGCCCGACAGTGTGGATCACCCATTGCGCGGGCAACTCCCCCGCCGTGGTCGCGACGGCCTGCCCGGCGGGGAGCCCATCGCGAAAGCGTGTCGCGCGCAGATCCCGGCATTCGTCGAGGATCGCCGGACCGCCCCGGCGGTGAATCGCCCCGTCCACGCCGCCTCCCCCGAGCAGCCCCGAGTTCGCCGCGTTCACCACGGCGTCCACGTCCTGTTCGGTGATGTCACCCCGCACCAGCACGAGTTCGGCCATACCCCGATTGTGCCCGCCCGCGCGCTCACCCGCCGACACGGCACGGATCCCCGGCAACGAGCGGCCGGTCGCCTACCGTTCCTGCCATGGCCTGGATTCTGCTCATCCTGTCGGGATTCATGGAAACGGCATGGGCTGTGGCTCTCGAGCGCTCGGAGGGCTTCAGCAAACCGCTGCCCACCGTGGTGTTCGCGGTCGCACTCACTCTGAGCATGGCCGGGCTGGGCCTGGCGCTGCACGACATTCCGGTCGGCACCGGCTACGCGGTGTGGGTCGGCATCGACGCCGTCGGCACCGCCCTGGTCGGCATGATCTGGCTGGGCGAGTCCACCGGCCTGTCCCGCATCCTGTGCCTCGTGCTGATCATCGCGGGCGTGGTGGGCCTGAAGGTCTTCCACTGACCTGATTCGCAGCCCGTTCACAGCGGATCTCGAGGAATCCGGCCGACAATAGCGCCGTGTTTCCTGCGCCGATGGACGTACCGACGACGCCCGGCCCGGTCACCACGGTGGCCCCGCCGCCCCCGCCACCGCTCCCCTCGGCGAATCTCCACCCGTACAACGGTTCTCACCACGGGATCTCCCTGCTGCACGGCTGGCTGCCGCTGACGATCGAACTGGTCGCGCTGGCGCTGCTGGCCGTCGCGATCGTCCGGTTCACCCCGCGCTGGTGGCTGATCCGGGTGCCGATCTGCCTGGCGCTCGGCGTGGCCGCGGCGGTGGCGAGCTGGGCGTACATGAACAACGAGGGGCTGGCCAGCGATCCCGCGCCGCTGCTGCTGTGGGTGTGTATCGGCGCGACCGCCGTGGCCCTCGCCGTCGCGGTGGCCGGCTGGCCCGGCGCGCGGTGGTGGCGGCGCGCGGCCGCGATCGTGGCCGTGCCGCTGGCGGCGATGAGTACGGCGGTCGTCCTCGATCAGTGGGTCGGCTACTACCCGACCGCCCAGGCCGCCTGGAACGCCCTGACCGCCGGGCCGCTCCCGCACCAGACCGATCTCGACGCCCTGCCCGGGATGCGGAATACGAACGTCACCACCGGCGTGGTGGTCCCGGTGTCGATCCCGGACGACGCCAGCGGCTTCAAGCACCGCACCGAATACGTGTACCTCCCGCCCGCCTGGTTCGCCGGGGACACCCCGCCCGCGCTCCCGGCGGTGATGATGGTCGGCGGCGAGTTCAACACGCCCGGCGACTGGCTGCGCAGCGGCCAGATCATGCCCGAGATCGACAGATTCTCCGCGGCGAACGGCGGCCGGGCCCCGATCCTGGTGTTCGTCGATTCCAGCGGCAGCTTCAACAACGACACCGAATGCGTGAACGGCCCGCGCGGCGCAGCGGCCGACCATCTCACGAAAGATGTTGTGCCGTATGTGGAATCGACATTCGGCGCGCAGCGGGACCCCGCGAACTGGGCGGTCGTGGGCTGGTCGATGGGCGGGACCTGCGCGGTCGATCTGACGGTCATGCATCCGGAGCTGTTCCACACCTTCGTCGACATCGCCGGGGATCTCGGTCCCACCGCGGGCACGAAGGAGCAGACCGTCCAGCGCCTCTACGGCGGCGATCCCGCGCGCTGGGACCGGTTCGATCCGCTGACCGTGATGGCCGGGCACGGGCCCTATCCGGGGGTCGCGGGCCTGTTCGACGACCTCACGCCGCCGCAGCGGTCCGGCGCGCGCGGCGACCATCGACCGCAGACCGACGACGACGCGGCCGGGATGCACGGCCGCGACGGCGTGGCCGACACCGGCGAGGTCGGGGCCGCCGAGAAGTTGTGCGCGCAGGGCAGGAGCGTGGGCATCGACTGCACCATCCACACCACTCGGGGCGGCCATACCTGGCAGTTCGCCGCGGCCTCGTTCACCTCGTCGTTCCCGTGGGTCTCCGCGCGGGTCGGACTCCCGGCGCAGGCGAACGGCTGAGGCGCCGGATCAGTCCTCGGGCAGCGGAATCAGTTCGAGATGTTCGGGCGGCGGCGCCGACGACCGACAGGAGCCGCGACCGGATACGAGGCTGACCCCGCCGCTGTGTGCCACCAGCCACCTCCCGCACACGCACCGCAGATATCGCACCGACCCGTGCGACGACACATGCATCGGTGAGGGCCACGAGCAGGACGGGCAGGCGTCGGACATACCGGCCAACCCTGCGTAACGACCGCCTGATTTGCAATCACCCCGGCGGCGTGGCGGCGAATCCGTTCCCGCGGCCGATCGCCCGGCGCGTGCGGCACTTTCCCCGGCGGCCCGGCGTTGATACTGGTAGAACAGCCGTCGGCAGAAGGAGCCGCAATGAGTCTCATCGGGGCCGTGCTCGGATACATCCTGACCGTATTCCTGTTGCTGCTCATCGCCCGGCTGATCGTGGACTGGGCCGAGATGCTCGGAAACAGCCCGCGGTGGCTGTGGAAGGTGCGCCGCTTCACCCACTCCGCCACCGAGCCCGTGATCGCCCCGGTCCGCCGCGTCCTGAAGCCGGTCCGGCTCGGCACTGTCGCCTTCGACCTGGCATTCACCGTCGTCTTCCTCGCCGTCCTGATCCTCCGCTCGGTCGCGTTCAGCCTGTGACAGGTCGAAGCGCCATCGGACACTGGACAAACGTGTAACCACCTCGTTACGCTTCTCTCGTGGACGAGGCCGCGAGTGCTATCGCCGATCCGGTGCGGAGGGCGATTCTCGAGATGTTGCGCGAGTCGTCGCTGACCGCGGGCGAGATCGCCGCGCGGTTCGACATCAGCCGCCCCGCCGTCAGCCGGCATCTGCGGGTGCTGCGCGACAGCGGCCTGGTCCGCGACGAACTCGACGGGCGGCAGCGCCATTACCACCTGCGGGCGGAGCCGCTGCGCGAAATCGCCTCGTGGATAGCCGAATTCGACAGCCCGATCCGGTGGGAGCACCACCTCGACGCGCTGGAGACCGAGGTCTACCGCACCCGCCGCGAACGCCGCGACGACCCGTCCGCGACGCCCGGCTCGCACGACACCAGGGAGAACACCGCATGACTACCCCGCCCAACGGCTATCTCACCCGCACCGCCGACGGCCGAGACCTGGTCCTCACCAGGACTTTCCGCGCCCCGATCGACGACGTCTGGGCAAGCGTCACCGAATCCGCCCGCACCGCGAGGTGGTTCGGCCCGTGGGAGGGCGACCCCGCCCCGGGCCGAAACATCAAGGTACGCATGGTCTTCGAAGAGGGCCAACCCTGGATGGACATGCGAATCGACGCCTGCACCCCACCCCACCACCTCGCCCTCAGCACCCACGACGACGACCAGGGAGCCTGGCGCCTGGACCTCACCCTCACCGAACACGCAGGCACCACCGAACTCCGCCTCACCCACCACCTCCCCCCACAGGCCGAAACCTACGAGGTAGGCCCCGGCTGGGAGTACTACCTCGACGCCCTGGTCGCCGCCCGCGCAGGCGAACAACACCCGGACTTCGCCGACTACTACCCGGCGATGCACCAGTACTACGAGGACCTGACTCCGAGGTAGAGCCACAGCCCGGCGACGAGGCAGCGGTGCGGCCGCCCCGAACACCGCGGCCCACACCACTTCCCCGCCTCGGCAGCCGCACCGTTCCCGACCTCAGCGGCTGCCCGCCGAGTCACCACTTCCCCGACCTACAACGGCCGCCACAGACACCACCACTTCCCCGACCTACAACGGCCGCCACGGGCACCACCACGTTCCCGACCTACAACGGCCGCCGCAGGCACCACCACTTCCCCGGAACCGAGACGGCCGCCCTCCTATTAGGAGGGCGGCCGTCGAGGTTTCGGGGTCAGGCGTCCAACTCCGCGAGAATATCGTCCGAGACATCGACATTCGTGTACACGTTCTGCACGTCGTCACTGTCCTCGAGCGCGTCGATCAGCTTGAACACCTTACGCGCGCCGTCGGCGTCGACCGCGACGGTGGTCGCCGGCTGGAAGCCGGACTCCGCGGAATCGTAGTCGATATCCGACTTCTGCAGCGCGGTGCGCACCGCGACGAGATCGCCGGGCTCGCTGATGACCTCGAACGACTCACCGAGGTCGTTGACCTCCTCGGCGCCGGCGTCGAGGACCGCGGCCAGCACGTCGTCCTCGGACAGGCCGTTCTTGTCGAGCGTGACGATGCCCTTGCGGCTGAACAGGTACGACACCGAACCCGGGTCGGCCATGTTGCCGCCGTTGCGCGTCATCGCGACACGCACCTCGCCCGCGGCGCGGTTGCGGTTGTCGGTGAGGCATTCGATCAGAACGGCGACACCGTTCGGGCCGTAGCCCTCGTACATGATGGTCTGCCAGTCGGCGCCGCCACTCTCTTCGCCGCCGCCGCGCTTGCGGGCCCGCTCGATGTTCTCGTTGGGGACCGAATTCTTCTTCGCCTTCTGAATGGCGTCGTACAGCGTCGGATTGCCGTCCGGATCACCGCCACCGGTGCGGGCCGCCACCTCGATGTTCTTGATCAGCTTCGCGAACAGCTTGCCTCGCTTGGCGTCGAGGTGGGCTTTCTTGTGCTTGGTGGTGGCCCATTTGGAGTGGCCGCTCATTCCCTACTTCCTTCAGGTCGATGTGCTCGGGGTCCGGACAGACAACTTGACCAGTCTACTGCCCCACCCCGCGGTCTCTGCTGGGCGGATGTCCCGGACGTTGCCGCCCGCGCCGTCACGCGGGCCGCACGGCCTCCCGCTCCCGCACGGAGTCGACGAACATCCGGTGCACCCGGAGGTCGCCGGTCACCTCCGGATGGAACGAGGTCGCCAGCACTCCGCCCTGGCGCACGGCGACGATCCGGCCTTCCGCAGGCCCCGACGGTACCCGCGCCAGCACCTCCGCACCGGCGCCGACACGCTCGACCCACGGCGCGCGGATGAAGACCGCCCGCACCGGACCGTCGTCGAGACCGGCGAAGTCCAGATCGGTTTCGAAGGAGTCGACCTGGCGTCCGAAGGCGTTGCGCCGCACCGTCATATCGATTCCGGACAGCGACTGCGCGTCGGGCCGGGTATCGAGGACCTCGCTCGCGAGCAGGATCATCCCGGCGCAGGAACCGAAGGCGGGCATCCCCTCCCGCAGCCGCTGCCGCAGCGGCTCCAGCAGCCCGAACACCTCCAGCAGTGTGCTGATCGCCGTGGACTCCCCGCCCGGCAGCACCAGCGCGTCGACGGCGTCGAGTTCCGATTCCCGCCGCACGTTCACCGGCTCGGCGTCACAGGCCGCCAGCGCGTGGAAGTGCTCGCGCACATCGCCCTGCAATGCCAGTACACCAATGGTCGGTCTCACGAGTCGAGCATACGAGCCGCCCGTCGCGCCGCCGTTCGCGGCCGAGCCCGTGTGGCCCTGCTCACCCGGGCCGTCAACGTTTCGTCAGGGATCTGTTCGCCCGACCAGTCCGCGGGAACACTCGCGCTGTGACCGAAGTTCTGCCGAAACCCGAGCCCGCGCCCGCGGCCCTCCCGGCCGCGTCCCGGCGGCGCGGGCTCACCGTTTCCACCGGCCTGGCCGGGTTGTCCCTCGACGCGATGGCGTCGGTGTCCTACGGGCCCGAGGCCATCGTGCTGGTCCTCGCCGCGGCCGGCAGCGCGGGGCTGGGCATGACGCTGCCGGTGACCCTGGCGATCGTCGTCCTGCTCGCGGTGCTGATCGCGTCCTACCGCCAGGTCATCGCCGCCTTCCCCGACGGCGGCGGCGCCTACGCGGTGGCGAAGAAGCATCTCGGCCGCCGCACGAGCCTGGTGGCCGCCGCGTCGCTGATCGTCGACTACGTCCTCAACGTGGCGGTCTCGATCGCCGCCGGTATCGCCGCGCTGACCTCAGCGTTCCCCGCGCTGCTGCCGTACACGGTGTGGATCTGCCTGGCCGTGCCGGCCGGGATCACCGCATTGAATCTCGCCGGAATCCGGGAGAGCGCGCGCGTCTTCATGGCGCCGACCGCGGTATTCGTGGCCGGGATCCTGGCGGTGATCGTGGCCGGGCTGATCCGGTCGACGCCGCAGGTCACCGAGACCGGGCCCGCCGTGGCGACCGACGCGCGCACCATCGGGGTGCTGTTGCTGCTCAAGGCGTTCTCGAGCGGCTGCGCGGCCCTGACCGGTGTCGAGGCGATCGCGAACGCGGTCCCGAGTTTCGAGGAGCCCCGGGTGCGCCGGGCCCAGCGCGCCGAGGTCGCCCTCGGCGCGCTGCTGGGCATCATGCTGATCGGCCTGGCGACGCTCATCGGCAAGTTCTCCGTCCACCCGATCGAGGGCACGACGGTGCTGTCGCAGCTGACCGAGGCCGCGCTCGGCCACGGAATCGGTTACTACATCGTGCAATTCGCGACCGTGGTGCTGCTGGCGCTGGCCGCCAACACCTCGTACGGCGGCCTGCCGACGCTGACGAAGATTCTCGCCGACGACAACTGCCTGCCGCACCGGTTCGCGGTGCGCACGCCGCGGCAGGTGTACCGCTACGGTGTTCTGGCGCTGGGCATTTCGGCGGCGGTATTGCTGATCGCCTCGCGCGGCAATATGAACGCGTTGGTGCCGCTGTTCGCGATCGGCGTCTTCGTCGGATTCACCATCGCCCAGGTCGGCATGGTCGTGCACTGGCGGGTGCACCGTGTAGGCGGATGGCGGTTGGCGCTCAACGGTTTCGGCGCGCTGCTGACCTTCGTCGCCGCGATCGTGACCACGGCGATGAAGTTCACGGCAGGCGCGTGGCTGATCGTGCTGGTGCTGCCGCTGCTGGTCCTCGGGATGGAGCGGGTGCGCCGCACCTACCGCAAGATCGATACCAGCCGCGGCGCGGGCTGCGTCCCCGCGCGGCCGCAGGCGACCGGCACCGTCATCGTGGTGCCGGTCTCGGAGGTGTCCGAACTCAGCCGCGAGGCGCTGTCCGCCGCGCTGTCGCTCGGCCACAACGTGGTCGCGGTGCACGTCTGCCTGCCCGAGGAGAATATGACGGTCTTCACCAAGACCTGGGAGGCCTGGCATCCCGACGTCCGCCTGGAGATCATCGACGCCGGCGACTGCTCGGTCGGCGGCCCCGTCGCCCGCTTCGTCCGCGACAATTTCGACGGCCGCCGCAAGGTCGTCCTGATCGCCGAGGTCGACCCGCCCACCGGCTGGGACCGCCTACTCCCCAGCCACCGCAGCGACGAACTCGAACGCCAACTCCGCCGCCTCCCCGACACAGTCGTCTGCCACCTGAGAGTCCAAACAGCCTGAAGAACAACATACTTCAGAGATTTAGGGCCTCCCGGGCCAGGATGGCGGCCTGAACCCGGGACCGCACACCGAGCTTGGTGAGCACCCGGGACACGTGGGTCTTCACCGTGGTCTCACCGATATAGAGGCGGGTGGCGATCTGGGCGTTGGACAACCCCTCGCCCAGGCACGCCAGCACCTCCCGTTCGCGTTCCGTAAGCCCCACGAGCACATCGGGTTTCGGCTCGGGCGGCAGGTCGGTGGTGGCGAAGGCCGTGATCACCGCTCGCGTCACCTCCGGCGCGAGAACCCCGTCCCCGGCGGCCACCGACCGCACCGCCTCGACCAGCGCCTGACTCGACACCGATTTCAGGATGAACCCGGACGCCCCGGCCCGCAGCGCGCGGAACACGTATTCGTCCAGATCGAAGGTGGTGAGGATGAGCACCCCGGCCAGGCCGTCACCGGTGATCTGCTCGGTGGCGGTGATCCCGTCCACGCCGGGCATGCGCACGTCCATCAGCACGACGTCCGGCCGCAGCGCCTTCGTCTGCGTCACCGCGATATCGCCGTCGGCGGCCTCGCCGACCACCTCGATATCGTCGGTGGCGTCCAGGATCATCCGCAGACCGGCCCGGATCGCGCCGTGATCGTCGGCGATCAGCACCCGAATCGTCATGCCACCTCCGGTCTTTCGCGTATCGGCAGCCGGGCCGACACCACCCAGTCGGCGGCATCCCTTCCGGCGGAGAAACTTCCGCCGAGCGCGGCGGCGCGCTCGTGCATATTGATCAGGCCGCGCCGGGCGTCCGCGGCCTCGGCGGCGTCCGGCGCCGGGACGGCGGGCAGCCGATTGCGCACGGAAACCGCCAGCGTATCCGGCTCGGCGGCCACCGCGATGTCCACATCCCGGCCCGGCGCGTGCTTCATGGCATTCGTCAGCGCCTCCTGCACGATCCGGTACGCGGCCTGGTCCACCGCACTGGGCAGGTCGATATCGCCGCCCGAATCCCGTACGCGCACAGTCGTTCCCGCGTCCCGGGCGGCATCGACGAGGATCGGCAGCTGAGCGAGCCCGCGCGGCGCGACCGCCCCGTCCCCGTCGCCGCCGTCGCGGCGCAGCAGCCCGATCATGGTCCGCATCTCCTGCAGCGCGCTCACACTGTTGGCGCGGATCGAGCCGAGGATCCCGGTGACCGCGGAATCCGGATCCTGCCGCGCGAGCACCCCGAGCGCGGCCTCGGACTGGAGAGCGATCGCCGACAGGTGCCCGGCGATCACATCGTGCAGATCGCGCGCCATCGTCCGGCGCTCGTCGGCGACCGCGGCCTGCCGGTCCAGATCGGCGACCAGGGTCATCGCCTGCGCGCGGGTCCGTTCGGCGGCGGCCAGCTCCTTGTGGTGGCGCACCGACAGCGCCCACCAGATCGAGGTGCCCGCGAAGATGGACGCCCCCGCCACGGCGACGGCCGTCGCCCGCCAATCGCCCGTGACCACATAGGCGAGCACGGCGACGGCCACCGACAGCACCACACACGCGACCGTCACGAACCGTGACGCCCACCGGCTCCCGTACAGGCAGGCCGCGTAGATCAGATCCGAATAGACGATCCACACCGGCAGCGAGGAGCCGAGCACCAGGTCGATACCCAGCGGCGCCAGCCCGATCCCGAGCGCCACCAGCGGCGCGCGCCGCCGCAGCAGCGTCGCCCCGCACAGCAGCGCCAGCACCCCGAACCGCGCGGCCAGCGGCGCCGACGTCATACCGCCCAGCGGGTACAGCCCCGACAGGTACAGGATCGCGCCGATGGCGAACGCGAACAGCGCGACCAGCGCGTCCTGCGCGTTGGCCGACAGCGCGTTCCACTGCTTCACCGCACCATCACAGCACAGGCGTTTCCCGGACCGGATCCGTCGAAGTGATGACGGCCGATCGGTCCGACAGCCGACGCCGCTCGCCCCCGCGCCGCGCGACGCTCACGGTGTGATTCTGATTCCGGCCCTCATCGGACTGGCGCTGGTGGACAGCACCAGTATCGGCACCCTCATCGTCCCGGTCTGGCTGCTGCTCGCGCCCGATCGCCCGCCCGCGCGGCGGCTGCTGTGCTATCTCGCCGCGATCGCGGTCTTCTATTTCGTCCTCGGCGTGCTGCTCATGACGGCGGCGCGCGCCGGTGTCGACCGTCTCGGCGACCTGGCCCACAGTCCCGTACTGCTGGTACCGCAGCTGCTGCTCGGCATCGCCCTGTTCGCGGTGTCCTGGCGGTTCGACTCGAAGAAGCGCCGCGCCCGCGGCGAACCCGACCGCACCGCGGCCTGGCGCACCCGGGCGCTGGAACGGCAGTCCACCAGCGGAGGTCTGGCCGTGCTGGCGGTGAGTGCCGGTGCGCTGGAAGCGTTTTCGATGGTGCCGTATCTCGCCGCGATCGGCCTGCTGGTTTCGAACGACATCCCGGTCCTTCCCGCGATCGCGATTCTCGCCGGGTACTGCGTGGTCATGATCGTGCCCGCGCTGGCGCTGATGGCCGGGCGGTCGCTGCTGCATTCGGCCATCGAACCGATGCTGACGAAACTGGACGGATTCCTGTCCCGGCACGCCGACAGCGCGACCGGCTGGGCCCTGGCCCTCGCCGGGATCGTGCTCGCCCGCGGCGCGATCAGCGGTCTGGCCACCAGCTGAGGAGGACCGCCCGGCCCGGATTTTCGGGACCTTCGTCCCACTGCCGGAGCGCGCGGATCTCGGCACGCTGGTCGGGGACGTCGACGATTCGACCTGGAAGGACGGTACATGTCCTCGGCTCTTCCGGACGAGGAGACCCTCGAGGTCGCCCTCGGAATGGCGGTCCGCGCGCCCTCGGTGCACAACACGCAGCCGTGGCGGTGGCGGATCGCGACCGACCACCTCGAGCTGTACGCCGATACCGGCCGGCACCTGCCCTGCACCGACCCCCGGCGGCGAGCGCTGGTGATCAGTTGCGGTGCGGCCCTGCATCATCTGCGGGTCGCCCTGGCCGGATTGGGCTGGGCCGCGACGGTGACGCGCGTCCCCGACCCCGACCGTCCCGATCTGCTGGCCACGATCACCACGACGCCGCAGGTCCCGGCGGACACCGATATCGAGATGACCGCCGCGATCCTGCTGCGGCAGAGCGACCGCCGCCGCTACGCCGACTGGCAGGTCCCGCCCGGCTACCTCCGCACGGTCTCCCGCCACGCCAACCGCTTCGGCGCCGCCGTCCGGCAGGTGCCCCCGGTGCTGCGACCGCGGCTGGCCGGATCTATCCGCGCCGCCGCGGAACGCCATGCCGACGATCCGGCCTACCTGCGCGAACTCGCCGTGTGGAGCGGCAGGCGCGACGCCCCGGACGGGGTCCCGTCCCGCAACACTCCCCCGCCGCGCCCCACCGACGAGATCCCGAGCCGGATCTTCGCCCGCCCCGCCCTCACCGACGCCGACGCCGATTCCGACGGCGCGGAATGGCTCGTGGTCTGCACGGCGGGCGACGACCGCCGCTTCCAGCTCGCCGCAGGCGAGGCGACCAGCGCACTCCTGCTGACGGCCACGGACCTGGGCCTGTCCACCTGCGTCCAGACCGAACCGCTCGGCATGCCCGACCTGCGCCACGACATCCGCCGCGAGGTGCTGCACGACTGCGCCTTCCCCCAGGCCATGGTGCGGATCGGCTGGATCCCGGCGAACGCCGCACCCCTGCCCACCACCCCGCGCAGAGCGCTCGGCGAAGTCCTGGGCCGCTGATCAGGGCCGGGTATGGATCAACCCCATCCGCGCGGCAAGCACCGCGGCCTCCGTCCGCCCCCGGACATCGAGCTTGTGCAGGACTCGTGAGACGTAGTTCTTGACCGTCTTCTCCGACAGGAACATGCGCTCCGCGATCTGCCTGTTGGTGAGCCCGCGACCGACCAGCC
Organism: Nocardia transvalensis NBRC 15921; assembly: GCF_000308875.1. Classification (GTDB taxonomy): domain Bacteria; phylum Actinomycetota; class Actinomycetes; order Mycobacteriales; family Mycobacteriaceae; genus Nocardia; species Nocardia transvalensis. The sequence goes on from NZ_BAGL01000057.1 coordinate 48,651, forward strand.
CCAGCACGGTCCGCTCGCGGTCGGTCAGCTCGCCGAGCGGTCCGTCCTGCCATTCGGCCTGCGTGCGCAGTGCCGCCATCAGCGCGGCTGTCGCCCGGGTGTCCAACAGCGATCGACCGGACGCGATCTCCCGGACGGCATCGACGAGTTCCGGCCCGCGCACGTCCTTGACCAGGTAACCGGAGGCGCCCGCGAGTACCGCGCCGATCATGGAGGGTTCGTCCGCGAGGGCGGTGAACATCAGGACCCGCGCCGCGGGCACGGCGGCGAGCAGGTCACGGCACAGTTCGTCCCCGTCGCAGTCGGGCAGGCGGACGTCCAGCATCAGGACGTCGGGGCGCACGGCCGGAACCCGCGCCCGCGCCTCGGCGCACGTGCCCGCCTCGCCCACGAGAACCAGATCGCGCGTCTCGCGGAACAGATCGCGCAGCCCGCGCCGCACGATCTCGTGATCGTCGACGACGAAAACATCGGTCACAGCGGCGTCCTTCCGCCCGGAAGCAGCTGTTCAGCAGCTACCCGGCGTGGCGACGCCCAAACCGTGCCCCGGTCAGTCCTCGCGCAGCGTGCGGATCAGGCCCTCCTGGACCACCGCCGCGACCAGCTGGCCCCCCTGGTTGAAGATCCGCCCGCCGGTGAGCGCGCGACCGAATCCGGCCGACGGGGACGCCTGGTCGTAGAGCAGCCAATCGTCGGCGCGGAACGGGCGCAGGAACCACATGGCGTGGTCGAGCGACGCGTTCTGCGTGGGGTCGTCCGGATGGATGACCTTCGACGAGCCGAGCAGCGTCATATCACTCATATAGGCCAGCGTGCAGACGTGGAACAGCGGGTCGTCGGGCAGCGAATGCCGGTAGCGGAACCAGACCTGCTGCTGGGCGACCAGCCCGCCGCGCCGCGCGACCTGCTCCTGCGGGATGGTGCGGATGTCCCAGTGCTCCCACTCCCGCATCGCCCACAGCCGCTCCGGGCTCATCGACGTGCGGGCGTCCGGAAGGTCGTGCGGCAGCGGCACATTCGGCATCTCGTCCTGATGCTCCGGGCCCTCGTCGCCGATGTGGAACGAGGCCGACATGGTGAAGATCGCCTCGCCGTTCTGCACGCCGGTCACCCGCCGGGTGCAGAACGACCGCCCGTCGCGGATGCGCTCGACCAGGAACACGGTCCGCTCCTGCGGGTTGCCCGGCCGCAGGAAGTAGCCGTGCAGCGAGTGCACCTGATACCCCGGGTCGACGGTCCGCACCGCCGACACCAGCGCCTGCCCCGCAACCTGCCCGCCGAACGTCCGCGGCAGCTGGGTCTTCGTGGACGCGCCACGGAAGATGTCCCGCTCGAGCCGCTCTATCTCGAGGGCCTCTTCGATCGTCGCCATCAACCGTCCTTCCGGAATTGATCCAGCTCAGGTTAAACAATGGCGAACGATTACCGGCGAGCGGCTCACGGCGCGCCGCGGGCATCATGGTCCGGTGTCTCCGTTCGCCCCCATCACCGCCGACGCCCTGGCCGAGCTGGTCACCACCCGCGCCGCCGCCCTGTCCGGTCCGGGCGTCGTCGCGGTCGACGGAGCCGATGCCGCCGAGCCGGAGGAGTTCGCGCGGTCGGTGGCCGACCGGCTGCGCGCCCGTGGCCGCCCCGCCGACGTGATCTCCTTACACGACTACGTACGTCCCGCCTCCCTGCGCCTGGAATTCGGCCGCGACGAAATGTCCTACCGCGACGCCTGGTTCGACTACGCGGGCCTGAACCGCGAAGTACTGCAAGCCCTCCGCGACCACCACCGCTGGCTCCCCGCCCTCTGGAACGAGGCCACCGACCGATCGGCCAGAGCCACAACGATTCCCGCGTCCGGCGACACCCTCCTGCTCATCGCCGGCCCCATGCTGCTCGGCCGCGCCCTCGATTTCGACCTGACCGTCGAACTACGCATGTCCGAGGGCGCACTCCGCCGAACCACCACCCCGGCACAGGAATTCACGATCGACGCGATCCTCCGCCACCGCCGGGAATCGACCACCGACCCCGACATCCTGGTCAACTGGGACCACCGTGACCGCCCGGCCGTCCGCGAGTGACGTGCGGTGAACGCCGCCACAGTCCGCTCGGGACTCGGAGGCGGTGCGGAACCATTCTCAGCACGGTGATGGCGGGGCTGTGGTGGTCGTCGGCACCGAGGATCCGCGGGTCGTAGCCGAGAGGTTCTGGGGCCGTGGCGAATACGGACCACACCTTCGCGCGGGTGTACTCGTCGTCCACGACCTGTGCGCGGCAGTCGGCCACCGCCGTCTCGTGACTGGGGCTCCAGTACGAGCAGGAGATGTGCGGGTTCCGGGCCACATGCTTGACGGTGAGCGAGCCGGGGCGGGTGAACACCCAGCCGACGACGCCGTCGCCGCTCGACTCCCAATACGGGTGGACCACACGGGATCTCGGGCTTCCATGGGAATCCACCGTGGTGAGAGTGCACCACACGATCGTGTGGGCGATGCGGACGAACTCGCGGCAGATCTCGGAATCCGTGGTCGTGGATTCCGCAGCCATGGTTGTGCATCTTACCCGCGAAATCCCCCGGTTCGTCAGGCCGAACGGAACGTCGCGGCGTAGTGGTCGACGTAGACGCGGCCGGAGCGGTGGGCGAGTTCGGTCATCAGGGCGTCGGTCTCGGTGCGGACGGTGCTGCGATCGAGGGACGGGAAGTAGCGCGGACGCCCGAACGCGATGTGAACCCGGGCGGGCCGCAGGAAGCGGCGACCGCGGCGGTTGACGCGGTCGGTTCCCGAGAGCGCGACCGGCACGAGCGGGGCACCCGTCTGCATGGCCACGCGGATAGCGCCGGTGCGACCGCGGTAGACCCGCCCGTCGGGCGAGCGGGTGCCCTCGGGATGGATGCCCCACACGCCGCCGGATTCCAGGATGCGCTCGGCGGCATCGAGCGCCGCGGTCGAGGCCGTCCCGCCGGAGCGGTCCACCGCCACCTGTCCGGTCGCCCGCATCACCCATCGGTTGACCCGCCCGCGCAGCCCGCCCTCGGTGAAGTACTCCTGTTTGGCGATGAAGGTGATGCGCCGCGGCAGCACCAGCGCCAGGTACAGCGAATCGATGGCCGCCAGGTGATTGGCCGCGACGATCACCGGTCCCGTGCGCGGAACATACTGCAATCCGGTCACTTTCGGCCTGCCCAGCAGACGCAGCAGCGGTCCGATCAGCACGTGCTTCAGCAGCCAATACGACATCGATCATCCTCCCGGCGGTTCGCGTAGACACTGTCTACCAGAGTGCGTAGACACTGTCTACGCGAGTCGCGCGGAATATCCGCGACCATGCGACACAATGGCGCCCATGGGTGTCGAGGAGTCGCTACGCGACCGGCTGATCACGGTCGGTGTCGAGTTGCTGGAGGAGGTCGGCGCCGCGCAACTCGGGTTGCGGACGATCGCCCGGCAGGCCGGTGTCTCGCACGGCGCTCCCCGGCGCTACTTCCCCACCCACACGGCGTTGCTGTCCGCGATCGCCGCACGCGGATTCGCCGATCTGCGAACACGTTTCGAGGCACACGCGGATCAGCCGCCACGCGCGCGCATCGACCACATGGCGACGGCCTACATCCGCTTCGCCGCGGACCGCCCGGAGATGTTCACCCTCATGTTCCGCCACGACCTGCTGGAGGGTTCAGGCGAGCACCTACGCCGGCAGACCCTCCCCATGTACCGGCACTTCGCCGCACTCGTCGCGGAATGCACCCCCGAGCACGCGGATCGGCAGGCGCTACAACTGTGGTCGGGCCTCCACGGCATCGCTGTCCTGGTAGCCAACCGCAGCCTGGCCCTGGTCGCCCCGGACGCGGACCCGGTAGGCATAGCCGCCGACGTGGTGGACCGCTACCTCGGTTAGGGAATCGGTAGGGAGATGAGCCACCTCGACACAGTCCTTACCATCCGCACCTCCGGCCCCCTGATCCCCACCACCCTCGCCCGATCAACCCCCGCTCAGGCCAACACACCCACCACCACCGCACCACCCTCTGGTGCGAACTCCCCCGCCCCGAATTCTCCCGCTGGGCCTGACACCGAAGGCGGATCGGCCGATCTGCTGCCCTCGACATCGAATACGCGAAATCCTGAGCGCGAATGTCCTACCGTGGTGAAATCCGTTGGGAGGAGTGGTGGTTCATGCCGATCCAGCACATCGTCACGATTCAGGTAGCGCCGGGGCGGGCGGCCGACTTCGCCGAAGCATTCGAGGCTTTGAAGGCTGCCGTGGAGCGGGAGGACGGCTGCGAGCAGTACGACCTGTTCCAGAGCATGAGTAACCCGGACATCGTGGTATTGCTGGAGCGCTGGACCGACCAGGACCTACTCGACAAGCACAGGCGGGCCGAAGGTACCGATAACGAAGCGCTGATCAACGCGCTCATCGCACTGTGGGCGCCCGGCACGACCCCCTCGGTTCTGCGTTTCGACAGCTGACCATCCAGGACGCCGCCCGTCGCGAGTCAGGGGCGCGGGCGCAACCGCGCCGGGTCAGGTGGATGCGACGAACCGTGAACGCGACCCCTCTCCACCCGACGCCACGGCGAGACGCACCCTCATGCCGATGTGCGTGTAGTTCGGTTGTCCGTCTGTTCATCTCACGAACGCTCATGCCGCTTCAGGATCGGTCGAGTCCTCCTCGGCCGGTTACTTGCCGTGTAGGTGGGCTTTGGTCTGGTTGCGGCTCGGGATCAGTCCGCGGATGTTGGCTGCCCGAGGGTTGTCCGGGCCGGAACGTTCTTTGGATGGCGCGCATGAGCCGGTCGACGACCGGGTTGGTGGTGGTGCTGGCGACACCGATGATGTCGTGCCCGTCGGCGAATTCCGCGCAGGGGCGGCCGGGGGTTTCCTTCGGGCGAGAGTGGTAGCAGGTTCACGCGTAGAGCGCGTCGATCTCGACCTCGTGTCGTTTCAGCACGGCGGGGCGTTTGAGGGAGAGCTTCGGGGTGAGTTCGCCTGTCTCCTGCGACCATTCGGCGTCGAGGATGCGAATCTTCTTGATCTGCTCGGCCTTGGAGACCGTGGCATTGACCTGGGCGACCGCGGCGTTGATCTCGGCTATCAGGTCGGGATGCGAGATCAGATCCGCCACGCCCGTTCCCCCGTCGAGTCCGTGCCGCTCGCGCCAGCCGGGCAGCGCGTCGCGGTCCAGGGTGATCAGGGCCGCGATGAACGGCTGGGCGTCGCCGATCACCATGCACTGGCCGATCAGCGGATGCGCACGCAGTCCGTCTTCGAGCGGGGCAGGCGAGACGTTCTTGCCGGCGGCGGTGACGAGGATTTCCTTCTTGCGGCCGGTGATGGTGACGTAGCCGTCGGCGTCGAGAGCGGCCAGGTCGCCGGTGTGGAACCAGCCGTCGGTGAAGGACTCCGCCGTCGCCTGCGGGTTACGCCAATACCCCTGGAACACAACGGGTCCGCGCACGAGGAGTTCACCGTCATCGGCCAGCCGCACGGTGTGGCCGTCGAACGGGCGACCGACGCTGCCCAGCCGCTGGCCGCGCGCTTGGTTGCCGTTGAGCGTGATGGCCGCGGTGGTTTCGGTAAGTCCGTATCCCTCGGCAATATTGACGCCCACGCCACGGTAGAAGTGCGCGAGCCGCGCACCCAACGGTGCGCCGCCGGAAATGGCGTGCGTGCATCGGCCGCCGAGCGCCGCCCGCAGCTTCCCGTAGACGAGCTTGTCGAACAGCAGATGTTGCCACCGCAGCAGCAGGCCCGGACCGCCGGCGTCGAGGGACCGGCTCCAGGCGATGGCGACGTCGGAGGCCCGGTCGAAGATCGCGCCCTTACCGTTGTCGTGCGCCTTCTGTTCGGCCCCGTTGTAGATCTTCTCGAAAACCCGCGGCACCGCGACGAGTCCGGTGGGCCGCAGGGCGGCGAACTTGGCGGGCAGGTCGGTCCAATCACTGGTGTGGGCCACGGCGAAACGGTGTTCCACGGCCGCCAGCGAGGTGGCGTGCGCGAGGATGTGGGCCAGCGGCAGGAACAGCAGCGTGCGACCGTTCGGACGCAGCAGTTCGGGCACGCGGGCAGGCGCGCACTCGGCCATGGCGGCCAGATTGCCGTGGGTCAGCGGCACACCCTTGGGCTTGCCGGTGGTGCCGGAGGTGTAGATGACCAGTGCGTCCGAGTTCGCGCCGAGTCGGGCACGGCGGGCGGCCAATTCGTTGTCGGGCACCTCCGCGCCGCGAGTGATCAGCTCGGTGATCGCGCCGCCGTCGATGTGCAGGGTCTCCCGCACGGGCAGGCCCGCGATGGCCTGCTCGGCGATCGCGAGGTGTGCGCCGGTTTCCACGACCAGCAGCTCCGATCCGGAGTCCTCGACCACCCAGCGCACCTGATCGGCCGCCGAGGAGGCGTAGATGGCCACGGTCACGCCGCCGGCGAACCAGATGGCGTAGTCGAGCAGAATCCACTCGTAGCGGGTGTCGCTCATCAGCGAAACCCGGTCGCCCACTTCGAGTCCGGCCGCGATCAGGCCCTTCGCGACGGCCCGCACCTCGCGGGCGAATTCGGCGGCGGTCAGCTCCGACCAGCCGCCGTCGGCGGTCGGGATCAGGAACAGCACGGCGCCGGGGTGGTCGCGTTCGTTGCGCAGCACAGGATCGCCCATGAAATGGTCGTCGGCGATGGAGTAGGTGGCGGGGACACTGTATTCACGCATGGCGGTGAGCCTTCTCGAAGTCGTTGTGCAGCAATGGTATTCCGGCTCGACGCAGGGCCGACAGGGCGGCGTTGTGGCCTGCCGTGCCGTGTGCGCCCGCACCGGGCGGCGCGGCGGCCGAGGCGATGAACATGCCCGGCACACCGGTGTAATAGGGGTCGAGGGCGACGCGCGGCCGGGTGAGCAGCTGGAAAGGCGTTGCCGCGCCACCGATAACATCGCCGCCGACAAAATTCGGGTTGGTGGCGATCAGATCCGCGGTCGTAGTCACCGAGTGTGCGACGATGCGATCCCGGAAGCCGGGCGCGAACCGTTCGATGTGGCGCAGGATGGCTTCGGTGGCATCACCGGTGAATCCGTGTGGCACGTGGGCGTAGGCGTAGATCGGGTGCAGATCACCTCGGGACCGGCCCGGGTCCGCCAGGTACTGCTGGCCCACGATGATGAACGGCCGCTCGGGCATGCGCCCGGCATTGGTCTCGCGCTCGGAGACGACCATCTCCGCGAAAGATCCCGCGACATGGACGGTTCCGGCCTGACCGCAGCGCTCGTCGGTCCACGGGATGCCGCCCTGTACCGCCAGATCCAGTTTGAACGCGCCGGGTCCGTAGCGGTAGCGCCGGTAGGCGCGCTGAACACGGTGCGGCATCCGGTCTTCGAGCAGGTCGGCGACAGCGTGCGGGCCCAGATTGAACAGCACCATATCGGCGGGCGGCAGCTGCGACACGGCGGTGACGCGCACCCCCGTCTCGATCTTCCCGCCGAGCGATTTCAGCAGTGCCGCAAGGGCTTCGGCGATGGACCGTGATCCTCCCGAGGCCACCGGCCAGCCATAGCGCTGGTTCACCGCGACGAACATGAGGCCCAGTGCCGCCGAGGTGGGCGCTGTCAAGGGCCTGAACGAATGCGCGCACGCGCCGCCGAACAGCGCTTTCGCCTCCTCGGTGCGCCACAGCCCGGCCAGTAGCGACGCCGACGCCAGTGCGGGAATACCGAAGCGCGCCAAACTTATCGGATGCCGTGGTAGGTGCGCGGGCGGCTGGAACGTCTCGTCGATGAGATCGTCGATGCGCTCCGACAGCGGCCGGTAGAGCCGATGCCAGCGGCGAGCGTCGACGCCCAGCCCGAGGGCGGTGTCTTGCACAGACCGCACGAGCACGCCCGCCCGGCCCTCGTCGAGCGGGTGCGCCAGATCCACGGGCGCGTAACGCCAACGGAGCCCGAACTTTTCGAGCTCGAGCGATCGCAGCAACGGTGCGGCCGCCGCGAAGGGATGTACCGCCGAGCAATGGTCGTGCAGCAGCCCCGGCAGCGTGTACTCGCCGCTGGCGGTGCCGCCGCCGAGGGTGTCGGTGGCCTCGAGCACGGTCACCTCGACACCGTGGCGCGCCAGCGTGACGCCCGCCGCGAGCCCGTTGGGGCCCGACCCTACGACAACGGCGGTGGTCATGCCGCGCCTTCCACAGCGGCGTGCACATGCACCGGAATCGTTCCGTCCCAAGGTTGTCCGGTGAGCATGTCCGACACTTCCACATGGCCGACCTCGAAGGTGCCGGTGGCGGCGTCGATCAGGCGGTATTCCTGCCGCTGCCGGTGCATGGGCTGCGATTCCAGCACGATCACCCGCAGTTCACCCGGCTCGAACCGGCAGCGTTGCTGCACGGCGGTGATGAGCTGTTCGTTGTGCAGGTGCCCGTCGCCGAAGTTCCATCCGATCGCCGATCCCGCCACTATCTCGCCCTCGACCACCCGGTAACGCTCGTGGTCGGTTCCCCCGGCGCGGGGGATGAGGCCGTAGAGAGCGCGGCCGTGCGTGTGCATCGAGCGGAAGGCGTACTGCCGGTGGTCGAAGTATTCCGCCGCGGGCTCGTCATAGAGACGCGTGAGCTGCTGGGCGGGGAACGGTGAGGACTTGACCAGGCCGCTGTCCCACTTCTCCAACGCGCTCGGCGTGAACAGCCACAGGCCGGTCGGCCAGTTGCCCGCGTAATAGCGCATGGACATCAGGAACGAGGTGTGCTTCGGCACGAAGTTGCCGTATGCGACCAAGGCCACCAGCGCGGCGATGAACAGCAGCGCCCACGGCCCCGTCAGGTCACCGAGACTCAGGGAACCGTGGTCCACGAACAGGATCCACGTACCCATGATCATGAAGACGTTCCACTCCAGCGGCACCCCGATGGGCAGGCTGGTCAGGATGTTCAGATGGAATACCGTGAACAGGATCGCCGCCGCGATCGCGAGCTTGCTGCCGTGCGCGAGGTAGATCACCGCGGGCATGACGATCTCGAAGGCGGTGCCGGTTCCGTGCGCGAGAAACGCCGAAACCTTCGACGGCCGTAGGTCATTCGGGTAGTCGCGGAACAGCTTCCGCTTGAATGTGGTGCTGCGGACGATCGGGTTGTTGCTCATCATCACCGCCACCACGTACGGGAAGTGGTGATTGAACTTCGACACCGCCGCACCCCACCAAATGGCCAGCATCACAAGTTTCGCGCCCACCAGCCCGTCCGCGCCCGGCAGCATCAGCATCACGAGGAAGCTGCCGTACACCTCGGTGCGCGCGGCCAGGAAGATCGCCTTGTCGCGCAACCCGGTCAACGCCAGCAGCACCAGGATGGGCAGCAGCCGTGCCGGGGCCAACGCACTCGCGTCGCCGTGGGCGGTGGGTTCGGTGGCGGGGGACGTCAGTGCGAAGACCGCGGTCGCCAGCACGCCGACATACAGCGCAACATCCAGCGGTGTGCGGGTGCTGCCGCGTGTGCCGGGTACCCGCTCCGGCCATGGGGGCAACCGGATGGTGCCGGGTCGAAGCCAGTACAGCGGCCCGCCGATCGGCGGCAGGAAACGCAGTGTCAACGGCCCGAACCCGCAGCCGAGGCCGAGTACCTCGAACAGCAGCGTCCACACCACCAGCTTCTGGAAGAACAGCGGTTCGTCCCACCAGTCGAAGAACCGCGCTGGTGTGCCGAGACCTGGCGTGGCCCAGCCGATTCCGATCGCCACCGCGACATAGAGGACGATCTTGACTACGTACCCGAGCAGGACCACATCCGGGGTGCCCACCCCGGCGGAGGCCCAGTCCAGCACGATCGGCCGCAGCCGCTGCATTCGGGTGCCGCGCCGCCAGTTTTCGTAGTCGAGATCGGGCAGACGCGGGGACAGGAAACCCATGAGAGTGTAAATCCAACCTTCCTGGGCAACAGTGGCGGTGGCCACATGACACCACGCGATATCCGGGCCGACCAGCGGCCGGCCGGAGATCTGTGCGCCGCGCACGAACGATGGCGCGCGATTCATCTGCCGCGCCCAACCCCGGGCGCCGGCCGGAGGGGTGATGGTCAGCCGGGTGCGTCAGCCGGGCGGCAGCAGAGCCACGGTCCCGTGCCACCGGCAGATGCCTAGCGCGTACCGCAGGTCGAAGGTGTCGCCGGTGAGATCCAGCCCGTATTTGCGGGTGATCTGCTGGATTCGGTACTGCACCGTATTGCGGTGCATCAGCAGTCTTTTCGCGGTGCGGGCGTAGCTGCCGTTCTCGGCGAGGAACACCTCCAGGGTCTCGCGCAGCACCGCGGTCTTCGCGTCGTCGCGAGCCAGTGGACCGAGTACGCGGGCGGCGAACGCCGCCAGCTCCCGGGGTTCGTCGACGAGCAGGGCGAACGGGGCGGTTTCCTCGAAGGCCACCGCGGCGGGGGTGTTCGAACCGGCCGACTGTGCGAGGGTCTTGCCGCGTGCGGCGGTGCGCGCGCTACGGCGGAAGCCGCGCAGACCGGAATCGGCCGCGCCCAAGGCCATTCGTACCGGTAGCCGCGCCTGCGCCAGGTCCTGTCGCAGGTCGGACAGGTCGGGGAACTCGCGCCGGATCGGGAGCCACAGGCGCAGTTCACGATCACCGGCGGGCAGGGCGAGCACCGGGTCGATCGCCTCGACCGCCCGTGTGAGCAATTGGGCCGCCTGCTCCAAGGCCCGCGTCGTCTCGGCGACAGTGCACGGCGGTGTGGTCCACAACTCGACGGCCAGGTGGCGTTGGTCGAGCCGATATCCCAGTGCCGCTTCGGCGGCCGCGACATCCGGGTCGGCCTCCTCGAGCAGCCGCCGCACCCATTCCCGCCGGGCCGCGTGGCGGCTGTTGAGCCAGCGGTCGCGTTCAGCCTCATAGACCGCGCCCACCTCTTCGGTCACATGGTCGAGGTAGGCGGCCCCGAAGCTCATGATGTCGGCGATCTGCGCCATCCGATCGGGTCCGCCCCCGTCGAGGATGCGACCGATGCTGACCTCCAGCAGCCTGGACTGACCGAACCCGTAGGCGCGCAGCAGGTCCGTGAGTGGCACCCCGCCGCGAGCCAGCCGCCGCGCGTACACGATCGCCGTGGAGGGCGGATTGACGGTCGCGGGATCGATGGCGTTGGCCAGGACGTGCACGACCGTGACAACGTTCTCGGTGATGCTCGCGGCCAGCAGATCGCCGAGTTCCGGGTCGGTGGCGAGACCGTCGACGGTGAGCTTGGTCTGACGGATCAGTTCGGCGGCGACGACCTCACGATGCGGCTGCAGCGCCCGCCCCAGCCATGTCAGGGATTCGAATGCCACGGCGCACCGCCTTTCCGCTGTCCGACCTCGCCGAATTCGTGCTGCGGGTACAACGCCTACGGGCGCCGGCGCGCGTACTCGCCGGGCGCGATACCGGTCCACCGTCGGAAGGCGTGCTGAAAAGCAGCCTCTTGCTCTGATCGTGGGCACTCGCTGGGCGCGCCCCCGGGTTCGGGTGTGGTTGATCGGTTCCCGAACTGTGAAGTCGCCGCGCCCGCAAATTTCCAGTCCTGGCCTGGCTCCAACCCCGATGCTATTGCTTTCTTGACTGGCATTCAAGAAGATGTTTACTGTGACCCCGAGTACTTCTTGGGTGGTATCCAAGAAGATCGGTGAAGCGGAGGGCGTGAGTCATGGAAATCAGTGAGCCTGCCGAGCGGCGTGAGGCGGCAGCGGTGCGGCGGCGTGAGGTCTCGTTCCGCTCCGGTCAGGACGAGTGTGCGGCCTGGTTGTACACCGCACCCGAGGTGACCGGATCGCGCCCGATGGTGATCATGGGGCACGGGCTCGGGGCGGTGCGAGAGATGCGCCTGGATGCCTACGCGGAACGGTTCGCCGAGGCGGGGTGGTCGGTGCTGGTGTTCGACTACCGTCACCTCGGGGCCAGCGGCGGAGCGCCGCGCCAGCTCCTCGATATCGGCCGGCAACGCGCCGATTGGCATGCCGCCCTAGCCTTCGCGCGCACGCTACCGGAGGTCGATGTCGACCGGATCGCGTTGTGGGGCAGCTCGTTCGGCGGCGGGCACGTTCTTCAGGTCGCCTCCGAAGACGCCCGTATCGCGGCGGTCGTGGCCCAGTGCGCCTTCACCGACGGACCGGCTTCGTTGTGGTCGCGTATACGGGTCAACCCGCTGAGCGCGGTAGCGCTGACCGTGGTCGGCATCCTCGACACGGTCGGTTCCTGGTTCGGCGCGAAGCCGATCCTGTTGCCGATGACAGGGACGTCCTGGATGCCCGCGTTCGTGGCCTCACCCGACGCCCTCGCCGGCGCTTCCGCGCTCCTGCCTGCGGGGACCCGGCTCTCGCGGCGCACCAGCGCAGTGCTGAAACGGCTGCCGTCGGTGCGGGCTCGGGTGTCGAAGAACATCGAGCTGACCGAGACCGACGGTGGGCACGAACCCGTGACCGGTGTCGGACGTGACAGCATATGGGGCGTATTGCGCGGCCCGGACGGCGACTTCGATGCCGCCAACGCCCTGGCCGCACGGCTGGCGCTGCGCCTTCCGCTCTATCGGCCCGGTCGCGCCCTGGCTCGCTTCAGCACGCCGACGCTGCTGTGTGTCTGCGACAACGACGCCGCCGCACCCGCCAAGACCACCAAGCGTCGCGCGCAGGGATTGGCGCACGTGCATGTCCAGAACTACCCGTGCGACCACTTCGGCATCTACGTGGGCGAGCACTTCGAACGCGCGGTGGGTGACCAACTCGGTTTCCTGGCAACGCAATTCGATTACACCGCAGCCACCACGCAGTAGGTCACCCCCGGCTCGTCGACGCGGGCAGGCAGAGCTCTCAGCCCGCGGCGGCGAGACCGCGAGCGCTGTTCAGTAGCGTCTCGATCACCGCGCGCCGCTGGGCCTGCCCCGCCGGATGCGTCAGCAAGCCCTCGACAACGAAAACGCCGATCGCGACCAGCGAATCCACATCGCCAGCGGGCACGCCGAGCTCGATCAGCTCCGCCCGGAACAATCCCTCGGCCAGCGCGTGGAACTGCTCGTGCCATTCCCGGATGGCCGCGGACTCCTCGGCGCGCGTATGCACCGTGCTCACCAACCGCCCCAGCTGCTCCAACTCCTCGACCAGCCACAACAGCCGATCAGCCAGCCCCGAGCCCAGCACTTCGCCGTAGGCGGCCATCGAGTCTGCCAGCACCGCGTCCAGCACCGCGATCAAGACCGCGTCCTTGTCCTGGAAGTACCAGTACAGCGTGTTCGACACCACCCCGGCGTCGCGGGCGATCCGCGTCATCGACGCCGCGTCGTATCCCTCCTCGACGAACAACCGCCGAGCAGCCACCACGATCTCCGCACGCTTCTCTTCCCGATCCAGCGGACGTCTGTTACGAGGCATCACCAGTCCTGACCTAGTACCAGCCCCGATGCTATCTTGACCAGCCCCCAAGAACGGCCCCGGCCGGGGGCCGTCGGGCAGGTTGTCCGACGAACATCCTCGAACGCCGCTGAGCGCGCCTTGGTCCGCGTGCTTCCGGTGACTCAGGGAGCCGGTGCCTGGGCGAGCGACAGGCTGTTCCCGTCGGGATCGAGCACTTCCACATGACGCACCCCGTTGCCGTAAGTATCGACCGGTCCGTGATCGATACCGTGCGCGGCGAAGCGAGCCAGGAAGTCGTCGAGATCGCTCACGCCGAGTGTGATCATCGATCCGCCCACCCGCTCGGCTCGCACGGCCCGATCGTCGACCACGACCCACGCGTTCTCACCGATCTGCCACAGGTGTTCGTCGCCGATGACCTCGTCCGCCGCGCGCCCGAAGAACACCTCATACCAGCGCAGCGCCCTGCCCCGGTCACTCACGCACATGACGTGGTACAAGTCCATCCCTGCTCCTGTCCGTAGCTACGAAGGGTTGGACCACCGCCGCCGCCGATATTCATCGGACTGAGCCAGACCACCCGCACTCGCCGCTGAGCCCGCGCCCTGGCCGGGAGATCGACTGTCGCGCAGAGTACCCGGAAAAGCTGAATCACCGTCGCACCAGATTCCGGTGCGACGGACCGTATTCGGTGACCGTGGGGCCGGTATGTCACACACGGTTCGGAATCCGCGATGTTCTGGTGACCGGGGCCAGTGGGCCGACAAGTGAAGCTGGTGAGGCGATGGATCCGATTGTGATCGCGGCGGGGACCGCTGTGGTGAAGGCGATGGCCACCGAGGTCTGGAGCGCGGCGAAGGCTGCGGTGGTGAGGTGGTGGCGGAAATCCCATCCAGAACAAGCCGAGCGGGTGAGCGCGGACCTCGACCAATTGCGCGCCGAGGTGATGGCCGCGCGGGCGGCGCAGGACACCGCGACCGAGGACGCGCTGGCGGGAATGTGGCGGCTACGCCTGCAGCACGCAATAGCCGGAAACCCCGCTCTGCGTGCGGAACTCGAACGCCTCCTGCACGACGAGCTCACCCCCCGGCTCAGCGTCAGCGACCAGAGCACCGTCGCCGCGATCAGCCAGACCGCCAACGCGAGGGGGCGGCGCAACACCATCGTGCAAGCCGGACGCGACGCCCATGTCGAGCAGCCGCCAGCGGCAGGCTCGTCATGACCGACCAACTCGGCAACACCGGCGACGAGGATCCTGAGCCCACGATCGAACAGCACGCCGCGGCCGCTGGCAGCGAGAACATCGTTGTGCAGGCCGGACGCGACGCCCACTTCACCGTGCACCACCACTCGCCGGAGCGGGGCGGCCAGCCACCGAGCAGGCCGACACACAGAGGTCGATCGGTGGCACCCGCTCAGGATCCACATCGACGACCGTCGATTCCTCGGCTCGTTCCGGTCTGCCTTGTCGTGATGGGAATCGTGTGGGCGAGTTCCTTCTACGTCTCCGGCGGCATGTGGCCGCTCGAAAGCCTGGGGGATCTGAACCTCCTGCTCGCTGGTGCGGTGGTCCTAATGGGCCTGGCCCTGTTCTCAATACCCCGTCGTGGCTAGCTGCCAGGTCACAGGGGCGAGGGAGCACTGCCAGCCCACGCGCACCGGGGTCGACAGGCTCTCCCGGCGTCGGCCTGCCGACCGACGAGGCTCTGGCTACGCTGGTGATCCTGGTGACGGTTATCGGCGACCTTCGGGAGTCGGACGGTGGAGCCGAGATCTGCTGAGATGGGCGGCCACGCATCGCATGTGTGGAGCTATCTGCAGGTGCTGCGGCACAGCGGCATTCTCGATCGGATCTCCGGCATGGTCGTGGGCGTTCCCCGCGAGATCGGGGGACTCGGCTCGCCCCAGTCGTCCCCGACCCTGCCCGAGATAGTCCTCGACGCACTCGGCGACCGGGATCTCCCGGTCCTGGGCAACGTCGAGGTCGGACATGCCGGGCCGAATCTGCCGATGCCGGTCGAATCAGTCAGCATTCCTTCAGTCGGCGCCGTCCTGCACCGGATAGTCGATGACGACCACACCGCCGGTGGCGTAGTTGACGACGTCGGCGGCCGCCCGGCGACCGTACGACGACGCCCGCGCCGCGGCCAGGGCGGCGGCGTCGGCGAAGTCTGCTTCGAAGACCGCGAAATACGGCGGTTCTCCGTTGGTCGCCGTCACGTCGAAGCTGTAGCGCCACGCAAGCAGGCCGGGCCAATTCACGACCAGCGGAAGATGGTTGTTCACGTAGTAGTCGCGGAAGTGGTCGGGGTCGGCGGGCTTGGGATAGAGGACCACCATTTTATGCATGCCCGCCTCCTGCGTCAGCGGTCGGTTGAATCGTCATATGCGCAGGTTAGGGCTTGATGTGTGGTCGAGGGAAAGACCGGGACGAGATAGACTCAGAACGGATCGTTATCAATCGGCAGGGAGGACACATGGCGCCGGATACGGTGAGCCTGCGGTACTTCCTGGTGCTGGCGCAGGAGTTGAACTTCACCCGCGCGGCCGCACGGATCGGTATCGCGCAGCCGGCACTCAGTGCCCGGATGCGCCGACTGGAGGCGGAACTCGGTACGAGCCTGCTGGTCCGCAACACACGTAGCGTCGAATTGACCACGGCCGGTGCGGCTTTGGCGGAGTCCGCGCCGCCCGCGCTGGCGGCGCTGGACCGCGCATGGGACACCGCCCGGAATGCGGGGGCCGGTGAACTGGGTACGCTGCGCATCGGATACAGCCTCAGCACCGGGGCCGAGACGGTACCGGCCTTGGTGGACAAGCTCATTCGCAGCAGCCCGGGACTCGAGGTCGGCGCGGTCCCGATGGCGACACCGGAGATCTCCCCCGCGGTCGCCGACGGCCGCATCGATGCGGGGATCACCCGCGGCGAACAGCCGGGTCGTGGCGTACGCCGATTCCTGCTGCGGCGCATGCGCGTCGGAGTCCAATTGGCACAGCATCATCCGCTGGCCGAACACCCGGAGATCGAGATCGCCGATGCCGCCGCATATCCGCTGCGACTCCCCGACCGTACGGCCAACCCCGTGATCCACGATCAGCTGTCCGCACTGTTCCGCGACATCCGGCCGAATCCCCGATTCCACACGCCCGCAGTCTCTTTCGACATATCTCAGCGCGACCTGCGTGACGGGCTCACCCTCGCCCCGGCCGGTGAAGCCGCGGCCACGACACAACCGGCCGGTCTCACGTGGCGACCGCTGCGAGGCGCACCCGCCTTGACCATCCACCTGGTCCTCCCGCGCGTGCAGTCACCACTACACCGCCGCATCCGCACCGTCGCCAAAACCCTGGCACACGAACTGCACTGGCTGCCGGACTAGCCCGGCGGCACCGGGTACGACCCGAGCAACAGACCCTAGCGTGCCTCTAAAATAGAGGCATGACCGACAGTCTCATACTGCGAGCGTGGCAATCGAAAGACTCCACACAACTTCCGGCCTTGCTCGACGAGGAGGCGATCTTCTCGAGCCCGGTCGCCGATTACCACGGCCGGACCCGCGCGGCACACCTGCTCGCCACGATCGCGACGGTCCTCGACTCGGTGCACCAGACCCGGCAGTGGACCGACGGGCGGGAGGGAATCTTCGCCTTCACCGCGCGATTCGACGACCGAGAACTCCAGGGGATGCTGTGGGAGGAACTCTCCGACTCCGGCAGCCTGACCCACGTGACACTGTTCCTGCGACCGTATCGGGCACTACGCGCGGCCATCGCGGAAATGGCACGGCGACTGGAAGATTCACCCCCGCCGCAAGAGGCATGATCGTGGCGGCCGAAACGCCACGCCCGGTGCGCGGATCGACCACCGGGCGCCCGATCATGGCCCTCTTCGACCTGATGGGCCGGCGCTGGACACTCCGGGTGATCTGGGAACTCGATCGAGCCCCAGGCCCGCTCACCTTCCGCGAACTACGCTCCGCATGCGGCGACCTCTCCTCGAGCGTGCTGACCCGCCGCCTCTCCGAACTCACCGAAGCGCGCCTCGTCCAACACGAGGAGGGCTACCGGCTGACCCCCACCGGGCGCACCCTCGTCGAACGGCTCACCCCGCTGACCCAGTGGGCGGCGCAGTGGCACAACGATGATGGATGAGTCATCGCTCCAGCACACGCCACCCGATCGGCAGCACCCGCTCGACGGCCTCAGCGGCTCGCTCGTAGTATGCGGACCGGGCGGAGCGATTCGGGTGGTTCACCCTCGAATTCCGCGGATTCACCGAGGTACCCGGCTATGACGTCCGTAGCGGCGTGGTCTTCGACGTCGGTGAAGCCGAGGGCGCGCAACTGTGCGGCGATACCGTCGGGAGTGAAGTAGCTGAACCAAGGTTCCCCGACAGCCGCTGCTCGATTCGCGCGCGCTCGCAGCTGCGCGCGGTCCTCGTCGGTGTCTGCCAGGTAATCGAAGATCACCTCGACCGGCTCGGATTGACCAGCGATGTATTCGAGGGTCGCGCGTGCGGCGTCCGGGGTCAGATAGAAGACGACACCGAGCCACACGAATGCGGCCGGATCGGTCCGGCTGAATCCGGCGGCCTCCAATCGTGTTGCCAGGGTGTCGGTTTCGAAGTCGACCGGCACGAAAGTCAACTGCTCGGGTTGGTCGATCCCGGACGCGGCGAGGCGTTGCCGTTTCCACGCTTGCGTAGCGGGATGGTCGACCTCGAATACACGCAGGCCAGGATTCGGGTTGCGGTAGGCGAAGGTATCCAGGCCCGCGCCGAGGATCACGACCTGCCGCACACCGGCGGCGACGGCCTCGGCCACCCGATCCTCGGCGAAACGCGCACGAGCGGCGAAGAACAACCGGCGCGGCCGATCAGCGACACCCAGCCGCAGCATCCCCATACCGGCGTCGCTACCGGGATCACCCTCCGCCGGCCGACCCACGTCGGTCAGCTCCTCCACCGTGACACCCAGCAGGGGCGCCGCCAGTGGATCACTGAGAATCACCGGCCGATCGGCAATTTGATGATAGGCACGGGCGTAGGCGGTCACGAGCGCTGTCCGGCTGGGTCCCTCATTGTCCATACCGAGACGCTACTCACCAACACCCCGCGAGCACCGTGAACCCGGCCACACCAGCGGGTCGAAGGGCGATATCGGCTGGTTCCGGAGCATTCATCCGACTCCGCGCTTCTGACAGTGCTCGCACGAGCACAGGTGTGGGAAGTCCGGGTCGCCGGTCGCGGAGAACCGGATATTGCCGCAGAGACAGCCGCCGTTCATATCGCGCCTTCCTGGTAGACACCAGCAGACAGAGCGTAATCAGAAGCGCCACAAGCGGTATCGTGGCGGCTCACTATCCGCTGTTGGTGTGCCTGTCGGCGGAGCGGCCGGGGTTCGAGGCGCTGTCGACGTCCTCCGTTGTCGGCGGCAGGGCGCTGGGCCCCGTCCTGAGTAGGCGGTCGAGACGGGCGGAGGTGCTTTCGTCGGCGGGCAGGTAGACGATGAGTTGCTGGTCGTCGCCGTCGGGCAGGGTCAGCATCTCGAACGCGAGGCGCAGGTCCCCGGCGTCGGGATGGCGCAATTCCTCGATCCCGGTCCGCGCGGGCGAATCAGTGTGTGCCCGGCTGGTGAATGCCGTGCCGGCGAGTGCGGTCAATTCCTCCGCCAGAGCGTTCACGTGCGGGTCGGTGAGGTGCGGGGACACCCTGAGAGCGGCGGTCCTGGCGTCCGCGACCTCGGCCCAGTTCAGGTATGCGGTGTGGGCGCGCGGATCCATCAGCACGAAGCGGACGAGATTGGCCGGGGTTCGGTCGAGCAGGCCGATCGGCGCCATCAGCCGGGTGAACCCGTCGGTATAGGCGAGTACGTCGGTCAGCCGGTTGATCACCGCGGCCGGGGCGGGTTCGAGGCGGTCCAGCAGCATCCGGACGGTCGGACGGACCTCGGAGCCCGGCGGCTCGATGGACGGGAACTGTATGCCGCGGGCGGCTTTCACGAGTCTGCGAAGCTGATGCTGGTCGTTGTCCGTGAGCCGCAACGCGTCCACCAGCGCGGCGAGAACCTGGCGGGAGGGATGGCGGTCGCGGCCCTGCTCGAGGCGAGCCAGATACTCGGCACTGACCCCCGCCAGGGTGGCAAGCTCGGCCCGCCGCAGTCCGGGGGTGCGCCGCCGGGTTCCCGACGGCAACCCGACGTCGCACGGCCGCAAGGCTTCTCGGCGGGAGCGTAGGAAGGCACCGAGCTCGTTCTCGCTCATGATACCGAGCCTAGTGGTGGGGACCGCGGCTCAGCGTCGCCCTGCGAGTACCTGTCTCGGCACGGTCTTCCTGCCCGGAAACCCGGTCCTCAGAGTGGTCGGCGTAGATCCCATCGACCTGGAGTAGCGCATGAAGCTCACGATCATCATCGGCAGCGTCCGGGAGGGCCGGTACGGGCCGCGGATCGCGCGGTGGTTCACCGGCAGGGCCGCCGAATACGACCGGTTCGACATCGATGTGCTCGACCTCGCCGACGTGGAGTTGCCACCGGCGTTGCCGCCCAACGGGACGGCACTGCGAGATGTCGCGGCGCGCTCGGCGCCGCAGCGCGCGCTGGCCGGGCGGCTCGCCGCGGCGGATGCCTTCGTGGTGGTCACTCCGGAGTACAACCACAGCTTCCCGGCGGCACTCAAGCACCTGATCGACTGGCACTTCACCGAGTGGCAGGCCAAACCGGTCGGCTTCGTCTCCTACGGCAGCCGCGGCGGTGGACTGCGCGCGATCGAGCAGCTACGGCCGATCTTCGCCGAGTTGCACGCGGTGACGGTGCGGGATTCGGTCAGCATCGACCGGCACTCGGAGCGATTCGACGAGGACGGTGTCCTGTCCGACCCCGAGCGCCCGCACACAGCCGCGAGGGTGCTGCTGGACCAGCTGACCTGGTGGGCGAGCGCGCTGCACGAGGCCCGCGCGACCCAGCCGTACCCGGAGGGCCCGACCCGGCCCCCGGCCGTCCTGCGGCGGCAGTAACGCCCGAGCCGTCGATTGTCCCCCCGGTACATCCCCACCACGAGAAACGGATGACATCCGGCCGGGCAGCAGCGAAGATATTCATCACCCGACCACTGCGACGCGGCAGGTCATAAAGGTCCGTGGACCTGGTTCGAAAGAGGAACGTCATGTCGAACACGCCGACACCGGTGGTATTCATTCACGGACTGTGGCTGCACGCCACCAGCTGGGGACCGTGGCTCGAGCATTTCCGCGCGGCCGGCTACGCGCCCGTCGCCCCCGGCTGGCCCGGCGAGTCCGATACGGTCGCCGCGGCGCGCACTCAGCCGGAAGCGGTCGCCGACATCGGAATCGATGTCGCCGCAGCGCATTTCGCGTCCATCATCGAGGAGCTGCCCGCACCGCCGATCATCATCGGTCATTCCTTCGGCGGACTGCTCACCGAGAAGCTGATGGGCCGAAACCTCGGAATCGCCGGTGTCGCCATCGATCCGGCCCAGATCAAAGGTGTGCTGCCGCTCGCGCAGCTGAGGGCCGCGCTGCCGGCCCTCGGCAACCCCACCAACCTGCACAAAGCGGTGTCGTTGACCGAGAAGGAATTCCGCTACGGCTTCGGAAACGCCCTCAGCGAGCAGGAGTCCGCGGAGTTGTTCGAGAAGTGGACCGTCCCCTCGCCCGCGCGCCCGCTGTTCCAGGCGGCCGCGGCGAATTTCGTCCTGCACTCCGAGGCCGAGGTCGACACCGCCAATTCGAATCGCGGCCCCTTGCTGCTCATCTCGGGCCTCGAGGACCACACCGTCCCCGATGTGGTGACCCGGTCGACGCTGAAGCAGTATCGCGATTCCACCGCGGTCACCGAACTGCGCCAGTTCGAGGGCCGCGGCCATTCCCTCACCATCGACAGCGGCTGGAAGGATGTGGCGGACGCCATCCTGACGTGGCTGGCGGACAAGGGTTTCTGACACCTAATCCACGAAAATCTCCGCGCCGTCGTAGTCGGCGACGCCGTCACCACCCGTCGCCGCGGCGACCACCTCGGCGTACATCGGCCAGAGATGAGCGACCACTCCCCGGCGCGCGGCGCTGTGGTCCTTGTCCGCCACGGCGGCGACGATGCGCGCGTGGTCGTGGGTCGAACGCCGTTCGGCCCCTTCGCGGGACAGGAGCTGCTGCCGGAATTCCTTCAGTCCGGGCACCAGCGTGCGGTAGAGATCGGTGATGACGGCGTTGTGCGCGCAGTCGACGAGTGCGGTGTGGAAGCGCTCGTCCGTGTCGACCATGGCCGTGAGATCCCCTGACCGGTGGGCTTTCTCGTGTTCGTCACAGGCCACCCCCAGGGCCTCCAGGTCGCCCGGATCGGCGCGGTCACAGGCCAGCCCGGCGGCCGTGGACTCCAGTCCGATCCGCGCCTCGAGGAGTTGCGTGACCTCGGAACTCTCCGACCGGCTCCAGACCGCGAACCGCAGCCGCGAATCGTCGCCGGCGGGTTCCCGGACGAAGGCGCCGCGCCCGCGGACGATCTCCACGACCCCGGCGTCCTGCAGTTTGGCCAGCGCCTCGCGCAGCGAGCCCCGGCCGACACTCATCTGTTTGGCCAGTTGAGGTTCCGACGGCAGCCGATCGCCGGGCGTGAGCACGCCCGCCGCGATCGCGGCCACGATCCGCTCCGCGATGAGTTCCGGAAGCGGGCGCCGCGACAACGACGTCGCGAAGGCCCCCGATAGCTCCATGTCCTGCGCCTCTGCTCCCCACACCTAGCGGTTGCCAACTTGTCGGATCGAGCTTAGCATCCCAGTTGTCACTTGTTCGAACAAGAGACAAGTTGACCGGATGTCACCGCTCGAGAACGGCAGATTCCCATGGCCACAACACCTTCCGCACCCACCCGGGAACAATCGAAACGGGTCGTGGCGTCCAGCCTCGCCGGCACGGTGATCGAGTGGTACGAGTTCTACATCTACGGCACCGCCTCGGCCCTGATCTTCGGCGAGCTGTTCTTCCCCGCCGCCGATCCGCTGGTGGGGACCATGCTCGCGCTGTCGAGTTTCGCGCTGGCCTTCCTCGCCCGGCCCGTCGGCGCCGCCGTATTCGGGCATTTCGGCGATCGCGTCGGCCGGAAGAAACTGCTCGTCCTCTCGCTCGGCATGATGGGCGGCGCCACCGTCCTCATCGGTTTCCTGCCCACGTACGAGACGGTCGGAGTGCTGGCGCCGGTGCTGCTGGTGACGTTGCGGGTGATCCAGGGGATCTCCCTGGGCGGCGAGTACAGCGGCGCGGTGCTGATGAGCGTCGAGCACACCCCACCGGCGCGGCGCGGGTTCTTCGCCAGCCTGATCAATACGGGCGCGAGCTGGGGACTGTTACTGGCGTCGCTGGTATTCCTGGCGCTGTCCCATCTGCCCGACGACGCCTTCCACAGCTGGGGCTGGCGAGTTCCGTTCTGGTCCAGCGCGATACTGATCCTGATCGGGACGGCCATCCGGGTCTCGGTCGACGAGAGCCCCGAATTCCGGGCCGTCGTCGCGGCGAAGCAGGTCCAGAAACTGCCGCTGCGAACGGTTTTCACCGAGCACTGGCGTTCGGTGGCGTTGCTCGCGCTGTCGTATCTGTCGGCCGGCGCCACCTTCTACGTCGTGACCGTCTTCTCGCTGTCCTACGGCACGCACCATCTCGGCGTAGACCGTTCCACCACACTGGAACTCGTCACCGGCGTCACGGTGGTCGCCATCGTCGGGGTCCCGCTGTTCGGCTGGCTCTCGGACCGATTCGAGCGCAAGATCATCTATCTCGCGGGAATCGCGGGTATGGCGGCCCTCCCGTGGTTGTGGTTCCCGATGCTCGGCACCGCGGACTCGCTCGTCATGTTCGCTGGATTCGTCCTGATCTTCGTACCGTATTGCGCCGCTTACGGAACCATGCCCGTGTTCTTCGCGCAGATCTTTCCCGTGCGCGTCCGGTATTCGGGAATGGCGGTGGGGTACAGCCTCGGCACGGTCGTGGGCAGCGGGCTCTCGCCCCTGATCGCGACGTCACTGCTCGACGTGACCGGAAGCTGGTATGCCATAGCCGGTTTCATGACGGCCTTCGGAGTCGTCTCCTTCCTCGCCACGCTCGCGATACGGGACCGCACGGCGACTCCCGACAGCGCCGCACCGGCGCTCCGGGCGTCCACCGCCTGACCAATTCCCCTGGACCACTGAGGATTCCGCTATGACCGCACCGCTGACCTTCGGCGCGCCCATCACGATCCACCCCGATGCCGACCCCCTCGACGACCTCCGCTGGGCCGACGCGCACGCGGAGGTGGACACGGCCTGGATGATCGACCACCTCCAGGGCTGGTACCCGCGCGGGACCTCGAGCCCCGTTCTCGAGGACCCCCACCACACCGCCGAGCCGCTGACCGTCCTGGCCGCCGGAGCCGCCACCACCCGCCGGGTGAGTCTGGGCGTCGCCGTCACCGACCCGCTGCGCCGGACGAGCGTGAACCTCGCACACACCGCCGGCACCATCAGCCGGCTCGCCGGGCGACGCCTCGCGCTCGGCATCGGGGCGGGCGATCCCGGGCAGCTCCGCCCGTTCGGGCTGCATCAGGGGACGGAGCGAACCGGCCGCCTGCACTACATCCGTCCGGCGCTGGAACAGCTGCACGCCCTCCGCACCGCCGAATCACCATGGCCGGACGCCGATCTCCCGGCGGCGCACCGCGACGGCTACGACCTCTACATCGCCGCGCACGGGCCCCGGATGCTCGCCCTCACCGCGCGATACGGCGACGGTTGGATACCGTCCTCGATCGGCCCCGCCGATTACGCGCGGAAACTCTCCCTGCTCCGGCAGCAGGCGGAGCAGGCTGGACGCGACCCGCATGCTGTCAAACCGCTGCTGTTCCTGTGGACCGCTCTCGCCGGAACCCGGAAGGAGAGCCGGGCGCTGCTCGACCATCCCACCGTCCGGGCGGTGGCGCTCTATCGGGGCAAGGCGGCGTTCGACGCGGCGGGCGCGCGCTACCCGCTCGCGCACGGCTACATCCCGCACGAGGTCCCAGCCGGCGACGCCGACACACTACTGCGCGGGATACCGGACGAGATCGTCGAGCAGGCGGTGCTCCACGGATCTCCGGACGATGTCCGGCGGCGGCTCGACGAGTACCACCGGGCCGGTTGCGAGCACGTGATCCTCTACGACGTAGGGCGATTCGCCGAGACCGGCGGTACCGAGCGCTTCCGGGAGGCATTCACCGCGGTCGCCACGCAGCACTAGGCCCCTCCGCGGCGTCAGTCGGCGGCGCGGCTGGTGAAGTCGAAGGAGCCGCCGTCGATGCCCCAGGAGATGATGCGTTCGGGGTGAATTCGGATGATCGCGCGTTCCTGGGGCGGGAAGGGCGGCTCCTCGTCGGCGAGCGCCTCGGCGGTGCCGCGGACCTCGATGCCGCGAATCACGTACGGCTCCAACGAAACCTGCTGATCGACGACGAACGACACCCGGCTGCCCGACTCGACATTGCGGTACTTTCGGCTGGTGACCATTCGCATGCCCCCGATGTCGATCGTGCCGTCGGCGTTCACCCGGTAGCTGGTCGGGTTGTTCTGCACCACGCCGCCGGGCGACACCGTGGCCAGCCGGCCGATCCCGGCCTCCGCGAGGAACTGCTGCTCATTGGTGGTGAAGGTCATGCCGGTTACTCCTCGGTGAATTCGATGCCGCTCTTCATTTCTAGCGTTGCTAGGAACAAGAGCGACGGTACCAGCCGCCTGTCAGCTTGTCTAGCGTTGCTAGATTTCGGATCGCAACCGTCGACCGCGTGCGGATCGCGCACACTGTCCGTCCCGATAATCGTTTGACGTCTGCGCCTTCTGACCGAGGATGGTCGACATGGCGGGTGCGACGGCGAGGGTGACCTTGCGAAAGATGACCGAGACGGAGTACGACCAAGCGACGCGGCATCGCGAGGCCGAAGGCGCCCGTGAGCTGTCCAAGTTCATGCCCGAGGCGGAGGCGTGGGAGCGATCCCGACGGGGAACCGCTCACTTCCTCCCCCAAGGCCGCGACACCGCGGGCCACCACCTCCTCGTCGCCGAGAACGAGTCCGGCGAAGTCGTCGGCCACGCATGGGTCGGCCCCGACCCCCAAGATGTCACCGGCACAGCGGATTCGGCCTGGCTCTACGACATCAACGTCCGCGAACATTCCCGTCGCCAGGGCTACGGCACCGCAATCCTGACCGCCCTCGAAACCCTGCTCGCCACCGAGGGCCGCACCCGCCTGGGCCTGAACGTAGTAGGCGACAACACCGCAGCAATCGCCCTCTACCGCCGCACCGGCTACCACGTGTCCTCGATGCACATGGACAAGCCGCTGCACTCCAACTGAAGACGTGAATCAGGGGACGATGTGCAAGACCTTTATGCGGTGACCCATCCGCACGCAGAGCACACCGAGCACGATCTTGTCGGTGGATGGCACGACTCGCACCTGACCTCTCGCGGCAGGCGCGACGCTCACCTGGTCGCCGAAGAACTCCTGCGACGCCGCAGCACCTCGCGACCGAGCCGCATCACCACCTCGGACCTAGCTCGGTGTTCCGAGACCGCCGAAATCCTCGCCGTGACGCTGGGCGCACCGGTCACTGCGGACTCCCGGTTACGTGAGATCAGTTTCGGCGAGGCGGAAGGCAGGCCGAACGAATGGCTGACCCAGCGACAGGCCCCCTCGCCCGACCACAACCGGCTCGACCACCGCGGCCCGATCCCCGGCGCCGAAACCCGACGCGAGGTAGCCGATCGCGTCGGAGCCTGCATCCGCGAGCTGATGGGCGACCCCGATCACGACCACATCGTCATCACGCACGGATACGCACTCACCTTCGTCATCACCGCCTGGATGCAAATACCCAGCGACGCAGTAGGGTTCGCCTCCTTCGCGACATCTCCCGGTGCGATCACCCACCTGAGGCTGGACGAATACTGGCGCAATCGAACCCTGCTCAGCCTCGCCGATACCGCCCACCTCAGCACCGGCTGAACTCGACGACCACTTACAGTCCGCTCATCGAGTCTGCAGAATCGTCTGGTATGCAACGTATTCCGTTCGATATGGAAGCCTACGCTCAACGAGTTCGGTCGAGTCCCTGTTTCATCTGCGAAGTTGTCGCCGACCCCGGCGGCGACGGGTGGCACGAGGTGGTCGCCGAGACCGAGGACGATATTGCGTTCCTGAGCAAGTACCCGACTCTGCTGGGGCACGTGCTGGTCGCCCTGAAAGTCCACCACGAGCAGTTCCACGCGCTGATGGCGGAGAACGGGGTGCTGCCGTGGACGCCGGAGCAGGCGGGCGCGCTGGGCCGGCAGTTGCGTGCCGCGTTGGCGAAGCAGAGTTCGTGAACGCTACGAGCACACGATCGATCGGTGATCGCTGACGGCCGGGCGCTCGAAGTAGCGACTCAATCGCACCGACAGGGCCGCCAATTCCGGTTCATCGACCCTGGGGCCACCTGCCCAGGAGTCGACATCGAACCACGGTGTCTCCGCCGGCGTCCCGCGCGGACGAGCGAATACATGCTGGTGGAAGTGGGCCACAGTGCGCCCCGTGACCGCGGAGAACACGTATTCCGGGACGAGTTCGCTCCTGAGGGCCTGTGCCGCGCGACTGACCGCCCACCCCACGACCGCCGCTTCGGCGTCGGACAGATCGGCCACTGTCGGTACGTGCCGCCTTGTTTCGACGAACAGATAACCCGGCACCGGCATGCCCTTGTTCAGGGGGCGATGGCTGACCACCACCAAATCGTCCTCGAAAATCGTCGGACCGACCAGCGTTCCCCGGCCACGGTGTTTGTCACAGATCAGGCACGCTGCCCCCATCCTCGCCACGGTAGCCGATGCCGCGGCGCACGGCGGCGAAGTGGTCCAGTGTGCGCAGCGCCTCGTCGCGTGGCAGGACGGGGACGATGCCGAGCAGGGTGCGATGGACGCCGAGTTCTGCCAGGCGGTCCAGGTCGCCGGGCCGGGGCTGGAACAGGGTTGCGATGACCGGTATCGGTGGGCGGCCGCGGCGGGCGGCTGATTGCCGCAGGTCGGTGATTCCCTTCTCCAGTTCGTCGAGCGGGATCCCGACCGGGGCGAGCCAGCCGTCGGCATGGTCGAGAATGCGGTCGTGGGTGGAGGGTCCCCAGCCGCCCAGCCAGATCGGCGGGCGCGGTCGCTGAACCGGTTTCGGCCAGGAATACAGCGGGTCGAAATCGACGAAGCTACCGTGGAATTCGGCCTGCTGATTCGTCCAGATCTCCGTCATCGCCAGCAGTCTTTCGCGCTGCAACGCGACTCGCGTGCGGGGATCGGTGCCGTGATTGCGCATCTCCTCGCGCAGCCAGCCGACACCGACGCCCAACTCGAACCGCCCTCCGGAAGCGGCATCGAGACTGGCCACTTCCTTGGCGAGGATGATCGGGTCGCGCTGGACCACCAGGGCGACCGCGGTGCCGATCCGCAATCGCTCCGTCGCCGCGGCGGCGAACGCCAGCGAGACGAACGGGTCGAAATTGCGGTAATAGTCCCGCGGTATCTCTCCCCCGCCGGGATTCGGCGTGGTGACGGTCACCGGGATATGGGTGTGCTCGGCCACGAACAGTGACTCGAAGCCACGATCCTCCACCGCCCGGGCAAGTTCGCCCGGACCGATACTTTCGTCGGTAACGCCCGTGAAGATTCCGATCCGCATGCCGGTACGGTAAACATTGACATCAGCGTCAAGGTCAAGGTGAACGATATGCGGATCGGTGAACTCGCACAGCGCACCGGCGCCAGCACCCGCGCATTGCGCTACTACGAGCAGCAGGGTCTGCTGGCCGCGGCGCGACACGGCAACGGCTACCGGACCTTCGACGTCTCCGCCGTCGACACGGTGCAGCGCATCCGCGCCCTGCTGGCGGCGGGGCTGACCACCGACGCCATCGCCCGAGTACTGCCGTGCACGCGAGACAGCAGCCCGCGCATCGAGCCGTGCGCCGAAGTCGTGGCGATCCTGCAATCACAGATCGGCCGGATGGACGCCCTGGCCACGGACCTCGCCCGTTCTCGCGACCTGCTCGCCTCGATTCTCGTCGACTCCGGTGTGCCCGTACCGGACGAGCGCCGGGCCCATTGATCACCGATCGTGATCAGTGTCTTCGCAGGGTGGATCTTGGTCGGCGCGGCGAAGTCGGCTGAACTGGTCCTCAGCGCCGGAAACGCCGGTGGATCAAGGAGAGTCGAGGAGTTCACCATGCCCAACGTGATCGTTCAGCAGCTGCCCAAGTCACCCGAGGCGACCCGCGAGCTGGTGCGCCGCATCACCGACGCGTTCGTCGACGCCTACAAGACGCCCGCCGAGGCCGTGCACATCTGGGTCGAGGAGTATGCGGCCGACCGATACGCGGTGGGCGGCACGCTTCAGGCGGACAAGTAGTCACGCCCGGAGGCCCAGCAGCACCCCCGGCTGCGGCCGCAGCGAGACCAGAAAATGCTCGCGCACAGTCTGTTCCGGCTCGGCGACGAGCCGGAAGCGCTGCGCGATCAACGCGACCGCCACCATCAGCTCCAGCTCGGCCAGCGGCGCCCCGATGCAGCGACGACGCCCGCCGCCGAAGGGAAAGTAGGTGTAGGGCAGCGCTTTCGGGCCTTCCGGCGCGAAGCGATCGGGGTCGAAGACATCGGGGTCCGGCCAATAGCGCGGATCACGGTGCACCACATGGGAAACAACGAAGACGGTCGATCTCGCTGGAATCAGATATCCACCGATCCTGATGGCCCGCACCGGTTCTCGCGGAAAGCAAGGAATCGGCGGATGCAACCGCAACGCCTCCGCGATCACCTGCCGCAGATAGCGCAGATCGGGCAGATCATCCGCGCCCGGCGCCCGGCCGGCGAGCACCGTGCCCAGTTCCGCGCGGAGCCGTTCCTGCACGCCGGGATGCCGGGCGATCTCGAACAGCGTCCAGGCCAGCCCGCAGCCCGTCGTCTCGTAACCGGTCCACAGGTAGGTCCGCAGTTCCTCGGCGATCTGCGCCCTGGTCAGCGCGGTCCCGGTGTCGCGGCGGCGGGCGGCGAGCAGCTCGGCCAGCAGCCCACCGGCGGGCGGGGCGTGCTCGAGGAGATCCGCTGCGGCCGAGTCGAATACCCTCTGCGCGGTGCGCAGCCGGCGGCGTACCGGCGTCGGCAGCCAGCCCGGCAGCAGTTGCTCCGGGCTGCCCGGGAATATCGCCGACAGCACGGCGGGCCCGACGGAGACCACCTGCCCGGCCCGGTCGCCGAACTCGACGCCGAACAGCGCGCGGCCCACCGCGTCGAAGGTCAGCCGCATCACCTCCGGCACGAGATCGATCGGTTCGCCCGCGGTCGCGCGCGCCTGCCAGCGGTCCAGCAGCGCGTGCACGGCGGCGGTGAGCGCCGGGATCGCCGCGTGCAACCGCCCGGCATGGAAATGCGGCTGCCCGGCCCGGCGGCGAACCCGCCAGTTCTCGCCGTCCGCGGTGAGCATGCCGTCACCGAGGAACAGATCGAAACCGCGGTACACCTTGCCGCGCCGGTACGAGTCCCGATCGTGCAGGATCTCGCCGATCAGTTCCGGCGCGGCGACCGAATGGACCAGCTGCGGCCCCACCCGATACCGGACGATGTCGCCGTACCGGCGATGCAGGTCGAGGGCGATATCGGCGGCATCCCGGCGATAGCGCCGGATGTCGATCGGCAGCTTCGGTCCCGGCGCTCTGTCGCGTCCGCTCATAGCACTCACCCGCCTGGTTTCCGACCAGCTACCGGCCCCGCCGATCATGTAGGTGTACACGATCACAACCAGCCAGTAGGTATTTTTGGTGAAATACCCAAGCGGGCAACGCGGTTCAGAACCGGAACCGCAGGATGCGGCTGGAATGCCTCATGCCCGGTAGCAGGTTCAGGAGGCGGAACATGCGGCGGGCGTTCGCGGGGGCCTTGGCCATCAGCAGCGGTGAGTCGTTCATCGGGGCCTCGTCGAGGAATTCGAGGCGCGGATGCCACTCGGCCAGGGCGGCCGGATCGTCGAAGCCACAACGGAATTGGGTGCCGTACTTACGCAGGGTGGGGTCCCATTTCGAGGTGCGCCACGCCCAGACCGCCACCGTGTCGAACTGTATCCGGCCCTCGGGGAACGCGTCCACGACGCCGGTCAGCAGCCGCCGGACCTCCTCCTCGGTCAGGTAGGGCACCAGTCCCTCGGCGATCATCAGCACCGGACGGCCGCGCGGGATACGGTCCAGCCAGGTCGGGTCGGTGACGCTGGAACCGATGAGGGTGTAGTGCTCGCGCGGCGGGAGGAGTTGTCGCCGCAGGTCGATGGTGGAGGGGTAGTCCAGGTCGTACCAGTCGGCGGTCGCGGGCGGATCGATCCGATACACCCTGGCGTCGAGGCCGCAGCCCAGGTGCAGCACCACCGCATCCGGGTGCTCGGCGAGATAGCTTCGGGCCCAGTCGTCGTTGACCTTGGCGCGCACGACGGCGGCGAGGCCCATCTGATTGGCGCCGAATCTGCCTTTGTCGTAGTCGGGATCGAGGCGGCGCATCACCCGCTCGGCGTACGCGTCGCCGAGAATCGGATCGGGCAGCCGGTTGTCCAGCGCTTTGGCCTTGAGGACGGGGCTTGCGGTCTGCTGCACTCCGGCGAGTTCGGTGTCTTGCACACCACCTACGCTACTCATATTTCACGAAATTCGTGAAATATGTGATGGAATTTGACCACAGAGGGCACCATCGAGGAGGCTGCATCGGTGACGCGAGCCGACGAGAGTGCGATCGCCGACTTCCGGGAACGGTTCGCACAGGTCATGGTGGAATCCGGCATGCCACGGATGGCCGCGCGCGTGTACGCGGCGCTGATGGTCACCGACTCCGGCACGCTGTCGGCCGCCGAACTCACCGAACAACTGGGCGTCGGCCCGTCGGCGATCTCGGGGGCGGTCAAATACCTGGCGCAGGTGCGGCTGGTCGAACGCGGCCGGGAACCCGGCAGTCGGCGCGACTTCTGCCGGATCCACGAGCACACCTGGAGCCACTACGTCACCCAGTCCGATCCGGTCCTGGTCCAGGTCCAGACCAGCGCCGACGAAGGCACGGCGCTGTTGGGCCCCGACTCCCCCGCCGGGCGGCGGCTGGACGAGACGCGCCGGTTCTTCGCGTTCCTGCGCGAGGAGATCGATCAGTCGATGGCCAAGTGGCGGCGGCTCCAAGCGGCCGAACGCGACCACCGATGAGTTTCGAGCGCGGAGGAGGTCTACGAGTCATGAGGAAACTGATCTACGGATTCACCGTCTCCCTGGACGGATACGTCAACGATCGCGACGGCGCGATCGACTGGACCGAGCCGGACGACGAATTGCACCAGTTCCACAACGACAGGTATCGCGCGCTGGAGGTCTCGCTGCACGGCCGCCGGCTGTACGAGCTGATGGCCGAGTACTGGCCGCACGTGCCCGAGGACGCGCCGCCCATCCAGCGCGAGTTCGGCGAACTCTGGACGGCGAAGCCCAAGGTCGTCTTCTCCCGGACCCTCACCGAGGTCCGGTGGAACAGCACCCTGGTCGCGGAGAACGCGGTCGAGGAGGTCCGCCGGCTCAAGTCCGAAGGCGACGGCGTCATGGAGGTCGGCGGCGCGAGCCTCGCGGCCTCGCTGATGCCCCACGGCCTCATCGACGAGTACCAGGTGTTCGTCTCCCCCATGGTCCTCGGCGGCGGCACACCGATGTTCCCCCCGCTGGACACCCGCATCCCACTCCGCCTGGTCGAGACGAAGCATTTCAGCAACGTGGTGCTGATGCGCTACCTCACCGACTGAGGCCCCGCTCGATAGCCGCCGGGTTCACCCGCATCGGGTGAGGCCGGGACGGCGGAATCGGGACAGAATCGCCCTGGCTTGGAACGGTCATTCCTGGAGGAGCTGCCATGGCGCCGGATTTCACCGACCACACCGACTTCGACAATGCCGAGCGCGGATTCATCGCGACCCTGGACCAGGTGCGGTTCACCACGGCCGACGGCCGTGTCGTCTTCGATCTGTCCGATTACGGCTTCCTCGACGGGGACTGCCCGGACACCGTGAACCCCAGCCTGTTCCGGCAGAGCCGCCTGTGCCGCCGCAACGGCCTGTTCGAGGTCACCGAGGGGATCTACCAGATCCGGGGATTCGACATCTCCAATATGACCCTCGTCGAGGGCGACACCGGAGTCGTCGTGATCGACCCGCTGATCTCCGCCGAGTGCGCCGCCGCGGGGATCGCGCTGTACCGGGAACATCGCGGCGACCGCCCGGTCACCGGCGTCATCTACACCCACTCGCACGGCGACCACTTCGGCGGCGTCGACGGTGTGCTGCCCGACGGCCCCGGTGACGTTCCGATCCTCGCTCCGGCCGGCTTCATGGCCGAGGCCGTGGCGGAGAACGTGTACGCCGGCACCGCGATGAACCGCCGCGGCAACTACATGTACGGCGCGACACTGCCCATCGGACCCGAGGGACAGGTCAGCACCGGTCTGGGCATCCAGACCTCGCACGGGAGCCTGGGACTCATCCCGCCCACGCTCGACATCACCCACACCGGCCAGCAGGAAACCCTCGACGGTGTGCCGATCGTCTTCCAGATCACTCCGGGCACCGAGGCGCCCGCGGAGATGAACTTCTACTTCCCCCACCGCCGCGCCCTGTGCGTGGCCGAGAACGCCACCCACAACCTGCACAATCTGCTCACCCTCCGCGGCGCCCTGGTCCGTGACCCGCGCATGTGGTCGCGGTACCTCGACGAGGCGATCGAACTGTTCGCCGCCGACTCCGACGTCGCGTTCGCCTCCCACCACTGGCCGACCTGGGGCACGGAGAACCTGACCCGATTCCTCGCCGAGCAGCGCGATCTCTACATCTACCTGCACGACCAGACCCTGCGCATGATGAACCAGGGCCTCACCGGCGTCGAGATCGCCGAGGAGATCACCCTGCCGCCCGGGCTCGAGAACGCCTGGCACGCACGGGGTTACTACGGTTCGGTCAGCCACAATGTGAAGGCCGTCTATCAGCGCTATCTCGGGTGGTTCGACGGCCACCCCAGCTCGCTGTGGCAGCATCCGCCGCGAGCCCTCGCCGAACGCTACGTCGACGTCATCGGGGGCGTGGACACGGTCGTGGAGCAGGGCCGCAAGTACGCCGCCGACGGCGACCTGCGCTTCGCCGCCGAACTGCTCAAACACGCCGTCTTCGCCGCACCCGACCACGGCGACGCGCGAGACGCGTTGGCGGAGGTGTACACCCGCCTCGGCTACGGCGCGGAGAACGCCACCTGGCGCGGCTTCTACCTCAGCGGCGCCAAGGAACTCCGCGACGGCATCACCCCGCCCGAACTCGATCTCGGCGCCGGCATGGCCGCGGCGCTCAGCATCGAGCAGCTCTTCGACACCCTCGCCATCCGTGTCAACGGACCCCGCGCCGCCGCCGAAACCCTGTGCATCGACTGGAAATTCACCGATCCGGCCACCACTCTGCGCACCACGCTGTCCAACGGCGCCCTCATCCGCACCCCCGATCCGCGCTCGGCCGCACCCGTGGACCTCACACTCACCCTCACCAAGACCCAGCTCCTGGGCCTGCTCGCCGGAAAGGGCCTGGACGGCATCACGACCGAAGGCGACCCCGCCGCTCTACAGCGACTGTTCGCGCTCCTCGACGAGCAGGATCCGGCCTTCCCGATCGTCACCCCCTGAACGATCGGAGAAAAGGGTTGGCCCGGTCGTCGGCGGAGCTGATAACCTCCGGGACGCCGTGACAGCACGCGAGGAGGTGAGACCCATGAACACTGTATCGATATGGGTGCTCCCTGTCGTCGTCACGGTCGGGCGAACGATGTAGCTGTCGCCGGGAGCGCCTGAGCAACAAGGCATCCCGAAAGGCGACAGACAATGCATTCGAATTCCACTTTTACTCGGGGCGCGGATGAGCCCACCGCCGACATCACCCGTATCACGCGGACGCAGTGGCACGCGGTGGCCGACGATCGGATCGTCGGCCGCGGTGAGGCTTCGCGCAGACCCGACGGCCGGATCTTCCTCAGCATCGACTCCTGGCACGACACGGTTTTCGACCACCTCGCGGCCGCGATGCTGCCGGAGCTACCGGCACCGCTATACACGCTCGTCGACGAGACCGACACCGACCTGAGGTCCGCGTGGGAACGGACCGGCTTCACGACCCACCGTCGCGAGTGGGAATACCTAGCCTCCACCGACGCGCGGCACACCGGTCTCGACTCGCCACCGATCCCCGCGGACGTGACGATCCTGCCTGTCGGTACGGCCCAGGAAGAACCACTTCTGAAGGCCTACACCATGATCCGCGCCGAAATCGACGCCACCGGCGGCCGGGGCCTCATGCCCGTCGAGATCATCGCCTGCCAGGGCGGGCCCGCCCCGATCGATCCCGGACGGTATGCGGTCGCGACCCGGTCCGGCGAATACGCCGGAATACTCCGGGCAGCCACGCGGCGACGGCACGCGCGTATCGAACTCGTCGCCGTGCGCGCCGGCCATCGACGCCGCGGCATCGCCCGAGCACTGCTGGCAAGCGCGCTCGGCACGCTGCACGGGTCCGGGATCGACACGGTATCGGCGTACGTGCACGACGCCGACACCGCGGCCGCCGCCCTGTTCGACGGCATCGGCCGGCGCGCGGGCAGCAACCTGGAACTGGTGCTGCTATGACGAATACGGCGAAGAACGGCAAGGGCATCGAGATCGAGGGCACCGTCGTCGAGTGCCTGCGCAACGCCACGTTCACGGTCGAACTTCCGAACGGGCACAAGGTACTCGCGCACATCAGCGGCAAGATTCGCAAGAACTACATCAAGATCCTGCCGCAGGACCGCGTCCTCGTGGAACTGAGCCCCTACGACCTCACCCGCGGCCGAATCCTGTTCCGGTACAGGACATAACGGGAGAACCGGGGCGGACCCCTCGCCTACTTGTCGTCGATGCGCCCGATCGGGTCGGGGGCCTGGGCGAGGTCGGTCCGCACCTGTTTCCAGGCCGTCTCCTCGATGCCGAGGGCGTCGCGGAGGTAGGCCCAGGAAGCGCGGCGGATCAGTGCCACGCGTTCGGGGCTCTCGTCGGTGGTGTCCGCGGCGTCGTAGCCGTGGATTCCGCCGAGCGAGTGTTCGCCGCCGAAGACGGTGAGGAGGCTCCGCGCGCCGGGGCTGTGGAAGTAGACGTCGGTGAACCAGTCGGGGCCGCGGGTCGAGAGGTGGGATTGGTCGCGATCGCCCGCCACCACGAGGGTCGGTGTGGTCAGGTGGTCGAAGTCCGGGCTCATGAAGGGGAAGTTCTGCGCCGCGAACGGCGTCAGGGTGTCGCCGCCGAAACCGGTATTCGCCAGCAGCACACCGGCTTTCACGCGCTCATCGGTCAGATCGGGTCCGGGGCCGTCCGGGCCGACGACGCGCGCGCCGAGCAGCATGCCGACGGTCTGGCCGCCCCAGGAATGTCCCGCGACGGCGATCCGCTCGCGGTCGACACGGTCGTCGAGACCCGGAATCGCGGCGACGATCCGGTCGAGGTCGTCGAGCACACGCGTGACGTCCCGGACCCGGATGCGCCAGATGTCCGGGTACCGGGGATCGGCGGGAGTGAGTCCGAGGGTCCGCGAATCGAGGAATGTGGGCTGCACGACGACGAATCCGTTACTCGCCCAATAGTCGACCAGCGGGTCGTAGGAGGCCATCGACTGGCCGAAGCCGTGCGCAAGGACGACGACCGGCAGGCGGGCGCCGGCGACGGGCGCGGACACCCGCACCTGTAGGTCGTCGCCGCGTTCGGGCGCGGGCAGGACGACGGGCTTGACGCTGATGATCGGGGTGGTCAGGGCGGGAACGGCGCTGCGGGCCGCCATATCTGGTCCGGGCATGGGGGTGGTCCTTCGAGGGAAGTGGGCGCGGCCGGAGGCCACGGGTACCGCCTATACTTCAAGCGGAGCACTGTTCCGAATATACGGAGCGCTGTTCCGCTTGGCAAGGACGACCATGGAAGAGGTGTCACGTGGACCCGGGCGACGAGAAGAGACCGGCCGCCCCGAGCCCGGCCAAACGCGCCGACGCGCGGCGCAACGAGCGGGCCCTGCTCGATGCCGCGGCCTCGGTGTTCGTCGCCGACGGGGTGGACGCGCCGGTCCGCCGGATCGCCGCCGCGGCGGGTGTCGGCATGGGCACGATCTACCGGCACTTCCCCACCCGGGCGGATCTCGTCGCGGCCGTGTACCGGCATCAGATCGACGCCTGCGCCGAGGCCGGGCCCACCCTGCTCGCGGCCGAGGACTCGCCGTTCGCCGCACTGCGCCGCTGGGTGGACCTCTTCGCGGACTTCCTGATCACCAAACACGGGCTCGCCGCCGCGACGCGCAACGATCCCGAGGGCTTCACCGCCCTGCACGCGCTGTTCCTCGACCGCCTCGTTCCGGTACTCGATGATCTCCTCACCGCCGCCCGCGATGCGGGCGAGGTCACCGCCGACATCCCCGCCTACCAGCTGATGCGCGCGATCGGTGACATCTGCGCGGGCGCGGAGATGGCCGACCCGAATTACGAAGTGCGCCTTACCATCCGCCTTCTACTCGACGGATGCCGGCGGTAGCGGCCGACGCGAAATCGGGCAGCGTGAGGGCCGTATGGGCCGGACGCCCGGTGTCCCGTGGCGGCACCGTGAGGCCACGCAGTGTGCGGTTGCGCTTCTCGAGGGCTTCGGCGGTGGTCGGGAAGAGCGCCGCGTCGCCCGTACCTACCTGCGCCTGATTCAGTTCGACGAATCCGCGGAGGTCGCGTTCGTAGGCGGCGAAGGCCGCGGCGTGATCCCGCCGAGAGGCCAGTGAATGCGCGAGCAGGTAGGCGCCGACGAGCGCGAGGCTGGACCCTTGCCCGGTGAGAAACGACGGGGCGTACGCGGCGTCCCCGACGAGGGCGACCCGGCCGCGGGACCAGGACGGCATGCGGATCTGGCTCGCGGTGTCGAAGAACGGATCCTTCGCGT
Source organism: Nocardia transvalensis NBRC 15921 (assembly GCF_000308875.1). Classification (GTDB taxonomy): domain Bacteria; phylum Actinomycetota; class Actinomycetes; order Mycobacteriales; family Mycobacteriaceae; genus Nocardia; species Nocardia transvalensis. The sequence goes on from NZ_BAGL01000057.1 coordinate 86,043, forward strand.
GGCGCAGGGCCGCGACCATGGCCGGGATTTCCCACCCGTCCCCGGCGAAGGTGGCGGCGACGAGGTCATGCCGCGCCTCGGGATCACGGAGAACCTCGTGCGGCGGTCCGGGGTGAGCGAAGGTGAGGAAGGCGTGCAGTTCGTCGCCGTCTCCGGTCGCGTAGAGCGCGGCGGCCCTTCCGGGGGTGTTCCAGATCAGCACTTCACGGGAGAGCCCGAAGGTGTCGGGCATGGCGAACAGGACGAAGCAGTACCCCAGGTAGCGGTGGAAACTCCGCTCCGGACCGAAGACGAGTTCCCTTGTGCGCGAGTGCATCCCGTCCGCACCGACGACCAGATCGAAGCGGCGCCGACTACCGCTGCGGAAATCGACGTCGACGCCGTGACGATGGTCGCTGAGCGCGTCGACCGAATCGTCGAATACGAACTCCACATCATCACGGACGGCCTCGTACAGGACTCCGGTCAGATCTCCGCGAGGCACCTCGATGTCACCCTCACCCCCACCGCCCACCACCCGCGGATCCACCACCGCCGCGGTACCGCCGTCGGCATCGAGGAATGTGATCCGGCGCGAGTCGATGTGCGCGTCCCGCAGCCGCGGGAGGATTCCCATCCGGCGGGCCACCTCCACCCCGGTCCCGCGCACGTCGACCGGATACCCGCCGCCTCGCACGCCCGTGGACTTCTCCACCACCGTCACCGCGAATCCGTACCGGCGCAACCAGAACGCCAGGGCGGGTCCCGCGATACTCGCGCCGGAGATCAGGACCGTACCTCTCGAGACTGTTCCCATATCCACGCCTCCTAGGTCCGCGCGAAACCGGACGCCGGCGCGTCGCGGTCGAGTCGCGTACTTCGCACGAGCACGACAACCAGCACCGCGGCCAGCGCGAAGGCGCCCGAAGCGACTGCGATACAACCGAATACGCCCGCGGCGGAATTCACCGTGTCGCCGTCGACGACCACGGCGGTCGACGCGAGCACGGCCGCGCCCACGAAGTTCAGCACCACCGACCCGATCGACACCATGACCATGACGAGACTCGACGCGATGCCCTGCCGCGCGGCGGGCGCCACGCTGCCCGCCATGGTGAATCCGGAAGTCCCGAGCGCTCCCACCGTGACACCCAGCAGGAACGCGAAGCAGAGTGCGGCGGAGAGCTGGGACGCCCCGAGGAACATCCCGAGGGTCGCTCCCGTCCCGAGCAGGACCGCGGCGGCCAATGTCGAGGCCGGTCCGATGCGCGCGGCGAGCCATCCGGCCCCCGGACCGCCGACCGTGACCCCGAGCCCCGGCGCCGCGAGCAACAGTGCCACCGATCCCTGATCGGCCAGCCCGTAGCCGAGACGCTGATCCGCGGAAACGTCACCGATGAGCGGGATGAGCTGCAACATGCTCTGGTACGACCCGGCCGCGAGGAAGACGACGAGAAGTGTGAGCGCCAGCGGCCCGCCGAGATCCCGGACGTCGATCAAGGGGTCGGACTTCCGGCGCGAGACCAGGAACCACCTGGCACCGGCCGCGACGCCACCGGCCAGGAGCGCCAGCGGACCGGCCGCCAGCCAGCCGAGATCGGGTCCCAGACTCACATAACCGAGCACCCCGCCGAGACCTCCGCCGAGAAGCAGCGCGCCGCCGATGTCGACCGTGCCCGAGGCTCTGATCGGCGATTCGGGCACGACGCCGCGCACGCAGATCGCCATCGTGACCGCGACGACAGCGGAGATGAGGAACAGGATCCGGAAGCCGAACTCCACGGCCAGCCGCTCGATCAGGAAGCGAGACGCGATATTGAGCACGGCCGAGCCGGAGGTCACGATGCCCACGACGATCATCGCGAGGCGCGGTGCGCAGACACCGCGAACGATTGCGACGGAAAGGAATACGGCGGCCAGAGCCGCTCCCTGCACCATGCGTCCCGGCACGAATATCCAGATGCTGGGCGCCACGGCGCATATGAGGGCGCCCGCGCAACTGAGGAGCAAGGTCATCACGAGCACCCTGCGCCTGCCGTAGATGTCGGCGCTCTTGCCGAGCAGCGGCGCCCACATCACGCCCGCCAGCATCGCGGTGGCATTGAGCCACGCCGCCTGGTCGGTGCCGAAGTGGTCGAGCATCTCCGGCAGCACGAGCAGCGGCGCGGTGACCGCCGAGTCGGTCACGAAGTTCACCAGGGCCAGGACGGCCACCAGGCCGATGAGCTGCCCGGTCCATCCGCTCCGCGGTCCGGCGTCTGTGGTGCTCACACACACTCCCTTAAGATACGTTCCAGTTTCTTATTCATCAGAGTAAGGTAGGTCGATAAGAAACGTCAAAGGTTCTTAGGAGTGATGTGGGACGGCGACGCGGCGAGACGCTCGAGGCGGCGATCCTCGACGCGGCCTGGAACGAGTTGAGCGAGAAGGGGTATGCGACCCTGACCGTCGACTCCGTCGCCCAGCGCGCCGGCACCAGCAAACCGGTGCTGTATCGGCGCTGGGCGGATAAGCGGCAACTGGTCGAGGCCGCCGTCGCGCGCCGCAATGCCGTCGATCCGATCGCCGTGGCGGACACCGGATCCCTGCGCGGCGACCTGATCGCCACCCTCACCGAATTGAGCGAGAAACGAGGCGCCTTCCTCACCCAGCTCAGCCTGCTCCTGGGCGACTACTTCGCCGAAACCGACACCGGCTTCACCGAACTGCGCGAGACGTTCCTCGCCGGCCGCCGGTCCGGCCGCGACGAGATCATGCGCCGCGCCATCGACCGCGGCGAACTCGACCCCGCCAGACTCACCCCCCGCATAGCCGCCCTCCCCTTCGACCTCCTCCGCGCCGAAGCGATGATGACCCTCCGCCCGGTCCCCCCGGAGACGATCGAGGAAATAGTCGACACGATCTTCCTCCCCCTGATCCGCTGAGCGGCGACGCGTATGAACTCGCCGGTAGCTATACCCGGGCAACAAGTTCGGGCGCTGGTTTTACTAAAGACGTTGGACTGCAACGTCTTCCGGTAAGGTGCCTTGACGTGCCCACACAACGAATGCCAGGCCGTCCCGCAGCAGGCAGAAGCAGAAAGGGACACCACGCGAGGGTCACGCGTTGAGCACTACAAAGCCGGATTCGCGGGGCGAATTCCCGATCGCGTACGGGTCCCCCGCGCCCGCCGACTCACAGGTTCGGCTCGACGACCCTTCGTTCGCGGCCGATCCGCACCGCGTCTACGAAGACATGCGACGTCACGGCCCGCTGGTGCCGGTCGAGCTGGCCCCGGGTGTACCGGCGACACTCGTGATCGGCCACCAGGCGGCCGTGCAGATCCTCAACGACGAACATCATTTCCCCGCCGATTCCCGCCGATGGGAGCAGAACGCCGCGCCGGGCTGCCCGCTGGCGCCGATGCTGGGCTATCGCCAGAACGCCTTGCGCACCGCGGGTGCGGAACACAAGCGGTACCGGCGCACCATCATCGCGGCGCTGGACACCGTCGACCTGCACCGGGTGCACGACTCGGTCGCGCGGGCCGCCGAGTCGCTGATCAACGGCTTCTGCGAGAGCGGTACCGCCGACCTGCGCATGGACTACGCGTATCCGCTGACCTTCCGCGTCCTCAGCGAACTGATGGGCTTTCCCGCCGACGCCGCGGCCGCCGCCTACGAGGGGATGGCCGCGATGCTCGAGGGCGTCGGCGCCGAGGAGGGGCAGCAGCGTTTCGTCGAGGCGCTGATCGGGGTCGTCCAGCGGAAGCAGGCCGAGCCGGGCGACGATCTGACCTCGGAGCTGCTGCGGCATCCGGACGGGCTCGATCTCATGGAGATGGTGAATCAGGCGGCGCTGCTGTTCTCGATGGGCACGGAGCCGACCTGCAACCTCATCCTCAACGCGCTGCTGCTCCTGATGACCGACGAGGAATACGGCGGCGAGGTCCTCAGCGGCGCCATGGCCACCCGGGACGCCATCGACGCGGTGCTGTTCGAGGATCCGCCGCTGGCGAACTGGTGCGTGAGCTACCCCAGACAGCCGCAACTCGTCGGCGATACGTGGCTGCCCGCCGATCAGCCGGTGGTCATCAGCCTGGCCGCGTGCAACAACGATCCCGTCGTGGCCGGTGACCGCAGAGGCAACCGGTCACACCTGGCGTGGGGCGCCGGTCCGCACGCCTGCCCGGCCCAGCCGCTCGGCCTGACCATCGCCTCGCAGGGCATCGATCTGCTGCTCGACGCCCTGCCGGACATTCGCCCGCAAGCGTCTGCGCAGCACCTGGATTGGCGGCCGGGGCAGTTCCACCGCGCTTTGGCGGCACTACCGGTTCGATTCCCGGCATGCCCGCCCATGCGTCTCGTCTGACGGGCGAGACGAAGGCATCCGGCGACTCATCGAAAGGCAGATCCCACGTTGACAACGACCTCGGAGCACTCCGCATCCTCGACCGGGCAGCAGGCTCGCGAGATCGACGCAGTCGTCGTCGGAGCCGGATTCGCCGGTCTCCACATGCTGTACCGGTTGCGCGAACTCGGACTCTCGGTGCAGGTGTACGAATCGGGCGACGGACTCGGCGGCACGTGGTACCGGAACCGCTATCCGGGCGCGCGCGTCGACGTGAAGAGCATGTACTACAACTACTCCTTCGACCCGGAGCTCGAGCAGGAGTGGGAGTGGACGGAGAAGTTGCCGCCGCAGCCGGAGTTGCTCCGCTACGTCAATCACGTCGCGGATCGTTTCGATCTGCGTAAGGACGTGCGGTTGCGGACCCGGGTCACCGCCGCGGTGTACGACGAGTCCACCGCGCGGTGGCGGATCACGACCGATGGGGGCGAGGTCGTCTCGGCCCGGTTCGCGATCATGGCGACCGGCTGTCTGTCGGTGCCGAAGATGGTGGAGGTTCCGGGCATCGAGACGTTCCGGGGCCGCAGCTTCCACACCGGCGACTGGCCCGAGCAGGAGGTGGACTTCACCGGTCGGCGGGTCGCGGTGATCGGGACCGGTTCGTCCGGGGTGCAGGTCATTCCGCTCGTCGCCGAGGCGGCCGAGACGCTCACCGTATTCCAGCGGACCCCGAACTATGTCCTTCCCGCCGGCAATCACCCGATCGATCCCGAATTCCAGCGCGGGATCAAGGCGCGCTACCGTGAAGTGCGCAAGGCCAACCGGGAATCGGGCTTCGGCATCGCGCAACCCGAGGCCACCAAGGGGGCGCTCGAGGTGAGCGAAGAAGAGCGAAATGCCTTCTACCGCAAGGTATGGGAGGACAAGAACAGCGAGCTGGTCAGCATGCTGGTCGGATTCACGGACCTCCTGGCCGACGAAGCCGCCAACGAGACCGCGGCCCAGTTCATTCGCGAGCGAATCGCCGAGATCGTGACGGATCCGGCTGTCGCCCGGCTGCTTCAGCCCACCGGCCTCTTCGGCGTCAAGCGCCCGGTCCTGGGGACGGACTACTACGAGACCTTCAATCGTCCCAATGTCCGGCTGGTGGACGTTCGCGCGACCCCGCTCACCGAGGTCACCGCGTCCGGGCTCGCGACGACCGAGGAGAGTTTCGAATTCGACGACATCATCTACGCCACCGGATACGACGCGATGACCGGTGCGCTGGACGCGATCGACATTCGCGGCCGCGGTGGCGCTTCGCTGCGAGAGAAGTGGACCGCCGGGCCCGTCACCTATCTCGGTCTCGCAGTGGCGGGCTTCCCGAACCTCTTCACGCTCACGGGCCCGGGTAGCCCCTCGGTCCTGTCGAACATGATGGTGTCCATCGAGCAGCACGTCGACTGGGTGACGGACGCGATCGACGCCATGCGGTCCAAGGGCGTCACGACCATCGAGGCCGAGCCCGACGCGGAGCGGGAATGGACGCGACACGTCGACGAAGTCGGCAATATGACGCTCTATCCGCAGGTGGACTCCTGGTACGTGGGCTCGAATGTGCCCGGCAAGCCGAGGGTGATGTACGCGTACATCGGCGGCGTCGGCGCCTATCGCGAGAAATGCGACCAGGTCGCCGCCGCCGACTATGACGGTTTCACCCTGACGCGGTGACCGATATCGCAGTCATGGGGATTTAAGCGTTTGTTGGGCCGTAGGCAAGGAACATCATCGATGCTCGGGTGGTAGCACAGAGGGACTGGACGACGAGGGGTTTCGATCGATGAGTGGGTGGCAGCTACCGGCGCTGGAGGCGCAGCGGGCGTCGACCGAACCGGAGCGGATGTCCGAGTCGGGCCCTGCCCGCAGCATCCGGATGGTCGTCGACGCCGACAACTGGCTGCGGCCGGTGATCGTCTACGACGAGGCCGCCATCCTGCGCATGTACGCTGATGCCCTCGAGTAGAAACAGCGATTATGCCCTCGAACAGTGTTTACGGCAGGAACAGGTCTCGATCGGGTTCGGGAATCCAGCAGCCGACGGCGATATCGCGGTTGTAGTTGTCGCGGAAATAGGAGACGAGGGCCGGGAGCCCGGGGTGGGAGTTGGCGGTGGACCAGAGCAGGGCGTGCGGATAGGCGGGGGCGGGGTCCACGATCGGCAGGCGCCGGATGTGCGGATGCCACGGATCACGGAAATTGTCGCCGCTGATCGTGGCCACCGTGGCGGAGCCGCCGATGATATCGAGCATCGCCGTAATACCGTCGGAATGCGCACCGGTCCGCGACGACCCGCCGAGGTCCGCCCGGGACGTGGTATCGATTGTCACGCCGCAGAATTCGCTCAACGCACGGTAGAAGTCGGCCCATTCCGACGGGATCGCCGCACCGGGAATCCACACCGTCATATCGCCGAGTTCGCGGAGCGTCACGGACGACCGCCGGGCGAGCGGGTGATTCCTACCGACGAGCAGATGCGCCACATCCAGATACGCGGGCACGGCGGCGATTTCCGGGGGAAGCGGGCGCGGGCCGCCCTGGGGCCGGGCGAATGCGGCGTCGGCCCGGCCGCCGACCAGCATGTCCCGTGAGGTGACCGACGTCGTCGAAATCACGATCTCGGTATCGGATTCGGGATTGCGATCGGCATAGAACCGCATCTGCTCGAACGCACCCTGCCGCTCCCCTTGCACGGCCACGCGCAGCGGACGCGGATCGTCCCGTACCGCCGCCACCGCCACATCGGCCATGGTGAGCAGTGACCGCGCGTGCGGAAGGAGGCGGCGACCCGCCGCGGTCGCCGCGATTCCGGCCGGTACGCGGTCGAACAGCGCGGCGCCGAGTTGCGCCTCCAGCTTCGCGACGCGCTTGGACACCGCCTGCTGGCTGATGCCCAGCATCGCCGCGGCATGGCTGAACTGCCCCTCGTCCACCGCCGTGACGAATGCGCGGACAGCGGCGAGATCGAGATCTGGCATCACACCTCCGAAGACAACCGATGGTTGTTCATCCTAGCGTGTCGATTGTTCGACTCACACGGCCTCACCTGGCGATATTTACCCGGTGAGTCGAGATAACGAGCCGTCCTTCGTTCATCTGCACAACCACACCGAGTACTCGATGCTCGACGGCATGGCGAAGGTGGCGCCGCTGTTCGCGGAGGCCGAACGCCTGGGCATGCCGGCCGTGGGGATGACCGATCACGGCAATATGTACGGCGCGGCCGAGTTCTTCCGCCAGTCCCAGCGGTCCGGGGTGCGGCCGATCATCGGGATCGAGGCGTATGTCGCGCCCGGGTCCCGGTTCTCCGGCACGCGCGTGTTCTGGGGCGATCCGTCGCAGAAGTCCGACGACGTCTCCGGGTCCGGCGCCTACCTGCACATGACCATGTTCGCGAGAAACGCCGCGGGACTGCGGAATCTGTTCACGCTGTCGTCGCTGGCCTCGTTCGAGGGACAGCTCGGCAAATGGCCGCGGATGGACGCCGATCTGATCGCCGAACACGCCGAGGGCATCATCGCGACCACCGGATGTCCGTCGGGCGAGGTCCAAACCCGTTTGCGCCTGGGCCAATTCGATGAGGCGTACCACGCCGCGGGACGATGGCGGGAAATATTCGGGCCCGGCAACTTCTTCCTCGAGGTGATGGATCACGGCCTGTCGATCGAGCGCCGGGTGCGCGCGGATCTGCTCGCCGTCGGCGCGAAGGCGGGGCTGACGCCGGTGGCCACCAACGACTGTCACTACGTGGTCAAGGGGCAGTCGCAGGCGCACGAGGCGATGCTGTGCATACAGACCGGCAAGACGCTGTCGGATCCGAACCGCTTCCGCTTCGGCGGCGACGGCTACTACCTGAAATCGGCAGCCGAGATGCGGGCGCTGTGGGACGACGAGGTTCCCGGCGCCTGCGATGCCACGCTCGCCATCGCCGAGCGCATCGAACCGTACGACGACGTCTGGGAATTCCGCGACCGGATGCCGGTGTTCCCGGTGCCCGGCGGTCACACGGAGGACAGCTGGCTGCGTCACGAGGTGGCCGCGGGACTGCGCTGGCGTTTCCCCGCCGGGGTGCCGGAGAACTACCTGACGCGGGCCGAGTTCGAGCTGAACATCATCCGCGACAAGGGATTTCCGGCCTACTTCCTCGTGGTCGGCGACCTGATCGCGCACGCGCGCGAGGTGGGCATCCGAGTCGGTCCGGGGCGTGGGTCGGCCGCCGGATCGCTGGTCGCCTACGCGCTCGCCATCACCAATATCGATCCGATCGAGCACGGGCTGCTGTTCGAGCGATTCCTCAATCCCGAGCGGCCGTCGGCGCCCGATATCGATATCGACTTCGACGACCGCCGGCGCGGCGAGATGATCCGCTACGCCACCGACCGCTGGGGCGCGGACAAGGTCGCGCAGGTGATCACCTTCGGCACCATCAAAACCAAAGCGGCGTTGAAGGATTCGGCCAGGGTGCATTTCGGGCAGCCGGGCTTCGCGATCGCCGACCGCATCACCAAGGCGCTGCCGCCGCCGGTGGCCGCAAAGGATATTCCGGTCGCGGGCATCACCGATCCCGCGCACGAGCGCTACGGCGAGGCCGCCGAGGTGCGCGCGCTGCTGGACGCCGACCCCGACGTGCGCCGCATCTACGACACCGCCGTCGGTCTCGAGGGCATGGTGCGCGGGGCGGGTGTGCACGCGTGCGCGGTCATCCTGTCCAGCGAACCACTGATGGATGTCGTGCCGCTGTGGAAACGCCCGCAGGACGGGGCGATCATCACCGGCTGGGACTACCCGTCGTGCGAGGCGATCGGGCTGCTCAAGATGGACTTCCTGGGTCTGCGGACGCTTACCGTGATCGGCGACTGCCTGGCCAATATTCGCGACAACCGCGGCATCGAGATCGACCTCGACACCCTGGGCCTGGACGACGCGAACACCTACCGCATGCTCGCGCGCGGCGACAATCTCGGTGTGTTCCAGATGGATTCGGCGGGCATGCGGGAACTGCTGCTGCGCATGGCGCCCACCGAATTCAACGATCTCGTCGCCTCCAACGCGCTCTACCGGCCCGGCCCGATGGGCGTCGGCGCGCACTGGGCCTATGCCGATCGTAAGAACGGCCGGGAATCGGTCACGCCGATCCATCCCGATCTCGACCAGCCGCTGCGGGAGATCCTGTCCGAGACCTACGCGCTCATCGTCTACCAGGAGCAGATCATGCAGATCGCGCAGCGGGTCGCCGGGTACTCACTGGGGCAGGCCGATCTGCTGCGCCGCGCGATGGGCAAGAAGAAGCCCGAGGTGCTGGCGCAGGAATTCGAGACCTTCCGTAAAGGCATGCGCGACAACGGCTACCGCGACGAGGCGGTGACCTCGCTGTGGGAGGCGGTGCTGCCGTTCGCCGGGTACGCGTACAACAAATCCCATGCCGCCGGATACAGCCTGGTCATGTACTGGACCGCCTATCTGAAGGCGAACTATCCCGCCGAATTCATGGCCGCGCTGCTCACCTCGGTCGGCGACGACAAGGACAAGTCCGCGATCTATCTGTCCGACTGCCGCAAACGCGGTATCCGAGTGTTGCCGCCGGACGTCAACGACTCCGCCGCGACGTTCACCTGCGTCGGCGCGGATATCCGGTTCGGGCTGGGCGCGGTCCGCAATGTCGGCGAGCCCGTCGTCGAATCCATCGTCCGTGCACGGGAATCCGCCGGTGCCTTCACGAGTTTCTCCGACTACCTCGCCAAGGCCGATGCCACCGCCTGCACCAAGAAAGTGGTCGAATCCCTCATCAAGGCAGGCGGATTCGATTCGCTGAACCATCCGCGCCGCGGCCTGTACCTGGTGCACGGCGAGGCGGTGGACGCCGCGATGGGTACCAAGAAGGCCGCGGCGCGCGGGCAGTTCGATCTGTTCTCCGGGGACGTCGACGACTCCGGCGACGCCGCGGCGGTCTTCGAGGTGCCGGTGCCGGATCAGGAATGGGACAGCGCGCAGCTGCTCGGATTCGAGCGGGAGATGCTGGGGCTCTACGTCTCCGGGCATCCGCTCGACGAGATCGCCCCGGCGCTGACCGCACGCTCCGATACGCCGATCGCGGTACTCGCCGAGGGCCGGATCGGGCACGGCAAGCAGGTGGTGGTGGGCGGGCTGGTGGCCGCGGTCGACCGCCGGGTGACCAAGAAGGGTGAACCGTGGGCGATCGTGCGGCTCGAGGATCTCGACGCCGCCACCGAGATATTGTTCTTTCCCAGCGCGTACGCGGGTGCGGCCACCGCGCTCGCCGAGGACGCGGTCCTGCTCGTGACCGCGCACGTGAGTATCCGCGACGGCCGCACCTCGCTGCTCGGGGACCACGTGGCGGTGCCCGACCTCGCCGGGCTGTCGGCGTCCCGGCCCATCACTGTGACTATTTCCGTCCAAGCCTGCACCCCCGCTTCCGTCCGGACCCTCCGTGAAGCCCTGCAACAGCACCCGGGGCCGGCCGAGGTTCGAATTCGGCTGGTGGGCAGGAACGGTCCGCAGCTTCTGGCGATCGATCCGCGGTTTCGGGTGCAGCCGTCCACTGCGCTGATGGGGGAACTGAAGGCGCTGTTCGGGTCTGCGTGTGTGGGGTGACAAGAATCTAGCAAGGAGGCGCGGCCCCTCGCTGCCAGGCGTATTCGAAGCGTGTGGCGCCGGGGCCGTTGCGGGGCAGCACTATTGCCGCGCCGTCGCGGGGTGTCCAGGTGCGTGGGAGCAGGACCAGGTTGTCGGCGGTGGTCATGATGAGTACCAGGCCGTCGTAGCGGTAGCGGTAGGCGGAGTCGGGGTCGGTGCAGCGGACGGTGGTGACGCCCCGGACGCCGAGGGCGAGGTTCTTCTCGCTGTAGACGGTGATTCCGGGATCGGTGCGCAGGGTCCGGCGCGCGATGTCGTCCGCCCGCCCGCGTCCCACGGCCATGGAGTAGTCGGTCGCGCCCCAGAAGAACGCGCCGCCGACCAGCAGCAGGATCAGCCCCCATTCGAGGGGCGTGCTGGTGCGGGCGGCGGCAGATTCCGTCTCGTCGTCGTTCTGCTTGCGGCGGGCCAGCACCACCGCCCACAGCAGCAGGACGCCGACGACGAGGCAGAGCGGCGCGATCCCCAGCGGGCGATTCAGCGGTGTCTCGAACCCCGGCCGGGACAGCCCGTTGAGCATCAGCAGGAATCCGGCGGCGGTCAGCACCGCGAGCACCCACCGCGGCCATGTGGCACGGCGAATCCGGCCGGGCAGCACGGCCCACAACCACAGCAGCGAGAGCGTCGCCGCGCCGCACACCGCCAGCGGCACGAACAACCCGTCGGCACTGCGCATGACGTAGTCGGTCGTGCTCAGCCCCAGCACGGAGGATTCCACGCCGAAATACCGGCAGAAACCACGCGCGTGAAAGAATCCCCAGTAGAACAGCAGCCCCGCCAACAACGTTGCGGGAGCAACGAATTGGCCGATGATGGGCGCGACGACGGCCAGCCCGGCGAACGGCGTGGGCTTGGTCTCGGGGCTGTCGTCGGCGCCGGGGTCGTTCTCAGCCACCGGCGCTCTCCGTGGTCGTCGTGGACCGCGTGGTCGTCGCCGACGGCGGCGCGACTTCGGGCACGGTCGTCGAGACCGTGGACGGTTGTGGAGCCCGAGTCGTGGTGGTGGTCGTGAGGGGCACAGCCGTGGTCGTCGGTGGAAGTGTGGTGGTCGTTGTCGTCTCGCCCGAGGTCCCTGCCGCCGCGCAGCGAGTCCAGTACACATAGACGATATCGGGCGGTCGACTACCTGCTCGGGCGAAGGCACGTGCGTCCGTCGTATTCGACGGCAGGCGTCGATCGATGCCGCTCTCCCCGTAATTCGCGAGCAGCTCTCCGTTGTTCGGAAAATCGCCGGAACCTGTCGGCGGTTTTTCCGGACAGGGCGGAAGCGGACTGTCGTCGTGCTCGCTCAATTCCACTCGCACACAGTTGTCCGGCAGTCCGTGCGACCGGCAGCCCGAGACGGCCGCCTTCACGATATGGTCCTGCACATAAGCTGCCAGCGTGGTCCCCGGATTGAAGTCGTAGGTACCCAGATCGATCGGAATGCCACGAGCCTCGACATCCGGCGAACTACCGCCCGGATTCCCCGGCGCCCTACCGACATTCCCCACACCACCGGGATTCCCAGGAGCGCCACCACCACTCCCAAGACCCGGGCCGCCATTCCCTCGCCCCGGGTCACTGCTCCCCCGCCCGGGGTCACTACCTCCCGGCCCTGGCTCCCCGGACCCGGGCCCGCCCACTTGTGCGCTCGAGGTCGGCCAGGCCTGCGGGCCGTCGAGCGCGGGATTGCCGCCCGGCGACCCACTGTCCCGGCATCCGGCGCTCACGACCAGGCAGACCGTAGCCGCTGCGAATAGCACGAGCCGTATATGCCCCGTGCGCCAATGCAATTCGATTGTGCGCATGACGTCTCCACCCCGTGTGCGCGACTGTGTTGTCGACTAGACAATCGCGCCCGCGAGTGGGAAACGCACCCCCATCGTGTCGCTCAGTGACACGGTGGCCGAACCGATAGCAACCTGGCAGTCACGCGCCGGGTTGGACGAACTCGGTGGGCTCGTCCGGCACGGGCGTACGCACCGCCGGCCAGGAATATCCGATCTCCGCGCGGCGGTGGAAGGTCGGCGTATCCCACGGCCGGTCGTCGGCGTGGTCGGGCACCGAACGCAATTCCCGCTCCAGGCCCTGTGCCGACCTACGCAACGCGGACTCCAGGCCGCGGGTATCGATCGGGCCGCACCGGCCGGTGAGGCCGATCGCCCCGATCATCGCGCCGGACCCGTCCCGCAGGACCGCGCCGAGGCAGCTCCAGCCCAGCGTCGACTGCTCGTCCTCGCGCGCGAATCCGGTGTCGCGGGCCTTGACCAGCAGGTCCCGCATCCGCCGGCGGTCGGTCACCGAGTAGCGGGTCAGCGGGGGCCAGCCGCCCGCCAGCACCGCGTCGGCCCGTTCCGGCTGATGCGCGAGCTGCAATCGGCCGGAGGCGAGCAGCACGATGCTCGGTCCGAGCAGAGCGGAGCCGGGCCAGCGCGCCGCCCGGACGGCGGGCGCGTGCGCGCGGCCGAAGGCGGCCCCGGCGACCGTCAGCTCACCCCTGTTCATGATGGCGAACCAGGCCATCTCGCCGCGCGAATGCCGGTGCAGGTCTTGCAGATACGGCTGCACCGTCAGCACGTGCGTGTTCTGATAGACCGACTGCAGGCCCTGGTGGAGCAGCCGCCTTCCGGCGAGGTACCCGTCCGGCGTGCGCGCCAGCATGTCCCGTTCCACGAGATCGTTCGCGATCCGGCGCACGGTCGGTTTCGGGATCCCGGTCCGCCGCGTCAGCTCCGCCAACACCAGCGGACCGGGCGCCTCCGTGACCGCGTCCAGAATCGCCACCGCGCGGCCGATCACCGTGTGGTCGTCAACCATGATTACAGTGTCGGCCTGTTGTCGACCTGACGCCCGAGTAACCGAATACTCGGTTCGGTAACGGGATTCCGGCCACAAGCACGCCGGAATCATATGCCGCGCGCGCCGTCATTTCCCGGCGCGTTTCTGGCCGGGACTACCAGCCGCGCTCGGCGAGGCGGTGGGGCTCGGGGATCTCCTCGACGTTGATGCCGACCATGGCCTCGCCCAGGCCGCGCGACACCTTGGCAAGCACGTCGGGGTCGTCGTAGAAGGTGGTGGCCTTGACGATGGCGGCGGCGCGCTGGGCGGGGTTGCCGGACTTGAAGATGCCGGAGCCGACGAAGACGCCCTCGGCGCCGAGCTGCATCATCATCGCGGCGTCGGCCGGGGTGGCGATACCGCCGGCGGTGAACAGCACGACCGGGAGCTTGCCGGTCGCGGCGACCTCGCGCACGAGTTCGTACGGCGACTGCAGTTCCTTGGCGGCCACGTACAGCTCGTCCTCGGGCAGCGACTGCAGGCGGCGGATCTCCTGGCGGATCTTGCGCATGTGGGTGGTCGCGTTGGACACGTCACCGGTGCCGGCCTCACCCTTCGAGCGAATCATGGCCGCGCCCTCGGTGAGCCGGCGCAGGGCCTCGCCCAGGTTGGTGGCGCCACAGACGAACGGCACGGTGAACTGCCACTTGTCGATGTGGTGCTCGTAGTCGGCGGGGGTCAGCACCTCGGACTCGTCGATGTAGTCGACGCCGAGGCTCTGCAGCACCTGCGCCTCCACGAAGTGGCCGATGCGCGCCTTGGCCATCACCGGAATCGAGACGGCGTTCACGATGCCGTCGATCAGATCCGGATCGCTCATGCGCGCGACGCCGCCCTGGGCGCGGATGTCCGCGGGCACCCGCTCCAGCGCCATGACCGCCACCGCGCCCGCGTCCTCGGCGATCTTCGCCTGGTCCGCGGTGACGACGTCCATGATCACACCGCCCTTGAGCATCTCGGCCATGCCGCGCTTGACGCGAGCGGTGCCGGTCGTCGAGGTGGTTTCGGGCGTAGTCACGGCAAACTCCTGATCATCGGGGAAAATCGCACCATTCGGAATCGAACGACACGATTCTAGGCGGGTCGATCAGGCCACTTCATAGCCAGTCGGAGAGCACTGGACTGCTGAACCGGCCCGAACCCGCCGTGACCGGGAGTTCCGCTACCTCGCCGCTACGCGCGGCGCCTCAGATCGGATCGATCACCAGCAATTGGGCCCAGTAGGTCGCACCCTCGTGGCCCAGGTAGGGCAGCAGGAAGTCGTAGAGCAGATAGGACATCGGCATTCGGTACTTCACCTCCACATACCGGTTCGCCGCTGCGTGCCCGCGGCAAACCGCCTTCGACCATAACCGAACATGATGTCCCTCACAGCCCGTCGAACAATCCGCTCACGACGACGCCGACCTGGGCGACGGCGCGCTCGATCGGGCCGATCGGCTGGAATATATGACTCAGGGCAAGGCACACAACGGTTTCCAGCCGCGAGCCCAGCTCGTCGTCGGAGAGTTCGGCGAGGCCGTACTGCGCGCGGGCCGCGACCGTGACCGCGCCGATCGCCCGGCCGAGCAGCGGTTCGGGTTCGGTCATCAGCACGGGCAGCAGCGTGGTGTCGGTCGCCGAGCGGCCCGCGAGGACCGCCTTCAGCAGTGCGTTGTCCGCGGCGGCGCGTAGCGCGTACTCGACCGCGGCGGTGGTGCCCGCGACGACGTCGCCGGGGTGCGCCGCGAGGCTGCCGGCGATGCCCACGAGGAATCCGTCCAGTTCGTTGCGGATGACGACCTCGGCGAGTTCCTGCTTGGTGCCGATCTCCTTGTAGAGGACGGGGCGGCTGACGCCCACCTCCTTGGCCACGCGCGACATGTTCACCGCACCCCAGCCCTCGGTGCACACGAGCCGCCGGGCGGTGTCGATGACCCGCTCGCGCAGGATTTGGCGCATCTCGGTCTGGAAGTTCGGCGCGTCAGCCACGCCCCCGATCGTACATGATCACCAGAAACGTTCCATCATTGACAACTCATAGTGTGTTGTATTCAATGAGAACACTTCGAGCGAAAGTGTAAACGGGCGTGATCGGACCGCCCAGCTCGCGCATGTTCGGCAAGGAGATCGATGATGACGACATCCCGAACCGGTGATCCGGCGCAGGCCGCGCCGCCGCAGTGGCACGACCGCAAGCGCCGCATGTGGCTGTTCGGCCTGGTGCCGCCCACGGCGATCGTGCTGGCGGTCGGCCTCGTATGGGCGTTCAATCTGCTCGGCTGGCAGGCCGTATCCCCCGTGTGGTGGTGGATCGGGCCGCTGCTGGTCTACGTGGTGCTGCCGATCCTGGACCGCTTCTTCGGCCCCGACGGGCAGAATCCGCCGGACGAGGTGATGGAGCAGCTCGAGAACGACCCGTACTACCGCTACTGCGTCTACGCCTACATCCCGTTCCAGCTCGTGAGCCTCGTGCTGGCCTGCTACTTCTGGACCGCGGGCGATCTGTCGTGGCTCGGCGTCGAGGGTGGTCTGGGGCTGGTGTCGAAGATCGGCCTCGCCGTCAGCATCGGCGCGATGGGCGGCATCGGCATCAACGCCGCGCACGAACTCGGCCACAAGAAGGACGAACTGGAGCGGTGGCTGTCGAAAGTCACGCTGGCGCAGACGTTCTACGGCCACTTCTACATCGAGCACAACCGCGGCCACCACGTCCGGGTCGCGACTCCGGAGGATCCGGCCAGCGCCCGTTTCGCGGAATCGTTCTGGGCCTTCCTGCCGCGCAGCGTCTGGGGCAGTCTGCGGTCGGCCTGGCGGCTGGAGCAGGCCCGGCTCGGGCGAATGGGTAAGCGGCCGTGGTCGATTCACAACGACGTGCTGAACGCCTGGCTGATGTCGGTGGTGCTGTGGGGCGCGCTGGCGGCGGTCTTCGGCTGGCAGGTGCTGCCGTTCCTGGTGATTCAGGCCGTGTACGGATTCTCGCTGCTGGAGACGGTGAACTATCTCGAGCACTACGGGCTGCTGCGGCAGCGCACGGCCTCGGGCCGGTACGAGCGCTGCACGCCGGAGCACAGCTGGAACTCCGACCACATCGTCACCAACATCTTCCTCTACCACCTGCAACGCCACAGCGATCACCACGCCAACCCGACGCGGCGCTACCAGACGCTGCGCAGTATGGCGGGCGCGCCGAATCTCCCCAGCGGCTACGCCAGCATGATCACCCTGGCCTATCTGCCGCCGGTGTGGCGGCGGGTGATGGATCACCGCGTGCTCGCCCACTACGGCGGCGACATCACCCGCGTGAACATCCAGCCCGGCAAGCGGGATCGGGTGCTGGCCAAGTACGGGGCGCGGTGATGGCCCGCTATCGCTGCCCGGTCTGCGACTACGTCTACGACGAGGCCGCGGGCGCGCCGCGCGAGGGCTTCCCGGCGGGGACCCCGTGGTCGGCGGTGCCGGACGACTGGTGCTGTCCCGACTGCGGGGTGCGCGAGAAGCTCGACTTCGAAACCGTTGCGACGAAAGGTCTTTGAGATGACCACGGACTACAGGCTGTTCCGCTGTGTGCAGTGCGGCTTCGAATACGACGAGGCGCTGGGCTGGCCGGAGGACGGCATCGAACCCGGCACCCGGTGGGACGACATCCCGGAGGACTGGTCGTGCCCGGATTGCGGTGCGGCCAAGGCGGATTTCGAGATGGTCGAGGTCAGCCGGGCGTGAGCGGGCAGATCGTCATCGTGGGCGCCGGGATCGCCGGCGCCACCGCCGCCCGCACCCTGCGCGCCGACGGCTACACCGGCCGCATCGTGCTCGTCGGCGGCGAGGACCGGCTGCCCTACCGGCGGCCGATGGTGTCCAAGGAGTTCCTGGCGGGGACGGCCGTCGAGCGCCGGGCGCTGCTGGAATCGGCGGAAAGCTGGCGCGACAACGAGATCGACGTCCGTGTCGGCGCCACCGTCGAGGAGATCGATGCGGCGCGCGGACGGGTGCGGCTGCACGACGGGACCGTCCTCGGCTACGACAGCCTGCTGCTCGCGACCGGCGCCCGCGCCCGGCAACTGCCCGGACCGCAGCGCGGGATCCACACCCTGCGCGGCCGGGCCGACGCCGAGGGGTTGCGGACCGCGCTCACGGAGGGCGGCTCGCTACTGGTCGTCGGGGGCGGGCTGATCGGGTGCGAGGTCGCGGCGACCGCCCGGGGCCTGGGCGCGGAGGTGACCGTCGTGCACGCCGGGCCGCACCCCCTGGACCGGATCGCGCCGCCCGTGGTCGGCGCGCACGTCCGAAACCTGCACGCGGACAACGGCGTTACGGTCCACGACGACACGCTGCTGCGGAGTCTCGCGGGAGGCAGCGGCGGTGTGGTAGCCGAGACCGAGGACGGCCGCCGGTTCACCGCGGCCGTGGCGCTGGTGGCCATCGGCTCCGTCCCCGATATCGAACTCGCCGCGGCGGCCGGGCTGGAGACCGGCGACGGCATCCTGGTCGACGAGCGCTACCGCACCTCGGCCGAGAGCATCTACGCCGCCGGCGACGTCGCCAGCCGCTACGACCCCCGCCTCGGCATCCGCGAACGCGGCGAACACTGGAACGGCGCGCAATCCCAGGGTGCCGCCGCCGCCAAGTCGATCCTCGGCGCCACACCCCCGCCGCCGGAAGTCCCGTGGGGCTGGACCACCCAGTACGGCCACACCATCCAGTTCGCCGGCCGCCTCAGCCCCGCCGACGACATCCTCCTCCGCCGCGCCTCCGGCACACCACAATTCACCGCTTTGGCCCGCAGCGAGGGCCGCCTGGTAGGCGCGGTCGCCGTAGGCCGCCCCGCCGACATCCGCGCCGCCCGCGCCCTGATAGCCCAAGGCGCAGTGCTCGACCCGGCCTGCGCGGACGCGGCGCTAGAGCTGACTGCCCAGAATTTCACCCCGGCAACGCAGTAGGCGCGGGGAGTTTCCGGCCAAAAGCGTGCCGGAAAATAGAGAGGCGGCCGATAGCCACGCGGTGACGCTCCTTCCCGGCACGCCGTAATGCTCTTTCCCGGCATGCCGTAATGCTCCTTCCCGGCACGCCGTAATGCTCCTTCCCGGCACGCCGTAACGCTCTTTCCCGGCATGCTTTTGGCCGGGAACTACCAGCTGTCGACGTGGACGATGGGGTCCAGGGCCTGGCGGGGGCCGGGCTTGAAGTCGGTGCCCTTGGTGTAGGCGACGGGGAGGAGGGCGCCCTGGGAGTACTTGTCGTAGGGGATGCCGAGGAGGTCGGCGGCCTCGCGCTCGTACATGAGATGCAGTGTGGTCCAGGTGGTTCCGAGGCCGCGCGAGCGGGCCGCGAGGCAGAAGCTCCAGACCGCGGGGAACAGCGACCCCCAGTGCGAGGCGCTGCGGACGCCGGGCACGTTGTCGGCGCGGCCCTCGAGGCACGGGACCAGCAGGACGGGGACGTCACCCATCCGCTCGGCGAGGTATTCGGCCGAACTCGAGACGCGCTTGCGCAGCGCGTCGGTCTCGGCGTCGCCCGTGGTCTGATTGCCGAGATAGTCCGGCGTGGACCGGTACGCCTCGAAACCCCGCCGGTACAACTCCCCCAGCGCCCGCCGTTTCTCGGGATCGGTGACCACGACCCAGTGCCACCCCTGCCGGTTCGAGCCGGTCGGCGCCTGCACCGCCAGTTCGAGGCACTCGCGGACGACGCCGAGCGGAACCTCACGCTCCAGATCGAGCCGCTTCCGGACGGCTCGCGTCGTCGACAGCAGTTCGTCCGTGGAGAGGTCCAGTTCGATCGGCATATTCCGCTCCCGTCGCCGTGTCGGATGATTCCGCCCGACCGTACATCGGTCAGCCCGGCGGCTGCCGCACGGTGTCGGAATCGTCGACCGCGCTGGACACGAGGTATTCGACGCCGGTGACGATATCGGGGTAGATGCGGATCATCCGGTCGCGCGGGCCGGGCAGGGCGGCGGGCAGCAGCTCCCGGCACTGCGCGATATCGTCCGGGTCGGTGAGTTCCTCGGCGGCGCCGGTGACGATGACGCACCAGCCGCGCAGCGTCGCGTGGTCGATGGTGTCGGCCTCGTAGGCGACGACCTGGCGGTCGGCGCTCAGGGTGGTGCCCGGGTTGGCGTAGATGACGATGGTCTCGTCGACCACCGCGTGATTGACCGGCCGGATGGTCGGCAACGCATAGCGCGAGAACACGACACGGCCGAACCGCACGCTGCCCAGCAGCTCCAGCGACTGCGTCACCGACAGTTCTCGCGACCCGACCATTTCCTCCACGGTACGACCCCGGCGATCTTCCACCTCTGTTGTGTCACTGATAATTCCACGTCCGGCGGGCGGTGGCGAGAAGAATCCGGGTCTCGGTGGGAAGTACGGGTACTCAGCGGTGCGATTGATGGTCTCACCTGAGGGTATGCCGCCACATGCCGTCGTTAGGGACCAACGACTCTACCGGTCGACGAACAGGAACGTAAGCTATGTCGAACATCCTTCTGCACATCGGCGCCCCGGAACTCACCCAGTGGCTGGGGAATCGGCTCGATCCCGACTCAGGAGATGGACATGGACGATGTTCTGCTGCCCGTCCGGCCGACCGGCTCGAGCGTCGATGCGATGCTGCCGTCTCACCACTTCTCTGACCCCCTACCGGGGCCCTCGGGCGATACGGCCGCGTTCGCCGATTCCAGCGACCGCCTGGTCCGTCATCTCTTCGACGTCGGACTGCAATTACACACGCTCCGAGCGGTTTTCGACAGCCCGGACGCGACGAACGCGGACATCCGCGCGGCCGGCGAGACCGTCGGATCGCTCCTGGACGATCTGGACATGCTCATCCGCGACGCGGGCCTGGCCATGCTCGCCATGAGCAAGAACCGCACGACGGCCACGAGCAACGGCGACCACCGTCGCCGCAGGCGCCGCCCCTACGGGCACCGCTGAGACCGTGATCGCCGGAGACCCCGCGTCCCTCAGGACATGAAGGGCTCGAGAACGAAGCGCCCGACGGCGATGTACGCGGCGAGGGCCAGGTAGACCGCGTTCAGCGCGACGAACGCGTACTCGCCGAGGCGGCCGTGCGTGATCATGGCGCCGACCATGAGCGCGATCCAGCAGACGGCGGTGATCGGGACCAGGACCGGGGCGATATCGAGCACGGCGGGCAGGATCAGGCCCGCCGCGGCCAGGAGTTCCACGGCCCCCAGGGATTTGACGAAACCGGCGCTCGCGCGAGCGGTCCACTCACCGCCGGGGGCCGCGGCCAGCTTCTGCTTCGGAATGAACGCCTTGTTGACACCGCCGATCAGCGCGACGGCGGCCAGCAGCCCGGTGGCGATCCACAGTACGAGATTCATGACATCAAGACGCCGCACCCACGCTCGCCGTGACGCGTCGTGAGCCGGATCACCCGGGCCGGTTCAGCGGATCGAGCGGACCTCGGGCTCGGTATCGCTGGCGGCGACGGCCGCCGCCTCCGCGAGGAGCTGGTCGAGGTGATAGGGGTAGACAGTCTCGCCCAGCCCGTCCAGTTCGGCGATGTCCTCGGCCGTGCACCACTTGTTGGCGGTGACGCAGCGGCGTTCCCAGACGGTCGGGTTGGCGGCCTTCGGCTCGAAGGCCGCGATGCGGGCGACGAAGAACAGCTCCTCCGAGCGGACCAGTTCGCCGTCGAACGGGAACACCGCCACCCGGCGCCAGATCGGGCCGCGCAGCGCCGTGGAATCCACCGCGCGCCCGGTCTCCTCCCACACTTCGCGCACCGCCGCGGTGCGCAGGGTTTCGCCGGGTTCGATGCCGCCGCCGACGGTGAACCAGAACGGGACGTCGGGAGTCCTGGGGTCGTGGCCGCGCATGAGCAGCACCCGGTCCCGGTCGTCGAGCAGCACCACGCGCGCCGAGGTCCGGACGGTATCCACCTCCAGACCCGTCGAGGCGGCGGGCGTCACGCGCTCGGAGATCTCGAAGTAGGTGGGCAGCGGCGCGGTACCGCCCAGGTGCAGCAGCCGCACCGGGCGGCGGGTGCGCAGGGCCAGGGTGTCGCGCACCGCGTCGTTGTGGAAGCGGCGGGCGATCAGCACCCGCGCCTCGGCATCGGCCAGTTCGGCCACGAGTTGCGGTGGCAGCAGGGAGATATCGATCGAGGACAGCGCCGCGGCGAGCTGGTTCTCGGCGGTCTCGCGATCGGACCAGTCGGCTCGTTCGGCCCGGTCCGCGAGGCCGTGCAGGCGGCGGGCCTGCTCCCCGGCCACATCGGGGGCGGCATTGGTCAGCGCCAGCGAGACCGAGCGCGCCACCACGGCGCGCCGGGCCAGGGCCGCCTCCAGCGCGTGCCGGGCCTGGTCGCCGCGCACGTGCAGCCGGTCCAGCCGGTT
Source organism: Nocardia transvalensis NBRC 15921 (assembly GCF_000308875.1). GTDB lineage: Bacteria > Actinomycetota > Actinomycetes > Mycobacteriales > Mycobacteriaceae > Nocardia > Nocardia transvalensis. The sequence goes on from NZ_BAGL01000057.1 coordinate 108,211, forward strand.
CGCCGTGGCGTAGGCCCAGCCGCCCGCGGCGACGATCAGGGCCGCGATCAGCGCGAGGACGAGGATCGTGGTCGCGGAGAAGGTGATCATGCGGCGCTCATCCCACGGTCCTCACCCGGGTGTCGCCGACGGTCACCGTCTCGTACACGCGCAGGATCTGCTCGGCCACCACGGGCCAATCGTATTCGCCGACCACCTGATTCGCGGCCCGGACGAGAGCCTCGCGGCGGTCCGGGTCACCGAGCAGCTCGTTGATCGCCACCGCCAGTCGCGCCGAATCGCCCACGGGGACGAGCACTCCCGCCGCGCCGTCGCGCAACACCCGGCGGAAGGCGTCCAATTCGCCGGCCACCACGGGGGTTCCGGCCGCCATCGCCTCCACCAGCACGATGCCGAAACTCTCGCCGCCGAGATTGGGGGCGCAGTACACGTCCGCGCTGCGCATCGCCGAGGCCTTCTCCGCATCCGACACCTGGCCGAGGAAGCGCAGGTGCCCGGCGAGATCGCCCGCCTCGCGGCGCAGGCGCGCCTCGTCGCCGCGGCCGACGATCAGGATCTCGACGTCGGGATGCCGGCGGACCAGTTCCGGCAACGCGCCGAGCAGTACCGCCATACCCTTGCGCGGTTCGTCGTAGCGGCCCAGGAACAGCACCGTCCCGCCCGGGCGCGGATAGCCCTCCAGACGCGGCGCGCGCGCGAACCCGGGGACGTCGACGCCGTTCGGGATCTCCACCGCGTCGCTGCCCAGCGCCTCGACCTGCCAGCGGCGGGCCAGCTCGGAGACGGCGATCCGGCCGCTGATCTTCTCGTGATAGGGCCGCAGGACGCCCTGAAAGGTGCTGAGCACCAAGGATTTCGTGGTCGAGGTGTGGAAGGTCGCCACGATCGGGCCCTCGGCGACCTTCAACGCCAGCATGGACAGGCTGGGCGCGTTCGGCTCGTGGATGTGCAGCACGTCGAAGTCGTTCTCGGCGATCCAGCGCCGGAGCCGGTTGTAGGCGGTGGGGCCGAACGACAGCCGCGCCACCGAGCCGTTGTACGGGATGGCGACGGCCTTCCCGGCGGACACGACGTAGTCCGGCAGCGGGGTTCCCTCCGCGGCGGGCGCCAGCACGCTCACCCGGTGCCCGCGCTCGATCAGCACCTCCGCCAGCTCGACGACGTGGGACTGCACGCCGCCCGGCACGTCGAACGAGTACGGGCAGACCATGCCGATCCTCATGCATCGTCTCCTGCTGTCGCGGTCTCCGTCAGCGCTGCCTGCGCGGCGGCGATCCGGGCCCGCCGAGCGTCGGACAGATCGGACTCCCACAGCGGTTGCAGCATGTGCCAGTCGGTGGGATGCTCGGCGATGCCGTCCGCGAACCGGTCCGCCAATGCCTGGGTTGCCGCCGCGACTCCGGCCGAAACGTCCAGGCCCGCGTGGACTTTCATCCCCCAGCCCTCGTGCCCGGCCGCGTCCGTGGTGAACCAGGCGTGCACCGGCAGCAACGCGGCGCCGGTCTCGGCGGCGAGCTTCGCCGCACCGGCGGGCATCCAGGTGCGCTCGCCGAAGAACGTGACCGGCACGCCCTTACCGGTGAGGTCGCGCTCCCCCATCAGGCACACGATCCCGTTCTGCCGCAACCGGTTCGCGAGCTGCGGGAACGGCGGCTGCTCGCCACCGGTGAGCGGGAACACCTCGAACCCCAGACTCTCGCGATAGGCGACGAACCGGTCGAACAGCGATTCCGGTTGCAGCCGTTCGGCGACCGTGGAGAAGGCGCCGTAGTGCTGCACCAGCCACAGCCCAGCCATATCCCAGTTACCGGAGTGCGGCAGGACCAAGACGACCCCGCGGCCTCGCGCCAGCGCGGCGTCCAGGTGTTCGATGCCGATCGGCAGAGGTATCAACGGTGAGTTCGCCATCGCGACGGGGTCCATCGTCGGCAGCCGGAACGCCTCGCGCCAGTAACGGGCGTAGGACCGCATGCTCTCGCGGATCAGCTCGTCCGGCACGTCCATCGGGTCCACGCCCAGAACGCGGGAGAGATTGCGGCGCAGCTGGTTCGGCTCTCCCGTCCGGTGCGCGGCCCGGTTGGCCCGCCGCCCGGCCCAGTTGCCGCCGGCGTCGAACATCCGACGCGCGGCGCCTTCGGGCAGGCCCCGGACGAGCCGCCATCCGGCCGCGTACGCCTTGTCGGTGAGCGTGGATTTCAAGTCGGCCGGCATGCCGGTCACTGGCTCTCTCCCTGCGGCTGCGGCCGCCCCGGCATGGCGAGGATGTCACGAGCCCCCGCAGAATTGCGCACGGCGAGCACCCGCTGGAAGACCGTCACCACACTCAGCACAGCCAGCACGTACATCGCGAGATAGACGGCGTAGGACAGCCATTCGATATTCCAGTAGCCGCCGATTCCGGTGAAGCCCGCGCCGACGAGGACGATCACCAGGCGGTCGGGCCGCTCGATGAGGCCGCCGTCCGCGGACAGGCCGCTGGCCTCGGCGCGGGCCTTGGCGTACGAGATGACCTGCGAGGTCACCAGCACCACGAGGGTCGCGACGAACAGATGCTTGCTCTGCTCGTGGTAGACCGACCACCAGGCCAGCGCGCCGAAGACCGCGCCGTCGGCGATCCGGTCGCAGGTGGCGTCCAGTACCGCACCGTATTTCGTGCCGCCGCCGCGCGCCCGCGCCATCGCGCCGTCGAGCATGTCGAACATGACGAAGAACCAGATCACCATCGTTCCCCAGAACAGGTGACCGGTCGGGAACAGCGTCACCGACGCCACGATGGAGGCCGTGGTACCGATCAGCGTGACCGCATCGGGCGTGAGCCCGGTACTCACCAGCGCCTTGCCCAGGGGCGCAGTCGCTTTGGCGAATGTCTCACGACCGAAGAAGCTGAGCACGCTACTCGACGTCCTTCCAGGCTGTAGCCAGCAGAGCTCGGGTATCCCGTAACAGTTGCGGCATCACCTTCACCCCGCCCACGACGGTGATGAAGTTCGCGTCCCCGCCCCAGCGCGGGACGATGTGCTGATGCAGGTGGTCGGCGAGCGAACCGCCCGCCACCCCACCGAGATTCAGGCCGACGTTGAAGCCCTCCGGCCGCGAGACCTGCTTCATCACCCGGATCGCCCGCTGCGTGAACGCCATCAGCTCGGCGCTCTCCTCGGCGGTGAGGTCCTCGAGGTTGGCCACCCGCCGGTACGGCACCACCATCATGTGGCCCGGGTTGTAGGGGTACAGGTTGAGCACCGCGTACACCCATTCGCCGCGCGCGATGACCAGGCCGTCCTCGTCGGACATCTTCGGGATCTCGATGAACGGATGCGCGGACTTCTCGGGCTCCGCGCCGGACTTCTTCGCGTCCCGATCGGTCACCGCACCGGTGATGTAGGACATCCGGTAGGGCGTCCACAGCCGTTGCAGCCGGTCGGGATCGCCCGCGCCGGTGTCCACGAGCGATACAGCCTCGTCCACGGTTCGATCACTCATTCCCAGCGGTCCGGATCTCGAAGCCCTCGGCCGTCGGCGAGGCGTTCTCGCGCCGCCGGATCCAGTCCACGATCGTCGCGACCGCGTCCGCCACCGGCACGCCGTTGACCTGGGTGCCGTCCCGGAACCGGAAGCTCACGGCGCCGGCGTTCACGTCCCGCTCGCCGGCCAGCAGCATGAACGGCACCTTCTGCGCGGTCTGGTTGAAGATCTTCTTCTGCATGCGGTCGTCGCTGCGGTCGACCTCGGCGCGGAGGCCGGAGTCGCGCAGCAGGTCGATCACCCGGTCCAGGTGCGGCACAAAGGCTTCCGCGACCGGGATGCCGACCACCTGCACCGGCGACAGCCAGGCCGGGAAGGCGCCCGCGTAATGCTCGGTGAGCACACCGAAGAACCGCTCGATCGAGCCGAACAGCGCACGGTGGATCATCACCGGACGCTGCTTGGTGCCGTCGGAGGCGGTGTACTCGAGACCGAACCGCTCGGGCAGGTTGAAATCGAGCTGGATGGTCGACATCTGCCAGGTCCGGCCCAGCGCGTCCTTGGCCTGCACCGAGATCTTCGGCCCATAGAAGGCGGCACCGCCCGGATCGGGAACCAACTGCAGCCCCGAGGCCCCGGCCACCTTCTCCAGGGTGTCGGTGGCCTCCTCCCAGATCTCGTCCGAGCCGACGAACTTCTCGGGATCCTTGGTCGACAGCTCCAGGTAGAAGTCGTCGAGGCCGTAGTCCTTGAGCAGCGACAGCACAAAGGTCAGGGTGTCGGTCAGCTCCGCGTGCATCTGCTCCTTGGTGCAGTAGATGTGCGCGTCGTCCTGAGTCATCCCGCGAACTCGGGTCAGTCCGTGGATCACGCCCGACTTCTCGTAGCGGTAGACCGAGCCGAATTCGAACAGCCGCAGCGGCAACTCGCGATACGACCGGCCGCGGGCCCGGAAGATCAGGTTGTGCATCGGGCAGTTCATCGGCTTGACGTAGTAGTCCTGGCCGGGCTTGCGGACGGTGCCGTCCTCGTTGTGCTCCGCGTCCAGGTGCATGGGCGGGAACATGCCGTCGCGGTACCAGTCCAGGTGGCCGGACACCTCGAACAGGTGGCCCTTGGTGATGTGCGGGGTGTTGACGAACTCGTACCCGGCGTCGACGTGGCGCTGACGCGAGTACTCCTCCAACTCCTTGCGGATGATCCCGCCCTTGGGATGGAACACCGGCAGCCCCGACCCCAGCTCGTCCGGGAACGAGAACAGGTCCAGTTCCAGGCCCAGCTTGCGATGGTCGCGCTTCTCCGCCTCCTCCAGCAGGTGCAGGTAGGCGTCGAGGGCCTCCTGCGACTCCCAGGCGGTGCCGTAGATGCGCTGCAGGTCCTCACGGTTCTGGTCGCCGCGCCAGTAGGCGGCCGAGCTGCGGGTCAGCTTGAAGGCGGGGATGAATTTGGTGGTCGGGATGTGCGGGCCCCGGCACAGGTCGCCCCAGACCTTCTCGCCGGTACGGGGATCCAGATTGTCGTAGATGGTCAGCTCATTCGGTGCAATGTCACTGCCGCCGACCTCCATGACCTCCGGATCGTCGATGCCCGACTTGTCGGAGATCAGCTCCAGCTTGAACGGCTCCTTGGCCAGTTCGACGCGGGCGTCCTCGACCTCGACGACCCGGCGCGAGAACCGCTGGGCGCCTTTGACGATCTTCTTCATCCGCGATTCCAGCTTGGCCAGATCCTCGGGGGTGAAGGGGCGGTCGACCTGGAAGTCGTAGTAGAAGCCGTCCTTGACCGGCGGGCCGATGCCCAGCCGGGCCTCCGGGAACTCCTGCTGCACGGCCTGGGCCAGCACGTGCGCGGCGGAGTGCCGGATCACGCTGCGGCCGTCCTCGGTGTCGGCGGCGACGGGCTCGACCTCGACATCGGAGTCGGGGGTCCAGGACAGGTCCTTGAGGGCGCCCTCCGCGTCGCGCACGACCACCACGGTGTCGGGGCCCTTGGTCGGCAGGCCCGCCTCACGCACCGCGGCGCCCGCCGTCGTCCCGGCCGGCACCCGTACGAGGGCGGTCGGGTTGCTGCGGGCTGAAGTGGTCACGGCTGCGCTCTCCTCGGTGTTCGTGCGGGCGGGCGCCCGCGCGGCTTCGGGTGCGGGACACGCGAAAGTGCCCCGGCGCGACCATGCTATCGGGAGCCGTCGAGGATGTGCCGATGGACCGGGGCCTGTCGCGCGAACCGGGCCGACCGGCCCCGCGGGAGCGGGACGGGGCGGCAGCACGCGGGCGAACAGTAATCCAATATTCTACTGGCGATCTTGAAGGAAGGTGAACCGTATGACCCGCCCGGCCTTCTTCCGGCTGACGCCCGGTTCCGCCCGCACCGAACCCGAACTCGTTCCCGGCCCCGTCGCCGGAAGCGGCTGGGGCGCAAGCCATATGCGCGGGATGGCGGTCAGCGCCGCACTGGCCCGCGCGGCCGAGCAGCGCATCCGGTCGATGGATCGCGAGGACTTGCGCCCGGTCCCGTGGAGCCTGGATCTGTTCCGGCCGGTCGCCATGGAACCGTGTACGACGGAGACCACCGTCGTGCGGGCGGGCCGGCGGCTGTGCCTGATCGACTGCGTGTTGCTCCAGCAGGGCGAACCCCTGGCCCGGGCCGCCGGGCTGCCTGAACCCGAGCGAGACGCCGCCCGGCACGGTCTGGTCCGGTGGCGTGGCGCCGGAACCGCCGCCCGCGGACTTCCCGGTCTCCGAGAACGAGGAGCGGCTGTATCTCACCGAGGGCGTGGGCTGGGGCCGGGACGTGGTCGACGTCCAGAACGGCGAGCGGAATCAGATCTGGCATTTCGCGATTCCCACGGTCGAGGGTGAGCGGCCGACGCCGTTCCAGCTGGCCGCCGGGGTGGCCGACGTGATGAACCTCGTCTCCAATTTCGGTGACGGCGGGCTGGAGTTCATCAACGCGGACGCGACGCTGCACCTCGCCCGGCTGCCCGAGGGGCCGGAGATCGGGCTGTCGTCGACCGGCCGCGTCGAACAGGACGGCATCTCCGTGGGAGCCGCGGTGGTCTTCGATCGGACGGGCGTGATCGGCACCGCCTCGGTCTCCGGGCTCGCCAACGCCCATCGCGCGCTGGATATCGGCGAGTACTTCCGCACGCGCCAGAATATCGGCGGCTGAGCTGCGGGTCAGCGCTGGGCGGCGAGCGCGGCGAGCAGCTCCTGCCGCTCCGCCGAGGGCCGTTTCGGGCAGCTGGTGCACATGTCGCAGCCCGGAACCTCGAAGACCAGGCAGCAGGAGATGCGGCGCACGAAGGTGCGAGGGGTGATCTCGACGAAACGAGGCACCGGCAGACGACCGGCGATCTCGCGGCCCAGCCGGGTCCCGGCCTCGCCGTCTCCGGCGTCGAGGGCGCGATTGCCGATCGCGTCGGCGACGATCGCCCACAGCGAGGCGACACTCGCACCGGACACCTCGGCCACAGCGGGAATGATGCGCTCCAGCGTCTTTCGCAGCAGCGGACCGACATCGTCCGTGGTAGCGGTGTCGTCACCCTCGACGGGCAGTACCCGTTCGATCCCGCCGTCGGGCCGGACCTCGCACCGCAGGCCCTCGAGCTCGGCGAAACGCACGGCCCTGCCCTCGGCATAGGCCGCGGCGATCGGGTCCACCAGAGACGACGCGGCCATACACCACCACAGGGTGCCCGATACCCGCGAATCGCCTGTGCCCCAGGAGATTCCCATATCCGCGATGCGCTCGGAGAGCCATTGCGGGCGGGTCAGCATCGTGCCCGGCACGACCGTTCCCCGCGCGGGCACCGGCTCCGCAACCATGTCCATCCGACTCCGATCCGGCCGATCGACCGCACGATTATCTGTCACACCACCCTAGGACCCGGCGCGCCCGGTGACCGGCCGCCACGCCCACTCAGGACAGTGGTCCGCGCAACCAGGACCAGTCCAGGCCGAACCAGCCGCCGACCAGCCCGAACGTCCCCAGCAGCCACAGCGTCGCCACCACCACCGCGGCGGTGAGCAGCGCGCCCAGCGTCTTCACCACGATGCCCTGATTCCCGTACCAGTCCATGACCCGCCGGTATCGCGCCCGCGTCCACCGCAGCAGGCGATGCGCCCACACGAATTCCGTCGCCAGGATCCCCATCCCGGCGAAGACGATCAGCCACCCCGGCCCCGGATACGGAATCGCCAGCACTCCCACGGCGAGCACCCCGGCTCCCAGCACACCCACCGCGCCGCGATACACGAGATTCAGCGTCGGCCGCTCCGCGACCGACGCCCGCCACTCCTGCCACCGATCCGTCACCGACACCACCGCCTCAGCCTACGGATCATGAAGTCGCTCCCCGTGCACGCAGCGCACCCCGCCCCGTACCGGAGAGGTACGGGGCGGGGTGCGTCGTGACGTACCGATCAGACCGTGATCTCGGACGGCTCGGCGACCTCGCGGATGCCCTCGGCGGTGACCTCCAGGACCCGGGCGGTGGCGATGTCGAAGAACAGGCCCGACACCGTCAGGCCGCGCTCCTCGACCGCGCGGCGGACCACCGGGTGGGACTGGAGGGTCTCCAGCTGGAAGGCGACGTTCACCATGCTCAGCTGGGCGGTCTCGTCGTAGCCCGCCGCGGCGGCGGCCGCGCGCACCGGGTGACCGGCGCGGAAGGAGTGCAGGCTGGGCTGGGCGTGGGCCAGCCATTCGTCCAGGCCGGGGCCCGCCGAGCCGCCCGCCAGGACCGCCTTCATCGCACCGCACGACGAGTGGCCGCAGACGACCACATTGCGCACCTTCAGGTTGTCCACCGCGAAGGCCAGCGCGGCCTCCGCCGAGGCGTCCGATCCGTCCGCCGGATGGATATTGCCGACATTGCGGACGGTGAACAGGTCGCCCGGACCGCTGTTGGTGATCACGTTCGGCACGATGCGCGAATCGGCGCAGGTGAGGAACAGCGAATGCGGATCCTGCTTGTCGCGTAGCTCGTCCAGATGCGGACGCACGACGTGCGCGTGACTGCGGTGGTAGGCGGCGACACCGGTGGCGACCGGATTCTCGCTGCGCTCACCCCACGGACCCAGCACCTCGTCGAGCAGGCCGCGCGACCGGCCGCGTTTGGGCGGGCCGGCCACCGCGTGCTCCATGCGGGCCGTGCCGATCTCCACGAATTCGACTGTGCCGCCGGTGTTCTCGTGCTGGCGGGCCCAGTCGTGAATCGACTCGTAGGCGGCGTGGTCGAGGAAGTCGACCGTCAGCTCGACCAGCACGTCACTGCCCGTCGGCACCTTCGCCAGTTCCTTGGTCAGCTTCGGCAGCGCGAGGAAGGTGCAGGTGCCGTCGATGCTGACGATCCAGCGCTCGGTGCCCGCCACCGGGGCGGCCTGCACCGACACCTTGACCACGCGCCACAGCAACAGCACGAAGGCCAGGGCCAGGCCGATCAGCACGCCCTCGAGCAGGTTGAGGAACACCACGCACGCCATGGTCACCGCGTAGACCGCCAGGTCGCCGGTGCGCCGCGCCATCCGGATGTGCGCCAGCTTCACCAGCTGGATGCCGACCACGATCAGCAGACCGGCCAGCGCCGACTTCGGCACCTGCTGCACGACGCCGACCAGGGCGATCGAGAACACCAGGATCCAGACGCCGTGCAGGATCGCCGAGGCCTGCGAGCGCGCACCGGCCGCCACGTTGGTGGAGCTGCGCACGATGACGCCGGTGACCGGCAGGCCGCCGAGCATGCCCGAGGTCATATTGGCCGCGCCCTGCGCCATCAGCTCGCGGTCGAAGTTGGTGCGCTTACCGGAGTGCAGCTTGTCCACCGCGACCGCCGAGAGCAGGCTCTCGACACTGGCGATCAGCGCGATGGTCAGGATCGCGAGCGCCAGGGCGCCCCAGTTGCCGCTGGGCATACCCGGCAGGCCGATGGCGTCGAACAGCGAACCGTCGATCTCGATGCGCTCCGGATCACCGGGCAGCACCAGCGACAGCACGGTGCCCACCAGCACCGCCACCAGCGGGCCGGGGATCAGCCGGATCCGGTCCGGCACCCAGCGCCAGGCGATGATGATGCCGATGACGATCAGGCCGATGACGAAATCGTCGCCGTGCAGGTTCAGCAGCTGGCTCGGTAGTTCGACGATGTTCTCGAAGGCCGAACTGTGCGATGCGCCACCGAGCAGCACGTGCACCTGCTGCAACGCGATGGTGACACCGATGCCCGCGAGCATGGCGTGCACCACCACCGGCGCGATGGCCAGCGCCGCGCGCGCGATCCGGCTCAGGCCGAACACGATCTGCAGCAGGCCCGCCGCGACGGTGATGAAACAGGTTGTCTTCCAGCCGAATTGACTGATGGTTTCGGCGACCACCACGGTCAGGCCCGCGGCGGGGCCGCTGACCTGCAGGGGGGATCCACCGAGGAAGCCGACGACGATGCCGCCGACGGCCGCGGCGATCAGGCCGGCGGCGATGGGGGCGTCGGAGGCGATGGCGATGCCCAGCGACAGAGGCAGGGCGACGAGGAATACCACGATCGAAGCGGGTAGATCATGGCGGGTGATCGACGTGAACCGATCGGACCAGGGTCTCTCCGGTGAGGCGGCCGATCTGGGGGTCGTGTCGGTGTCGGTGGACATATTTCTCCTTCACCAGGCCGGGTGGGGCCGGTCCGGTCGGTCGAACATGTTCTCCAGGCATCGAAAGCAGCTGCCCGACGTCGTTGTCTGGCAGTCACCCGGGAGATGGTGTGACATTAATAGTAAAGACTAAGCAAAGCCTGAGGAAAGGCTAGCCAGCCTTGGGAATTCGCGCACCCCGAGGTGATCGCCCTCACAGTCCGCGACCGCAACAACGCCCCGGGCGCTCACCCCGGGGCGTTGCCCGACCCACCGACCCCGGCCGTCGCCCGCGACCGGGGTCCCCCCTCACACCGGCAGTGCCGTGACTTGCCTTGCGGCGTCACCGATCTCGCCGATGCCCTCGGCGTGGATCTCGATGACGCGGGCGGTGGCGATATCGAAGAACAACCCGGCCAGCACCACGCCGCGGTCCTCGATTCCCAGGCGGACGACCGGATGCTGCGACAGCGCCTCCAGTTGCACCGCGACGTTCACCATGCCCAATTGGTCCACCTCGCCGAACCCCGCCGCCGCGGCGGCCACCGCCACCGGATGTCCGGACCGGAAGGCGTCGAGCGCGGGCCTGCCGTGCGCGAGCCAGGCGTCCAGACCGGAGCCGGTCACCCGCTCGTGGAACAGCGCGTCCATCGCGCCGCAGCCGGAGTGCCCGCACACCACCACCGAGCGGACGTCCAGTTTGTCCAGCGCGTAGACCAGCGCCGCCTCGACCGACGTGTCGAGACCGTCGGCGGGGATCAGGTTGCCGATATTGCGGACGGTGAACAGGTCGCCCGGACCGCTGTTGGTGATCACATTCGGCACGATCCGGGAGTCGGCGCAGGTGAGGAACAGCGAATCCGGATTCTGCCCGTCGCGCAGCTCGCCCAGGTGCGGCCGCACCACGTGCGCGTGGCTGCGGTGGTACGCCGCCACGCCCGCGGCGATCGGATCCGCGGTCCGCGCCGTGCGCCGCCACGGGCCGAGCGTCTCGTTCAGGATGCGGCGGGACTGGCCGCGGGCCGGCGGGCCGGTCGCGGCGTCCGCGATACGAGCCGCGCCCATCTCGACGAATTCGACCGCGCCGCCCCCACTTTCGTGCTGGCGCGCCCATTCGTGCAGCGCCTCGGAGGCGGCGTGGTCGACGAAGTCCACCGCCAGCTCGACGGTCACCTCGGCGCCCGCCGGCACCTGGGCCAGCGCGGCGGTCAGCCGCGGTACGGCCATGAAGGTGAGCGGGCCGTCGACGGTCACCACCCATCGCGCGCCGACCGGCTGCACCGCGATCGCCGCCCGCGCCACCCGCCACAGCAGCAGCGTGAGCGACAGCGCGAGGCCCACCAGCATGCCCACCAGCAGATTCGCGAACACCACCACCAGCACCGTCACCGCGTAGACGACGAGGTCGCCGGTGCGGCGGGCCAGCCGGATGTGGGCCAGCTTGATCAGCCCGATGCCGATGACGATGAGCAGCCCGGCCAGGGCCGCCTTCGGGATCTGGCGCACCACGTCCACCAGGGCGACCGCGAAGATCAGCACCCACACGCCACTGAGCATGGTCGACGCCTTGGTCCGCGCGCCCGCCTTGACGTTGGTGATGCTGCGGACGATGACCGCGGCGATCGGCAGGCCGCCGACGACACCGGAGGTCATATTCGCCACGCCCTGGCCGATCAGCTCGCGGTCCATATCGGTGCGGCGGCCGGGACGCAGCCGGTCCACCGCGACGGCCGACAGCAGCGTCTCCACGCTGGCGATCAGCGCGACGGTCACCATGGTCAGCGCGATCGTGCCCCAGTCGCCGTGCGGCACCTGCGGCAGCGAGATATCGCTGAACAGCGAGCCGGACAACACGATTCGCTCGATACTCGTCGGCACCACCAGGGAGACGGCCGTCGCCACGACCACGGCCGCCAGGGGCGCCGGGACCGCGCGCAGCGATTTGGGCATATACCGCCAGCCGAGCATGATCGCGATGACCAGCCCGCCGACCAGCGCGTCCCCGCCCTTGACCGACGCCAGCTGATGCGGCAGCTGCGTGATGCTCTGCCACGACGAACTCAGCGACTGGCCGCCCAGCAGCACGTGCAGCTGCTGCAGCGCGATGACGACGCCGATACCGGCGAGCATGCCGTGCACGACGACCGGCGCGATCGCCAGCGCCCCGCGCGCCACGCGGGTGAGGCCGAACACCACCTGGAGTAAGCCCGCGCCGACGGTTATGAAACACGTTGTAGCCCAGCCGAATTGCTGGATGCTCTGCGCCACCACGACGGTGAGGCTGGCGGTGGGGCCGCTGACCTGCAGCGCCGACCCCCCTAAAAGTCCGGCGACCAGGCCGCCGACCACGGCGGCCAGCAGCCCGGACGCCACCGGCGCGCCCGTGGCCACGGCTACGCCGATGGACAAAGGTAAAGCAACGAGAAAGACCACCACTGAGGCGGGGAGATCGTGGCGCAGTACCGCGGAAAGTCCGGGTAGCGACGTCCGTCGGGCACGATCGGTGTCGGTTGACATATTTCTCCTTCGCCGAACCATGTCACCGGTCCGGTCCATCGGGTCAAACATGCACTGGCATCGAAAAGCGGCGGGCGAGGCCATGAGAAGCCGAGACGCTGTGGAGCTGTGAAACTTCCGAGCAGAGACCCCCGAAGCACGGAGGACTCCCCGATAGTAAAGAATGGGCAAAGTAGTTGGAAAGCGTTTGCAGCAAGAAATTGACCGCCGCGACCTAATCGTGATCTACGTCACAGCTTCTCTTCAGGAACGGGCACGCGGCCATGGCGCAACCCCTAGGGGACGATGCGGGGTCTCGACGCCGCGGCACATATGATTCGATACCCGCTCTGCCTGCTCAGCGCACCCGGCGTCACGCGCGAGCGGGCGGCCCTACCGAGCGGTGCCCCTGGACAATCCGACTGCAGGAGACGCCATGCCACGCCGCGAGACGAGCCCGCTCCGCGGGAACCACCGGCTCCGGCCGTCGCGGCGGACGTTCCTCGGCCTGGCGGGCGCCGCCGGGCTGGGCCTGGCCGCACCCGCGCCCACTCGGCGGCTCGCGCGCGCCCGGACGATCGACGACTCGCTCACGGAGCTGCCGATCCACGAACTGCGTTCGGCCCTCGACTCCGGCGCCCTCTCCGCCCGCGAGCTGGTGAGCCACTGCCTGGACCGGATCGCCGCCTTCGATCAGGCCGGGCCCGGGATCAACGCGCTCATCACCGTCAACCCCGATGCCCTCGACACCGCCGCCGCAATCGACGCGATGCGCACCCGGACGACCGAACGCGGTCCGCTGCACGGCATTCCGATCGTGCTCAAGGACAACATCGACACCGCGGATCTCCCGACCACCGCGGGCAGCGCCCTGTTCCGCGACTACGTTCCCGGCCGCGACGCCACCGTCACCCGGCTGCTGCGCCAGGCCGGCGCGATCGTCCTCGGCAAGGCGAATATGCACGAGTGGGCGATCGGCACGACCACGGTCAGCTCGCTGGGCGGGCAGACCCGCAACCCCTACGACCGCACGCGCAGCCCGGGCGGGTCCAGCGGCGGGACCGCGGCGGCCGTGGCCACCGGATTCGCCGTGGCCGGGCTGGGCACCGACACCCTCGGGTCGATCCGGATACCGGCCGCGCGCACCAACTGCGTCGGCATCCGGCCGACGGCCGGGATGGTCAGCCGCGCGGGCATCATCCCGCTGTCGGTGACCCAGGACGCCGTCGGCCCCATCGCCCGCACCGTGGCCGATGCCGCGCTGCTGCTCGACGTCATCTCCGGACCCGATCCGGCCGACCCCACCACCGTGACCGCCCGGCGTCCGCCGCGCGGCTACGTGTCGCTGTTGAATCCGAATGCTCTGGCGGGCAAGCGGATCGGTGTCGTGGACGACTTCTTCGGCGATCCGGCCGATGCCGACTGCGCGGCCACCAATGCCGTGATCGAGCGGGCGCTCGGCGATATGGCCGGGCTCGGCGCGGAGATCGTCCACATCAACGATCTGGCGGGGCTCGCCCCGCTCGCGGCGGAGCTGACCGAATTCGAGTTCCGGGAGGCTCTCGACAGCTACCTCGACGCCTCGCTCACGACGCCCCCGGCCCGCACCCTCGCGGAGATCATCGCCTCCGAGACGGCCGTACCGGACGTGCAGGCGGTGCTCGTCGCCTGCGAACCGCTGACGACGGCCTCTCCCATGTATGTGGCGGCCACCGCGGCCCGCGCCTCGCTGATCCGCTATATGACCGATGTCCTCGAGGACAATCGGCTCGACGCGCTGCTCTACCCGACCATGCAGACACCGGCCCTGCCGACCGACTGGTATCCGCCCGAGCGGACCGGCGAGACCCTCGCCGAGGGACGCAGCCCCGTCACCGGGCTGCCCGCCATCACGATCCCGGCGGGATTCACGCCCGACCATCTGCCCGTCGGCGTCGAACTGCTCGGGCGGCCGCTCGACGACGGCAAGCTGATCGCCATGGCCTACGCCTACGAGCAGGCCACGGGGCACCGCACGCCGCCCTCGTGGACGTGAGGCCGAAAACCGTTCCCGCCGCGGGGAAATCACCGGACGGCCCGGCTCCGCGTCTCGCGTACTATGCGGCAGTCTCGCAGGCAGTGCCGGTCGACCTAGGTGGAGCGAATGAGTCTCAGCGGTAAGCGATTTCTCGAGGTGGCGGGAAGCCGGGAAGCGGCGGTGACGGTCCTCGCGACGATCACCGGGGTGTACTACCTGATCGTCGCCCTCACCAACTGCATCGATACCGATACCAATCGACGCGGTGTGGAGGCGGTGCTGTCGATGCACGCCACGATCCACCATCCCGCGACCGACTGGCGCGCGATCACCAACGGCACGGTGCTCCTGATCGCCTACATCCTGGTCGTCGCCTGGGAGGCGCTCACGGCGGTGGCGCTGCTCGCCGGGGCGACCGCGGGCTGGCGGGGCCTGGCGGGCCGTAATCCGGCCAGGATCACCGCGGCGGCGCGGTTGTCGAGCCTCGGCTGGGTCATGGCCGTCCTGCTGTTCGCCGGCGGCTTCCTGACCATCGGCGGCGAATGGTTCCGCATGTGGGCGAACAAGCAGGTGAACGCCTCCTCGGCCGCCCTGCAGAACGTCATCCTCGCCTCGATCGGCCTGATCCTGGTCCACCTGCCCGCCCGCGTCGATACCGCGGCGAAGGAGGACGAGCAGCCCGCGAGTACTTGACCTGGAGTTTGCTCCAGGTCGTAGCGTTCGGGTCGACACAGTCGACACGAGCAACGGGAGACCATCGATGGAACTCGGCTTTCATCTTCCGATTTTCGATATCGACGGCGGCACGACCGCCATCGCCGGTGAGCTGGCCCGGGTCGGAGCGGCGGCGGAGGCGTCCGGCGCGACCTGGCTGTCGTTCATGGACCACTTCTTCCAGATCGAGCCGACCGGCCTGCCGGCGGAGTCGAACATGCTGGAGGGCTACACCACGCTCGGCTACCTGGCCGCGCACACCTCGACCATCGACCTGGGCCTGCTGGTCACGGGCGTGACCTATCGGCATCCGGGCCTGCTCGCCAAGATCGTGACCACCCTCGACGTGCTGTCGGGCGGCCGCGCGACGCTGGGTATCGGCGCGGCGTGGTTCGATCGCGAACACCACGGGCTCGGCGTGCCGTTCCCGCCGATCGCCGAGCGCTTCGAGCGGCTGGAGGAGGCACTGCGCATCTGCGCGCAGATGTGGGATCCGGCCGACAACGGTCCCTTCGACGGGAAGTACTACCAGCTCGCCGAGACACTGTGCTCGCCCCAGCCGATCCACCGGCCCAAGGTGCTCATCGGCGGCGGCGGCGAGCGCAAGACGCTGCGGCTGGTGGCGCAGTACGGCGACGCCTGCAATCTGTTCGGTTCCTCGCCCGCCGACATCGAGCACAAACTCGGCGTGCTGCGACGGCACTGCGACGATGTGGGCCGCGACTACGACACCATCCGCAAGACCATCATCGCCAACAACCCGCGGCCCACGCCCGACACGCGCGACGAATTCGTCCGGGCCATGGCCGATTACGCGAAACTGGGCATCCAGGCGGCCCTCGTCACCCCCACCACCGGATCGCCGGCGGCGTGGATCGAGGGTATGGCGCCGACCGTCCCGCAGCTCGCCGAACTCTGACCCCGAGAGGAGCCCGACCTTGCCCCGTATCGCCACCGCCGACGCGGTCGAACGAGCGGACCTGCTGGAATTCCTGCGCACTCGCCACCGCGGCGTCCTGGTCACCACCCGCGCCGACGGCCGTCCGCAGCTGTCGCCGGTGACCTGCGGTCTCGATTCCGAGGGCCGCATCGTCGTATCGACCTACCCGGCCCGCGCCAAGGTCCGCAACGCGCGGCGCGAGCCCGCGGTATCGATCTGCGTGCTGTCCGACGACTGGAACGGTCCCTACGTGCAGGTCGACGGCCGCGCCGAGGTCCTGGACATGCCCGATGCCCTCGACGGCCTGGTCGACTACTACCGCGGCATCGCGGGCGAGCATCCCGACTGGGCCGAGTACCGGGAGGCCATGGCGAAACAGGGGAAATCGTTGCTGCGCATCGAGATCGAGCGATGGGGACCGGTCGCCACCGGCGGCTTCCCGCCCGAACTCGCCGACTGAGCCGAGTCCGCCGGGTGGTTTCTGAGTTCGCCTTCAGGTCGCTTCAGGCTGCCTTCAGTCGCGTCTTGGGACGGTATGTCCCGGACGAGAGCACGACCGGAGACCGAGAGGGGCGAACAGGATCATGGACCACACCTTGCGCATCGGGCAGCACCCCTATCTATTGGTCGGCAAGGCGCCGCTGTCGACGGTATCCCGGGCCTGCTACGGCAAGAATCGCTATACCCTGCAACGGGTTTCGGACGGTTCGCTGTGGCAGGCGTTCGGGTATCGGCTCACGGCGGCATCGGAAGTGGTGCGGTGCGAGTTCGGGAGGGGCTGAATGGGGACGGGGTGCTCACACCTCGATGGTGGCGACCGGGTCCAGGTTGTAGTTCTTCGCGTACCCGTTCTCTACACCCACCAGCAGGTCGACGATCTCGAAATACCGGTCCCAGAACGCGGTTTCGCGCAGGGCCTCGATGAGGAGCTGATAGGCGGTGTGGTCGCGGGCCTCCCAGACCCACACGTCGGTCACACGGGCGGAGTAGAACTCCGTGTCGTAGAAGCGTGATCGCACGCCTTCGACCTTGCCCTCGATCGCGGGGAGAACCTCGGCTTCGAATGCCGCGATCCGCTGGTCCACCGACAGGGCCAGCCACTCGGGGTTCGTCTTCACCAGCATGAACGCCGTCACGGCGGCGTCGAAAGGTTGGGGGGACATGATATTTCCCTTCCGGTTCGGTCAGCGGTAGTAAGAGCCGCCGTCGAGATCCTCGACGAGGCTGGGGCCGTTGGGTTTCCAGTCCAGGAGCGCGCGGGTGGCTTCGCTCGTAGCGGCCATACCGGTGCCGAAGAACCGGCTCAGCCAGCCGAAGTGCGCGTCCGCCCGGTCGGCGGGAACGGAATCGACCGGCAGGCCGAGCCCACGGCCGATCACCTCGGCGATCTCGCGCGTGGTGCGGCCGTTCTCGGCGACGGCGTGCACGATCGTGCCCGGCGCGAGCTGTTTCTCCAACGCGAGCCGCACCACGCGCCCGGCGTCGCTGCGATGGATCGCCGCCCAGCGGTTGTCGCCCGCGTCGATATAAGCCGAGATGCCGGTGGCGCGGGCGGTCGCCACCAGTCCGGCCACGAATCCCCGGTCCCCCTCGCCGTGAACGCTCGGCGCGAAGCGCGCGACGATCGTGCCGACGCCGTTCCCCACGAGCTCGAGGGCGAGGTTCTCGCTCCCACCACGCGCGGAGTCGACACCGTGGAACGGCGACGGGTCCTGCTCGGTGGCCTCGCGGTCGGGAGCGACCGACAACAGCCCGGAGGCCACCACGAACGGCTGCCCCGAACCCGCGAGGACTTCGCCGACAGCCCGCACAGCGCCGCGCTCGGCCTGGTTGGTGGCAGCAGCGTTCGCGAAATCGTGCTTGTTGGCGAGATGAACGACAGCATCGGAACCGGCAGCGCCCGAACGGATGCTGTCGAGGTTGACGAGATCCCCGCGCAGCACCTGGGCCCCCTTCCGCTCGAGCGCGGCGGCGGACGCATCCGACCGAGCGAGCCCGGTCACCCGATGCCCGGCGTCCAGCAGGTGGTCGACGACGGACGAGCCGATCCACCCGGTCGCTCCCGTGACGAATACGTGCATAGCTACTCCTTCGTGAGTCCGCGGTGCCGCGGCGCGGCCCTGGTTCGGAACAGTGAATGCCATGCCCCCGACGGTATGGACCTGCATGGCCTTCGCGCGACGCAACTTCGGCAACAGTCACTTGCGTATAGTGCAACTATGTCCGACCAGCTCGATCTGAACCTGCTCCGCGTCTTCGACGCATTACTGCGGGAAGGCAGCGTCACGGCGGCCGCCGAACGACTGCACCTGTCCATCCCGGCGACCAGCCGGGCCCTGGGCCGCCTGCGCCGGGCCATGAACGATCCGGTCCTGGTGCGTGCCGGACGCGGGCTGGCACCGACTCCGTTCGCGCTGCGCACCGCGCCGCGCGTGCGGTCCCTGCTCGACGAGGCGGCGGCGTTGATCAGCGTCGACCGCGAGATCTCCCCGGCCGACCTCGACCGCACCTTCACGATCCGCATCAACGACGGCGTGGCCGCGACGCTGGCGACGGCGGCGGTGGAGGCCACATCCGCCGTCGCTCCGGGCGTGACACTGCGTTTCGTCGCGGAGGGCACCGAGAGCACCGAGGCGCTGCGTGACGGTTCGGTGGATCTGGACATCGGTGCGGGCGAGATCACCGCCCCCGATATCCGGTCAGCGGCGCTCTACCAGGAGGAGGTGGTCGGCATCGTCCGCGACGACCATCCGCTCGGCCGCCACCGCAAGCCCTCCCTCGCCCAGCTGTGCCGCCATCCACACGTCTCGGCGTCCCGCCGCGGGCGCGCGCGGGGCCCGCTCGACGACGTCCTGGACGATGCCGGCCTGCGTCGCCACGTCGCCGCCGTCGTCCCCACCTTCGCGGTCGCCGCACTCCTGGTCTCGTCCAGCGGTTACGTCGGGCTCGTCCCCCAGCGCCTGGCCGAGCAGTACGGCCCCACCCTCGGCATCCGCTGGTTCCCCATCCCGGCGACCCTTCCGGAGGTCGGCGTGCGCCTGCTCTGGCACGCCCGGCTCGATGCCGATCCGGCACAGCGCTGGCTGCGCGATACGATTCGCGACGCCATCCGCTGACGCCCGGCTACTTGATCAGCCCCTCGCTCTTCAGCCAGTCGTAGGCGACGTCGGAGGGATCCTCGCCGTCGATGTCGACGCGGCCGTTCAGGTCCTGCATCAGGTCGTTGGTGAGGTGCTGGGAGATCGTCGCGATCAGGGGCGCCAGCTGCGGGTTGCTCTCGAGGACCGCGCCGCGTACGACCGCCGTACCGCTGTAGGGCAGGAAGAACTTCCGGTCGTCGTCGAGGACGACCAGCTTCAGATTCTTGACCCGGCCGTCGGTGGTGTAGACCATGCCGAAATTGCAGGGGGCGCCCTTGGCGGTGGCCGTGTAAACGACACCGGCGTCCATGCGGGTCACATTGCCCGACGGCACCCCGTTCGGATCGTTGTAGGGGATACCGTATTTCTGCAGCATCGGGATGAAACCGTCGGAGCGGCTGAAGAATTCGTCGTCCACGCAGAACGTCCGGTCGCGCACCGGGAGCGCGGCCACATCCGACAGCGACTTCACCTTCAGGCGTTCGGCGGTCGGGGTCGAGGCGCCGAAGGCGTAGGTGTCGTCGAAGTTGGCCGGCGGCAGCCACTCCAGGTCGTAATCGCGCTTCTCGATATCGTGGACGCGCTGCCAGAGTTCGTGCGGATCGGAGATAGTCTCGGTCTCGCTGTGGTAGTTGACCCATCCGGTGCCGGTGTACTCCCAGAGCACGTCGGCGTCGCCGTTGAGCTGGGCCTGCCGCGAGGACGCCGAGCCCGGGGCCCCGGTCAGGTCGGTGACCTTCGCGCCCGCCGCGGCGAGATAGGTCGCGGTGATCTTGCCCAGCAGGACGCCCTCGGTGAAACTCTTCGACGTCACCACCAGTTTCGCGCCGTCCAACGGGCGTTCGCCGCTCGGCAGGGACGCCTCGTGGAAGGTCCCGGACGAACTCACCAGACCACACCCGGCGAGCAGGGACGCTGTCATGAAGAGGGCGGACAGCAGGGTGCGCGCTCGAATCATGAGATACCTCGCGGGGTCGCGGCCAGTTCGACGAGCCTGCCGAGCCAGTCGATGGTCAATGCCAGCAGGCCGACCAGGATCGCGCCGGAGACGAGCAGTTTCGGCAGGAACAGCGTGACGCCGGTGGTGATCAGCGTGCCGAGACTGGTCGCGCCGATGAACGTGCTCAGCGTCGCGGTGCCGACCAGGATGACCAGCGCCGTGCGCACGCCGTTGAGGATCACCGGCACCGCCAGGGGCAGTTCGACCTGGATCAGTGTGCGGGCGCCGGAGAAGCCGATGCCGCGCGCCGCCTCGATCGTGCGCTGATCGACCTGCCGCAGCCCCACGATCGTGTTCTGCAGGATCGGCAGGATCGCGTACACGACGAGACCGACGATCGCCGTGCGGAATCCGGTGCCGAGCCAGAAGGTGAACAGCACCAGCAGGCCGACCGCGGGCGCGGCCTGGCCGATATTGGCGATATTGACCGCGAGCGGCTCGAACCGCTTGATCGAGGGCCGGGTCAGCGCGATGCCCAGCGGGATCGCGACCACCACCACGATGAGCGTGGCGACCACGGTCAGCTTGATGTGCGAGAGGATCGTGGTCTGCAGGTTGTCCCAGGCGAGGGACGCCTGTTCGGTCGCGGTGAACGTCGTCGACCGGTACCAGAGGATGTAGCCGATGCCGATGACGACGATGATCAGCGGTTCGAACCAGACGTCCATCGGCAGGCGGCGCAGGCGCTTCACGACTGCCCGCCCGATCCGGGATCCGCCTCGCCCGCCGGGATCTCGCCCTCCGCGGCCACGATCGGGGTGGGCGCGGGATCGGTTCCGTCGACATAGGTTTCGTAGGAGTCGTCCCCGTCCCCGGCCCGCACATCGTCGAGTTTGGTCCGGATCGTCTCCGTCACCGCATCGATGCTCAGCGAGCCGACGACCGCCCCGCGGCCGTCGGTCACGAGGGTGGCGCCCTGGCTGGCGGCGAGCATGGCGTCGAGCGCGTCGTTCAGCGTCGAGGACCGCGCGACGACCGGCAGCCGGCGATCGAGGTAGTCCGACACCTCCGGCTTGCTCTCCAGCTCCCCGAGCGTGGGCCACGACCGCGGCCGGCCGGCAGTGTCGACGACCACGACCCAGCTGTGCCCGGCGGCCTTCGCGCGCTGGATCACGGCCGGCGACGGCTCGCCGATGCGGGCGGTGACGACGTCGTCGGTCTCGACGTCGCGCACCCGCTGCACGGTCAGATACGCCAGTTTCGCGCCCGATCCGACGAATTCCTCGACGAACGGCGTGGCCGGGTTGGTGAGGATCTCCTCGGGGGCCGCGTACTGCTCGATGTGGCCGCCCTCGGACAGGATGAGCACCTTGTCGCCGAGTTTGGTGGCCTCCTCGAAATCGTGCGTGACGACCACGATGGTCTTGCCGAGTTCGTGCTGGATGCCGATCAGGCTGTCCTGCAGGCGAACCCGGGTGATCGGGTCGACCGCGCCGAACGGCTCGTCCATGAGCAGCACGGGCGGGTCGGCGGCCAGGGCGCGGGCCACGCCGACGCGCTGCTGCTGGCCGCCGGACATATCCTTGGGCAGCCGGTCGGCGAAGGTGCCGGGGTCGAGCCCGACCAGGTCCAGCAGGTATTCGGTGCGTTCGGCGATCCGCTTCTTGTCCCATCCGAGCACGCGCGGGATGGCGCCGACATTCTTCGCGACCGACCAGTGCGGGAACAGGCCGCCAGACTGGATGACGTAGCCGATGGACTGCCGCAGTTCGTCGGGATCCTCGCGGGTGACATCGCGGCCGCCGATGAAGATCCGGCCCTCGGTCGGCTCGATCAGGCGGTTGATCATCTTGAGCGTGGTCGTCTTGCCGCAGCCCGACGGTCCGACAAAGGCGACGATATCCCCCGCCTCGATCTCGAGATCCAGCCGCTCGACGGCCGGCTTCGCCTGCCCCCGATACCGTTTGACGACCGAGTCCAGGCGAATAGCCGCCCCGGTCACCTTGCGCTCGGGCGCCGCCGGGGCGGGGCTGCTGGTCACAGCATCGGTCATGAGAGTCCCTTTGCGATCGTGAGGCGTCCGAGCAGGACGAGAAGTGCGTCGAATACCAGCGCGACGATGACGATGAGAATGGTTCCGGTCAGTGCCATCTCGAGCGCGTTCGCGCCGCCGAGCCGGGAGAGGCCGTTGAAGATCAGCGATCCCAGCCCCGGCCCGAGGACATAGGCGACGATGGCGGCGACGCCGACGATCATCTGGGTGGACACCCGGATGCCGGTGAGGATCACCGGCCACGCGATCGGCAGTTCCACGGTCAGCAGGATCCGCCAGCGCGAGAAGCCGATGCCCCGGGCGGATTCGACGACCGTGGCGGGCACCGACCGCAGGCCCACGATCGCGTTACCGATGACCGGCAGGGCCGCGAAGAACGCCAGCATGACGAACGACGGGACGACGCCGAGCCCGAACGGCACCAGCAGCAGCGCCAGCAGGGCCAGCGACGGGATCGTCAGCGCGACACGGCTCGACGTCAGCGTGAGCTGGGACAGCAGCGGCGTCCGATAGACGGCCACCGCGACGAGTACGGCGACGACCGTGCCCACCAGAACGGTCTGAAATGCCAGGGACGCATGCTGATACATGAGGAACGCGAGGGTGTCCCCCCGCCCTCGGACGTAACTCCATAGATTCACGGGATTCCCATCGTCAGCCGGTCCTTGTCCGCGCGTGGCCACCGGATGTGCGAGTCGTCACAGGCTAATCGACAGCACGCGATCCGGCTGGGTGACGCGCGGCGGGCAGGCGCCCGGATCACGCGGCAAAAGGGCCGTTTTCGGCCGCTACCGGCAGCGCGGCGACTCGGAGCACGGGTAGCCACAGTTTCGCTCATGCGGAATTCAATGCGGCCCGCCGGACGATTTCCGCGTTCTCGTCCCGCGCCGCCGGGTGTGGACGGCGGCTACGCGGCCCGCGGTAGAGATTCAGCAGCCGAGTAGTGCGTGGCGTCGCCGGAGATCACCGTGCTGGGCACGCCGTCGACGCCGACGGGAATCTCCCCCGCCAGCGTGATGCGGGTGAGCTTGCGGTGCTCGGCGCCGTCGTAATCATCGATGGCGTAGTGCTGGGTGGCGCGGTTGTCCCAGATGGCGACGTCGCCGAGCGACCAGTTCCAGCGGGTGGTGTGCTCGAGGCGGGTGACCCGGTCCTGGAACAGCCGGAACAGCGCCCGCGACTCGCTGCCGGGCAGGCCCACGATCCGCTGCGCGAAGTTCCCGAGCAGCAGGGCGCGCTCGCCGGTCTCGGGGTGCACCTCCACGACGGGGTGTTCGGTCTCGTAGTAGGTGGACTCGAATTCGCCCCGGTAGGCCGCGGTGTCGCGGGCGACGCGGTCCTCGGCGGTGGCGGAGTAGTCGTACTGGTTGGTGTGCCGGGCGCGCAGGCTCTCGGCGAGCCGCTTGAGCGGGTCGGGCAGCGAGTTGTAGGCGGCGACCGTGGAAGCCCAGGTGGTGGAGCCGCCGTAGGAGGGCAGCGTGACCGCGCGCAGGATCGACGCCTTCGGCACCCGGTCGACGAAGGTGACGTCGGTGTGCCAGCTGTTGGAACGTCCCTGGTGCGAATCGATGGCGAGGCTCTTCACGCCCGCCGAGGTGACGGTCGGGTGCGGGTTGGTCGGGGTGCCGAGCAGTTCGGCGAATGCGTACTGGCCGTCCTCGGTCAGGTGGTGCTGGCCCTGGAAGAAGATCACCTTGTGCTCGTGCAGCGCGGCGCGGACGGCCTCGACGGTCTCCGCGTCCAGGTCGCCGCCGAGCCGCACGCCCTCGATCCGCGCGCCGATGTGGGCGCCGAGCTTGACCACTCGCAGGACGGACATATCAGGGCCTTTCCTCGAACCGGACGATCGGAGATCGAGGAAACCACCCGCACTCCCGCGAGACCAGCATTACGGTCACCCGGATCGAAACTCCCGTCCCGCGCGGCGCGCCGTGCAACCGGACACACCGGGTGATCCGCCGAATTCACCGGAACCGAGGGCTCGTGATGGGACAATCGACCCAAACCGGAACGGCGATGCGAGGCTGCCATGAAGACCGGAAGCGTAATTCTCGTGATCTGGCTGATCATCGGATTCATCGCCGCGGCGCAACGCCACTACTTCGACAGTGGCCCCATCACCTGCGCGTCCTTCGGCAATATCAGCCTGACGATCCTCGCGGGGCCCCTCAACTACATGGGCGTCAATCCGCATCTGGGCAATTGCGAGCTTCCACAGCCCAGCCCGTAATCGCGGCCCGCAGCCTCACCGCCGCCAGAAGAAATGGTGGACGACGCCGCTCGGGCTGGGGATCCGCTCGTGGTGGTAGCGGTCCTCCAGTTCGGCGGGGTCCTTCCAGAACCGTTCGCCCCTGCCGAGTTCCACCGGCGCCTCGACGATGTGCAGTTCGTCGACGAGGCCGGCGTCGAGGAACGCCCGGTACGTGGCCACACCGCCGCCGATGCGCACATCCTTGCCGTCGGCGGCCTCGAACGCCTGCTTCAGCGCGTCCTGCGGGGAGGCGTCGAGGAAATGGAAGGTGGTCTCCCCCAGCGTGAACGACGGCCGCACATGGTGGGTGAGCACGAATACCGGCGTGTGGAACGGGGGTTCGTCGCCCCACCAGCCCTGCCAGTCGTAGTTCTCCCACGGCCCGCGCTGCGGCCCGAACTTGTTGCGCCCCATGATCTCCGCGCCGATATTGGTGGCGTAGTCGCGGACGATGTAGTCGTCGAGCCCGTAGCTGCCCCCGGGATCGGTCCGGTTGACCCAGTGCGCGGTCGCGCCGGCCCAGTACATCAGCGCGGCCGGGTCGGCATGCCCGAACGGCCGCTCGAGGCTCTGTTCCTCCCCCGCGCCGTACCCGTCGCGGGAGAGGGTGAAGTTCTGAACACGCACGCGCTGCGCCATCGGATCCCTTTCTGGTTGCATTCTGCAATCAGTCAAGAACTGTACTGCCACCGGTTGCCGAATACAACCGGTCACGGTCGTCGACGACGGCGTCTCACTGCGGGGAAGGTTGGCCAGGCGGCGATTAAGTTAGCCTAACCTTATGACAGCGGTGCGGGAGCGGAGCGAGCCCAGGGCCGTGCGGACGCGCAGGCGGGCACGGAAACCGGTGCGGCGCGGGTTGATCGTGGCGCATCGCTGGTCGGCGCTGATACTCGGACTGGTCCTGGTGGTGCAGTGCACGTCGGGGGCGATCCTGCTCTATCACGCCGAACTGTTCCGGGCCCAGCACGCGACGTTCTACCGGCACACCGAGGGTTCGCCGGTGGCCGACGCCGAGGATGCCGTCACGCTGGTGCGGGCCGCCGATCCCGGATTCGATATCGGCTGGGTGGGCTCGGACGGCGGCGTGCTCGTGGTCGGCGACCGGGAGTACACGGCCGCGTACTCGGTGGACCCGGCTACCGGGGCGCTCAACGAGCGGATCGATCTCGGCGACGGGGTGCTCGGCTGGCTGGTCAACCTGCACGACTGCGCGTTCGGCTGCCTGCGGTTCTCGGGGGCGATTCCGGTCCTGAACAATCAGCCGCCGTTGATCGGAATCACTTGGGCCGCAAGTATTCTCGTCGTCATGGGGCTGCTACTGGTCCTGCTCGCGGTGTCCGGGGCGATCGTCTGGTGGCCGTCGCTGACGCGCCTGCGCCACGGGTTCCGGGTGCGGCTGAGCAAGGGCCGCTTCGCGCGGGATCGCGATCTGCACGACGTCCTCGGCATCCTCGCCGTGCCGTTCCTCCTGATGTGGGGCATCACCGGGACCGCCTTCGAATGGCACGCGGTCGAGCAGGTGTGGCTGGGCGCGACCGGTGGTGATACGAATCTCCACCCGCCGCAGGACGTCTTCCGGCCGCGGGCGGCGGAGGAGAACGCGCCGCGGATCTCCCTCACCGACGCCGAGGCGACCGTGCGCCGCGAGGTTTCGGGGCGCATCGCCTACACGCTGCTCCCGACCGAGGCGGCCCCGTACTATCGCGCCTCCGTCGCCGGGGCCTACTCCCCCCGCGAGCATCGCGCGTTCTACAGCGGGGACGTCCTGGTCTACGTCAATGCCCGCGATGCCACCGATACCAAGGTGGTCGATGCCGCCCACGACCGGCCGCTGGCGAACACCTTCTACGCCAAGGTCTTCGAACCCGCGCACTTCGGCTGGCTCGTCGACGGCCGGTGGCGGGTGATCTGGCTGGCCTTCGGCCTGACGCCCCTCGCCCTCGGCATCACCGGAGTCTCCACCTGGTTGTTCCGGCGGCGGACGAGAAAACGCCGGGCCTGATGATCACCCCGACGCTCGCCGAATGTCCGCACCGGTGACCGTAGGCACCCCGCACTGGGTACGGTGAGGTGGAAACGGATCTGCCCCTCGTTGCTCGATGCGAAAGGTGAGAGACGTGACCCTCAGCGATACCTCGTCCGACAACGTCACCGTCGGCGGCGGCGAGACCACGGCGCCCGTCCCCTACTCGCTCGGGGACGTTCCCGGCCCGCTCGACCGCGGCGATCTCGAGACGATCGACGCGTGGTGGCGGGCCGCGAACTATCTGGCGGTCGGGCAGATCTATCTGATGGACAACCCCCTGCTCACCGAGCCGCTGGCCCCCGAGCACATCAAACCCCGCCTCCTCGGGCACTTCGGGACGGTCCCCGGGCTGAATCTGGTGTGGGTGCACGCGAACCGGGCCATCCTGCGGCGCGATCTGGACGCGCTGTTCATCGCCGGACCGGGTCACGGCGGGCCCGGTCCCAATGCCTGCGCGTGGCTCGAGGGCACCTACTCCGAGCGCTACAGCGACATCCCGCGCGACGCGGCCGGCATGCGGGCGCTGTTCCACCAGTTCTCCTTCCCCGGCGGCGTGCCGAGCCACTGCGCGCCCGAGACGCCGGGGTCGATCCACGAGGGCGGCGAGCTGGGGTACTCGCTGCTGCACGCCTACGGCGCGGCCCTGGACCACCCCGATCTGACCGTGTTCTGCGTGATCGGCGACGGCGAGGCGGAGACCGGTCCGCTGGCGGGCAGCTGGCACGCCAACAAGTTCCTCAACCCGGGGCGTGACGGCGCGGTGCTGCCCGTCCTGGCGCTCAACGAGTACAAGATCGCCAATCCGACCATCCTGGCCCGCATTCCGGAGCCGGAGCTGCTGTCGCTGCTGCGCGGTTACGGTTACGACCCGATCGTCGTCGCGGGCAGCGATCCCGGCGCGGTCCACCAGGAGATGGCCGCCGCCGTCGACCGCAGCCTGGACCGCATCGCCGCCATCCAGCGGGCGGCCCGCGCGGAGGGCCTCGACGAGCGGCCGGCCTGGCCGATGATCGTGCTCCGCACCCCGAAGGGCTGGACCTGCCCGCCGGCCGTCGACGGCGAACCGGTGGAGGGGACGTTCCGCGCCCATCAGGTGCCGCTGCCCGCCGCGCGCACCGACGCCCGCCACCGCGCCGTCCTCGAGGAGTGGCTGCGCTCCTACCGCCCTGACGACCTGTTCGACACCGACGGATCACCGAACAAGCAACTGCGGCAACTGGTTCCGGACGGCGATCGGCGGATGAGCGCCAACCCCGTCGCCAACGGCGGCGTCCTGCTGCGCGACCTGCGGCTGCCGGACTGGACCCGCTACGGCGTGGACGTCGCCGCACCGGGCGCGAGCAGCCACGAGGCCACCCGGGTCCTCGGCGCCTGGCTGCGCGACGTGACGGCGGCCAATCCCGACACCTTCCTCACCTTCGCCCCCGACGAACTCGCCAGCAACCGGTTGCAGGACATCCTCGACGTCACCGGCCGCAACTGGCAGGCCGAAATCGGCAAGTACGACACGGGCCTGGACCGCACCGGGCGCGTGGTCGAGGTGCTGTCGGAGCACATGTGCCAGGGCCTGCTGGAGGGCTACCTACTCACGGGCAGGCACGGCGTATTCACCTGCTACGAGGCCTTCATCCACATCGTCGACGCCATGTTCAACCAGCACGCCAAATGGCTCGACGCCAGCGCGGCCGTCCCGTGGCGGCAGCCCATCGCCAGCCTCAACTATCTGCTGTCCTCACACGTGTGGCGGCAGGACCACAACGGCTTCACCCATCAGGACCCGGGCTTCCTCGACGTCGTCCTGAACAAGAAACCCGAGATCATCCGCGTCTACCTGCCGCCGGACGCCAACACCCTGCTGTCCACCTACGACCACTGCCTGCGCTCGCGCCACTACGTCAACGTGGTGGTCGCGGGCAAACAGCCGCAGCCCGACTGGCTCTCGGCCGACGACGCCGCCGTGCACTGCGCCCGCGGCATCGGCATCTGGCAGTGGGCCTGCCACCGCGACGATCCCGGCACCTCCCCCGATGTCGTGCTGGCCTGCGCGGGCGACGTGCCGACGCTGGAAACCCTTGCGGCGGCGTCGATTCTGCGCCGCGAGCTGCCCGAGCTGCGGGTCCGCCTGATCAACGTCGTCGACCTCATGCGCCTGCTGCCGAACGATCAGCATCCGCACGGGTTGTCCGACAGCGAATTCGACACGCTGTTCACCGCGGACCGGCCGGTCGTCTTCGCCTTCCACGGCTACCCGTGGCTGATCCACCGCCTCACCTACCGCCGCACCAACCACGCAGGCATGCATGTGCGCGGGTACAAGGAGCGCGGCACCACGACCACGCCGTTCGACATGGTCATGCTCAACGACCTCGACCGCTACCACCTGGTCATCGACGTCATCGACCGGGTGCCGCAGCTGCGCGAACGCGCCGCCGGGCTGCGCCAGGATATGGCCGACGCCCGCCTGCGAGCCCGCACCTGGACCCGCACGCACGGCGAGGACATCCCGGCGGTCACCGAGTGGACGTGGTCCTGACCGCCGGGCGGTGCGAATTGTCCCGCCGGTGAACTGTTGCCCAACACTGGATCTCACCACTGGACCGGTTATCCGGGTGCGCCGAGCATGGAGGGTCAGCCAACGTAATCGGGGGATACCAGCCAGGTGGACAGCTATCTGATCCAGATAGGACTACCGCTCGTCGCGCTCGCGGTCTCGCTGGTCGCCTTCCTGTGGGAATTCGTGGTGATCCGGCGCAAGCAGCTCGGCTACCGCGTCCAGATGGATACCCCCGTGACCGGGGAGGTCGAGTCGGCCTTCCCCGGAGTGCTGACCCAGATGCGGCCCGGGGACGGCGATCCGGGGGCGGAGCTGACGGACCTGTCGGTCGTGCTCGTCCGCATCGAGAACAACGGCGTCACCGATATCGACAGCACCGACTACGCGATGCCCGACGGGCCGGTCGGGCTGCACCTGCATTTCCCGCGCCGCCGGGTGATCGGCATGGCGGTCACCGAACTCAGCGAGCGGGCCCTCGGCGACCATCTCGAGCCCGGGCGGGGCATCGACGCCGCCGAGGACACGGCCCATCACATCGGTGTCATCGATCTGCCCAAGGTGCCGATGAACCGGCGCGACCACTACAAGGTCCTCGCCATCCTGCAGCGCACCGACGGCGACGGCGTCCCGCCGGAACCCGTCCTGCACGGCAAGCTCAAGGGCGGGCGGGTCGCCGCGACCCGCAGCCGGACCGGCCTGTCCCGGACCGTACTGGGATTCATCGGGTTCCTGGTTGTGGTGATCGTGGTGCAGTTCGTGGTCTACCTGCTCGACGACAAGCCGCCCGCCCCGGACTGCGTCGCCGGCTCGCTTACCGTGGTCGGCTCGTCGGCCTTCGAACCGGTGGTCCGCGACGCCGCGGCGGCCTACCGGAAGGATTGTCCCGGAGCGGGTTTCGCCTTCGCCTTCGACGGCAGCGAGCGGGGCCTGACCCGCGTCGACGAGGAGGGCGGCGACAATCCGGGCCTGCTCGTGGTGACCGACGGGCCCAAGGGCGTGGGCTATCCCGACCTGGTCGCGCGACCGCTGGCCATGGCGGTGTTCGCGGTGATCGTGCACGCCGACCTCGGTGTCCGCGATCTCACCCGGGATCAGATCCGGGCGCTGTACCAGGGTCGCGTCGGCAACTGGAGTGAGGTCGGCGGACCCGACCGGCCGGTGCGGGTGATCAGCCGCGCGCTCGGTTCCGGCACCCGCGAGACCTTCCAGCAGCGGCTGCTCGACGGCGGGAATGTGACACTGCCGCAGGCCGGTTGCCGCACCCTGCAGGTCACCGATCCGCCCGGCGCCTCGGCCTGCGAGGTGCCGCTGACCCGCGACATGCTCAGGGCGGTCGCCGACATCCCGGGCGCGGTCGGCTACGCCGCCTATTCCGAGACCGCCCACGCCGCGGGAACCGTCGCGATCGGCATCGACGGGCATCGGCCCGGTCGGGACGCGGCCGTCGCCGGTGACTACGCCTTCTGGGGCGTCGAATACGCCTACAGCAAGGGCGAACTGCCCTACGACTCGCTGGCCGCGGCGTTCCTGCGCTATCTCACCGACCGCGCCGGGAAGGACATCGTCCGTTCGCACGGCGATACGCCCTGCGGCGAGGTCGCCCAGCCCGCGGCGTGCAGCCCGCTGCACTGACCGGTCACCGGCGCGCGGGCACCTCGTCGCGGACCCGGATATCCGGCAGGTCCACGGCGGCCGGATCGGATATCGCGACGAGCCGCAGCTCGGAGGTCCGGGTGGCCTTGCCGACCTCGTTCAGGTGGCGCATCGCCTGGGAGTAGGACTCCAGCAGGGTCGTCTCGCTGTATGCCACGCCCCGCTCGGCGCAGAACCCGGCGACCAGCGGTTGGGCCGCGCGCAGGCTGGCGCGCGGCATGGCCGGGAACAGGTGGTGTTCGATCTGATAGTTCAGTCCGCCCAGCGCGATATCGACCAGCAGGCCGCCGCGCACGTTGCGGGCCGTGAGCACCTGCCGCCGCAGGAAGTCGACCCGCTCGCCGTCGGTGAACACCTCCATACCCTTGTGATTGGGGGCGAAGGTGCAGCCCATGTACAGGCCGAACAGCCCCTGGTGCACCACGATGAACACCAGCGCCTTCCCCGGCGACAGCACCGCGAACACCAGCGCGAGATATCCGGCGAAGTGCACGGCCAGCGTCGCGCCCTCCAGGACCCGGTGCCGGATCGGCCACCGCAGTACCGCCTTGACGCTCGCGGCGTGCAGGCTCCAGCCCTCCAGCAGCAGCATCGGGAAGAACAGCCACGCCTGGTAGCGGAAGATCAGCCGGCGCAACCCCCGCCCCGCTCCGGCCCGCTGCCCGGAGTGTGCCAGCACGCCCATGATGTCCGGATCGGCGTCCTCGGTATTGGGGTGGGCGTGGTGGCGGTTGTGATTGCTGGTCCACCACCCGATGCTGACGCCGATGGCGAGATTGCCCGCGACCAGCCCCGCCAGGTAGTTCGCCCGGCGGGTGCGGAAGATCTGCCGGTGCCCGGCGTCGTGTCCCAGGAACGCGCCCTGGGCGAACACCGCGGCCAGCACCGGCGCGACCGCCAGCTGCCACCACGAGTCGCCGAGCGCCACGAACACGGCCCACCCGGCGAGCCACACTCCCCCGGCGATCGCGAACGCCCGGATGTAGAACGGCACCCGGCGACGCAGCAGACCGGCCTGGCGTACCCGCCGCATCAGCTCCGCGTACTCACTCCCCCGTGGCTCGATCGTCGTCACACCCACCCCCGAACCGGATCGCAGTCCTACTCGATCCGTCGGATTCTCCACTGTCACGCACGCCTGCCGTTCTGTTCGAGGGGTTGGTCGCGGACCGCACAAGTCGACCACAGGATCCCGCGACGACACATCTACCAGATGAACGAACGTCTAACACCTCCCCGACACGGCCGGTGACCCCGGAGACCGAACTCACCGCCGTATGCCTTGCCGTGACCAGCGACTCTTTGCCATCGTGGAGGCGGGACCCCGGCCATGGGGCACCGGACGAGGGAGCCGTACCCGGACCGCGACAAGACGGCCACGGAGGTGTGTCATGTCGTGGCTCGTCCTTGTCCTGTCCGGTGTGCTGGAGGCCGTCTGGGCCACCGCGCTCGGAAAGTCGGCCGGTTTCACCCGGCTCGTCCCCACCCTCGTATTCGCGGGCGGGCTCGTCTCCAGTATGGCGGGGCTGGCCTACGCCATGCGGGAGCTGCCGGTCGGAACCTCCTACGCGGTGTGGGTGGGTATCGGCGCGGTGCTGACCGTCGGCTACGCCATGGCCACCGGCGCCGAGTCGATCACTCTGCTCAAAACGGCCATGCTCGCGGGCATCGTCCTGTGCGTCGTCGGCCTGAAGCTCGTCGGATGATCCGACGGAACTCTCGAAATCTCTTGTCAAGCAGGCTTTTTGGAGTCGTCTCAGACGACGGCGACGCCCTAGAATGGGACGCACTGTTGCGAAGACAAGAAAACAAACAAGAAGACAAACTGGCGGCTCCCCAGTGATACCGCCTGACCTCACGGAGTAGGTCATGGCAGATATCGGTCATTTTCCGTTCGACGCACGCGTGCCGGGCGGCCTCGTCGACTCCGGACGGCTGTCCGGCGACCTCGCCGCCTTCACCGATGCCAGTGATCGGCTGGTCCGCGGCGTATTCGACGTCGGGCTGCGCCTGCACACACTGCGGGTCATACTCGCGGTCCCGCAGGCGGCCACAGCCGAGATCCGCTCTGCCCGGGCCGTGGTCGACGAGACGGTCGACGATCTCGACCGTCTCGTCCACGGGACCGGCCTGGCGGTGCTGCTCATCGCCACACGCGGCACACGCCCCGGACGATCCGGGCCACGACGGTGAGCCCTCCGCGCCCTGCGCGGATCGGCGACGCTGGCGATCCGCGCAACCGGACGGGGAGTACGCCCGAACCGGAGAAACCTCATCCGGCGGGTAGGTGCCACCTCGTGGCTCCTACTGCGGCACCTACCCGCCCCACCGTAACCGGCCCGGGCGGGCCCGGATCGACTCGCCGCGCACCCGCACCCGGCTCACGGTGCACGATGCGTCGTTGATCTCGAAAACCGTTCGGCCGCACGGTGATCGATCATGAAGAGAGTGCGATATGGCTGTCCTCCTCGATACCTCGACGGTAGCCGCCCGCGACCGGGCCGACCTGGTCGCCTGCGCCCTCCAGCAAGCCTCCGCCCCCGCCCACATCGTCCTGGCCGATCCCGGCGGCCCGGTGCACGGCCGCGTCGAGGAGTGGCGGTTCGGTGACGCCACCCTGGTCCGGGCGCGGATGGGCGGGTATCGCTTCACGCGCACGCCCGATCTGGTCCATGCCGCGCCGTCGCCGCAATTGCTGATGATCGTCTCGCCGACCGGCAGGATGCGCTGGTCGCAGGACGACGACCGGCACGAGATCGGCCCCGGGCGGCTGTGCGTGGCCGATCTGAACCGGCCGTACGTGGCCGACTGGTGCGGCGGCGAGATCATGGGCCTGCACGTGCCGCTGGACCAGCTGGAACTCCCCGCCGAGACCGTCCGCCGCGCCGCCGACCGGCTGGCCGCGAGTCCGCTGTATCGCCTCGTCGCCAACCACATCGCGCTCACGGCCCCGATCGCCGACCTCCTCGAGACCGATCCGGGGACGCGGGACTTCGGCGGCGGCTGCGTGACCATGGTGCGCGCGCTGCTCATCTCGGCCGCGGGCGGCCCCGGCGACGCCACGACGCTGCCGGCCGATCTCCTGCTCGATCAGATCGGCGAGTACATCCACCGCCATCTGGCCGATCCGGATCTCGGCCCCGCCGATCTCGCACGGGCCCACCACATCTCCGTGCGCTACCTCTACAAGCTGTGCGCCCGAGCCGATCTCAGCCCGCAGCAGTGGATCATCGAACGCCGCCTGGACCGGGTGCGCCGCGCGCTCGCCAGCCCGCGACTGCGGGACCGGCCCATCGCCACGATCGCCCAGCAGTGCGGGTTCCGCGACCCCTCCCATTTCGCCCGCCGCTTCCGCTCCGCCTACGGCATGACGCCGCGCGAGTGGCGGCAGGCGGCGCTGGACTCCGATCAGATGATCGTGCCGACGTCCTCGGGCACCAGCCGGTCGAGCGCCCGTTCGGCGACCGCGGCGATGGTCATGGACGGGTTGCAGGCGGCGGCGGTGCCCGGGACGAGCGCGCCGTCGAGTACGTAGAGACCGCGCTGTCCGAGCACCCGGCCCTCGAGATCGCAGACCGAGCCCATATTCGCGCCGCCCAGCGGATGCCAGGTCGACGGGAAGACGGCGTTGGTGTCGGTCAGGACGCTCGCCGAACCCGCGATACGCTCCACCAGCGGGCCGATATGGCCGTTCTGGGCGACCGAGTCGCCCTCGCCGGGCCAGTGCAGCCGGGCCTCGTCGGTGGCCGAGTCGTAGACGAACCGGCCGCGCGCGTCGCTGACGCCGTACCCGACCATCATGGTGCTGCGCGGGTCGACTTGCAGCGGCGGGATCGACGCTTGGATGACGGTGGTGGCCGCGGCGGGATCCGACCAGTTCAGGCTGCCGTAGACGACGGGCCCGCCCTGCGCCGCGCCGACGGTGTCATCGAGGCAGGTCCACGCGTAGATGCGGTCGGCGTTGGTGCCCCAGCCGCCGCCCAGCGCCTCCGGCAGGTCGGGGATCTGCCCCTTCGCCGCGGCGCGCACGAGCAGTTTGGTGGTGTTGAGACTGCCGGCCGCCATCACCAGCGCCCCGGTGGTGAGAATCTTGTTCTCCATCACCGTGCCCGAGGCGTCGGTCCGGTCGACGTAGACGGTCCACCGGCCGTCCTTCGCCCGCTCGATATCGGTGACACGGTGCAGCGGCTCCACCGACACGCGTCCGGTCGCCTCGGCCGCGGCGAGGTAGGTGACGTCGACCGAATGTTTACCGCCGTTGTTCACCCCCATCGCACCGTCGCCGTTGGTGTAGGAGGGTTTCATCCGGCCCTGCAACTCGTCGAGCGCGTAGTTCCAGTCGATCGGCATCGGGATCTTCGACAGCGGCAGCCCGGCGCGCCGCACATGGTCGGCGAACACCCGCGCGGCCCGGTAATTCGGCGCGTCGATCAGTTCGTCCGGGGCGACGGCGAGTTGCAGCATGCGCGCGACGCGCGGGTAGTGGACGCGGTTCATCGTCTGCCAATCGAGGTCCTGCGGCAGATGCGTATTGAACACGTCCTCGGCCGGTTGCAGCGACATGCCTTGGTACACCAGCGATCCGCCGCCCACGCCGGCCGCACACAGGGCCGTCATATTCTCGCCCGCCACCGCCTCGACGAGTCCGGCATAGGGCTCGAAGGCGAGCGGCGCGCCGAACAGCCGCGGCGCGGATCCGTACCAGAGGATGCGCTTGTCGGGAGAGGTCGCGTGCGGGAACGTCTCGGCGTTCGGCCCGGTCGGCCACCGCAGCCCGCGCTCCAGGACCGTCACCGGAACCCCCGCCTCGGCCAGGCGCAGCGCGGTCACGCCGCCGCCGAAGCCCGAGCCGATCACGATGACCCGGTGGTCCTCGCGGACGGCCCGAATTCTGCCCGCGCCCGCCCCGATACCCGCCCGCGCGACGGCCGGACCCGCCGCCACCCCCGCTCCCGCCACGGCGGCGCCGGCAAGAAAGGTACGACGGGTGAAAGCGGGCACGACTGACCTCCAGACCACGGACGGAAACGCCCCAGCCGGTGCGACCGGGGGCAGGGCACGCACGCTCTGCGTCGGCGAAAGTGGTGGACCCTGGGGCTTTTCGAAACTAGACACCGTAGAACACGACTGTCAAGGATTTCCGGGGCCGAACAGTAATCTGGTTACTGAAATAACTACGTTACTGTTAGCAGGTGGACAGGACGGGCCGGGACACGGCGGCGAAGATCATCGACACGGTGCTGGCATTACTCGAGTCCGACGGCTACGAGGCCGTCCAACTGCGCGAAGTCGCCCGCCGCGCGCGCGTGTCGCTGACGACGGTCTACAAGCTGTACCCGACCCGGGACGAACTGATCCTCACCGCCGTCGAGCACTGGATGGCCACCAACACCTACACCGAGATGCCCCCGGCGCCCGCCGACGAGACGCTGCGGCACGGGATCATGCGCATGCTGCGCTACGTATTCGAGCCCTGGGAACGACATCCGAGCATGCTGGAGGCGTACTACCTGACCCGCACCGGCCAGGCCGCGCAGCGGCTCGACGCCCAGGGCTTCGACGCGATCCTTCCGGCGGCCAGCGACCTGCTGGCGCGCCTGGACCCGGAGTACGTCGCCGACATCGGCCTGGTGCTGACCAATATGGTGCACTCGCTGATCGGCCGGTTCGCCGCCGGTGCCATCGAGATCACCGATATCCTGCCCGCGTTGGACCGGATCGTCTACCGGCTGACCACCAACAACGAACCTTTCGCCGCGCCCGCGCAGGCCCAGCGCCAGAACGGCGCCGCGCAGACGCTGGTGCTGCGGCCCTCGTTCATCTCGCCCTACGACCCGGGACCGGGAACAACGAGCGGGACCTGATCGCTGTGAGATCTCACGGCGACGACCTCGGCGGATCGTCTGAGTAACTGTGTTACCGTCTGGTACGGCCCGGATCCGGTGGCTAGACCAGATTCCGCAGAGAAGGATGATCATGCAGGCACCCCGCCGTCGAATTCCCCCGGCACCCGCCCGCCGGACCGCGCGCATCCCGGCGCTGACCCTGGCGCTGTGCACCGCCGCTGCGGCGAGCTGCCTGTCCGCGGGCGTCGCGAACGCGGCCGATTTCTACACTCCGCCCGCACAATTCGCCGCCGAACCGGGCTCGATCGTCAAGACCGAGCCGGTGCCGGTCCTCACCGTGCCGCCCGGCGCGAACGGGCAGTGGCCGGCGGCCGCGCAACGGGTCATGTACACCTCGCGCACCCAGAACGGCGACGCGGTGCCGGTATCGGGCGTCTTCCTCGACGCGAACCATCCCTGGCAGGGTTCCGGCCCGCGCCCGACCATCGTCATCGCCCCGGGCACGGTCGGGCAGGGCGACCAGTGCGCGGTGTCGAAGGCGATCTCGGCGGGCGTGTACGCCGATCCGGCGCAGCTGAGCCTGTCCGCGAATCAGGAGGCGGTGTCGGCCCTCGCCTGGAATTCACTCGGCGCCCGCGTCTTCATCACCGACTACATCGGCATGGGCACCCCCGGCATCCACACCTACACCAACCGCGTCGAGGAGGCCCACGCCGTCCTCGACGCCGCCCGCGCCGCGAACAACCTCTCCGGGAGCGGACCGGCGACGCCGGTGGCGTTCTGGGGGTACTCGCAGGGCGGCGGCGCCACCGCGGCCGCCGCGGAGTTGCAGCCCGACTACGCGCCGGAACTGGATCTCAAGGGCACCTGGGCCGGGGCGCCGCCCGCCGATCTGGGCGCGGTGATCGGCGGTATCGACGGCAATCTCATCGGCGCCGCGATCGGCTTCGCGCTCAACGGTTTCGTCGATCGCTACCCGGACCTGCGCGGGGTGCTGGACCAGCGGACGTCCCCCAGCGGCCGGGCGCTGCTCGGCGAACTCTCGAACGAGTGCATCGCCGACGTCATCGTCAAACACCCCTTCGCCCGCACCACGGACTTCACCGCCGACCACCGGCCGCTCATCGACCACATGCGCGAGATCCCCGAGGCGGAGAAGATCTTGGCGGACCAGCGGATCGGCACCCTGCGCCCGTCTGCGCCCGTCTTTGTGACGAGCGGCATCAACGACGACACCATCCCCTACAAGCAGGCCCGCCAACTCGCCGACGACTGGTGCGCAGCAGGCGCCACGGTCACCTTCCGCAGCAACCCGCTCCCCCCGATCGCCCCGGGCACGGTATTCGGGAATCACTTCGGCCCCGAACTGATCGACGGCTTCGGCACCAACAACGCTGTGTCTTATTTGATGGATCGCCTCGCCGACAAGCCGGTGCCGGGGTGCACTTTCGACTGAAGCGCCTAGAGGGCCCTGCATGCTTTTGGCAGGGCCCCCCTCCGTGCGCCGCGCTACTTCAGCAGGCTGCCGCCATCCACCGGCAGCGTGACCCCGGTGACGTACCGCGACTCGTCCGAGGCCAAATACAGCACCGCGTTGCTGATGTCGACCGGCTCTACCCAGCCGATGGGCAGGACGTGCATGAACTTGGCCACCGGCTCGAAGTCCTCCTTGGTGGGCTTCTCCAGGTCGGGGCGGAACAGCTTCATGGTGCCCTCGTTCATGAACATCGGGGTGTTCACGTTGGTGGGGTGCACCGAGTTGACCCGGATGGAGTGCTCGCCGAGTTCGACGGCGAAGGCGCGCATCAGGCCGACCACGCCGTGCTTGGCGGCGACGTAGTGGCCGGTGTTCGGGTAGGCCTTGAGCCCGCCCACCGAACTGGTCAGCACGATCGAGCCGCCGCCCGCCGCCTTCAGGTGCGGCACACCGGCTTTCGCCGCCTTCCAGACGCCGCCCAGGTTGATGTCGAGCATCGTCTGCCAGTCTTCTTCACTGGTCTTGTCCAGCGTCTCGCCGCCGTTGCCGATACCGGCATTGGCGACGACGATATCCAGCCGGCCCAGTTCCTCCACGCCGCTGTCCACGGCGGCCTTCAGCGCGCCGAAGTCGCGGACGTCGACCTCGGTGGTCACGATGCGGCGGCCGAGTCCCTTGACCAGATCGGCGGTTTCGGCCAGATCGTCGGGCGTGGACGCCGGGATCAGGTCGGTGCCGCTGACCGGCTTGCACACGTCGACCGCGATGATGTCCGCGCCCTCCTGTGCCAATCGCACGGCATGGCTGCGGCCCTGGCCGCGGGCCGCACCGGTGATGAATGCGACCTTTCCTTCTACCCGTCCGGACATGGGGTTACCTCGATTCCTAGCGCTCAGGGATGGGGAGTGAAGTTGATGTGCAGGTTGGACAGCCCGCGCAGGATGTAGGTGGGCTCGTAGTCGTAGCGGCGTTCCCCGGCGGGGCCGTGGCGCTCCTCGTCGATGGTGATGTCGAGCATCCGGTCCAGGATCCGCTCGATCGAGATGCGTCCCTCGGCCCGTGCCAGCGGGCTGCCGGGGCAGGTGTGCACGCCGCGCCCGAACGCCATGTGCTCGCGGAAGTTCTTGCGGTCCAAGCGGAATTCGTGCGGCTGCTCGAAGCGGCGCGGGTCGCGGTTGGCCGCGCCGGGGCAGAACATCACCGTCGAGCCCACGGGGATATCGACGTCGCCGACCGTCGTCGCGCGCGTCGCCAGCCGGAAGCCGCTCTTGACCGGAGCGTCCATCCGCAGCGTCTCCTCGACGAACGCCGGAATCTTGCTGCGGTCCTCGCGCAACTGCCGCTGCACGTCGGGGTGATCGCCCAGGATGCGCAGCGACGCGCTCAGGAGTTTGGCCGTCGTCTCCTGCCCCGCGGCGAACAGGAATGTCGCCGAC
>NZ_BAGL01000056.1 GCF_000308875.1 Nocardia transvalensis NBRC 15921
TTCCGGCGCGCCGCGGCCGCCCGAGCGCTCCGGCCGGGGTGTGCGCTCCGACGACCGCCGCGGCGGTTCCTGTCCGTGATCGCGCATCGGATGGCGGTTCGCGCCCTCGCGACCGGCGTCGGCCCGGCTGGGCCGCACGCGCCGCAGCTGAGCCGTGTCCTCGGGCCCGCGGCGGCGCTGACCGGATCGCGCCGCGCCGGAACCGGATTCGCCCGGCGGGGGTGCGCCACGCCCGCCACGCCGCGGATCGGCGGCGGTACGGGGAGCCCTGCGCCGTTCGCCGTTGTCCGGAAACGCGTCCCTGCCCTGCGGCAGAGGTCCCGTATCGGTGGACGAGAAATTCGCGGCCGGCCCGTACCCGTCGGATCTCGGTGCGACCGCACCCGATTCACGACCGCCATCTCCCAAGAAGGCCGGATCCCACCCATCCGTCGGCACGGCGGCCGAGTCGGCGGCGGCCCCCGCCGGATCCGCACTCTCGCGGGCGGCACGGCGGTCGGCGGGACGACCCGGATCGGCGATGTCGCCTTGCGAGCCGCCCTCACGGACCGCGCGCCGCTGATCGCCAGGGGGACGGCCGGATTCGGTAGCGGTCCCGGGCGGGGCGGCGTCTTCACGGGACGTACGGCGCTGATCGGTCCGGGCGCGGCCCGATTCATCGAACTCGCTTGGCCGTGCACCGTTTCCCTGGGCCGGGCGGCGCTCCTCGCCTCGGCTACGCGGCGGGGGGGCAACGCCGTCGAGGGCATAGCTCTCACCGGCCATGCGGCGCTGGTCGTCGTGGGGGCGGCGAGAGTCGACGGCGGGCCCTTCCAGAGCAGGGGTATCGCCCGCCGGGCGGCGGCCGTCGGGGCGCGCAGAATGCGGTTCGGCGGCAGGCGCTTTCGGCGCGGGGGCGTCGCCGTTGGCAGCGCGGCGGCCCGCCGAATGCGGTTCCGCCGCAGGCGCTATCGGCGCGGGGGCGTCACCGTTCGCGGCACGTCGGTCCGCGGAATGCGGTTCGGCCGCAGGCACTTTCGGCGCGGAGGCGTCGCGGTTCGCGGCACGTTGGCCCACCGAATGCGGTTCCGCCGCAGGTGCTTTCGACGCGGGGGCGTCGCGGTTCGCGGCACGCCGGTCTGCGGAATGCGGTTCGGCCGCAGGCACTTTCGGCGCGGAGGCGTCGCCGCTCGCGGGGCGTCGGGACTCAGGGGCGCGGCCCTGGTCGCCGGAGGACCAGTCCAGCGCCGAATCCCGGCGTTCGTCGCGGCGGGCGGCTTCCGGGGTGGTGATCTCCCATTCCGTGAGGCGCTGGCCGCGTGAGCGGCGGCGGTCCTCGGGGCCCGCCGCAGCGGAGCGGCGCGTGCCCGATCCGCCACCGGCCGTGGGGGTTTCGGCCGCCCGGCCGCCCTCCGCCCCGCGCGCCTCGGCACGCGTGCGGGGGGACTCGTCCTCGGTGCGGGGCCGCCGCGGCCGCTCGGCGCGGGGGTCGCTCGCGCCGGGTTCGCCCGGGGCGGGGTGGCGGATGGGGCGCAGCGGGACCTCGTCCCAGTCGGCAGGCCACTCGCCGGAGTGGGGTTCACCGGGCGTGTACGCCTCGTGCTCCCAGCCGTCTTCCCGCCGCCGCGCGTTGCGCCGCGCGGGCACCGGGTTCTCCGGGTCCACCACGCGTTCGCTGTACCGCGGCGGTTCGCCGCGGTCGCGGACCGGTGGCTCGTGCTCACCTGCCATGGACGATCACTCCTCCGATTCGCCGACGCTCGGCTCCGTCGTGCGCGCGGCGCCCTGTGTCTTCGGTTCGCTCGCTCCGCTCACTCAGCCCGCCAATGCCTTCGGAATGGTCGCGTGCTCCGGCAGGATGACGCCGCACCCGAGCGAGGCCGCGAAGGCCGCCGCCTGGTAGCGGTAGCACCGCCGGATCTTGAGTCGCGCCTGGGTCGACAGGTCGCGGGTGATGGCCTCGATGCGCGGCAGGTCGCCGCGCAGGGGCTCGGTGATCGTCACCAGCGCGCCGAAGCGGGTGACGCCGTGACCGCGGGCCTGTTCCTCCCGGGCCTGCTGGGTCGCGCCCACCCGCAGTGTCGCGGACGCGGAGACGACGCCGCGTTCGCTCTGCTGGGCGACGAGCGCGTTCTTGTAGTCGTCGTCGACGATCTCCGCGGCGTCGGCCGCCGAATGCGGGCGGTACACGATCGCGATGCGCTTACGCGGCACCTCGGGATTCGGCGCGAGCAGCCGCTGCAGCACCCGCTCGTCGACGGCGCCCTCGGGCGCGCTGTCCATCTCCCAGGTGACCGAGCGGCCGCCGTCGTGCAGGAAGTGGTCCCAGCGCTCCTCGTGCGAGATCGGGCCGGCGTCGGCCCAGTCCAGCCCGTGTCCGCCCGGATCGCCCACCGCCACTTCGAGATCCGCCTGCGAGGCCGGATCGTAGCTGCGGCGGATGAAGGAGATCACCTCGTCGGCCGACATCGGCTGCGCCCGCACACCCGCCTCGGCGAGCGCCGCGCAGATGCCGGGCAGCCGGCGGCCGATCTCCACCGCCTCCTCGGCCGGATTCTTGCGGCGCTCGGCGGTGGTGGCCTTGAACGTGATCGCCACGCGCGGCAGCAGTTGCACGCGCTCCTGCGGCAGTTCGGTCGCCAGCTCGAACATCACCTGCTGCGCCAGATCCGGCGCGTCCGCGTGGGTGATGGTGGAAACCTCGGTGAGCAAACGGTTTCCGGTCTCGGGCACGGTATCGATGACCGGCACGACCGCGACGATGTCCGAGGTCTGCCCGAGCGAGGCCAGGAAGGTGCCCCACGCCGCCACCCAGCGGTCGATCACCGGCTGGTCGACGGCCTCGTGGCCCTGCGGCCAGGCCCGCAGCACCACGGTGTACTGGGCGAACTGCGGCAGGTGGATCATGCCGAAGCTGTATCCGCCGGCGTCGATGCCCTCGTACAGCTTCGACGGGGCCATCAGGCCGGGCAGCCGCGCCACCCCGCCGGGGACCCGGGAGAACCGGCCGCCGCGGTAGACGTGCTCGCCCTTGCCGCGGCCGCGCAACCAATGGAACATCATCAATCCCGTCTCGTATCCGGAGCGGCCCCCCGTCCGCCACACCAGTGGAACCATCACGACCGCGCCGATCCCGGCCACGAAGAACGCCGGTTTGGGCCCCACGGCCAGCGCCGTCAGCAGCGCGGCGATGACGACCACGAAACCGAGCACCGTCTCCCCCCAGCGCAGCCCGAAAAGGCCTGCGCTGCGGGGCTTCTGCCACAAACCGTACGAGCGGCGCTC
Source organism: Nocardia transvalensis NBRC 15921 (assembly GCF_000308875.1). Classification (GTDB taxonomy): domain Bacteria; phylum Actinomycetota; class Actinomycetes; order Mycobacteriales; family Mycobacteriaceae; genus Nocardia; species Nocardia transvalensis. The sequence continues at coordinate 3,265 of NZ_BAGL01000056.1, forward strand.
GTAGGTGGTCTCGGTCGTCGTCATCGTGGGATGGTGCTCCTGCCGAGGTCGGGTGCGCGGTTGGCCCAGCGGTCACCGGCGACGTCACCCATGGCGGCGTCGGCCCGGTTCAGGCTCGC
>NZ_BAGL01000055.1 GCF_000308875.1 Nocardia transvalensis NBRC 15921
AGCATGACCTTCTTGAGTCAAGAAGGTCATGCTCGAACTCGGCGGGAAGTCACCGGTCCTGATCTACGACGACGCCGACCTGAACATGGCCATCATGATGGCCTCGATGGGCATCTTCGTGCATTCCGGCCAGGGATGCGTCTGCGGCTCACGGGTCTTCGTCCAGCGCGGCGTCTACGACCAGGTGGTGGACGGCATCACGACGATCGCCAACGCGCTGCAACTGGGCGGCCCCAAAGAAGAGGGCAGCGGCATCGGCCCGCTGATCAGCCAGAAGCAGCTCACCCGTGTCATGGGCTTCATCGATGAGGGCAAACGCGACGGCGTCGAGGTGGTGACCGGCGGATACCGGCTCGACCGGCCCGGCTACTTCGTCCACCCGACCGTGCTCACCAACGTCGACCGCGATATGCGCCTGTACCAGCAGGAGATCTTCGGCCCCGTGGTGACGATCCTGCCGTTCGACGATGACGACGAGGCCGCGGCCCTCGCGAACGACACGACCTACGGCCTCGCCGCGACCGCCTGGACCACCAATCTCAGCCGGGCCCACCGCATCGCGAAGCGCCTGCACGCGGGCACCGTCACGCTGAACTCCCAGCTGAACTTCGATCACAACGTCCCCTTCGGCGGCTACAAGCAATCCCGCTGGGGCCACGAATTCGGCCGCGAAGGCATCGAGGCCTACCTCCAGACCAAGTCGGTGTGGGCACAGATCTGACACCGCGACTACCCTGACCGCCGCGCCCGAATCCGTTGCGTCTCAGCCGGTTCGGGTGGTGAGGGCGCGGCAGCCGCGGAGGAACGAGTCGGCGAGGGTGTCGCGGTCGTCCAGGTAGCCGCCGACCATCGCGCCGTCGCGGATCAGCATGAGATCGTCGGCGACCGCGCCGGGATCGGGCAGGTCGAGCGGATCGACGAGTTCCGCGAATAACGTTCGGCACCATGCGCGGTGCTCGGCGACCGCCTTCCGGACGCTGCTGTCCGGATCCGGGTATTCGGCGGCCGCGTTGATGAACGGGCAGCCGCGGAAACCGGGCTCACATGCCATCGCGCCGACCGCCGCGGCGATGAGCTGAAAGGCCCGGTCGACGTCGCCGTCCGCGTGCCGGATCGCCGCGGTGAGGCCCTCCCGTTCGAGCCGGGCGCGCCGTTCCAGATGGGCGACGATGAGGTCGTCCTTGCTCTTGAAGTGCCGGTAGAAGGTCACCTTCGTGGTCGCGGCCCGCTCGATGACCTTGTCGACGCTCACGGCACGGAGCCCGTCCGCATAGAACAACTCGGTCGCTGCGTCGATCAACCGCTCCCGCATCGACGCTTTCACGGTCCCGATCATAGGGCCTCCCTCCATTCGTCCTTGCGCCCCGCTCCCCTCGGCCGCTACTGTCGTCTCAAGTAGAGTGACTAGTCATTCTACTTTACGCTACGACAGATCGGACCCCTCATGACCACCGCCATCGCATCTCGCCCCGCGTCGATCTCGACGGCGCTTCGCACGCTCTATTTCGTCAGATTCGGGTTCGCGATCGTCTGGGCCGCGCTGCTCGCCGCGACCGCCTCCTCGATCGGCCCTGTCAGCGCGACCCTGCTCCTGCTCTACCCCGTGTTCGACCTCGCCGCCGCGGTCATCGACCATCGCGCGTCCCGTGCGACCCCCTCGGCGCTGCTGCTCTCCGTCAATATGGGCCTCAGCCTGCTCACCGCCGTCGGCCTCGCCTTCGCGGTCGGCTCCGGACTGCGCGCGGTGCTGATCGTATGGGGCGCATGGGCGATCGCCGCCGGAGCGGTGCAGCTCGTCGTCGGGGTTACCCGCCGCGCGCTCGGCGGGCAGTGGCCGATGATCCTCAGCGGCGGCATCTCGGTCCTCGCGGGCGCCGGGTTCATCCTGCAATCCGGCGGGTCCTCGGCCTCGCTCGGCAGCCTCGCCGGGTACGCGACCCTCGGCGGCGTGTTCTTCCTGATCTCCGCGATCCGCCTGGGCCGCACCGCCGAAGGACGCCGCCGATCGCGTGCGTGACCGCCCGGTCCGGCCGCGGGGCTGTCGACACCGCAATCGAGAATCTAATTCTCGAATTCTGCATTCGAGATATCGTTGCAGGGTAACATAGTTATCGGACGGATCGAGGTCAGCATGCCCGACACCCAACCGCACGGCGACACCGCGGCCTACTGGGATCCCTTCGACCCCGCGATCGCCCGCGATCCGTATCCGATCTACGAGCGGCTGCGGGCGGAGGCGCCGCTCTATTACAACGAGACGCACGACTTCTACGCCCTCAGCCGTGCCGACGACGTCGACCGCGCCCTGCTCGACTGGGAGACCTTCTCCTCCTCGCGCGGGCCGATCCTGGAGATCATCAAGGCGGGCGTCGAGATTCCGCCCGGCACCCTGCTCATGGAGGACCCGCCGGCCCACGACGTCCACCGCGGACTGCTCAAGAGCGTGTTCACGCCGCGGCGGGTGCTGTCGCTGGAGCCGCAGATCCGCGACCTGTGCGTCCGCTCGCTGGACCGGCTCACCGGCCTCGACCGGTTCGATCTCATGACCGCGTTCGCCAACGAGGTGCCGATGCGCGTGATCGGGATGCTGCTCGGCATCCCCGAATCCGACCAGGAATCGGTCCGCGAGCGCGCGGACGCGAATCTGCGCACCGCTCCGGGGCAGCGGATGCAGGTGTCGGACACGGCAATTCCGCATGCCGACCAGTTCGCGGAGTACATCGACTGGCGCGCCGACCACCCCTCCGACGACCTGATGACCGAACTGCTGCGCGCGGAATTCGTCGACACCGAGGGCGTGACGCGGACGCTGACCCGCCAGGAGATCCTGACCTACATCTCCGTCGTGGCCGGCGCGGGCAACGAGACCACCGCCCGGCTGATCGGCTGGCTGGGTTCGCTGCTCGCCCGGCACCCCGACCAGCGCGCCGAACTGGTCGGCCGGCCGCGCCTGATCCCGAACGCCATCGAGGAGACACTGCGGTTCGAGCCCACCGGGCACGCCATCGCCCGATACGTCACCGCCGACGTCGACCTGTACGGCCGGACCGTGCCCGCCGGCAGCGCGATGATGCTCCTGATCGGCTCGTCCAACCGCGACGAGAACCGCTGGCCGTCCCCGCAGCGATTCGACATCCACCGCAAGATGAGCAACCAGCGGACCTTCGGCTTCGGCACCCACTTCTGCCTGGGAGCCGCCCTGGCCCGCCTCGAGGCCAAGGTCGCCCTGGAGGAACTACTCGCCCGATTTCCCCGATGGGACGTCGAATGGGACGGGGCCGCACTGTCCTCGACCTCCACCGTGCGCGGCTGGGAGACCTTGCCGATCACGATCGGCTGATACTCGACAGGTACGTCCTCGATGACATCCGTGTTACGGATCCGCTAGATCCACGGCGGGCGAATGTAAACGGGCTCCGGAAAGGCCCAGCACGACGATTACGCGGCGGTCGCCCGCTGTTCTGAAACGCTCGAATTCACATCGCCGCAGCGCCGAAAATGACTGCCGCACAGACATTTACGAGCCTAGGACGCAATTCGCGACCGGTGAGACTTCGGCAACTCTCAATTACTCCGGATGTGACCAACAGGAAATACTCACGGCGTCAACTAGTTCCATCGGTGAACCCGACTCCCCCGCCGAATTCACCGATTCCGACGAACCTTCCCCAGGAGTTGACGCATGTCCGCACCCACCGAGACCACCGCCGACATCGACAAGGCGATCGAGGAGAACATCGCGAAATCGCTGGCCGAGATCCCGCACCCGGCGCTGCCCAAGGGCACCAACATCTACGGCGCCACCAAGATCTTCCCCGACTACCGCGCCGAGGCCGGGGAAACGTACTTCACGCTCGTGCACGGCATCGCGCACGAGTCCTCGGTGAGTTTCGTGGCCGTCCTGCAAGCCACCCGCGCGCTGCGCAAGGGCTTCGAATCGGCCATCTATTTCTACGGACCCGGCGCGATCAACTGCGTCGCCAACCGCGGTTTCCCGACCACCGGCGACAGCGGCTTCCCCGGCGAGCAGAACATCAACGAGGCACTGTCCACCTTCATCGCCGAGGGCGGCAAGGTGTTCGCCTGCCGGTTCGGCCTGGCCCTGCACGGCGCGCGCGAGGAGGACCTCATCGAGGGCGTCGTTCCCGCACATCCGCTCGACGTGCAGGACGCACTGATCCACTACGCGCGCAAGGGCGCGATCATCAACTCCACCTATCAGGTGTAGGCGGCCCGCCATGACCGAGGTATCCACACGAGTAGACCTGGCGCTACTCGGAATTCGCGTCGACGTGCCGGTGCAGCGCCGTTCCGGAGCCGGGCCCAGCGACGACGGTCATGTGCTGTTCGGGGGCGCCGGCGCTGCCGTTCCCATCCGGTCCGACAGTCCCTACACCCTGCGCGGCGACCGGCTGCTGCGCGACGGCGCCGATCTCGGTGTCGCCGTCGAGCCGGTGCGGCGGCCGCGCTTCTACGACCTGCGCACCGCCGACGGCATCGCCTACGAGCAGATCGCCAAGCTGCACGGCGCCGACGTGCTCGCCACGACCGTGGTGCAGACCTGTATTCGATACGGCGAGGACCAGCGCTGCCGGTTCTGCGCGATCGAGGCCTCGCTGGCGGCGGGCTCGACGGTCGCGGTCAAGCGGCCCGAGCAGCTCGCCGATGTCGCGGCCGCCGCGGTCCGGCTCGACGGGGTGCGCCAGATGGTGATGACCACCGGCACCACGGCCGGAAAGGACCGCGGCGCACGGCATCTGGCGCGCTGCGTGCGGGCCGTGCGGCGGGCCGTTCCCGGACTGCCGATCCAGGTGCAGTGCGAACCGCCCGCCGACCTGGCCGTTCTCACGGAACTGCGCGAGGCGGGCGCGGAATCCATCGGCATCCACGTCGAATCCCTCGACGACCGGGTGCGCGCCCGCTGGATGCCCGGTAAGTCCACGGTGCCGCTGTCGGAGTACCGGGCGGCCTGGGCCGAAGCCGTGCGGGTGTTCGGCCGCAATCAGGTGTCGACCTACCTGCTGGTCGGCCTCGGCGAGGACCCCGACGAACTGGTCCGCGGCGCACGGGAACTCATCGAGATGGGCGTCTACCCGTTCGTCGTCCCCTTCCGGCCGCTGGCCGGGACGCTCGCCGCCGATGTCGACGGCGCGGCGGCGCCGGCGCCGTCGCTGCTCGAGGACGTAACTCGCAGGGTCGCTGACGCATTGCGCCGGGCCGGGATGCTCGGCGCCGATCAGAAGGCGGGCTGCGCGGCGTGCGGGGCGTGCAGCGTGCTCCGGACCGCGGGAGGCTGACATGGTCGCCGTCGACACCTTCCGGGCCTCGTCGTCACCGGACCACTGCGTCCTGTCCGGACACCCGAATCCCACCGAGCCCGCGGACGGATTCCTGATCCGCCCGGCCGACGCCCGCCATCTCGCCGCCTATCGCGGGCTGCGCCGCGAGAGCTTCGTTCGCGATCAGGGCCTGTTCGAGGGCAGCGACGCCGACGACACCGACGACGATCCGCGCACCATCGTCCTGGTCGCGCTCGCCCCGGACGGCACCGTCCTCGGCGGCGTGCGCCTTGCCCCCGCCACCACCGCCGATCTCGGCTGGTGGACCGGCAGCAGGCTGGTCGTGAACAGCGGGCGCCGCACGCGCGGGGTCGGTCACGCGCTGGTGCGCGCGGCGTGCGCCTACGCCGAGAACGCCGACGTCCTGCGGTTCGAGGCCACGGTGCAGCGGCGGCACGCCGCGATGTTCGCCCGCTTGGGCTGGATCCTCCTGGGCGACACCATGGTCGGCGGCGCGCCGCACGTCCGCATGCGCTGGCCGATCGACCGGATCGACCGGCTGGCGCGGACCACCAAGGTGCTGCTCGGCCCGCTGCTGAACGATCTCGGCGCGCAGCCGATGTCGCTGGGCGGCACCGGTTTCCGCGGTGACGACGGCGCGCCGGTGCCGGGCAGCGATCTCGTCGCGGCCTGCGACGCGATTCTCGCCTCCATGGTCGAACGCGATCCGGAGTGGGCGGGCTGGTGCGCGGCGCTGGTGAATCTCAACGACCTGGCCGCCATGGGCGCCGAACCCGTCGGGCTGCTCGACGCGGTCGCCGCTCCGACCCGGTCGCTGCTCACGCGCATCCTGCGCGGCCTGGCCCGGGCGAGCGACACCTGGGGCGTGCCCGTACTCGGCGGGCACACCCAGATCGGACCGGCCGCGCTGTCGGTGACCGCCCTCGGCCGCACCGCGCGGCCGGTGCCCGGCGGTGGCGGCCGGGCGGGCGACGAGCTACGCCTCACCGCGGATCTCGGCGGCCGGTGGCGTCCGGGTTATACAGGGCGGCAATGGGATTCGTCATCACTGCGGACCGGCGCGGAGTTGCGGGCGCTCGGGCGCTTCGTCGCCGACACCGCGCCGGCCGCCGCGAAGGACGTCAGCATGGCCGGGCTGGCCGGAACCGCGGGCATGCTCGCCGAGGCGTCCGGAGTCGGCGCGGAACTGGACGTGGCGCGCATGCCGCGTCCCGCCGAAACCGCTGTCGCGGAATGGATCACCTGTTTCCCCGGCTTCGCCATGCTCACCGCCGACCGCCCCGGCGCCGCGATCGCCGCCACCGGACCCGCGACCTCCGCGGTATGCGGCGTCCTGACCACCACGCCCGGCGTGCGACTGCGCTGGCCCGACGGAAACACCACCACCGCGGTGCCCGGCACCGTCACCGGATTGGGACTCTCATGACCGACCTGACCATCTCTGTCGCCGCCGCCGAATTCGGCCGCGATATGGACACCTGCTACCGCACCATCGGCGACCTCATCGATCGGGCCCGCGCCCGGGGCAGCCGCCTGCTGGTGCTGCCCGAGGCCTGCCTCGGCGGCTATCTGCCCAGCCTGGGCGGGGACACCGAGAGCGAGGAGGCCCGGCGGCGACGGCTGCGCAGCCTCCCGCCCGCCCTCGCGCTCGACGGGCCCGAACTACGCCGGATCGCCGCCATGGCCGGTGATCTCGTCGTCACCCTCGGCTTCTGCGAGGCCGACGGCGAGGACCGCTACAACGCCGCGGTCACCCTCACCGGCGACGGCGTGCTCGGCTCGTACCGCAAGGTGCATCAGCCACTCGGCGAAAACCTCTGCTACGCCGCGGGTTCGGCGTTCCGCGCCTTCGACACGCCCCTCGGCCGGATGGGCATGCAGATCTGCTACGACAAGGCGTTCCCCGAGGCGGCGCGGGCGCTGGCACTGGACGGCGCGGAGATCATCACCTCGCTGTCGGCGTGGCCGACCGCCCGCACCGCCACCGCCGAACGGCTCGAGGACGACCGCTGGACCCAGCGCTTCGACATCTTCGACCGCGCGCGGGCCGTGGAGAACCAGGTGGTGTGGATCGCCTCCAACCAGGCCGGGACCTTCGGCTCGCTGCGCTTCGTATGCAGCGCCAAGATCGTCGGTCCCGGCGGCGAGGTCCTCGCCACCACGGGCACCGAACCCGGCCTGGCCACCACGACCGTCGACGTCGAGCACGCGCTGGGGCTGGCCCGGGGCGGCGGCATGTACAACCTCCGCGATCGGCGACCGGAGATCTACGACAGCGTGGTCGCGCGGCACGGCGTGGTCGGACAGCCGTCCGTGCCCGAGGGATTGGCGGCCGCTCATGCCTGACCATCACGAGGTCGTCGTGATCGGCGGCGGGCAGGCCGGGCTGTCGATCAGCTGGCATCTGACCAGCCGCGGGATCGATCATGTCGTCCTGGAACGCGACACCGTCGCGCACGAGTGGCGCGACACCCGCTGGGACAACTTCACTCTCGTCACACCCAACTGGCAGTGCGTGCTGCCCGGCTATCGCTACGACGGTCCCGAGCCGCACGGCTTCATGACACGCGACGAGGTCTACGCGTGGGTGCGCGGCTATGCCGACACCTTCGATCCGCCGGTGCGCGAGCACGTCACCGTCACGGCGGTGAGCGTGGCGAGCGGCGGTGGTTTCGATATCGAAACGACCTCGGGGCCACTGCATTCCGATCAGGTGGTGGTGGCCGCCGGTGGCTATCACACGCCCACGATTCCGCGGTTCGGCGAACGGTTGCCCGGGACGATCCGGCAGTTGCACTCCGCCGAATACCGCAGTGCCGCCGACCTTCCCGAGGGCGCGGTCCTGGTCGTCGGCACCGGGCAGTCGGGCGCGCAGATCGCGGAGGATCTGCATCTGGCCGGGCGGAAGGTGCATCTCGCGGTCGGCAGCGCGCCGCGCGTCGCGCGCTTCTACCGGGGCCGCGACTGCGTGGCGTGGCTCCAGGACATGGGCCACTACGACATTCCCATCGAGGACCAGCCCGGCGGTCTCGGCAAGCGCGAGAACACCAATCACTACGTCACCGGCCGCGACGGCGGGCGCGATATCGATCTGCGTCGCTTCGCGCTCGAGGGCATGTCCCTCTACGGTCGGATGGTCGATGTCGCCGGTGGCACAGCGCGTTTCGAGCCGACCCTCGAGAAGCAGCTCGACGCCGCCGACGCCGTAGCCGAGAGCATCAAGGATTCCATCGACGCTTACATCACCCGCGAGGGCGTCGACGCACCCGCCGAGGAGCGCTATCGGCCGGTGTGGCGACCCGAGCGGGAGGTGACCGATGTGGACCTGGCGGCGAGCGGGATCACGTCGGTGGTGTGGTCGGTCGGCTTCCGGACGGATTACCGCTGGCTGCGCGTCGGTGTCTTCGACGGCGAGGGGCATCCGTGCCACAACCGCGGCGTCACCTCCACCGCGGGCCTGTATTTCCTCGGGCTGCCGTGGCTGCACACGTGGGGGTCGGGCCGCTTCGCGGCGATCGCCCGCGACGCCGAACACCTCGCGGAGCGGATCGCGCAGACCACCCGCACGCGCGTGGCGGCTTGATCGGATTCCCATGGCCGTCACCAGGATCGCCGCCGTCGCCGCCCATTTCGGCAGTGATATCGCCCGCGCCCTCGACAAGATCACCGGCATCATCGACCGGCTCGCCGCCGACGGCGTCGACCTGCTCGTCCTGCCCGATGCGACGCTCGGCGGCTACATCGGCGACCTCCGCAATCCCGATCCGGCGACCGGCCCCGAGGCCATCGACCCCGACGGCCCCGAGATCCGGCTGCTGTGCCGGCTGGCCGGCGCGATGACCGTCTGCGTCGGCTACGCCGAGCACGGCGACGGCGCCCGTTACAACGCCGCGGTCTGCGTGACCGGCGACGGCGTCCTGGGCCGCCACCGCAAGGCCCACCAGCCCGCGGGCGAACACCTCGCCTATGCCGCGGGAGATCGCTTCACCGCCTTCGACACTCCCGTGGGCCGTCTGGGAATGCTCATCGACTACGACAAGACCTTCCCCGAATCGGCCCGCGCCCTGGCCCTGGACGGCGCTCGCACGATCGCGGCCCTGTCCGCATGGCCCGCGAGCGTCACCGATCGCGCCTCCCGCATGCCCAACGACCGCCAGTCCCGCCTCTTCGACCTCTACGATCAGGCCCGCGCGGCCGAGAACCAGGTCGTCCTGGCCTCGTCCAACCAGACCGGCATCACAGGGTCGCTGCGATTTCTGGGGCAGGCCAAGATCGTCGGCCCCGGCGGCGACATCCTCGCGAAGACCTGGTCCAAGGGCGGGCTCGCGGTCACGGACATCGATGTCGACGCGGAGGTGGAACGGGCCCGGCGCGTCCTGCGTCACCTGGCCGAACGCCGGGTGGACGCGTACCACAACCTGATGAGCGACAAGGGCCGGTTCTGATGCGGGTCGCGTTGCTCACCTATTCCACCAAACCCCGTGGGGGCGTCGTGCATACACTGAATCTGGCCGAGGCCCTGGCCGCGCTGGGCGTGGACGTCACGGTGTGGACCCTGGGCCGCGGCGGCGACGCGGCCTTCTTCCGGCCCGTCGATCCGGCCGTGACCGTGCGCGTGGTGCCGTTCGAGGCCGCCGACGGCGAATCGGTCGGAGCCCGGATCATGCGCTCCATCAAGGCCTTACGCTCCGCCTTCACTCCCTCGCGCTACGACATCGTGCACGCCCAGGACTGCATCAGCGCCAACGCGGTCGACCGATGTATCCGCACCGTCCACCACCTCGACACCTTCACCACACCCGAGCTGGCCGCCTGCCACGAGCGCGCCATCGTCGAGCCCTACGCACACATCTGCGTCTCGGCCGCCGTCGCCGCGGAGGTCCGCGCGGGCTGGGGCCTGAGCCCCACGGTGATCCCGAACGGCGTCGAATACGACCGCTTCGCAACGGCTTCCGCGTCCGCCGCCCGTCTGGACTGGTCACGCAGGCTCGGCCCGTACGTTCTGGCGCTGGGCGGCATCGAACCCCGCAAGGGCAGCGTCGATCTCCTGGAGGCCTTCGCCCTGCTCCGCCGCGACCATCCACACCTGAGCCTCGTCTACGCGGGCGGCGAGACCCTCTTCGACTATCGCGCCTACCGGGCCGTCTTCGACTCGCGCGCCATCGAATTGGGCATCCGGCCGACGATCCTCGGTACCGTGCCCCACGACTCCCTGCCCGCCCTGGTGGCCGGCGCCGCCGTGGTTCCCCTCTTCTCCACGAAGGAGGGGTTCGGCCTGGCGGCCATGGAGGCACTTGCCGCGGGCGTGCCGGTGGTGGGCCGTGACCTGCCGGTTCTCCGGGAGGTGTTCGGGGACGCTATCGCCTACGGCACGAATCCCACCGATATGGCCACGGCCATGGCACAGAGTCTCCAGCGAGAACCCTCCGCAGCCGAACACGGCAGGGCCGTCGCCGCCCGATTCGGTTGGGACAAGGCAGCGAGAAGTCATCTCGAGTTCTACCGCGCGCACTAACACCACCGTCGTCTTCCCCTGCGCGTCTACCCTCCGACCGTGGCGGGTAGGTCCCAGATCTGGGTTTCCTCGACCACGTAGCTGGAGGTGGCGCCCGGCTCCAGTAGCCACGACCATCCGACAATGCCCACGGTCCCGCTGGTCAGCCGCGACTCCGGATCCAGGTGACGGATGCGGTGGCCGTTCACGCTCACCACCAGATCGACGCCCTCGGCCGTGTTGCGGCAGGACGCACCGATTCTGGTCTGCTGGTCCAGATTCAGTCCGGGCAAGCTGTCCTGGGAGGCGAGCACGGCCACCGTCGACTGCTCGGGCTGCCCCATCGCTATACCCCACTGCCCGGTGGTCGTCACCGTGAAGAGGTATCGGCGAGTCAAGTCCCCGGGTTCGCCCCGGCACCACAGCGCGATTCCCCCCGAACCCGACTCGTGGCGCACCACGGCTTCCATGCACGAATTCGTCAACATCGGTACGGGGGCATTGGCGGGGATGACCTGGGGGCCCGACACGGCCGTCAAACGATATGAGCCGGAAACGTATTCGGATCGGCCGGGACGTTGCGGCCAGCCGGACCGCACGTCGGTGAAGCTGTCGTCCAGGATCATCGTCCCGTTCAGCTCCGTGCAGAACGACGGCTTCGCTCCCGGTCCGGCGTCGTCGGGTGCGCGCTCGTCGCCCACCACCTGCCATACGACCACGACCGCGACGACCGCCAGCACCGCAGCGGCCGTGAGGAGTATCAGCCAGCGGCCTTCGATGACCGAATCCCGCCCGGCCACACCGGAATCGGGCGTCGCGGAGAATCCCGTGGACGCCTCCACCGCCTCGTCGAGGGCCTCGGCCACCTCGCCGTCTTCGCCCAGGGCATCCCGTACCCGGATGTAGCGCAACCGCCAGATCCGGCGATCGCCGCCGTCGGTGGGCGGCTCGGTGCCGGCCCGGTCGATGAGGCGCAGGCAGGTATCGATGAAGATTTCGAACGTCTCCCACCGCGGCATGGTCGAGCTGTCCGGATTGATGAGGTTGCCGATGGTGGCTTTGCTGATGCCGCCCCGCGCACCCGGCCCCGTGGCGGATTCCCGCGCGATCGTGTTGAGCGAATCGACCTGAGTGGTCCAACGAAGTTCGCGGAGTTGGGTTTTGAGAACCCGCAATTCCTCCAGCGGATCGGCCATGGTCGCATTGTGGCCAATCCCGTCCAAAGTTGTCCAGATTCTCCGGTCAGCGCCACTGACCAGCTGATTCTGGTGTGGCATCACAGCCGAGAGAACGGAGTTCGACCCATGAACACAACCCGTGCGCGCCTGGGCCTGGCCACCATCGCGCTGGCGACGGCGGGCGCTCTGACGCCGCTCGCCGCCCCCGCGCACGCCGCGCCGGCGGACTGCCCCTGGCCGTTCGTGTGCCTGTACGACCGTCACGGCGTGAAGAAGGGGGCGTTCCAGGACATCACCGCCGGCTACCAGCCGGTGAATTTCAGCGGTGGCCGTGGCTACAACGCCCGCCGCGACGACGTCGTCTATCTGCGCGACATCAACGGCACCGTCGGCTGCATCTTGCCGGGCAGATGGGGCGACCTCCCGACTCCCATCACCGGGCTGCGCATCGCCCCGGAATCACGGTGCTTCGGTCGGTGACCGATCGGCGGTGGCGTTGCCCGCCGCGATGTGGGAATAGTGGGGGGATGGCCACAACCTCCAAGATCATCGACCTGACCGGTCCCGGCCGCACGGATGCGTTCGGTGTCGGCGGGACCGACCTCGGTGTCGTCGCCACCGCACCGGACGGCCGGCTGGTCGCCGTTTTCGGTGACAGTTTCGATCGTGCCACGGTCGGCGGGCCCGGGTGGCGCTCGCCGATCGCTCTGTTCGCCGATCCCGAGACCGTGGCCGGCGGGCTGCGCTGGACCGGATCCGGCGGCGACGCGAACGACTACGCGCGCCAGCTGATCGAGTACCCGAAGTCGGCGGTGCTGCGCCGACCACGATGCTCGACAATGCTGCCGACCGACCTGATCACGCTGGGCGACACGATGTATCTGCACGTCATGGCGTGCCAAGGGCTGGGTACGGTGCTCTGGACCGAGATCCTCGCCTCGACCGACAACGGGGTGACCTGGTCGAACACCGGGGCCCGCTGGCCGGGAGACGTCTGCGACGGCCTGTTCCAGATGCTGACCTGGGAGGTCGCCGACGACGGGTACGTCTACGCGTATACGACCGGGTTCCGGCGCGACGCCGGTCTCCTGCTGCACCGGGTTCCCGCGCACTCGCTGACCGATCCGGGGTCCTGGGAGCCGTGGGGGTTCGCCGGTGAGCGCTGGGCCTGGGGCAATCCGGCGACGCTGACCCTGCCGGGCGCGCTCGGCGAATTGTGCCTGCGCCGGGTGCCCGGCCCGGACGGTCGGCGGCACTGGCTGCTCGTGTTCTTCGACGCGGGCCACTACCGGATCGACGCACTGCTGCTCGACGCACCCAACGCCGACCTGTATCGCGCACCGCGGACGACCGTGCTCGAGGGCACGAGCTGGGACGCCGAACATCACGCCACCGGCCGGGTCGCCCAGCTCTACGGCGGCTACGTGGTCCCGGGCTCCACCCTCTCCGAGCTGCACCTCGTCGTGAGCCAGTGGAACACCGGGACGAACTGGCCCTACCGCGCCATGCAGTTCCGCGCCGACGTCTCGGAACTGCTGTAGCACCGGCGCTCGGATCATCACACCCGTATCCCCCACTGTATTTCGGCGCTGCCCGAGGGCCTGGCCGCGACGCGGAACTCCGAATTTCGTCGCAGAATCTCAGATACTCATCACATACCCAGATACTAGTGAGTATATTTCTGGCGGGAGAGCATGCGAGCGTGAGCCAGGAGGCGTCATGGGTGAACTGTCGAGTGAGAAGCCCGAGGCGACAAAGCAATACGGCCCACCGGCCACCTCCGCCGAGGACCGCCTGCGGGTGAAACGAGTGCAGATCTGGGCGACGGCCGGTGGCCTGCTCTTGGCGCTACAGGTGTACGTGTGGGTGCGATGGATCAGCGGGCCGTACTTCGAGCGGGTGCCCGGCGGGCCGGCCGATCCGCCGATGGACATGAAGGCCTTCCTCACGATGAACGCCGTCGTGGTGTGTGCCGGTGGCGATCTGGTGGTTCCTCGTCAGGCCGTGGCGCCGGGAACGCCGGATCACCCTCGACGGCATCCTGCTGGTGTCCATGGGGTTGATGTTCTTCCAGGACCCGCTGCTGAACTACGTTGATCAACGCTCCCGGCTACGCGGCCGGAGTACTGATGCTCACGAAATTCGGCTGCTGGGTGATGCGAAAGATCACGTCGCGCTGGCCGAATATCACCAATCTACGGCTCATCCTGGCGACCTACGCGTTCACTTTCGTGCTCGACTTCGTCATGGAGGCGGGCTTCATGCTGCCGTTCGGGCTCTACACCTACCCCGGCGCCATACGGTCCGTCTCGTTCGCCGCGGGCACCTATCACCAGGGGCCGGTGTACGAGGGACTGATGTGGGTGCGGTGCAGGCAGGCCTGTGCTGCCTGCGCTACTTCACCGACGACCACGGCCGTACCGTCGTCGAGCGCGGCCTCGATCACCTTCGTATTTCAACGGCGGCATCTGCGGTGACGGCACGGACATACCGTGCCCCGACCCCGCGCTACCCATACCGACGAAGCGATCGGGATACATCGACACCAACGGAAACCTGATACCGCCCGGCGGAGCGGATATCTCGAACGATCCTCAGTGATGTAGTTCTTCGCTCCGCCGGCGTCGCTGTCAGGTCACGATCCGGCCCGACAGCGTTCCCGGTGGCCCGCCCGCTGGCATGATCGGCTGCCGGTGTGCCTCGAGATAGACCCCCTGATGGTTTCGAGCAGGCAGGACACAGCGATGCGAGACGGAGTTTCACGATCGCGGCGGGTTCGGGTCGCCGGCACCGGCCGGTCGCTACGCCGGCCCGAACCCGTTCGAGAACAACGGTTCATACGGACGTTGCACCGGTTCCTGGTCTGGAAGGGCTGGACGAACCTCGTCGCGATGGCGACCACGGTCGCCGCGCTCGGCGCCTTGTGGTTCACCGGACAGTCGTTGCGCGCCACCAAGGATCAATACGCGTTGTCGCAGCAGACCGTCGTGACCGATCGAGTGCACAAGGCCGTCGAACACCTGACCACCGACAAACCCGAGGCCCGGCTGTCCGCGATCTTCCTGCTGGAGCGCCTGGCCAAGGATTCGCCCGCGGATCACCCGACGATCTACTCGATCCTCGCCTCGTACGTGCACACCCAGTCCCCGGTGTGGAAGTGCCGGCTCGTGGGTAAGCCGGGCGAGCCGGGACGGCTCGAATACGATGTACAGACCGTGCTCACGGTGATCGGCCGACGTCACGTCCCGCACGACACTGCCGACACGGACATAGATCTCAGCGAAACCTGCCTGACCCGTGCGCGCCTGCGGGGCGCCGACCTGGGCCGACTCAACTTGGCCGGCACGAACCTCGCCGGTGCCGATCTCACCGGCGCGAACCTGGCCGACGCGAATCTCGCAGGGGCGAATCTGGCCGACGCCGTCCTCGACGGTGCCGACCTCACTGGAGCGAATACACTCGGCGCCACCATATCTCGTGGGCCAGGCGCGTAGTACATCGCAGCGCGGACGCACTACCCGCATTCTCGTTGTGCGCCAACCGTTGCGGCCGGCACGGCGGTCACAGCAGCCCTGGACCGAGACGGCTGAAGCGGTTTCGGCCTCAACGGGGTTCGTCGAGCTTGTCGACGCACGCGAGTACCTTCTCGTGCCAGTCGATTTCGGCTTGGATCCGCATGATGGCGTGATCGACGATGAGGTCGTCGGCGGTGTTCCGGTCGGGCCGGCGCCGGTCGGGCTGGTGCTCGATTCGGGAACGCCGCGCCCGCAGCGCGGCGAGGCGGTCTTCGATGTATCCGCGCAGCAGCTCCCGATCGAGATCATCGCTGACCGCCAGGGCGAGATCGACCGGGTCGGGCCGGATGTCGACCCCGGTGAAGGCCTCGTCACGCAAGGCGCGCAGTTCCCGGCGCCCTTCGCCGGTGATCTCGTAGACCGTGCGGGCGGGAAGGGCGCCCTCCTGCTCGGTCCGCACCGGCCGGATCAGCCCCTCGTCGGACATGCGATGCAAGGCGCCGTACAGCGACCCGGGCTTGACGCGCGACCACAGGTCGGCCCGGTCCAGGCGGGCATCGCGACGCAGTTGATGGCCGTGCATAGGGCCGCGTTTGGCCAGTGCGGCAAGGACGAACAGCCTGGTCTCGTTCACACGCCCAGTCTGACACGACTACTCGTTTTTGAGTACTCTTCCGTGTATGTCCGTTCGACCGATCCTCATCGCCGGCGACCCCCGGCTGACCACGCCCGCGGTTCCGGTGACCGCCTTCGACGACGAGCTCGCCGCGTTCATCGACGACCTGTTCGACACCAACACGGCCGCCGAAGGTGCGGGTCTGGCCGCGAACCAGATCGGCGACCCGCGTGCGGTTTTCGTCTACGACCTCGTCGACGACGGGCAGCGCCACCGCGGCCACGTCGTCAACCCGGTCCTGGAGACCTCCCCCATTCCCGAGACGATGCCCGACCCGGACGACCTCGAAGGATGCCTGTCCGTGCCGGACGAATGGTTTCCCACCGGGCGAGCGCACTGGGCCAAGGTCACCGGTGTCGACATGACCGGACGCCCCCTCACCGTCGAAGCCACCGGCTACCTCGCCCGCTGCCTCCAGCACGAGACCGACCACCTCACCGGCCGCCTCTACCTCGAACGCCTCATCGGCAGAAACAAACGAGAAGCGCGCCGAATGATCAAAGACCGGCAGTGGACCCGCCCCGGCAACAGCTGGCTCCCGGGCACGGACTCTCGAACCTCACCGAGCTGACCCGACACGCGGTAGGGCGACAGTTCGGCGATTCGAATCCGAATGGCATCCAGGCCCGCAGGAATGCACAGATATCAACGTGGCTCGAAAGCCTGCTGTGCGGCCGACACCATTTAACTGTCGATATCGGCGAATACCTGCACAATAGCGGTGTTATTAGCCCTCCATGCCCGCCGAAATATGTCACTTATTCATTCCGGCTGATAGCATCCGCGCCGTGATTCAACGATTTATACGGACAACCTTGATGTACAGCGCCCCGATCGCCGCGGCCGCCGGTGTGGCGCTCGCCCCCGCCGGTGTGGCTTCCGGCCAAGACGCATTGCAGCCGCCCGCCGCCGAATTCTCCGCCGAGAACGGGGGCGGGGTATACGCGAAGATCCAGAACCCGAACGATCGAGGCGTGTGCTGGGCCGAGAACGCGGACACCGGCGCGCTCTTCAATATCGGCAGCTCCTACCAGACATTGAGCACGGAAGAATCGGTGGCGGCCCCCGGCCGGACCAATTTCGTCTCGCTGCGCGGCCTCGACAACGGCCCGGCGCATGTGATCGGCCGCTGCGCCGACAACTATCCGCAGTCGGCGAATGATCCCACAGCATCGGCCACCGAGGTCGCCACGGTCGAGGTGACCGGCGCCGGAATTCCGCTGACCGGCAGCGCCGGCCGCTGACCGTCCCGCGCGAAGTTCATCGAGTGTGACTGCCGGGTGGGTCCCCTCACCCGGCAGCGGGACCGACGCACCTACGACAATCGCGTAATCCGGATGCACCGTCCAGCCCACGATTCAGCGGAATACAGGACTCCGGCAGACGTCTCACCAGCTAGGGCGAACTCGTTCCGCGCGGCGGCAGTGGTGCGGACACGGGTGAGGCGTGGAACGCTGGAATCACGAGTGCGGCGAAGCGGCGCGACGCCGCGATTCGTGCTACGGGTGTGCTCGCGTGGAGGCCGTCGTTGGCCGTGATCACGGCGATCAGGTCGTCGACCACGACGCCGGGGCGCAGGCGGCCGGTGTCTTCGACCCGGCGGATCAGGTCGGCCGCGGATGTCAGCGACGACGTGCGGAGTGCGGCGAAGTCGATCGCGCGCGGGAAGGTGGACTTCACGGCCGCGGTGAAGCCGTGGTCGAGTGCTCGCAGCTCACAGAGCTTCGTGAGGGTGTGGCAGAAGCCGTTCCAGGGGTCAGCGTCGGCGAGTCCGTCGGCCATCGCGGACCGCCATGCGTGCGTCCGGTCGGTGAACACCTCGGCGATCAGTATCTGCTTGGTCGGGAAGTGGCGGTAGACGGTCGCGGGCCCGACCTCGGCGCGGCGGGCGATCTCCCGGATCGCCACGTCCAGGCCGACAGTGACGAACACCGCGCGGGCCACATCGATGATGTGGTCACGGTTGTCCTGGGCATCCGAACGCGGGCTGCGAGGCAAACGAGCGGTCACCGCTCTCACTTTCGTCGATCGGGCAGGAATCCCCGTTACGGTCCACTGGTCGGTCCTCGCGCGCAAGCCGATCCGGCCGATCTACGACGAATTCACCGAGGGGACAACGCACTACATGACTTCCACCAGGCACGACGGCGACACCTGGGACCTGGCATCCAGCGTCGGCGCGACCGCCACCATGGCCGCCGCGACCCGGGCGATAGCCACCCGTACCGATCGGGCGCTCATCGACGACCCGTTCGCCGAACCGCTGGTCCGGGCGGTCGGCATCGACTTCCTCACCCGGCTGGCGACGGGCGAGGTGGCCCCCGACGGCCTGGTCGAGCAGGCGGCGATCGACGGGGCCAAGGTCCGCACCAGGTTCTACGACGAGTTCTTCCTCGCTGCGGTGGACGCGGGCATCACGCAGGCCGTGATCCTGGCATCGGGATTGGACTCCCGCGCGTACCGGCTGCCTTGGCCGACCGGAACCGTGGTGTACGAGGTCGATCAGCCGCAGGTCGTGGACTTCAAGACCCGGACGCTGACCGACCTGCGCGCGACGCCCACCGCCGAGCGGCGAGTGGCCGCGGTCGATCTGCGCGACGACTGGCCCGCCGTCCTGCGCGCCGCCGGATTCGACCCGGCGCGGCCGACCGCGTGGAGCGCCGAGGGGCTACTCGGCTACCTGCCGCCCGAGGCGCAGGATCTGTTGCTGGACACCATCACCGAACTCAGCGCGCCGGGCAGCCGGGTGGCCACCGAGAGCCGTCCCAACCCGCGCCCGGGCGAGGACGAGACGACGAAGAAGACCCTGGACCACATTTCCCGACGCTGGCGCGCGCACGGTTTCGACCCCGATATGGCACGGCTGCGATATTTCGGTGAGCGCAACGAAGCGGCCCCGTACCTGACCGGCCGCGGCTGGGCACTGAACACGATCACCAACCGAGACCTGTTCGCCGCCAACGGCCTTCCACCCCTGACCGACGACGACTTGCGCATGGGCGATGTCCTCTATGTCAGCGGCACGCTGGTGGATTCCTGCGCGGTCATGGAGGATTGGGGCCATTATGAATCCACAGGATCTCGCAGCACGGTTGAGCGATCTGGCGCGTGACCTGCAAGCAAAGGACGATGTCGACGAGACCCTCCAGGGCATAGTCGACGCCGCCGTGCACACGGTGCCCGGAGCCGGTTACGCGGGCCTGTCCGTGGTGCGCGGGCGGGACACGATGAGCACTCCCATCGCCTCGGCCGACCTGGTCCACGAGGTCGACCGAGCGCAGATCGACTTCGCACAGGGCCCCTGCATGGACGCCCTGTACGACAAACACACGGTGTCACTGCCGGACATGGGCGCGGAACAGCGCTGGCCCCTCTTCGCCGCCCGGGCCGTCGAACTCGGCATCGGAAGTATGCTGTCGTTCCAGCTCTACGTCACCGGCAACGACCTCGGAGCACTCAATCTCTACGCGCACGAGATCGGTGCCTTCACCCCCGAATCCGAACGGGTCGGCCTGCTGTTCGCCGCGCACGCCGCCGTCGCGATGGCCGACGCCCAGCACGCCGCGCATCTGGCCCTGGCGCTGGATACCCGCGACCTGATCGGGCAGGCCAAAGGCATCCTCATGGAACGCTACAAACTCAGCCCCGACCAAGCATTCGCCCTGCTCGTGCGCGCCAGCCAGCACACCAACACCAAACTCGCCCAGATCGCCGACAACCTCGCCCGCACCGGCCACCTGCCGGGCCCCTGACGGCCGATCCGGGGATCCGGCGAACCACGCGAGCGGCGGATGTCCGGTGTGACCGTGCGTCCGGCGGGTAGTCGCCGGTCATGACCACCGACTCAGCGTTGGCCGATCCGATCGCCCCGCCCCTGCCGAATCCGCGCGGACCGCTGTCGGCCGCCGTACGCGATGTGCTGCGCGGTACTCCCCCGGGTTCCGCGCCGGAGATCGCCGCCGCCGATCCGTACGGCGGCGATCTGCATCTGGCGCTGCACATGTGCTACGAAATGCATTACCACGGTTTCGATTCCGTGGCTCCGGACCGCGAGTGGGATCCGGAGGTACTGCGGCTGCGGGCGGCGCTGGAAGACCGTTTCCTCGCCGCGCTGCGCCGCGATGTCGCCGGTGGCCGCGACCTCGAGGGCGAATTGGATCTGCTGGTCACCGAGCCGAAGGAGGCGAGCGGCGTCGGGGCGTTCCTCACCGAAGAGGGCCGGTGGTGGCACCTGCGCGAGTACTTCGCGCACCGATCGATCTACCACCTCAGGGAGGCCGACCCGTACGCGTGGGTGATCCCCCGGCTGCGCGGACACGCCAAGGCGGCGCTCGTGGCGGTGGAATTCGACGAGTTCGGCGGCGGCCGCGGCGACCGCGTGCACGCGCGGCTGTTCGCCGACCTGCTCGCCGGGGCCGAGATGTCCCCGGACTATCTGCACTACCTGGACGTGGCGGCCGCGCCGATGCTCGCGCTGGTCAACATGATGTCGCTGTTCGGGCTGCACGCCAGCCGGCGGGGCGCGCTGGTCGGGCATTTCGCGACCGTGGAGATCACCTCGCCGCCAGCCGCCCGGCGCATGGCCGACACACTGCGCCGCCTCGGCGCGGATCCGGCCTGCGTGCACTTCTACACCGAGCACATCGAGGCCGACGCCGTACACGAACAGGTGATGCGGCGCGAGGTGATCGGCGACCTGCTCCGGCAGGACCCCGACCTGCTGCCGTCGGTGGTCTTCGGCATCCAGGCCACCAACCTGCTGGAAGACCGGATCGAACGTCATCTGCTCGACGACAGCTGGCGCCGCGGCCGCACCTCGCTGCATACGCCCCGACCGGGCGCGGCGGGTTGAACCGGGTTATCCGGGTAGTCGCCGATCATGATGTTGTTCCGCGCGCCGGGCGTCTATCGCCCGCAGGCCGACACCGAACTGCTGATGCGAGCCGTGGCCGCCGCGTCGATACCGCGCGAGCCGCGAGTGCTCGATGTGTGTACCGGCACCGGCGTCCTCGCCCTGCACGCACGCCGACTCGGGGCGAAAACCGTTACCGCCGTGGACATCTCACGAGCCGCGCTGCTGTCGGCGTGGCTCAACAGCCGCGCCCGCGGGCAGCGAGTCGAATTGCTGCGCGGTGATTTCACCCGGATGACATGGCCACGGCCGTTCGACGTCGTGGTGGCCAATCCGCCCTACGTCCCCGGCCCGTCCGTCACACCGCCGCGCCGCGCGCGGGACCGCGCCTGGGAAGCGGGGCCCGACGGCCGGGCGGTACTGGACCCGCTGTGCGAGATGCTGCCCGGCCTGCTCGCCGACCACGGCACCGCGCTGATCGTCCACTCCGGGATGTGCGGGCCCGATCGAACCCTGCACCAGCTGCGCGACGGTGGCCTCAAGGCCGCGGTGGTGGCCCGCGAGACGACCGCGTACGGGCCCGTCCTGCGACGCCGCGCCCGCTGGCTGGAAGCCGCCGGGCACGCCGCCCCGCACCACAACCACGAGGAACTGGTGGTCATCCGTGCCGACCGACCCACAACCTGAACCACGCCGCGTCCGGCTCACCGCCGAAGGCCCGGCTCTCATCGACGGACCGGTCGACCTGGTCACCGACGACGGCACCGTGCTGCACTGCGACCGGTTCACCGTCGCGGTCTGCCAGTGCCGGCGCTCCAAGATCTACCCCCTGTGCGACACCAGCCACCGCAAGCACCGCCGACGCCCCCAATAGCGGTCAAAGATCTTCTCCCACACCGATATCGGTGATTCGAACCGCGATTCGTCGACCTCGGACCGGGTAGCCCGAGACTGCCGCCCCCGGGCGGCCCATCGATAACCTGGGAAGGAGACTCCGATGGCCAACACACCACACTCCAGCGCGCTCGACCCGACGCGGGACGCCCGTGGCGGCGTGCCGGCGATTACCATCGACGGGCTGATACTGCTGGCCGGACTGTTCACGGCCATCACGCCGTGGGTGGTGGACGATTTCGCCGCCGCGCAGCGGCTGGTGGTCCAGAACCTCGTACTCGGGATCGCCGTGGCCGTGATCGGCCTGGTGATGACCGCGGTGCCCGCGCGCGGCTACGGCCTGAGCTGGGCGCTCATCCCCCTCGGCGTGTGGGGAATCATCAGCCCGTGGATCGTCGACCAGCGCCCGGACGGCGTGCTCTGGACGAATGTGATCATGGGCGCGATCATCGCCGTGCTCGGCCTGGCGGCCGCGGGACTGCTGGTCACCGCCTTCGCCGCCCTGCGACGCCCGCGCCACGCTCCGGTCCAGGCGCAACCGAGCCACTGACCCCGATACCCCGGTGATCCGGCCACCAGCCGACGATCACCGGGCCGGCAGCATCCGACGTGGATCGCGAACCACGAGTTCGCGATCCACGTCCGTGTAATTGCCATCGGCATCCGCCGTCACGCGGGGTTGCCGATCCACGACGCGGAGCACACGAGGTCGCCGACCCACGCGGGGCACACGAGGTCGCCGACCCACGCGGGGCACACGAAGTTGCCGACCCACGCGGGGCACACGAAGTTGCCGACCCACGCGGGGCACACGAGGTCGCCGACCCACGCGGGGCACGCGGGGTGGCCGACCCACGCGGGGGTTGCCGATCAGCGCGTGGTCACTCGGATCGTGCGCAGCCGCGGGTCGGCCGGATCGGGCACGTTCATTCCCGCCTCCAGCCCGGAGCGCAGGTACTCGACGACCGCGGCATCGATGCGCTCGCCGGGAACGATCACGGGAATGCCGGGCGGGTACGGCGTGACCTGCTCGCCGGCGATCCGGCCGGGCGCCTCCGCGAGCGGGACCGCCTCGCAGGGCCCGAAGAACGCGTCCCGCGGGCGCAGGACCGTTTCCAGTTCCAGTTCGCCCGGCGACGGGAGCCGCATGCGCGGGGCGGGCGGTCCACTCCATTGCTCCCGCCATGCCGCGAGGGCGTCGATCAGGGTGTCGACCGTCTCCTTGCTGTCGGCCGTCGACAGGGTCGCCAGGATCCGCCGGTGATCGCTGAGCCCGACGTCGAGATTTCTCTTGTCGCGCAACCAGTCCGCCACCTGATAACCGCTCGCGCCGGTCTCCGAGACGTCCATGAGCACCTGGAGGCGATCCAGATCGTGGGATGCCTCGACGCCGAGCAGTTCGTCGGCCATGACCGTGATCCCCGGGATGCGCGCCGCCTCCGCCCGGGCGTACCCGGCGGTGGCGAGAGCGGCGTCGAGCAGTGCGCCGCCGTGCTGCACCATCTGGCGGCGCCAGCCGTCCATCGCCGCGTACAGCAGGACGTTCGGACTGGTCGTCATCAGCAGATCGGCACACAGCTTCAGCCGGTCGCGGTCGACCAGATCGCCCTGGACATGGAAGACCGAGCCCTGCTCGAAACCGGCGCCCATCTTGTGCACGCTCACCACGCACACGTCGGCGCCCGCATCCATCGCCCAGGTGGGCAGCTCGTCGTGGAAGGGCAGGTGCGCGCCCCAAGCCTCGTCGATGATCAGCGGTTTGCCGCGCTCGTGGCAGACGCGCGCGATGCCCTCGATATCCGCGCAGGTCCCGTACGGGCTGGGGCTGACGATCAGCGCGCCGGCGGCCTCGGGGTGGCGTTCCCATGCCGCGCGCACCTGCTCGGGTGACGGTGGATGCGACAGATGCCGCTCCGCATCCCAGCGCGGGGTCACCCAGTAGGGCCGCACACCCGAGAACACCAGGCCCGCGACGATCGACTTGTGACTGTCCCGGCCGACGAGCAGCCCGCCGTCACCGCCGGCCACCGCCAGCATCGCGGCCTTGACCGACAGCGAACTGCCGCACGTGGAGAAGAACGCCGCCTCCGCGCCCACCGCGTCGGCCATCAGGGATTCGGCCTCGGACAGGTAGCCGTGGCGCGAGCGCCGGTCGTCGAGTCCCGGCGATGCCAGGACGTCGGCTGACAGTCCGTCGCCCAGGACCTCCCGCACGCGGCGGTCCGCTCCCCTGCCCTGCCGGTGTCCCGGCGGCGTGAACCCGTACCGTCCCGTCCGCCGATATTCCGCCAGCGCCTCCAGCACCGGTGCGCGCGTGTGATCGGCCGCCCGGGTCCCTGTCACCGGAATGCACCCCTCTCCCGTTCGCTTGCACCGACGCGGCCGGACTACCCGGCGTACCCGCGACCAAACCGGCGGCAGCTCGGGGCGCCGTCCCTCGTGCGTCTCCTGGTGCTCGCGAACACGATTCACTCAGAGCGCGAGGACCAGCCCGACCGCGGCGACGAGGAACAGGACGGCGATGACGATCGCGACGACAACCGCGGCTATTCCGGTCGGCGGGAAGGAGTTCCGGGTCCGTGGTTCGGGCGCCGACAGCCCGGATGTCTGCGAGGTCTCGGGCGGAGTGGCCCCCGGCCGCACGCCGCCACCGGCTTCCAAGTCCGGAACTCGTCCCGGATCGGGATCCATCGACATGAGGCACTTCCGATCGTGTTGTCCGGTGTTCGTCCCTTCGGCCTACCCGGCTCTCCGTCGGCAACACAGGCGGGCCACGGTGTCATCCCCTGCGCACGTCAGTCGGTCGCCGGGGGGACGGCGGGCATGAATACGCAGTACATGCGCAACTGGGTGTCGGCGATGATCGTGTGGCGTTCGTGTTTGTCGAGCAGGTACATCGTGCCGGGCTCCAGCGGGTAGGTCGCCTCGTTGTCGCGATCGAGGAGGTGGCCGTGGCCTTCGATGAGCCAGACGGCTTCGATGTAGTCGGGATAGTGCAGCGGCGTTCGGGTGCCCGCGGCGACGGTGGTCTCGTGGTAGGAGAATCCGACCTTGTCGTCGGCGAGGACGATGCGTTTGGAAGTCCAGGTGTCACTGTCGATCTGGCGGTCGGTGCCGGTGATCTCAGCGGTCGTGCGGACGATCATTCTCGGTCCTCCTCTCGACGGTCTGCAGGAAGTGCAGCAGTTCGTCGGTGGCTTGCCGGGCTTCCGGAATGTTCTTCATGATCCAGTTGTGGAACATTCCGGGATATTCGCGCAGTTCGACCGGCACACCCGCGGCATCGCCGAGTTCCTTGATCCGGCGAGCGTCCGGCAGCAGGATGTCGCGGTGGCCGATGAACACGATGGCCGGAGCCAGCTCGGTGAGGTCGGCGAATGCCGGACTGATCTCCGGATCATCGAGCGCACGTCTGCCCGCGTACCACCGCCCCGCCTGCTTCAAACCCGTCACGCCGAGTTCCGGATCGCGGTCGTCGAGCGCCAGCGACAACGAGTCGTCGGTCGCGAGATCGATCCACGGGGAGAACAGCGCGAGCGCGGCCGGCTGCGGCTGCCCGCGCTCGCGGAGATGTCGAGCCAGCGTCAGAGCGAGGGTGCCGCCGGCCGAGTCCCCGAAGACGATCCGGTGCCGGGGCGAGGTGGCGGCGGTGACGCGGTCGTAGGCGTGCTCGACCATGGGGACGATGACCCGGTGATCGTACTGGGGCGCAAGCGGATACATCGGCATCGTGTAGGTGCACCCGAGCCGGGCCACCATCCTCGCCGCGAAGTGCCAGTGGTGTGGTTCGGGCGATTCGACGAAACCGCCACCGTGCATATGGAAGACGTGCCACGGTGACGTCGGTCCGCCCTCGGGCGCGAGGGTGTGCACGTCGTGGCCGTCGATCGTCTGCCTCGCGATGTCGAAGGCGGCGGCGACCCGTCTCGGTGGGCGCGCCCGCTCCGGCGCCTGATGCCGCGCCAACGCCGCACGCATCGTCGCGGGATCGGCGTAGAACTTCTTGTTGCGCCCCAACCACATTCGCGCGATCAGGGCCCGCGCCTGCCACGACGTCATCAATCATCCTCCTGCCCCACCGCGGCACCGACGATCACGAGCGAGGCCACCGTCTCCGGACCGCGTGGCGGCGCAGACCGAATCACGGTGAACCGCAACGACATCACCGAGGTCCGGAAGGCGAACGACGGGCGCCCACGCACACCGGCGCGGCCTATCCGCACCGAAACCGGGCGCGTGTGTTCGGCTGGTTGACGGTGGCCTACTTCCCGGGCGGGTACGGCCGCTCACGCAGTAGCCTTGCCAGATGGGCGGCATTACGCGCCACCCCCGCGGTCGTGGACCGCACCGCGTCGGGTACCTGGTCCAGATCGCGGTAGTCGACCGATCCCATTGCCTCCCCGGTCCAGTACGTACTCCCCTGCGCCGGGATCGAGAATCCGATGTCGTCCAAGCCCTGGAACAGGTCGGCGGTCACCTTGTGGGCGCCGTCCTCGTTGCCGACGATCGCCGTCACGGCCACTTTGCCCGCCATCGCCGGCCTGCCCTCGTCGTCGGTCTCCGAGGACTCCGCGTTCAATCGTTCCAGTACCCGCTGTGCCACCGAGCACGGATGGCCCAGCCAGATCGGCGTCGCCAGGACCAGCACATCGGCGCCGGCGACCCGGCTGCGCAGTCCGGGCCACTCGTCGCCGCCGCCCTCGTCCGCGGTGATGCCCGGATGGACGTCGAAGTCGCTCACCCGGGCGATCTCACCCTCGACGTCTTCCTTCGCCAGCTCCGCCAGCAGTTGCTGGGCCAGTAACTCGCTGCTCGACCCGTCCGGTGACTTCTTCAGCGTGCACACCAGCGCGACAGCGGTGAGCGTGTCGCGGCCGGCGTCGTTCGCGTTATCGGGAATTGTGGTCATGAGTAACTCCTGAAGGGGTCGGAGGCCGGGCAGCCGCGAAGTCAGCTCTCGGCGACCCGGGCGGACGTGTCGCTCTTCAAGGCGCGGGCGAGATCGCCCTGCTCGACGATGCCGACCAGCGTCGTATCGTCCAGCACCGGCACCCGCCGCCCCCTGCCCTCCGCCATGGCGGTCAGGGCCACGGCGACGTTCTCGTCGGCCTGGACAACCGCGGGGACGCCCCGTGCCAGCTCACTCACGCGGACGCCGTTCGGATCGGCTTGCGCTGCAACGACTTTCACGACAATGTCGCGGTCGGTCAGCATGCCGGCCAGACTGCCGTCCGCGCCGCAGACCGGCAGCACGCCGACTCCCGCCGCCGCCATCCGGCGAGCAGCCTCCACGACGGTGTCGCCGGGACGTGCCCAGACCACATCGGTGGACATCAGTTCTCGCGCCGTGGTCATCGGTCAAGCCCTCCTGTACTCCATCCATCGCAAGCCGCGCAGGGTCGGCAGCGGCCCTCGCCGACACTCGGATCACAGTGCTGCCGCACCGTCCAATAGGTGACCTGCTGCGCATACCCGCCCTGACAGCGATAAACCGAATCCCGCCCACAGCGAATCGACGCCGGGTTTCCCTGTGACCTATATGTGATCCGATAAGTGCCGCTGGCTTATGCGCAGGAGTTTGTGCCGCAGCTGGGCAGAGGATTACGACTTCGGGTTCGCCGAGCGGCTGAACGTTTCCCGCAGTACCGCGACACGATCGACGGGCTGGGGATCCACTTCGTGCACGTCCGCTCGCCGGAGCCGGACGCGTTCCCGCTGGTGCTCACGCACGGGTGGCCGGGTTCGGTGCTCGAGTTCTTGGAGGTCGCTGATCGAGCAGATCCGCGGGTTCTTCCGCCTCGTCCGCTGACTGCCCGCCCCGCCCGGGCGCCCGTCCCGGACACCTGGGCGGAGCGCCGAACTTCCCGTCTGTGAAGGTGGCATGCATGACCACGTCGGCCGATGGTGAGCAGCAGGCCACCGAATATGTCCTTCGCTTCACGGTTCCCGCAGAGATGACCGAAGATTTCGCGCCCGCGTTCGGCCAGCTCATCGGCGTCATAGAGCCGCTGATGGGAGCGATCGTCGATCGTGGCGGCGACGTCCGAATCACGATGAACGGCAACGACATCACCGACGTCCTGTAGGCGGCACGCTCGGCAATCGGCCCGCGGTTTCTCTTCAGCGGTCGTCGTGGGCGACGAGGGCGGAGCGGATGTACCAGAGATCGGTGACGCGGGTGATGTCCAGGCCGGTAAGGCGTGCGATGCGTTTGAGGCGGTAGTCGATGGTGTTGGTGTGCAGGCGCAGTGTGTGGGCGGTGCGCTGCCGGTTGAGGTTGTTGGCGAGGTGACAGCGCAGGGTGTCGAGCAGCTCGGGATGTGTGTCGAGGGGGTCGAGCAACGCGCTCAACCGGTCCAGGCCCGGGCCGGGGCGGGTGAGCTGGAATTCCAGTGCCAGGTCGGCGAATCGGTACACACCGGGGGGCAGGCCGAGCCGGTGGGTCAGGTCGAGGAGTTCGTGGGCGAAGACGTCGGTGGCGGGAATCTCGGAGGTCGCCGACGACAGGGCCACCGCAGTCACCGACAGTTCCGCAGTGGCGGACAGGTCGGTGATCAAGGATTCGAGTTCGCTGTCGTCGGTGCCCGTGGAAGGCAGCAGGACCGTGCCGCCGTCGATCGACAGTGCCGGCAGCGCTGTGTCCCGGTAGCGGCGCGCGAGTTCGGCGTGTACCGCCGACAGCGGCCGGCGCGCGAGCACCCGGGTGTCGACGCCGGGCGGCGCCGGCTCGACGCGCCTGAACGCCAGGGCGAGAACGAGGTATTCCTCGGCGATGTCGATGCCGTGCCGGCGCGCCATGGTGGTGTCGTGACCGGTGAGCAGTGCCGAGGCCAGTGTCTGCTCGATGGTGTGCCGGGTGGGCGTCGCGGTCTGCGCGTGCCGCACGTAGGCGCGGGTGATCGCGGTGGTCATCGTGTGGAGCACGCGCAACGCGAGGTGCGTGGCGTCGGCGTCGCCCAGGGATCCGCGCACGGCGATCGCCGCGGTATCGAGCGCCGGTTCGTGACCCGAGCGGTCGCCCGCGGCGAGCAGGTCGATGCCGATGCGCACACCGTCGTGCAGCGTGTCGAGAATCGTGTCGATCGTGATGCCGTCGCGCGCCCACTCTTGCGCCGCGCGTTCGACGTCGAGTACCCGTGCGGGGTGTTCGGGGCTGTCGACGATCGCGATCGCCAGTTCCAGGCATTCCCGCGCGACCGCTATGCCGTCGACGGTGTTCCGCCGCACCGATATTCGTGTGGGCGCGGTGGACAGGACACGGTCGCAGACGGCGCGAGCGAAGGTTTCGATGTGCTGGGATGTCGTCGCCGACCTCTGCGTGTGCTGCGGCACCGGATCCTCCTCGATAACGGTGGAAGATCCAGGCTGCACCGCGCGGCCCCGGCGCGGCATCGGCAGATGTGCGTATCCCCGCGGCTACGTAGGAGAGCGGGCAGTGATCCACGCGCCGATCTGTGCACGCCCGGCGAAGCCGAGTTTGGTGAGGATGTTGCGGACGTGGGTATCGGCGGTGCGGGGAGCGATCACCAGTCGTGCCGCGATATCGCGGTTGGTCAATCCCTGCGCGACGAGCGCGGCGACCTCGAGTTCTCGGCCGGTCAGTGGATCCGCGTCGACGGGAGCGGGGCCGGATGTCTGGTCGCCCAGCGCGTAGCCGCGCGCGGCGGCCACCGGCAGCGCCCGTCCGGTCGCGAACATCTCGGCGAATCGGCGGTCGCCGAGCGCGTGTTCGCTGTGCGAGCGGAACCGGCCGTGCGGCAGGGCCAGGACGACGGCGGGCTCGGCGCCGAGCAGTTCCCAGGCGGCGTCGGCGGCGCCGAACAGGGTCGCCGCCCGCAGGTGGTCCTGGGCCACCGCGGCGGCCCAGGCCAGCGCTTCGATGAGGTAGGCGTCGGCGAATCGGCTGTCGCGGACCTGCGCCGAGCGCAGCGCGGTGGTCGCCGCCTGGGTGGCGGTGTCGAGGTTGCCGAGGTAGACCTCGATGAGGGCGACCGCGAACAGCATCATCTCGCGGTAGTAGGAGTCGCCGCACCGCTCGCACACGGTGACCGCGTCACGCAGCATCCTCAGCGTGCCGTCCGGATCTCCGGCCGCGCCCGCGAGGCCGAGGACCAGCACGGACAGTTGCGCCTCGCGCAGGCGCCCGTGCGCGCGCGGCACCTCGAGCGCGTCGCCGGCCAGTTTCGCGGCGCGGTCGTTGTCCAGCCGGATCTTCGCCTCGTGGGCGCGGACGCCGGTCACGTACGCGATGAGGGCCGGGTCCGCGTCCTCGATCGCGGCGGCTTCGGCGCGGTCGAGCTGGCGGGCCGCGGTGTCGAGGTCGGTCAGCCACAGCGAATGCAACGCGGCGACCGCCCACGCCCGCGCCCGCAGCGGGTGCTCCGGTGTCGCGGCGAGAGCTCGTTCCAGCCAGGCCCGTACCTCCCGGTTGGCGCCCGACAACGTCCAGAACTCCTCGACCCGCGCGGCCATCGACAGCGCCGTGCCGGCATGGCCGGGCTCGTCGAGCGACCAGGCGATCGCGGCACGGACATCGGCACGGGCATGCTGCAACCGCGACACCCATTCGGCCTGGTGCGGTGAGAACCATTCGGCGTCGGCGGTCGTGAGCATCCGGTGAAACCAGTCTCGGTGCCGTCGCAGTACCCGCGCATGCTCCCCGCTGTCGTCGAGCTGTTGCCGGCCGTAATCGCGCAGCGGCTGCAGCAGCCGGAAACGCACGACCTGGTCACCGTGGCGTTCGAGAATCGACTTGTCCACCAGCGCGTCGATCACGTCGACTACCGGACCGGGATCGACATCGCCTCCCGCACAGACGAATTCGGCCGCGTCCAGGTCGAACCAGCTCGCGAACACCGACAGTCGCGCCCACACCACCTGTTCCCCGCCGGTGCACAGGCCGTAACTCCAGTCGATCGTGGCGCGTAGATTCTGGTGCCGCGCGGCCACCGTGCGACCCCAGCTGGTCGACAGTCCCAGCCCTCCGGACCAGCGCGCGAGCACCTGCTGTGGTGACAGCGAACGCATCCGTGCCGCCGCCAGCTCGATCGCCAAGGGCACGCCGTCGACCATGTGACACAGCCGCGCCACGTCGCGAGCGTTGCGGTCGGTGAGCGCGAAATCCGAGCGCACGGCGGCCGCGCGATCGGTGAACAGCCGGACCGCCTCGTATCGGCTCAGTTCCGCGAGCGTGGTGTCGGCGTTGACGGGCGCGGCGAGCGGCGGCAGGCGGAACACATGTTCGCCGGGTACGCCGAGCGACTGCCGGCTGGTCGCCAGGATCACGACATCGCGGCAGGTGTCGAGGACCGCCGCGGCGAATGCGGCGCAGCCGTCGAGCAGATGCTCGCAGTTGTCGAGCACCAGCAGGATGTTCTTGTCCCGCAGGTGTTCCAGGACACGGGCGGTGACCGGCTCCACCGAACGCAAGCGGAGCTGGAGCCGGTCCGCGACCGCCTGCGGCACCTCGGTGTCGTGCCGGGCCTCGGCCAGCTCCACGAAGACGGTGCCGTCGCGGTACGCACCGGCGACGGCGGCCGCGGTCCGCCGCGCCAGCCTGGTCTTTCCGATTCCCCCTGTGCCGGTGAGTGTCACCAGGGACGCGGCGCCCAGCAGACGGCGCACCTCGGCCGTCTCGGCGGCGCGGCCGATGTAACTGGTCGGGTGCGCGTCGAGATCGCCGCGTGCCATCCGCCGTTCGCTCCATTCCGGATCCGCACAGCACCCGGATACGCCGTCGCCTGCCGTGCCGGATCCGCATTCCGATCGAGTACGCCGAATAGTACTGTGCGCATGGCTGCGGAGTCCGGCGTTTGCCAGGCGTTATCTCGGGCGCGGGCCGACGGGCGGTCGGCCCGACACCGGATCGTCCGTCCGGGAATACTCACATCGGCACACCTGCCCCATATGCGGCCGGAGCGCAATCGCGCATTCTACGTATTCGGCGTACGTAGACAGAATGTCATTGTCGGCGCGACTACACGTTTTCTCACAAAGAGGACGACACCTCGATAGTAGGAATCATAGAAATACACTTTCGGCCATGATGTCGATTTCAGGGCGGGGATATCGTGCTGCTCACATTCCGATCAATGGAGTCCACTGAGAGCAGGCATTACATGAGAAGAGAATTCCCCTCGACCACCGGGCAGTTTCGCACCTCGCTCGCATTCGGGGCGGCCGTCGCGGCCGCGGCCCTCGCGTCGGCCGCACCGGTGGCACCGACCGCTTCAGCCGCGCCGGCCTGCACGGACTTCGATGTGGTGGTCGCGCGCGGAACCAATGAGGCCGGCACGCTCGGCGCCGTCGTCGGGGGCCCGGTGTATCGGGCATTGCAGGACACGCTCCACGGATCGACCAGCTCCTACCGGGTCGATTATCCGGCAAGTTTCAACCAGCCGGCGTCGGTGCAAGCGGGCAACCGGGATCTGGTCGCGCACGTCACGAAACGCGCCGCCGCCTGTCCCGGCCAACGGTTCATTCTGGTCGGATACTCCCAGGGCGCCAATGTCGTCGACAATTCCGCCGGAATCAGCAGCGACGGCGCCAAGGTCGGCGGACCCATCGTGGCGACGCTGCCGGCTTCCGTAGAGCCGAAAGTGATCGCTTTGCTGTTGTTCGGCAACCCGATTCGTTCCATAGGCCGGGAGGTCACCGGCACCTACGCCGCCCGCACCTTCGACAGCTGCGCGGTCGGCGACCCGGTCTGCGAACGCGGCGGCAAGAACATGATGGCGCACATGAGTTACGGCTCCGAAGCACGCGCCGCCGCCGAGTTCGCCGCGGAGCGCAGCGGCTAGCCCGAGTCGGCTCAGGACCACAGTTCGCGTAGTGCCCGCGTTGACCTCGGCCGGGTGGCCTGGGCGCAGGCCATGAGGGACTCGCCGGCGTACCGACGGTAGCGGTCGGGTGTGTCTTCCCAGGTGCCGCAGATGACGAGGGTGGGCCACGGCGCGGCGGCGAGTGGTCGCAGTGGGATGTCGGCTTCCATGTCGCGTTGTGCCGGGGGCCGGTGCTCTGCCGTACTCGTTTCAGGAGTGCCGGCCAGCAGAGCGGCGAGATCGTCGGTGTCGGTGTCGAAGTCGCTGCGTTCGGTGTCCGGGGACTGCCCGTGGTCACCGTGTCGCTCTCGTCCCATACGGTGACGTGCACGGGGTCCATGGGTCGAGTCTCCTCCTGCGAACTCGGTGACCAACGCGCGTGGCGGTGTGCGGCCGTTGCCGCGAAGAAGGACCAGCGCGAAGTCGCCCGCTCGGTCGCGGTCCAGTACCGTAGCCGGGGATTTGGGTGGAGGAGGACGGGTGGGCAACACGCTGGCGCACGGTCATGTCTTCGCCGGCTACCGCATCGAACGGTTGCTGGGCGTCGGCGGCATGGGCGAGGTGTACCTCGCACACGATCGCGATCTGCCGCGATTCGTGGCGTTGAAGCTGCTCGGTCACGCGATGGCCGGCGACGCCGATGTCCGGGCCCGGTTCCAGCGCGAGGCCGATATGGTGGCGCGGCTGGCGCATCCGAACATCGTGGCCGTCCACGCGCGGGGCGAGCACGACGGCCGGCTGTGGATCGCGATGGAGTACGTCGACGGCACCGACGTCGCCGCCGTGGTGCGGAACGGACCGATCGCACCGGAACAGTCGGTGCGGATCGTCACCGAAACCGCCCGCGCGCTCGACCACGCCCACGCGGCGGGCATTCTGCATCGTGATGTCAAACCCGCCAACATCCTGCTCGCGCGCGGACCGCAGCAGCGAGTGCTGCTGGCAGACTTCGGAATCGCGAAGGTCCTCGACGAATCCGTCGGCCTGACCCGCACCGGCGACGTGTACGCCAGCCTGCAGTACGCGGCGCCCGAACAGTTCGACGCCGGTACGCCGATCGACCACCGCACCGACGTCTACGCGCTCGGCGGCACGCTTTACCACATGCTCACCGGCGACCACCCGTATCCCGGAACCAATTCCGCCCAGCTCATCAACGCTCACCTGCACCTGCCCCCGCCGGCGCCCAGTCGGCGAAATCCCGCGCTGCCCAAGGGGTTCGACGCCGTCATCGCCCGCGCGCTGGCGAAGGACCCGGGCCACCGATTCGGTAGCTGTGGGGAATTGGCCGCCGCCGCGGCGAGCGTGCTGGCGGGCGGGCACATACCGCACCCGCCCGCGTTCGCCGCCGCACCGCCGGTGCCGCGGCGTCGCCGCCGAGGTTTGTTCGTCGCCGCGGTCGCGGGCATCGTCCTGGTCCTCGGCGGCGCGGCCACGACTGTCGCTCTGGTGGTGCATAATTCGTCCAGCCGCGAGCAACAGCACCAGGCCGTCGAGGACACCCGCGAGGCGGCGCGCCGTTTCGCCTGCGACTTCGGCCGCATCGCGACCACGTACGACTACCGCGACCTCGACGCCTACAAGAAGGCGTTCGACGACGGCGCGACCGGAGATCTCCAAGCGCAGTACGACAGCTCGTGGGCGACGCTGCGGGAAACCATGACCCAGTCCAAGCTGACCTCGAAGTCCACCGACGCCCAGTGTTACTTCAAGTCCGGCGACGCCACCCGCGCGGAAGTCGCCGCTCTGCTCACCCAGACGACGCAGAACCTCGCCAGCCCGACCCCACAGACCAAGCAGCTTTCGGTAACGATGACCGTCGAATACATCGACGGTCGCTGGCAGTGCAGCAACATGCTCATGCCCCAGCAGCCGAACTGATGCCGCAACGAACCGTCGCGCTCAACTTTCTCCGTCGGCCGGGACCTCGGACTCCTCGTTCGGGAACATCACCTGCTCCCACCAGGAGGTCAGCGGGCTCGGGTCCGGCCATTCGACCGTGTCGGGGCCTCTCGGCGGATTCTGTCGAGACGCGGGAACCTGCATGGCGCACCCTGTTCCCGGCCGCCGCTCGCGGCCGTCGTGCTGTCGTCCGGGCCCTGTCGTCGGTGCGGGGCCCGCTGTTCCCCCGCCGCTCACGCACTACCCCGGGAGCATCCGGCCAGACCTCTGATTCGGCGTTAGGTGGGCCACATCGCAGGCGACGGTATCTTCCATTGTTCGAGCCGTTCGGGTCGCCACCGCGTCGGCGTTCGGGGCAGTCTGGACAGCGGCCGTCGATGATGTCCTACCCGGCCCGGCTCAGTCCCGGTCCGGGCAGAACACACAGAACTCGTTGCCCTCCGGGTCGGCCAGCACGTCCCAGACGACGCGCGGGTCGGATGCGTCCTCCCGGCCGGTGAGCAGCGTCGCTCCGGCCGCGAGGAGCCGCTCCGTGTCGCCCCAGACGTCCCAGTGGATGCGGTTCTTGACGGTCTTGGGCTCGGGGACCGGGATGAAGAGCATCGGCCAGGGCAGCCCCTCGCCCGGCTCCAGCCGGTACCACGGTCGGTCGTGGTACCGCTTCGACTCCAGGCCGAACCGCTCGCCCCACCAGGCGCTGACCGCCGCCGGGTCCGCGGCGTCCACGACCAGCGCGTAGAGGCGGTACCCGCCGACCGTCGCGGCCCGCCGCGGGAACACACAGAGTTCGCCGCGTTCGGGATCACGCAGCACCGTCCAGTCGTCCTCGTCGCCGAACTCCACAGCGGCGGTGGCGCCGAGCCGCGTCAGCTCCTCGACCGTGGCATGCAGGTCCAGGTGCACCCGTTGCTTCACGGTGCGGGGCTCGGGGACCTGGTTGATCCAGACCCGATGCTCGGGAACGTCGTCCGCCAGCAGGAAGTCCGCCGCGGAGTCGCCGGCCGGACCCGCTTTCAGGCCGAGCGCCGCCGACCAGAAGGCGGCGAGCACGGACCCGTCGGTAGCGTCGATAACCAGATCCTTGAACCTCGCGTCCGACATAACGCCAGCGTAAACCCGGCCGGGATGGGTAGACGGCGGTTATACGCTGATGTTTGCCGCATTGCTGCTGACTGTCCTCGCACCGGTAACAGCGACGTGAAGGAGCGACGATGATTCTGAACGAGTCGTACACGCTGTCGAACGGGGTGCAGATTCCGAAGCTGGGACTGGGCACCTGGTTCATCGATGACGACAAGGCCGCCGACGCGGTGACCGAGGCCGTCGCGATCGGCTATCGCAATATCGACACCGCGCAGGCTTACAACAACGAGCGAGGCGTCGGCGAAGGCATCCGCGCCAGCGCCGTCCCGCGCGACGAACTGTTCGTCTCCACCAAGCTGGCGGCCGAGATCAAGGACTACGACGATGCCGCCGCCGCGATCGACGGTTCCCTCGCCACACTGGGGCTGGACCACATCGATCTGATGCTGATCCACAGCCCGCAGCCCTGGAACGACTTCCGGGGCGGGGACTACGCCGAGGGCAACCGCGAGGCGTGGCGTGCGCTGGAGGACGCCTACAAGGCAGGAAAACTCCGCTCGATCGGCGTCTCCAATTTCGAGCAGCGCGACCTCGAGAACATCGACCAATCCTGCACGGTCGCACCGCAGGTGAACCAGCTACTCATCCACGCGGGGAACACCCCCACCGAACTCATCGCCTACTCCGAGAGCAAAAGCATTCTCCCGGAGGCATATTCACCCATCGCACACGGGGAAATCCTGCAGAACCCGGATATCCAGGCGATGGCCGCCCGATACGAGGTGACCGTCCCGCAGCTCTGCATCCGCTACACCCTGCAACTGGGAACCGTGTCCCTGCCGAAGTCCGCCAACCCCGAACACATGCGCAGCAACGCCCAGGTCGACTTCGTGATCACCGACGACGACATGGACCTCCTGCGAAACCTGCGCGCCCGGGACTACGGCGACAACAGCGTCTTCCCCGTCTACAGCGGCAAGTGACGCCAGCCGACCGTAACCTTCGTACCGAACATCCGAGATCGCATCGATTCGTATCTGTTTCAGCGTCGTGTGGTCGCCGACAAGACAGCCGAGCTGTCTCGACGCGACGAAATCGGCGAGATCAAGGCAGCGGTCGAATCGAAGGTCGTGGATCCCGAAGTTCGGGCGATCCCGGAGGTCGGTGAGCCCGTGGCGCGGGACCGGTCCCGGTGTCGGTGGCGCAGAATCGCCGGGTCCGGTTCCGCTGCTACCGTTTCGGTGAAACGGTGCGGCGCCTTCATACGGCAAAGGAATGCTCATGAATGTCGTCACCAAGCTGGCCGCTACCGTTGGCGTACTGCTCGCCGTCCCGTGGATAGGCGCCGGCCTTGCCTCGGCTACTCCCATTCTCGTGACAGACGCTCCGGCGGCGTTGAGGTCGACAGCCGCCGGTGCCGATCATCCCTCGGCCATTACCGGCCGCATTTCCTCGGGCTCGGTCGACAGCGAGCCCGGATTCGATCCCGGGCCGTACCCGAGCTGGGATGCCTGCGAACAAGCCCGCGCACGGTATTACGACCCCTCGCGACTGGAATGCGTTCCGGCCTGACAACCACCTATTCGCCGCACGACGGTGCCGAGTACGCGGTCCGCGGGGATGTAGCCGATCTTCCGGGAATCGACGCTGGCCGCGGCATTGTCGCCGAGGACCACCAGTTTCCCTGCGGGAATACGGTTCTCGGGCACCCGGGCCAGGACAGGGACCCGGGTGCGCGGCACGGGGTCGCCCGCGACGGCCACGACTCTTTTGATGGCCCAGAGCCGTTGCGCCACCGGGCCGGGCCCGGCGCGGCGCGGGAGCGGCGGCTGCCGGTGTCCGGGCGAGGCGAAGGCCGCTCCGTCGACGACGACCACCTGACCGGGGACCACCGCGGACCGGCGGCGGACGAGTACCCGGTCGTGGTCGCGGTAGGTGGGCTCCATACTCGTCCCGCGCACGGTGACTGTCACCATCGTTCGTGTCACCAGGTACGAAAACGTCAGAGCGGGAAGGAGTATCAGGACAACCACACCGAATACCGTTGCCCAGCCCGGATATCCGGCAAGTAACAGTGCGGTCGCGGCCGACAGCGCCGCCGTCACGACCCCGGCCGCACGCTGCCCGCTCACGCCGCCCCCGTCGGCGATCGACGGCGTCACGAGCGGTCGCCCGGCCTCACCACCGTGACCGTCCGCGCGATAACCGGCGGCCTGCACGGTGAGCAATCGCGCGTAGTGTCCCCGGGCGGCCATCAACGCCGCGTGGTCACCGCATTCGACGATCCGCCCCTCCGCCACGACGACGATCATGTCGGCGTCGCGCACGGCGCCGAGCCGATGGGAGATCAGCAGGCTGGTCCCGCCCTGCCGGTGCCGAGGGGACGCTGCGGCTGTGGGATGTCACCGATCCCGCGCGCGCGGCCACGCGGGGACAACCGCTGACCGCCGGCCATACCGGTTCGATCATCGCCGCCGCCTACAGCCCCGACGGATCCGTCCTGGCCAGCGGCGGTGACGACCGGATCATCCAATTCTCCACCGGCAGTCCGGAATTGGCCGCCCGCCGGATCTGCGCGACGACGCGCGGGACCCTGACCCGCGAAAGCTGGCGGCACTACCTGCCGGACCTGGACTACTCCCCGCCCTGCTAGGCGGAGCCACGGCACGGGGCGTGTGGCATTCCCGCACCGACTTCGCCGGCGGAACCTGGCACTACGGATGCCGGCCTCAGGAGGCGAGCCAGGCGTTGATCTCGTCGAGGCTCCCGCTGAATACGGGTATCTCGTCGAAGAAGGCGAGCACATGCCAGCGGCCGGGCTCCTGCTCGGTTCCGCTGGCCTGCTCGAGCCGAAATCCCTTGCGGCCCAGACGCGCCGCGATCATACGAACCGGACTGACCACCGGATCCACAGTCGACACCGCCAAGTACCCCCTCGGGTATCACGAGACCGCATCAGCATTCAGCGATCATTCAGCAACATATTAGGCTGACGGATCCACCGGCGGCAAGATCGCGTCGATTTGCCGCCGACGCCCGGCCTCCCCCTCGGCGAGCCGTCCCTCCGATCGGGCCGCGGGATCGCCACAGGGGCGCATCTCCGCATACCCGACAGGAGACCGCCCCCGCCCGCAGCGCCGCACCACACCACGGGAGCCAGTCTTACCACAGGCGCGGCCAACGCCTCCTCGCGGCGTGAAAACGGGCGGCTACCAGCAGGTGTCGCCACCTCGGGCCGCGTTGACGCAGCCCGGCGACCCAGGGACGTCACGCAGGCGAACGGAATGTCCGGCATTGTCCGCGGCCGGGTCCGCACCCGATCCCGCCGGTGACCGTCACCGCACGTGAGAGGGCATTGAAGGACGAGTGGCCAGCAAACCCGGCACGGTGTCGCCGGGCCGAAGCCCGGTCGTGAGGTTGCCATGGCCGGAAACCGACCGTTAGCGTCGTTTGCCAGAAGGATGCTGGGCGGTGCGACTGTTCGGGTCCACGCGATCGCCTTCTCCTCGCCCCACGCAGGACCGCCGCGTGATGCGGCCGACCTGGAGGAAGGACCGACATGGGTTTCGTCGCTCTCGGATTCCTACGCACGGACGTGTCACGGCAGCACCGGAGCTGGTATGCGGCTCAGGTCCGCTGTCTGGCAAGACGTCTGGGCTACGACCTCAGCGGGACCATCGCCCTCGGTCACAGCGGTGATCCCGTCCGGCACTTGCTCGATACCGTGGCCAGAGTGAACGCCGAGGCGGTCGTGGTGCCCAGCGCCGACCACTTCGCCGACCGCGTCATTCCCGCCGCGCTCGTCGAGATCACCGATGTCATCACCGTGGCCCCGGAGTACACATATGCCCGATGGGCAACGGGGGAACTACCGGTACTGAGCACACCGTGAACCCACTCTGCCCAGGTCAGCTTCGCGGGTGCCGGGGCCGACCGGCGAGGTCGAGGATGCACAGGATCTCCGCGGGGCCGCGGTCGCCGAACAACTCCGGCGGGCCCTCCCCCACACCCACGTCGTCAAAACACTCAACACGATGGTGATGACCGCGCCCGCCACGCTCACCCAGCCGCCGTCGGTATTCCTCTCCGGCGACGACCCGGAGGCCGAGCAGGTCGTCACCGAGTTGCTGACCCACCTCGGCTGGGACGAGCGATGGACCACCGACCTCGGCGGGATCGAGACCGCCCGGGCGACCGAGGCCGCGATCCTGTTCGTACCGCACATCATCCGATCCCGGCGGTTTCGCGCCTTCGCCGTGTCGGTCGCCCGCTGAGAACGTCGGCGCGCAGGGGACCGGTCCCCGGCTTCAGGCGGTTCGGAACGGATCAAGGCGTGCGTGGCACCGGCTCGCGCGGCGTCTCGGGGAGCGGGCTGACGAGGGTGAGGTTGGCGTCGTAGCGGCGATAGAGCAGGTGGCCGCGAAACGTGCCCATGTGTGTGTAGAACAGGAACGGCAGCCCGCGCGCACACAGTGTCCCGACCGCTTCGGGGTCATCGAGCAAGGGCGCGGGAGCGGGAAGAACGGTGACCGGGCCGGGAATCGCCCCGTTGGGCGCCTTCGCGGGATGGGGACGGTACTGGCGGGCGAGCCTCGTCCCGGCGGCGGCGCTGCGGTAGACGACGGCTTCTTCGCCGGTGTCGGCGTCGGTGAACAGATGCACGTCGTAGTCCATCGTGTCCATCGTCACGGCCGCGGCGAGGGGTTCCTCGATCGCCAAGGCGCAGTACTTGTGGCGCGTGATGGCGCCGGGACCGGACGCGGCGAGCAGGCGACGCGTGAAGTCGGGCCAGGGCTGTGGCCGCCGCTGGGCCGGCGGCAGCAGTTGCCGCCGCAGCCGCACGGTGGCGCGCAGGACGTCGCCACACCCGGGGACGAGAGTCTGCATGCGGCACGGCGTGCCCGCGACGTCGAGGTTGACCTGAATCAGTACCGGACCGGTCGCGCACGTCGCGGTGGTCGCGCGGACCCGCGCCCGTGCCGGGATACCGTGCTGTCGCAGCAGCCGGCCCACCGCTGCGGTGATTCGTTCGCCCCCGAGTTTCGGCACCCGGCCGTGAGCGATTACGACGATGCCGGGAAATTCGGCAGACGACCATGGTTGCAGTTCCGGAAGCACGAACGGGCCTCACTGCGTCTTCGAGAGCTACCGATGGTTCAACTCAGCGTGCGTCGCCGCCCGCAGACCGAGTAGGGCCTTTGGTCACAACTTGCAAGATTTATACATTTCGTTGTTTCGCAATCAGTGGATCACAACGGCGATGATCGTCAGTCGTTCACGGCGAGCATGGTCGCGTTGGTCGCGCACAGCCGGGTTCGGATGTGCCCGAGCAGGTCGGCGCGGCCTCCGCAGCCAGGCCGGGGGATCGTGGGCGACGTGCCCTGGATCGAGGCGAGGATCTGGTATCCGCCGCAGGAATCGGTGAGGACGAACAGGTGCGGCGTCAACCGTGCGGGGAGCCGGTCGTCGTATTGGGTGGTCGCCACGAC
The DNA here is from genome assembly GCF_000308875.1 of Nocardia transvalensis NBRC 15921. GTDB lineage: Bacteria > Actinomycetota > Actinomycetes > Mycobacteriales > Mycobacteriaceae > Nocardia > Nocardia transvalensis. The sequence continues at coordinate 41,204 of NZ_BAGL01000055.1, forward strand.
GGTCAGGTCCTGGCCGGTGACGATCTCCCGCAGCCGGTGGCCGGGCCGAGGGGGCTCGAAGCGGAACAGCCACCGATATCGTTCCTCGACGTCGGTGCCGAAGGCTTCGGGATGCCGCCCGGGAAAATGTGCCCCGTACGCGGAATACAACTCGGCGACAGCACCGGCGTCCGCCGCTCCGAGCGCCCGGTCATACCGTCGGAGAAGGTCACGAATCCGAGCAACCCTGGATCCGGTCATCACCACGGGACAAGTCCTTCCACTGGCTGGTCGTCGAGCACACACGTACACCGAAGCCGCACACACTATGCACCGCAGCAAAGCCGGTCGCAACCCGCGCGCAAACCAATTTCGTCCAGTCGAGAGGAATTGTCTCCCGCGCAGTCTCCGACCAGTTCTCGACCACGAATTCCGCCGACCTACCGTAGCATCCCGAACGCTGTCGCGCCGATCGCCGACCACCACAGAGACACTGTGCGGCAACAGCTTTCGCACCCGATCAGCAATACCCCGCAAGATCGGCTGGGGTCGGAACAGGTGGCCTTGCCGCGTGCTCGATAAGCCGCTTACGGCGAGCCTTCAGCACGAAGATGATGATCAGTTGCCAGGTCGGGCCTTCCGTTCTGAATCTTTCTCGGCATCGTTTCTCCTGACCTGCTCACGGGATCCGCGCCGGCGCCGGAGCCACCGCGAAATCGAGGCCGAAGTTGTTGAACGTCAACGGAAGTGGCGCGTCCGGCGCGGGTCGCGGATGGGAGTTCAGCCGGAACTCCATAGCGGTGACGAGGTGTGCGAGCAGTGTGCTGGTGGTGAAGAGGACGAGGTTGCGGCCGGGGCAACCGGCCGGTCCGTCGCCGAAGGGGACGAGTTGCGGATATTTCTCGGCGGTGCCGTCCAGCCAGATGTCGGGCGTGAAAGCGTCGGCGAAGGGAAGGTCCGGGTCGCGGTGAAACGCGGGGACGGCGATCAACAATGCCGCGCCGCCGTCGATCGTGAACCTGCTGCCCTCGTCACCCCAGGTGGTCGGTTCGGTGGTGTCACGCAGGATGGCGGGAGTCGTCGGCCACAGCCGCACCGATTCGAGAACGCATGCGCGCAGGTAGTTCCGTAGGCCCGGGACGTCCGGGTCCGCGGCGTCGGCGACCGCGCGGGCATGGTGTTCGGGGTGGGTGGCCAGCACGGCGAGGGCCCTGCTCACGGCGATTCCGGCGGCGTCGAACGCGAATAGCCAGTGCGGTATCTGGCCGACCGGGTCGACGCCGCCCGGGGCGGGTGTCCGCGCCAGGGCCCCGGCGAGGCTGTCGGGTTCCGCGATCTCGACGTACCGGTACAGACGGCTGAAGAACCGCTCCCGCAGCCTGGCCCGGGGCGGGGCGAGGAACGACCAGTTCGCTGCCGAACGCAACCGCCACAGGTCGTCGGTGACCGCGTCGTCGTCACGTGCCTGGACGCCGAGGACGAGTCTCCGCACCAGCCGCCACCAGGCGACGGTGAATTCTGCGGCGTCGACGTGCCCCCGGCGCAGCGCCGATTCGGCCATGCCCTGGGCCTCGTCACCGATGATCCTGGTGAACGGTTCCGCCAGGCGGTGCAGCGCGGAACTCGTGTCCAGGACGGTCTCGTTGGCCGCGCGCCGCTGATCGCGGATCGGCTCGTCCGAGATGAGGACGCCGTGGGGCTGGAACTGCCGCAGCGCCGCGAACTTCTCCCGGTTCGCCGGATGGAACGGCTCCGGCGCATCGCGCAGGACCGTTCCGACGTCCGCCGGGTCGAGAAGTACGACGACTCGGCGTCCGGGTAGCACCAGTTCGATCGGGCCGCGACCGTATTCACGGCGCAGCTGCCGCATTCGTGTAACCGCGCGGCGGTCGGCTTGCAGTCGCTCGAGCAGACCCATCGTGCGGCGTCGGCGAGCGATCACTCCCGACGTGACCGCGGCGAGGCCGAGATCGGCCAGTATCGCCGCCGCCCGAACGCCGAATACCTTGTGGCCCTGTGTCATAGCGCACCTCGCATCCAGTAGTCAGCACAGCTGATCCGGAACGGCACGATCGCGTCGGCAGTCTCCTCGAGACGCGGATCAGCGACGTCGTCCACAGTCGCCTTCCGCGGTCCCTGCCAGGTCACAGCTCTCATCGGGCACTCCTCGAACGGGGAATCGGGTTCTCCACGCCCTACCCGGGCCCGGCCCGATGAAACGATGCGGTACGGCGTACCCCAGTCCGGCTCGTTGTCGGCTACCGGTGCGCCACGACACCCATCCGGGTCGGAGTAATCCGCGAAAACCGGCCGGTACGACCGTAATTCGGGATCGATCCCGGATGAATAGCGCCCGATACGTGGGGTAGGCGGCGGATGTGGCAAACATGCCACACGACGTGGCGACGACGCCACGAGAGAAGTCAGCTGATCGTGAAGGAGGTCGAGCAATGGCGGATCAGAACAACCCGGGTCAGTTCGGAAACCGTTCGGACACCGAGGAGCAGGCCCGTCGTGGCGGCGAGCAGAGCACCGGAAGCTTCGGTGAGCGCAATGCCGCCGATCCCCACGAGGCCGGCCGCAAGGGCGCCGAAGCGCAGCCCGAAGAGGCCAAGTCGAAGGGCGGGCAGCACAGCCACGGCGGCCGCTGACGCCACAGCGCGACCATCGTGCGAGCGGGCCCGGCAGCGAACGCTGCCGGGCCCGTCTCGGACGTCGCCGCACGGCCCGGCCTCGCCGGTGACAGGATCACGCCGCCCGCGCATACCGCGCGCCGGGCCGGGTAGGCGCCCGGTATGGCCAGCATCGGATACTTCCTCGCAAGCGAACAGTTCGGTCCGAAGCAGCTAGTCGACCAGGCCCGGCGTGCCGAACAGGCCGGTTTCGAGCGGCTGTGGATTTCCGACCACTTCCATCCCTGGAACGACGCGCAGGGGCACAGTCCCTTCGTCTGGGGCACGATCGGCGCGCTGTCGGAAGCCACCGAGCTGCCGGTGACGACGGCGGTGACCTGCCCCACCGTACGCATCCACCCGGCGATCGTCGCCCAGGCCGCCGCCACGGCCGCGGTCCAGCTCGACGGCCGCTTCGTGCTCGGCGTCGGCTCCGGTGAGGCCCTCAACGAGCACATTCTCGGCGACCCGTGGCCCGAGCCCGGCGTGCGCCTGGACATGCTCGAGGAGGCGGTCCACCTCATCCGGCGGCTGCACCGGGGCGAGACGATCAGCCACCGCGGCACGCACTTTCGCGTGCAGGAGGCCCGGATCTACACGCTGCCCGAGCGGCCCGTGCCCATCTACGTCTCCGGATTCGGCCCGCAGGCAACGGAATTGGCGGCGCGCATCGGCGACGGCTACTGCACCGCCCTGCCCGACGCCGATCTGGTGCACACCTTCCGATCCGCGGGCGGCGGCGACAAGCCCGTGCAAGCGGGCACGAAGGTGAGCTGGGACCGCGACGAACGGGCGGGCCTCGAGGTCGCCCACCGGCTGTGGGCCAACGAGCTGCTGCCCGGCCAGCTGGGCCAGACCCTCCCCCGCCCTGCGGATTTCGGCGCCGCGATGAGCCTGGTCGACGAGCGGGCCACGGCGGAGCAATTCGCGAGCGGCCCGGACCCGGATCGGCATATCCGACAGCTACGCGCCTATCTCGACGCCGGCGTCGACGAACTCTACGTCCAGCAGATCGGCCCCGACCTGGACGGCTTCTTCGCCGCCTACGAGAAGGAGATCCTGCCCGCGGTGCGTGCGGCATGACCGCCGCGGCCCCCGGTATCGATGACGCGGTCGTGGTGAGCGTATTCCGTTTTCCCACACCGGGTCCCGAAGCCGACGGCACCCTGGAGTGGAACGCCACGACGGCGGTGGCGGTCGAGCTGACCGCCGGTGGCGAGCGCGGATTCGGCTGGACCTACAGCAGTCCGGCCGCGGGCACGGTCATCGATCACGACCTCGCGCCGCTGCTGCGCGGACGCTCGCCGCTCGATATCACGGGATGCCGCATCGCATTGCAGCGCGCGTGCCGCAGTATCGGCACCACCTCGGTGGTGGCGCACGCGCTGAGCGCTGTCGACATCGCACTGTGGGACCTGAAAGCGCGGCTGCTGGGGACGCCGCTGTCGGCGCTGTTCGGCACCGCACGGGACGCCACACCGGTCTACGGCTCCGGCGGTTTCACCAATCTGCCCGACAGTGAACTCACCACGCAGATCTCGCAGTGGCTTGCCGCGGGCTGCTCGGCGGTGAAGATCAAGATCGGGCAGGATCGGGGCGGCGCGATCGAGCGCGATCTCGAACGCCTCACCCTCGCAGCCGAACTCACCGAGGGCCGATGCGCGCTGATGGCCGACGCCAACGGCGCCTACACCGTCGGCCGGGCCCGCCGGGTCGGCCGCGAACTCGACCGCCGCGGCGTGGTCTGGTTCGAGGAACCGGTCACCAGCGACGATCCGCACGGTCTGGAACGCGTCCGCGCGTCGGTGCGCTGCGACGTCACCGCCGGCGAATACATCTGCGGCCCTTACGACGCGGCGGCGCTGATCGACGTGGTGGACTGCCTGCAACTGGATGTGACCCGCTGCGGCGGCTACAGCGGATTCCTCGACTGCGCCGCGCTGGCCGCCGCGCACGGCCGCGACGTCTCCGCCCACTGCGCCCCCGCCCTGCACGCCCCCGTCACCGCCGCGGTGCCGAACCTGCGGAATCTGGAGTGGTTCATCGATCACGCCCGCCTCGAACCGCTGCTCGTCGACGGCGCACCCGAGGTCGCCGGCGGCCTGCTGCCACCGCACCGCCCGGACACCGACTGCGGTCACGGCATGCGATTGTCGGAATCGGCCGAGCCGTACCGGACGTGCCCGCCAACCGTTGCGCGGTAACGGTTCACAACTTCCGCCCAGCGCGTGCCTCGAGCCTGGTCTTCGTGGTAGGGCTCCGGTGCTGTCCTGGCTCCCGACCACGTTTTCCGCGCGGCTCGGCGGGTAGCGTGCCGATATGGCGGACGACAAGCGATCACGAGACTCCGAACTGGCCGAGGCGATCGGCGCGTCCGGGTGGACCGTCGCGGTCGCCGAATCCCTGACCTCGGGAAAGATCGCGGCAACCCTCGGTGCGGCCCCGGCGGCCGGCGAATGGTTCCGCGGCGGCGTCGTGGCCTACGCGACCGAAGTGAAACGCCGGGTGCTGGGCATGCCGGACTGCTCCCCCGTCTGCGCCGAAGCGGCCCGGGCCATGGCGGCGGGCGTGCGGTCGATGATGCGCGCGGATATCGCCGTCGCGGTCACCGGCGTCGGCGGCCCCGACAGCCAGGACGGCGCGAAACCCGGCTCCGTCTGGCTCGCTATCGCCACACCCGACGGCACCCGAGCGGTCTACGAGGAATTCGCCGGCGAACCGGTCGACGTGGTCCACCGAACCGTGCGGCGCGCCCTCGAGCTGTTGCACCACGACGTGACGCACAGCCCACCCACGTCGGGGTAGCCGTGAACGCCCCAGTAGGACAATGCCTTCGGCGGGCCGCACGGCGACAGAGCAGAGGTTCGGACTCGAGCACTGTGCCGACGACTCCGGCGTCAGGGGCTCTGGCGGCGTTGTTTGCGGTGGCTGGTGTCGCACAGCGGGTAGGTTTTCGAGCGGCGGCACAGGCAGAGGGCGACGACGACGCGGTCGCAGTGGATGGTCCGCCCGTCCGGAGTGAGCAGGTCGACCGGGCCGTCGATGAGGGCGGGGCCCTCGCTGGTGATTCTGACCCGGCGCGGGTGACTAGACGGGTTTGTCGGCACGGATCACCACCAGATCCTCTCGATTCTGGCCGGGCTCGATCAGTCCGGCCGTGACCAGCCACGGGGCCAGCTCACGCATGACGGGACCGAACGGCACCGGCGCGCGTGTCACGACAGTGGCCTCGAGCGCGCCGTCCCGAAGCTGAGCCAGCGTCGTATCCGGATCGCACAGGCCCGAATGCACGATCAACGCGGAGCCACCGGGTGCGAGCAGGTGTGGCAGCATCGCACACAACCGATCCAGCACCGCCCGGCCCCGGTCGCCCGCATGCCAGGAGCGTGCCGTTCCGCGGCCGGATGCCGTGCGCGGTGCGGGCACGTAGGGCGGGTTGGCCAGGACGAGGTCGAAGCGTTCGCCGGTGAGCCGAGCCTCGAAGTCACCGCGGACGGCGCGGACCGGCACACCGTGCAACCGGCAGTTCACTCGGGTGGTGACGACGGCGCGCCGGGAGATGTCGACGGCGGTGACCGAACGAGCGCCGTACCGGGCCGCGGCGACGGCGAGCGCCCCGGTACCGGTACCGATGTCGAGGGCACGGCCGCCGGGCGGGATCCCGGACTGTGACAGCGCCTGGATCAGCAGCCACGTATCGTGCTGGGGGCGATAGACACCCGGGATCCGCACGAGCGTCATCCGCTCGCGCTCCCCCGTCCAGGTCGCCCTAGACATCGACGTCCTCGGATCGCCCGGCCGTCCGCAGCGAGGTGCGACCGGATCGCCAGGCGCGCAGGACATGATCGCCGAAGCGGCCCTCCAGCAGATTGGTGACCTGGATTCCGAGGACCACCGACTTGGTCAGGTCCGGCTCGTGCGCGAGCAGATCGCCGATCACCTCCGTGCGCATCAGCTGTTCGTGTACCGCGTCGGCCTCGACGTGCTCTCGGTAGAACCGGACGCAGGCCGGATCCGCGGCGAGCCGCTCCAGTGCCTCGACCATCCGCGCCGACGCCGGCGAGGAGCTGATCTCGACGGCCGCGAAGTGGCCCACCAGCGCACCGCGCAGCCTTCGATGCAGGCCGAACAGCGACATCATGTTGACCAGCGTCAGCATCGGCTCGGGGACCACGTCGAGGTAGTGCAGATATTCGGCGTCGAGACCGGCGCCGGCCAGAAGTTCGGCATACAACCGGGCGTGCACGCGTTCCCCGCGCCCACCGCCGAACTCGTCGAATTCCACCGCGACCAACGAGGCTTTGGCCTGCCCCCGCAGCCGCGGAATCACCCAGGCGTAGGGGTCGGCTTCCTTGTGGTGATAGATCGACCGATGCACGAAGTACTCCCGCATCTGCCACCAGCGTCCCGAGTCCCGGAGAAACCCGGCCGGGCCGGTCGATTCCGTCGGTGTCACCAGCAGATCGCCGAGTTCGGATTCCAGATCGCCGCCGCCGCGGACGTCCGCGCGCAACGCCTCCAGAAATGCCGTTTCCAGCGTGGCCCGCAGGGCCAGCAGGCCGGGATCCCATTCCCACCCCGGATCCACCTCGGCGAATCCCTGATAGTGCAGCTCATAGCAGGTGTGCAGGGCCAGCTGCAGATCCTCACCGTACGGATCGAGATCGCGCGGCTTCGGCATCGGTGTGCCGGGCACCGCTCGCAACACCTCTGCTACCGCCTCGGACAGTGTGCCGCGTGCTCGCGGCAGGGGGCGAGGCCGGATGTCCGTAGTGACCGTCATATCTGCTCATACTCCCGTGTAGGCGACCTACAGGCGTGATATCCAGCTTTTTCGCTTTCACGCGGCCCGGCGCCGGAGCAGTCCGTGACGCGCGACGGAGCCGTCTCGCCGTGCCCCGCGGCCACAACCGGCCTACCGGCTGTCCGATGCCGTAGGTTTGCCACAAATACTTCAGCTGGTCCGAATTCTCGGGAGGCGTGGTGACGATGCGACCGGATATCGCAGCAGCACCGGCGTATCCGCTGTCGAAGGCCCAGTGGGGCTGGTGGCTGGCCCAGCAGTTACATCCGGCCGTGCCCGTCACCGTGGCCCTGTACCTCGACCTCGAGGGTGACCTCGACATCGCCACACTGGCGGGCTGTGCCCGGCGCGCGGCACACGAATTCGAGTCGCCACAGCTCCGAGTGCGGTTGATCGACGGCATCCCGCACCAGTGCGTCGACGCCACCGCACAGCTGCCGATGGACATCGTGGACCTGACCGGCACGCCCGATCCGGTTGCGGCAGCGCGGGATCGGATGCGGCGCGACCACACCGCGCGGTTGGATCCGCTCACCGACCGGCTGACCGTCGCCGCGGTCTTCACGGTGGCGCCGCACCGACATCTGCTGTATCTGCGCAGCCATCACATCGCCCTCGACGGTGTGGGCGCCGCCGCCGTGCTGCGCCGGACCGCGGAACTCTACCGCGCCGCGACAGCCGCGCCCGGCGAGCGGGAGTCCGCGGCCGCTCTCGGCACCGGCAACGGCTCGGCCCACACCGGACCACTGTCGATATCCCAGATCCTCGACGACGAACAGGCCTATCAGCGGTCCTCCCGCGCCGAGGCCGACCGCGACTACTGGCGCGAACAGCTGGCCGGAGCCCGTGAGCCGGTCGGCCTGGCGGGGCGGGTGGCCGCTCCCCAGGCCCGGCCCCACCAGGTGAGCGCCGCGCTCGATGACGACACGGCACAGTTGCTCGCTCGGGCCAAGGCCGGCTACGGCGCCACCTTCCCCGAGCTGACGATCGCCGCGTTCGCCTGCTTTCTGGCACGCATGACCGGCGCCACGGATCTCACACTGACGCTGCCGGTCACCGCCCGCCCGACCGCCGCATTGCGCCGGTCGGCGAGTTCGATGTCGAACGTGGTTCCGCTGCGGTTGCGCGATCTCGACGTCACGACCGTGGGCGGCGTCGTCGCGCAGGTGCGCTCGACCGTCATCGGGGCCCTGCGCCACCAACGTCACCGCCACGAGGACATCCGCCACGACCACGAGGCGCTGCGCGACGGCTTCGGTCCCGTGGTCAACGTGCTGGGTTTCACCGAGCCGCTGCGCGTCGGGTCCCTGACCGGCAGCGTCCGGTTGCTCGCGCTGGGCCCGGTGACCGACCTGCATGTCAACGGCTACCAGGTCGGACCCGACGAGCGCTCGGTGTGTATCGACTTCCAGGCGAACCCGCACTGCTACCGCTTCGAGACGGTCGTGCACTGGCATCGGAGGTTCCTGGACTACTTCCGGAGTTTCCTCGCGGCCGGAAGGGACTGTCCGGCAATGGCTCTGGGCGGCACCGTAGCGGTGTCGGTACCACATCCGACTGCGGGCCCTACGCGGTTGCTGCCCGACTTGCTGTGCGCCGCAGCAGTATCGGATGCGGTGGCCGTGCGGGACGGGCAGCGTGCCCGCACGTATGCCGAGCTGGACAAGGAGTCCTCACGCTGGGCCCGCCTGTTACTGGCCCACGGCGCCGGCCCCGGAACATTCGTCGCGGTCCTGGCTCCCAGATCACTGGAATCCGTTCTCGCGCTATGGGCGGTCGCCAAATCCGGCGCGTGTTTCGTGCCGATGGATCCCGACGAACCCGCCGGACGCCTCCGGGCGATCGCCGCGAATTGCGGTGCCCGCTGGGGACTTACGGTTCGCTCGGCCCTGCCGCCGGCGCCGTACGGCGATACCTCGGGCACCGTGCCCGCAGCGATCGAGTGGTTCGTGCTCGATGACGACACCTCACCGGCCGACAAGTACCCCGGCACACCCGTCGGCGATGCCGACCGGCCCCGGCGACTGCGCGCCGAGCACCCGGCGTATCTGATCCACACCTCCGGGACCACCGGATCCCCGAAAGGCGTCGTGGTCGGCCACCGCGGCTTGGGACCGCTGATCGACCATCTGCTCGCGCAGTATGGCATCACGGCGAATTCGGTACTGCTGCATTCGCATACCTCGATCTACGACGCACATCTGCTGGAGTTGCTCGCCGCGTTCGCGGCCGGGGCTCAGCTGGTGGTCGCACCGCCGACGGTGCTCGCCGGTGCCGAACTGGCGCAACTGATCCGGCGCGTCGGCTGCACCGTGCTCCAGACCGCGCCCGCCGTACTCGCCACGATGTCCCCGGACGACCTCCCGGGGGTGGAGGTGGTGGCGATCGGCGGCGAGGCCTGTCCGGCCACGGTGGTGCGTGAGTGGGCGCCGCGCGTGCGGCTGTACAACGGCTACGGGCCCACCGAGGCCACGATCATGGTGACCGAGACCGCCGCGCCGATGACCGCCGACGAGCCGGTCACCATCGGCCGCCCGCTGCCCGGCGTCTTCGCCGTCGTCTTGGACGCCCGCCTGCGACCGGTTCCCCAGGGTGCGCGGGGGGAACTCTATCTCGGCGGCTCCTGCGTCGCCCAGTGCTACCTCCACGACCCGGTGAGCACGGCAGCGCGCTTCGTCGCCGACCCCTTCAATCGTGGTGAAAGGCTCTATCGCACAGGCGATCTGGTGAGCGCGAACCTCGGCGGCGCATTCGAGTTCCACGGCCGCCTGGACAACCAGATTCAACTGCACGGGCGGCGTATCGAACCGGCCGAGATCGAGGCCGCGCTGCTCGCCCAGCCGGAGATCGCCTACGCCACGGTGATCGTCACCGAGGCGCGGGAGCCCAGCGCACGGCTGGCCGGCTACGTGGTCGCCGCCTCCGGCGCCACCCTGGACACCGGCGCCGTCCTGCGCACCCTGCGCGGCATCCTGCCGCCGAGCCTCATTCCCGGCACGCTGATCGAACTCGCGCGATTACCGTTGTCCGGCAACGGAAAGATCGATCGCGCCGCCCTACCCGCTCCGCGACCCGCACCGCGGTCCACGCGGCTTCCGCAGACCGAACTGGAACGGTTGGTCGCCGACCACATCGCGACGGCGGTCGGGGCCGAGCGCGTCGGCCTGGACGACGACTTCTTCGAACTGGGCGGCAATTCCCTACTCGGCGTGGGTGTTTCGGCAAACCTGTCGGCGGCGACGAACGTCCCGGTGACGGTCCGCTGGCTCTACACCACCCCGACCGTCGCGGCACTCGCCCAGCGCATCGCCGCCTACGACGGTCACGACACCGGCGACGACGCGCTCGGGACGCTACTCACATTGCGCCACAACGGCACTCGGCCGCCCCTGTTCTGCGTGCACTCGGCCGTGCCGCTGGCCTGGTGCTACTCGGGGCTGGCGAGCTACCTCACCGACCGGCCCATCTACGGATTGCAGGCCACCGAACTGGCCGATCGGGCGATCACGATCGACGACCTGGTGGGCCACTATCTGGACACCATCTACGCCGTACAGCCGCACGGCCCCTACCACCTGCTCGGATGGTCCCTCGGCGGACAGCTCGCGCACGCCCTCGCCGTCCGGCTCCGGGCCGACGGCGCCACGGTCGCGGTGCTGGCCATGCTGGACAGCGTGGTCGTTCCCGCCGAGGCGGCGCCACCGCCGGCGCCGCGGATGCGGGATCTGCTGACGCACCTGCTCGGCGACGAACCCGAGGACGCCGACGCGGCGCCCGAGGTCACCGCGGCAGAGGCGGCGGCCGAGCTGGCGGGCACCGCCCGAGCCTTCGGCGCCGGGCTGTGCGCCGACCAACTGGAACGGCTGCACCGCGGATACGTCGCGGGCACCATGCTCTCCCACGGTTACCGGCCGGGCACCTACGACGGTGACCTGCTGTATTTCTCCGCGACCCGCGGCATCACCGCACTGCTAGACGCCCGGATATGGCGGCCGCACGTGACGGGAAAGCTCATCGAGCACCGGATCGAGGCAACCCACGCACAACTGACCAATTCCGACGTCGTCGCGGTCATCGGCCCGCTCCTCGACCGCCACCTGACAGCCGTCGCGCAATCACCCGCCGCCGACAGCGAAACGGCCCCGGCCGAACTCGAACCGATGGAGCGATCCGGTCGCCACCCAGCACAGGCCGCCCAACGCTCCCCCACAGAGAGACGATGGCGGGGACGGCTCTAATCATGGCTCGGTCGAAGGGCTCCGGTGCTTGTCGAGGCGTTGGCGCTGCCGGACCCCGTATGCCGCTTCTTTCACCGCGGTGTCATCTTCGAGACCGGATCCGAGGGCCCCGCCGATGGTCGCGATGGACGCCAGCAACCAAGCCAGGGTGAGGTAATCGGCGACGTTCACTCCGTGCCCCAGAACCCGCGAGAACAGTTCTGAGGGAAGAGTCAGACTGCCGTGCCCAGCAACAGTCCGAACAGGGCCACGTGTAGGACAGCGACGCCGGTGACCAGCGTGACTACGGTCGCTGCGTTGTAGAGCACCGATCGACCGCGGTCGGACGGCGATTCCGGTCGCTCCCACAGTTCGTGATCGAGGATGAGCCACAGGATCATCGCCACGATCGACAGGACCGTCGCCGCACTCATGCGCCAGCGCCCCGGCTTCCGCGACTCGTCCCACGTCACCCACCGATTCCGCGCCACCTACGGCATGACACCCATCCAACGGCGTCGCACCGCACTCGACGGCAAGCCATAACCTCAGCGGAGAAAGGGGTCCCTGCGTGGCCGCCAGGACCGCCAGCGGGGCGGTCACCAGCAGCTGGCCGACGAGGGTGCCTCGTATGACCCACCGAGGGCACCGATCATATTTGGGGACCGGGTCGGGTGAGTTCGTTGTGCTCGTCGGTGACCGCCCGGAAAGCGCAGGCGAGGTCTGCGAGAGCTGCCTGCCAGCCGTCCCGGCTGCCGTAACCGGTTGGGCTGCGGGCGATCGCGGTCAGTATCGCCGCGGCATCGATCGCCTGTGCGGCGGCTGTCAGCAGTGCGCGCGTCGGCGCGGGCGCCGTCCGCACGGCGAGGGCGGCGATCTGCTGCCGCAGCCAAATCGCGTCGAATTGCACCTGCTCGGACATCTCGTTCCCGGACACCGTGGCCGCCACGGCGGCGGCCGACCACGCCCGAGCGCATTCGCCCAGCGGCGCCTCCGTCACCGACGCACGCAGTGCGCGGCGTGCCACCGACTGCAGTACGGCCGCCAATTCGGCCCGCTCGATGTCCGTATCGCCCACCGTGACGAGGGTCTCCACATCGACATCGAGCACAGCCAGCACGGCACGCATCTGCGCTGTCGTCACCACATCGTTCTCCCATCCTGGATCGAGCAAGCCTGATGAAACCCACCGCAGAGCGGATGTCATCCTCGGAGACAGAAGCTGCGCACGTCCAATAGGGACCGCCGACCAGTGATCGGCGTCATCGATCGAACGTCGGCGGGGGCAGCGGCGGTCCGGGTCGATGGGAGGGGTCCGGATCGTGGTGTTCGACGTACTCGACACCGGCGATGATGTCGGGAACGATGCGGACGATCCGTTCGTGCTGTCCGGGGATCCACCGCTGTAATCGATTGCGGTAGTGGTGGATTTCGCGGGTGGCGGTCACCGGTTCCGCGAAGCCGGTGACCGCGACGCACCAGCCGAGCAGCGTGCGATGATCGAGCGCGTCGGCCTCGTACGTGACGACGTGGTGGTCGGGCGAGGTCCCCATACCGGCGGCGGCATACACGATGACGAACTCCGCGTCGACGATGTGGTTGACCGGCCTGATCACGGGTAACGCGTAGCGGGAGAACGCAATCCGTCCGACTCGGACATCAGAGAGCAGACGTAGGCAGTCGCTGTCGGACAGCTGCCGTGTTCGTGTCGGCTCGGGATCGACCGGCGGGCTCGCACCCTCGTCACTCGATAAGCCCGACTGGAGATCCGAGCGGTGGTAGAGGCCGAACGGCCCGTGGTAGGTGCCGTTGCCGAAGAAATCCGGTTCGCTCACAATAAGTCACCTCAGGTGGCCCGCAAGTGACGACATCGAAGAAGCTTCCGTACTGCCGCCGGTGCCGTGTCCAACAAGTCTCACCGCGGCACTGCACGAGCGTCCAAGAGACGTACGCGACGATTCGATAGGCCGGAGCGATCACTCGGTGCCGAAGGTCGCGGTCTCGGTCGATTCCCGGGGCCGTTGTACCGCGGCCTCGATGCGAGTCGTCCGCGCGGTCTCGCACAACGCGCGCGTCACCATCGAAACCGGCTCCGCCACACCGGTGACCAACGCGATCATCGCAGTGACCGACGGGTCCTCCACCTGCAGCACACGCGCGCCCGCCGGCGGACGCATGGTGCGCAGCCAGGTCGACGGGATGACGGTGGCCCACCGGCCGGCCGCGACATGAGCGAAAAGCGCTGCCACCGAGTCGGTTTCCAGCTGCGGGTTGACTCGGAGATGTTTCGTCGCCAGGGCATCGTCGATGAGCTGGCGGCCGCGCATCCCCTGATGCAGCAGGCACAACGGCAGCTCCACCACGTCCGGCCAACCGATGCGGCCCGACCGACCGGTGAGCAGATCGCCACCCGCCAGGAGCACGTGCTGGTCGAAATACAGTGGCGTGACCGACAATCCGGCGGTGTCCTGCCCGTCCGGATACACCACGCCGGCGTCGAGCTCGCAGCGCCGGATCCGCTCGACGATGTCCGCCGATGTCAAGCTGGTCTCCATCCGCACCTTCACCAGCGGGTGCTCGGCGCAGAACGGATCGGTCAACAGAGCCACGGTCCCCGCGGCCGCGGGAATCACCCCGAGCCGCAGCTCACCGGACAACCCCGTCTGCAGGGCCACCACCTCTTGCTGGAGCGCGTTGTGGTCGGCAAGGATGCGCCGCGCCCACAGAACCAGCCGCTCCCCCTCCGGAGTCAGGCCTTCGAAGCTCCGCCCGCGCTGCACCAACGGAACCTTCAGCTCCCGCTCGAGCTTGCGGATAGCCTCCGACAACGCCGGCTGCGACACATAACACGCGGCCGCGGCACGCGCGAAATGGCGCTCCCGCGCAAGCGCGACGAAGTACTCGAGCTGGCGAAACAGCATGCCATATTCGACCACACGACACCCGCCGCAGAGGCAACTCCGACCACCCGTGGGTCAGTCTCCTCTCGGACGCAACTCGAGTACCGCGATGGCGTCGGCGTCACCGCACTGCGCTAGCCGGTTTCGCCGAGCACTCGCGCTGCCGCCGCAGCGCCGGACCGGTAACAGGCTTCCAGCGACGTGCCTCGCAGGTAGTCTCCGGCCAGCGCCAGCCCAGCGATGTCGGCGAGTTCGCGGTCCACCTTGCCGACGAATTCGGTGTGGAAGGGCGGGTAGCGGCAATACGCGACGGCGCATCGCCAGATCGCGACGGCTCGGCGGTCCGGCAAGGACGTCCCCAGGTGGGTCGTGACGCGATCTTCGGCATTCTCCAGCCACTTCCGAAACTCCTGCGGCGACGGAATTGTCGCGGCGGCCCGGCCGGTGAACGTATACCGGATCAGTTCGCGCCAGCCCGTGCTCTGGACGGCGGCAGAGCAGCACGATGCGTCATCGAAGGCGAGGGCGGCGAGGGCAGGAGGAAAGACGGCCCGGTCGTATTCGACCAATGCCACCGTCGCCGACCGGTACCGCAACTGCGCGAGCAACGCCGCCAACGCCGGGAAGTCGGCGGCGACCAGGTCGGCGGCGGCCCTGCCGGAGGTCGCGAGGACGACAGCGTCGTAGTCCGTTTCCCGGGTCGTATTGTCGGCGTCGACGACCTCGAGACCGCGGACTCGGCCCTCGCGCACGATCAGGCGTGTCGCCGTGGTTCGTGTCCGCAGCGGCACCCGCCGCCCGAGTGCTGCGAGCACCGGGGCCAACCCGTCACCGAGCTGATCGAATCGGTCGGACAGAGTGGCCGCGACGGCGCCGAATGAACTCATATAGACCTCGTCCGGCTCGGCCCCGTGGGCCCAGACGGTCATCGGCCGCAGCACCGACTCGGCGATCGTCGAGCCGAAATGAGCACTCAGCGGCTGCTGGTCGCCGATCTCCGCGAGTTTGGCGACATAGCGGGAATTCAGTACGCCGTCGGTGTCGCGGGCTCGCGTCATGAGATAGGACAGCTTCGCGATGTGATGCGGCGCCGCCCCTGTCTCGATCAGGCGTTGACCGATTCGGGCCGCGGCGCGCGGATCCAGGTCGACTCCTGAGCCGCTCAGCACGCCGACCGGCGGAACCGGATAGGGTTCGAGGTCGAAAGACCCGAGCGCACTGAGGAATTCGCGTACCGCAGTGTACTTGTGCCCGATCAGCCGGGCGCCGGCCAGCACCGGCCGCTCCCCTATCCGTCCGGCGCCGAAACGACCGCCTGCGGTCGCATCGCGCTCGATGATCTGCACCTGGCGGCCCGCACGATGTAAGTGGTACGCGGCGGCCAATCCCGAGATTCCACTGCCGACCACCGCGACGCCGCCCGCCACCGTCAATTCCCGATCCAGTAGTGGCGGTGGCTGAATGCGTAGGTGGGCAACGGCGTTCGCTGGGCGCCCGGGTACCAGGCAGACCAGTCCACGGGGGTACCCGCGGCGTGTGCGCGTGCCAACGCGGTCGCGAAGGCCGCGGCCTCGTCGGTGTCGTGCGGGCCGGCCGGCAGCATCGCGATGGTGACGACGGTGGCGTCGGAGCCGTGGACCGCTACGGCGGTGTCGCGGACGACCGATGCCGCTGAGCCGTAGCCCAGTTCGAGGAAGATCGATCCGCCGTCGTGGACGGCTTCGGTCACCGCAAGGGCGGTGTGGTCGTCGGTGCCCGACTCGCGATCCGCCGCCACGACCTTCTCGACCGCGTCAGCCAGCGAGCATTCCCCCGAGAGGTATTCCTGTGCCGGCCGACCGGCTCCGGCGCCGATCACCCGGTCGACATGCACCCCGAACGAGGTCAGCAGCCGATACACGGCGACCGTGGTGGCGAACGTCGCGGGCCCGGCGATGGCGGTGCCCGGTTCGGCGGTTTCGGTATCGAATGCCGCCGCGAGAAGATGCGGCGCTGCGGCCGAGAATCCTTGGCATACTTCATCGAAGCCGCCACGAAACGCCGGGAACGACGCATACAGCGCGCGCCCGGTACCGGCCCGCCAGTGCGACTCCGCCGGACACAACAGCACCGTCTTGGCCTCCGGCGACCCCATGCCACGGATCACCGCCGGAGTGTCACCGCCGGCGGCGAGCGTGACGAGCCCCTCGACCATATCGTCGTATCCGTGGCCTACTACCAGGCCCCGGTGAGGCAATCGCGCTCGCGTCACCGCCAGCGAGTAGCCGATGTCCTCGACCCGCGGGCGGTCGCCGGCGGTGAGCCGGCCCGCCAGGCGGCCGGCCTGTGCCCGCAAGGCCTGCGGCGAGTGCGCCGACACCACCCACACGTTCACCGGCGGTCGCTGCCGCTCGTCGAGGCGAGGGTTCTCGTCAGGAGGCGCCTGCTCCAGGACGACGTGCGAGTTGGTGCCGGTGATGCCGAACGACGAGACGGCCGCGCGCCGTGGCCTGCCGGTGTCGGGCCACGGCCGTTGCTCGGTCGCCAGCAGCAGGCTGTCCGGGCGCCAATCGACGTGGGGCGTAGGGCGGTCCACATGCAACGTCGGGGCGACGACTCCGTGCCGCAGCGCCATGACCGTTTTGATCACTCCGGCGACGCCGGCGGCCGCGAGGGTGTGGCCCATGTTCGATTTGATCGATCCGAGCAGCACCGGGTACCGGCGATCGCGCCCATAGGTGTCGAGCAGGGCGTTCACCTCGATCGGATCGCCCAGCACCGTGCCCGTGCCGTGCCCCTCGACAACGTCCACGTCCTGGGGTGACAAGCCCGCCGCGTCCAGCGCCTTCCTGATGACCTGCCGCTGTGCCGCGCCACTGGGCGCGGTGAATCCGTTCGAGGCGCCGTCCTGGTTGACCGCCGTGCCCCGCACCAGCGCCAGTACCTGATGGTCGTTGCGGCGGGCTTGCGAAAGCCGTTCCAGCACAAGCACTCCGACGCCCTCCGACCAGCCCGTGCCGTCCGCGGCCGCGGCGTAGGCCTTGCAGCGTCCGTCCGGCGCCATGCCGCGTTCGGTACCCGCCGCGAACATGTCCGGGGTCGCCATGATCGTGGCGCCGGCCACCACTGCCAGTTCGGACTCACCCGACCGCAGGGAGCCGACGGCCTGGTGCAGGGCCACCAGCGATGACGAGCACGCGGTATCGATCGTCACGGCAGGCCCCTCCAGCCCGAAGCTGTAGGCCAGTCTTCCGGAGGCCGCCGACGCGGCCGCACCGGTCATCAGGAAAGCGGCCAGGCCGGCCAGTTGATCGCTCGACAGCGGGCGGTAGCGCCCGTCCAGGCGGGCATAGGTGCTGGCGAACAGGCCCACGAAGACGCCGGTGCTGCTGCCCCGCAACCGGGTCGGATCGATACCGGCGTCTTCGAACGCTTCCCACGTCACTTCCAGCAACTGCCGCTGTTGCGGGTCCATGGCCAGTGCCTCACGCGGGCTGATGCCGAAGAACCGGGCGTCGAAATTTCCCGCGTCGGCCACGAATCCGCCGCGCGGGACAGAGCGACTTCGGCCCGGATCGACACGGGCCAGCACGGCGGTGTCCCAGCCTCGTGCGGTCGGAAAGTCCGTGATCACGTCGCGTCGCTCGAGCACCATCCGCCACAACGCCGGCGGTGAGTCGACACCGCCCGGATAGCGGCATCCCATGCCGATAACGGCGACCGGTTCGCGTGTGCGAGTTTCCCACCGGCGCAATTGTTCCCGTGCGACGCGCAATTTGTGGGCGGCGGTGCGCACGTAGGTTCGCAGCTGTTGCTCGTCGGCCATGGTGCCCTGCCTCGACCTCGTTCAGCGGTCCGCGGTCACGGCGGTCAGATGCATGAACGACACGATGAAGCGGCCCGATTCCGGGACCATGCACAGCAGTGTGTCGCCCTCGGAGATCAAACCCTCGGTCATCATCTCGTCGATGATCAGGTAGATGCTGGCGCTGCCGATGTTCCCGACCCGCGTCAGATTGCTGTACCAGCTTTCCAGCCTGCCGGCCCGCACTCCGCGGCGTTTGAACTCACCGAGCAGCAGTTCCTTCATCCGCTCGCTGGAATAATGCACCGGAAACCAGGTCACCGCAGCCGGATCGAATCGTTCCGCCGCGATCAGGCGCTCGTATTCGGCGATGCCGACGTCGACGAGATGGGGCAGGAGCGAGAGCTTCTGTCGCGGCGCCATGGCCCCGTCGTGGACGGCGTCTGCGGCTGTGGCGTAGTCCCCCCAGGTTTTCGCGCAGTCGTTGGAGTTGCTGCCGAAGAACATGCACGCCTGTTCGGTGTTGGCGTACGAAGTCAGCGTGATCCAGTCGATACGCAAACTGACGCCCTCCGGGTTCGGTTCGTCGCGAACGACGACCGCCCCGGCTCCGTCGGACAACATGTAGCGCAGGAACGCCGTCTCCATCGGCAGCGAACCGTCCTCGGTCACCGACCGCATCTCGGCGTACCGCGAACTCTTGAATCCGCGGGAGGCGAATTCGCTCGCCACCACCACGGCGTTACGCTTCTCACCGATGGCAACCTGAAGATACGCGTCTTTCAGCGCCATCATTCCCGAGCTGCAGATACCGTGCGCCGTCATGACTTCCATCGGCGCGTACCCCAATTCACCGTGGATCATGCTGGCGTGTCCCGGTCCGAGGAGATCCGGGATCGTGGTCGCCGCCGCCAGCAGTTGGACCTCGTCGTTCCCGAAGCCGGCTCTCTCCACTGCCTGGCGCACCGCGGCGGCGGCCATGTGCGTGTTCGAGTAGACCGTCCGCTGCTCTTTATCGATGGCATAGTGCCTGGTTTTGATGCCGCTGTTGGTGAGGATCATCTCCCGCAGGTCGGCCGACGCCAGTCCGGCACGTCCGATGTAGTCCTCGATCTCCTCGTTCGGCACCGGCTGTCCCGGCAGGAAGCGGCCGGTAGCGGTGATATAGGCGCTCATATGGTCACACTCCGGTATTGCTCTGACCCGATGCCAATTTGCGTTCCAGGAGTTCGGTGAAGTCCCGGAATGTCCGCACTGCCGCGATGCGCTCGTCGTCCAGCTCGATTCCGTAATTCTTCTTCACCATGTCCGCGATCGCGATCAGTCCCAGCGAATCGACACCGAGTGAGGTCAGTGTGGAATGCCCGTGAATTTCTTCGGGCTCGATCCCGTAGTGAGATTCGAGGTACTCGAGTATGTCCTGCTGTATTTCTGCCGCGATCGACATGTCGCACCTCTGTTCAATCTGCCGGCCAGGCTCGCCGTCGTCATGAAGCCTGTGCGCACCAGTTTCGCATCGGGAAATATTCGCAGTCAATACGACCGCGCCGTATTTATCTGCAGCACAACGCTTTACGAGCGAATCAACCCCTACGCCCGCACCCCTACGGCGGCGGGGGCGCACCTTGACCGTCCATTGAATGCCTCGGTAGAGTCCGGGCGTTCACATTTCTTCATTCGGTACGGCCCGAAGGTGGCTACGCCATGGAATCCCAAAATTCGCACGACACCGCCGCCGTCCGGCGCGCGGTCGTTTTCCACTACTCGCAGACCGGACAGCTCACCGAAACCGTCGAGGCATTCATTCAACCGTTGCGGGCGGCGGGCTGGGAGATTCGCCGAGTCGATGTCGCACCGGTGCATCCGTATCCGTTTCCGTGGTCGTTGCGCCGATTCTTCGGCATCTTCCCCGACTGTGTGGATCCCACCGCCGCCATCGATCTGCGGACTCCTCCCGAAGAGCTGACGACCGATCCGTCCGAACTGGTGATACTCGGGTATCAGATCTGGTTTCTCGCACCCTCGCTGCCGATCCGGACGCTGCTCAACCGCGGTCCGCATCTGGTGGCCGGCCGAAACGTCCTCTCGGTGATCGCATGCCGGAACATGTGGTACTCGGCGGCACTCGAGGTCCACCGCCGGCTCGGCCGGCTCGGCGCACGCCACCTCGGCGCGGTGGTCGCCACCGACACCCGCCCGCAGTTCGTCACCATCGCGAGCACTCTGCGCTGGCTGCTGCACGGCAAGCGCGACGGCGCCGTACTCGGACGCGCCGGCGTCTCCGAGGCCGAACTCGAGCGAATTCGTGAGTGCGCCACGGCATTCGCGACGGGCGACGCACCGGTGACCGGCGCCCGCACGGTGCACCCGATCGCCGCGGCCGACCGCACGGCCGGCTACCTGTTCCGCCGCTGGGGCGCGTTGATCCGCGCCGTGTCGAGCCGGCGATCGGTATCGGCGTTGGTGCTCACCGCATTCGTCTGCTGGCTGACCGGCGCGGTGGTCGCGATGCCGCTGATAGCGTTGCTGGCGCTGCCGTGGCGCCGCCGCATCGACCGCGCGACCGACGCGGCACTCGCGCCGCTGACCCGCATCCGGCGACCGACCACCGAGACCGCCCGCGTAGTACCAGGATTCACCCTGAGGTCCGGCGATCACGAGCTGGCGGCCGCCGAGCTGACCACCGCGGGTCTCGCCCTGCTGTACTGCGCCGCATCCGGGCACACGTGGCAGGACGCCGTCGGGTACGTCGCGATGATGGACACGACACCGATCACGGGTATTCCGGTGTCCCGCGGCGGAGACCCCGGCGAACCCTGCTATCGCGATCCCGAGGGCGCCGTGTTCGACACCTACGGGCTGGCCCGGGGCGTCGCGGTCCTGCTCCGGCAGAGCGGCGACGTCGTATCCGTCCTGCCCGGCAACGACCCCTACAGGGAGCTGATCGGAGCTGTGTCCGACCAGCCCCGGCCGCTGTCGAGCGAGCAGTCATGACCCGATACGGACCCAAAGTCCTTCCGCCCGTATGGCTTACGCGGATCGCCGGACGGACGCACGGCCTCCTGCGCCGGAAGTTGCAGCGTGCCGTGCCGACACCCCTGGCGGTGCTGGACCTGGCGAACGGGTGGCTGCCCACCCAAGCCCTCTATGTCGCCGCGTCCCTGGGCATCGCCGACCTACTGGAACACGGCGCCCTGCCCGCGGAGGAGATCGCGCGGCGGGCCGGCAGTGACCGCGACGGCACGTATCGGCTGCTGCGCGCGCTCGCCGGCTACGGCGTGTTCACCGAACTTCCGGACGGTCGGTTCGCCCTCAACGCGCTGGCCGACCCACTGCGCACCGCATCTCGGCAGACCGTCCGGCCCTTGGTGCTGGCCCCCGGCGATCCGATATTGTGGGCAACCCACGGCCAGCTGCTCGGCGCCGTGCGAACCGGCCGATCCGGACACGAATTGGCGCACGGCACCAACGGCTTTCGCCACTTGGCCGCGGAACCGGAGCTTGCCGCGAAGTTTCACGACACGATGCGGGTGACCACCGCGATGAGCGTGCGGCCGTTGCTGGCGGCGTACGAATTCGGCCGATTCGGTCGCATCGTGGACGTCGGAGGCGGCTCCGGCGAACTTGTCGCAGCCGTCCTCGGAGCAAACCCGGGGTTGCGCGGAGTGGTCTTCGATCTGGCCTCGGCTACCGGCCGAACCTCCGAAACGCTCACGCGGGCCGGAGTTTCCGACCGCTGCACCATCGAGAACGGCTCCTTCTTCGACGCCGTGCCACCCGGTGCGGACGCCTACCTCCTCAAGAACATCATCCATGATTGGGCCGACGACCAGGCCCTGCAAATCCTGCGCTCGGTGCGTGACGCCATACCGCCCTCGGGCCGGCTGCTGTTGATCGAGTGCGTGGTGCCGACCCGCCGCAACCGTCCGCACTTCAGCCATTGGCTCGACCTCCACGTCATGCTCACCATCGGAGGCCGCGAACGCACCCGCGAGGAGTACGAGGCTCTCCTGCGGCAGGCACGGTTCCGGGTCCGGACGATCGTCCCGACGATCACTCCGCTGTCCGTCATCGAGTCTGTCCCAGCCTGACGTCGTTCCGCACCTCAGGGGAACGTGGTCAGCTCGCCGCGCTCAGCCGGAATCGGAGCTCAGTACGCCTGCGTACCTGCAATTTTCGATATACCCGGGTCAGGTGCTGTTCGACCGTGCTGGTGGTGATCCCCAGGGCGCCGGCGATCTCGCGGTTGCGCAGACCACTCGACGCCAGTTCCGCCACCCGCTGCTCGGCCGCGGTCAGGGTCTGGGTTACCGCCTCCAGCGTCTGCATCCGCGGCTGACCGACAAGCCGCCGGACCAGCGGTTCCGCGCCACACTGCTGCCCCAGCCGGACAGCCGCGCGGCTGATCGGCCGCGCGTGGTCCGGCTGCCCCGCCAGCTCGAGGGCTTCGGCCAGATCGGCCAGGACGGTGGCATGCTCGAAACGATCGTCGGCGTGGCGTGCGACCCGCTCGGCCTGGCGCAGCAGAGGGACACGTTCGGGCGGTGACAATGTGGCCGCGACCAACCGCAGCGACACCCCCGCGGTCGGATGCCTGCGCACATCACCCACGTGACGCAGGTGCTGCTCGGCGGCGGCCCGCGCACGGCCCGTCTCACCGGCGTGCAGGAAACCCAGCGCCAGGTCGTTACGCCAGGCCACCAGGCCCGCCATATCCATCCCCCACCGGCGCATCAACGCACCACAGAGTTCGAAGTCCATCAAGGCATCCTCGATGCGGCCCGTGACCAGCGCCAGATGGCCCCGCGCGTGCAGATAGGGCAGCGCGAGCCGTGAGTCGAAGACACTCAACGGCACGTCCCGGTCGAGTTGAGCGTCGGCCTGATCGTATTTGCCCGCGATCGTGAGTGCTCGCACATGATGGGCGAGCGGCCGAGCCACCAGCATGCCCTGATTGGCGGCCGGCACATGATTCAGCGCGCCCACGGCGAAGTCGGCCGCCCGCTCGACATCGCCCTGCCGTACCGCGATTTCGGCACGCAACCCGGCGAAGATCGCCCGCCAGGTCGGCGACGCGCGAGCCACGGCCTCGGCCAGCAGGGCGTCGCACCATGCCGCGGCCACCACGAGTTTTCCCGCGTAGATCAGGCCCTCCAGCGCAGCGCTCAACGCCTCGACGGTGCTGGAATCCAAACGGTACCGAGACAGCAGACGGTGCGCGACCACCAGGGTCGCGGCGGGAGCCGCACCGTTGCCGAACTCGGTCAGCAATTGCGCGCCGAGTGCGTAGACGGCTCCGGCCTCGGACGTATTCCGAACCTGACGCAGCCCTCCCCGCACCGGTCCGGCCGACGACTCCGGGTAGGTGTATGCGACCCAACGTCGAAGAAATGCGACCTCGGCGTCCGGCGAATCCCGTTCCAGCAGCGCCATGGCCGCCCGTGCGTCATCGATGCGGTCGTGCCAGAGCAGAAACCGCACCGCACTGCCCAGCGACAACAATGGCAGCGTGCCGGCCTTGACGGCGGCATGGACGCGGGCGAAATTCCGCGTGGCGGCCGAGGGGTTCACCCGCCACTCGACCGCCGTCAGCAGCGCCGCGAGCGCGGCCCGTTCCTCGATGTCGGTGGCAATTCGGTAAGCCAGGTCGAGATATCCGACGGCACGGCCGATCTGATCCAGGGTCAGTGCCTCTTCCGCGGCGTCTCGCAGGACCACCGGCGCCCAGGGGTAACGCGTGCCACCCGCCGAGATCACTTGGGCCGCAATGAGAGCTGGGGCCGCACCATCCCGGTGGAGCAGGGCGGCCGCCGCCTCGTGCAGATGTCTCCGCGTATCCCATCGCATAGTCGAAAGCACATATTGTGCGAGTTCACAATCACGCAGCCGGCCACCGGTCACCAGACCGTCGTCCTCGAGAAGGCTCACGACCCGGTGCACGACGGAGGCTTCGACAGACAAGATTTCAGAGATTCGCTGGAGTGACACGCTCTCGTCGAGTACCGCAATAGCTTCCGTTACCGCAACGAACTCATTACCGCGGCCGAGCAGTCTGCGGAACACCTCACTCGCAGCGCCGGAAACGGTAACCGAACTGCCTACCCCCGCGCCTTCTGGCACCGCATGCAACATACGCCACCCCTACAATACCCCGTACTCTTCGAGACACTTCGGAAACGATGTGACCTGGGCGACAGCGCTGTCGAAGTAAAGCCGCAGCACCTGGATTGTTCACAGATTCGACTGCTACGCAACAGAATTCAATTCCTTAGATAACCGTATACCCAGGACGTTGTCAAGCAGAGCTACCGATTCGGCGAGCCCCGAAAGCCGGCCGGAACAATCACGCCTCGAGGCATGGGCTAGCAGGTCATGGCCGGGCGCGCAGGCCCTCGAAGAGGATGGCGAGTAGTGCGTGGGCTTGTCCCGCCGGATCCGGGTCCTGCTCGGTCGCGATCGCTATCGCGTTGACCACTTTCAGTAGTTGCGACGTGGTCACGTCGCGGCGGATCTCGCCCGCGTGCTGGGCGGAGCGCAGGAGGGTGGTGGCGGAGGCGAATATCGTTTCGCGGCACCAGGATTCGTCCGGCGCGTCGGCCACGGCCAGTAACGCGGTCAGCAGGCCACGGGTGGCACTGCTCTGCGCGGCGACCGTGTCCAGCCACGACATGAGCGCCGCGGCCGGCGGACAGGTCTCGGCCAGTTCCCGGGCCCGGCGGGCCAACCCCTCGATGCGGTCGCGGTGCACGGCCTCGAGCAGCGCCAGCCTGGTCGGGAAATGGCGGTAGAGCGTGGCATTGCCGACGCCCGCCGCGCGCGCGATGTCGTCCAGTGGCGCCTGCGGGCCACGGTCGGCGAAGACCTCGGCGGCGGCGGTGACGAGCCGCTCGTAATTCCGCAGGGCATCGGCGCGCGTCGGCTTGGACGGTGCTGGTGTCACGGCGCCTCCACATTGCCAAACGGGGACAGTCCCCGTATCGTAGCCCACCGAAAACGGGGATAGTCCCCACTTAATGTCAGGCGAGGAGATTCGATGGAGACAGTGCTGGTAACCGGAGCCACGGGCACTCAGGGAGGTGCGGCGGCGCGCGCACTGCTGCGCTGCGGGTGGCGGGTGCGTGCGCTGGTCCGCGATCCGGAGGCGGAGGGCGCACGGGCGTTGGCCGCGGCGGGCGCGGACCTGGTGCGCGGCGACATGGGCGACCGCGCCGCAATGGACGCCGCGGTGGCCGGTGTCCACGGGGTGTTCAGCGTGCAACCCACCGCCGGTTATCCGGGGACACCGCCCGGATTCACCACCGGCGACGAGCTGCGGCTGGGCCGCACAGTCGCCGACGCGGCCGCCGCGGCACACGTCGCGCATTTCGTCTATGCCTCGGTCGGTTCCGCGGACGCCGACCACGGCATCCGGCGCTGGCAGAGCAAGGCGGAGCTGGAGACGTATGCCGCCGGGCTCGGCCTGCCGACCACCGTGCTGCGCCCGGTGCGCTTCATGGAGAACCAGATCGACCCGCGCTTCGGGCTGCGCGACGGCGTGCTGACCGACGTCATCCACCCGGACGTGCCCGTGCAATTGATCGCGGGCACCGACATCGGCGAATTCGCCGCGCTGGCATTCACCCAGCCCGACGAATACCTCGGCACCACAGTGGAACTCGCCGGTGACGAGCTGACCATGACCGGCATCGCGGAGGCCATGAGCACGGCCGTCGGGCACACCGTCGACTACCGTGCGATCCCCCGCGAGGCATTGACGAATCAGGACCCCGACGCCCTCGCCGGATACGAGTTCGCCAATCACCGCGGCGGCTGGCACGCCGACATCCCGGCGCTACGCACACGACACCCAGCCCTCATGGACTTCAGCACCTGGCTGGAACGAGAAGGCACACAACGCTATCCGATCCAGCTGACCTGACGCAGGCGTGCGCGCTCCGGAGAGGTCGCCGTCTCCGCGAACGGCCGGCGCCAGGTGCGGATCACACGCCCGCTTTCGCGGCGTCGACGACCCCGCCGATCCAGGGCAGGACGGCGTCACGGACCCGCACGCCGGAGGGCAGTAGTCGGTTGGCGGCCAGCAGGTCGGCGGCGCGCTGCTGTTCGTCGAGGAATGCGTCGGTGACCGCGTTGAGGCCGAACGGGCGGCCGCGCAGGGCCGCTTCCCAGGCGTCGAGGTCGGCGGCGCCGCCGCGGGCGATGACGTCGTCGACGAAGTATTGCGCTGCGGCGCGGGGGTTTTCGGAGATCCAGGCGTCGGATTCCTGCAGGGCGTCGATGATCGCGGTGAGCGCGTCGCGGTGGTTCTCGGCGAAGTCGCGGCGGGTGAACCAGAGCGAGGGGTGGCTGAACAGGCCGTCGGTGGCGATGAGGGTCCGCAGGTCCGCGGTGGCTTCGACGGCGCTCAGGCTCGGGTAGGCGCCGACCCACGCGTCGAGTTCGCCGTCGAGCAATGCCGTCCCGCCGTCGTGCACGCCGGTGTCGACCGGTTCGATGTCCGACCAGCTCAGCCCGGCATTGTCGAGCGCGAACAACACCAGGGTCGTCTGCCAGGAGCCGTGCGCGACTCCGACGCGCTTGCCGCGGAGATCGGCCACCGATTCGATACCGGAGGACGCGAGCGTAACCAGGCGGCCGTTCTCGACCCGAGGCTCCGAAATGCCCACGTACACAATGTCTCTGCCGTTGCCGAGCGCGGTGACCGGCGGGGTGAATCCGGTGCCGATGAAGTCGTAGCCGATGTCGGTGAACAGCCAATCGGAATGCTGGGACGGCAGCGCGGTCGCCGGATCGACCGGGTCCGGCTGCGGCAGGCTGCGCAGATCGACCCATTCCACATCGGGCAGCGTGCGTTCCAGGATGCCGCGATGACGCAGGACGAACAGCGAGTTGTTGTGCGGGAAGTAGCCGACACGGACGGACATGGTTGTACTCCTGAGAAATGGTGGGGGTCTGGGGTTTACAGCAGCGCGGCGGATGTTGCCGCGGGGGCCGGCGCGGTGAGCCGGGAGCGGCCGAGCAGCGGCAGCACTTCCTCACCGACGCGATAGGCCTCCTCGAGATGGGGGTTGCCGGCGAGGATGAACGCGTCGACGCCGAGGTCGATCAGCTCGTCGAGTCGCTGGGCGACCTGCTCGTAGCTGCCGACCAGGCCGAAGGCGGGCCCGCCGCGGATCAGGCTGAAGCCGCACCACACGTTCGGCTGCACTTCGAGATCGCGGTATCCGGTGATGGTTTCGGGCACCCAGCCCTGGATGCGCGCCGCGCCGACCGAGTCGCCCTGCGCGGCGCGGTTGGCGGCGTCGCGATCGACGAATGCCCAGCCCTGCTCGATCTCCGCCCACGCGGCCTCCTCGGTATGGCGGGCGACGATATCGATACGCACGGCGAACTTCGGTGTGCGACCGGTGGTTTCGGCGTGCGCGCGGACCCCGTCGAACTTGGCGCGCAGGTCGGCGTAGGGCTCGAGCCAGGACAGGTAGTAGTCGGCATGCCGTCCCGCGGCGTGCACGGCGGCGGCGGAGGAACCGGAGAAGTACACCTCCGGGAACGGTTGTCCCGCCAGGCCCGGCGGCAGCAAAGCGCCCGCGGTGCGGAAGAAGCGGCCGTCGTGATCGAACGGTTCGCCATCCCACACACCGCGCAGCACGTCGAGGAATTCGCTGGTACGCGCGTACCGGTCGTCGTGGGAAACCTTGTCGCCCCACCACAATTGGGCCGGCCCTCCCCCGCCGCTGATGATGTTGTAGACGAGCCGGCCGCCGGTCGCGCGTTGCAGGCTCGCCGACATCCGGGCCGCCTGCACCGGATGCAGGAAGCCGGGCTGGAAGGCGACCATGAAGCGGTAGGTGGTGGTCTCGCGGGCCAGCGCCGACGCCACCGCCCACGGGTCCTCGGTGACCGGGAAGGACGGCAGCAGCCCGCCGAGGAAACCGGCCGATTCGGAGGCCTTGGCGACCGCCGCCATATGGTCGATGTAGCCGTAGCCGTCCAGTTCGCCGTGGCGGATCGCGGGGGCGATATTGCCGGGGCCGTAGCCGTTGGCGTGGCCGCGGTTGTAGCGGCGGGGCGTGCGCAGCGACGCGTGATCGCCCTCCATGCCGATGCGCCAGTAGATGTCGATGCTCATGCGGGGGCCTCCTGCGCCCTCAGGGTGCGACCGGCCGGGTCGGCGTGAAACAGCAGGTGTTCCCCGGCGCGGTGTACTTCCTCGATGTGCGGGTGGCCCGACAGCACGAAGGTGTCCACACCGGCCGCCACGTACTCCCGCAACTTCCGCGCCACCTGCTCGTAGCTGCCGACCAGGCCGATGGCCTGCGGATAGCCGAGATCCGCGAACCCCGCCCAGCGGTCGTCGCCGATACGCCACGCCTGCGCGTCCGGCCCGCTCGGATGCAGTTCACGCCACTGCCGGTCCACTCGCGCCCAGGCCTCGGATTCGGTCTCGCGAGCGATGATCGGCAGTTCGAGCGCTGCGCGTACCGTCCGGCCCGCGCGGTTCGCCCGATCCCGGAGCGCGGTGAGCGACCGGCCGGGCCCCTCCACTGTCTCCGTGAACACGTGGACGTCGCCGTGCTCGGCGGAGAGCCGCAGGGCCGCGTCGGAGTCGCCGGTCAACTGGATCTCGGGAAAGGGCAGGCCGGACAGAATACCCCGGAACCCACCGTCCACCACGTCGAAATACTCTCCGGCGTAATCGAATCCGGTCCCCCGGAACCGGCGGCGGCCACCGGGTCGGCATTCCACACGCCGCGGGCGACGGTGAGGAATTCGGCAGCCCGGGCGTAGCGATCGTCTCCGCCGACGCGGTCGCCGCGCGCCCGCGCCTCGGCGGCGTCGGTGTCCACGGCGAGCCGCCACCCCAATCGCCCGCGGGACAGCCGTTGCAGCGTGGCCGACATCTTCGCCGCGTAGACCGGGGTGCCGAAGGCGGGCTGGAATTCGACGACGACGCGGGAGTGGCGGGTGGCCCGCAGCGCGCCGCCCGCGACGATCCACGACTCCTCGCCGTGCGGGTCGTACGGCGCGAGCACTCCGTCCAGGCCGGACAGTTCCGCCGCGTGGACGATCTGGTGCAGGTCGTCGAACGGCCCGAACCGGCCGGGCCGTACATCGGTGGCCGGGCCGGCCGGTGCGGGCGCGCCGAAACCGCCGCGATGGCGCAAGCCCGGATCGGCCCGGCGGCCGTCGCCGCGGGTCGGTAACCGCCACAGGAATTCCGGCGCGGAGGTCTCCGCGTGCCCGCCGCTCATGCCGCCGCGCGTTCGGCCGCGACGAGTTCCTGTGCCTGTCGCAGCGGTTCGTGCGCGACCCAGGACGCCAGGTCGAAGTCGGCGGCCAGGAACCCGTGGGTGTAGAGGAACTGCTTCTGGATGCCGATCAGCTCCAGGCGTTCGTCCGACAGCGAGGGGTGCAGACCGCGATGGAAGTCCGCGCCGTAGGCGGCGACGACACCGTCCGGGCCGGAAAGGGTTTCGCGCTGTAGCACCGCGCGCACCCCGTCGAGGTTTCCGGCGGCCCAGTCGGCCGCGCGCAGACTCTGGGCGAGGAAGCCCACCACGACCTCGGGCCGCCGCTCCAGCAGGTCGGCGTGCACGGTGATCGGCCGCGGGGTGCCGTTGTTCACCCGGTACCGCTTGCTCTCGATGGCGTCCAGATCCACGGCGACCCGCAGGCCATGCTCCCGCGCGATCTCTTGCGCCCGTGCGCCTTTCACATAGATCGCGTCCACGTCACCCCGCAGCAGCTCGTCGACGCCCCATGTGACACTGCGGCCGCGTTGCTGAACTTCGGTGCGCACCTGCGGATTCCGGTCCACGCCGACTTCGGTGACGGTGACGTCGCCGAAGCCGAGGCCGCCGAGCCGCAGTGCGCTCGCGAAGCCGTGCAGCGCCATCGCGCGCGGAAAGCTCCGCGCCTGGTCCTGAGCCCACGCCGGGACCCCGATCCGGCGCCCCGCGAGGTCGGTGGCCGAGCCGATCGGCGAATCCGGGCCGACCAGCACGGCCTGCGCCTCGTCGATCCAGGTCAGTCCGATCAGCCGGGTGGGTGATCCGTGGGCGCGCGCGGCCAGGGCGGGCACGTTGCCGCCCTCGCGGATCAACCCGGACAGGGTGTGATCGAAGTGCCGCACCGCCAGTTCCGGCCCCGCGTCCTGCAAGACGCCGAACCGCAGGTCGTTCCCGGCGGCGGTCTCGCTCAGCCAGCCCAGGCTGTGCGCCAGGCCGCTGGCGGTCGGGACCGGGCAGCGGGTGTACCAGAGGGTGTCGAGCGCCGGCTCGTGTGCCGATGATGTGGTCATGTGTGCTGCTCCCGGAGGTTTTCGGCGGGCGGGTCGCCGACGCCGAGGTGGGCGAGCAGTGCCGCTTGGTAGCGCACGGCCCGTGGAACGTTGTGCTCGCGCGGGCGGGCGAGGTCGAGGGTGAGATCGGCGGCGAATCGGCCGTGGTCGAGTACCAGCACCCGATCGGCCAGGCGGACCGCCTCGTCCACGTCGTGGGTGACCATCAGCACCGCCGGGCGATGCCGCGCGACCAGTTCGCCGACAAGTTCCTGCATGTGCAGCCGGGTGAGGGCGTCCAGGGCCGCGAACGGCTCGTCCAGCAACAGCAGATCGGGTTCGCGGACCAGTGCCCGGGCCAGTGCCGTGCGCTGGGCTTCGCCGCCGGACAGCGTCGCGGGCCACTGCCGCGCCTTGCCCGCCAGGTTCACCTCCGCCAGCGCGCGCAGGCCCGCCTCCCGCGTACTTCGCGAACGGCGTTGCCCCACAGTCACATTGGCGAGCACCCGTTTGGACGGAATCAGCCGCGGCTCCTGGTACACGGTGGTGCGGCGGTCCGGGACCAGCACGGTGCCGGTGTCCGGTGTCTCCAGGCCGGTGAGCAGTCGCAGCAGGGTGGTCTTCCCGGTGCCGCTGGGGCCCAGTAGCACCACGAACTCGCCGCGCCGGATGGTCAGGTCGACGCCGTCGAGGACCACCTTGTCGCCGAACGCCTTCCGCAGGCCGGTGATCGACACGGCGACCTCTGCGGTGGTTTCCCGCTGCACCGCAACGGTTTCCGAGACCGTGGTCATCGCATCGCCACCTGTCCGCGCCACGGCATCGCGAACCGTTCCACCAGCCGCACCACGCCGTCGAACACCAAGCCCAGCAGTGCGTAGAGCACGATGCACAACACCATGTAATCGGTGCGGTTGTACTCCTGTGCCAGCGTGACCAGGTACCCGATACCTTCGGTCGTGCCGACCTGTTCGGCGGCGATGAGGCCGGTGATGCTGATGGCCAGGCACACACGCAGTGCCATGAGCACACCCGGCAGGGCCGCGGGCAGCACCACCTCCAGGACCAGGCGGGGCCCGGCCAGCCCGAAACCCCGTGCGGCCTCGACCATTTTGCGGTCCACGTTGCGGACGCCGAGATAGGTGTAGGCATACATCGGCGCCACCGTCGCCACGGCGATGAGCAGTATCTTGTACAGCTCGTCGATGCCGAACCAGGCGATGAACAATGGCGCCAGCGCCAGGAACGGCACCGCGCGCACGATCTGCATCGTCGAATCCACGAGTTCCTCACCGAGACTCGACAACCCGGACAGCAGGCCGAGCACCAACCCGACCGACACACCGAGCCCGACGCCGAACACCGCGCGCAGCAGCGAGGCGGTCGCGAAGTCCACCAGCTGACCGCTGCGCAGCAGTTCGACGCCCGCGGACCACACCTTCGGCGGACCGGCCAGCACCTGGGGCTCGAGGGCGCCCGTGGCCGAACCCACCCACCACGCCAGCAGCAAGACCGCCGGCAGGACGAACCGCAGCGTCACCGAAAGCCATGCGGGCCTCGACCGTTCGGCTCTCGAACGCGGCGGCGCCAGCGCAAGGGAAGTCACCTCGGTCGCCATCTCACTGCCCTGCCCGCAGGGCGCCCAGTTGCTCGGGCGTCAGTTTCGAGCGCAGGTCGTAGAAGATGTCGGCGGCGGTGATCTTGCGCGAGACGACACCGTTGGCATAGAACAGGTCCACCACGTCCGCCAGTGCGTCGGCGTCGGAGTCCAGCGGCAACCGCGGCACCGTGGCCTCCGCACCGACCCGCAGCGCGTCCGCCAGCCGCTGGCCCGACAGCGCCCGCGGGCCCGTCGTCTCGAAGACGTTCTCGAATGCCGCGGGATCGGTGCGCTGGCGCGCGGTCAGCTCCTGCAACACCTCGAGGTATTTGGCGGCGATATCCGGATGCCCGTCGAGGACCTCGGTGCGGAAGACGACGACCGAGTTGTCCTTGGATCCGATGCTCTGCTCGGTGGCGATCTCCACCCCGCCGTTGGCCTTGGCCTCCTGGTAGGGCTGTAGGAACGAGGCCCACGCGTCGACCTTGCCGGTGGCGAAGGCGGGGGCGGCGTCCTTCTGCTGCAAGGGAACCCGGGTCACCTTGTCCGCGGGGACACCGGCCTGGGCCAGCGCCTTCAGCAGGATGTATTCACCCTTGGCCGCCGCGTTGACCGCCACCCGCTTCCCGATCAGGTCGGGCACCGCGCGGATACCGGAATCACGAGTCGCGATGATGCCGCTCTGATCCTTGCCCGCCGGATCCTGGACCGCCACGATCCGCACCGCGACATCCTTGGACAGCGCGCCGACCACCGGGCTGAACGCGGCCCCCGACACGTCGAGCTGGCCGGTGTTGAACAGTTTCAGCATGGAGCTGAAACCCGGTGTGGTGGTGACCCATTCGATGCGCGCGCCCAACGGCGCCAGCGCCTTGTCGAAGGTGCCGTCCCGTTTCCCGACCGCCAGCGGGCCCTCGTTCCCGGGGTCGGCGACCTTGATCACGACCGTTCCGTGGTCCGCGCCCGTGGTCGCCCCCGAGCCACACGCGGCGACCAGCACCGCCACGGGAGCGAGCGCGAGCGCGAGACGCCGGCGGCGGTGCCGCGTGCCAAACATCGTGGAGTACCTCTTCCGGAGAGCCGATCACTGCCGTCGGACGTTAGGCATCCGCACCGGTCACCGCGAGGTAATCCTTTCCGTGGATTGGAAGGATTGACAACCGAATTGCGCGGGGTTATAAGTCGCTTTCCGAATATCGGAAAATTCTGGGCGTTGACGTTCGATCGCCTGTGCTACCGTCGCTCGCGTGGAAGCCTCCGGTGTGCAGACCGTCGCCCGTGCCCTGTCGGTCCTCGACTGCTTCCGCGACGGGCACGAGCGCGGCGTCTCCGAGGTGGCCCGCCGGCAGGGGCTGGCGGTGAGCACCACCCATCGCCTGCTGGCCGCGCTGGTACAGGCCGGATTCCTGGAGAAGGACGACGAATCCAGCCGCTACCGGATGGGCGGCGCACTCGCGGAATACGGCCAGATCGCCTACCGGCAGCACCGGATCTACCTCGCCGAACCGTGTTTGGAACAGCTGGCCAACACCACCGGCGCGAGCGCGTCGGTCGCCATCCGGCACAGCATCCACGCGGTCCTGCTCGGCACCAGCCGCTGGCGCGACAGCGACGGCCACCGCCTACAGGGTGTGCGGTTGCCACTGCGCGCCAGCGCACTCGGCAAGGTGCTGCTGGCCTGGTCGGACACCACCGACGACGAATTGCGCGCCCTGCCCTACGACGAGGGCACCGATCGATCGGTCTCCGGCCCCGTCGAACTGCGCGCCGAACTGGACCACGCCCGCGCCCGCGGATACGCCTACAACGACGAAGAACTCGACCCCGGCTACCGCACCATCGGACTGCCCGTCCTCGACCGCTCCGGCCGCTGCCGCTTCGCCCTCGGCCTGCGCGGGCCGACCACCCTCATGATCCCCGAACGCGTCCCCTTCCTCGTCGACCTCGCGAAAGTCACCGCCCGCGACATCGCCGACCGCTTCGCCGAGACCGAATCCACACCGCCCCCAGCCTGACTCGGCCGGTCGGCCTTCCCGGAATCGGATTACGTGCCGTGTAGTCAGCTCCCGAACTGTGCCGATCCGACGACGCGGAGCAGGTCGAGCGTGCAGGCGATGTCGGTTCCCTGGCGGGTGCTGCACACCATGACGCGGAGGTCCGAGTCGAGGGTCGTGAGCACGTCGCGGTCTCGGTGTGGACCACGTGGTTCGCAGGTCTCGGCAGTGGCGGGTTGACGAATCAGCTCCTGCGGGGGTCGGGCGCGACGGTGAGCATGGGGTGATAGCTGGCCGTGTCCGGAGGTTCGCCCACCGGTCGGCCGTCCGCTTCGACCCACGCGTGCGCCGCGGTGGGCGAGGTGCGTATTCCGGTGCGCCACGTCGGCCAGGTGCCGTGGAGGCGGCACAGCACCGCGGTGGCGAGGGAACGTTGGAGGCAGTAAAGGCCGGCGCACCTGGTGCTGACCGCGGTGACGGCTCGTCGCGCACGGAGCGCGTGATCGTAGTCTGCCGGTGCCGCGCCTCGGCGCAGTACGGTCAAGACGCGGCGGAGGCGGCGGGGTGGAAGCCGGGCGAGCACTCCGGCCGCGGTGACGGCCGCATAGGGCCCCACGCGGTGCAGCACCGGTGGCGGGGTGTCGCTGGGAAGAATCTGGTCGTGAGTCATGAGGCCCTCACAAGATCGGCTGCGGTCAGTCGGGTCAGGAGATCCGCGATGTCGGCCACCGCCCGCCGCCGGCTGACCGACCGGGTTTCGAGCAGCGTGCCGGCGATCTCGTCGACTGTCGCACCCTCCAAGAACGCGGCGAGGACCTCGGCGCCGGTCGTGTTGAGCTGCCAGTAGCGGCCGTTTCGTTCGTCCAGGAGAACCGCACCGTCTTCGGTGGCACACACGCTGACATCCTCACGGAGCCGGTTCATTTCAACGTCCTCCCTAGAAGTGTGGCGGGTCGCGCAGTCGCCGCCCTGTCCCGAATGACTTTCTGCCGCAACGTTTCCGAAAGCATCGCGTCAGGCGCGGCCGGTGTGGGCGAGGTAGGCGGGGACCGGATGTGCGGCCAGGTCGCGCAGCCACTCCTCGGCGCCCAACGTGTTGTCCAGTTGTGTGAAACCACCGGTGAGCACGGCCGGGCTGGCGACTGCGCGACGCAGTGCGGTTTCGTCGACGATCCCGGCGGCGACCAGGTGTGAGTCCTCGACCCAGTCCATGAGCTCGCGCCGATGTGCCCGCAGGCCGGCGAACCATTCCTCCGTGCAGTGATCTTTCGTGCTGCGGTTGGCGATTCGCGGCGGAATGATTCCGTCCATGGCCTTGGCGAGCAGGGGTTTGTACGACCAGGGGTCACGCGCATGTTCGGGCCGCACGCTCAGGCAGGCGTCGACCACCGCGTCGTCGCAGAACGGGCTGTCGGTCTCGAGACCGGTCGTGCCCGCGACGTGGGCGAGGATTCTGGCGCCGCGGCCCGCTTCCTGAATTTGGTGTATCCAGGCATGTTTCCCGCGATCGTCCGACAGGGGCGCCGCCTCGGTCGCGGCGGAGCGCACGAGCGCGCCGACCACGGTCGCGGCGTCGTCGTCGACCCAGGCCGGAAGGCGGAACCGCTCTCCCCACTCGCCCGGCGTCGGCGGGAACGCAGGTGCCGTTGCGGTGTCGCGCAGCGGGGCGCTCGCCGCGGTCAGCCAGTCGGAGTAGGCGCTGCCGTCACTGAGCAGGTGAATGCTCGCGCCCAGGCTCCAGCGGCCGCGCGCCCGCAATCCCTCGAGGTGCCGCAGGCCCGCGAGGGGTCGGCGGCGCAGTAGTCCGTGCACGTACAAGACGTGGGGCCGTACCAGATAGTCGCCGCCGTGGCCGGTCAGCCGGCACGACGCCCCCTGCGCGACCATGAGTTCGGCGATCGCTCGTTGCTGCGCCCGATCTCGGACGATGCCCATGGGTTCGTCCGCAGGGTCATGGCGGTCGCGGAGCCCGGCGAGCAGCCCGGGCGGTCCCGCGGCGGGAAAGACAAGCCGTTCGATTCCAGGGAGTCGGTCGGCGGCATGGTCGGCGTAGGCGCGGTCTTCGTTGCCCGGAGCCGACCAGTGCAGTGTGGCGGTGACCAGCCGGGCGCCCGCTCGCGCGGCCAGAAAGCAGACTGACGTCGAATCCATGCCGCCGGACAGGTCGGCGCCCATGACCTCGCCCGGACGTGCCCGCAGCGCCACCGCGTCGTGCAGCGCATCCCGCAATGCTGCGGCACCCTCATCGAGGGTCGGGTGCACGGGCGGGGGATGCCACCACCGTGGCGTCCGGTGGCCGCCGTCGCGCTCCAGCACCACGGCCGCCTCGGCCGCGACGGCGTGCACTCCGCGGAACATCGAACGTCCGCTGAGCGGATAGGGCAGTACGGGGTAGGCGAGATGAGCCGCCAGGCGGCGGACATCCACCTCGGCGTCGGTCAACCAGGCCAACGTGCGCGCACGGTCCGCGCAAAGTGTCACCCCGTCGACCGTGGTGTAGTAGCACCGACGCGAGCCGGAGGCCGTGCCCCGCAGGTAGCAGGTGCCGTCGAGAGAGGCCGCCAGGTGGAAGCTGCCGTGCAGGGTCCGGGCCGTCGTCGCCAGGTCGGCGATTCCGCGCACCTTCCGAGCGTGGGTCTCGAGTTCCGCGGGCGACACGGCGGACCGGCCGATGACGGCCAGCAGCGTGTTGCCGGCCGAGGCCAGCGTCAGTTCGTCCGCGTGCCACCGGCCCAGCAGCCACGGCCGGCCCGAAGGGTGCGTGATCACGTGGACGGCCCGGGTCCGCAGGCGGGCGAGCGTGTCGCCGGTGGGACTGTCCGGGGCGGCGACGAACCAGGATTGTGTACCAGCACGCATGGTTGATCTCCAGCGAAACGGTGGCGGTGGCCCACGACCGCAGCGGCCGTGGGCCATCGCCGAACGGCGACTAGTAGTTCGACCCCCACGCGCTCGGGTAGCCCTCGATTATCACGTAGCTCGACCCGCGAGTCAGTTCGGTGAACTTCCCGATCTCCACCAGAAGGGGTGGTTCGTACATGCTGTTCTCGTCGACCTTCCGAACGGAATCCATTGTCTGCACCTCGGTTCTGTCGTTACGGCCATCGAACATTTCTCGGGTTCGATGTCCTCAGAAGCTAATAGCGGTGCCACGGGAGGGGTCCCACGACGACCACGAGCAGTGGTGTTCACGGCCTCGTGGACTTCCGCGACAACCCGGAGTTCAGTACGCCCGCACACCGCT
The DNA here is from genome assembly GCF_000308875.1 of Nocardia transvalensis NBRC 15921. Taxonomy (GTDB): domain Bacteria; phylum Actinomycetota; class Actinomycetes; order Mycobacteriales; family Mycobacteriaceae; genus Nocardia; species Nocardia transvalensis. Next base: position 78,675 of record NZ_BAGL01000055.1, read on the forward strand.
GCACATGTCCACCAGGCGGAATGCCGACGACTGCGAGCCGCCTACGAGGCCCAGGCATACCGACAAGCGGAGGTTGTTACAGATCTGCCCGCGGTTGTGACGGGGTCAGTCGGATCGGTAGGTGGGTGGGTCCGCGCAGGGAGCTGTTGGTCGACCAGGTGGTGGGGCCGGTCGCCGTGATGCGGTCGACGCGGGTGACCAGTTGGTGGAGTACGGCGTGGGCTTCCATGCGGGCCAGGGGCGCGCCGAGGCATGCGTGCGGTCCGTGTCCGAATGCCATGTGTGCCCGGGGGTTCCGGTGGACGCGGTACTCGTCGGGGTTGTCGAAGACCGCGGGATCTCGGTTCGCCGCGCCGAACGATATGAGTATGCGCGAGCCGCTGGGAATGGTGATGTCTCCGACCCGGTGGTCGGACCGGGTGTATCGGTAGAGATTCTGGATGGGGCTCGATATCCGCAGTTGTTCTTCGACGGCCATGGGAATCAGAGTGGGGTCGGACCGGATGAGGTCGTATTGGTCGGGGTTGCGGGCGAGGGTGTCGAACATGCCGCCGAGCAGGTTCGTGGTCGTTTCGTTGCCGGCGATCAGGAGCAGCATCGCGATGTAGAACAGTCCTTCGTCGGTGAGTTTTTCCTCGGTGCTGTGTTCGAGTAGCCGGCCGAGGATAGTGTTCGATCCCTTCAGAGTGCCGGATGCCAGCTGCTGTCGGATGTATCGCCGCAATGCGGTGACAGCGCGTATGGACCGTACGGTGCCGGTGATCCCGACGGGCGTCGGCGAGAAGTCGATGATCCTTACCGCGTCTTCCGACCAATGGCGAAAATCGTCGATGTCGGTATCGGGGATTCCGAGGATTCGTGCGATGAGCAGCAGCGGCATCGGTACGGCCAGGCGCTGGACTATATCGCCGCCGCGATCGGCGAGTGCGTCGGTCACGAGGTCGGTGGCGATTTCCTCGGTAATAGACTGCCAATCGTCCAGTGCTTTTCTGGAGAATCCGGGTTGCACCTGTTTGCGTAGCTCTGTGTGCCGTTCGCCGTCGGTCAGTACGACGACATCGCCGGTCATGCGTATCCGTGTGACGCCTTGGCTGCTGGTGATCGCGTCGGTGTTGCGCAGTGCTGTACGGATATCGTCGAGCTTGCTCAGGATCCACGTAGCGCGGGCGGGGTTGTAGTGGACGCGGCCGGTACTGTGCAGTGCTCGGTAGGCGGCGAACGGCTGGGCCGCCGTGGCCGGATCCAATGGGTCGTAGTCGGTGTTCACGGCGCCGACCCAGCCTCGGTAGCCGCGGCGTCGTGCCTGTATCGCGCCCGTCAGGTTCATGTGCATCGCTGCGGTAATCGGCCTGATTGCGGCGGCGGCGCCTCGCACGGTGTGTACCACGGTCATGGGATGTGCCCTCTCGGTAGGTCCGGCTGTGCGGGGCGCCGGTGGGCCTGGTTGCCGTTTCAGGCTGGGACGAACCGATCCGGTCGGTCAATGGCGCCAAGGGAAGCTGCGATGCTCGCCGCCTTGTCCCCGGGTGACCTTTTTCGCACCGAACGGCCGTGAGCTGGACTGTTGCAGCGGTGACTGCAGGGTGGCGTTCTCACGATGATGAAGGGCTTTTCTCGGCGCGGCGCCCGGTGTCCGCTCGCCGTACGCGCTCTCGGGAGACACCGGTCGTGCTTCGGTGTCCACGAGGTCGATTACCGCAGATTCTCGTGGTGAGAGAATCCGGTAGCTGTGTTCGTGTGATGTGCCCTGGTAGGGACGTTCACCTGAGAAGCCCGCGGTCGCTGAGCGGTGAATCAGGGTTGTCGACTTCCTCCGATGGCATTGACCGTGGAATCGGTGCTGTCCACGCTGAGTTTCATGCCGGCGCAGGCGAGAATCAGTGGGTGACAGCAGATGTCGATCGCATTCGAATCAGACGGTAAAGTATTGCCCGGCTGGAATCTGTTCCTGCGTGGTCTCGTGGTACTCGTCGTGTGCGCGGCGGCAGCCGGCCTGATGATCGCCCGGTCGGGGGGCGCGTTCCGGCAGACCCTCAGCGTCACCGCCGATCTGGTCGATGTGGGCGACGGTCTGCCGGCGAAATCGGATGTGAAGTATCAGGGCCTCCTGGTCGGTCGAGTGAACGGCGTGACACCGGCGAGAAACGGGAGCCCGAACCAGGTACACATCGATCTGATACCGGACCGCAGCCACGGGATTTCGTCGACCGTGACCGCGCGGGTCGTGCCGAGCAACGTGTTCGCGGTGCCCTCGGTGCAGTTGGTGTACAACGGCCCGGGCGCTTCCCTCGCCGCGGGCGCGCACATCGCCGAAGACCGGAGCGTGGATACCGTCCGGTTGCAGACCTCGCTGACCGCACTGAGCCGTATCGTCGCCGCCGCAGGCCGGGCCGGGTCGGATCCGACCCTCGGTGTCCTGACCGCGATCGAACGCGCTACCGCCGGACACGGCGAGGACGCGGTCCGAGCGGGCGCCGAACTGACCAGGATCTCCGGAGCGCTGAACGCGGCGATGGCGCCGGACGGGACCGGCGCCACCCTCGACACGCTGTCGGAGGCACTGACCGGGTTGCGTTCCTCGGCGCCCGATCTCCTTGGCGCCGTGCACAACTCGGTCCTCCCGTTGCGGACCGTGGAGCAGCAGCGACAGCGGTTGGAGGCCATGCTGACCGGTGGACTCGACACCTCGGCAACGGTGGCTACGGCACTGGAGAACCACACCGCGGACCTGACCGGCATCACCGCGGAACTCTCGCCACCGTTGTCGGTGATCGCCGACGGCAGCCGCAACTTCAGTCAGATGACAGTCTCCCTGGCACGGCTGTCGGGACCGTTCTCCGGAATGTGGGATCCCGTGACACAGCGCGCGACCGCCAAGGTCATCGTCGAGCTGACGCCGCACCGGCAGTACACACGCGCCGACTGCCCGCGCTACGGCGACCTGACAGGGCCGAGCTGTGCGACCGGCCCGCCCGGCGGACCCACGATCATCGGGCCGGACGCGGCGCCCGCGGCCAGCCCGATCGTGCTCGGCGGCACGGTGGGTGAGACCGGCAGCCCGCAGGAGCAGGCGCGGGTCGCGGCCGTTCTCGGCGGTGCACCGAATGCCGCGGCCGACATCCTGCTCGGGCCGCTGCTGCGGGGCAATGACGTGAAAGTGACTCCGGCGCCGAATGATTCGTCCGCGCCCCCGGGAGGTCCGCGATGAGCTATCGCACGCCGCTGGCGGGCCTGATCCTGTTCCTGGTGGTGTCGATCGGGCTGACTTGGATGATGTTCGCGACGCTGTCGCGCAGCGTGAGCGGGAAGACCGAGACGTACTCCGCGATCTTCACCGATGTCTCGGGCCTGCACGCCGGGGACGACGTGCGCATGGCCGGGGTGCGGGTGGGCCGGGTGCAGGCCGTCGATCTCGACGGTGTCCGCGCGAAGGTCACCTTCGAGGTGCAGCAGGGACAGATGGTCTCCGGTAATACGGCGGCGTCGGTGACCTATCAGAATCTCATCGGGCAGCGTTACCTCGGATTGTCGCTGCGCGACTTCGGCGATCCGAAGCCCGTTGCGCCGGGCGGCCGGATCCCCGTCGAGCACACCGAGCCCTCGTTCGATATCTCCAAGCTGCTCAACGGTTTCGAGCCGCTGTTCAGCGTGCTCGATCCGCAGCAGGTCGACAACATCAGCGCGGCAGTGGTGCGGGCACTTCAGGGCGACGACGGCGCGATCACCACACTGATCGCCGAAACCGCCTCGCTGGCACAGGCATTCGCCGGTCCGGATCAGATCCTGGGGCTGGTGATCGACAATCTCAGCGGGGTGCTCGGGGACCTGTCGGCGCAGAACGGCAACCTGAAAACCGTTCTGCAGCAGACCCGCCGGATCTTCGACGGACTGGCGCGGCAGCGCGACCAGTTGTTCGGACAGATCGACGCGATTTCCGGCACGTTGGTCCGGGCGGCGGACACGGTACGCGGCGCGAGCCCCGCGCTGAACCGGTTCGTCGACCGCGAACCGGGATTCGCCCAGCATTTCATCGACAACAAGGACAAGTTCGCCTACGTGGGCTTCAACCTGCCGTACCTGCTGAAGGGGCTGGCCCGCATCACCGACAACGGCGCCTACCTGGACGCGTACGTGTGCGAGGTGAAGGTGAGCATGATTCCGGGTGTCGATCCGCTGATGTCGGCGATTCTGGGGCAGGCGACGCCCAGCGGCCGTGTCGAGCACTCAGGGATCTGTAGGTGAGGTTGTCATGGTGTGTGGGAAGCGAATCCTGCCGCGCCGGAGCGGGCGCGGGCGTCCGCTGGAGGATCTGAGCAAGCTGCGTATCGGCCTGGCCGCGGTCGTCGTGCTCGCGGTCGTGGTCGGGGTGACGGTGTTCGTCAATTCGCTGCACCTGGGTAAGGAGACCTATCGGGCGGACTTCGCGCAGGCCGCCGGGGTGAGCGCCGGCGACGGGGTGACGCTGGCCGGCATCGAGGTCGGAAATGTCACCGGGACGAAGCTGGCAGGCGACCACGTCGTGGTAACCATGAAGCTCAACCGCGGCCTGCCGCTGGGGGCCGATACCGGCGCGGCGATCAAACTGACGACGCTGCTCGGGTCGCGCTACATCGAACTGCGTCCGGCGGGTGCCGGTCACCTGCCGGGCAACGCGATCGTGCTGTCCCACACCGAGGTTCCCTACGACCTGGAAACAGCCTTGCAGAACGCGACGACCACCTTCGGCAGCATCGACGCCGACCAGGTCGCCCAGACGATGAGCGCGCTGACCGACCAGCTGCACAGCGCCCCGGCGCTGGTCCCCGAGACGTTGCGGAACATGAAGACCCTCGCCGCGGTGATCGGCGACCGGCGCGCCCAGCTCGGGCAACTGTTGACCAGCACCGACCAGGTCACGTCGCTGCTGCGTGACCAACAGGCCGAACTCGCGGGCATGATCACCCAGGGCCGGAATGTACTGCAGCAGTTGATTTCCCGGCAGCAGGCCATCGTGGGCTTACTCGACGCCGCGACCGGTCTGGTGCAGCAGCTGAAACCGATAGCCGTGGACGACCAACCCGAGATCCAGCAGCTGCTCGACAACCTGACGCAGATGACCGGGATGATCGCCGGTCACGACGATCTGTTGCGCAACATCCTGCAGATCCTGCCGGTGCCGTGGCGGCTGTTCGCGAATGCCACCGGGACCGGTCAGGAGCTGGTGGGCAACGGACCCGACGGCGCGTTCATCGATTCGTTCATGTGCGCGCTGAGCGGCTACGCGCAGAAGGTCAACCAACCCACCTACTTCCAGGACTGCAAATGAGCGGCATCGTGCGGAGCGTGAAACTCGCCGTCGTCGCCTTGCTCGGCGCGGTCGTGGCGGGTTGTTCGAGCGCCCCGGTCCCCGGCTTGGCCGATACGTCGATCACGGTGACCGCCCAGTTCCCCAGTGCGAGCGGCCTCTACGTCGGCAACCCGGTCTCGGTGCTGGGTATGCGAGTCGGAACGGTCACCCGCATCACCGACCGCGTGAGCTACGTCGAGGTCGCCATGACCGTCGACAAACAGGTCAGGGTTCCCGCCGACGCTCGGGCGGTCACCGTCTCGGACTCCCTGCTGACCGACCGCCACATCGAACTCACGCCCGTCTACCGCGACGGTCCCGCCCTGCGAGACGGCGCTGTGCTCGGGCCCGACCGCACCAGGGTTCCGGTGGAGTTCGACAGCTTGCTGGCGATGGCCGACAAACTGTCGACCTCGCTCCGAGGCGACGGCACGGGCGGAGGACCGGTCGCCGGACTCCTGGACGTCGGCTCGAAGATCGCGGTCGGCAACGGAAACGAGTTGCGTGCCGCGATGACCGAATTGACCCGCGCCCTGCAACTCGGCCCGGACCACGGCGAGGCCACCCGCGCCGCCGTGACCACCATCGTGCGGAACCTCGACACGCTCACCGCGGCCGCGTCCCGCAACGATCAGGCCCTGCGCGACTTCGGCTCCGGCGTCCACACCCTCAGCGGCATCCTCGCCGAGCAGAACCTGGGAGCCGGCGACACCGGGACGAAGCTCAACCAGATTCTCATCCGGATGACCGAACTGCTCGAACGTAATCGAGGCAATCTGAAGAACCTGGCGGGCAACGCGAACACCATGACCACGTCTATGGCGGACTACAACGACAACCTCGCGGAATTCCTCGACGTCTTCCCGCTGGTGACCGATAACGCCTACAACGCGATCGATCAGAACATCGGCGCGCTGCGCGGCACCGTGAGCCTGGACAAATTCTTCCTGGACGGGCAGATGCTCAAGGCGGTGTGCAACCTGCTGGGTGTGACGGAACTCGGCTGCGCGACCGGAACCCCGCGCGATATGGGTCCGGACTTCGGAATCGGCCGGATGCTCTCCGTGATCGCGGGAGCACCGCCGAAATAGCAGGGACGGCGAAACGATGAAAGCGATATTCGGCACGAGACACCGGAGCCCACGCCGACGGCTGCTGGGCGTCACCGCGACGGTGGCGGTCGCGGTGACCGCGTGGTCGGCCACCGGATGTTCGGTGAGCCTGGACAAGCTGCCACTGCCGGCCCCCGGTGTCGAGGGCTACGCGGTGACAGCCACCTTCGCCAACGCCCTCAATCTGCCCACCATGGCACGCGTCCGGTTCAACGGCGCGGATATCGGACAGGTCGAATCGATGCGAGCCGAGAACTACACGGCCGTCGTCTCGATGCGCATCGCGTCCGGCGTGCAACTGCCCGCGGGGACCACCGCCGAACTGCGCTCTGCGACCCCGATGGGCGACGTCTTCGTGGCACTGACACCCCCCGCCCACCCGGACCCCGGCGCCCCGGATCTCGGTGACGGCGCGAATATTCCGCTGCCGCAGACCTCCGCGGCCGCGACCATCGAAGAGGTGCTCACCAAGGCATCGCTACTCGTCAACGGCGGAGCCATCGAGAACGTCACGAGCCTGGCCAACAACCTCGGCCAGGCCGTCGGCGGTCGCGGCGACCGGCTGGGCGCCCTGATCGAACAGACCAGGGATCTGGTGAACAACCTCGCGGCCCGCTCCGACCGCATCCGCGCCATCCTGGCCGGCGCCGCGGATCTCAGCGCGACGGCGGCGGCACAGCGCGGCGACCTCAGCGACGCCGTCGCTGCGGCCGCACCCGCCTCGCAGGTCATCGGCGACAACACCCAGCAACTCGTCGACCTGATCGGCCAGGTGAATCGTATTGCGCGGCAACTCGACCGATACCCGTCGGTGAACGGGACCAGCGACCGCAGCCTGGTCGACTCGATGAACAGGCTGGCCGACGGGTTGAACGTCGCCGCGAACAACCCCGAGGCCGATCTCGACGCGCTCAACAGCATCATCCCGATCATTCTGAAGGTCACCGACGCCTCGTCGGCACACGTGGATGTCGATGTCGTCCGGCTCGCGGCGGGCGCGGTGCCCGACCCGAACACACCCGCCGATTCCGGCGGCAGAATGCCCGACGCCACGGACTGGGCGAGTTTCATCGGGTCGCTGCGATACACCCTCGACCGACTGAAGAACAAGGTCGAGCCGGTCCGATGACGCGAGGAGGCGTGCGGCACATGGTTTTCGAACGTCCGGCCCGAGTGCTGGTATACATCGCGCGACGCCTGGCCCGGCACCGAACGCTGACCTCGTTGCTCGCCCTGGTGCTGGTTTTCGTCCTCAGCACCGGCTATCTCGTGCTGGGTTCGTTGCGGCTCGACCCGCTCCGGTCGCAGTACCGGGTGCGAGTCGAATTGGGGCAGTCCGGCGGCCTGCTCGCCGGCCAGGACGTCACGATCCGCGGCGTGCGGGTAGGGCGGGTGCAGTCGGTCGACGCGGTCGGCGACACGATCGTCGCTGTCGCCGCCGTCGACTCCGGCACGCGGATCCCGGCCACGGCGACTGTGCGAGTCGCGTCCCTGTCGGCCGCCGGCGAGCAATACCTCGACTTCGTTCCCGCTCTCGATGCCGGGCCGTACCTGACCGACGGATCCGTTGTCGCCCAGCGACAGACCTCGACCCCGACCACGCTGACCACCCTCCTCGCCCACCTCGACGGCACCTTGACGCAAATCGATCCGGGACGCGTCGAGGCCATCACGCGCGAACTCGGAACGAGTTCGGCGGGCCCCGACAAGCTCGCGGCCATCCTGGAGGGCGGCATGTTCCTGCTGTCCACCCTGGATTCGGTACTGCCCCAGACGGTTTCGCTGCTGCACAACAGCAAGACGGTCCTCACCACCCTCGGCGACACGGCCGGGGGCCTGCGGGCGACCGCCCAGAACCTGTCGCGGACGACAGCGGGCATGTCATCGATGACCGGCGGCTACGAGACTCTCCTCGGCACCACCCCGCAGGCTCTCACCGCAGTGGACACCCTTATCGCCGACAACTCACCGACCATGGTGCAGTTACTCGGAAACCTTGCCACCACTTCGCAAATGGCCTACGTACACACTCCCGCCCTGCAGGAGTTCTTCTTCCCGCAGCAACGCACCGGCTCGACTCTCGACGCCATCGGCACGGGCCTGCACGACAATGCCGCCTGGGCATTGGTGAGCGCGTACCCGAAATACGCATGCGACTACGACCTTCCCAGGCTGCCCGGCTCCGTACCGGACTTCCCGGAGCCGTACCTGCACGCACGCTGCCCGAACGCCGACCCGTCGATCCTCCCCCGCGGTGCCGCGAACGCCCCGCGCCCGCCCGGCGACAACACCGCCACCGCACCACCCGGCGCGGACCCGCTGCGGCGGGCCGATCCGACACCGACCGGGCCCCTCAGCATCCCGACCCCCGACGGCGGGTGGCCCGCACAACGGGGCTCCGTGCCACCGCCCAAATGACTACGGAATCCGCGCCGTCGGCGATCTGCCGGTCAAATACCGTCGGCAAACCCGGGCGCCAGGAACGTCCGGATCATCCGGCATTCCGCCTCGGGATCCTTCACCGGCCAGCGCCACAACATGAAGACCACGCGGATGAGCCACTGTGCCGCCGACGGGTCCCGTAACGGCCGCCCGATCATCTCGTCGGCGAGACCCTCCACCGCGGACGATTCGACAAGCCATTCACCCTCGTGTTTGCTCATTATCGAATTCATCATCATCGGGCCCAGCGGATCCGACCGGATCCGTTGCAGCGCTACGATGACGGCGGTGACCACCCGCTCCGGGCCGTCGAGATCCCGAATACTGTCGCGGACCAGGTTGACGACCCGCGCGGAGAAAATGCCGAGCACCGCTTCCCGTATGGCGGCTTTGCCACCGGCATGGCGATATATCGTGGCGGGTGAACAATGAATTTTCGCGGCCAAAGCGTCGATGGTGAACTTGTCGAATCCGTCACGCGCGATCAATTCGGCTGCCGCGGCGTAGATGCGGTGCGACGCCGCTGCGCTGCGATCGCGTCCGATCAGCCAATCTTTCGATGCCACGGCACGCACATCCCTCGGCTCGATCGTACGGATACATTCGACGCGGACGATTATGACAGTATCCGGCGAGTAATACTCTCGAATTCACTGCTCGCGGTGCTCGTCGAACAGCAGATGTGCTGCGCGGGAGATGACATGACGAATATCGGAGATGTTGGCGGGGTTGGTCGTGAGGTCCAGCAGACACGTCGTCAGCACGTGGCCCAGCACCAGCGCGCGATCGTGATCGTCTGTCCAGTCGGGGTCGGCGACCGCGGCGCGCACAAGTTCGGTGAACAACGGACGCCACACTCCGATGCCGGGGCCGTCCCCGCTGTGCACCGAATTCATCCCGGCCTGCAGCAAATTGCAATCCTCGGCAGCCCAGTCGAGGAGCCGGGTGAACGCGGTCGCGACTCGGTCGGCGATGCCGGCGTCGGGATCCGCGGGCAGCCGCGTGAGGCGATCGAGGGCCCCGAGCGCCCACTCGGCCATCAGATGCTGGATCAGGCCGTCTTTGGAACCGAAGTATCGGTACACGGTGACCGGCGTGGTTCCCGCCGCCGCGGCGACAGCACGGATGGTGACACCCTTGTAGCCGTTGCGCGACGCCAGCGTGCGGGCGACCGCGGCGATGTCGTTACGCCGTTCCCGTTCAGCCGGACCGAATTCGCGCACCACACGCAGAGAATCGCGCGACTCGCGCAGCAGGGCGGCAGCGTCATCGTTCACCGGTCGAGGGTACCGCAGTCGGCCCTACATGTTGTATAACACGTTATATCACGTGTGAAAGGACGGTATCCGCCATGACCGTGTCCGACCTGTTCTCCCCGGCCGCGCTCGACGATCCCTATCCGGTGATCGAGGAGCTGCGCGGAACCGGTGACGTCCATTTTTCGCCCGATCAGCGCATGTACGTGGTGCTGGGATTCGATGCGATCCGCACCGTTCTGGCCGACCCGCAGACCTATTCGAGCAACCTGGTCGCGATGCTCTCGGCGGCGTCGGGGTCGACGACGGTATCGGTGTCCGGCACCGATGGCGGCCTGGATGTGCTGGCGACCGCGGATCCGCCGGCGCACACCGCGCAGCGGGCCCTGGTGCGGTCGTGGTTCGGTCCGGGCTCGGTGGCGCAGCTGACCGGCACGATCGACGCCGCCGTCGCTCCCGCTGTCGCCGGACTGGTCGCCGCAGGCGGCGGGGACTGGATGAGTGCGGTCGCCCACCGGGTCCCGGTCGAGGTGATCGCCCGGCTGATCGGGCTGCCGGCTGCCGATCACCGGCGGCTGGCCGAGTGGTCGGACGCGGCGATCGACCTGGTCTCCGGTGTCGCCGACCCCGAGCGCGCGGGCCGGGCGGCGCTGGCGGTGCTGGAGTTCGCCGATTACCTCGGCGCCCGGCTCGACGACGTCCGCCCGGGAGCGTCCGGCGGTGTGCTGGACACCGTCGCCGCGGCCGTCGCCTCGGGGACGCTCCGGCGCGACCAAGGCGCCATGCTGCTGGTGCAACTGGTGACCGCGGGCGCCGAATCGACCACGAGCCTGCTCGGGACGGCGGTCCGACTCCTGAGCCGGGACCAGGATCTGCAGCGGTCGGTGCGTGCCGATCCCGGGCGTATCGGCGCGCTCGTGGAGGAGGCGGTGCGTATCGAGAGCCCGTTCCGTGGGCATTTTCGTGTTACCACCACGGCCACGCGCCTGGCCGGGGTGCGCCTGGAACAGGGCGCCCGGCTGATGTTGATGTGGGGTGCGTCCAATCGCGACCCCCGCATCTTCGACCACCCTGGCGACGTCGACCTCGACCGCGCCCGGCCGACACAGCACCACAGCTTCGGTCGCGGCATCCACTTCTGTCTCGGCGCTCACCTCGCCCGCGCGGAAGCCGTTCGGGCCGTACGCATCTTGCTGGACACGACCAGCACCGTCGTACAGCGAGAACCCGAACCGGCCTACGTTCCCAGCCTGATCGTGCGGCGCCTGGCCCACCTGAATCTGTCGGTGACCCCCACATGAGCGCGACACCCGACTCCCCTGCCCGCCGCCACCACACTCGCACAGAGCCTGCGCCACAACGCGATACACACGATCCGCACCGCAACAACACGCGGTAGCGGCCGAGGTCTGGAAACAACGAACGAGCAGTGAAATGGGCTGGTAATCGAGCAATGCCGAGCCCCATGCTTGCCGTCGTCGCTGAAACATCAGGAGGAGAGCGATGATTCGCAGAGGTGAGCATGCGGTGGTCCTCGGCGCGAGCTTGGCGGGTCTGCTCGCCGCGCGGGTGCTGTCGGACGCCTACGACCGGGTCACCGTCGTCGAACGCGACCGGTTCGACGACGTGCCGGGGCCCCGCCGGGGTGTACCGCAGGGCAAGCACGTGCACGCGCTGCTGCCGGGCGGGTCGCAGGCACTGGAAGCGCTGTTTCCCGGGCTGCTGGCGGAACTCGTCGCGCAGGGGTCGAAGGTGATCGAGGACTACACCGAGTTGTATTTCTCGATCGCGGGCAACCGGCTCTCGGCCGCTGTCGAACCCGGAGTTCGTACGCATCTGCCGACCCGGCCGCACCTGGAACGGCGGATCAGGGAGCGGGTCGTGGCGCTCCCGTCGGTCCGGATCGCGGACGGGCGCGATGTGGTGGGCCTGGTGCCCACGCCGCACGGCGAGCGCATCGACGCCGTGCGGATCATGGCCCGCATCCCGGGGAGCGCGGAGGAGGTGCTCGCGGCCGACCTCGTGGTGGATGCGATGGGCCGGGGCACCCGAGTCCCGGTCTGGCTCACCGAACTCGGCTACGGCGCCCTCGCCGAGGACTCGGTCGCCGTGCACATCGGCTACTCGAGCGTGCGGTTGCGGTTGGAACCCGGCACCGAGCCCGAGAAGATCGTGCTCATCGGCCCGACACCGGTCCGCCCCACCGGCATGGCGCTGCTGGCCACCGAGGACGAAACCTGGCTGTTCACTGCCACCGGCTACCGGAACAACCACCCGGGCAGCACATTCGACTCGATGGTCGACGGCGTCGAAGGATACGTTCCGGCGCACGTCCTCGACGCGCTTCGCCACGCCGAGCCGCTGTCGAAGGTGGCGACCTATCGCTACGACGCCAACCGCCGACGCCGCTACGACCGGGCGGCCCGGTTGCCGCGCGGGCTGATCGCACTCGGTGACGCGCTGTGCGGATTCAATCCGATCTACGCCCAGGGCATGTCGGTGACGGCGCTCGAGGCGACGGCGCTGCGGCAAGCCCTGCGTGACAACGGTGAGGACCTGGAACGCCGGTACTTTCGCGCCGCCGCCGCACCGGTGCGGGTCGCCTGGCAACTGGCGGTCGGACAGGACCTCACTCAGCCGCTGGTGGAGGGGCCGCGATCGCTCCGGGTTCGCGTGGCGAATCGCTGTGTGCGGCAACTACTGGAGGTCGGCAGGCACGACCCGGTGGTGGCCGCGCGGTTCCTCCGCGTGTCGACGTTCGTCGATGCGCCGAGGGCGTTGCTACGGCCGGGCGTTCTCGCCCGGGTACTGCTCGGATGCTGATACACAGGGCAAATGACGATTCCTTCGACGCCGTCGCGAACGGTCGCCGACCGACTGCGGTCGGCGCGGCGGCGCCGGTTCGTAGGGCGCACGGGTGAGGTGGAGTTGTTCCGCGCGGCGCTCGCGACCGAGGAACCCCTGTTCACCGTCCTCTATCTCTACGGTCCCGGTGGCGTCGGGAAGACCGCGCTGCTCGCGGAATTGGCCGAGGTGGCCGAGGCCGCCGGCGTGCGCACCGCCCGGATCGACGGCCGCACCGCGGAACCGACGCCCGAGGCCTTCCGCAGCGCTCTCGATCCGGCCGGGGCCAGGTTCGTCCTGTTCATCGACACGTTCGAACGCCTTACGCCCCTGGAGGATTGGCTGCGGGAAACGTTCCTGCCCGGGCTGCCCACCACGGCGCTGGTCGTGGTCGCGGGCCGGTACCCACCGGGGCGGGCCTGGTCGAACGATCCGGGCTGGCGGGAGCTGCTGCGAGTGATCTCGCTGCGCAACCTCGCCCCGGACGAGGCCCGCGCCTATCTGCGCGCCGCCGCGGTCGACGAGGACTCGCACGAGCGGATACTCGCGCTCACCCACGGCCATCCGCTCGCCTTGTCGCTGCTGGTCGATGTCGTGCGGCAGACCTCGAGCGAACTGCCGGCGAGTCTGGTCGAGGCGCCGGACGCGGTGCGAGCACTCCTGGAACGGTTCGTCGACTCGGTACCCGGGCCACGCCACCGTGTCGCGCTCGAAGTGTGCGCGCACGTCCGCCACACCACCGAGGCGCTGCTACGGGCCGCGATCGGGGAACCCGGCTGCGCCGAAGTGTTCGAGTGGCTGCGCGGATTGGCGATCATGGAGCACGGCCCGGTCGGGCTGGCTCCCCACGACATCGCCCGCGACGTGCTCGACGCCGACCTGCGCTGGCGTGACCCGGAATCGTATGCTGCCATCCACCAGCGGGTCCGCGGTCATCTCATCGGCCTGCTCGACAGCAGCGACCAGGGCGGCCCGCCGATCGCGGACCTGGTGTTCCTGCATCGGCACAATCCGGCGATCTCGGGCTACTGGGACTGGTCGACGTTCGGGCGCGCGTTCCCCGACCGGTATCGGCCGTCCGACCGGGAGTCGATGCTGGCGATGACGAAGCGCCACCAGGGGTCCGACCAGGCGGATCTGGTCGAATACTGGCTGGCCCGCCAGCCCGAACGCTTTGTCGCCGTGCGCGGATCGGGCAGCGCGCCGGTCGGCTACTTCTGCCGCCTCGCCCTGCACGAGGCGACCGAGGCCGACCTGGCCGGCGACCCCGGCACCCGCGCCATGTGGGACTACGCCACACGGTACGGTCCGCCCAGGCCCGGAGCGCCGGTACACGCCGGGCGATTCCTCGTCGACGCCGACATGAACCAGCTCCCCTCCCCGACGATGAACGTGGTGACCGCGTTCTCCACCCACGCGTGGCTGTCTCAGCGGGGCGCGACGTGGGATTTCATCGGCGCGTTCGCCGCCTCGGACGACTGGGAGCCGTTCATGAACCACATCGACTTCCACCGCGCGACCGACTACCCGATCGGCGGGCTGAGTTACGCGGTGTACGCCCACGATTGGCGCCGGGTCGGCATCGAGCAGTGGCTGGAGCTGACCAACGACCGTGTCGTCGGCCCCGGCCCCACCCGATCGGCGCAGCCCGACCCCGAACTCGTTCTCTCGCAACCGGAATTCACCGACGCGGTCCGCGCGGCCCTGCGCGAACTGGGTCGCGGCGGCCGCCTCGACCGCAATCCGCTGCTGCGGTCGCGAGTTGTCCGGGCCTGTCCCGGCGGCGCCACCGGCGACGCGTTGCGCGAGATGCTCACGACGATCATCGCATCGCTGCGGGCCGACCCGCGCGCGGGCAAACTCCACCGCGTTCTCGATCGCACCTATCTCCACCCGGCCCCGACGCAGGAACGAGCGGCCGAGGTCCTCGGGCTCCCCTTCTCCACCTACCGCCGCCACCTCACCCAGGGGGTCGAGCGAGTGGCCGCCGAACTGTGGGAGCGGGAACTCTACGGAGACGATCCCCCGTCCGCCGCGGCGCGGATCGACAGCTGTCAGCCCTGAGCTGTCCGGCGGCTTCGGCTCGCGGGGTCGTTCGCCGGGAATCCGCAGCGGCGCACGAGTTCCGGATCGCCGAACACGGTGATCCGGGTGATCTCGCCGGATTCCGTTGTCAGAACGCCGATTCCGAAGGCGACGTAGTCCCCCCTGTCGTCCCGGAGGTAGGCCGCGGCGGCGGGCTGGCCGTTGACCGTGGTGGGGAGCATCCGCCAGGTGCCGGGTACGCCGAGCACCTGGTTCGCGAGGTAGGCGACACACGTCCGCTTGCCGGAGAACCAGGTTCGCGACGGCGGCATCTCGATCACCGCGTCCCGGTGCAGAATGCGCTCGAGCCGGGCGGCGTCGGCGCTCTCGAACGCGGCGATGTATTCGTCGAGCAGGGCGCGGCCGCGCGGGTCGGTCGGCTCGTTCCGGCGTGCCGCGATATCCGCGAGACCGTCGAGACGGGCGCGGGCGCGTTGCAGGGTGCTCTTGACCGCGGCGGTACTGGTGCCGAGCAGGTCCGCGACCTCGGCGGCCGGGAAGTCCAGCACGTCGCGCAGTATCAGCACGGCGCGCTGACGTCCCGACAGCTGCTGGAGCATGGCGATCAGCGCCAGCCGGAGACTGTCGCGGGTCACGGCCACGGCCGCCGGATCGTCGGACGCGGGTGTCACCAGGGCGTCCGGCAGCGGCCCCAGCCATTCGGTGCGGGTGTCGGCGGAATCCGGTGTGGCATAAGGGTTTGCGCTGGCGGTGTCGAGGCCCGACGGGAGTACGCGGCGGCTGCGGTGCGCCAGCGCCGTCAGGCACGCGTTGGTGGCGATGCGGTAGAGCCACGTCCGGACCGAGGAGCGCGCCTCGAATCCGCCGTAGCCGCGCCAGGCCCGCAGGTATATCTCCTGCACCAGGTCCTCGGCATCGTCGTGCGAGCCGAGCATGCGGTAGCAATACGCCAGTAGTTCGCGCCGGTGCGGCTGCGTGAGCGCGGTGAATTCGGCGTTCGGTGAGCGGTCCTCCGTCGGCACGACGACCTTCCTTTCCGGGACGCCGGGACTGTATCGCGGACGCGGTGCACGAAATTTTCGGCTCGACCCGATTCCTTTTCCGAGCGGCCGTGGTCCATATCCCCGCAACCCGAACGAAAGGACCGGCATGACCACCGCCTCGCACCTCGCGGCCCGCACCATCATCGATGGGCCGCACGCGGCGATTCTCGCCACCACCAACGCCGACGGACGCCCGCAATCGTCGGTGATCTTCGTGAAGTACGACGACGACGCCCTCGTGTTCAGCACCATCGAGGGCCGGTTGAAGACCCGCAACATGCGGCGCGATCCGCGCGTCAGCCTGCTGCTGTACGGCCGGGACGACGGCCGCTACGTCGAGGTCCGGGGCCGCGTCGACATCACCGCCGACCCGGGCAAGGTGCTGCTGCACGAGATGTACGACCGCTACATGAACGGCGCCACCCCGCCCCCGGAACCGGACGCCGAGCGCTTGATCGTGCGGATCACCCCGGAACGCTTCTACGTCTGGCCGCCCGCGAACGACTGAATTCCCGGTATCGATCGGGTCAGCCGGCGCCGAGGGCTTCGAGAATCATCGGACGCGCCGTCGCCAGCGCCTCCTGCCAGTACGGCCAGGTGTGGGTCCCGTTGACGATATCGACGCGCGCGGCAATGCCCAACGCCGCCAGTCGATCTCGGAACATCTGCGTCGCCACCATCGCCAACGCGTCCAGGCCCATGGCATTCACCGTGTTGCCGACGCCGCTGGGCAGATCCAGCGGGCCCGGCACGCCGTTACCGGCCGAGACGTACATCGGGAGCCCGCGCAGCAGTTCGGCCTGTTCGGTGGCGTCGTTGCGACGCCAGGCGGGATCGCTTGCGGGACCCCACATGTCGTCGACGTTGAAGTTGCCCTCGTCCCACATGGCCGCGCGCATCGCCTCGTCCCACATCGGGAAGGTCGGGTGCAGGAACCCCGAGAACGATCCGGCGAAGGTGAACTGGTCGCGGTGGTGAGCGGCCAGCGTCAGCGCGGCATTCCCACCCATGGAGGCGCCGACGATGGCGTTGTTGGCGCGCGAAACGCCGTAACGCGCAAGGAAAGCGGGCAATTCGGTGGTGAGGAACGTCTCCCACCGGTATGTCGTCGCTTGCCGATTGGTGCTGCTCGGCCGGTGCCAGTCGGTATAGAAGCTCGAGCGGCCGCCGACCGGGAACACCACCGTGACGTCGTCGCCCGCGAATCGGCGCAGCGCGTCGGTGTCGGTCGTCCACTGGCTGTGATCGGCCGGCGCACGCAGCCCGTCGAGCACATACAGCGCCGCGCTGCCGCCGCGCGCCGCCCACTGCACCTGAATCTTGATCGGCCCCATGCTGGAAGGCACGGACAGTTCCTGGAATCCGCCCGCCGGCGCCCGCCGCACCGGTGCGTGAACCGGCTCGGCCGCGGCCACACCCCCAGTGATCCACGACATCACCAAGACCATGACCGCGACGACACCGGCCTTCCCCAGCCGTGGCCGTCGGCTCGAATATCCCGTCACACCACACCTCCCCACTACTGCCCGGCACACTGCCGAAGACCCGAACTCCGACGGCTGCCCAGCCTAGATTCACCGGGCAGGACCAGCCACGACCGGGAAGACGCCCGGCCGTGAGACGCGCGATCCGGTGGCCGCCCATCGGCGACCACGCCTGGCCGAGAATGCCGTGTTCGGTATCGAAGGTCGCGGTGCGGGCGGATCAGCCTTGGCGTTTCCGATCCTCACGCAGCCGGTCGACGGCACGCATGATCAATGTGGCCCGGTCGGCATTCGACATCTTCTTTGCCTCGTAGGCGATCAACCGTTCCGCAGTGGCGTGACTGCCCATCACCATGGTGAGTAGCAGGCGGTAGGAGTCCGGCTGAGCGAGTTCGGGGGTTTTCCTGCCGGGCCGTGACGCCGGCCGGACGTTTCCGGCAGCGGCCGCCTGACTCAACCAGTGCCGGGCTTCGGCGCTCTTTCCCTGCTTGCGCAGTAACGATCCCAGGCTTTTCACAGCACCGGGAGCGCCGCCGTCGACCGCGCGGCGGAGCCAGTGTTCCGCCTCGACGAGATCGCCACGCTCGTACAACAGCCGACCCAGGTTGTGTATCGCGAGGATATTGCCCGCCGCTACCGCCTGCCGGTACCACTGTTCGGCTTCCAGCAGGTCGTGGCGGTGCTCCGGCAGCAGGAACAAGCGCCGCAACAGTGCGCCCCCGCCCGACCTGGCCACTCGATCGTGAAGCAGCCGACCCATGTTGAACGCCGCGTCCATGTCACCACGGGAAGCGGCTTCGCCGTACCAGTATTCGGCCTCGGTGAACTCGTCGGTGTCCTCCAGCAGCGATCCGAGGAGATTCATCGCGCGGGTGATGCCGCCCGCGGCGGCCGTACGGCACCAGTGCTCCGCCTCTCGGAGATTGCCGCACCGGCTCAGCAGCGACGCCAGATTGTGTGCGGCATAAGGGTTGTCGGCGGCCGCCTTGCGGTACCAGTGCTCGGCCTCGACGAGGTTTCCGTCATCCTGGGCCAGCACTCCCATCTTGTTCTGCGCCGCGGCGTTGCCGGTATCGGCGGTCTTGCGGTACCAGTATTCGGCCTGGGCACGCTCGCCACGCCGCTCCCACAATCGGCCCAATGCGACGGTGGCATCGAGATTGTCGGCATCCACCGCCCGGCGAAGCCAGCGCTCGGCTTCGACGAGTTCGTCGCGGTCGAGGAGCAGTCGTCCCAGGCTCGCCATCGCGGCGACGTCGCCGACCGTGGCGGCTTCGCGATACCAGTGTTCGGCACCGGCGTGGTTGCCCTGAGCATCGAGGTGCCGTGCCCTGGCCGTCATCTCGGCGGCGCCGTCCGTCCGACTCGCTGTCATCTGTTCCTCCCGGGGATCCGACCGGCCCATGCTGACGTAGACCGGCCGGGTGGCCGAAAGGTTGGGTAGCGATCTCACTTCCGGCACGGCGGTGCGTCGTCGGCCCCGACCGGCAGCTGAGCACGTTCCTCCGCGGAGTAGTCCCGGTTGTGAATTGCGCACAGGCGATCGAATATATTGTCCCGGTCCAGATTCATACGCAGTGTCCCACCGCGATACAGGATATGTACCGTATTATCATCGGCGGTCACATCGTATATTGTGCCCGGCAGTTTCAGCGAAGATATCTTCCCGCGATTGCGGTCCCAGATGTCGATGTGATTCACAGCGGCCCCGTCGATTGCCACCCACAGACCGCCCGGAGTGGTTCCACGTAGGTACGGCACGGGCGGCATCGGCCGCGACGGTACGGTTACCGCACCGGTCGCCGGATTCCACATTTCCACACGTCCGGTCTGCACGTACACGACAGGGTCGATCGGGTCGTAGTACGCACCCTTGTATTCCTGGCGCTCCTTGACATCGAAAGTGCTGACGCGCCGCCGATCGGCCACGTTCCACACCGCGGCCCCTTTCGAAGAGGTAACCAGAATCTCGTCGGGCCGGCCGGCGGGCCGCCCGAGACCACCGTCGGCACTCAGCCGTACGAGTTCGTCTTCGTCACGCCACAGTGGCAGCGGATCGGACACCGATCGGCCGTCGCGTATTCGCCAGCGGGTGAGTATGGCGCCGTACATCGCCAGGACCTCGTCCGAGCCGGAGAACACGACGGCGCCGCGCAACCCGTCGACCCCGTCGAGCTCCACCGGGACCGGCAGCGGGATACGCTGGACCACATCGAGGGTCCAGGCGTCGAAGACCACCAGTTGCGGCCGCTCGCCGACAGCGACGAGATAACGGCCGTCGGGCGTGAACTTCATGACCGGTTCGTCGCCGAGATCGATATCGTCGGGTGCGCCACCCAGAGCGAGCCGCGCCAGACGTTGTGCCCGCGGCCGCACCCGGTCGATCTCGAGGCTGCTCGTGGCAGCGGCGGGGTCGCGAATATAGGTGGCGATGGTCTCCGCGTTCGACCATGCCGTCGCATTCGGCACCTGCGTGAACATACCGTCGTCGCCGACAGGCTCGGCGGGCGAGGAGCGCAGCAGACCTTCTCGTGCGAACTCGTTGAGTACCGGCCCTCGGTCGGTATCCGTGACGATCGTGCTGTTCCCTCCGGTACTGCGGCCGACCTCGGCTCGATAGATCCTGCCCGTCGTCAAGCTCATCAACCTGATACTGAAGACAGCGTCGCCCGCGTGGTTGTCACCGTCGATGAAAAACTGTTCGGTACTGTCCAATCTCGTCCGGACGCAGAAGTCGTAATCCACATCGAAACGGGACCGCTCGACTCCCGTTCGGATATCGAAAACCGCCAGGGTGCGCTGCCGCTGGTCCGGCGGTGCCGGTAGGCAGGAATATATGCCTCCCCGAGACGGGATTCCGTCCGGCAGCACGCGGATCACATTCCCGCCGAGGTCGCGAACCACGTTGAAGTATTCCGTGCCGTCGGTCTCGGCGAACGTGATTTCCGTGCCGTTCGCGCCGACCCATATCGGAACTTGATCGCGCCGATCCGCCGCGGCGGGAGGCGCCGCGATGCGAGTCGGGTGCGAGGTCGAGGTGTCGTACACCTCGAGAACATCCGGCGGGGACGGTTTCTCGGGTCCTCGTTCCGGATCGATCGACAACACCAGCATCCCGCCATCGGCCGAAAGCCGCGCTTTCACGGCATGGTCCGGCAACGACGGCACACCGGCCCGGACGTGCACCGGCCCGGTGCGGCTGCGCACATCCCACACCGACACCCGTCCGCCCCGCTCGACGACGGCCAGTGTCCCGCCGTCGCCGGACATCGCGACCGCCGCCACGCGCTCCTCGGCCGGCACCTTCCAGATCACCGGCTTTCCTTCCCGAAGTCCGGTCTGGACCCGGGCCGTGCCGTCGACGCCGACAGCCACCGACGCCGCCCCGTCCGTGGCGGCCGACGCCAGGATGCGGTCCGCACCGGTCGGCATCTCCCCGGGCGTGAAACGGGCGAGCGCACCGAGAGCGGCCTGCTGGTACAGCAGGGCGTCCTCGACCTCCGGGTTGCCCGGAGCGTGCCGGTGTGCCGCCTGTGCGAACTGCAGGGCCGTCAGCGGCTGCGAGTCGGCCAAGCGCATCGACTCCTTGGCGAGGTTGATCCCGGCCGCCAGCCGCAGTTGCTCCGCGCGTTCCTGGCTGGTGCGGTACGCCGCGACCGCCGTGGTCGCGGCCACCAGCGCCAGCACGGCCGTTGCGGCGGTCACCATCCGCCAGCGGCGCACCTCCCGGCGCCGCACGCGCCGGCTCGCCTGGATATACCGGCGCTGTGCCGGGGAGAGATCGGAGGCGCGAGCGGTCAGCCATTCCTCGGCGGTAGCCAGCGCGCTACCGCGCAGCAATGCTCCGCTCTCGTGGTGCGCCGCTTCCCATTCGGCTCGCCTGCTGTCGAATTCCTGCTGCCAGGAACGGAAGTCCCGATCGTGTTCGAGCCAGCCGCGCAGGGTGGGCCAGTTGTCGATCAGGGCCTGGTGGGCCAGTTCGACGATCACGACGCCGTCGGACCGCCGTCCGACAGCCACCAAGCGCTCACGGGCCAAATGCCCTGCGAGACCGTGCAGATCCGGGTGTTCGGCCAATGCCACCGCGGACCGGACGAATCCGGCACCGGTCCTGGCCGGTACCGCGACCATCGTCAGCAGCCGCCGCACCGCCGCTGCCTCCGGCTCCGTGAACCGGGAGAGCGCGCGATCGGCGCGGCGGGTGATCGCACCGGCGACGCCACCGGAACGGTGGTAGTCGGCCAGGGTCAGCCGCCCGCTGCCGCGCTGTTCCCACAGTTCGGTCAGTGCCGACTCGAGCAACGGCAAGCCGCCCGGCTGATGCACCGTGTCGTCGACGAGCCGTTCGACGAGATCGGCATCGATACCGACACCCGGGGCATGGGCCAACGGCCCGCGAATCACATCCCGCAGTTGGTCACGCTCCATGGCCGCCAGCGCCACCGTGGCACCGTCGAGCAGGCTCGCGATCTCGGTGTCGACGAGTTCACCGACCGCCTCCCACCGGAGCGTCAGCACCACACGTATCGTCTTGCCGGCGGTGTCGGCGGCGGCGACGAGGTCGATGAGCCGGTGCATCAGGTCCTGCGCCTGCGCAGGCGCCGTCGCCGCCAGATCCTCGAACTGATCCGGGAACACCAGCAACCCCGCATCCGGGATGCGTTCGATCAGTTCTGCTCTACGGCTCTCGTCGGTCACCGTCTGTCGCACGACATCCATGAGGAGAGCGGACACATCGTCCCCTCCGTCGTGCACCTGCGCATCCGAGGTCGTCGACAGGCCGGTGAGGCGAACGGCAGCGACAGCCATACCCCGTTCACGCACCCGGGGCACCACACCGGCGCTCACCAACGACGACTTCCCGGTGCCCGACCCGCCGACTACCGCCACGAACGAGCGCTGGTCCACAGCGGCCAGCACTCGTTCGATATCGGCGTCACGGCCGTGGAACAGCGCGGCGTCACCCTCCTCGAATCGCTCCAGCCCGCGATACGGATTCGGCAGCATCGCCGGATCGATGTCGAGTACCTCGGCGATCGGAATCATGAAGGCGGTCCGCGTATATCGCCGCCGGTCCGCCGCCACCGCCATGCCGACCACAGCCCCGGAGGCCGCGTCCCACACCGCGGCGCCGCTGAACCCGCCCGTGATCGGCTGCCCGCCGGTCGCCGCCTGGAGCTGTAGCCAGCCCACCCCCTGCGTCGCCCGGAACTCTCCCGACACCCACACGCCGGTGTCGAACTCGGCCGGGAACCCCAGCATTCGGAACTCCCGGCCCCAGGGTTCCTCGGCGCGCCAGAACGGCGGCGCCACCACCGGTTCCGGCAGGGCCTCGACAATCTCCAGCACGGCGATATCGCCGCCGCCGTCGGCCGTGATCGGCGCCCAGCGGCGCACCCGCGCACGGACACGGCCGGTAGCGGGCGACAACGGAAAGTCGATCCAGACCGCGGTGTCCGGTGGCCGGGTTTCCCGCGCATCGGCCCCGGCAGCTTCGGATACAACATGCACGCAGGTCGCGACCAGCCGCGGGCCGACGACGAACCCCGCACCGACGACCGCTCCCGACTCGGCGAGAACTCGCACGGCCACCGAGCCGAAACCCGCAGTGCCCCCGCCTGATACGCCTGCCCGCATCCGAGGCTCCTCCCACCACTCGCGTCACGCGAACCACGTGACGAAGTCTCCACCCAACCTTTTCGCCGCCCAGCGGGTCTATACCCGCGTGAGCATCACCGAACAGCGCCGCACCCGGCCGCGATCACGCAGCAACCTCGCGCGACGGTGCGCGGCTCGGGTCAGAGCGTGGCACACCGGGAGGAAATACGCGGACTCCGCGCCTGCACACGGGCAGCCGGCGTCTGCGGATACGAGACGGAGGGGCGCGAGGATGACGGTAGCGAGCATGGGAATCGGAGCGATCGCGTGAAGCAGTCACCCGTACCGCCCCGCGCGGCATCCGCCCGGTACCACAGCGCTTCATCGACGCTGGTCCGCTACGTCGCTATCGGTCTGATAGTGGGTGGGTGCCTCGCCGCCGCCGCGGGAGTCCTGATGACGGTCCTTGCGATCGGCGGCCCCTCTTGTGCGTCGTACTGCGAGGTACGCCAGTGGGGTGGCCATGCCGGCTACGTCACCCACGAGGAATCGGTGCGGGCAGTCGAGCGTGACAAGCGGGTGGCCGTCGGCAGTTTCGTCGTGGCGGGCGCCCTGGTCGGCGCGGGCCTCGTCACCGCCGTCGCGTATGTGCGGTACCCATGACCTACCACCCCACTTCTCCCCCGGGAGTCCTCGGAGGCGAACAAGAGCGCCGCCTGCATGTTCGTGCGCGGCGACCGGAAACTCACCCGCGCGTTCGGCTGACACGGGATCCGATGGGCGCGCGAGGTTCAGGCCGCCGCGAGCCGTGCTCGGATCCTGGCCAGCGCGTCGTGCACGTATCCCTTGACGGTGCCGGTGCTGACGAGGCTGGGCGATCCCGAAGCGGCCCTGGCGATTCAACGCACGGTGCTGGCCGACCTCGTGCCCGATCGCGAACGGTGGGCGGCACTGTGGGCCGTGGAGTTGCGCGCGTGGTCGCTGGCACGAACCGTCACCGATCCCGCCCGCCGTCCGGCTCGGCGGGCGACGGCGGCGGTGGCGACCGAAATCGCGCTCCTGGCGGGCGGCGCCCGGCGGCTGCGCGACAGGCTCGGCATCGATCTCCGACAGCTCGGACCGTTCGCCGACCTTGCCGCCGAGGCCGTCCGGACCGCCGAAAAAGTACTGGGCCCCACGGCATACGCCGCCGCCGAGGCCCGCGGCGCACACCTGCGGCCGGAGTGGAGCGAGGTCCAGCGACTGGCCGCGGGCACTCTGCACAGCGCCACGCCCGCGGCGCCGGTCGGGAATGCGTCCCGGTCCCCCTCCTCGTGGACCACGCTGACCAGCGCCGAGCGAGATGTCGCGACGCTGGCGGCGGCAGGGTGGACCAATTCCGCGATCGCCGCCCGGCGCGGAAAATCGCGCCGCACCGTCGACGCGCAAGTCGCCACGATTCTGCACAAGCTACAGATCGCCTCGCGCGCCGACATCGCGGGATTCGCTCCGCACGACCGGACCGGCGAACCGTGAACGGTGTTCACCCGCCTGCTCCCCGAGGCCGGGCATGCTCACGAATTCCGGATCGTCGCCCGACGGCACGGTTCCGGTCAGTCGCGGCACGGTTCGGTGCTGTCGGCGCCGATCGGCAGTCCGTCACGTTCGGCCGCAGTGAAATCGCGGTCACTGATCGCGCACAGGCGCGCGAACGCGTTCTCCCGGCTCAGGTCTATGGTGGCGGCGCCGTCCTGCGACATCAGAACCATGCTGTCCGCGCGCACCCCGACCTCCAGCCCGGGCCCCGGCGGATGGAATTCGAACATGCGACCGCGCCCGGCGTCCCACAGTTCGACCGAATCCGATTTCACCGCCACTATCAGGCCGTCTTCGGTGGCGCCACGCACCGTGGACATGGTCGGGATCGGATGGGACGGAGTCGACATCGCACCGGTGTCCATATTCCAGATCCGCCCGCCCACATAGATTTCGGGCTTCCCAGCCGGCAGCAACAACGACGGCATCGTACTCAGCGTGTCCCGGTTCCACGCCCGCAGTTTGCGACCGTCGTGCAGGTCCCACACCGCCAACCCCTCCGGCGATGTGACGACGACCTGACCAGTGCGGTCCGAACGCGGGACCGCCTTGCCGATCTCCGCCAGCATGCGCAGTTCGTCGGTGTTCTCGAAGACCGGTATCGGATTTCCCACCGGCGCACCGTCGTCGACCCGCCACCGGGTGAGGACACCGGCATAGAGCACCACGACCTCGTCGCCGAGCACCTTGATGTCCTTGCCGTTCTTGGGCACATCTCTGCCGAGTGCGGCCGGAACAGGCAGCGCCATCGTGCGGACCAGCCGCAGATCCTCGGCCGCGTAGACGCGCAACTCGTCGGTCTGCCCGACCGCGAACAGATAGCGGCCGTCACCGGTGAACCCGAAGGCGATATCCCCGCTACCGAGGTCGAGTTCGCCCGGCCCGCTCCCGGTCACCGCACTGGACATGCGGGTCTGACTCGGCCACAACCGCAGCGCGTCCACCCGGCGTCGGTCCGCTGCCACCCGATATATCGCCAGGGTGGCGTTGCCGCCGGGCGCCCAGACGAAATCGACGGGAGGTGGATCCCGGAACTGGTTCAGGTCGTCGACGCGGGTCGCCGGTTTGTATCGCATCAGCCCGATCGGATACGCGACGTCAACCTCGACCCCCTCCGGAGTGGGCCGGACGAAGAATCCGTCCTTCGACATGATCGGCAGTTGCTGGAACTTGAACAGCTCGCCGGACCGTAGATCGACCACATAGCTCAGGCCGAATGCGTCACCCACATCCAGGTCCGTCATGATCGCATAGCGTTCGGACTGGTCGATGAAGGCGCTCTGACAGATCGCGGACGGCACCCGGAGGCGAATCCGCTCGTCACCACTCTCCGGATCCGACACCACGATGTCGCTGGTAGGCGTGGTCGCGCAGCCGATGATCGCATCGCCCGCACGGCCTCGGCCGCTCGGCAACCGGCGCACGACAGCACCGGTCGCGATGTCGCGCACGACATTCGCCGGCTCGGCGTCCACCGACTGCTCGCGGAACCATACCGTCGTGCGGTCGACGCGTCTGGGCAGCCGATCGGTCGGGTCCTGCGAGGAGTACGCCGCGACCAGAGCCGGTCGCGTGCTCGACGTGTCGTAGACCTCGATCCGGTCGGGCCGGTTCACCCGCGGATTCTCGGCGCGGTCGGGGTCGTAGGTGACCACCAGCTGTGTCCCGTCGTCCGAGAACCTTCCCAGGGTGGAGACGCTGCTGGTCGCGCCGTCCGCTGCTCGGATTGCGATCGGCCCCCGGCGCTCACGCGGCAACCACATCATGACCTCGCCGGAGCGTGTGAACAGCGCCACCCGGCTGCCATCGGCGCTCACCGCGCCGGCGGTGAAGGTCGTCGACGGAGGGATCGGCAGCACCCAGGGTTGCGGGTCACCGGTCAGCACGCCGGTCCAGACCGTCGCCGAGCCGTCCTTGCCGACGATCAGGAACAGCGTTCCCTCGCGATCGGTGCTCAGCAACTCGGGCGCGGCCCAGGGAACCGGGTCGAGCGATGCGACTCCGGCCCAGGCGATCTGCTCCCGCACCAGGGCCGCCTCGACTTCGGGACGACCCGGCGCATTGCGCTGCGCGGCCTGAGCGTACTGGAGCGCTTTCAGGGGGTCGCTCTCCGAAATCCGCAGCGACTCCTGCGCCAGGCTGATCCCGGCCGACAACCGCAGCTGCTCGGCCCGGTCCCTGCTGCTCCGATACGCCACGACGGCGGTGCTCGCGGCGACCAGCGCCAGCACCGCCACCACGGCGATACCGGCGCGCAGGCGGCGCACCTCGCGTCGCCGCAGCTTACGGCTGGCGTACAGATACCGGCGGTCGGCCTGCGGGATGTCGGTGGCCCGGGCGGCGAGCCACTCCTCGGCGGTGGAGAGCGCACTGCCGCGCAGTAACGCGCCGCTGTCGCGGTGTGCCGCTTCCCATCCCAGCCGTTCCTCTTCGAGTTGCCGCTGCCAGGAACGGAAGTCGCGGTCGCGCTCGAGCCGTTCGCGCAGCAACGGCCAGTTGTCGACCAGCGCCTGATGCGCCAGCTCGGCGGTCTCCGCACCGTCGGACCGGCGGCCCACGACGACGAGCCGGTCGCGCGCCAGCCGGCCGGCGATATCGCGCAATTCCGGAAAGTCCGACAGCGAGGCGACCGCCCGCACGAATCCGCCGCTCGTGGTCGGCGCGGCCAGCATCAGCAGCAGCCGCCACGCCTCCGCCGCACTGCCGGAGTCGGTGAACTGTGCCAGGGCCCGCTCGGCCCGCCGCGTGATCGAACCGCCGGCGCGCCCGGCACGTTCGTAGTCGGCGAGCGTCAGCCGGCCACCACCGCGTTGTTCCCACAGCTCGGTGAGCATCGACTCCAGCAGGGGCAGCCCGCCCGGCTCCGAGACGGTGTCCTCGACCAGGCGCTCGACCAGATCCGCGGCGACGTCCACGCCGGGGGCGCGTTCGGCGGGACCCCGGATCACCTCCCGCAGCTGCGTCCGGCCCATCGGTGCCAGCGCGACGGTCGCGCCGTCGAGCAGCCGCGCCAGCTCGTCGTCCACCAGTTCGTTCAGCGCCTCCCACCGCAGGGTGAGCACCACCCGCACCCGGGTGCCCGCATCCTCGGCGGCGCGGGCGAATTCGACCAGCCACCCCAGCAACGCTCGCGCCCGGTCGGGAGCAGTAGCGGCCAGATCCTCGAACTGGTCGGGGAACACCACCAGCCCCTGCGCCGGAACCAGGCTCGCCAGCTCAGTCGCCGACTCCGGTGACGAGTCCGCTTGCCGCGCAACCTGTTGCGCGAGAGCGGCCACCACCGCGGCCGAGTCGGCCGACGGGTCGGCGGAGGTTGGCTCCGTACCGTGTGCCGACGAATCACCGGCGAGGCGAAATGCCGCGACGCTCATACCCCGTTCCCGTAGCCGCGGGATCACCCCGGCACTCACCAACGAGGATTTTCCCGTGCCGGACCGGCCGGCCACCGCGACCACCGCGCGCTGATCCACAGCCGCCAGCACACGATCGGTATCGGCGTCACGGCCGAAGAACAGGTGTGCGTCCCGCTCGTCGAACCGTTCCAGTCCGCGATACGGATTCGGCAGCAGCGTCGGGTCCGCGCCGAGCACCTCGGCGATCGGAATCATGAACGCGGTGCGCGTATAGCGGCGGCGGTCCGAGGCCACCGCCATGCCGACCACCGCAGCGGAACTGGAATCCCACACCGCGGCGCCGCTGAACCCGGCGGTGATCGGCTGGCCGCCGGTCGCGGCCTGCAACTGCAGCCAGCCGCTGCCCTGCGGGGCGCGGAATTCGCCCGAGACCCAGACGCCGTCATCGTGCTCCACCGGGAACCCCAGCATCCGGAACTCCCGGCCCCAGGGTTCGTCGGCACGCCAGAACGGCGGTGCGGCAACGGAATCGCCGTCCGGGATGTCGACGTCCAGCACCGCGATATCGCCGCCGCCGGACGCGTCGATCGGCGCCCACCGGCGGACCCGGGCGGTCAACAGCGCTCCGGGGCGCAGCAGCGGGACATCGATCCGGACCGGCGCCGCGGGCGCCTGTCCCCCTTCCGGATCGACGCCGAGCGCGTCGGCGATCACGTGCGCGCAGGTCGCGACCAGCCCCGGGCCGACGACGAATCCGGCCCCGACGACTTCCCCGGAGGTCGAGAACACCCGTACCGCGGTCGCGTTCAACCGTCCGGACCCGCCGACTTCGGGGTTCCGCAATCCCATATCCCTACCTCCACCCCCTGCGGTGCGACACAGACCGCGCGGCGACGGGATAGTACCCGGGGCGACCTCGCCGTCCCCCGCGGTGGGGAGTGCGGCGACGTCGGATTCCGGCCGGTTCGTGATCGGGCCCAACCTTTTCGGGACAACCACGGTCGTACCCGGTAGCCGATGACCACATCGGCGTCACGAACTCATCGGAGGGCAATCCCATGTCGCTGTCACGGACGGCAACCGGCACATTCGCACTGCTGACGGCCGGCGTACTGGTCGGAGCGGGTGCGGGTACGGCGCACGCGAGCGCGGATCAGCACGGCGCCATCGCCATCTCGTTCCGCACCGGCGCCGTGGCCTCGGCCGTGAACTACCCGAGTCCGGCCGAGGCGGGCCGGGCGGCGGACGCGCGCTGCGGCGGCGGGCGGGACTGCTCCGCCTACGTGTACTTCGTCAACGGCTGCGGTGCGGTCGCCCAGGCGCCCGACGACAGCATCGCCTGGGCGTGGGGCGTGAATCGAGAGGACGCCGAGCAGAGTGCGATCAACGGGCTCGGCCTGCGCGCACCCAAATTCCCGAGCCTCGGATCGGCGGTCCCCGGCGCCGCGCACATCGTGCTCAGCGACTGCACCGAGACCGGCGGCCCCACGGCGCCCGGCGGCCGCACCCTGCCCAAGCCCTGACCGGACGAAGGCGCTGCCGGATGTTGTGAACGCGGCCGTCCCTCGTCGGTATTGTGTTCCGATACCGACAGGTCCGTCAGCCCGGCGGCCGCGAACAGCATGGCGAGATCACATGAACAGCCTCCCCGAGTCCGGCCTGCCCGCCGAGACCGCACTGACGGCGCTCCTGGGCGCCGTGCTCGCGGACTGCGCCCGAGACCCGCTGTCCTGGCTCGCCCAGGATGCCCACGGCCCGGCGGTCATTCGCATCGGTCGCGGCAGTGCCCCGGCGCGGCAGGCGGATCGGTTCGACGACCTGTTGCTCGAGGCATTCGACTCCGCCAGCGACATGCTGCTCGCCTGGGCCACGAGGCAGGTCGGCAGCCGCACCGACGCCGAGGACATCGTGCAGACCGCGCTGATGCGCGTGTACGCCGCCAGGCCCGAGGTCACCACGGCCGACCAACTGCGCGCCTACCTTTGGACGGTCGCCAAGAACCTCGTTCGTGACGCCTGGCGGCGGGCGGCCACCGATCGCGAACGATTCGACTCCGACGGTGACGAGCGGATCGCGCTGCTCGCCGACCGCGCGGGCCTGAACATGGATGACATCGTCGTCCTGCGCCAGATGTTGATCAGCGCGCTGGACACCCTGCCCCCACGCGAGCGAGAAGCGGTCGTGCTGCGAGCCTACGAAGGCAACACCTACGCCGAAACCGCACGCATCATGGGTGTCGCCACAGGTACGGCGAAAGGCTACGTACACGATGCCCTGCAACGCGTCCGGGTACAGCTCGACCTGATCGCCTGAGCCCCGCGAACCGAGAGCGGTTCGCGCCCAACCATCGGCGTCCTCCGGCAGTTGTCCCGGATATGAACCAACAGCCGCACTACGACCAGGTGTGCATTCAACGCCACAGCTCACTCTCGCTGAGATCGCCCGCCCCGACCTCGACCTGGTTGGCGCGGGACCCCGATTTCGGTCACAAACTTCGCACAATCCAGCAGTGGCACCAGCGTTTCGGCACTTTCACATGGACCGTGCCGCCGAGTCGAACGGATCTGCCATGACCTTCCCCGGCATCACCGTGGACCTGCCACTGCATCCCACCGTGGTGAATGCGCTCTGGCAGGCCAGATCTCAGGCCGGCACACAGCCGGTCGATTCCCGCGATCTGCTTGTCGCGCTGATGCGGATCGAGACGTCCGGCAGTTGGAGCCGAATCTCCTTGCACTGCGGGGATTCCGACGTCCTCGCTCGCAAGGTCGTGCTGGATCCGGCCACCGGCAGTTCGACGCACTGGGAAGGTATCCGGCTCACCGATACCTGCGCGGAGGCCGTTCGGACCGCCGTCCGCCTCGCCCGACGCTACAGCCTGCAGGGAGTACCACCCGGAATGCTGGCGCTGGGACTGGTCGCCGACCCTTCCACCGCCGCTTCGCAAGTCCTGCACGACGGTTTGGGCCGGCGCGAGCTTCTGGACATACTGCAATCCGACGTGCTCGGCATCTCCTTGACCGGACTGGACCACGAGCTGAGCCCGGCCACGAACGACATCCCACGGCCACAGCCTCCGCTGCCGCCCACCACGGCCGGCCAGGCGCTCTACTGTCTGCACTGCGGGGGAACGCCCGCGGCCGCGGTCACCATCCGGAGTCATCGCGGGTTCATCCTGTGGATGCAGTTCGTGCGGATGCCGGGACCGTTCTGCCGCGACTGTGGTCTCGCGACTCTGCGCCGGATGACGATCGAGAGCGTCTGGCTCGGGTGGTGGGGTCCATTGTCACTATTGATCAACGCCGTCACGATCATCGCCAATATGGGTGCTCATTCACGGATCGACCAACTGCCACCACCCATCCCGGGCATGCCGGGCCGTCCGATGGACCCCGGCAAGCCACTCTTCCACCGACCCGGAGCGATCGGGTTCGCGATACCGCTCGGCATCCTCCTGTGGTTCACCGTCATCCTGCCGTTGCTCTCACCCTGACCGTATCTGTCCAGCTTCTTCACCGAATCCCCATATCGCCGTGCTGTAGTCGTTTCATGGGATCGGCACAGGTATGGGCAAGGATTCTTGCTGGATTCGGCAGTCTCGTCGGCGCGGGGCTCCTGTTGGTATACGGCTTCGCGTGGCTGGTCGGCGGGGCGCCCGACGAACAGGTGCGACCCGGTGTGGACGTGCTTCTGGTGATCAAAGCGATCGTCGTCGCGGTCGGGGCCCTCGCGCTGGCGGGCGGCGCGGTTGCCGCGCGGCCGACGCTGATCGTCGGCGGATGCCGGCTGTTCGTAGCGGATTTCGTCCTACTACTCGTCTTGTACGGCGTCGCGACCAACCGACCACACACGGCCGTTGCCGACAGCGAGCCGCCGTCGATTCCGCCCGCGATCGCGATGATCGTCCTGGTGATCTGGGTGGCGCTCCCCATTCTGACCATGAGGCTCGCGACCAGGACGCCACCGATGGAGCCGAATTGGCCCGCGGCGCGATGAACCGCCGGGCGCCCAGCGGGTCCGGAGCCCGTCATAAGGAGGAATTTGTGCCGAGACGTCAAAGGCGCCGCGCTGGCTCCATTGATCGTGTGCCCGAAAATGTCGATCGCGCGGCCGATTTCGCAGCTGCGGCTGAACCGCGAGCCGATCGCCGCGCGAGCACGGTGTTCCCGGGCATGCTGCTCGCCGCCACCGCCGCCGTCGACACCCGCCTACAGCACACGGTTGTTCTCCTTGTCCGGCACGACCATCGCGGCAGTGTCGCCGTCGTGCTCAATCGGCCCGGCACCACGGCGGTGGGTGAGGTGTTGCCGCAGTGGGCGGAACTGGCCGCCCGGTCCAGGGTGGTGTACTCCGGTGGTCCGGTCGAACCCGACTCCCCGCTGTGTGTGGCGACGCTGCGGGTCGATGCTCGAATCGATGACGTTCCCGCGCTCAGTCA
This sequence comes from Nocardia transvalensis NBRC 15921, assembly GCF_000308875.1. GTDB lineage: Bacteria > Actinomycetota > Actinomycetes > Mycobacteriales > Mycobacteriaceae > Nocardia > Nocardia transvalensis. The sequence goes on from NZ_BAGL01000055.1 coordinate 111,192, forward strand.
CGTCGACGGCCGGATCGCGCTGGTCGATCTCGCGGCCGATCCGGCGCTGGTCGCCCCGTTCGTGGAGGGTGTGCGGATATTCGACGGTTGTGTGGACTGGCCCGTTGGTGCGCTCGAGGACGAGGTCGAGCGCGGTGCCTGGGTCATCCGGGATGCGGCCGCGCCGGCTAATCCCCCCGATGCGGGACTCACCGACCAGGGTGGGGCGCAAGGGATACGGCGAGTTGTTCGCCGGGTGTTGGGTCGCGGCAGGTCCGCAGATTCCGACGGAAATTACACCGCCGAGACCCGATATCACACTGCCGCCGCAGGCGGCGAGAACGCGGCCGCGGAATCCCGGCACCGCCGGGCGGCCGGAACCGGTCAGAGCATGGATCCGGGCGAGATGTTACAGCGGGGTGTGCAGCTGCATCGAGAAGGCAGGATCGGCGACGCCGAGCAGTGGTACCGCGCGGCCGCGGCGGCGGGCGAGCACGGCGCGATGGTCAATTTGGGAGTGTTGCTCGAGGATCGCGACGACTCGGAAGCCGAGCGGTTCTATCGCACTGCTGCCGACGCGGGCAGCAGCGTCGCGATGTACAACCTGGGCACACTGTTTCAGCGCCGTGACAACCTGGTCGACGCCGAACTGTGGTACCGCAGCGCCGCTGCGGCCGGCAGCAGCGCCGCGATGTACAACTTGGGCACACTGTTTCGGCACCGTGACAACCTGGTCGACGCCGAACTGTGGTACCGCAGCGCCGCTGCGGCCGGCGAGAGTGGCGCGATGCGGGTTCTGGGGAATCTGCTGCGGGGGCGCGGTGACCTGACGGAGGCTGAGCAGTTCTACCGCACAGCGGCCGAAGACGGCGACGTCGAGGCGATGTGCGGCCTCGGGACTCTCGCCGCTCGGCGCGAGGATTCGGCGGAGGCCGAGCACTGGTTCCGGCGAGCGGCACACGCCGGCGACGCGATCGCGATGAACAACGTGGGAGTGATCTACTACAACCGCGGCGAGTTCACGGAGGCCGAACACTGGTACCGCAAAGCCGCCGACGCAGGCTACCCGGACGCCGCCGAAAGTCTCCGGCACTCGCACCGGGCGCGTGCTCTGGCGGAGACCGAACAACGGTATCGCGTAGCCGCTTCCGCAGGCGATGTCGACGCAATGCACCGTCTCGGGGAACTGTTCGCCACGCGCGATGATCTCGTACAGGCCGAACACTGGTATCGCAAAGCCGCCGAGGCGGGCAATGCCGCCGCGATGTTCAGCCTCGCACTCGTCCTGAAGGTCCGTGGTGAACTCGGCGAGGCCGAACAATGGCACCGGGCCGGCGCAATCGCCGGAAATGCCGGTGCGATGAACAGTCTGGGGTGGGTGTTTCACGAACGCGGTGAACTGGAAGAGGCCGAACGGTGGTACCGCAAAGCCGCGGAGGCGGGCAATCCGATGGGGCTCAACAACATCGGATGGTTACGGCAATCGCAGGGCGACGTGGACGAGGCCGTGCACTGGTATCGCCTGGCCGCGGCGGCCGGCGAGAGCACTGCGATGAACAACCTGGGAAACCTGTTCAAGGATCGAGGAGAGAGCACAGCCGCCGAACAGTGGTATCGCACCGCGGCCGACTCCGGTGACGTCCCCGCTATGACAAGTCTCGCATTGCTGTTGTTCGATCGCGGTGAGCGTGGTGACGCCGAGCAGTGGTATCGCAAAGCCGCCGACACGGGCGACGCGAATGCGATGTACGGCGTCGGATGGCTGCTCCATCAGCGCCGCAACCACACCGAGGCCGAGCAGTGGTACCGCAAAGCCGCGGAAGCCGGGAACATCGCCGCGCTGGGGCAGATCGGTGCGCTACTCGGAAATCGCGGCGAGCTGAGCGAATCCGAGGCCTGGTATCGCAAAGCGGTTGCCGCAGGCGATATCTGGGCCACGCGAGAACTCGGCGTACTGCTCGGGAAACGACTGGTCGAGCAACGCGCGGACACGACCGAAGCGCAACAGTTGCTGCGGAAGGCCGCCGACGCGGGCGATATCGAGGCGATGGCGGATCTCGGACAGCTGCTGAAACAATCCCGCGATTTCGCCGCAGCAGAAGAATGGCTCGAGCGATACCGATCGAGCAAGGAGTCGCCCACGGAACCGCCCGGGTACTCGCAGCTCGTGGCAATGACAATGGGCGACCGCGAGGCCGCGGAACGCCTCATCGCCTACGAACAGCAGAAGAGGCCCGACGGCGATCGCGCCGCACTCATCCACGAGGCGATCGATCGGCTCACCCGAGACCGCCGCGGATTCAGTGCCGAGCCCGGGCCCACTGTTTCCGATCGCCCCACGAAGGGCACCGTATCGACAATCATCGATCTCGAGGACCGATCCGGCGAACGGTCACCTGGCAGCCCGTTGGACCCGAGGCATCGGCTACCGGTCCCCGTTCTGAGGGTCATGCAGGCAATCGGTGCCGCCGCACGGACTCCGGCCGCCGAGCGAGCCGCCGCGCTCGCCATCGCCGAATTCGGTGCGGTGATTACCACCGGAAATCCGGAGAATCGATTCACCGCTGCGGAGGTTTCGCGATGGACCGCGATCATCGAGCGGCATACCGAGTATTTAGTGGCCGATAAGGACGAGACGCAACGGTACTGCGACATATATGCGCGGCGCTATGCGCGCGCGACCGACGAAGAGACGCCGCCCGACGACTCCTCCGGATAGCACAGTCATTCGGAACAATGCGCGTCGGTGAACATCGACCTGTATGACAAGCAGGGGCTCTCGACGTACACGAACAACCGCCCTCATCGATAGCGGACAAAATCCGGTGTCCGATGCTGACGTAGACTTCGGCCTTCTCCCTGCGGTGCGTCCGGTGTGTGGCTGAGCCCGACCTGCCACGCTGCACCCGCAATAGCGCCGAGCCCGGTTGTCCGCCCAGGTAGTTCACCAATGCCTTACCCGATATGACGTCACCAACAGCCGCCAGCACGTCGTAGTCGAGGAGGCAGAGCGCAACCGATAAGGCTGGCCGCGACCCTCCGCAACCGCCTCCGTCGCTGAGGCACCGGCCTCCCCAACCGGCACAGCGAACAGCCGCAGTTGCGGGATTTCGTGCGCGGCAACATCAAAGCGGCCCGACCAAACGCCAGGGCGTCGCGCTGCCGCAGGAGCTGGGCCTCCGCCTGGCGTGCTGTCCCGGTCCCCTTCGACACCTGGTGGCGCGATTGAACAGGTGTCGCAGCAACGCCTGACGCCTGCGGCCACGCGTGTTCGGCGAGCGGAAGGCCATACGCTGTCCTGCGAGCCCGGTCGTCAGCTCGCCGACTCGATCTCGGTGAGGCGGCGCTGCAGGAAGTGCCGGGCCTGGTCGTTGGTCGTCAGCTCGAGGGCCAGACGGTAGTGGGTCGCGGCGTCGGAGTATCGACCGGCGCGGCGGAGCAGATCGGCGCGGGTGGCGGCGACCAGATTGGTCCCGGCCAGGCGCGGGTGGTCGGCTATCTCGTCCAGCGCCGCGAGGCCCCGGTCGAACCCGTACAGGAAGCCCACTGCCACCGCGCGATTCACGCGCACCGCAGGCGATTCGGTGTAGTACAGCAGTTCGTCGTAGGCGGCGACGATCGCATGCCAGTCCGTATCCGCCCAGCTCGGCGCGACGGCGTGGGCGCCCGCGATCCGCGCCTGTGCCAGATACGGTCCGCTGCGGCCCTGTTCGGCGGCCGAGACCAGGCAGCTCAGTCCGGCTCGGATCGCCGCGCGGTTCCACCGGGTGCGGTCCTGTTCCTCCAGGGGCGCCAGGCCCTCCTCCGCCGAGCGGCGTTGTGCCCGCCGGCTGTCGTCGAGCAGCTTGAGCGCGAGCAGCGCCCGGACCTCCGGTTCGCCGGGCAGCAGCCCGCACAGCAGCCGGCCGAGCCGAATCGCCTCGTCGCACAGCTCGTCGCGCACCGCGGACGGGCCCGAGGTCGCGAAATAGCCTTCGCTGAACACGAGGTAGATACACGACAGCACGCTCGGAAGCCGTTCCGGCAGCAGCGGTTCCGGCGGCACCCGCAGCGGGATACCGGCCTGCCGGATCTTCGCCTTGGCGCGGCTCAGGCGCTGCGCCACCGTATGTTCGGGCTGCAGGAACGCGCGGGCGATCTCGGCGGTGCGCAGTCCGCACACCAGCCGCAGAGTGAGCGCCACCTGCGATTCGGGCGACAGTGCCGGATGGCAGCAGGTGAAGATCATCCGAAGCTGATCGTCAGCGATCGGTGACACCTCCGGCTCCTCCCTCGGTGCGTCGTGCGGCGCGGCGGTGAATTCTTTTGCGACCCTGACCGATTCGCGTCGCAACCGATCCAGTGCCCGGTTGCGGGCCGCCGTCGTGATCCAGGCGCCCGGATTCGCGGGGCGACCGGACACCGGCCAGGTCCGCAGCGCGTCGGCGAATGCCTCCTGGACCGCGTCCTCGGCCAGGCCGATATCGCCGACCAGGCGGGCAACGGTAGCGAGGGCCCGGCCGAATTCGGCCCGATAGACATCGTCGATGAAGTCGGCCGAGCCCATGGCCGTCACTCGAGGTCCACGATCCGGCGCACCTCGGCACGCCCCGTCGGGCTGAGCGGAATCTGCGCCGCGTAGTCGATCGCATGAGACCGATCGGGCGCTGCCAGTACATACAAGCCGTCGACCACCTCAGCCGATTCGGCGAACGGCCCGTCGCTGAGCAGCAGTTCGCCCGCACGCACACGTACCGTGGTGGCGGCGGACGGCGGATGTAGCGCGCCGCCACCGCGGATAGCCGCGCCGACCCGATCGGCGAACCGCTGATGCTCGCCGATCGCCGCTTCCCAGGCCGGTGTGCCGGGTTCGATCACCGTGTCCGGCGATTCCCACAGCAATGCGAGCCAGCCGTCGGAGCCCAGATCCTTCGGCGCGTCCCACTGCACCATCGGCCGCACCTCGACAGCGCCCTGTTCCGCCGCGGGCAGCTGCCGGGCGAGTTGAATCGCCTCGTCCAGATCCGCGCAATCGAAGACATCGAACCCGCCGACCACCTCGGCCTGCTCCGTGAACGGCCCGTCGGAGACCAACGTCTGCTCGCCCGACCGCCGCACGGTGGTCGCGGTCGCCGACGGGAACAGCGCCGCGCCACCGGCGATCGCACGGCCCGCCTTCGCCTCGAACTCGGCATAACGCTCGACCTCGGCATCGAATTCGGGCGTGCCCGGCTGCACAGTCCCGTCCTCACGCCCGAACAACAGCGCCAGGTAGTGCATGACATCATCCTCCCTTGTGCCGGAGGAGTCCGATACTCCTCTCATCAAGACGACGAAGGGCGCTCGGGTTCTTCTACATCGATCGGCACAATTTTTCGGGACGTTCGCAACCTCGTTCGTACCATCGCTGGAACACAGCCATCACGATGGCGAGCACACCCACCGGTGTTGTCCATATTCGGCGCCAAGCTTCTCGAGAACTCATGAGAGCGCTGACCGTAAGCAGTCCACCTCGCCGTCCGACCCCACGGGACCTCACCCTACGTCCGAACCCAACCAACATCCGCTTCTGCCGATGAGCGGGTGTTTATTGTCGTGCTCTGTGAAGCTGATCCCGCTCATCGGTTGTCAGCGACGTTCAGGCCGGAACTGAAGTAACAGCAGAACAGCGTGCCCTGGTCGGGAGATCGACTGTCGGGCAGAGTATCCGGAAATGCCGATGAGTTTCCGACGTCCGTCTCAACGCATACCGCCAGCCGGATGTGAAGGATGAAGTGGAATGTCGGAAGTATTCCTGACCATGGCCATGTCGCTCGACGGGTTCATCACCGGCCCGGACGACAACGCCGAGAACCCGGCGGGTACCAACGGGATGCGACTGATGGACTGGCTGACCGGCGGCGGCGCGTCCGACGCGAACGTGCCCCACACATTCCGCCCCACGTATCCCAACAGCCGACTCGTGTTCGACGAGGCCATGGCGACCGGCGCCGTGATCACCGGCAAGCGGACCGGGGACTTCGCCGGCTACTGGGGCGGGGACCACCACGACGGCGTCCCGATCTTCGTGCCGACACACCAGCCACCGGCGGAGAACCCGTACGAGCGGGTGCACTACGTCACCGAGGGCATCACCTCCTGTGTCGAACAGGCGAAGCAGGCCGCGGGCGGCCGGAACGTGATGATGCACGGCGCGTACACCGGCCAGCAGGCCCTGAAGGCCGGCGTGCTCGACATGATCGACATCCAACTCCGGCCGGTCCTGCTCGGCCGAGGCCGGCGGCTGTTCGAGGGACTCCCGTCCGAGCACACAGAACTCGATCTGGTCCGCACGCTGGAGGATCCCGGCGTCCTGCATCTGCGCTACGTGGTACGCAAGTAGCCGCACGACACGTGTGCCTGCGTCAAGATATTGGCAGGATCTCAGTGGCCACATGGAGCCACCGAGCACGACGGCCGCGCAGCGATCCTGGTCCGCCAACTGGACACCGAACTACGGTTCCTGCGGCAGTGTCGCCAATGCGGTAGAGAGAATCGACCACATCGACACGAACCCAAGCGCACACGGTCACTGCGGAAAAGTCACGCGCTTGTCACCCATCCGGCCGAATTCGGTTACCCCGCAGGGTTTGTGCAAGAGCAGGTGGGTCAATCGCATGCGGCCACGACCAGGATCTACACGCACGCGTCCACCGAGGACCGCTCGAGATCGCCGGGCGCGTCGGCGCACGGACCGACTGGGCGAATGCTGTTATGTGACACCGTGGTCAAGAAGAGGAGCCACGGGTGGCGGCTGCGGGACATGATGGCCGATCGGTTCCAGACCTCCGATCTGACGCCGCCGCCGGCCGAGCGCGGGGTGAGGTTGTCGCGGGAGCAGTACCGCTGGTGGTCACGTCCCCGTCTGCGATCGGAATGGCCAACTGGCCCGGCACCTCACGGCACGGCTAGGCGCCGCTCGGCCATACCGATTATGTGGCCCTGCGTAGCGATCGGCTGCCGAGCTTTCGTTTGCGGCGCCTGTCCACCCACCTCCGATATCGATATCCGTCAATATTACCGTCGATCGTGCTGCAGTTTATCGATGGCCCGCGCGATCAGTACCGCGCGATCAGCGCTCGGCGTCCGCCGCTGCTCCAAAGCGATAAGCCGCTCTGCGGTGGCGTGATTACCCATCACCATGCCGAGGAGACGCCGAAATTCGTTGGCCGGGGCCGGGGCCGGGGCCGGGGGAATGATGGATGGCGGCGGTTGTTTGGGCAACGGCCGGGCCGCCGAGCCCGCGTTTGCGGCTCTCTGTTCCCAGATCTGCGCCTCGTCGGCTTGTCCGTCTCTCCGGAGAAGTGCGGCGAGGGCAACCATCGCGTCCGGGTGACCCGCTACTGCCGCCCGGCGCAGCCAGAGTTCGGATTCGGCGAGATCACCGCCGTTTCGGTGCCTGCGCCGCATTCGCTCGAGCAAGCCTTGCCGGACAACCTGCTGTTCCAGCACCGTCGCGAGCGTGTACATCGCGTCGGCGTCGCCCGCGTCGGCCGCCTTCTCATACCAGTGCCGCGCACCGGCGGTGTCTCCTCCCGTCAGCAATGACGCTGCCAGAGCCGTCATCTCGGCGGGCGTTCGGCGGGCAGGTGACGTTTCGGCGGCAGCAGCGCTCGGCGGTGGGACGCCAGGCTTCTGTGGGTCGAGGCCACCTTCCGACCGCCGGACCAGCTGGGCGACGTCTTCGCCGGCCAGCGGCCGATCTCGCTCGTCCATGCGCAGTCGCGCAGCCGCCGCGTCCAGCAGGTGGATCGCTGCCTCCGGCTGTGGTCCGGGGGCATATCGGGGACCGAGTTCAGCGGCGGCGACCACCGCGGCATCCGTAATGTCGACGCCGTGATGCGCCGCGTAACGGGCTTTCACGGCGTGCAGCACGTCGAGGGTTTCCGACAGCGACAGGGGGCCGACCGCTACCGGTTGGAACAGCCGCGATAGGGCTTCGTCGGACTCGACCAGTCTGTCGTACTGCGCGCGTGTTGCCGCGGCGGCCAGCCGCAACGCGGGACGAGCGAGCAACGGTGTCAGTAGGTCGCTCGCGGCTACCGCCAACTCAGCGGCTACCGCAGAGACGGTCTGCAACTCGTCGAGGAAGACGACGGCTCGTCCGGCCCGATCTTCGATGTCGTCGAGTACGCGTGCCAGCAGTTCGTCGAACTCACCGAGCGAACGCGCGTTCGCCAGGACAGCGCGGAGGTCGAGGGACACCACTGCGTTGTCGCGCATCGGTTCCGGCGCGTCCTCCGCCGTGATGCGCTGCGCCAGGCCGGAGATGATCGCTGTTTTGCCCACGCCGCGGTCACCGATCAGCACGACGGCGTTGCGGGTACGCCGCCCCCACACCATCGCCATTTCCCGGATCTCGTGCAGGCGGCCGACTACCGGATCGAGCCCGCCCAGTACGGCCAGTTCGGTGAGATCGGTACTGTATTTCTCTCGCAGGTGCCGGGCTTGCGGATTTACCGTGGTGGTCGATCCACGCTCGCGGCTCGCGAGCAGCGCCCCTGTCAACACTGAAACGTCGGCGCCGTGCGCGGCGAGCAGTCGAGCCTCCTCGGTGTCGTCGGTGGCCAAGCCGACCAGGACATGGTCGGGTGCAACGGATTCCGAGCGCAGGTTGGTGGCCAGCCGCCGCGCCGCCGCACACGCCGCGAGCGCTGTACCGGCGAGGCGGGGTGCGGTACTCGGGTCTTCCGCACGCGGCAGTCGTTCAGCGATCGCGCCGGCGGCGTCGCGCAGCGCCGCCACGTCGGCGCCGACATCCCGCAGCAACGCTACGGCGCTGCCGTCCGTCGCATCCAACAGCGCGAGGAGCAGGTGGGCCGACGCGATCTCCGCCGTCCCCGCGGCGATCGCCGCCGCCAACGCGGCCGACAAGGCCGCATCCGTCGCACTGGTCGGATTGAAAGAATCCACTGATCCTCCTCGGTCTTCGGCGGGTCTGTGCAGGGCGCGGCCCCGGGCATGCGGTAGCGCGATGCCGAACGGTCATGCAGCTCACGGCGACAGCAGCGGCAGGATGACCGTGACCAACAGCTGGATGCTGACCGGGATCAGGAATCCGATGGCGCCGGGCCGGTGGAACAGCGGCTTACCAGGATCCATCGGACGGCCGGGCATGCCCGGAATCGGTGGCGGGAGCTGGACGATCCGCGAATGCGCAGACATGTCGGCCACGAGAGTGACAGCGTTGATGAACAACGACAGAGGTCCCCACCAGCCCAGCCACACGCTTTCGATCGTCATCCTGCGCAGAGTGGCCAAACCACAGTCTCGGCAGAACGGACCCGGCATGCGGACGAATTGCATCCACAGCACGAATCCGCGATGGCTGCGGATGGTCACCGCGGCAGCGGGTGTGGCCCCGCAGTGGAGACAATAGAGAGTTCGGCCCACTGGACCCGGCCCGAAAGCGGGCTGTGCATGCGGGATTTCGTCCGCGGTCGGGGACAGTTCTCGCTCGAGGTTCTGCGGGGTGGTGCCCAGGATGTCCGAGTGCAGGAAAGCGACCAATTCGCTGTGTCCCAATCCGTCGTGCAGGACCTGCGCCGCGGCCGTGGAACCATCGCCGACCAGCCCCACGGCCAGCATCCCGACCGGCACGCCTTCCAGGTTGTACCGGCGGGCCAGCCGGGCAGCGTTCCGCAGCGCCGCCGCACACGTATCGGTGAGCCGGATACCTTCCCAGTGCGACGAGCTGCCGGTCGCCGGGTCCACCGCGACCTTGCCCGCCAGCACATCGGAATCCCCGCAGTGCAACGAGATTCGACTCCACTTGCCCGACACGTCGACCTGCATCAGAGCGACGAACAGATCCCGGGTATCGATCGGGCGCGAGCCGGCCGCCGACCTGGCATGCCACAGTGCGTTCACCACGGTGGGATGCAGCGGCAGGTCCACCGTGATGCTTGGTGTACTCATGTTCTCCTATAAGCCTTCCGCAGGCAGTATATGAAGGCGTTGCCTTTCCGACGCTGCCGCACATCGACCTCGGGCAGCCCCCTCCTATCCTTGGACGGGCCGGGGCGCGGAAAGTCACCGCCGTGCACGGCACTTCGTTCACCCCACCGCTCGCGGCTGCGGCATCGGCCTCGCACTACTCGCCACAGTCTCGCGACCCGCCAGGCAACCAGTGCGGGGTGTCCGATGCCGCCCGGCACACGCTCTTTCACAATCCCCCAGATTTACACCCGGACGTTGTTTCCCGATGGCAGTGCGTCACGTCAGCAGATGACGAGGACAGCGGAGGACAGTGCCGGTAACGGACTGCTCGCCTTCGGGTACGGGCGGCGAGGCCAGAGCATGATCACCGCGACCAGGTGGCACATCCGCTGCACTGGCAGGCTACTGGTCTGCGTTCTGTCGCAGCCGAAGAAGCAAGCCGTAGGAGATCCGGAAATGCCGCTCGGCGCATTCGGGTTCTCCGCGACGAGATCGGATCGACGCTACAGAACAAGCACTCTCGAGTATCAGCTCATTTTCGCGGTGAGCGTACGAACGAGCTCGGTCAGTACCTTCACACGCAACGTTTCCATCGCGGTCGCTCTGACACCGGGCTCGCTGGACTCGGTGAACAACTCCGATGCTCCCGAGCTACCTGCGACACCGAAGAAGTACTGTCCCTTCACACACGATATGGCAACGAAACTGTCGGCGACATAACTGCCGGAACGCGGTGCGGGGTGGTAGCAGTCTTCGGCACCGAGCTGCGGACCGGTCGACGTAGCGGCCGCATCGCCGAGCCCCTCCTGGAAGGCTTGCCGCACCACCTCGGTCGAGCCGATGCGACTCATCCCCACCTTCAAATGGAGGTTGTATCGGTCACCCCATTTCGAGGGCAAGGCCATATCCATATCGCAGCTCGCTCGGGGCACCCGCGCGCCGCCCGTACGGTGAAACACCGAAAGATCCACCAAGATCAGTTCGCGGGGACGGCGCAGTATGTTGGTCGCCTGCGGCACAATTGCTTTCAGCTCCTCGTCGTTCACCAACGTGCACGCATCCGGCCACTTCTCACCGGGTAACGCTCCGATCGGGGTCGCCGGAACTGTGATTGTGCCGATGGGCCGTGCGGATCCGAACTGCAATGCCGGGACCGACTCAGTGCTCTCGCACCCCGCCAGCAACGCCGAGACAAGCGCAATCACTGGGCCCCAACGCATCCGGTCTCCATTCCCGTGGCTCCCGCTCGAACTCGACCGGCAGCGCCCCAGCGCCCGATGCTACCGGCAGCACGGTGGCCGATAGCCATCCACGTGCCAAACCCATTCGTAGACCCACCCCTCTGGACTTCGACTGACATCGAGCTGCCCTGTGCGATTCCACGCCACGTGCCCCTGTAGCCCGGCGACCCGCGCTCCTCACACTGCGCAGAACCGAGATCCACCACAGCGAGGAGAGACCCGGAGCCATAGAGGCCCCTGAACCCGACGCCGGCCGAGGGCCGTGGTCTCGCCCGCTATGCGCGTGCTAATCGGACGGTCGCGGTGGCTTTGTGCCCGAATACTCGTTTGCCGTTGCATCGGGTATCCATCGCGATCACGGCCGTACCGGTGGCCGGGTCCACGGACTTGACGTGCCCGGCGAATTCGATCGTCGCGCCGTGCTCGATGTCGACATACACCGGGTAGGTGAACCGGACCGAGTATTCCTCGACCGCGCCGGGATCGCCGAGCCAGGACGTGATGTGCCCGGCGCCGATACCCATCACCAGCACGCCGTGCGCCACCACAGTCTCCAGCCCGACCAGGCGAGCGAATTCGTCGCTCCAATGGATCGGATTGCCGTCCCCCGCGAGACCCGCGTAGTGCACCAGGTCGCCACGGGTCAGGCGCACGGTCCGATGCGGCAGTTCCTCACCGGCCGAGACCTCGTCGATGCGGCGCCCGCGCGGCGCGGGCCGGTCGGTGACCACTACCGGATCGAGACCACTCGTCGACAGCGCCACCGCAGGCGATGCCGCCTCGGAGCCGTCGGGCACGATGTTCATCAGGTTGTGCGCCAGGAGATTTCGGGCGGCTGCGGCCACCGCGGGATCCGTCTGTCCCGTGGCGCCGACGAGCACCGTGGTGTAGGCGGTGTGCACGAGTTCGTTGCGCTGATTGGACACGGCATTCTTGATGACCATCATGTCGCGGCCCCGGACCTGTTCGAACGACTCCAGCGACACGTCGCAGGCCAATCGGTCCCCGGCGACGATCGGCTGGTGAAAGCGCAGTACCTGGTCGGTCTGCAGCAATCGGCTCAGGTCGTACCCCACCGCGACCTGCTCCAGCAACGTCTGCTGCGCACGCATGCCCACCGGCGACACGAACGTCGACGGCGCCAGCAGTCCACGGTAACCCGACGCGAGCGCGTGGGCGTCCCGGCGGTGCGCAGGATGGTCGTCGCGCACCACCGTGGCGTATTCCCGGATCTTCTCCCGCCCGACCTCGTAGAAGTCGTCGGTCGTGTAGTGGTGGCCCACCATCGCTCGCGCGTGCGCGGCCGGGCTGCGTTCCATGACGTTCACACTGCCTGAATTCCCCATCAGGCAAACGTACAGCAAACCAACCGGCTGGGACGGGAAGCGGAGTGGCTGTGCCGCAGCGGATTTCGCTACGCCCATACCGGAGATAACGGACAATTCCGCACCGGGCCACCGCGGAACACCCGCCAACGAGCGGGGAAATATGAACGGCCCCTGAACTTTCCGCACCGCCGCGGACGCGGAGAGGGAACGGTGCTGAGAGGGGATTGCGTGGCCGAGTGTCGACGGCGCATGGGGCTGTTCGCTTCCGGCAGGCATCGCCCGAACAATTAGAACGCGGCATGTACTTGCAATCCGCAATCCGCGGTCCGCCTCGCCGGTGGGTGCCCGCACGCTGACAGGGTCAGGCATTCGGCGCGGGGTTGATGCGGTCGCCGTCCCAGCTCAGATCCGACTCCTCGGCGATCGGGAAGGCCTCGAAACGATCGTCGGCCAGGACCGCGTCGATCAGAGTCCGTGGGCCGGCGACGATCGTGGAGTCGAAGTCGATCTCGCTGGCCACGACCCATGCGTGGTCGGCGGGCCAGAGCAGCTGGGGCATCACTCCGGGGAAGTCGGACGTCCATCCCAGGCCCGCCGCATGTACCCAGCTGGGCTCGGCTAGCTCGGAAAGACTGGTGTCGAACAGCATGAAGTCGCGTCCCGGCCACCGCAGGAAAGGCCCTGTCTCCATCGCCCGCCTGACCTCCGGTGCGACAGAGGCAGCCAGTTCGGCCTCGATTCGGGCTCGCTCGCGCTCGACGCTCTGCGGATCGCTGTCGGTGGACGCGACGAACAGCGCACTGGAGGACGAATTCAACTCGCCGAATCCATTCCACACTCCGGCCGTCACCTCCTCCGGCGCCGTGGTGGCAGCGCGGAGGTGGACACTGAGCGCGGCCAGCAGGCGCGGGTGGAACCACCCCTCGACGGTCTGGCCGACTTCCCAGCCGTCGTCGAACGACATCGCCGCTTCGTCCTCATTGTCGGTGAGGCTGCGCCACTGCACCAGTGGATGCATCACTCTGCCGTTGCGCGCGGCGACCTCGGCCCACGGCCACATCGCCTCCTCCACGATCTCGGGATTGCCCCACTCGTCGGTGCCCGTGGCGTGGCGGCGGGTCGCTTCGACCGGATGCAGGATCCGCGCGTAAGCGTCGAAACCCGTACCCGCGACGTTGCCGACCCCGTCCGCGCCGACGCGCGCCAGCAGCCACGCACCGCGCCCGAAATCCGTTGTCAACTCCACTCAGCCAACATAGTGTGCGGCGGCAGGGTTGCGGCCGAAGCGATCTCACCGGTTCAGCACTGGTTTCGACGGGACGGCATCGGATTCGGCGGCGGGTCGCTCGGTGCCACTGCGGGTCGGCAGTCGCCTGATAACGCTGTGAATACGGCACGGTGAAGCGGGACCCTGGTCGATGAGTCCGCTTTGTTCAGTGCTTCTAGGATCGAGATATGAGCAGAACGGATCGTGCAAGCCTCCTGATCCATCTCGACAGGGCCGAGGTTTTCCAGGCCCTGGTAGCCCGTGACGCCCTGCTCACCTGGCTACCGCCCGAGGGGATGCGGGGCCGGTTCGAGCGGTTCGATATGCGCCCGGGCGGCTCGTACCGCCTCGTACTGACCTATGACGACGCCGCCGATTCCCCCGGCAAAACGTCGGCCGATTCGGATGTGTCCGACGTGCGTATCTCGACACTCGTTCCGGGCGAGCGAATCGTGCAGGAGGTCGACTTCCAATCGAACGACCCGGCGTTTCAGGGAACGATGCAGATGGAGTGGAGGCTGCGCGGCGTCCAGGAAGGAACCGTCGTCGAGTTCGAGGCGCGGAATGTGCCGGTCGGGATTCGCGCCCGTGACCACGCGGAGGGCATCCTGTCGTCGCTGACGAACCTTTCCCGTTATCTGGAGTCGTGACTACGCGAAACGCAGTGTGTCCCTAGTGAACGCCGACATGCCGGCAGCCCGATTACCGCCGACGTCGCCACGAAAAAGTTCGTGACCATGATGACAACCGTGACATTTCTCAACGCTCTCTGCGCGGTATTTTCGAAGACCAGCGCGAATCTCATCCAGATCGGCCGACGGAAGAATGCGCCCAATCTCAGCTGAGTTGATCCACTGTGGGTCACACTCAGCAATCGAGCCGCGGACAATACACTTGGCAACATAGTCTCGTCGATGCGGAAGTCGGCGTTCAGCAATGCCTCGCGGTCCATGGAATCGGTCATGCAGGGTTGGATGTCGTTGTCGTTCAGGCTTTGAAGGAGTGCAGACTGGCGAGGCATAGAGTCTGGTCGGCGTCGAACCACTCGAAGGTGGTGACCGGCTGGAATCCGAGGCGAATTGCGAGTCTGAGCGAGCGTGTGTTGGCGGTTTGGGTCGGGATGAGGACCGGCTGGTCGGGGAGTTCGTTTGCGGCTGCGCGTAACACTGCGGTGGCGGCCTCGAACGCCAGTCCGGCGCCCCAGGCGTCGCGTCGTATGAGGTAACCCAGCTCCAGTTCCTCGCCGTCGTCGGCGACGTGACCGGGCCAGTCGGCAGGGCGCCGTTTGAGTTCAACTGTTCCCAGGAGATTGTCGGTGGTTTTGTCGGCGACGATGAAGGTGCCGGGAGTGGCGGTTGCGTTGGCTGCGCCGCCGATTCCGTCCAGATATTGCTCGACGCCCTCCCGAAGAAGCGGGCCGCCGATGTAAGCCCCGACTTCAGGGTCGGTTCGTAGCTCGATGAGCCCTTCCCGATCAGCATCACGTGCCTTGCGCAGCAGGACCCGCCCCGCTGCGATCTGGGTGGCGGATAGCATCGGCAACTGGGTTCATGCGGGTCCTCCCCTTGCTCGGATGTCGCTCCATCGAATCATGTAATTGCTTCGCAGTGGTCGCCAAATCAGGTGGCGCAGCGAAGAATTCAGGCCGAACGTGTCAGGAGAACCGTCGCAAACTCCGCCGGAGTGTCTGCGACACAACACCACGCCACAGGTCTCTATCCCCCAGAGAACGTCAAGGGGATTCGCGCGCACATCCACATGAGAGCGCACTCGGAGACGTGCACAGCCCACGGTGGCCCAGCTAGAACTCGACGGAACGATCCGGAGGGGCAGCGGACTTCTGAAAAGGCCGGAAAGACAACCGAATACGTGTAGCTCACGCAACGTCGGCCCGTCGCGGCACGACGTCCGGACATACCGCTTATCGCGCTACCGGATCGTGGCTCTCGTGCCCTGTTCGGGCGAATCATCAAGCAGCCGTTGCAGTTCAGCTGACACTGCTGGGTTGCCGGTTGCGAAGCATTGCGTGTAATACGTTGGCGCGGCGGCGAGCCAAGGCGAATACGGCTTGGTGGTGGTTCTTGCCCTGGGCCCTTGCTTGTCCCCCCTGGCGTATCGGCCGATGCCGCCGGTTGTGGCGAGGAATTCGGCGGTGAGGGTGGCACCCATCCCCGGAAGGCAGTGGTGACCGGGCCCAAGTCATCGCGCATGCGGACCTGGTCAGCGATGTGTCTTGCGTCAAGATTCTCACAGGATCTCGCTGGTCACGAGGTTTACGCCGGCGATGCAGCGACCGCGCTCAGCGCGCGTTATGCCGGGTTGGGTTGGCCAGTCCGGAATGCACGTCTGCTGGGCGGAGGTTCCCGGTTCGGCTCTCATCGGAGCGTGTTTCATACGCTGCGGTCCGATAGCCACGGGCTGTTGCGGCGGCGCCCGCCGTGGGCCGGTGCGGTCCGCGCGGTCAGCGATGATGATCGATCAGCCCGGCGATCGCTTTCTGCGCGTCCTCCACCGGGAGCGGGAGTGTCGCGAATGTCTCGGCGATCATCATCGCTACGGGGGTCGTCCACAGCAGCATGCCCAGGGCGGTGGCGTGCGCACGGTCGCCGCCGGCATCGAATCGCCGGTTCACACCCGCCAGGGCGGCGAAAAGGCGCTGCATATGCCTTGTGTTCAGCGTGCTTCGCAGGTCCTTCGTCGCGATGAGGATTTCCAACCCGGCCATTGCCTTCGGGTTCGCGAACGCCTCCCACGTCGCTCGCACCAACTCCTCCGTGTCGATGATGAGCGCGGGATCGGACAATGCTTCGAGTGAGGCGACCAAGCTGTCGACGGCATCGTCGATCACCGCGGTCAACAGGCCATCGCGGTCACCGAAGTGATGTTGGATGACACCCCAGCTCACCCCGGCACGTTCGATGATGTGGCGGGCGCTGGCCGCGGAGAATCCTTCTTCCCGGACGCACCGGACCGTCTCGTCGATCAACAATTCACGGGTCCGGTCCCCCCGCTCCTGACGACCGGCGATCGGACGGCGCGGAGCCGAGCGTCCACGAGCAGTCACCGCCGCAGCCCGCCGAACGTGCCATGTTTCCTCATTCCCTCCAGCTTAGGACACCTGTGGCGGCTTCCCGATCGTCGACTCAGGGGTTCGTCTGCCGAACCGGCACCGGCCTGACGCTTGCCCGCAAAACATTGCATGTGCAATGCTTTCGGCGGAGTCGCGCTCGAGGATGCGCACGCAATCGCTGCACCGAGCGATCCCTACCCTCGATGGAGGTTCGGTCCATGACGGAGACCAGTCGCCGGGACGGCACGTGCGATCGGCCGGCGAGGCGCGGGTTTTCCTCGCTGCAGAAGGCGCTGCTCGGCGTTCTGGCCGTCTTCTTCGCGGTGCAGGTGGTGTTCTGGTACCTCGAATTCCAGGTCGGGGTATCGCATCCCGTCGCGTCCAACGGGCTGGTTCTGGTGGTCGTCGGTTGTTTCGCGACGGCGCTCGCGCTGCCGTGGCTCCCGCTTCCGGGACAACGCGGACGAACGAACTCGGAGCGGTTGGGCGCGATGATCATCGTCTGGGTTTTCATCGCCCTGATACCACGATTCATC
The DNA here is from genome assembly GCF_000308875.1 of Nocardia transvalensis NBRC 15921. Lineage (GTDB taxonomy): Bacteria > Actinomycetota > Actinomycetes > Mycobacteriales > Mycobacteriaceae > Nocardia > Nocardia transvalensis. The sequence continues at coordinate 128,570 of NZ_BAGL01000055.1, forward strand.
TGGGAGCTGCCGTGGCTGTTGTTCTTCGCCCAGATCAGGGACGGTGTGCAGAACGGGGCGCTCTGGTCGTACATGTGGTCGCCCATCCTGCTCGGGGGCGACGCGCGTTACCTGAACGGAGATTCGCTCATCGTCGTTCTCGAATGGATCGCGTTGTTCGTCGGGGTCTTCGAGGCGTATGCGCTCGCGCAGTTCTTCCGCAATCGCAGGCGGTTCACGAACACTCAGCTCTCCTTGATCATGGCGGGGATGATCGTCGAGGTCACGCTGCCCGCGATCTATTTCGGGGTGGAGATCGCGAACAACCTGGCGAGCATGACGAGCCCGGCCGAGATGTGGATCAAGTTCGTGGTGATCAACGTGCTCTGGTGCACCATGCCGCTCATCACCTATTTCTGGGGCGTTCACCGGTTGACTCGCCGAGATCTCACGGTGGTGTTCTAGTGCGCGGCTATTCAGGAGGCGGGCGTACGCGCGTCCCCGGGACTGGCGGCAGTGAGGCCGCATTCAGGAGAGTGCTGTTCGTGTTCCGGCGCAGCGGAATTCCCGCCCTGCTCGTCGCCGTCCTCGCCCTGGCGTCCGCCGGGTGCGATGTGCAGCCGGCCGAGATCCCGGTCCCCGGAAGCGGAGTCGGCGGGCAGACCTACCACCTGCGGATCGAGTTCGCCGACGTGCTCAACCTCCCGCGCGGCGCCAAGGTCATCGCCGACGGCGTCCGCGTGGGCGAGCTGACCGATGTCACCCTCGTCGACGCCGTTGCGGCACAACCCGATCGCCCGGCCGTGCCGGGACATGTCGTCGCGGACGTCGAGATCGCGAAATCGGCCCACCTGCCGGTCGGCACCACCGCCGAACTGCGGCAGGAGACACCGCTGGGCGATGTCCACATCGCCCTCACCGCGCCGCCCGCCGCCACCGCCATGCTCGCCCCGGACGCGACCATCCCGTTGTCGGACACCAGCCAGTCGCCGCCCATCGAGGACATCATGGCGCGACTGGCTGTCTTCGTCGGCAGCGGCGCGATCAGCGATCTGCAGGCCATCGTCCACAAGCTCAACGGCGTCATGCCCCAGGATCCGCGCGACACCGCCCGCATCGCCGGAATACTCGGCGGCGACTTCACCGACCTCGCCGACAACCAGAACTCCATTCACAACCTCGTCGCCGGATTACAGGCCACGGTCGACGACGGATTGCTCTCGAACACACCGGATTTCGACCAGCTCCTCACGACCGAGGGCGTGCAGCACACCACCGATTCCATCGAGACGATTGTCAGCCTCCTCTTCGTGCTCACCGCGCTGGGCCCCCTCGCGCCCACCCTCGCCTGGCTGGGACCGCTGTTGCAGTCACTCGACGGCACCGCCCGCGCCGCCATTCCGATGCTGTTCGGCGCCCGCCCGCTCGACACCACCTCCCCGTCGAACCTGAAGAAGCTTATGGACCTCATCCACAACAAGATCATTCCCTTCGCCGACCGCGGCCCGAAGGTCAACCTCGTCGGCATCGGCTCGCCGGAACCCGCCCCCGCGATGTCGCCGGAGGAACAGACCGGCCGCATCATCGACGTCCTGCGGATGATCGGAGCAGTCCGATGAAACCCGGGCGGGGCCGTGGCCCCGCTGACACCCCCGAGGTGTCCAGCGCGTCGCCGTCGGCGATCACGCCACGGAACAGATGCTCGTACTTCAAGCCACACACCGGCAGCGCCACCGGGACCGGCGACGACCCGTCGCCACCGAGGGCAGAGATCGTGGCATCCTGTCCGGCCAGGGCCTCCGCAACATCACGAGAACAGGTGGCATCGCTCGCCTTGACGAGGTGCGATGCCGGCTCGTGGGTGTCGCTGGTGATCAGGGCCGGGCGAGAGTGGCCGCGCCGAAGGACACGCCGAAACGCTCGCACCAGATCGCCACTGTGGGAAAACCGGTGAGGTCCGTTCCGGGTGGGACCTCGTAGTTCTGGTTGCCCTGGTTGCCCTTCAATGCGCCGAGGTCGATGTGGCGGCCGTCGTCGAGGTTGTGCCAGTCGTCCGGGCTCAGCGGCTGATCGGTGAGCCAGACGTGCAGTGCCGGGCCGTCGGAGGTGTGCAGATCGGCGATCCGCAGCGTCACCCCACCGTCCGGCGCACGCTGCAGGTTTACCGATCCGGAGGTCGTATGTTCGTGGGAGACAAGGTTTCCTATCGAGACTACCGGCGGGGCCTGGCCATCGGAGGCCACCACCGCGGCCTCGTCCACTCGGTGCGTGGTGAACAGTCGCCAGGGCTGGAACAAGTAGAGGCCGATCGCCGAGACAGCGATCAGGCATACCGCGAAACCGGCCACAAGCCGCCGCCGGGACAGTCGTTTCAGGGACATATCGCTTTCCGTTCTCTGCATCGGATCGTCCGTACTCTGCGTCGAGGTACTGCACCGCCACCGCCCGGCCGATGACGGACGAGCGGCGTAGCGGCGAAACGTCTTTCGGATCAGTCCTTCTCGGCCGCCTCCGCCGGGCTCGTGACTACAGCGGGACGCAGGCGCTCGAGTTCGATCTCCTCGGAACTCGGCCCGCGCACGGCGGCCAACCGGTCGGCGGTCTCGATACGAATCCGATCGACCTGCGCCGCCAATTGCGCCTCGGCCCTTTCCAATTCGATGACGGCCAGATCTGCCGCCTGCTCGGCCACCAGAGCACGCCGCTCCGCGACCAGCGCCTGCTCGGCCGCCGCGCGGGTGATCGCCTCGATCCGGGCCTCGGCGGCCGCGGAATCGGTGATGACCGCCAGCTCCTCCAGGTAGTCGGGCAGCTCGGCGGACAGCCGTTCCAGCAGGTCAACCAGTGCGGCGCGAGACTGCATCGCAGCGTCCACGGCCCTAGTCGGCGCCGGTTCCGGCGACTCCGGCCACCCCTCCGGCATCCCGAGGCCCCCGACTGACTCGGGGTCGGTCACGACCGGGCCTGTGGGTTCGGCGGTCCCCGGCGCGTTCTGTGTCCCAAGGGATTTCGTTTCCTCACGCTCCGACTTCCGCTGCTTGCGGCGGGCCCGGAGTCGGCGGAATACGCCCAGTGAGTTGTGGTCCGGGTTCGCGCAGTACTGTGGCGCGGCCGCCGGAGCGCCGGGCTCGGCCGGTTCGGCACGGTTGTCGCAGCCTGGGTAGGCGCAGGTGGGGATGGATTCGGTCGCTTGTGTCATCGTGTCTCCAAACTTCGCGGGGGATTCCGGCGGCGGTGCGATGCACGGGCCACCGGCTCTGTCGTGCCGAATCGCTCAGGAAACCAGCACCGGAACCAGAGCGGCAACGAACACCGCCAGGCTCCACAAAGCCGGTGCGGCCGTGCGGATCTGGTTGTCTCGGGCCAGGGTTCGCGCCGACGCCGCCCGGCTGCGGGGCGGCGGCGACACCCGTTGTTCCAATCGCTGATACGTCAGGCCGAGCACGGCCCCGTACGACAGGTGGCCGACGAGCGAGGGAAACGCCTCGGCCACCGTTTCGGCGGACCAGTGCGGCATCTCACCGAGCAGCAGCGGCAGCAGGAGCAGGTTGCCGAGTACCCACCACAGCAGGCCGTAGGACACACCCCATCCGATCCCGGCGGCGGCATCGAAACTCCTGCCGCGGAAGAAGAGCGCGTACGTGACACCGATCGTCAGCGAGATCAGCAGGTGCACAACCAGTCCGACGATCACCGATCCGGAGTCCGCCAGCGCCGCCACCGTCGGCAGGAATCCGACCGCCACCATGACGCCGGTGAACACCACCCCGCCGGTCAGACCGGCGACGATGCCGTGCAGCACGGACACGGCCCCGCCGGCGATCAGTCGGTCCGCGTACCCGTCGCGAACGTCATCGGACAGCACTGCCCGCGTGACACCGTCGAACAACCGGAACGCTGCGGCCGTCCCGGCGCCTACCAGGAGATATCCCGGTAACGCCGGAACCGCTGCGCGAGCCGCCTGCGCGGTCCAGTCCAGACCGTCACCGGCGAGCAACGACGGCAATGTCAGCCCGGCGACCAGCCACCACAGCAACCCGTACACCGTGCCACGGATCAGCGCGGGACCGGTTCCCTCCCGGCGAGCGCCGAACAGCAGGCCGTAACCGGCGCCGAGGAACGATCCGGCGATCACCAGCGTGTAGCCACCGCCCTGCATGGGCCGCAACACCGCCGACAGCAGCAGTCCGGAGACGATCCCGGCCAGCGTCGCGAACGCGGCGGTACGGATATCCACGCCCCGGCTCGACCGACCAGGAAACCGCTTGGCGGCCACGGCGAATACGGCCGCCGTCACGGCGCCGTACACCAGGTGGCCGACCAGGCTGGGAAACAATTCCCGGGCGTCGGCCACGGTCCAGCGGACCGGATCGCCGGACAGTGCCGGCAGCAGTGTCAGCGGCCCGGCGAACCACCACGCGACACCGTAGATCAACCCCCAGAACAGCAGGTCGCCGCCATCGATCGTCTGCCGCGAGGCCAGCACGCCGAATCCGGCGCCGAGGATCGCCGCGATCGTCATGTGCACCACGGTCCCCACCACCGGGCTGTCGGATCGCACCAGGGCGGCCACCGTCGGCAGGAATCCGATCAGCGCCATGATCGCCCCGAACGCGACACCACCGGCCGATCCCGCGACCACGCCGAACAATGCCCCCCGAGTCAGAGGTAACGACCTGTCGCCCAACGGATTCGAGATTTCCGGTGCGGCGGCAGGGCCGGTAACTTCGAGCGATTCACGCATGTCGATTCCTGTCCGGTGCCGTGGTGGAGATGATCTCGGTCGAGGTGAGCGCTATGTCACGGGAGAAGCCCAGATCCAGCAGCCAGTCGACGGCCACCCGCAGTCGTTTTTCGGCCCCGGGCAGTTTTCCCAGATACACCGCGCGCCACAGCACCCATCCCGTGAGACCGGAGACCCTGCGCCCGAATACCTGCCCCGCCGCCCTCCGGTGCCCGAGCGATACGAGAATTCCCAGCCCGCCGAAACGGAACGGCGTCGGCGCACGTCCGCGGACGACCGCGGCGACGTTGTCCGCCACCGCCTTACCTTCACGAATGGCATGCTGCGCGGTCGGCGGGTAGTAGCTTCCGGGTCGGGCCGGATCCGGAATCCGGGCGCAGTCTCCGATGGCCCAGACCCCGTCCATACCGGTCACCCGCAGGCATTCGTCGACCTGCAGCGGGCCGCTGCCTCCTCCCGGCCCGATGCGTTCGACGAGCGGGTTCGGTCGGTTGCCCGCCGTCCATGCGAAGGTGCGCGCCTCGATCCGCGCACCATCGGAAAACCGCACGCTGCTCGGCCCGGCCTCGACCACTCGCGTACCGAGCCGGAATTCGACCCCCCGGCCCCGCAGGGTGCGCAGTGCGTAATCACCCAGGTCCGCGGGCAGTTCGGGCAACAGCCGGTCGCCGGAGTGCACGAGTACGAAGCGCGGCTCGGCGTCGTGCAGCCGCGGATAGTGGTGCAGCACGCCGTGTACCAGGTCGAACAGCTCGGCGATCAGTTCGGTCCCGGCGAACCCGCCACCGGCCACCACGAAGGTCAGCAACCGACCCTGTTCGGCCGCATCGGTTTCCAGATCGGCCTGTTCCAGGGCGGCGAGTACGCGGTTGCGCAACCGGTTGGCGTCATCGATGGTTTTCATCGTCAACGCGTGCTCCGCCACTCCCGGCAGATCGAATAGTTGCGGCACGGCGCCGACGGCCAGGATCAACTCGTCGTACGGAACCCGCTGCCTGCCTTGGCTTCCGGCGGCGACCAGCAGTTCCCGGCGCTCGGGGTCGACAGATTCCACCCGCCCGTGCAGGAACGAGGCATAACCCAGCGCCGCCCGCACCGGTGCACTGACATGCCGTGGTTCCAGCGTGCTCGAGGCCACGCCGACCAACAGCGGCGTGAACAGCAGGAAGTTCGATTCGCTGATCACCGTGATCTCGACCTGCAGGCCGCGCGCGACCAGGGCGTCCAGCCGGCGAGCCGCGCCGACGCCCCCGAATCCGCCGCCGACCACGACGATGTGGGGCTTGCGCGGCACGGTCGCATCGGTGGCGGCGCGCCGGTGCCACAGCGCGACCAGCCCGTACATCACCGGGCCCGCGACGGCACCCAGCAGTACGGTCCGCACCAGCTCGTCGAATGTCGAGACCGCCTCGGCCAATGTCCATTTCGGTACCGATCCCGAAACGAGGACCGACAGCGTCAGCTGCCCGAACAGCCAGTCGGCCAGGCCGAGCAGCAGACCCGCCGCCAACGAGGACCCGAGGCTCTGCTTCCGTCCTCCGCCCAGCAGACCGAGCACCGCGCCGAAGATCACCGCGTGCACCATCCAGGCGCCCCACGGTGGCGCCTCGGCTCCCCCGCCCGGCACCGTCGCGAGCAGCCCCACCGCCACGCCCGCGGCCACCGCGGCGACCACGCCCGCGGACAGGCGCGGCAGCGCCATCGTCCGTATCCGTTCCATCTCACTCTCCGTCATCCCTGGCGCGGCAAGCCATCACGCGGCCGGCAACGCCGCCATCGAGCCACCCGCCGGACACAGTGCCCGCGAGCGGGTGCCGCGTTACACCCGCCCGGTTGGCCCGGACAGGAATCGTGACCATCGACTTCCGTTGCACACCAATATGATTCGTGACACCTATCGAAGGGCGTGCCCGCACGCAAATTCCAGGTCACATCATGGCCGATACGCACCCGGGAGACACCCCCGGATTCGGTGACGAAATTGTGACGGCGCACCGCGGGCACCGAACAATCGGCCGCTCAACGCAATACACGGCGTCGGCGATACCGGACGTCACAATTTGTTCATTCCTTTAGGAGTGCTTACCCGGTGCGCCGACCGTAGCGTCTAGTACGTGATCGACGTAGACAGCAAGTCGCTCGCTACCCCGGGCGCCGATCGGGTCGCCGGCACGCGAAGGAACGACAGGTGAAAACTTCAGCCGCACAGGATGATTCCACGCCCGAGGCGGGCCTGCTGCTACCCGGCACCGTCACCCGGCGAATTTCACCCGCGCGGTCGGCCGCCGTCGCCGCGCGGGTGGGCATCGCGCTGGGTATCGCGGTCACGGTCTGTTTCGTGACCGGTCTGATCAGCCACTGGGTGCAGCATCCGACACCCTGGTTCCACTGGCCGGCCAATCCGCCGTGGCTCTACCGCGTCACCCAGGGCGCACACGTGATCTCCGGCGTCATGGCGATCCCGCTGCTGATCGTCAAGCTGTGGTCGGTGTTCCCGAGGTTGTTCGCGCGGCCGCTGATCGGCAATCCCCTCCGGCTGCTCGAGCGTGGATCGATTGCGGTACTGGTCGGTTCGATGATCTTCCAGCTGGCGACCGGGCTGTTCAACACCGCGCAGTATTATCCGTGGAAATTCTTCTTCACCAGCACCCATTACGCCATGGCCTACGTCGCGTTCGGCGCACTGGCCGTCCACCTGGCCGTGAAACTACCGGTGGTGCGGACCGCACTGGCGAGACCGGCGGCCGACGCCGCACGCACCGGTACCGGGACCGATACCCCCCGCACCGACACACGGAACGACGACCGCCCGACCCGGCGCGGCGTTCTCGGCGCCGCGATCGCCGCCACCGCACTCGCGGGAGTCGCCGTGGCCGGGCAGTCCGTGCCGTGGCTGCGCTGGATCTCCGTGCTGTCACCACGCACCGGCGAAGGGCCCCAAGGACTTCCGGTCAATCGCACCGCCACCGAGGCCGGTGTGACCGACCGCGCCCGGGAAGGCACCTACCAGCTCACCGTGGCCACCGGCGGCACCGAGCGCGGCTTCTCCCGGGCCGAGCTGGAGGCGCTGCCGCAGACCTCGGCCGTGCTGCCGCTGGCCTGTGTCGAGGGCTGGAGCGCGTCGGCGCACTGGTCCGGTGTCCGGCTGCGCGACCTGCTCACCGCGGCCGGTGGCTACCGCGGCGGCGATGTCGCGTTCCGTTCGCTCGAACAGGGCGGCCTCTACAGCAACACACTCCTCCCGGACACTCACGTCGTCGATGACCAGACGTTGATCGCGTTGCGCCTCAACGGCGAAGAGCTCTCACTGGACCACGGTTACCCCTGCCGCCTGATCGCCCCGAACCGGCCCGGCGTGCTGCAGACCAAATGGCTCTCCAGGATCGAGGTGCGGGCATGACCGCCATCCGGATACTGCTCGGACTCGCCGGAATCTGGCTCGCCTGGTACGGAATCGATCTGGTTCTGGAGCAGGACCCCGCGAGCCTGATGTCCACCGCCGGCTGGTTCGTCGGGGGCATCCTGCTGCACGACGCGATCCTCGCTCCCGTCTGTGCGGTCGTCGCTCTGCTCGCCCGCCGGTTGCTCCCGGACGGCTGGTGGGCATCGATCGTCTGGGGCGGGCTGTGTACCGTCACCCTGCTGCTGGTCGCCGTCCCCGTCGTGCAGCGGTCCGGTGCGGTGGCGGGGAACCCGACCATCCTCGACCGCGACTACCCCGTCGGACTACTCGTCGTGATCGCGGTGGTCTGGGCATTCGTCGGCCTCGACATCACCCGGCGGCACGTCCGCCGGAAACCGCAGCGACAACTGTAACACCCACCGCCCCAACGACACTGAAGATTGTCGCATCCGGGTGAACCGCCCAGCGGCCCCGGCTGCGGTATGGCGGCGGGCTCAACCGGTGCCGGGCCATCCGCGCACCCTGCCGCCACGGTGGCCGCCGGGCGGGCTCCCTCACTCGCCCGGCGGCCACCTCGCCACCACCGCAAGACCCGTATCTACGACACCGACCCGGTAGGAGGACACCACTATGACCGCATTCGACGACCTGCGGGCACTGTTCATAAACTGCACCTTGAAACGATCCCCGGAGACGAGCAATACCCGGGGACTGATCGATGTCAGCGCGAACATCATGCGCAAGAACGGAGTCGAGGTCTCGCACCTGCGCCCGGTCGATCACGACATCGCCCCGGGTGTGTGGCCGGACATGACCGAGCACGGCTGGCCGGCGGACGAGTGGCCCGCGCTCCAGGAGCGGGTGATGGCCGCCGACATTCTCGTGCTGGCGGGCCCGATCTGGCTGGGCGACAACAGTTCCGTCATGAAGAAGGTCGTCGAGCGGCTGTACGCGAACTCCGGAACACTCAACGACCGCGGCCAATACGCCTATTACGGCCGCGCCGGAGGCTGCCTGCTCACCGGCAACGAGGACGGGGTCAAACACTGCGCGATGAATCTCCTCTACAGCCTGCAACATCTCGGATACACCATTCCGCCACAAGCCGATGCGGGCTGGATCGGCGAGGCGGGTCCGGGACCGTCCTATCTGGATCCCGGATCGGGCGGTCCGGACAACGATTTCACCAACCGCAACACCACGTTCATGACCTGGAACCTGATGCATCTGGCGCGGCTGCTGAAGGACAACGGCGGCATTCCGGCGCACGGCAATCAGCGGTCGGAATGGGACACCGGCGAGCGGTTCGACTTCGAGAACCCCGAATACCGATAGATACGAAATGGTCAGCAACGCTGTAACTTTCACTGGACGAGACGGAATCCGACTGGCCGGGCGGCTGGAACGGCCCACCGATCGGTGTATCGCCACCGCGGTGTTCGCGCACTGCTTCACCTGCGGCAAGGACATCGCCGCCGCGGCCAGGATCGCCCGCGCGCTCGCGAAACGCGGCGTGGCGGTCCTGCGGTTCGACTTCGCCGGGCTCGGCGAGTCCGACGGAGAATTCGCCGGTTCCGATTTCAGCTCCGAGGTCGACGATCTGTGGCACGCGGCCGACTACCTGCGGGCGACGATCGACGCACCGAGCATCCTGATCGGCCACTCGCTCGGCGGCGCCGCGGTTCTCGCCGCCGCGCACGGTATCCCCGAGACGCGTGCGGTAGCGACGATCGGCGCACCCGCCGACCCCGCGCACATCGAACATCTGCTGGGGTCTGCCCGCGACCGGGTGGAGGCGGAGGGATCGGCCGTCGTCTCGATCGCCGGGCGCCCCTTCACATTCCGGCGCAGCTTTCTCGACGATATCCGGGGACAGCGGCAGCGCGAACGCATCGCGAACCTGCGCTGCGCCCTGCTGGTCATGCACTCCCCTCGAGACGAGGTGGTCGAGCTGCGCAATGCCCGGCAGATCTACGACGCCGCACCACACCCCAAGTCCTTCGTCTCCCTCGACGGCGCCGACCACCTGCTCACCGACTCCGCACAGGCGACCTACGTCGCCGACGTCCTCACGGCCTGGGTAGGCAGATACCTCGACCCGCCGGCCGGACGCTGACTCACAACCGGCTCGACGACACGAACAGGTCGGCTCCCCCGAGCGGCACTGTGCCCGTACGGCTACAGTGCCTGGGGTTGCATCCAGTTCGAGGAGATCCTGTGAGTTCCGAGGGGACACTGCCGCCGGACGATGTCCTGGCCGATCGGCTCCGCGCCGGCGATGAACGGTCCTTTCAGCTTGTGCTGGACGCGTGGTCGGCGTCGATGCTGCGCCTCGCCCGGTCCTTCGTCTCGTCGAACGCTTCCGCCGAGGAGGTCGTCCAGGAGACCTGGCTGGCCGTGATCCGCGGCATCGACGGCTTCGAGGGGCGGTCCGCACTCAAGACATGGGTGTTCCGCATTCTGGTGAACACCGCGAAGAAGCGCGGCACGAAAGAAAGCCGGACCATTCCTTTCGGCAGCATGACCCCCGACGACGAGGCAGCCACCGTGGAGCCGAGCCGGTTCCAGCCGGTCGGCGATCCGTACCCGGGACACTGGAGGCCCGGAGAGAAACCGCAGCGCTGGTCCGAGCCGGAGAACGCCGCCGAACGCTCGGAGGTATTGCGGACGGTCGCCGCGGCAGTAGCCACCCTGGCGGATCGCAGTCGCATCGTCATCACCCTGCGCGACATGGAAGGCTACAGCTCGGAGGAGGTGTGCGAGATGTTGGATATCTCGCCGGGCAATCAACGAGTAATCCTGCACCGGGCACGGGCCGTCGTGCGGGCGGCATTGGCGGGGTACTTCGATGCGGAACGATCGGTGAGCCCGTGAACTGCGATGAATTCGTCGAACTCGTCACGGCATTCCTCGACGGCGCCCTGGACGCCGAGACCGAGCAGCGTTTCATCGAGCACCTCACCCTCTGCGACGGCTGCGACGCCTACCTGGAGCAGTTCCGCCGAACGATTCGGTCCGTCGGTGAGCTGCCGCCCGACAGCATCTCCCCCGTCGCACGCGACACACTTCTCGCCGCATTCCGCGATTGGCGTCACTGAGCCGCCACATCGATGGCCTCGTCACGCCCCCACGAATACCCACGCCCCCACACGGTCGAAATCCGGTGATGCGCACCGAGCTTGGCGCGCAGCCGCTTCACGTGCACGGTCACCGTCGACAAATCGCCGTACTCCCAACCCCAGACACGGGCCAGCAGTTCCCCGCGGCTGAACACCCGGTACGGATACCGCAGCAGGAACTCCAGCAACTGATACTCCCGAGCGGTGAGATGCACCCGGACCCCATCGACGAGAACCGCCCGCGTATCGGGCGACACCCGAATGCCGCCGGCACACAGCTCGGCACCAACCGCCCCGGCCGGCGGCCGGGATCGGCGGAGCACCGCCCCGACACGCAGAGCCAGTTCCCGAGGGCTGAACGGCTTGGCGACGTAATCGTCGGCCCCCGCTTCCAGACCGATAACCCGGTGCCGGTCCTGGACGCCGAGGCCGGAGATCAGAATGATCGGCAGGTCCGGCCGGTGCGACCCCGCCCGAATCGCCCGGCAGACGTCGATCCCGTTCCGCCCGGGGATGCACACGTCGATAACGGCCAGGTCGATGAGGTCACGGTCCCCCTCCGCTGCATCCGGACACCCGTTGAGTACTTCCATCGCCGTATTCCCATCGCTTGCCTCGACCACCGCCAGCGCGTCCCTTTCCAGGTGTATGCGCACAACGTCGCGTATCAACGGATTGTCGTCGGCGACCAGCACCCGCGGCGACGCCGTGCGGTGAGTATCGACACCCGGCATGTTCGTCATCAGGCGCTCGCCTGAACAGACCTGCACATCACGACAGACAGTGCCGCCACCCACCGCATTCGTTACAACCGTCCGCTCCCCGGCCGGGGCGGATATCCGGGTAGGCGGGATATACTGCACGAATATCCGCAGGTAGCAACCGAACACAAAGGCTCCGGGCAATGGATTGCGATGAATTGCCAGGGCTCGTCACACCTTTCCTCGACGGCGCTCTGGACGAGGCGACCGAGATACGGCTCATCGAGCACCTGGCTGCCTGCCCCTCGTGCGAGAACTACCTCACACAGATCCGGCAAACCACACGCTACGTCCGGAAACTGGCGAGCGAGCCGCCAGTGGGCCCACAGCGGCCCGACGGACTGAGCGTCGCGACCCGCGACCACCTCCTCGCCGCATTCCGGGAGACCAGTGCGCGCCGCTGGACCGACATCATCGAAACCGCCTCGGAGTACTGTCCGTACGCGGCGCAGGTTCTGGTGCTGGACAAGGTATTACGCACACTGTCGGATACCGATTGGCTCCGGCCGGTGATCCACCGATGGAACGCCGACGACTCGGGCCCGCCGGTGCGAGAAGTGGTCAGCCGTCTGGCCGCCGTGGACAGCGTGCTCGCGCAGCACATCGGCCTGGAGACAGCACTCGCCACCCTTCCGGCCGACGGTATGCCGTCGGTGGAACAGCTCCGTACACAGTGGCTCGCGCAGGCGGCCCGAATCTGCGCGGCCCTGCCGCAGACGCCCGTCGAGACGGTGATCCGGCTGTCGGCCGATCTGCCGCTTCCCGACGCGGTGGTCGCGCGCGCCTTCGACATCTGGCTGCGCACAACCGATATCGCGGGAACAGCGGGTGTGCGAATTCCGGTTCCGAAACCCGAGAATCTCGCATCCATGGCGAATATGAGCATCCGAACGCTGCCGGCCGCGTTCCGGTCCCATCGCGGCGCACCGGTCGGCGGCACGGCCGAGATCACCCTCTCCGGCCCGGGCGGCGGGCAGTGGATCATCCCACCGACATCCGGTGCGCCCCGAGGCCCGGACACCCGGATCGCCATGGATGTCGTCGACTTCTGCCTGCTGGCCGGCGGACGGCGCGATCCCGCGACCGTGATCTACACGGCTGAGGGAGACCTCGGCCTCGCACGCGACATCGTCGCCGCCACACCCGCCGCCGCCGTGCCGTAAAGCCGGGATTCGTTACGGTATGTGCGCCTCGATGAACGAGTACTGCTCCGGCGTGGGGACGATCCGATCCAGGGTGAGCCCGGCGGCGCCGAGGAGTTCCTCGAACTCGGTGGCGCTGCGTTCCTTGCCGGTGGTCATGCCGAGCATGGTCAGGTCGATCAGTTTGGTGGCGTGCGGTTCGTCGCCGGGTGGAACGAGGCCCTCGATCAGCACCACCCGCGCGCCCGGCGCCGCGGCACTCGTGATGGAGTGCAGAATGCGGATACAGGAGGCATCGTCCCAGTCGTGCATGATCGCGGCCAGCACGTAGACATCGGCGGACGGTACGGACTCGAAGAAGTCCCCGGGAACGGTGTCGATGCGATCGGTCATCCCGAGTTCGGTGAGCTTCTTCCGCGCGGTCTCGACTACCCCGGGCAGGTCGAAGAGAATTCCGCGGCGAGTCGGCTCGGAACTCAGCAGGCGAGCCAGAATAGTGCCGTCGGCTCCGCCGATATCGGCGACGATATCGCCTGCGGGAAGGCGGTAGTTCTCGAACATCCGATCACGCAGCCCGCCGGTCACACCGGCCATCGCCCGGCTCTGCAATTCGGCCATGCCGGGGGTCGCGACGACCCAATCGATGAAGGGTTGCCCCAGGTATTGCTGGGGGGCCGGTGTGCCGGTCCGGGCAGTGTTCAGCAGCTCGCTGAACGGAAGGTAGTGCGTCTCCATCCAGTACCGGGCGATATCCCGGAGGGAATCCGGCCGCCGAGTGGACAGCGTGGCGCCGAGGGGCGTGGTCTCCACCGTGTCCTCGTCCGACCCGCGGAAGATCCCGAGCGGGGCCAGACTCCGCACGAGCCGGCGCAGCACCTCGGGTCGCGCGCCGCAGGTGGCCGCGAGATCATCGATGGTCCGGGGCCCGTCGTCGAGGTGAGTGGCGATATCCAGTTCGGCCACCACGTACAGCGCCTGCGAGATCTGGAAGCCGGCGAGCAGCTGGATCATGGTCGCGACCGAAGATGATTCCGGCGGCACGCCGGTGCCGGCTGTTTCGGTCACGGATGTGTTCTCCATGTATGTCCTTCCACCGGGGCGGTGCCCGGTTGCGCGATCAACTTCCGACCCTTCGAGGCGAGTCCGGCGTCGATGCCGGTCCGTGGCGGGGCCGTGCCGCCACGAGCGCGACGGTAGCGAAATCGGTTCTGGCTCGCAGAATCCGACGACGCCGTTATGGCGGTGTCCGAACGCCGGTGTGACCCGTCGAAAACCTGGGTTCAGCAGGCGAATCAGTTCCGGCCCGGCATCTCCGGGAACAATTCTCCGTCGACACTGCCGTCACGCTTTCGTCACAACTCGTCACCGGTGTCCCGAGGGCGCACTAGAGCCCCCCTCGCACACGCGATCAGCACACAAACATGTCGTTCGAAGCTGTGCTTCAGATCGCTATCGCTGCCCGTCCCCCCTGCCCCACACTCTCGGCACCGGGTCGGACCGCTCCGACACGCAACGATCGACAGATCGCTCGGAAACGATCACCCCACCATCCCGAACCCCGACCTCACGCATGTAGCCACCCTGCCCGCCGCGCGCGCCAACGCACCCGTCACAGGTCCGCCAGCGACACCCACCAACACCCTGAAACCGCAGGTCGCGGCCGATCGGCTGCGAAGGAGGTGGGGTGAAAAGTACAGTGGCGATATGCGGTCCATTTGGAAGGGCTCTATTGCATTCGGCCTGGTCAATGTCCCGGTCAAGGTCTATACGGCTACCGAGGATCATGACATCAGGTTTCATCAGGTGCATGCCAAGGACGGTGGGCGGATCAAATATGACCGGGTGTGCACGGTGTGTGGGCAGTCGGTGCAGTATGCCGATATCGACAAGGCGTACGAGTCGCCCGAGGGGGACAAGGTCGTTCTGACCGACGAGGATTTCTCGAAACTGCCGGTGGCGGAGAAGCACGAGATTCCGGTGCTGCAGTTCGTGCCGTCGGAGCAGATCGATCCGATCCTGTTCGACAAGAGCTACTACCTGGAGCCGGATTCCACGACGCCCAAGGCGTATGTGCTGCTGGCCACGACGCTGGAGCAGGTCGACCGGGTGGCGCTGGTGCATTTCACGCTGCGCCAGAAGACGCGCCTGGCGGCGCTGCGGGTGCGTGACGGGGTGCTGCTGTTGCAGACGCTGCTGTGGCCCGACGAGGTGCGCGCGGTGGATTTCGAATCCCTCGACGGTGCCCCGGAGCCGCGTAAGCAGGAGATCTCGATGGCCGAGACGCTCGTCGAGAGCATGTCCGACGAATTCGATCCGAGCCTGTACAAGGACGAATATCAGATCGAACTCAAGCGGATGCTCGACGAGGCGATCGAATCGGGATCGAACAAGGTGATCCGGCACGAGGAGGCGGCGCCGGCGGAAATGGATGCCGAGGTCGTCGATCTGGTCGCGGCGCTGCAGCGCAGCCTGGAGGCCACGGGCCGGCGCAGCGGGTCGAAATCCGAATCCGACGCACCCGCCGCGGAGAAGAAGCCGGCGAAGAAGGCCGCCAAGAAAGCGGCGCCGAAGGCCGCGAAGAAGACCACCAAACAGAGCACCCGGAAAGGCGCCTGACGCGGCTGCGCGGTTCCGGCTCGGAGAGCTGGCACACTGGCGGCCATGGAAGCCGGCACAGCGATCGTCCCCATGGGTCTCGGGCACCTGCGCGAGGTACTCGATCTCGGCGCCGAGGTGTTCGACACCGAGGCCAAGCCGTATACGTCGTGGTCGCTGACCTCGGTGGCGGAGCATCTCGACAATCCCGACGGCTCGTGCTGGGTGGCGCTGGACTCCGACCGGGTCGTGGGGTTCGTCCTCGGGTCCATGGAATTCGAGCTGCGCGACGACTGGGGATATCTGGAATGGATCGCGGTGGCTCCCGATATGCAGGGCCGGGGAATCGCGGGGCGGCTGGTGGAGGTCTGCTGCGAGACATTGTTCGAGCGGGGTGCGCGCCGCATCGTCACCGACGTCGAGTCCGGTAATACGGCGTCGGCGGCGATGATGACGCGGCACGAATTCGTCGACACCACCACCGTCCGGTTGTTCGTGCGACCCAACCCGGACGAGCCGGAGCTGACCGCCGACGACGCGGCGCCCGGCCTCTCCCCCACCACCAAGCGCACGTTCGCGCGGACCGGCCGGCTGCGCCGCTGAATCCATCGGCGGGCCAGTGCTTTTCCGACACCGGCGGACTTGTCGGTGCCCGGCGCTACGGTGATCGACATGACGACGACCGATGCGACGATGACGGCGATCAACGAGGCGGTGGTGCTCGGGCGGCAGGGCGATGCGGCCGCTGCCCGGGAGCGGTTACTGGGGTTGTGGGAGTCGATCGGCGCCGCCGGGGATCCGCTGCACCGCTGTACCCTCGCGCACTACCTCGCGGATGTGTGCGAGCACGCGGCCGAGGCGCTGACCTGGGACGTGCGTGCCCTGGACGCCGCCGATGCGCTGACCGACGACCGTGCGCAACAACATCATTCGTCGTTGAGTGTGGCGGGGTTCTATCCTTCGTTGCATCTGAATCTGGCCGACAACTATCGGCGGCTGGGGGCATTCGAGGCGTCGCGGCGTCATGTGGAGATGGCCGAGACGCGCGCCGATGTGCTGGATGACGATGTCTACGGCGCCGGGGTGCGGTTCGGCATCGGCAATGTGCGGAAGGCCTTGGCGGAGGGGTCCACCGAGCGGTTGCCTACGCACTGAATTCGTTTCCGGCCAAAAGCATGCCGGAAAAATGAGATCGACCGACCGTCGGGCGCACGGATCAATTCCGGAACCGGCCCTCCAGCTCGTGCAGCGCGGCCTCCAAGTCTGCGGGGTCGTCGGTCTTGAAGATGCCGTCGTAGCCCGCCTCGGCGCGCACGGCTTGCTCGACCTCCGGGTCGTGGTAGAGGCGGGCTACCGCGAGGAGTTTCGGGTCGTTCTTGTCGGCGGCGCGGGCGGCGAAGACGTTGATGTACTGGCGTAGTTCGGGACGTTGCGGATCGTCGGTGAAGATGACCTGGTCGTGGCCCAGGCCGGCTTGGCGGGCGAAGGTGTCGTCGACGAAGGCCGCGTCCACGCTGTCGAGGGACTGCGCGGTCAGCGTCGGGTCGATCGTCGTCAGCCGGATCTTCGACGCGCCGGTGTCGACGTCCTCGATCTTGGAATCCCAGGTCGCGCCGCCTTTCAGCACGATCAGCCCGGCGGCCGCCAGCCCCAGCAGCGGGCGGACCTGATTGGCCGGGTTGTTGCTCAGCGTGATCCGCCCGCCCGCCGGGATATCCGCGACCGACCGGTGCTTCTCCGAGTACAGGGTCAGCGGGAAGATCTCCGTCGCGCCGATCGGCACCAGGGTGTCGTCGTTGCGCGCGTTGTAATTCGCCAGATAACGGATGTGCTGGAATTTGTTGAGGTCGATCCGTCCTTGCGCGAGTGCGGGATTCGGCTGATTGTAATCGGTGAAGTTCACGTATTCGACCGTGATGCCTTGCGCCGCGGCCTTTTTCCGCAATACCTCCCAGTGCGGCAGCGCGAGATCGTTCACGCCGACGCGCACCACATCCGAAGAGTGTTCCGCGCCACAGGAGGTCAGGAGCGCCGCCAGGAATACGCCCAGGGCGATCGGGACGGTAATCGCCGGAAAACGGCGCAGAAGTCGCATTGTCGGCAACCTAGCCTCGGGCCGGCGCGGCGGCGAGGGTTTCGCTCACCACAAGCGCAACCGTTGTCCTCCCCCGCTCGCTGTCGCTTGGATTGCCGGGTTACATCGCGACAAGCATTCGGGAGCACGAGTGAAATTCCATCGGGTACCGGCGACCCTGGTACTGGCGCTGACCGCGGCCCTCACCCTCACGGCCTGCGGCGGCAGTGACGCGTCCTCCGACAATGTCGTCCGGATCGGCACCACCGATCGCGACCATTCCTGGGACGTGTTCGAGCAGAAGGCGAAGGAGAAGGGGATCACGCTGAAGATCACCAACTTCTCCGACTACAAGCAACCGAATCTCGCTCTGTCGCAGCAGCAGATCGACGTGAACCTCTTCCAGCACCTGCAATTCCTGGGCCAGTACAACGTCGCCAACAACGACGATCTGACACCGGTCGGCGCCACCTATATCGTGCCGCTGGGGCTGTATTCGAAGAAGCACAAGCAGGTGAGCGAGATCCCGCAGGGCGGCGAGATCGCGATTCCCAACGACCCCACCAATCAAGCGAGGGCGCTGAACGTGCTGCAGAAGGCGGGCCTGGTCAAACTCGCCCCCGGCGTCGCGCAGCCCTCCCCCGCCGACGTCGACAAGGCCGCCTCCAAGGTCAAGGTGACGACCGTCGACGCCGCGCAGACGGCGCTGTCGCTGGACTCGGTCGACGGTTCGGTCATCAACAACACGTTCCTGGAGCGTTCCGGGGTGGACCCGAACGCGGCGCTGTTCAAAGACGACCCGAAGGACCCGGCGGCCGAGCCCTACATCAACGTGGTCGTGACGCGGGCCGACGACAAGGACAAGCCGGTCTACCAGACGATCGTCGACCTCTGGCACGACCCGGAGGTGCAGCGAGCCCACGCCGAGATCACCAAGAACACCGCGGTCGAGGTGCGGCGCACCGGCCCCGAGGTCCAGCAGATCCTGCAGCGGGTGCAGGACGGCATCCGAGCACAGAAGTGAGCGCGGACCCACCGGCCGTCGAATTCCGTTCCGTCACGAAGGTTTTCACCGTCGGCAAGCAGCGCCACACCGCGCTCGACGATATCGATCTGCGCATCGAGCTGGGCGAGATCTTCGGTGTCATCGGCTATTCCGGCGCGGGCAAGAGCACGCTGGTGCGTCTGATCAACGGCCTGGAGAAGCCGACGTCCGGAACCGTGCTGGTCTCGGGGACACCGATCACCGGCGTACCGGAGGCGCGCGTCCGCGGATTGCGCCGGGATATCGGCATGATCTTCCAGCAGTTCAACCTGTTCCGCTCGCGCACCGCGGCCGGCAATGTCGAATACCCCCTGAAGGTGGCGGGCTGGCCGCGCGCCAAGCGCAAGGCGCGGGTGACCGAACTCCTCGAGTTCGTGGGCCTCGCGGACAAGGCGCGCAGCTACCCCGACCAGCTGTCGGGCGGGCAGAAGCAGCGGGTGGGCATCGCCCGGGCGCTGGCGACCTCGCCGTCGCTGCTGCTGGCCGACGAGGCGACCTCGGCACTGGATCCGCAGACCACCGGCGAGGTGCTGCGGCTGCTGCGCAAGATCAACCGGGAGCTGGGCGTCACCATCGTGGTCATCACGCACGAGATGGATGTCATCCGGGCGGTCGCCGACCGGGTCGCGGTGCTCGCCGAGGGCCGCGTCGTCGAACTGGCCGACACCTTCGACGTCTTCGCCGCGCCGCAAGCCGAGGCCACCCGTACCTTCATCGAGACCGTGCTGCACACCAAGCCGGGCACCGACGAACTGCGGCGCCTCGGCGAACGTCACCCGGGCCGCCTGGTCACCGTCGATATCGACGACGATCGCGGTGTCGGCGCGGCGCTCACCGCCGCGGCGCGCTCCGGCGTGCGGTTCGAGGTGGTCTACGGCGGCGTGAGTTCGTTGCAGGACAAGACCTTCGGCAGTATCACCCTCGCACTCGACGGCCCGGACGACGCGGTGGCGACGGTAATCGACGATCTGGAGCGGAGGACCGCGTGACACTGGCTGCCGCACAGACGGATTGGGACAAGCTGCGGCCGGTGCTGACCGAATCCATCGGCACCACCCTGTATCTCGTGCTGGTCACCTTCGTGGTCGGCGGGGTGATCGGCCTGGTTCTCGGCACCGCGCTCTACACCACCCGCAAGGGCGGACTGCTGGCCAACGCGCCGATCCACGTCCTGCTCAACGTGCTGGTGAATGTGGTGCGGCCGATCCCGTTCATCATCCTGCTGGCCGCGCTGGGACCGGTGACATTGCAGGTCGTCGGGACCACGATCGGCACCGACGCCGCCGCGTTCGTCATGATCGTGGCCGCCTCGTTCGGTATCGCGCGCATCGTGGAGCAGAATCTGGTGACCGTCGACCCGGGAGTGATCGAGGCCGCGCGGTCGATGGGCGCGGGGCCGCTGCGGATCATCCTCACCCTGCTCATCCCGGAGGCGCTGGGCCCACTGGTGCTCGGCTACACGTTCGTGGTGATCGCGATCGTCGACATGTCGGCCATGGCGGGCACCGTCGGCGGCGGCGGGCTCGGCGACTTCGCCCTGGTGTACGGCTATCAGCGCTTCGACTGGCAGGTGACGCTGGTGGCGACGCTCATCATCGTCGCCGGTGTGCAGGGCGTGCAGTTCGCCGGTAACTATCTCGCGCGAAAGGTGTTGCGCCGCTGAGCTACACGCCTTTCGGGGCCCGCGAGGTGAGGAAGCCGAACAGGTATCCCGCGACCCGGCGCATCTGGATCTCCTCGGCCCCCTCGGTGATCCGGTACCGCCGGTGGTGGCGGTAGATGTGCTCGAACGGCCGGTGCCGGGAGTAGCCGAGGCCGCCGTGCACCTGCATGGCGCGGTCGGCGGCCTCGCAGCACAGCCGGTTGGCCCAGTAGTTGCACATCGAGACCTGTTCGGAGGCGGCGAAGGTGCCGTGCCGGTCCATGGTCCACGCGGTCTTGTGGATCAGCGCGCGCAACATCTCGCACTGGGTGTGCAGTTCCACCAGCGGGAACTGGATGGCCTGCTGCTCGGCCAGCGGCGTGCCGAACGGCTTGCGCTGCTTGGCATATGCCACCGACTGATCGATGCAGTACTGTGCCGCACCGAGACTGGAGGCGGCCTGGCGGATCCGGTTCTCGTTGAAGAAGTGCTGGACCACCGCCAGGCCCCGGCCCTCGCAGCCGAAGACCGCGCTACGCGGCACCCGCACGTCCCGCAGTGTGACGCGGGCGTGGTCGGTCGGCATATTGAACGTCCACAGGTATTCCTCGACCGTGAAACCCCTTGTCTCGGTAGGCACGAGGAAGGCGGTGATCCCGGCCGCCTCGCCCGGCGCGCCCGCCGTGCGCGCGAAGATCAGGTCGGCGTCGGCCGCGTGAATGCCGCTGTTCCAGGTCTTCTCGCCGGTGATGATCCAGTCGTCGCCGTCGCGCACGGCGGTGGTCTCCATATGGGTGGCGTCGGAGCCGTGTTCGGGTTCGGTGATGCCGAACGCGAAGAATTTCGTCCCGGCGGCGAGGCCGTCCACCCACTCCGACCGCTGCTGCGACGAGCCGTACTCCAGCATCAGCAGCAGCCCGACATTGTTGGCGACGACGGCGTGCTCGTTCTGCAGATCGCAGTGCAGGCCCAGGCCGCGGCGGGCCAGATGTTCGCGGATCACGGCCATGCCGAGATTGGTGCCGTCGCGCCCGCCGAACTCGCGCGGGAAGGCGTAGCGGTAGTGCCCGGCGGCATCGGCCCGGCGGCGGGCCTCGGCCAGCAGTTCCTCCCAGTCGGCGCTGGGCAGCCCGCCCCGCTCCCAGTCGGTGCGGGCGTTCTCGCGGCGATGGTCGAAGAACCGGCTGTTGTCGTCGGCCTCCTCCAGGGGAACGATCTCCCGCTCGATGAACTCGTCCAGTTCGGCCAGATAGCCGACCAGTTCTACGGGAAGGTCGAAATCCACTGCCGCTCCTAGCTTTCGGGTTTTATCTGCATGAGCAGATCCCACTCGATCTCCGGTATGCGCCTACCGCTGGCCGCCATGACGATATCGCGAACCGTGCCGTCGAGATGGGCGGCGGCCTGGCCGGCCAGCCCCACGCCCCAGCCCAGGGTGCACAGGACCTTCCACCACCGGAACCGGTCCGGATCGAAACGGCCGCCCGCGGTCTCGTAGCCGCGCACGAACGGCTCGCGGCCGTCGAAGCCGCCGAATTCGGCGGAGTCCAGGCCGAATCGCCACATGCGCAGCGCCGCCCACGCGGCATCGCGCATGGGGTCGCCGAAGCGCTGGGCGCCCTCCCAGTCGAGTACCGCGCGCAGGCCGTCGCCGTCCACGATCAGGTTGCCGTTGCGCATATCGTTGTGCAGCAGCACCTTTCGCTCCGGCGGCGACGGCACCCGCGCCCTGAGCCAGCGCAGCGCGGCGGCGAATACCGGGCGGTCGGGCAGCAGGGCGCGGACGCCGCGCTCGGCGTCCGCCAGCTCCACGGCGGCCGGATCCGCGGCCGTCGCCCCGGGCAGTTCGCCGGGCGCGACCGCCGGATCGACGCGGTGCAGTCGCGCCATGGCCTGGCCCAGCTGGTACGCCGTCCGCTCGCCGATTCCGGCGGCGTGCACCAGCCGCAACACCCTGCGCGGCACCGTTTCCCCGTCCATGTGCTCGGAGATCAGGAACGGGGCGCCGATAAAGCCGGTATCGGTGCTGACGCCGATCACCTCCGGGGCGGGGACGCCGTGGATGCGGGCCAGTTCCCGCACCTCGGCCTCCGCGTTCACCGGAATGCGTTCCACGGCGGCGGGCACGATCGTCGCGACCAGGCGCCGCGTGCACCCGTGTTCCCGCGCGTCGAACAGGAGCGTGCGGCGGCGCGCCCCCGCCGACACCTGCCGCACATTGGAGACCGCCACCGGACTGCCGATCTCCGTCGTCAGAAATCGGCCGAGCCCGGTGCAGATAGTGGCGTTCACTCGCCCTCCCACGCGTCGTATCCCGGCTTGGACACGACGAGATCGGCCCGCACGATCTCGACCAGCGCCCGCCACCGGTCCTCCTCGGAACCGGCGGACTCCGCCACGGCCAGCAACTCCCGCTCCCGCTCCACCGCGCCCGGCCCCTGCTGGAGTTCCCGGCGCAGGATCCGCGCCACATTCGCGCCCACCCGCGCCCGGTGCTGCAGTGCGTCCGGCAACTCCGGCAGCAGCACCTCACTCATCAGCTCGGCCAGCGTATCCAACAACTCCGTCGCCGACGGTCGATACTGCATCTCCGGCCCTTCCTCGCGCCCGCAACCCCAGCATGACACGAAATGCGCGACGGCTCAGTATGTTCCGCGCCCGGAACCCGCACTCAGCGAGGTCTTCCCGTCTTGATTCGCGGTACGAAGCGCATCATCCCGCGCGCTCGGTGGGCTCGGCGCGCGTCGCCGAGATTCGCCACACGGGACGGTGAGCACCGCCTCTCAGGCGCTTACCCCAGCTCGAACCCGCCGCGACGACATCTGCCGCTCCAGCCGGGGTGACGGTCTCGATCGTGAGGCCGTGGTCAGCGAAACGGGGCGCCAGGGCCCACAGGGCGGCGGCGTCGTCGATCGGGGGCAGGCCGGGGAGGCCGTCGTGGGACGTGACCGACAACAGGATGCGCAGTGCCGCTGCGGGTTTCATCAGCCGGGTCAGTCCGTCGAGTACCGTGGCGTCGGCGGTGAGCAGGCCGCGCAGCAGCGAGCCCCACGGGAAGTTCACCGTCACCTCGTCGGCGATCCCGTGCAGTTCCCGCGGCGGGTTCTCGACCGCGGCCGCGACGAACAGCGCGTTGGGCAGGCCGTCGCGGGACCGCAGCGCACGGCGCGACGATTCGGTCATTCCGGCCGCGTGGGCGTCGACGCCGATCACCAGGAGTTTCGGGTCGGCCGCCGCGGCGGCGAGGACCGCGCGTCCGTCACCGGTGCCCATATCGACGCGCACCGTCCGGTACCCGCCGAGAAGTCGTTCGGCTTAACCGACGTCCACGTCCCGTATCTTCTTGCCACACACGAGTCTCATGCCCGCCACGCTAGCCAATGCGGCGACACGACCGCATCCGATTTTCCCCCGAACGACTTCGGCCGGCCCGGGAAACCCGGACCGGCCGAAGCGCGTACAACTCTCAGCCCGCCGCGTTGGACGTGCAGGCGTTCAGCACGATCTGGGCGGGGCGGGGGCTGGCGCTGCCCAGGTCCGGGAACGGCGGAGCGGTGAGGCCCAGCACGTCGCGGGCCTGCTTCTCCGCCTCCACCTTGGTCGGGCCCCAGCCGACGGCGACCTTGCGGTCGGCGCCCTGCGCCACGGCGCCGCAGCCGTCGGTGAAGTGCAGCACGACGCGGCAGTCACCGACACCGCAGTGCGCGTTGGCCGCGGCGTCGGCGGGCCCGGCGTCGTTGTAGTTGACCGCCGACGCCACCGTTCCGGTGCTGTCGGACAGCGCGATCGCGCCGTGCAGAGGTCCGGCGGCCGACGCGGGACCGGCTACGCCGAACCCCGCGAGCGCCACACCGGCCAGCACGGCGGCCGCCCTGGATACCAAGGACATAAAGAGTTCCACTCCGTTCGTGAAGGCAACCTGACTAGGCGATCCTTCTCCACGGCGGCCGGGTCTGTCCACTATCCGCCACTTCCCGCCCCCGGCTCGGCTCGGCGCGCCACCTCCCCGGTCAGCGGCTATCGTCGATGATCACCGCCCGATCGAGAGGGGCCAGTCCCATGGAATTCCATGTGCCGACCATCGATATCGCCTCGTACACGGGCTCCGGGTCCGACGTCGAGCGCGCCACGGTCGCCCGGCAGATCGACACGGCCGCCGGTACGGTCGGGTTCATGCAGATCGTCGGCCACGGCATCCCGGACGCGGTGATCACGAAGTTCGCCACGGCCCTCGACGCGTTCTTCGCGCTCGACCTCGAGGCCAAGAAGCACTACCGGACGCCGCCGGAGATCAATCGCGGATACTCACCGCCACAGAGCGAGAATCTCAGCCTGAGCCTGGGTGTGCGGGCGGCCGATCGGATGAACGACTTCTTCGAGGCCTTCAATGTCGGAGTCACCGCGGATCGCTATCCGGGCCTGGATCTCCCGGCCGCCGACTATGCCGACAATCTCTGGCCCGGCCAGATTCCGGAGTTCCGCCCGGCGGTGGAGGCGTACTTCGCCGAGGCGGCGCGGGTGGCGCGCGTGCTGACCACGATCTTCGCGGACGCGCTGGCACTGCCGCCCGGCTATTTCGACCGGTACACCGACCACTCCCTCGACGTGCTGCGCATGAACAACTACGCGCTGCCGCCGGGTGCGATCGACCTCGACGGTGAACTCACCGGCATGGGCGAGCACACCGACTACGGGATCGTGACGGTGCTGTGGGCCGACCAGGTTCCCGGATTGCAGGTGCTGTCCGCCGACGGGCGCTGGCACGACGTGCGGCCCGCGGACGGTGCGCTGCTGGTGAATCTCGGCGACCTCATGGCGCGCTGGACCAATGACCGGTGGATGTCGACGCTGCACCGGGTGCGGCCGCCGATCGTGAACGGCGCCATCGAGAGACGCCGCAGCGCCGCGTATTTCCACGACGGCAATATCGACGCGGTGATCGAGACGCTGCCGTCGTGTATCGGCGCGGGCAGCGCCTACGAGCCGACCACGATCGCCGATCATATTCGCGCGAAGCTCGCGGGTTCGCGTGCGCTGCAACCGAATACGAAGGCCGATCGGGAGGCTGCCCGGGTACTGGCGGCGGACGACCGGCGCTGACGGAATCAGCCGGTCAGGCGGTCTTCTTCGCTGATGAACAGCGTGGCGATCACGCTCACCACGGACGTCGCCACCAGATATCCGCACGCCAGCCACGGGGTCGACCCCGCCGCGGCGATGAGCGCGGTGACGATCATCGGCGTGATGCCCGAGGCATAGATGCCCGAGACCTGGTACACGAAAGACAGTCCCGTGTACCGCACCTCGGGCGGGAACAGGCCCGCGTACAAGGTGCCCTGCGCGCCGTAGAACAGCGCGTGCGCCACACCGAACACCGCGACGATCGCGAGGGTGAACACCACGATATTCCCGGCCTGGAAGAGCGCGAACACGGGAAAGACGAGCACACCGTAGGCGGCGATCCCGGTGATGTAGACCCGCCGGGGCCCGAATCGGTCGGTGAGACAACCGGATACGGGGATGAGCACGGCCATCACCACGGCGGCGATCGTGACCGCGGTCAGCACCGGCACCTGCCGGAACCCCAGATGCCCGGTGGCGAAGCTGATCGCGAAGACGCCCCAGGTGTTGAACGCCGCGCCCTCACCCCACCGCGACAGCAGCCCGAGCACGGTGTTGCGCCGGGTGCGCGCGTTCCGGAACAGTTCGACCGCGGGCACTTTCGAGATCCGGTTGAGCCGGTCGACCTCCCGGAACGCGGGCGTTTCGTCGATCTTCAGCCGCACCACCAGGCCGATCACGACCAGAACCACGCTGGCGCCGAACGCGATTCGCCATCCGTAGTCGAGGAACGCCGATTCGCTCAGAGTCGTGCGCAGCAGCGCGAAGACGCCGGTGCCCAGCGCGAGCCCGAGCGCCAGCCCGATCTGCGGATAGCTGCCGAACACCCCGACCTTCCGGCGCGGGCTGTACTCGACCGCCAGCAGCACCGCGCCCGCCCACTCCCCGCCCAGCGCGAAGCCTTGAAGAATACGTAATGCCAGCAACAGGATCGGGGCGGCGACGCCGATCGCGGCGCTCGTCGGCAGCACGCCCATCAGCGCGGTGGAGCCGCCCATGATCGCCATCGTCAAGGCGAGGGTGCGCTTGCGGCCGATGCGGTCGCCGATGTGCCCGAATACCAGCCCGCCGATGGGACGCATGAGGAATCCGACGGCGAAGGTCGCGAACGACAGCATGGTCCCGACGAACGCGCTGCTGTTGGGGAAGAACAGCTTGTCGAAGACGATGCCCGCGGCGGTGGAGTAGAGGAAGAAGTCGTACCACTCGACGGTGGTGCCGATCAGGCTCGCCGCCACGGCGGTCCGGGTCTCGGTGGCGCTCAGCCGCTCCGCGCGTTCGCCTTCGCGCTGGACGGCCGGCGCGGTGTCCAGCAACGACATGGTGGCCCTTCTCTCGGCGTAGTGCTCGCCGAGCGAGAATAGGGTCGTGCCGCGCCGGTCAGAAGGGTTGAGATCAGCCAGATTCCAGCAGCACCACCGAGCCGGACGGAAAAGCGGTCGGCCACGCACCTACGGGCAGCACCTGATACGCGACGGCAGGCTGCGGCTGCGCCCGGACGCTACCGTGGCGCTGCTCGGCGGCGATCACCAAGGGCCGATGAAGAATTCGAGTGTGGCCAGCAGGAGGGCACACACCAGGGCGACGCCGAACGCGGCGGCCAGGCTGGCCCAGCCCACCCGTGCCGAATCGGTTCCGGCGGAACGCTGCACGATCCACCCGGCGACCGTGCCTCCGACCGCCAGCACGAGCACGCCACCGAACATCAGATAGAACACGCTGGCCAGCGCCGCGGTCCCGGCATCTTCCAGCCCGCGCGCGTACTCGCCGAACGGAACGGGGAAGCGGTACACGATAGCGACGACCGCCGCGGCGAGCGGTGCGGTCAGCACCGCCGCCACGCCGCCCACGAACGGACCTATCCAGCTCAGCCGCGTGGGGCCGCTCATCGCCGCGCGCCGTTGGAGCGCCGGCGGGCCCGCGTCACCCTCGCGGACGGCAACCGATATCCCGGGACTAGACCGTGAAGCCGAGGGCGCGCAGCTGCTCGCGGCCGTCCTCGGTGATCTTGTCCGGACCCCACGGCGGCATCCAGACCCAGTTGATCTTGAGATCCTCGACCAGGCCGCTGCGCACCAGGGCATTGCGCGACTGGTCCTCGATGACGTCGGTGAGCGGGCAGGCCGCCGACGTCAGGGTCATGTCCAGCACGGCGATGTCGTCCTCGATCCGCAGCCCGTAGACCAGGCCGAGATCCACGACGTTGATCCCCAGCTCGGGGTCGACGACGTCGCGCATCGCCTCTTCGATGTTCTCGAGCTGCTCCAGCTCCTCGGCGGACAGCTGCTGCTCCTGCGCGGGTGTCTCACTCATGGTGCTCACCATTCTCCGACGTAGCGTTGCCCATCACGAGCTTGGACTCCTCTGCCGAGGTTATCCGGACCACGGCGTCCTTGAACGCCATCCAGCCCAGCAGGGCGCACTTCACGCGCGCCGGGTACTTGGCCACACCGGCCAGTGCGACCCCGTCGCCGAGGACCTCCTCGTCGCCCTCGACCGTGCCGCGGCTGGAGATCATCTCGCTGTACGAGTCGACCGTCTTCAGCGCCTGCTGCACCGGCAGGCCGACGACCTGGTCGGTGAGGATCGAGGTGGCGGCCTGGCTGATCGAACAGCCCTGCCCGTCGTAGGAGACGTCGGCGACGTCACCGTTGTCGTCGATGTGGACGCGCAGGGTGACCTCGTCACCGCAGGTCGGGTTGACGTGGTGCACCTCGGCGCCGAACGGCTCCCGCAACCCGCGACCGTGCGGATGCTTGTAGTGATCCAGGATCACTTCCTGGTACATCTGCTCCATGCGCATGATCTATGCAACTCCGAAGAAGCTCTGAGCCTTCCGCACGGCCGCGATCAGCTGGTCGACCTCGTCCGGGGTGTTGTACACCGCGAACGACGCGCGGGCGGTGGCGGCGATGCCGAAGCGCCGGTGCAGCGGCCAGGCGCAGTGGTGGCCGACGCGGACCGCGACGCCCTCGTCGTCCAGGATCTGGCCGACGTCGTGGGCGTGCACGCCGTCGACGACGAACGACACCGCGCCGCCGCGCTCCACATTCTCCGTCGGCCCGATGATCCGGACGCCGTCCAGCGCGCCCAGGCCCTCCAGGGCCGCGCCCGCCAGCGAATGCTCGTGGGCCGCAACGGCGTCCATGCCGAGATCGGTGAGATACTCGACGGCCGCGCCCAGCCCGACGACCTGGGAGATCATCTGCGAGCCCGCCTCGAACCGCTGCGGCGGCGGGGCGAAGGTGCTGTGGTCCATGTAGACGGTCTCGATCATGGAGCCGCCGGTGATGAACGGCGGGGTCTGCTCCAGCAGCGCGCGCCGGCCGTACAGCACGCCCACGCCCGAGGGGCCGAGCATCTTGTGGCCGGAGAACGCGGCGAAGTCGACGCCGAGCTCGCGGAAGTTCACCGGGGCGTGCGGCACCGACTGGCAGGCGTCGAGCACCACCAGGGCGCCGACTTCCTTGGCGCGCCGGACCAATTCGTCCACCGGGGCGACCGCGCCCGTCACATTGGAGGTGTGCGTGAACGCGACCACCTTGGTCGCCGGGGACAGATCCAGCGAGTCCAGGTCGATGCGGCCGTCGTCGGTCACCCCGTACCAGCGCAGCCGGGCGCCGGTGCGGCGGGCCAGCTCCTGCCAGGGCACGAGATTCGCGTGATGCTCCAGCTCGGTGATGACGATCTCGTCGCCCGGGCCGAGGCGGTGCGGGAAGCGGTCGTCGGAGAACGCGTAGGCGACCAGGTTCAGCGATTCGGTCGCGTTCTTGGTGTAGACGATCTCGTCGGCGCCGACCCCGACGAACGACGCGATCGCCGCGCGCACACCCTCGTACGCCTCGTTGGCCTCCTCGGCCAGCTGATGCGAGCTGCGGTGCACCGCGGCGTTGTGCTCGAGCAGGAACTTCCGCTCCGCGTCGAGCACCTGCAGCGGGCGCTGCGAGGTCGCTCCGGAATCCAGGTACGCCAACGGTTTTCCGTCGCGCACGGTGCGGCTCAGGATCGGGAAGTCGGCCCGGATCCTGGCGACATCGAGCGTGCGCGGCTGCGGCACCGTTGCGGTCATATCAGGCTCCTGCGGTTGCTGTCTGTGTGAAACGCACGTACCCGTTGGCATCCAGTTCCTCGGCGAGTTCCGGCCCGCCCTCGGCCACGATGCGGCCGCCCACGAACACGTGCACGAACTGCGGCTGGATGTAGCGCAGGATGCGGGTGTAGTGGGTGATGAGCAGGATGCCGCCGTTCTCGCGCTCCTTGTAGCGGTTGACGCCCTCGGAGACGATGCGCAGCGCGTCCACGTCCAGGCCGGAGTCGGTCTCGTCGAGGATGGCGATCTTCGGCTTGAGCAGACCCAGCTGCAGGATCTCGTGGCGCTTCTTCTCGCCGCCGGAGAAGCCCTCGTTCACCGAGCGGTCGGCGAAGGCCTGGTCGATCTCCAGCTCGGACATCGACTCCTTGACCTCCTTGACCCAGTGCCGCAGCTTGGGGGCCTCGCCGCGGACCGAGGTGGCGGCGGTGCGCAGGAAGTTGGACATGGAGACGCCCGGCACCTCGACGGGGTACTGCATGGCGAGGAACAGCCCGGCCCGCGCCCGCTCGTCGACGGACATCTCCAGGACGTCCTCGCCGTCCAGGGTGATCGTGCCCTGGGTGACGGTGTACTTGGGGTGGCCGGCGATGGCGTAGGAGAGGGTGGACTTGCCGGAGCCGTTGGGGCCCATGATGGCGTGCGTCTCACCGGATTTCACGGTGAGGTTCACGCCCTTGAGGATCTTGATCGGCTCCCCGGACTCGTCCGGGTTGGCGACCTCGACGTGCAGGTCCTTGATTTCGAGGGTGGTCATCTATTTCCTTTGGGCTGTGGTTCCCGGCCAAAAGCGCGCCGGGAAAAGTGTGGGTGAGGGCTAGGCGCCGACGGCGGCGAGTTCGGCCTCCACGGCCGCCTCGAGCCGCTCCCGGACCTCGGGAACCGCGATCTTCTGGATGATCTCGTGGAAGAAGCCGCGCACGACCAGCCGCCGCGCCGCCTCCTCCGGGATACCGCGAGCGCGCAGGTAGAACAGCTGCTCGTCGTCGAAACGCCCGGTGGCCGAGGCGTGCCCGGCGCCCACGATCTCGCCGGTCTCGATCTCCAGGTTCGGCACCGAGTCGGCGCGGGCGCCGTCGGTGAGCACCAGATTGCGGTTCAGCTCGAAGGTGTCGGTGCCCTCGGCGGCCGCGCGGATCAGCACGTCGCCCACCCAGACGGTGCGGGCGTCGCCCTTGGGCGAGCGCGGATCGCCTTGCAGCGCGCCCTTGTACATCACGTTCGACTTGCAGTGCGGCACCGCGTGATCCACCAGCAGCCGCTGCTCGAAGTGCTGGCCCTCGTCGGCGAAGTACAGGCCGAGTAGTTCGGCGTCGCCGCCCGGGCCGTCGTAGCGGACGGTCGCGGTCAGGCGCACCAGGTCGCCGCCCAGGGTGACGTCGGTGTGCCGCAGGGTCGCGTCGCGGCCCAGCTTCGCGTGGTGGGCGGTGGCGTGCACGGCGTCGTCGGCCCAGTCCTGGACGGCGACGACGGTCAGCTTGGCGCTGTCGCCGAGAACGAATTCGACGTTCTCCGCGTAGGTTCCGCTGCCGCGGTAGTCGATCACGACCGTGGCGACGGCGAAATTGCCGAGGCGAATCTGCACGTGGCCGTAGGCGGTCTTGTCCGCCCCCGGCCCCGTGATCGTCACGGCGATCGGCCCGGCGACCTCGGTCTCGGCGGCCACCGCGACGACGGTCGCCTCCTCGAAGCCCGAATACGCCTGCGCGGCAACGCGATCGGTCGGCACACCGGCCTCACCGAGGCGCGTGTCGGCACGCCCGACCACCTCGACGGTGACGCCGGGCAGCGCGCCCTGCGCGTCCGAGAGCGGGCCCGCCTGCACGGTCGCCTTCCCGTCGCGCACCGCGGTGCCGTCGTGCAGACCGCGCAGCCGGCGCAGCGGGGTGAACCGCCACGCCTCGTCCTTGGCCGAGGGCACCTCGAAGGCGTTCACGTCGAAGGACGAGAACACCTCGCCCTTGTTGAGCGCGGGAGTTCTGGCCTCGCCCGCCTCCGCAACGTTCTCGACCGGCATCAGCCGACGGCTCCTTCCATCTGCAGTTCGATCAGGCGGTTCAGCTCCAGCGCGTACTCCATGGGGAGTTCCTTGGCGATGGGCTCGACGAAGCCGCGCACCACCATGGCCATCGCCTCGTCCTCGGTCAGACCGCGGCTCATCAGGTAGAACAGCTGGTCCGCGGACACCTTGGAGACGGTGGCCTCGTGGCCCATGGTCACGTCGTCCTCGCGGATGTCGACGTAGGGGTAGGTGTCGGAGCGGCTGATCGTATCCACCAGCAGCGCATCGCATTTCACCGACGAACTCGAGCCGTGCGCGCCCTTGTTGATCTGGACCAGGCCGCGGTAGGAGGCCCGGCCACCGCCGCGCGCCACCGACTTCGACACGATGGTCGAGGAGGTGTGCGGCGCCAGGTGCAGCATCTTGGAGCCGGTGTCCTGGTGCTGGCCCTCGCCCGCGAACGCCACCGAGAGCACCTCGCCCTTGGCGTACTCGCCGGTCATCCAGACCGCGGGGTACTTCATGGTGACCTTGGAGCCGATATTGCCGTCGATCCACTCCATGGTCGCGCCCGCCTCCGCCTTGGCCCGCTTGGTGACCAGGTTGTAGACGTTGTTCGACCAGTTCTGGATGGTGGTGTAGCGGCAGCGGCCGCCCTTCTTCACGATGATCTCGACGACCGCGGAGTGCAGCGAGTCGGACTTGTAGATCGGCGCGGTGCAGCCCTCGACGTAGTGCACGTAGGCGCCCTCGTCGACGATGATCAGGGTCCGCTCGAACTGGCCCATGTTCTCGGTGTTGATCCGGAAGTAGGCCTGCAGCGGGATGTCGACGTGCACGCCCGGCGGCACGTAGATGAAGGAGCCGCCCGACCACACGGCGGTGTTCAGCGCGGAGAACTTGTTGTCACCAGCCGGGATGACCGAGCCGAAGTACTTCTGGAAGATCTCGGGATGCTCCTTGAGACCGGTATCGGTGTCGAGGAAGATGACGCCCTGCTTCTCCAGGTCCTCGCGGATCTGGTGGTACACGACCTCGGACTCGTACTGCGCGGCCACACCGGCGATCAGCCGCTGCTTCTCGGCCTCCGGGATGCCCAGCCGGTCGTAGGTGTTCTTGATGTCCTCGGGCAGCTCTTCCCAGGTCGCGGCCTGCTTCTCGGTCGAGCGCACGAAGTACTTGATGTTGTCGAAGTCGATGCCCTCGAGGTTGGAGCCCCAGGTCGGCATCGGCTTGCGGTCGAAGATGCGCAGCGCCTTCAGCCGGGCCTCGAGCATCCACTCCGGCTCGTTCTTCTTGGCCGAGATGTCGCGCACGACCTCTTCGGACAGGCCACGCTTGGCACTGGCACCGGCGGCATCCGAGTCGGCCCAGCCGTAGCCGTATTTACCCAGCGAGGCAATGGTCTCCTCCTGGGTCAGCGGCTGCGCCTGGTCGGCGGTGGTCGTCATTCGGCACTCCTTCCGGAGTCGATCGTGTTCGCCACTGCGGGCTGTGCAGCGGTCTCATCTGGATTCTCTACATCCGTAGTCAAAGCGTGGTTCCCGCCGTCCATGGTCCCGGCGTGATTCTCCACTCCCACATTCCCGGCATGCTTTTGGCCGGGATCCCCCGCATTGGGCAATACGAACAGCGGGACGTGCGTGGTGCAGGCGCAATCGCCGTTGGCGATGGTGGCCAGCCGCTGGACGTGGGTACCCAGCAGTTCGCGGAACGCCTCCAACTCGGCGGCGCACAGCTCCGGGAACTCCTCGGCGACGTGCGAGACCGGGCAGTGGTGCTGGCAGATCTGGACGCCGGCGCCGACCTTGCGGGTCGAGGCGGCGAAACCGGCCTCGGTGAACGCCTCGGCGATCTCCTCGGCCTTCTCCTCGGTCGATTCGGGCGTGTGGCGGGCCAGTTTGTCGATTCCCGTGACGATCGTGGCGACCCGCTTACGCGCGAATTCGGCGATCGCGGAATCCCCGCCGATCTCGCGCAGCTGGCGCATGGCGGCGCCGGCCAGGTCGTCGTAGGCGTGACCCAGCCTGCCGCGGCCCGTCGCGGTCAGTTGATACTGCTTGGCGGGCCGGCCGCGGCCCTTCTGCTGCCACGGCGCCGAGCGCATGGCCCGGGCCTCGCCGGATTCGATCAGGGCGTCGAGATGGCGGCGCACCCCGGCCGGGCTCAGGCCCAGCCGCTTGCCGATGGCCGTCGCGGTGATCGGGCCCTGCTCCAGCAGCAGCTGGATCACGGCCTCCCGGGTGTGGCCCTCGCCCGCGGGCGATGCGGGCGCGGCAGTATTCCGGGCGCCCTCGCGGCGCCCGGTGCCTGCTTCCGTCCGCAAACCCACGGTTTTCACAACATCAGTGTGACGGAATTCCTTCCCGCATTCTAGTAAGGGTCACCTGAGTAGCCGGTCCGGACGGGCGGACAGACATCGCTACCTGCACGGTTGCCCGTCCACCGCGAAACGACCGGAAAACGCCCGCGCCACGCCCCGACCAGGCGAATCACATTCGGCCGCACCGCGATCCGCACGCACTGACCGGTTGCCACGAGTGCCCGCGCCGCGCCGACGGCCCGCCCCGCGGAAGATAGTTCCGCAAGTGCGACAAACCCCACAATCCCACTCCACCCCAGCGGCGAATAACGAAACGGTCGCCTATAGCCCCGCCCTCGTCCCCGGCACACCGAGTTTCCGGGCACTGCCCCTCGTTTCCCGGCACGACCCTCGTTTCCCGGCGTGCTTTTGGCCGGGATCTCGCGGGATCCCGGCCAAAAGCGTGCCGGGAAAGCGAAGGGCCCGGCCTGGGTGACGGGGTGGTGGGGAAGTCCGCACGGGGAGGTATGCCGGACGGCAGTACCGGCGAACTAGGCTCTTGGTTCGTGGTGGCATTGGAGGGCGCGCGGCGCAAGATCATCGAGACCGGCCGCCGAGTGCTGGGCCTGGACGTGCCCGCCGCCGATCACACCATCGCCGTACTGCACACCATCGAGAGCGAGGTCCCGGGGCTCGATGCCCGGGAGACGGTGCAGTTCAAGCGGATTCGGCTGCTCGGGGCGACCGGGTCGGTGCTGATGGCGATCAGCGCGCTCGGGGTGGCGGCGCAGCCGGTGGTGCAAAATCCGGTGTCGGGCGTGCGGGTGATCGGGGTGTTCGCGCGCTGGCAGACCTCCTCGCTGGCGATGTGCATGATCGGCACGGTGCTGGTCGTGATGGCGTGGCTGCTGCTGGGCCGGTTCGCGGTCGGCGGATTCGGCAGCGCGCCGGTGCACCGGCTCAGCCGCTCGCAGCTCGACCGCACGCTGCTGCTGTGGATCATCCCGCTGTCGGTGGCGCCGCCGCTGTTCTCCAACGACGTCTACTCGTATCTCGCGCAGAGCGAGATCGCCGCGCGGGGGCTCGACCCGTACGAGGTCGGCCCGGCGACCGGGCTCGGCCTGCACAACGTGCTGACCTACAACGTCCCCAACATCTGGCGTGACACCCCCGCGCCCTACGGGCCGCTGTTCCTCTGGATGGGACGCGGCATCGCCCATCTGACCGGG
Source organism: Nocardia transvalensis NBRC 15921 (assembly GCF_000308875.1). Classification (GTDB taxonomy): domain Bacteria; phylum Actinomycetota; class Actinomycetes; order Mycobacteriales; family Mycobacteriaceae; genus Nocardia; species Nocardia transvalensis. The sequence continues at coordinate 163,818 of NZ_BAGL01000055.1, forward strand.
GACAACATCATCTTCGGCGTCTGGGCCCACCGGGTGCTGGCGCTGGCGGGAGTGGCGTTGATCGTGTGGGCCCTGCCGCGGCTGTCGCGGCGCTGCGGGGTGGCCCCGGTGAGCGCGCTGTGGCTGGGGGCGGCCAATCCCCTGGTGCTGTTCCACCTGGTCGGCGGCGTGCACAACGACGGGCTCATGCTCGGCCTGATGCTCGCGGGTATGGAGTTCTGCCTGCGGGGGCTCGCGGGTGAGCCGTGGATCGGGTCCAAGAACGATGTGGTGAATCCGACCGCGAACGGGTCCGATCTCATCGGGAAACCGTTCGACCGGCGGGCCTGGTCGCTGCTGATATTCGGGGCCGTGGTGATCACCGTGTCCTCGACGATCAAGATCACCTCGCTGATCGTGCTGGGCTTCGTCGGCATGGCCCTGGCCCGCCGCTGGGGTCCCGGGCTGCGGCCGCTGCTGAAGTCCGCGGCGGTGCTGGGCGTGATCGCGGTCGTGACCACGGTGCTCATCGCCTATGTGAGCGGGCTGGGCTTCGGCTGGACGCATACGCTGAACGTGGCGGGCGCGGTGCGCAGCTGGATGTCGCTGCCCACGGCGTTGGGCATCGTCACCGGATTCGGCGGCGTCCTGCTGGGATTGGGCGATCACACCACCGCGCTGCTGAGCATCACCCGGCCGATCGCCGGCGCGGTCGCGGGCTTCATCATCGTGCGCATGCTCATCGCGACCTGGACCGGGCGGCTGCATCCCGTTGGCTCGCTGGGTGTTTCGCTGGCCGCGATGGTGCTGCTGTTCCCCGTGGTCCAGCCGTGGTATCTGCTGTGGGCCATCGTGCCGCTGGCCGCCTGGGCAACCACCCGCGCCTTCCGCGTTCCCGCCGTGGTCTTCTCGGCCGTGGTCAGCGTGATGCTGATGCCGCGCGGCGCCGACTTCGGGGTCTTCCAGATCATCGAGGCCGCGGTGGCCGTGGTGATCGTCGGCGTCGGGTTCATCGTGCTCACCCGCAATCTCCTGCCGTGGCGCGGCCGTCCAGGGGTGTCTGCTCCGTCACAGGAGCCCGCCGCATACGGTGTGTCCTCGTGAGCGAGCTTGCGAGCGATCAATGGACACAGCCGAGCAGCGAGCTTGCGAGCGAACCCTCGGCGCACTATTCATCGGTCGCACCGCCGGCGGCCGGTGGGCGGGTGACGCCGTGAGCGCTGGCTCGCCCGCCGCCGTCCGTATCGACGGCGTGGTGAAGCGCTTCGGGGACACCACCGCGGTCGACGGCGTCGGATTCGAGGTGCGGACGGGCGAGGTCGTCGCCCTCCTGGGACCGAACGGCGCGGGCAAGACGACCACCGTCGAGATGTGCGAGGGGTTCACCGCTCCCGACGCCGGCTCGGTGCGGGTGCTGGGCCTGGACCCGATCGCCGATTCCGACACACTGCGGCCGCGTATCGGTGTCATGTTGCAGGGCGGCGGCGCCTATCCCGGCTCGCGCGCGGGCGAGATGCTCGATCTGGTCGCCGCGTATTCGGCCGACCCGCTGGATCCGGACTGGCTGTTGCGCACGCTCGGCCTGCACGACGCGCGCCGCACCCCGTACCGCCGGCTGTCGGGCGGCCAGCAGCAGCGGCTGGCGCTCGCGTGCGCGCTGGTCGGGCGACCGGAGATGGTGTTCCTCGACGAGCCGACCGCCGGAATGGACGCCCAGGCCCGGCATCTGGTGTGGGAGCTGATCGAGGCGCTGCGCCGCGACGGCGTCGGCGTCCTGCTCACCACGCACATGATGGACGAGGCCGAACAGCTCGCCGATCGCCTGGTCATCATCGATCACGGGCGCATCGTCGCCGCCGGCACGCCCGCGGAGGTCACCTCCACCGGCGCCGAAGGGCAGCTCCGCTTCACGGCCCCGCCGAAACTCGACCTGACTCTGTTGCAGGCCGCACTGCCCGAGGGCTTCGCGCCGTGCGAGACCTCCCCCGGCTCCTACCTGCTGCACGGCGACATTACTCCCCAGGTCCTGGCCACCGTGACCGCGTGGTGCGCGCGAATCGACGTGCTGCCCACCGATATCCGCATCGATCAGCGCCGCCTGGAGGACGTCTTCCTCGACCTGACCGGAAGGGAGCTACGCGGATGACCTCCCGTGCCCACCACTCTCGGCGCGGCCGAGCCCCCTCGCACCCCTTCCGCACTCCCGCACTCGCTACAGCGTCATGCACGGGGTGCGAGAACGTGCACGGGGTGCGGGAAATGCACGCGGCGCGGGCAACGCGCGGAGTGCGGGCAATGCACGGGGTGCGGGCAACGCACGGGGTGCGGGCAACGCACGGGGTGCGGGCAACGCACGGGGTGCGGGCAGCGCACGGGGTGCGGGCAATGCGCGGAGGTCGGCCGTGAGCACCGAGGCTGTGAACCGGTTCGAGCCGGGGACGTTCGCTCCCGCGCCGCGGCCGGCGGCGCGGGCGGCGATGCTGACCGCCCAGACGCGGATGGAACTGATCCTGTTGCTGCGCAACGGGGAACAGTTGTTACTCACCATGTTCATTCCGATCACGCTGCTGATCGGGCTGACGCTGCTGCCGCTGGGCACGCTCGGTGACGACCGGGTGGGGCGGGTGGTCCCGGCCGTGATGATGGTCGCGATCATGTCCACGGCGTTCACCGGGCAGGCCATCGCGGTCGGGTTCGATCGGCGCTACGGGGCGCTGAAACGGTTGGGCGCCACCGCATTACCGCGCTGGGGCATCGTGGGCGGGAAGTGCGCGGCGGTGCTGATCGTGGTGGTGCTGCAGTCGATTCTGCTCGGGGTGATCGGGGTCGCGCTGGGCTGGCGGCCCTCGCTCGGGGGTCTCGCGTTCGGCGCTCTCGTGATCGCTCTCGGCACCGCGACATTCGCGGCCATGGGCCTGTTGCTCGGCGGCACGTTGAAGGCCGAGATCGTGCTGGCGCTGGCGAATATCCTGTGGTTCGTCATGCTCGGCACCTCCACTCTCGTCTTCGCCGCCGACGATGTGCCGGGATGGCTCAATATCATCGCCCGCCTCATCCCGTCCGGCGCGCTGGCCGAGGCGCTGGAGCAGGCCATGCGGCTCAGCGTCGACTGGTACGGGCTGGCGGTGCTGGTGGTCTGGGGGCTGGTCACGGGAGTGCTCGCGGTGCGCTGGTTCCGTTTCGAATGAGCGTCAGACGGTCTTGATCGCGCCGCCGTCGGCCAAGTAGTCCGCGCCGGTGAGATTTCCGGACGCGGAGGAGGCCAGGAAGGTGACCAGGGCCGCGGTCTCGTGCGGTTCGGTGAGGCGGCCGGTGGTGATTCCCATCAGGGCCGGGGCCTGGGTGAGGAATTCGTCGAGGGTGACGCCGTTCTTGGCGGCGACATCGGCGGCATATCCGTCGGGCGCGGACCAGTTGCGGGTGCGAGTGGGTCCCGGTGAGACGGTGAGCGCGCGCAGGCCCTGCGCGCCGAATTCCTCCGCGAGCGCCTTGGTGAGGTTGGTCAGCGCGGCTTTCGCGGTGCCGTAGTCGACGGGGTGGTAGGCGGCGCGGGCCCCGATCGAGGAGAGGTTGATGATCACGCCACGCTGCCGCAGCAGACTCGGCAGGGCGCGGCGGATGACGCGGACGGTGCCGAACAGGTTGAGGTCGTAGGTGCGCTGCCAGGCGTCGTCGGTGATGTCGAGGAATCCGGCGGCGTCGGCGCTGCCGGGGACGACGCCGCCGACATTGTTGACGAGAATATCGATCTCGCCGAGGATTTCGGCCGCGCGGTCGATCAGGACAGCCGCGCCGTCCGCGGTGGCCAGGTCGACGGGGACGGCGGTCGAGGGGCCCTCGAGGTCGCGCAATTCGGGGCTGACGGTGCGCGCGGCGGAGACGACCCGCACGCCTTCGGCCGTGAGCGCCCGGACGATCTCGAGGCCGATGCCTTTGCTGGCGCCCGTGACGACGGCGGTCTTTCCTGCCAGTCGCAGGTCCATGATGAACTCCTTTTCTGTAACTACAGTTACAATTTGCGGGCAGCACACTGGCAGACAATCCGGTGTGCGGAGGTGGATTACAGTGCGCGCAGCGCGGTGTCGACCAGTCCGGCGAGCCGGGCCGGGCGGGGATCGGCCTTGGCGAGGACGCGCATGCCGTTGATGGTGGTGAGCAGGAAGTTGGCCGCTTCCGCCGGGTCGAGATCGCCGCCGAATTCCCCGGCGCGCTGCCCTTCCTCGACGGCACATCGGAAGGCCTCGTGCTGGCGGTCGAAGATGCGCCGGACGAGCAGGTCCGAGATCTCGTCGTCGCCGCCCAGCTCGACGGCCGTATTCGTGGCCAGGCACCCACGCCGGTCGGGGTCTTCGCAGGACGCCTCGAGCACCAGGGTCAGTGCGGCACGCACCCGCTCACGCGGCGAGCCCGGCCCGTCGAGCAGGTCGATCAGCCGCACGGTCTCCTGCGCCTGATACCGCCGCAGCGCCCGCTCGAACAGATCGTGCTTGCCCCGGAACGCGTTGTACAGACTCCCCCGGCCGATCCCGATCGCGTCGACCAGATCCTGCGGCGTGGTACGCGCATAACCCTTGCGCCAGAACACCTCCATCGCCTTGGCGACGGCGTCCTCGGGATCGAAGCTCTTCGTACGTGCCACGGGTTCGACGGTAGATTTTCTGTAATCATAAGTCAAATATTGCGGGTGGATTCCAGGTCGCGGAGAAAATCCGCGACGCGCTGCCAGGTGAGTTCGGTGGCTCGGGCGTCGTGGTCCGGGAGGGTGTCGTCGGTGTAGAAATGCCCGGCGTGCGGGTAGGTGTGCAGGTCCACCGAGGCCGCACGAGCCCGGGCGGTGCGATGCCAGGCGGCGACCTGATGCGGTGTCGCGAAGATGTCGGGGTCGGCGATGTGGAGTTGCACCGGGAGATTCGGGCGCGCCCCGACCGGGACGTCGGCGAGGCCGTGCAGCAACAGGACGGCCGCGGCGCCGGGCCGCGCCGGCAGGACGTCGTGGATTACCCCCGCGCCCATGGAGAATCCGATCAGCACCGTATTCTCCGGCAGGTCGTCCAGGGCCTCGTTCGCGCGGGCGACGACGGTGTCCCAGCCGATGCGGTCCTTCAGGTCGAATCCCGCCTCGATCGTCGGTGCGGTGTGGCCCGCGTAGAGGTCCGGGGAGTGCACCTCGTGGCCGAGTGCGCGGAGCCGGCGCGCGGCATCGATCTCCACGCCTCGCAGGCCGTAGACGGAATGGAACAGCGCGATCGTCGTCACGGGTCCATTCTCACCGAGGGCGGTTCGTCATCCGCCGGCTTCGATCACCCGGCGGACGGCGGCGGCTATCTGGGCGGGCTGTTCGGCGGGGACGATGTGCTCGGAGTCGGCGTCCTCGAAGCGGCCGCCGACCTGGTCGGCGTAGCGGCGCTGGTATTCGCGCAGGGTGGCGTGGTTGCGGGATCGGAGGCGGTTGGCGCGGGTCGCGGAGAGGACGACGATCTCGCAGGCGGGGGGTTGCGGTGGGCGGCTCCGGAACTCGATGATCCCGTCCTCGACGGCGGCCAGTTCGCGGCGGGTCTGGGCGAGACCTTCGGGAGTGAAGTCCTCGGCCAGCATCGTGGCGTAGGTGTCGGCGGGGAACATGCGCCCGTAGGACGCGGTCATGCCGCGCATGAGGGGGCGGATGCGGGCGAGTGATTGCTGGACGGCCAGGATCCGGTCGGTCTTGCGGGCCGTCGCCGCCCAATCGTCGTAGGACGGAGCCGCTTCCGGCGTCGGGTCGACCAGTACGAGCCCTGCCGGTGCGAGGTTCTCGGCAGCCCTGCGCACGACCAGTCCGCCCATGCTGTGCGCCACCAGGATCACCCGGCCGGGTGCCAGTGCCTCGACCACGGCAGTGAGGGTCGCCGCCATATCATCGATGCACTGCGGTGCGCGAGGCGGACCGCTGCGGCCACGGCCGGCGCGGTCGTAGGCGACGGTGGTGGCGATATCGGCCAGGAGCGGCGCCACCGGATCCCACAGCGTGCGCCCGGCGCCCGTGCCGGATTCGAATACCACCGTCGTCTCGCCGGAGCCGGACTCCTCGACGTAGATCTCGGTGCCGCACACGGCGATCGAGCGTCCTGGCACATCCCGCATGGCACACCTTCTCCATCTATCCCAATTTTGGGAACGGTACCAGAAATGGGATAGTTCGCCTATGGATGCCACGGACCTGCTGCTCCACCCGGTGCGACTGCGCATCGTGCACGCGCTGTCGGGCGGGCGGCTGCGCACCGCGAGCGAGTTGTGCGAGCACCTGACCGATGTGCCGCGGACGAGTATCTACCGGCACCTGGGCCTGCTCGTCGACGGCGGCATGGTGGAGGTCGGCGACGAGCGGCGGGTGCGCGGAGCCGTGGAGCGCTCATATCGCCTGCGAGCCGATCGCCGGACGATCGCGCCGGAAGAAGGCGGCGCGATGACGACGGATGCGCATCGCCGTGGGTTCGCGGCGGCCATGGCGGTCCTGATCGCGGAGTTCAACGCCTATCTCGACCGGCCCGGAGCCGAGCCGTTCACGGATTCGGTCAGTTATCGGCAGGGGACGCTGTGGCTGAGCCCGGACGAGTTGGCGGGCATGCTCGAGGGTCTTCGGGAACTCGTCGCGCCGTTGGTTGCCAACGGGCCTGGAGAGGGGCGGCGGCCGTATCTGATCAGCCCGATCCTGTTTCCCGGCGGCGATTCCCCGGACGAGTGATACCCCGCCGCCCCACGCCGACCACGTAGCGGTGCCGTCGGCCCGAAGCGGTCATTCGGCCGCACGCCGGTTCGACCGATGCTCCACCGCCAGCAGCGGATGGTCGAGCACCGAACGCCAGGCGAGATCCCACGGAAAGAGCGGCAGGTGTTCGCCGCCGGTGCCCGGGTCGTGGGCAGTGGGCAGGTCGTCGCCCGCGAGCACCGTGACCCCCCACTCCGACAGTGTGCGCATCGCCTCCTGGAGCGCCGGAAAGCTCAGCTGGGCGCGATTGGAGAACGGCACCGCCACCACGGGCAACCGCTTGCCGTACGCCTCCACCAGCAGCCCCAGCGGCAACGTATCCGAAATCCCCGCCGCCCATTTGGCCAGCGAGTTCCCGGTGAGCGGCGCGGCGATCATGGCATCGGCGGGCGGCAGCACATCCGGCTCACCAGGATCCTTGTACCCACTGCGCACCGGATACCCGGTCAGCGCCGACAACGCCTCGGCATCAACGAATTTCAGCCCATCGGGCGAGGCGACCACACACACCTCCCACCCGTCCCCCTGCGCCCTCCCCACCAACCGCCCCACATCCCGAGCCGCAGGCGAACCCGTCACGAGGGCATACAACACCGGACGTCCCTGATCGTTCACACACCTATCGTCCCAGCAAGGCCCGATGCAGCCCGGCGGAGGTTGGAGCGGTGTCGAGAAATTACAAGCTTGTACCCAGCCAGGATGCGAATCCGAGCAATCCGTCCGACTGGCGGCGTTGGGCCATTGCTATGCCGTGGACCGTCTCGCGCACCGAAGGGTGCAATCGGGTCTGCTGGGGCGCTGCCGCCCTGGCCTTGTTCAGGGCGGCCAGGGCGCGGTCGGGCTTGCCGGACATCAGCCAGGCGCGGGCGTTGTCTTGCCAGTGGTTTCCTGCTCGGGGGGCGGCGATGTCCGTGGGCAGGCACAGTGCCGAACCGTCGATGGCGGCTTTGCCCGGGTCGCCGGCTTCGAGTTCCACGGCGCACGAATGGATCTCGACGTTTCCAGGACCGAAATCGGTTGTGTACAGGGTGCTTTCACGGCGCATGGGCGCCGCGATCCGGCGGGCTTCCTCGATGTGTTCGCGTGCCGAGTCGAGGCGGCGGCCTCGGCCCGCGACGATCGCGCCGCGGAGGTGGCCGTACCCACGTAGGACGCGCTCACCCTCGCTGTCGCCGGGGACCAGGCGCAGGCCCCGATCGACGAGCGACATCGCCACGTCGGTCGAACCGTACGCCATGAGCAGGCGAGATCGTTTCATCAGGCTACGAACGGCGTAGCCCGGGTCCTCGGTGTGAGTGGCCGCCGAATCGAGCCGGTCGAGAACGAGCGCGGTCAGCGAGGAATACCCCAGACGGCAGCACGCGCACTCGGCCGCGATGTATGCCGCGCAGAGCATTTCGTACGCGCCGCGCGCACGGTCGCCATCGGCGTCGCGAATCGCGCCGTGCAGTTGCCGGATGAGAGTAGGCAACTTCTCCAATGCGCGACGGATCCGGTCCTTGTGCATCGCCTGCTCGATCGCCGCGAGTTCGGCGGCCAATTCCTCGCGGCTCGGCGGCTCCACTGCCTGCACATAGCCGCCCTCGGCGAGGATGGCCCGTAATTCCGCGAGACCTTCCAAAGGACCCTCTTCTTCGAGGGTTTCGAGGTAGGGCGTCCCGTACAGCCGGTCGGGATCGACGCCGAGGGTTTTGCATACGGCAGCGATGAATCCCGCCGACGCCACTTCCCTACCCTGCTCCACGGCCTTGACCATGCTGAGGCTGTACTGCGCCCGCGTCGCCAGCTGGCGTTGGCTCAGTCCGGCGATCTTGCGCTCGGCGGCGATGGCCTGGCCGACATATTCGCCCATACATCGAGCGTAGACGGGTGCCGGTGCCACGTCTTCCTGTCCCAGAGCTGTCCCTCTCCCTCTCGTCTCGGGGACGAATCTGAATGTCACCGACAGAGGGAGGTAACGACGATGCGGGCACAACCGACCGCGCTCGAATGGGTGGATTGGGATGGGTGTGCGGTGGACTCCGAGTTGGCGATGGTTCGGAGGTTGGGGCGGCGGCTGGGGTATGTGGTGGTGTCGCCGCCGGAGGAATCGCGGCTCGGGCCGGTGGAATTGGTTCGCGTTCTCGATGTCGATGCGGTGATCGTGCCGTCGCCGGGGCATCTGCACGCGCTCACGGTGGATCTGCTGATGCATCTGGTCGATGTGGAGTCGGTGTGACCGCGGATGTCGTTCGCGCGGTGGGTGGTTCAGATATGAGTGGGTGGGAGGTCGGTCTTGTAGTAGCGGTTGCGCTTCCGCTGGTGGTACTCGCAGTTTGCCTGTGGCCTCAACGCATTCCGAGGGACAAGTCGGTCGAGGCGATTCGGGACCGCCTAGAGAACGAGGATCGGTGATTCAGGCCGTGACGGAGGCAGCCTTTTCGTCCGCGGCTGCGGCCTTGGCGAACAACGGCTTTGCCGCCAGGGCCGTGATCGTCGTGATGAGGAGCAGGGCGATGATGTAGAGGGAGAACAGGGCCGGGTGGGCGGCGAACTTGGTTTTCAGGGCGGGTGTGGTGCCGCCGAACAGGGCGCTGGTGATGCTGTAGGGCAGGGCCATCACCGTTACCCGGTGCCGTGCCGGGGCGACCATGGCCGTGGCGCCGGTGACGGTGGCGGCGAGGGTCACGACGCCGATCGAACCCACCACCATGAGCACCCAATATGTCACGGGCGTCGCGGAATTCAGCAGGATCTGCATCGGCAGCGTCAGCGCGGCCAGGACGAGCGCGGCGCCCGCCACCCACCGCAACGGCCCGACCCGGTCGGCGAGGGCGCCGAACAGCGGGGCCGCCGCCATATAGCCCACCTGGGCCAGCACACCCGCCCACAACACTTGGCCGTCAGGCAGTTTCAGCACGGTGATCGCGTAGCTCGTCGGCGCGCTGACCCACAAGTAGTAGGACGCCAGGGTGCCCGCGGTGAGCCCGGCGACCGCCAGCGACGGGCCCAATAGCGACCGCCACTCCCGTCGCCAGCGCACCGGCTGCTCGTGGAGTTCGCTGTCGAGCGTCTCCGGAATCGAGCGCCGCGCCAGCATGAACGCCAGCGACAGCACCCCGGCGACGAGGAACGGGATCCGCCAGTAGCCGTCGCGCAGGGCATCGGTTCCGGCCGTGGTCGCCAGGCCCGCCACCAGCAGGTTCGCGGTGATCGTGCCGAGGCCGTAGAAGATCGAGTACACACTGGTGCCGAGCATGCGTCGTTTCGGCGGGGCGGATTCGTAGAGATACGCCTGGGCAACGGCCTGCTCGCCACCGAAGGAGAAGCCCAGCACCAGCCGCCACACCAGTAGCAGGATCGGGGCGCCGGCTCCGATGGTCTCGTGGCCGGGCGTCAGCGCCATCCCGAGCGTCGCCACTCCCGCCAAGCCGATGGACAGCACCAGCGCGGGACGACGGCCCCGCCGATCCGCCAGTTGCCCGAGCACCAAGGCCCCGATCGGGCGGATCAGGAATCCGACCGCGAAGATGCCGAATCCGTACAGCACCGAATGCTGCAGGTCGCCGCCGAAGAATCGCGGCGAGAAGTAGGTCACCAGCAGCGCGTACAGCGACCATTCGTAGCTTTCCAGGGCCGCACCCGCGGAGGACGCGGTGATGCGGCGTATCCGCCGGACCCGCGTATCGATCACAGTGTTCATGAGCGTCGCTCACTTTAACACCGTTCAAGTACGGGTATTGCCTGCGAGTTTCATGTCACACGCCGGGAGCTACGCCGATTCGACGGATTCGCGGAGTGCGCGGAATTCCGCGGCCAGGGCATCGAGCGTGTAGTGGGCGTTGAGCCCGCTGGGGTTCGGCAGCACCCACACCTCGGTGTCGCCGAGCGAATCCGGTTGGCGGCCAACGGCGGTGCGCGGACGACCGAAGGCCGTGCGATACGCGCCGATGCCGAGGACGGCCAGGACCCGCGGCCGGTTGCGCGCGACCCGCTCCACCAGGGCCCGGCCGCCGTCGCGCAGTTCGTCCGCGGTCAGCTCGTCGGCCTTGGCGGTCGTGCGCGCGGCCACGTTCGTGATACCGAGGCCGAGGCCGAGCAGCTCGTCCTGCTCGTCCGGCCGCAGCAGGCGCGGCGTGAATCCGGAGCGAAACAGGGCGGGCCAGAACCGATTCCCGGGACGGGCGAAATGGTGCCCCGTCGCCCCCGACCACAGGCCAGGATTGATTCCGCAGAAAAGAACCCGCAGGTCCGGAGCCAGGACGTCGGGGATCGTCCTGCCCTGCGCGGCAGCCAGATCCGCGGGCGTCGGCCGAGCGGGCTGTTCACTGGACGGCATCCGCCCAGTCTGCCGGACGGCCCCGCGGAGCCCGCGCCGGGCGGCGAACAGGCTACCCACTACAAGCTGTAGTTGAGAGTCGATTAGGATCGATGCGTGCTGTCTCGCGCGTTCCTGCGACTGGTCGATCTGCTCCCGCTGCCCTCGCTGCGGGTGCAGCGGATCGTCGCGCTGGCGGTGATCCTCTCCCAGGCGGGCATCTCCGTCACCGGCGCGATCGTCCGCGTGACCTCGTCGGGGCTCGGCTGCCCCACCTGGCCGCAGTGCTTCCCGGGCAGCTTCACACCGGTGGCGCACGCAGAGGTGCCGGTGCTGCACCAGGTCGTCGAATTCTCCAACCGGCTGCTGACATTCGCGGTGACGCTGTGCGCCGCGCTGGTCGTGCTGGCCGTCGTGCGCGCCCGGCGGCGGCGCGAGGTGATCGTCTACGCGTGGCTCATGCCCGGCGGGACCGTGGTGCAGGCGGTGATCGGCGGTATCACCGTGCGCACCGGGCTGCTGTGGTGGACCGTCGCGGTGCATCTGCTGGCGTCGATGGTGATGGTGTGGCTGGCTGTGCAGCTGTTCGCCAAGATCGGCGAGCCCGACGACGGCGTCGAGGTGACCCAGGTGCCCGCGCCGTTGCGCTGGCTCACCGTCCTCGGCGCCCTCGCCCTGTCCGGCACGCTGGTCGCCGGGACGCTGGTCACCGGGGCCGGGCCGCACGCCGGCGACAAGAGCATCGAGCGACAGGTGACCCGGCTCGAGGTGGAGATCGTGCCGCTGGTCCACCTGCATGCCGATCTGCTGATCGCCTATCTGGCGCTGCTGGTCGGACTGGCGTTCGCTCTCGTCGCGGTCGGCATGACGCCCGCGATCCGCAACCGGCTCGTCGTGCTGATCGCGCTGGTCTGCGCGCAGGGGCTGGTCGGTGTCGTGCAGTACTTCACCGATGTGCCCGCCGCGCTGGTGGCCGTGCACGTCGGGGGTGCGGCGGCCTGCACCGCCGCCACGGCCGCGCTGTGGGCGTCGCTGCGCAGCCGGGAGAAGGTGGGGGCGACCGCCGACGCGACCGTCGCACACGCCTCCTGACCGGGCTGTCGTCCCGGATCGGCGATCAGGAATTGGCGCGTTCGTGCCGAAGTTGGCGCATTGCGCACTTCCGGTGATCGCTGCGGCCCCGCACACTGTGTAGCGGCTGCGTGACCGGGTGAGGTCGTTCGCGGCCAGGGGATGCCTCGCACGACGACCGTGGACCGCCATCCCCCCGGTATCGGCGAGGCGCGGGTTGGTGCGCGGCAGCGGCAGTGACGCCCGCCGCGCCCATCCTTTCCACCCCGCGGCTTGGATCTCCGCCGCACGTCCCGCGATAATTCACGCATGCCGACCTATGCGTACCGCTGCCGTGAATGCACCGACACGTTCGAAGTGGTGCGGCCGATGAGTGAGTCCGCCGCTCCCGCGTCGTGTCCGGGTGGCCACAGTGACACGGTGAAGTTGTTGAATACGGTGGGGCTGACGGGTTCTGCGAATGCCCCCGCACCAGCCGCCGGCGGCGGCTGCTGCGGGGGAAGCTGTTGCGGCTGAGCCGGAGTCGGATCCGCCTCAGGCTTTGGGGAGGTCTGCGACGACTACGCGGCCGAGATTGTTCCAGCGGCGGGACGAGAGGCCCAATTGTTCTGCTACAGGGGACAAGTCGTCGTCCGCGGTGACGGTGAATCCGTGGTGGGACAGGAGGGTGCGCATTTGTTCCGGGGTCCAGGCCGAGACGGTTTTCTCGTGTTCCAGGGGGTCCTGGCGGCCGGCTAGACGGGTGCTCAAGCTCAGGATGCGGCGGCCGAGGCCGTGGAAACGGTTCGGGAGGGAGTAGGTGGCGATGAGGCGGCTGGCGGGGGCCGAGCGGGCGGTGAGGCTGGTCAGGGTGGCGTCGACCGCGGGCTGGGTGAGGTAGGGCAGGACGCCCTCCCAGATCCAGGTGGTGGGTAGTGATTCGCGGTGGCCGGCCTGCGCCAGCGCGTCGCCGAGGGAGTCTCTGGCGAAATCCACGGGGACGTAGGTCAATGATTTGGCCAGCGGTTCCAGGCCGTCGACGCGGTCGCGCTTGTCCTGTTGCGAGGCGGGGTGGTCGACCTCGAAGACCTCGACGCCGGCCAGGTCCGGCATCCGCCAGGCCCGTGCGTCGAGGCCCGCGCCCAGGACCACCAGTTGCGGATTACCTTGTGCGCGAACGGCCTCGTCGATGACGGTGGTCCGGGTGACCAGGACCGGCACGACGGCCTCGAGGAGGCCGTATCCGATGCGGTCGCGCCAGTCGGCGGGGGTCCGCTCCGCGCGGACCTGCTCGACCACCGCGCGCTCGTCCGGCCGGAGTAGTTGTGCGGCAACGGGATCGGCGAACCGGCCGATCCCGAAGCGGCCGTCGCCCACGGCCCGGGCCTGGCACACCATCACGGCGGTCCTGCTCGCGTGCTTGTCGGACATACCGGCAGCGTAGCGCCCGCTACGCCGTCGCGCCCGGGCCGATCCAGTCCGCGAACAGCCGATCCACACCGCCTGTGGCCGTCTGGGCGGCGAGCCAGGCATTCACCTCGGCGGCCAGCACCGGATCGTTCTTACGGACGAGGAAGACCTTGCCGAAGGAGTCGAACGGCCGATCCGGATGCAGCACCGTCAGATCCGGATGGGTGCGCACCCGATAGCGGCCCTCCACCGAATCGGTGGCGAAGACGTCGGCGCGGCCCTGGGCGATCTCGTCGAAGATGGTGACATTGTCCGGCCACAACGTGAGCTGCGCGTTCGGGAAGTTCTTGCGTGCGAACTCCTCGTTGGTGCCGCCGCGGTTCGCGATCACGCGCACCTCGGGCCGGTTGATCTGCTCGATCGTGGCGTACCGGTCGGCGTCGGCGGTACGGGTGATCGGCGCCTTACCGTCGGTGCCGTAAGTCATGGAGAACTCGGCGAACTCGCGCCGCGCCGCCGAATCGGAGATCCCGCCCGCGGCGATATCGCAGTTCAGCGCGGCGAAGTCGGTCTTCATCGACGACCAGGTCAGTGGGACGAATTCGATCGGCCGGCCCACGGTGGCGGCGAGTCCCCGGGCCAGATCGATGTCGACGCCGCGGTAGCCGCCGTTCCCGTCGCCCACCGAATACGGCGGATAGTCGCCGGTCGTGCACACCCGCAGCGCGGCCGGGCCCTCGGCGTCCGCCGGAACGGCAACGGCCACAAGGGAGATCACCCCTGCCGCCAGCCCGGCGGCGATATGTCGAACTCGCATACTTCCCACTGTTCGTGCGTACCTCAGCGCCCGCGGACGCCCTGGAGGCACGACGCTAACAGACCGCTCAGCGCTCGTTGCGCGCCTTGGGGTATCGCGTCTGGTGCGCGACCCAGCCGGCCATCTTGGCCCAGTGCCCCTTGGCCGGGGTGACGACGGAGGTCAGCTCGCGATCCCAGTGCTCGGTCTCGGAGACCCCGTCGACGAGTTCGACCACGGCTTTCGCGGTGGCCAGATCGGCCACCATGCGGTCGCCGAGGACGCCGTCGGAGCCCACCAAAGTCATCCGGACGCCGGCGCGGCCGACGGGCTGCAACACGGCGGTGGCGGAACCCCCGTGCTCGGAGACGAATTCCTGCACCGAGTCGACGACGGAGGGCGACGGCTTCGCGGCGGTGGCGGTTTCGGTCATGCGCCGAGTTTACCGTCCAGTAGGTTCGCGGCCACCGCCCGGCGGGAATGATCACAGTGCGGCGGGTGTAGAACCTTGTCATGCGCGCCATTCGAGTTTCCGAGCACGGTGGGCCCGAGGTTCTGCGTCCGGCGGAGGTTTCCGACCCACAACCCGGCCCCGGTCAGCTCCTGGTCGACACCGAGGCGATCGGCATCAACTACATCGACACCTACATCCGCACGGGTGTCTACGCGCAGGACGTGCCCTATATCCCGGGCGCGGAGGGCACCGGCGTGGTCGCCGCCCTCGGGCCGGACGTCACCGAATTCGCCGTCGGCGACCGCGTCGCCTGGGCCGCCGCGCCCGGCAGCTACGCGGAGAAGGTGGTGGTGCCCGCGGCCGTCGCCGTCCCGGTCCCGGCCGGCGTCGAGGCCCCGGTGGCCGCGTCCGCGCTGTTGCAGGGCATGACCGCGCACTATCTGATCGAGTCGATCTACCGGCCCGAACCGGGCGAGACCGTCCTCGTGCACGCCGGCGCAGGCGGGGTGGGGCTGCTGCTGACCCAGCTGGCGGCCGCGCGCGGCGTCCGGGTGATCACCACCGTATCGACCGACGAGAAGGAAGCCCTCTCCCGCGAGGCGGGCGCCGCCGAGGTCCTGCGCTACGGCGACGATCTGGCACAGCGGGTTCGCACGCTCACCGACGGCATCGGCGTGGCCGCGGTCTACGACGGCGTCGGCAAGGCCACCTTCGACGCCAGCCTGAACTCGCTGCGCGTGCGCGGCATGCTCGCGCTGTTCGGGGCCGCCAGCGGTCCGGTGCCGCCGGTCGATCCCCAGCGTCTCAGCGCCGGCGGCTCGCTGTTCCTGACCCGGCCCACACTCGTGCACTACACCCGCGACCGCGCCGAATTGCTCTGGCGCGCAGGCGATATCTTCACCGCGATCGCCGCGGGCACGCTGCGGGTGCGGATCGGCGCGATCTATCCGCTGGCCGAGGCCGAGCAGGCGCATCGCGACCTGGAGGGCCGCCGCACCACCGGTTCCCTCGTGCTGGTGCCGTAACCCCGTTCACGCCACCGCGTGCCAGCGGGTGTCGGTCTGCTCCGGATCGCGCAGGCTGCGCAGGCGGTGGCGCAGCTCGTTCGCGGCCGCCGCGTCGCCGTATTCGGCGCGGCGGATGTAGGAGGTCAGCGTGTGCAGGTCGCGCATCGCGCGCAGGATCGGGAATCCGACCCAGGCGCGGACGTCCCAGCCGTAGGCCAGCGCGAACTCCCGCAGCTCGTTCTCGGTGTGCCCGAAGCGAATGCCCTGATAGGTATTGACCAGATCGAGTTCCCGCGGGGCGACGCTGGCCTCGTCCCAGTCGCCCAGCAGGACCGAATCACCGTTCCAGAGCGTATTTCCGGGATAGGCGTCGCCGTGCACCAGGCCCGTGCCCAGGGCCGAGTCGAGCCGCCCGTACTCCTCGATCAGCACACCCGCCTGTTCCGCGAGCCAGTGCCGGTCGCCCGGCGCGAGGACGCGCGGCGCGGCGGCGAGGGTCTGGGTGAGCCCGGCCAGCGGCACGTAGCGCGGCAGCCCGAAAGGGGGCGGCTCCCCCACCGCGTGCAGGTGGCGCAGGATCCGGCCCAGCTCGCGCGCCGGTGGCCGCGTGCGGGTGTACTGCGGGTAGTACCGCCAGAAGGTGACGGTGGCGCCGTGGCTGTGCACCGGCCGATCGATCATCGGCTCGGTGACCGGCAGGCCCTGACCGGCCAGCCAGTGCGCGACCGCGACGGCGGCGCCCGCGCGGATGCCGTGCTGCGGCGATCGGGAGATCCGGATGACCACCCGGTCGTCGACGACATAGACGGCGTTGGAGTGCACGCGCAGCAGTCGGGCGTCGTCCGTGCGCAATCCCACCTGCTGACAGGCGGTGACAAGGATTTGTTCGGTGGATACGTCGATCATCACAATGCCGGGGGTTCGCAGGTGGGAAACGACGCGAGTGCCTCACGAAGGCTCGCGACGGTCGGGGATTGGGGGCACCCGGCGGCGTCGAGATGGTGCCCCACTTGCTTGATACCCTCGATGACGGGGTGTATGCGCTGGCCAGGGGGAAGAACCAGGACCGGCGCCAAGATCTCGGCGGCGTCGTCGACCGCGTGGCGAGCGATCGAGGCGATCGCGATGTCGGCGCGTGCCAGCGCCTCGTCGCCGTAACTGCGTTCGTCGCTCGGACCTGCGGCGTAGGCGGCGATGGCCGCAGTCGCCCAGTGTTCGGCCTGGGGGTAGTCGCCGATCAGGCGGAAGGTGCTGCCCGCGTAGTAGGCGGCCTTCGCCGCGGGGAACCGCAGCACCCCGCCGAATCCGGTGACGTCGTCGCGATCCGCGGGCTGCTGCGCCGCCGCCACCGCACGCGCGACGGCCGCGCGGGCCTCGTCGATGCGGCCCAGGCGGGCGGCGCACCGGGCCTCCAGCGCGGCCAGCCGCACCCGCTGCTCGCCGGCCGGCGCGACGGCGACGCCCTGCTGCGCGAATTCCAGTGCGCGAGTAGGGTTTCCGCTCCACTCGGCGATCAGCGCCTTGGTACCGGCCAGCCAGGCCAGCAGGCCCGTATGCTCGGCCCGCTCGGCCAGCCGCTCGGCCGCCATGGCGTGCTGCATGGCGGCCATCGGCCGGCCGAGATTGCCGGACAACTGGGCCAGCAGCGCGATGGCCACTCCCCCGAGAAACATCAGCTCCCGAGATTGCGTGGGGCCGGGGCCGGTCCGTAGTAGCTGCCACACCTGATCGCGCAGCGCTTGGAGATCGACCAGCAGCGGGCGGGGCGGGGCGTGGACGTAGCTGGTCGCGATCCGGGCGATCTCGTAGTTCAGGCTCTCGACCGACAGGCGGCCCGCGGCGTCGCCCGTCGCCCAGTCGGCGAAGGCCAGCGAATCCGCCGCAGCCACGCTGACGACGTCCACCGTGGTGGCCCCGCCGTCGGTCATCATGCGGATCAGCGAACCGCCGGCATCGAGTTCGCCGTCCAGCTCGTGCACGATCTGCATGGGCGGCTTACGAAGACCGTTCTCGATTCGCGACAATGCCCCGACGTCGTAGCGGATACTCTTCGCGAGGCCGCGCAGCGACCTGTTGCGTTGCAGGCGCAGGCGCCGCAACTCACCACCGAAAGTCTGCCAGTCGTTCATGTAGCTAACAATTCCGTTCCAGCGCAATGACTTCGACCAGCGTTGCATCGACTGGCAACGACCGGCAACACAGCAACGCTATCGCATCGTGTGCAGATGCAAGCACAATTGCACAAACATTCGGCGCCGGAGCCGCCGCCGGACCTCCGGAGCCGAGTGCGAACATCGGCATCCGCAACGAGGCAGGCAATGGCGAACAGCTCGCAGATCATCGGTGTTCAGGCGCCGCCGGTTGCCGGTGCGCGGCCCGGACAGTGCTCGCTGCTGGATCAGCGGTTGCGGAGTCTGCCGATGATCTCCGCGTTCTGCGCCGGAGCCGACCGCGGCCGCCGGGCCACGCGAGAGATGTCCTGCCACCGGAAGGCCGGCTGATGACAGCATCGAGGCGGTGGTGAGCCGTGCGAGCCGAATCCCCCACGACCATGTCCCAGGACGCCGCCTGGCGTGAACCCGTCCAGGCGCCCACCGACGAGGTGCACATCCGGCTGCGCTTCCCGGTCGGCGGCGTCGCGGTCGACTACCGCGCGGCCCGGCACGTCGCGGCCCGCGTGGCACGCGAACTCGACCGCTACGGAGTCGAGGTGACGATCGACGACGAGCCGAATCCCGACCATCCGCCCCTGCCGGACGCGCACGCCTGGGAGTAGCGGCAATCAGTAGTCGCGGCCGGTCAACCCCCGGTAGACGAACCGCGTCAACGCCTCGACCGCTTCGTCGTCCGTGAGCGTCACCGTGCCCTGCTCCACCGCGTCGAGCAGGCTCTGCACGGTCAGGAACATCATCGCCAGGCTCGCGTCCGGGGTGCTCGGCAGGCGCAGGCCGGCCGCGGCGAAACCGTCGAGGTGGTCGCTGATCTCCGCGCGCTGCTCGATCGAGAACCGGCCCGCCAGCCGGGCGAATTCGTCGCTCACCAGGGCCGCTTGACCGACCGCGCGCAGCACCGGCCAGTTACGGCGGGCGAAGGTCCAGTACTGCTCGACGTGAAAGCGGACCGCGTCCGTATCGGTGAAGTCCGGATTGTGCTCACGCTCCTCGGCGGCCGTATCGCCTTCCGCGGCAAAGTCTTTCAGCAGTGCCTGCAACAGCTCCTCCTTACCGGAGAAGTGGTTGTAGAACGACCCCGCCGCGCGGCCCGCCGCCGCCGTGATGTCGGTGATCTTGGTGTTCAGATAGCCGCGCTCGGCGAACAGGCGCCGCGCCGCGTCCTTGAGCGCCTGCTCGGTC
The DNA here is from genome assembly GCF_000308875.1 of Nocardia transvalensis NBRC 15921. GTDB lineage: Bacteria > Actinomycetota > Actinomycetes > Mycobacteriales > Mycobacteriaceae > Nocardia > Nocardia transvalensis. Next base: position 182,909 of record NZ_BAGL01000055.1, read on the forward strand.
TCCGCCGACCGCTCCTTGCGCCGCCCCGCCTCCGCCCGACCCGTGGCCATCACCACCTCCTTGACAGCGGACACTACCAAGCTTAATACTGAATCCGCATTCACTGAATCGTAATTCATAAACGGAGAACACCATGTCACCCCAGGTACTCATCGCCGGAGCCGGACCGACCGGCCTCACCCTCGCCATCGATCTCGCCCGCCGCGGCGTCGAGGTCCGCATCGTCGACCGGGCGGCGGAGTTCTTCGCCGGATCCCGCGGCGACGGCATCCAGCCGCGCACGCTCGAGGTGTTCGACGATCTCGGCGTCCTCGACGCCGTCCGCGCGGCGGCTCGGCCACCGGCCCCCATGCACGTCTATCTCGGCGGGGAGTTCGCCACCGAGCGACGCATGTTCGAGCCGCGCGAGGCCACGCCCGCGGTGCCGTATCCGAATCCGCTGATGCTCGGGCAGTCCGATACCGAACGCCTGCTGCGCGACCGCCTCGCCGACTTCGGCGTCCGGGTCGAACTGTCCACGGCGCTGGCCGATTTCACGCAGGACGGCAGCGGCGTCACCGCCACCCTCGCGGGCCCGGGCGGCCCCGAGACCGTGCGCGCGGACTATCTCGTGGGCGCGGACGGCGGGCGCAGCACGGTGCGCAGGGTGCTGGGCATCCCGTTCGAGGGCACCACCGACGAGTCGATCCGCATGCTGCTCGGCGACGTCCGCATCGACGCGCTCGACCACACCTACGGCTACTGGTTCGCCGAGCCGGACGCGCCGATGACCGGGATCGCGCTGTCGCCCCTGCCCGGCGGGCGGCTGTTCCAGTTCGCCGCTCCCCTGACCGACGACGTCGAACCGACGCGCGCGCTGCTGCAGTCCTACGTCGAGCGCTTCACCCACCGCACCGACCTCCGGATCGGCGAACTCGCCTGGTCGACGGTGTGGCGGCCGAATGTACGGCTGGCGCAACGCTTCCGGGACGGCCGGGCGTTCCTGGCCGGCGACGCCGCGCACGCGCACCCGCCCACCGGCGGGCAGGGGATGAACACCGGCATCCAGGATGCTTACAACCTCGGCTGGAAGCTCGCGGCGGCGCTGCGCGGCGGCCTCGACCTGGGTAACGCCCCGCTCGGCCCCGACGCCCTGCTCGACAGCTACGAGACCGAGCGGCGCGCGGTCGCGGCCCGGGTGCTCGGTATCAGCACCGGCCTGATGGAGAAGCATGTCGCCGGCGACGAGGACGCCATGCGGCGCGGCCCGGAGACTCAGCAGCTCGACATCACCTATCGCACCGCCGATTCGAGCGGTCCCCTCGTCTCCGGCGACCGGGCGCCCGACGCACCGCTGCGCCGGGCCGACGGCACTCCGGTGCGGCTGTTCGACCTGTTCCGCGGGCCGCACGCGACACTGCTGTCGTTCGACGGGTCGGGCCCGAACGCCGAAGGCATCGAGGCGTATTCGATCATCGGGCCCGGCGCGACGCCGTCGGACGGCCGGCTCGTCGCCGTCGACGGGCACGCCTTCGCCGACTACGCCGCCGGGGCCGGCACCCGCGTGCTGGTGCGGCCCGACGGGTACGTCGCCTGGCGGACGGATGTCCAGCCACCTGCCGCCCGGTAGGCGGTATAACACCGTCATCCCGCATGATCTCGGGCGCTACTCCTCCGTAGCCCTTCCGGCCCGTCGGGCTCTCGTGTAAAGAGGGGTGACCCGCCCGCGACGGCCCGGATCCGATGCTGAATGATCTGTGCTGCCGCACAAGCCGATTCGTCCGGTTGGGTGGTCCGCAGGTTTCGCATCGATCAGGGGTTGATCTGGGATGTTGGTGAAGGTCCGCAACGACGACCCGTCGCGACTGTCCAGCACGGAACGGACGGTGGTGAACTGGTTGAAGTCGTGGACCGGGTCGCACGCCCTGTCCGGGATCGCGGTGGTCAAGGCGCACGGCGCCGACCTGGTCGTGTGGACGCCGAAGACCTGTGTGGTCGTCGTGATCAAGGGCTTCACCGAGCGGATCAACGGGCCGCTGACCGTCGCCGAGACCGGGCCGTGGACGATCGACGGCCATATCGCGCCGCTGGAGGGCGTCCAGGACGGCACCGAGCCGATGACCGAGGTCCGCGACCGCACCGCGGAGATCCAGCAGGTGCTGCGCGCGGCGCCCGGTCGCGAGCACGTCGCGGTCATGGGCATCGTGCTGGTGATCCCCCAGCTCGGCACCCGCGTCAGCCTCGAGAAGGGCGCGATGCCACCCGGTCTCGACGTGGTGGTCGGCGACGGGCCGTCCTCGCTGCGCGCCTACTTCACCCAGCTCACCGACGGGGACGCCGATACGGGAACGCCCGCCGGGCCGGACACCTGGGACGCCGCGCAGGTGGGCCAGGCGCTCGGCGCGCTCGGATTCGCCGCGGCGGCAACCTATTCCGATCTCACGGCGGAGGGGTTCCCGCCGCCTCGGGGTGGCCGGACCGCCGCGCCCTCCTCGGAGACGAGGACCGAGCGGGCCGCCGGTGCGGGCGCGGTGGCGGGAGCGGCCGGAGCGATGGGAGCCGCAGCGGCAGCGCCGATCCCGGCCCCGGCGCCGGTTCCCCCGCCCGGGTCCGGGGCCCCGATTCCGCCTCCTCCGGGTGGTCCCGCGCCGATTCCAGGTGCCGGTGGGCCTCCGCCCGCCGCGCCGCAGCGCTCCGCACCCCGGCGCACGCCGGCTCCGCCGTCCTATCCTCGCCAATCAGCCTCCGCCGCATCAGGTTACGGCCAGCGCGAAACCTCCTCCGCCGCACCGGGTTACGGACCGCAGCCGGGGCAGTCCGCGCCGACGGTGCCGATGTACGGCGTCTCGCGGCAGGGGCCCGGGCCGGGTCAGGGATACCAGCAGCGCGACTTCACGTCCGCGCCCACGCCGTCCTATTCCTCACCCGCGCAGCCGTATTCGGTGCCCTTCGAGCCGCGTCCGGCCAAACCGCCGAGGCAGCGTGGGCGGGGCATCGTGCCCCTCGTCATCCTGGGGATATTGGTTCTCCTGCTCCTGGTCATCGCCATGTGCAGCGGCGGGAACGACGACGACAAGCCCTCCTCGCCCCCGGCGTCCCGCACCACGGTCTCGACGACGCCCACGACCTCGCTGCCCGACCGCACCATTCCGTCGGACACGCCCGCCCCCGCCTGCTATCCGCTGCAACCCGACTGCCCGGCGGCGGGCGGCCCGCCCGAAGGCACTCCGCCGGCCGCCCCGCCGGAGGGTAATCCGCCGCCCGGTGCGCTCCCGCCCGCGGGTGCGCCGCCGGCCGGTGCACTCCCCGAAGGTATTCCGCCGCCGGGCGCTCCGGTGGAGGCCAACCCGCCCGCCGGTGCGCCGCCCGCGCCCAACCCGCCCGCGGGCGGGCCGGTCGCCGCCGGTCCGCCGGTAGGTGGCCCACCGGCAGCCGATGCGCCGCAGACCGCCATGGAACCGAAAGCAGCACCGCAACCTGCCGTCGAACCGGAGGCACCGCGGCAGCCTGCCGCCGAGCCGCAGACACCGCGGCAGCCCGCCGCCGAGCCGCAGGCACCGCAGCTGCCCGCGGCCGAGCCGGAAGCCGCGCCGTCGCCCGCCCCCGAACCGGAAGACACGGCGGCCGAACTCGCCCCGGCACCGGAAACCCCTGAGCCGTAACGCTTCGAGCACCACGACGCCCGAACCGGCCACCGGTCGTAGGGCACGCCTCGAAGTAGAAGCCGCAGCCGATGCACCGCACCTGGAACGATTGGCGGCGGGTCGACGAGAAACTCGGACATAGGGTCGACCCCCGCGCGGTCGTCAGCGGGGCGGAGTAGTCGTACCGATCGGTGCTCGACGGATAGCCGTCTTGACGGAAATGTACGCCCGCGTGTCAGCCGAACAGGGTGTGGCCGAGAATGTGCCAGCCGAGCACCGAATCGACAGCGAGGCCGCAGAAGACCACGGCCAGATAGTTGTTGGACTGCAGGAACAGTCGCAGGGGCTTCACGGATTCACCCCGGCGGACGCCCGAGTACAGCTGGTGGGCCATGAGCAGGAACCACGCGCCCGCGACCAGCGCGACCGCCGCGTACACCACACCCGTCGCGGGGATCAGGGCCAGCGTCGCGGCGACCGTGAGCCACGTGTAGACGACGATCTGCTTGGTCACCGCCTGCTCGGTGGCGACCACGGGCAGCATCGGGACCCCGGCGGCGCGGTAGTCCTCCTTGTACCGCATCGCCAGCGCCCAGGTGTGCGGCGGCGTCCAGAAGAAGATCACCAGGAACAGCACGATCGCGGGCCAGCCGATGGTCCCGGTCGCCGCCGACCAGCCGACCAGCGCGGGCATACAACCGGCCGCGCCGCCCCACACCACGTTCTGCGAGGTACGGCGCTTGAGCCCCAGCGTGTAGACGAAGACGTAGAACAGGATGGTCGCGACCACCAGCAGCCCGGACAGCAGATTCGCCTGCCACCACAGCCACGCGAAGGATCCCGCGCCCAGCAGCACGCCGAAGACGAACGCGTGCCGGGTCGGCACGGCGTCGCGGGCCAGCGGCCGCTTCGACGTCCGCTTCATGACCTTGTCGATATCGGCGTCGGCGACGCAGTTGAGCGTATTCGCGCTGGCGGCGCCCATCCAGCCGCCGAACAGCGTGGCCAGGATCAGCCGGATATCGATGTGGCCGCGGTCGGCCAACAGCATCGTCGGAATCGTCGCGACCAGCAGCAGCTCGATGACCCGCGGCTTGGTCAGCGCGATATAGGCCAGCACCCGGCGAGCCAGGGCCGAGACGGGACCGGTGCCCGTGACACGATCGGCGAGCGCCGTCGCGGAGGAGCCATGCGCGTCACCCGGCTGTTGCCCAATCCGCACTGTTTCTCCTCGCAGGTGGTGCATCGATCCGGTCGGGAATCAGCAGCGTGCCGCGCGGGGCCGCTACTACTACACAGGATGGTAGACCCACGGGGGATGTGGTCCCGCACCCACCCGCCGCGAATCCGCCCGTGCCCCAGGCGTCGTGCGAGCACACGACCACCGGATTCTCCGATAACGGCACAGCGACGGAGGCTCCCGCATCCCCGATTCCCGGTAACGAACCCGCGACACGGGCCCGTCGTTGCCGGGTTCCCGCGTGCGGCGATTCGATCGGCCTCTAGGGTGGTGGTACATCCCGCGCGCACAGCAGCACGCCGCCGTAAACCGCATAGTTGACGAGAAGGTCAGGAGAACCTCGGTCGTGTCAGTCACAGACGACATCCGCGCCCTCACCCAGCCGAACCACCCGGTCGACTGGACCGATCTGGACACCAAAGCCGTCGACACCGTCCGCGTGCTCGCCGCCGATGCGGTGCAGAAGGCCGGCAACGGCCACCCGGGTACCGCAATGAGCCTGGCGCCGCTGGCCTACACCCTCTATCAGCGGGTCATGACCTTCGATCCGGCCGACCCCGACTGGGTCGGCCGCGATCGTTTCGTGCTGTCGTGCGGCCACTCCAGCCTCACCCAGTACATCCAGCTGTATCTGGCGGGCATCGGCCTCGAACTCGACGATCTGAAGAACCTGCGCCAGTGGGGTTCGCTGACCCCGGGCCACCCGGAGTTCCGGCACACCCCCGGCGTCGAGATCACCACCGGCCCGCTCGGCCAGGGCCTGGCCTCCGCGGTCGGCATGGCGATGGCCGCCCGCCGCGAGCGCGGCCTGTTCGATCCGGACGCCGCGCAGGGCGAGAGCCCCTTCGACCACTTCATCTATGTCGTCGCCTCCGACGGTGACATCGAGGAGGGCGTCACCTCCGAGGCGTCGTCGCTGGCCGGCACCCAGCAGCTGGGCAATCTCGTCGTGATCTACGACGACAACAAGATCTCCATCGAGGACGACACCTCCATCGCCCTCTCCGAGGACACCGCCGAGCGCTACCGCTCCTACGGCTGGCACGTGCAGGTCGTCGAGGGCGGCGAGGACGTCGTCGCCATCGAGAAGGCCCTCACCGAGGCCCAGGCCGTGACCGACAAGCCGTCGTTCATCCTGCTGCGCACCATCATCGGCTATCCGGCCCCGAAGAAGATGAACACCGGCGCCGCGCACGGCGCCGCGCTGGGCGCCGACGAGGTGGCCGGCGCCAAGAAGGCCCTGGGCTTCGACCCGGACAAGAACTTCGACGTGGACGACGCGGTCATCGCGCACACCCGCCGCAACGCCGCCGACCGCGCCAAGGCCGCCCGCGCCACCTGGCAGGAGCAGTTCGACGCCTGGGCGAAGGCCAACCCGGACAACAAGCAGCTGTTCGACCGCATCCAGGCCCGCAAGCTGCCCGAGGGCTGGGCCGACAGCCTGCCCTCCTACGACGTGGACCCGGCCGGGGTCGCCACCCGCAAGGCGTCCGGGAAGGTGCTCGCCGCGCTCGCGCCGGTGCTGCCGGAGCTGTGGGGCGGCTCGGCCGACCTCGCCGAATCCAACAACACCACCATGCCCGACGTGCCGAGCTTCGGCCCGGAGTCCATCTCCACCGGCATGTGGAAGGCGAACCCGTACGGCCGCACGCTGCACTTCGGTGTGCGCGAGCACGCGATGGGCGCGATCCTCAACGGCATCGCGCTGCACGGCCACACCCGCCCGTACGGCGGCACCTTCCTGGTGTTCTCCGACTACATGCGCCCGGCCGTGCGCCTGGCCGCGCTGATGCGGGTCCCCGCGGTCTACGTCTGGACCCACGATTCGATCGGCCTGGGCGAGGACGGCCCGACCCACCAGCCCATCGAGCACCTGGCCGCGCTGCGCGCCATCCCGGGCCTGAACGTGGTCCGCCCCGGCGACGCCAACGAGACCGTGCACGCCTGGCGCGCGGTGCTGGAGCTGGAGAGCGGCGAGCACCACTCGCCGTACCAGGTGTCGGAGAAGCCGCACATCGACGGCCCCTCGGCCCTGGCGCTGACCCGCCAGAACCTGCCCGTCGTGGAGGGCACCAGCTACGAGGGCGTGCGCAAGGGCGGGTACGTCCTGGCCGAATCGTCCACCGGCACACCGCAGGTGATCCTGATCGCCACCGGCTCCGAACTGCAGCTCGCGGTCGAGGCCCGGACTACGCTGGAGGCGCAGGGCATCGGCACCCGGGTGGTCTCGATGCCGTGCGTGGAGTGGTTCGACGCGCAGGAGCAGGCCTACCGCGACGAGGTGCTGCCGCCCGCGGTCCGCGCGCGCGTCAGCGTCGAGGCCGGCATCTCGATGCCGTGGTACCGGTTCGTCGGTGACGCCGGTGAGATCGTGTCGATCGAGCACTTCGGTGCGTCGGCCGACTACAAGACCCTGTTCCGCGAGTTCGGCATCACCGCCGACGCCGTGGTCGAGGCCGCCCGGCGTTCGCTCGACAAGGTGAAGGGATAAGCGACATGGCACAGAACGAGAAACTCGCCGCACTGTCCGCAGCGGGAGTGTCGGTGTGGCTCGACGATCTGTCGCGGGACCGCATCCGGTCCGGCAACCTCGCCGACCTCATCGCCACCCGCAGCGTCGTCGGCGTCACCACGAATCCGACCATCTTCCAGGGTGCCCTGAGCAAGGGCCACGCCTACGACGACCAGATCAAGGAGCTGGCCGCGCGGGGCGCGGACGTCGAATCGGCGATCCGCACCATCACCACCGACGACGTGCGCGCCGCCTGCGACGTGTTCGCCGAGACCTTCGAGGCGAGCGGCGGCGTGGACGGCCGGGTCTCGATCGAGGTCGACCCGCGGCTGGCCTTCGACACCGACAAGACCGTCGCGCAGGCGATCGAGCTGTGGAAGATCGTCGACCGGCCCAACCTGTTCATCAAGATCCCCGCGACCGAGGAGGGCCTGCCGGCGATCTCGAAGGTGATCGGCGAGGGCATCAGCGTGAACGTGACGCTGATCTTCTCGGTGGCCCGCTACCGCAGCGTCATGGGCGCCTACCTGGACGGCCTGCGCAATGCGCGGATCGCGGGACACGATCTGGGCTACATCCATTCGGTCGCCTCGTTCTTCGTCTCCCGCGTCGACTCCGAGATCGACAAGCGGCTGGAGGCCATCGGCACGCCGGAAGCCCTCGAGCTGCGCGGCAAGGCCGGAATCGCCAACGCGCGCCTGGCCTACGCCGAGTACCAGGACGTCTTCGACGGCGGCGAGCACACCTCGACGTTCGCGCACCTGTCGTCCTCGGGCGGCAACCGGCAGCGGCCGCTGTGGGCGTCGACCGGCGTGAAGAATCCGGACTACCCCGACACCATGTACATCACCGAGCTGGTGGGCCCGAATACGGTCAATACGCTGCCGGAGAAGACCCTCGAGGCCTACGCCGACCACGGTGAGCTGCGCGGCGACGCGATCAGCGGCACCAAGGCCGAGGCCCAGGCGGTCTTCGACAAGCTGACCGCCGTCGGTGTCGACCTCGACGACGTCTTCGTGGTGCTCGAGCGCGAGGGTGTCGAGAAGTTCGAGAAGTCGTGGGAGGAACTGCTCACCGCGACGACCACCGAGCTCGAAACCACCGGGAACAACTGACCGCGATGGCCGGCGCAGAGACGACGGCCGCTCCGGGGAATCCGCTGCGCGACGAGCGCGACAAGCGGCTTCCCCGGATCGCGGGCCCGTGCAGCATGGTGATCTTCGGTGTCACCGGTGACCTGTCCCGTAAGAAGCTCATGCCGGCCATCTACGACCTCGCGAACCGGGGGCTGCTGCCGCCCGGTTTCGCGCTGGTCGGGTTCGCGCGGCGGGACTACAAGGACGAGGACTTCGCCGAGGTCGTCCTGGAGGCGGTGAAGCAGCACGCCCGGACGCCGTTCCGGCAGGAGGTCTGGGACCAGCTCTCCGAGGGAATCCGCTTCGTGCAGGGCAGCTTCGAGGACGACGCCGCCTTCTCGCAACTCGCGACGACGTTGAAGCAACTCGACCACGACCGCGGCACCGGCGGCAATCACGCCTTCTACCTGTCGATTCCGCCGAACGCGTTTCCCCTTGTGCTGCAACAGCTTTCCCGCACGGGGCTGGCGCAGCCGCCGGAGCCTGGCGAGGGCCGGTCGAAGCCGTGGCGGCGGGTGGTGATCGAGAAGCCGTTCGGGCACGACCTGAAGAGCGCGAAGGAACTCAACGCCCTGGTCAACCAGGTGTTCCCCGAGGAGACGGTGTTCCGCATCGATCACTACCTCGGTAAGGAGACGGTGCAGAACCTGCTGGCGCTGCGGTTCGCGAACGAGATGTTCGAGCCGATCTGGAATTCCAACTTCGTCGACCACGTCCAGATCACGATGGCCGAGGACATCGGATTGGGCGGGCGCGCGGGCTATTACGACGGTATCGGGGCGGCACGCGACGTCATCCAGAACCACCTGTTGCAACTGCTGGCGCTGACCACGATGGAGGATCCGGTCAGCTTCCAGCCGCGGCAGCTGCAGATCGAGAAGATCAAGGTGCTGTCGGCCACGAAACTCGTGGAGCCGCTGGACCAGACCACCGCGCGCGGGCAGTACACGGCCGGCTGGCAGGGCAGCGAGAAGGTGGCGGGCCTGCTCCAGGAGGAGGGCTTCGACCCGAACTCGCGCACCGAGACCTACGCGGCCATCACGCTCAACGTCGACACCCGGCGGTGGGCGGGCGTGCCGTTCTTCCTGCGCACCGGAAAACGCCTGGGCCGCAGGGTGACCGAGATCGCCGTGGTGTTCAAGCGGGCCCCGCACCTGCCCTTCGATCAGACCATGACCGAGGAACTGGGGCAGAACGCGCTGGTCATCCGCGTGCAGCCGGACGAGGGCATCACGCTGCGCTTCGGGTCCAAGGTGCCCGGGTCGAGCATGGAAGTGCGCGACGTCAATATGGATTTCAGCTACGGCGAGTCGTTCACCGAGTCGTCGCCCGAGGCCTACGAGCGGCTGATCCTGGACATGTTCCTCGGTGAGCCGTCCCTGTTCCCGGTCAACGAGGAGGTCGAATTGTCCTGGCGCATCCTCGATCCCGTGCTCGAGCACTGGGCGGCCGACGGGCGGCCCGAATCCTACGAGGCCGGGACCTGGGGTCCCTGGTCGGCCGATTCGATGCTCGCCCGCACCGGGCGGGAATGGCGGCGGCCGTGATCGTCGACATGCCCGCGACCAGCACCCGCGACGTCGCCAAGCGGCTGGTGCAACTGGCGGAGAGCAACGGCGTCATCACCACCGGCCGGGTGCTCACCCTGGTGGTGTGCACGCTGGACAGTTCCGAGGCCGAGGGCGCCATCGACGCGGCCAACGACGCCAGCCGCGAACATCCCTGCCGCGTCATCGTTCTCGCGCGCGGTGACCGTTTCTCGGAGACGAAGCTGGACGCCCAGATCCGCGTCGGCGGCGACGCGGGCGCGTCCGAGGTGATCGTGCTGCGGCTCCAGGGCGAGCTGATCAGTCACGAGGACAGCGTGGTCATCCCGTTCCTGCTGCCGGACACTCCGGTGGTGGCGTGGTGGCCGCGCGGCGCCCCGGAGTACCCGTCGAAGGATTCGGTGGGGCGCTTGGCGATTCGCCGCATCACCGACGCCACCTTCGCCGCCGATCCGCAGAAGGCGATCAAGAAGCGGATGGTGTCCTACGCGCCCGGCAACACCGATCTGGCGTGGAGCCGGATCACGTCCTGGCGGGCGCTGCTGGCCGCCGCGCTCGACGAACCGCCGTACGAGCCGGTGGAGTCGGTGACCGTGTCGGGGCTGTACGAGGAGCCGGCGCTGGACGTGCTGGCGGGCTGGCTGGCGGCCCGGCTGAAATGCCCGGTCCGGCGGCGGGTCGGCGAGTTGAAGGTCGAGTTGCACCGGCCGACGGTGTCGATCGCGATCACCCGTCCGCAGACCGGCCGCACCGCGACCCTCTCACGCACCGGGGAACCGGACCAGCGCTTCGCCCTCGCGCGCCGGGAGACCAAGGACTGTCTCGTCGAGGAACTGCGGCGGCTGGACGACGACGAGACCTATGCCGAGGCGCTGGCGGGTATCGACAAGGTGACCTACGAGTGACGTCTCGTGAGTTGGCAACCGAAAGGGCTGGGTATGAGTGAACGCGCTGTCGAAGTCTTCGCCGGCACGGACGACCTGGTGGCGGCGGCCGCCGCACGGTTCGTCGCGGTCGTCACCGAGGCGCAGGCGCAGCGCGGGTCGGCCTCCGTCGTGATCACCGGCGGCGGCACCGGCATCGGCCTGCTGGAGGTCGTCCGCAAGGCGCCGGGCGATATCGACTGGTCCCGGCTGGACGTGTTCTGGGGCGACGAGAGGTTCGTTCCCGCAGGCGATCCCGAGCGCAACGAATTGCAGGCCCGGCAGGCGCTGCTGGACCACGTGCCGGTGGACCCCGCGCGGGTGCACCCGGTGGCGGCCTCCGACGGCGAGTACCCGGACCCGGTCGAGGCGGCCGCGGAGTACTCCGCGGCGGTGCACGCCCACCTCGCCGAGCACGGTTCCTTCGACCTGCACCTGCTCGGCATGGGCGGCGAGGGTCACGTGAACTCCCTGTTCCCCGACACCGACGCCGTACGCGAGGAACACGAACTCGTTGTGGCCGTGACGAATTCGCCCAAGCCCCCGCCGGTCCGCGTCACCCTCACCCTGCCCGCTGTCCGCCGTGCTCGCCACGTAGTCCTCGTCGTGGGCGGCGCCGCCAAATCCGAAGCCGTAGCCGCCGTCGTCTCGGGCGCCTCCCCCGTCGATATCCCCGCCGCCGGCGCCGAGGGCACCGAATCCACCACCCTCCTCCTCGACGAGCCCGCCGCCGCCGACCTCCCCCGCTGACCTCCCCGGCGGTCGATAGGGTGGTGGGATGCCGCTTGTCGAGGTGACCTATGCCCCGCACGTCTCCGAGGGGATGCTGCGGGACCTGGGAGATCGGCTTCCGCACCTGGTGTCGGTGGCCGTGGAGTGTCCCGAGGAGCCGTACGACGGGGATCTGCGGGCCGGGGATGTGGAGGTTCGATTCCGGGCGCTCGGGCCGTTCGATCGCAGCGGGCTGGACGTGGTGATCGAGGTGCGGTCGAAGTGGTTCGCCAGTCGAGCGGACAACCGGCAGGAGCGCGTCGAGGGACTGCACCGGGATATCGAAAAGGCCACGGGGCTGGAGAATTTCGGCGTTTATCTGTCGCTTCCGGTCGCCGCGTGGGAGCAGAGCGAATAGTGGACGAGACGATCAGGACGCTGCGGTCGGTGCGGTACTTCCTTCCCGACGCGGTGCCGCGCGAGGAGGTCGAGCGGATTGTCGATGCCGCCCGCTGGACCGGGTCCGCGCGCAACCGCCAGCCGTGGCGCTTCGTGGCCGTGACCGATGCGGGTGTGCGCGCGGAGCTGTCCCGGCTGGGGAACTTCGCCCTCCATCTCGCGAGCGCGCCGCTGGTGCTGGTCCTGCTGTCGCAGGACAACGGGTTCGCCGATACCGAATTCGATATGGGCCGTGTCGCCCAGTCCCTGTGCCTCGCCGCCCACGACCGCGGTCTCGGCACCTGCCTGACCACCTTCCACCCCGACGACAACGTGCAGCGCGCCGCGAACCTGCTGGCCGCTCCCCCGGGCTGGCTTCCCCGCCACGCCGTCGCGGCGGGCTATCCGGATCCGAACCGCCACGCCGCACCGACAGCCATTCCTCGCGGCCGCCTACCGGTCACCGACCTTCTGACCTGGGTGTAGCTCGAGGGCCTCGAGGTGGGTGGTGAGGAAGGTGTTCACCGCCTCCGTCGCCTCCAGCTGGACCAGATGGCCTGCGCCGGGGACCTTTTCGACGGCGCGGAGGCCGGGGACGTGGGCGCGGAGGGTGGCGAGGGGGTCGCGGCCGCTGAAACCCTCCATATCCGGATCGTTCTCGCCGTAGAGGAAGTAGGTGGGGACGGAGACCGTGGTCGGGAGATCGGCGGTCAGCTCCCAGTTGCGGTCGAGGGCGCGGTACCAGGTAAGGCCGCCGGTGAAACCGGTGCGTTCGAATTCCGTTGCCAGGGTGTCGAATTCGGCCTCGCTCAGCCAGCTCCACGGCAGGTCGGGCGCCTGCGGGAGGACATCGAGGTAGCCCAGTCCGGGCGGGTTCTTCCAGGTGTCGAGGTAGTGGTAGTCGCCGCTGAGCGAGTAGTAGACGCGGGCCAGGAACTCGCGCGGTCGGGCCGCGAGTTCGGCATCCGCCACACCGGGCGTCTGGAAGTAGGCCAGGTGCAGGAAGTGCCGCTCGGCGGCCTTCACCCAGAACGCCGACGGCGGCTTCGGCGGGCGCGGCGCGAACGGGTTGTTCAGGACCACGACCGCCGCCACCCGCTCCGGCGCGCGCAACGCCAGCTCCCACACCAGCTGCGCGCCGAAATCCAGGCCGACGAAGACCGCGCGCTCGGCGCCGATCTCGTCGAGCAGGCCGAGCAGATCGCCGATCACCGCGCGATTGGTATGCGCCTCCACCCCGTCCGGCGCCTCGGTCCGGCCGTATCCGCGCAGGTCCGGGGCGATGGCCCGGTAGCCCGCCGCGGCCACGGCCGCCAGCTGCCGATGCCAGACGAACCACCCGTGCGGGAAACCGTGACAGAAGACGACCGGATACCCCTCCCCCTGCTCGGCGACGTGCATCCGGACGCCGTTGGTCTCCACGAACCGATGTGTCGGCTCCACTTCGCCTCCCAAGGACTAGTGTGCAGTCGGCGTAGCCGTCCTCAGTCCGCGCACGGCCGGAGCGAATGCGGAGGTACGCCTAGAACGTGTTCTTGTTTCACGGTAGTGTCCCGGAGTCGTGAACGGAATACTCACCGGCCGGGTCGCCGTCGTCACCGGCGCCAGCCGCGGCATCGGCAAGGGCATCGCACTGGAGCTGGGCGCGGCGGGCGCGACCGTGTACGTCACGGGCCGCACCGCCACGCCGGGGAAGCTGCCGGGCACGATCACCGAGACCGCGGCGGAGATCGACGCGCTCGGCGGCGCCGGGGTGCCGTTCGCCTGCGACCATCGCGACGACGCCGCGGTCCTCGAACTGTTCGCGACGATCCGGGCCGATCAGGGCCGCCTCGACGTCCTGGTCAACAACGTCTACAACGCCCCGGCGTCGTCGCGCTGGCTGGGCAAGCCGTTCTGGGAGGTGCCGCCCGAGGCATGGGACGAGAGCTTCGACATCGGCGTGCGATCCCATTACGTGGCAAGCCATTTCGCGGCGCCGCTGCTGATGGAGTCCCGCGGGCTCATCGTCAGCGTCTCCTCCCCGGGCGCGGAGCACTACACCCACAACGCCACCTACGGCGTCGCGAAGGCGGCCGTCGACCGCCTCACCGCCGACATGGCCCACGATCTCGCCGAAACCGGCGTCACCGCGGTCTCGATCTGGCCGGGCATCGTGAATACCGAACTGCTGCAACTGGTTCCGCCCGGCCCCGACGGCCGCCGCCTGATCACCCTGCCCGGCGAGGGCACCTTCGATCTGAACGACGCCGAGACTCCCCGCTTCCCGGGCCGGGCCGTGGTGGCCCTGGCCGCCGACGACGATCGCCGCGCCCGCACGGGAAAGGCGTGGCGCGTAGCGGATCTGGCCGACGCCTACGGTTTCACCGACATCGACGGACGCGTCCCGCGGGTCGGCTGACCCTCCGAGCGTCTACGGTCCGACACGCTCGAACCTCTTGCGTCCGGTATATCGTAAGTTATATCTTCGAAAGATGAATCCACGGCGGTTCGCCGAATTCGGCGGATTCGGCCCCGGACCGGGAAGGTTCTTCGGTCCCGGGGAGCTTCGCCTCGCCCTGCTCGCCCTGCTGGACGAGCAGCCCGGCCACGGGTACGACCTCATGTCGCGCCTGGAGGATCGCTGCGGCGGGGCGTACCGTCCCAGCGCCGGGGCGGTCTATCCGACGTTGCAGCAACTCGAGGACGAGGGGCTCGCCACCGTCGAAACCGACAGCGGCAGAAAGGTCTTCCACCTCTCCGCCGCCGGCCGCGACGAGATTCGCGAGCACGAGGCACAGCTCGAACGCATCTGGGCGCGGGCCACGCGACGCGGCGAATGGGGCATGTTCCGCGACCCCGACGCCGCCGAGATCCTCGGTCCCGCACTGCGTTTGTTCAAGACCGCCGCCGCCACCATCGCCCATGCGCACGGCGACCCGACGGTCGTCGAGCAGGTGCGCGACATCATCGTCGCCGCCACCCGAGAGATCGAGGACGTCGACGCCGACGCGCCTCGGCACCCCCGCCGGCGACGCCGCCGGCCCCGCGAGTGAACACCGTTCCGGTTCCGAACGATCCGAGGTATTCCCATGACACCGAATCCGCAATCGTCCTCGCCTCGCACCGACACCCGCCAGACCGCATCGCCACCGCCCGCCCGCGGCCCCCGGGGCCTGCGCGCCATGATCATGGATCGGTTCCTCGCCGCCGGCACCATCGTGGAGACCGAGCCGATCGCCGCCCGGATGAAGCGGGTGCGCATCGGCGGCCCCGCCCTCGAGCGCCTGGACTACACGCCCGGACAACAGGTTCGGCTCCTCACCGGGATCGACGGCCGCATGGGTGACCCGCGCACGTATTCCGTCTGGCAGGCCGACCGGGCCGCCGGCTTCCTCGACCTGTGCGTGATGGACCACGGCGACGGGCCCGGTTCGCGCTGGGGCCGGGCCGCCGAGGCGGGCCAGGAGGCCCGGTTCCGGGGCCCCACAGGCACATTCACCCTGCGCGAGGGCGCGCCCTACCATCTGTTCGCCGGGGAGGAGACGGCCGCGGTCGCCTTCGGCGCGATGCTGCGCGCGGTGCCGGAGGGCACCCCGGTCTACGGCGCCGTCGAAACCGCCACCGAGGCGGACCGCTTGCCGCTCCCCCGCGCCGACGAGCTGTCCCACCCGCTGCGCGGCGACGCGTCGGCGGCCGCCTCGGAGATCCTGCTGGCCGCCGTCCGCGCACTCGACCTGCCCGACGCCCCGGGCATCGCGTACCTCGGCGGCGAGGCGCGGACGATCCAGCTGATCCGCAAGCACCTGGTCCAGGACCGGGGCTGGCCGCGCCGCGCGGTGCTGACCAAGCCGTTCTGGACCCCTGGAAAGCGCGGGCTCGAGTAGCGGCTCGCCCGGCGGTTACGCTGCTGCCATGACCGCCGACGAGTTGTTCCTGGAGCCGACCATCGGCAAACCCGCCGACAAGATCGGGTACTTCGCGACCCGGGCGGGTTTCGACCGGTTCGCCGCCGCGTATCGCGACGGCCTCGCGACCCTGCCCGTCCCGGACGAGACAGCCGCGGCGACAACCACATTCGGTCCCGTGCGCGGCTACCGGTTCGGTGACGGCGACGGGATCCCGCTCGTGCTGCTGTCGGGCAGGCAGGCGTCCACACCGATGTGGCGGGCGAATCTACCGGGCCTGGTCCCCGGCCGCACGGTGTGGTCGATCGACAGCATCGGCGAACCGGGGGCGAGCAGCCAGCACCGCCCCCTCACCGGCGCGGCGGATCAGGCGGCATGGGTGGACGAGGCGCTCGCCGGGCTCGGGATCGAGCGGGCGCACCTGTTCGGCGTCAGCATCGGCGGCTGGCTGGCCACCCAGGTCGCGATCCACCGGCCCGGCCGCGCGGCCTCGGTGACACTGCTCGATCCGGCGAACACCTTCGCGCCCCTGACCTGGAAGATGATCGTCGTCTCGCTGGGCAGCGTGATCCCGGGCCTGCCGATGGCGGTCCGGCACCGGTTGCTCGGCTGGATCTCCGGCGGCGCCCGCAGCGACGACTCCGTGCCGGAGGGCCGCCTGATCGCCTCGGCCATGCGGGATTTCAGCTCCGCGCAGCCGGCGCCCGCGCGGCCCACCGAGGCCGAACTCGCGGCCATCGACCTCCCGGTCCTCGCGATCATCGCCGGTCGCAGCATCGTGCACGACGCCGAGCGGGCCGCCGCGGCCGCCCGCCGGATCCCCGGCGCCCGGGTCGAACTCTGGCCGGACGCCTCCCACGCCGTCAACGGCGAGTTCCCGGACCGGATCGCCGAGCGCTTCACCGAATTCGCCGCGGGCATCGATTAGCGCCGGGGCTCAGGCGATCTCGAGAAACCGCTGCACCGAGCGCGACGGCGCGGGTTTGGTGCGCCAGATCAGGTAGATGCGCGACGGCGGTACATCCGCCACATCGACATAGGCGACACCCGGATGCGGGGCGCGGGTGCGCGCGAGTTCGGGGACGCCGCCGATCCCCCGGCCCGCCGCCACCAGCTCGATCCATTCGTCGAAATTCGTGCAGGCGACGACCTCGCGCGCGGGATCCGGTTCCGCCCAGGAGGTTTCGTCGATGGTCCCCGATACGGTGTTGACCACCAAGGGGTATCCCGCCAGATCCTGCCAGCGCAGGCCGGTCGCCCGTGCCAGCGGCGACGAGATGGACACCGCCAGCACCCGGCGCTCGGTGCCGATCGTGCGCGCCGCCATCGTCTTCGGCAGCCGGATGTCCTTGCGGTACAGCGCGATATCGATGGATCCGGAGGCCAGGGCGGCGATCGGGTCGTCGACGCGGTGGATCTCGACGTGGCCGCCGACGGATTCGAAACGCGTCCGCGCCGCGGCGAACCAGGCGTCGGGCAGCAGCCACGCGAATCCCACCGCCACCCCGGACCGCAATTGCAGATCGGCGACCACCCCGTCCAGGTCGGCGAGGATGCGGCGGGCGTGGGCCAGGAATTCCTCGCCCTCCCCGGTCAGGTCGAACCGGCGCGGCGTGCGGTCGACCAGGCGGCAGTCGAGAATGCGCTCCAACTGCTGGATCGTGCGGGTCAGCGACGGTTGTGCCAGGTGCAGCCGGTGCGCGGCGCGGGTGTAGTTCCGCTCCTCGCACAGCGCGGCGAACGCCCGCAGATGCCGCAGCTCCAGATCCATACGTCCAGCGTATACATGGTGCGCAGAAAGCATTTCACCGGATGGAGCGCGAATCCTATCGTCGATACGGTGACCATCGCAGCACCTCGACAGCAGAGCCTGGCCCCCGCGCTGGCGGCGGCGGCCGGACTCGCGGCCGCCATGGGGATCGGCCGCTTCGCCTATACGCCGCTCATGCCGGTGATGATCGATGCCGGACGGCTCGACGCGCACGCGGGCGCGATCGTCGCCGCGGCCAACTACGCGGGGTACCTCGTGGGGGCGGTGGTGCTGGCGCGGCGTCCGGAATGGAACGGCCGCAACACCTTCCGGTCGGCGGCGGGCGTTCTCGTGGCGAGCGAGCTGCTCATGGCCTGGCCCGCGCCGGTCGCGGCGCCGGTGATCCTACGGTTCCTCGCCGGGGCCGCCAGCGCGGTGGTGTTCATCGGCTGCGCGGGGATCGCGGCGCGGCACGAGAATCGCCGGCGGGCGGCCGGGATCGCGTTCTCGGGCGTCGGGTGCGGGATCGCGCTCACCGGGCTGCTGGCGCTGGCGGCCCGGCCGGTGGTGTCGTGGCAGGTGATGTGGCTGGGCGCGGCCGCGCTCACCGCGCTGCTGCTGGCGCCGGCGCTGCGGCTCGATATCGTCGCGGGCGTTCGCGCCGCGGCCACGGCGGCCCGCTCGGGGCGCGCCTGGCGGGCGTTGCGCGTCTCGTATTTCCTGGAGGGGCTCGGCTATATCGTCATCGGGACGTTTCTGGTGGCGGCGGTGGGGACGCCGGGGCACGAGTCGCTGGGGACGGCGGTGTGGGTGGTCGTCGGCGTGGCGGGCGCTCCCGCGACCGTGCTGTGGGGCGTCGCCGCGCGGCGCTGGTCGCCGGTGACCGCGCTCACGGTCGCGCTGCTCCTGCAAGTGGTGTCGGCGCTGCTGCCGGTCTTCTCGACGGGTGTGGTCCCGGCGATCGCGTCGGCGGCGCTGTTCGGTGCGACGTTCATGGGGATCACGATGCTGGCCATCGAGATCGGCGGCGATATCGCCGGACCGGCGGCCGCGGCGACACTCACGGCCGGGTACGGATTCGGTCAGATGCTGGGCCCGGTGCTCGTCGCACCGGTGCTGGGGTCGAGTTATGCGGCGGCGTTCGGTATCGCCGCCGCGGTACTGGCGGCCGCCGCCGTGGCGATGCTGCCGGTCAGGCGAATTTGATCTCGAAGCCGATGCCGATGATGGAGATCAGCCAGACGACGCCGAGGAAGATGGTGATGCGGTCGAGATTCTTCTCCACCACGGTCGAACCCGACAGGCTCGACTGCACACCGCCGCCGAACAGGCTGGACAGGCCTCCGCCCTTCGCGCGATGCAGCAGCACCAGCAGCACCAGCAGGATGCTGGTGATGATCAGGAGGATATCCAGGAACATGCGCATGGCCGACAGTTTATGCGGTCGCCACCGGAGCTCGCGCACAGGCCGTCGATGATCAACTTCGGCGCCATCCGCGCACCGGTTGCACGGCCACCAGATGCCGGGTGCGGGCCTCGCCCACGACGAACTCCTCGATGCGCTGTTCGGCGAGCCGGTCCTGGGCGGTGAGCCGCACCTGGTGCTGGCGGATGTGCTCCTGCCAGGATCGCACCACGAACGCCTCCACATAGCGGTCGGCGACGCCGACGTCCCGGTAGAGCCGCCATTCCATCGCGCCCGTGCGCTGACGAGACCGGCCGACCCGGGCCATCGCGGCGGTGAAGTCGGCGGCCGTGTCGTCCGGGACGTGGTACGTGACGAGAATGAGAACCGGGCCGTCGTCGGGGTCGGGCTGAAAATCCAGCACCGGCTCCGGCCAGTACGACGCCGGCGTGGTATCGATCGTGGTGACCTTGATCGGGAGTACGACCGTGCTGATCGCGCACAGCGCCAGCAGGGCCGTCGCCGCGAGCAGCGCGGTCACCGTGCCGAACGCCCCGGCGACCAGGCCCCACGCCAGCGAGCCGAGCGCCTGCCCGCCCATGAACACCAGCTGATACACCGACATGCCGCGCGCCCGCACCCAGGACGACAGCAGCAGCTGCATGGTCGCGTTCAGGGTCGACATCGAGTTCATCCACGCGAATCCGCCGAGGACCAGGCACAGCAGCACGATCGGCAGGCTGGAGACGACGGCCGCGGCCAGGGTCGCGACGCCGAACAGCACCGACGCCACGGCGAGCAGCCGCGTCGGGCTGAGCACGCGGCGCAGGCGCGACAGCTGGGTCGCGCCGAGCACCGCGCCCACGCCCAGCGCGCCGAGCAGCAGACCGTATCCGGAGGAGCCGAGACCCAGCCGCGCGTGCGCGACCACCGGCAGCAGCGCCCACAGCGCGCTGCCCGGCGCGATGAACAGCAGCGACCGCAACAGGACCCGCCGTATCGCGGGCGCGGCGCGGATGAAGCGCAGCCCGGCCGCCAGCGCGGCGATCGGCCGCTCGGCGGGCAGGTCCTGCTCGTCGGACGGGCGGCGCCACCAGATCAGCACCGCCACGATTCCGGCGAACGACGCGGCGTTCAGCCCGAACACCAGCGTCGGCCCCGCCAGCGACACCAGCGCTCCCGCGATCGCCGGGCCCACCGCGCGGCCGACGTTGAAACCCATGCTGCCCAGCGCCGCCGCGGCGGGAATCTGGTTGCGCGGCACCAGTTCCGGCTGAATCGCCTGCCAGGCGGGGGCGGTGAGCGCCTGGCCGACACCGAGGATGAACAGCAGTGTCAGCAGCAGCGGCGGGGTGATGTGGCCGGTCGAGGTCACGATCGCCAGCACCGCCGCGGTGACCGCCATCGCCGTCTGCGCGCCGAGCAGCAGCCGGCGCCGATCGACGAGATCGGCCAGCACGCCCGAGGGCACCGCCAGCAGCATCACCGGCAGCGTCGTCGCCGTCTGCACCAGCGACACCAGCGTGGCCGCGTTCGGCTCGCCGACCAGCAGCCACTGCGCGCCGACCGTCTGCATCCAGGTCCCCAGATTCGACACCAGCTGGGCGATCCAGAGCGCACGGAAGATCCGCGACGCCAGCGGCGACCAGGTCGACACCGGCAGTTCGGTGCTGGAGGTGATCACAAACCGCCAGCTTAACGTTGTGGGAATCCCCCTTCGCCGACCTCGGTGGGCCAGATCACGAATCACCCACTATTGACAATGATTGTCATTAGCTTAAAGTGATCACATGCGTTCGCTCCGGGTGGGGATACATTTCGCCGCAATACTCTTCGCCGCCTCTGCCACGGAATGCCCTGCGCCGCAGTCACGCTCGCGGGCCGATCGGTTCGTGTCATCGATGCCGGGGAGCTGAGGGGCCTCGATCCGCCACTGGGACAGCGCAAGCCGTCATTCGACCGAGGAAACGACATGAATCCCACGCTGCACATCCTGACCCGCACGGATCTGGCCGACGTCGACATCTCGCCCGGCGAGGTCATCGCGCTCGTCGAGGACGGTTATCGGGCCTTCGCCCAGGGTGATTCGCGGTGTCCGACCAAGCTGATGATGCCGATACCGGTCGAGGAGCGGGACGCGGTGTCGTACTCCATGCTGGGCTACGACGGATCGCTGCAGCAGGTCGGCTTCAAGACCTCCTACCGGCAGGGCAACGACAGCGCCGAGAAGTACTACACGACAATCGGTTTGTACGACGACGCCACGGGACTGCCGTTCGCGTACATGGATTGCCAGCGCGTCGGCGCGTCCCGCACCCCGGCGACCACCGCCCTCATCGCCAAGTACTGCGCCCGGCCGGACGCGACCAGCGCGCTGATGATCGGCACCGGCGTCCAGGGCCGTAATACGCTGCCGTACCTGCTCAGCGTGCTGCCCGGTCTGCGGGAGTTGCGGCTGTTCGGCACCCATCCCGACGGCATCGCCGAGACGAAGGCCACGCTCTCGCGGTACTTCCCGGACCGGGACCTCGACCTGGTCGACGACGTTCCGGCCGCGGTGGCCGACTCCGATATCGTCGTCGCCGCCTCGGGCCGCGCGGCCCATCCGAAGGTGCAGACGGCCTGGCTGAAACCCGGCGGACTGCTGATCTCGGTCGCCAGCAAGGGCGTCGAGAGCGGGGCCCTGCGCGACGCCGACTACGCGATCGCCACCAGCACAGGACAATTGGGCGTCACCGGGACACGCCTGGCAGGGCCGGACGGCAAGGTGACGATCCATGCCGAACTCCCCGAGATCGTCGCCGGCCGCGCACCCGGACGCCGCGACCCGCGGGACCGCGTATTCGCCTTCTCGAGCGGCATGGTGATCACCGATATCCCGGTCGCGCACGCGCTCGCCACCCGTGCCGTGGCGGCCGGGCGGGGACAGCAGGTGTCGCTGTGGTCGTGAATACCATCGCGCTGCCCGCCCTGGAAAAGCCTTGGGCACAGGAGGTCCGGACGGATCCGCGGCTGCTGTTCGATATCGCGCACGCCGTCGGCGGGCCGTTCCACGTCGTGTATCCCGAGCAGTTCGCCGACAATCTGCGCGCGTTTCAAGCGGTGCTCGACGGACGCGGGCTGCACGGGCAGGTGTATTTCGGCAAGAAGGCGAACAAGGCCGGATGCTGGCTGCCGCGGGTCGCCGAACTCGGCGGCGCGGTGGATGTCGCCAGCGCGCCGGAGCTGGTCCACGCACTCGCCCACGGCATCCGGGGCCGCGATATCGGGGTCACCGGCGCCGCCAAGAGCGAGGAACTGCTCTGGCTGGCGGTCCGGCACGAATGCCTGATCGCCGTCGACGCGCTCGACGAACTGGACCGGATCGCCGCACTCGCCCGCGCCGACGGGCCCGCTCGCATCCTGCTGCGGGTCCTGCCGCCGGGCGCGCCGCACAGCCGTTTCGGCCTGTCCCCCGGCGATCTGCACCAGGCCCTGATCCGCTGTGCGACGCTGCGCGACCACCTCGACATGACGGGATTCTCCTTCCACCTGGACGGCTACGCCGTCGCTCCCCGCGCCCAATTATGCTGGGGGATGGTCGAATTCGTCGCCAAGGCGCGCGCGGCGGGCCTCGCGGCGCGGGCCATATCCCTGGGCGGCGGGTTCGCGTGCCGCTATCTCGCCGACGAGGACTGGGAAGCGTTCACCCGGGACCGCACCGCCGACTGGTTCCACGCCGGGAAGACATTCGACAAGTTCTATCCGTACGCCCAGGGCCCGACCGGTGCGGCCATGCTCGACGCCGTCCTGGCCACCGAGTTCGACGGGGTCCCGCTGGCCCGGCAGCTGCGCGACAACGACATCCGGCTGTTCCTGGAGCCCGGCCGGTCGCTGCTCATCGACGCCGGATTCAGTGTCTTCCCGGTCCAGGGGTTCAAGCGCAACGACGACCACGGCATCACCACGGTCGGGGGCCTGAGCATGAGCGTGTCCGAGCAGTGGAAGGGCAGCGAATTCCTGCCCGATCCGATTCTGCTGCCGCGCAATCCCGCACCGGAATCGCGGCCGATCGCCTCGTGTGTGGGCGGGGCCAGCTGCATGGAGTACGACGTGCTCACCTGGCGCAAGATCCGGTTCCCGCAGCCGCCCGCGGCCGGTGACCTGCTGATCTATCCGAACACCGCCGGCTACCAGATGGACAAGAACGAGAGCGAGTTCCATCAGCTGCCGCTGCCGCCGAAGGTCGTGGTCACGCGGGCGGACGGGCGGTGGCAGTGGAGTCTCGACCGATGACCGCCACGCTCGCGCGCCGCCGCGGGCGCATCGTGCGCCGCGCCTCCGAGCTGATCGGGCGCACGCCGCTGTTCGAGCTGACCCGCACGGGCACCGGTACCCGGCTGCTGCTGAAACTCGAGCAGTTCAACCCCACCGGGTCGGCCAAGGTGCGCATGGCGAGGGAGATGGTGCTGCACGCGGAGCGCGCCGGGCTGCTGCGGCCCGGCGGCCACATCGTCGAGCCGACCTCGGGCAATACCGGGACCGGGCTGGCGCTCGTCGCGCTCGAACGCGGCTATACGTTCACCGCCGTGGTCGACGGTCACGCCGCCCGCGACAAACTCCGGGCGATGAGGGCCCTGGGTGCGCGGCTGGTGTTCGTCGACGGCGGCGACGGCGGGCCGAGTACGGTCGCGCGGCGGCGCAAGGCCGCCGAGATCGCCGCGGCCACCGGCGCGTACTGGCCCGACCAACACAACAACCCGGGCAACGGCGCCGGTTACCGGGATCTGGCCGCTGAACTGCGCGCCGATCTGGATACCGATGTCGACTGGCTGATCGGCGCGGTCGGCACCGGCGGCTCGCTGTGCGGGACGGTCGGCGAATTACGCCGCCACGGCTCGCGAGTGCGCACGATCGGCGTCGAACCCGCCGGATCCATCATCTTCGGCGGGGCCGGGAGTCCGTACTGGCAGAGCGGCGCGGGCAGCCCGGCCGGATTCGAGGTGGGACGCAATGTCGACTACCGCCACATCGACGAGGGCTGCAAGGTGGCCGATGCCGACGCGTTCGCCACCGCGCGCGTCGTGGCCCGGCGCACCGGGCTGCTGCTCGGCGGAACCGCCGGGGCCGCCATTCATACCGCCCTGCACCGGCTGCTGCGCGTTCCGCGCGGGGGCACCGTGGTGGTGCTGGCGTGCGACGCCGGGGAGAAGTATCTGGATTCGGTCTACGACGACGCCTGGCTGCTGGAGCGCGGCCTGCTCGATCATCTCGCGCACCAGCGCATCGCGCGCCTGCTCGCCGCCTACGACGATTCGGTCGGCCTCGCCGCGACCGACCTGGAACGCACCGGAACATGAGGACGCACATGACGATTCGCTGGGCCGGCCATCGCGCCATCCTGGCCGCGGCCGGGCCGATCATCGGCATCCAGCTCGCCCAGATCGCCTTGACCACAGTCGATCTCGCCATGATGGGGTTGATCGGGGTCGCCGCCGTAGCGGCCGGTGGTCTGGCTTTGCTGCTGTACAACCAGATTCGGACAATGTGCGTCGGAATGGTCACGGGCATCGGCAATATGGTGTCGGGCGCGGTCGGGCAGGCCGAGAAGCGCGGCGGCGGTGACGAACTCGACGCGACCGCGCGCGCCGAGATCCGCGGTTACGTGCGGGCCGGGCTGGCCGTCGCGACGCTGGTCTCGCTGGCGGGCGGGGCGATCCTGATCGGGATCGGGTATCTGCTCGGCGTGCTGGGCCAGCGCCCGGAGGTGGTGTCGGCGGCGCGCTCGATCATCTGGACGCTCGCGCCCGGGCTCGTGCCCATGCTGTGGCTGAACGTGTTGCGGCAGTTCGCGGTCGGCATGCGCCGGGCGGGATCGCTGATGCGGGTGACGATCCTGTCGATCGGCGTCAACGCCCTCCTCGACGCCGCGTTCATCTACGGCTGGGCGGGTCTGCCACGGCTGGGGCTGGCGGGTATCGGGCTGGCCACCACCCTCGTCCAGCTGTGGACCTGCGGCGTCTACCTGAACTCCGTGCGGCGGGACCCGCTGCTGGGCGGGCTGCTGTCGCTGCGGGCCTGGCGGGCCGACGCCGCGACGGTGCGCGGGATCGTCACGATGGGCACCCCGATTTCGCTCACCTACGGTTCGGAGGCCGCGATCACCTCCGTCGCGACCCTGATGATGGGCGGATTCGGGCCGGTGCCCCTGGCGGCGAGCAATATCGTGAACAACCTCGCCCAGATCGTCTACCAGTTCACTATCGGCCTGTCCCAGGGCTCCTCGATTCTGGTGAGCCGCGTGGTCGGGCGTGGCGACCGCGGGGCCGCGCGCGGGATCGCCCGGCGCACGTTCACCCTCGCCTTCACCTTCATGACCGTCGTCGGCCTGGTGTACATCGCCGCACCGGACGCGGTGCTCGCCCCGTTCCTGCGCGACCGGCACGACGACGCCGCGGTCGCCGCCGCGGCCGCGACCCTGCTCTGGTTCGCCATCGTCCACCAGTACTGCAAGGGCGCCCAGAATCTCTGTATCGGCCTGCTGCGCGGACTCGGGAACACCAAGGCGGGTATGCAGAACACTCTCATCGGCTACTTCGCCGTCGGCATCCCGGCCATGGCCCTCTTCGGCTACGCCCTGTCCTGGCACGGCCCGGGTGTCTGGCTGGGCCTGTGCCTCGGCTTCGCCACCACCGCGGCCCTCGCCTACCGCACCTTCCACCGGGAATCGACGATCCCCCTACCAGCGACTGTGCATCCGAACCCCGCCTCCACCAAGTGAATTCGCCCGCCCGGGCCATCCGTCACCCGGGACGTGCCCGGCACGATCCTCGATCCCGGCGCGCTCGGCACGTTCGGTCCCTATGGCGGGCGCGGCCGCCGGTAGGATCGCGGCATGTCGGCGACGCTGCGTCTCGTTCCGGTCCTGGCCGTGCTCGGACTGGCGGTCGCCTGTTCCTCCGGCGGCGACGAGGCGCCCGGCCCCACGCCGATGGGACGCACCTTCGTATCGACCAAGGTGGAGGGCACCCCGATCCCGGGCGGCGGCCCACTCCAGCTCAGCTTCGCGGACGGGCGGGTATCGGCCAACTCGGGCTGTAATACCGGCAGCGGCCCGGTGTCGTTCGACGGTGACGTGCTGCGGGTGACGGGCATGGCGACCACGCTGATGGCCTGTCCGGACGGCCGCGCCGGGGCCGACGGCTGGCAGACCGAACTGTTGCAGTCGGGCCCTCGGTGGACCCTCGACGCCGATACGCTGACGGTCACCTCCGACGATGCCACCGTCACCCTGCTCGACAAGAAGGTCGCTCAGCCCGACCGGCCGCTGACCGGCACCGACTGGGTGGTCACCGCGCTGCTGCGGCCCGAGGGCCAGGTGCGGTCGGCGACGCTCGAGGAGGTCCAGCCGACCCTCACCCTCGCCCCCGACGGCAAGGTGACCGGCAGCGCCGGATGCAACCGGATGACGGGCAGCGCCGAGATCGCCGGCGGCGACGTCACCTTCCACGACATCGCCACCACCCGGATGGCCTGCCCGCCCGAGGTCATGGAGGTCGAGCAACAGGTCCTCGAGGCGCTGGACGGCAAGACCACCACCACGATCGACGCCGACACACTCACACTGCGCAATTCGGGCAACAATACGGGGCTGGTTCTCCGGGCACGGTGAGTACGGCCATCATGGGTGAGATGAGCAACGAACGGGAAGCGGACCTGGATCGGCGGCTGCGCGCGACGGTGACGGCGGCGCAGCCCGGAACCCGCTGCGCCCCGGACGAACCCGTCCAGAAGGGTTATCCGTATACGGCGGCCGACTGCCTCGAGTACTTCGACGCGCAGGCGACCAGCCGGCACCTCGATCTCGCCGCGCGCAGGCTGACCGCGGCCGGTCGCGGGTACTACAGCATCGGCTCGGCCGGGCACGAGGGCGACGTCGCGGTGTCGGCCGCGCTGCGCGTCTCGGATCCCGCACTGCTGCACTATCGTTCGGGCGCGTTCTTCGTTCATCGCAGCCGCCGGGTGCCCGACGCGGATCCGGTGCGCGACGTCCTGCTGGGCGTCGTCGCCGCGGCCTCGGACCCGATTTCCGGTGGGCGGCACAAGGTTTTCGGCAGTAAGCCCGCCGCGGTCATTCCGATGACCTCCACCATCGCCTCGCACGTGCCGCGCGCGGTGGGGCTGGCGTTCGCGCTGGACCGCGCCGGACGGCTCGGCCGGTTCACGGAGTGGCCGTCGGATGCGGTGGTGCTGTGCAGTTTCGGCGATGCCTCCGCCAACCATTCCACCGCCGCCGGGGCGATCAATGCCGCGATACACACCGCGCACCAGCGGATCCCGATGCCGGTGCTGTTCGTGTGCGAGGACAACGGCATCGGTATCAGCGTCCCCACCCCGCCGGAGTGGATCGAGCACGCGTACGGCTCCCGGCCGGGCATGCGGTATTTCAGCGCGGACGGCTGCAATCTCCTCCAGGCGCTGTCGGTCGCGGAGCTGGCGGTGGAGTGGGTGCGCGAGCAGCGCGAGCCGGCGTTTCTGCGGCTGCGCACGGTGCGGCTGCTGGGTCACGCCGGATCCGATGTCGAGACGTCCTACCGCCGGGCCGCCGACGTCTCCGGCGATCTCGCGCGCGACCCGCTCACCGCGACCGCCCGCCTCCTGGTCACCGCCGGCGTCGCCGACGCCGCCGAGGTGCTCGCCCGCTACGACGCCATCGGCGACCACGTCGCCGAGGTCGCCGAGAGTGTCGCGCACGAACCGAAACTCACCTCGCCCGCCGCCGTGACCGCGCCCCTGGCCCCCGCCCGGCCCGACCGGGTGCGCGCCGATGTGCGGCGCACCGGCCATCTCCCCGACGGTCTACCCGAAACGGGAATCCCCGCGACCGTTCGCACGACGGATCGGATGAGCACCACGGCCGCCGTCACAGGCTCGGTGCCCGCGGCCGAGACGCACGGCTCACCCGGGCCCGGTATCACGCAGAACACGGGCGCGGTGCCGATCGCCGACGAGGCATCCGGTCGCGACGGCGTCGCCACACCGGCCGATTCGGGGAACGAAGCCGAGGCGAGTCCGGCGACGCTGGCGCAGGCGATCAACCGGACGCTGTCGGAGTTGCTGGAGCGGGACGACGACGTTCTGGTGTTCGGCGAGGATGTCGGCCGCAAGGGCGGTGTCTACGGGGTCACGAAGGGATTGCAGCGAGTCCACGGGGCCCGCCGTGTCTTCGACACCTTGCTGGACGAGCAGAGCGTGCTCGGCACCGCCCTCGGCGCGGGGCTGGCCGGATTCGTGCCGATTCCGGAGATCCAATATCTCGCCTACCTGCACAATGCGCTCGACCAGATCCGAGGCGAGGCGGCCACGCTGCAGTTCTTCGCGACCGGGCAGTACCGCAATCCGCTCGTCGCGCGGATCGCCGCCTACGCCTACCAGAAGGGGTTCGGCGGGCATTTCCACAACGACAATTCCGTTGCGGCACTGCGGGATATCCCCGGCGTGGTGGTCGCCTCCCCCGCCCGCGCCGACGACGCGGCCGCCATGCTGCGCACCTGCGTCTCCGCGGCGCGGGTGGACGGCCGGGTGTGCATCGTTCTCGAGCCGATCGCGCTGTACCACACCCGCGATCTGTACCGGCCCGGCGACGACGGCTGGCTGGCCCCGGTCACCGGAGAACCGGTGGATATCGGGCAGGCCCGAATCTACGGCGACGGAACCGATCTCACCATCGTCACCTTCGCCAACGGCGTGCCCATGAGCCTGCGCGCCGCGGAGCGGTTGTCCGAGCGGGGAATTCGCGCCCGCGTACTCGACCTACGCTGGCTCGCACCGCTGCCCGAGGACGACCTGCTACACCATGCCCGGGCCACCGGCCGCGTCCTGGTCGCCGACGAGACCCGGCGCTCGGGCGGCGTGTCCGAATCCGTCTGCGCCGCACTGCTCGACGCCGGATTCGACGGCCGCATCGCGCGCGTCACCAGCGCCGACAGTTTCGTCCCCCTCGGCCCGGCCACCGGTACCGTCCTGCTCGACGAGGCCGCGATCGTCACCGCGGCCGAGAAACTCGCCGAATTCTCCGTCAGCGGGTGACGACGCTGGTCGGCAGCGCGGCGAAGCCCCGGTTGTTCGAGGAGTGGATACGGCGCAGCCCGGCGGTATCGATGTCGTAATCGGCCACCCGCGCGGAGATCTCCTGGAGCGCGACGCGCAACTCCAGCAGGCCCAGGTTCGAGCCCAGGCAGTGGTGGCGGCCGCTGCCGAAGACCAGCGACGCCCCGGTGTCGCGGTCCAGGTCGAGGGTGTCGGGATTCGAGAAGACCTCGGCGTCGCGGTTGGCGGAACCGGTGAGCAGCAGCATGCGGGCCCCGGCGGGGATGCGCACGCCGTGCAACTCGATCTCCTCGGTCGTGGTCCGCAGGTTGGACTGGGTGGCGGGGTCGTAGCGCATCCCCTCGGCGATCCAGTCGTCGATGCGGCCGTCGAGGGCCTGGCGGCGTTGCGACGGGAACTCCCACGCCGCGTGCCAGAGGTTGCCCAGGGTCAGCATGGCCGTCTCGACACCGGCGCCGATCAGCAGGATCAGCACGCCCACGATCTCCTCGGGCGTCAGCCGATCGTCGTCGTCGGCCGCGTCGAGCAGCGCCGACAGCAGGTCGTCGCCGCGGTGGCGGCTGCGCTCCACCGTCAGCTCGGTGTAGTAGCCGACCAGGGCGCCGATCGCCTGCATGGCCTCCGGCCGCAGATCGGTCGACTCCTCGTCGGTGTACATGATCTCCATGCCCAGTTTGCGCAGCATGTCGCGGTCGGCGGCCGGGACGCCGACCAGTTCGGCGATCACCTCGGTCGGATACGGGCCCGCGAACTCGGCCACCAGGTCGAAGTCGCCGCGGGCCAGCATCGGCTCCAGCAGGCCGCGGGCGATCTCGCGTAGTCGCGGCTCCAGCGCCTGCACCCGGCGCGCGGTGAATGCCCGCGTGACCAGGCCGCGGACCCGGGTGTGCTTGGGCGGGTCCATCGCGACGAAGGAAAAGAACTGCTCGGCCTGCGGACCCCAGAAGGCGGGCTCCATGCGCAGCCCGTTCGCACTCGAGAATCGGTCCGAATCGCGCAGCGCCGCAAGGACATCCGCGTGCCGGGAGAGGGCCCAGAAATCGTCGGTCTCGTTGCGGAAGACCGGGGCGTGCGCGCGCAGCCGCTCGTAGTACGGATACGGGTCGGCGTGGACCTCGAAATCATAGGGGCTGTACTGCAATTGCATGGCAAGCCTTCCGGACGGTGCGACGGGTCGCTACCGGTTCTCACGCTGCGAGCTGACATGATCACAGTAGTCGAGAGGAAGGACACCGGCGTGAACTCCGAGCAGGCACCTCCCGGTATCGATGTGAGTAAACCGCACCCGGCGCGCCGATACGACTACTGGCTCGGCGGCAAGGACAACTTCGAGGCCGACCGCGAATCCGCGGAGATGGTGGCCGAGGCCTTCCCCAGCGTGCAGTTCTCCGCCCTGGAGAATCGCGGATTCCTGCGGCGGGTGGTCACCTACCTGGCCGCCGAGGCCGGGATTCGCCAGTACCTCGATATCGGCGCCGGGCTGCCGACCGCGGGCAATGTGCACGAGATCGCCCAGGACATCGCGCCCGAATCGCGCATCGTCTACGTCGACAACGATCCGATCGTGGCGATCCACGCCCGCACGCTGCTGCACAGCAGCCCCGAGGGCCGCACCGCCTACCTCGAGGCCGACGTCCGCGAGCCCGAGCGCATCCTCACCCATCCGGACCTGCTCGCCACCCTCGACCTGACCCGGCCGGTGGCGCTCATGCTGGTCGCGGTCATGCACTTCATCACCGACGACCAGCAGCCCTACGGCCTGGTCCGGACGCTGTGCGAGGCCCTGCCCTCGGGCAGCTACCTGGTCATGTCGCACGCCACCAGCGACCACCTCACCGCCGAGGACCTGGCCCAGAGCGACGAGGCCAACCAGCGCAGCGGCATCCCGTTCCGATTACGGTCCACCGCCGAATTCAGCCGCTTCTTCACCGGCACCGAGGTGGTGCCCCCGGGCATCGGGTCGATCATGTCGTGGCGGCCGGAAGGGTGGCGGGCCCACCCCCGGCCCGAGGCAGTGTCCATGCTGGGGGCCGTGGGCCGCATCCCCTGACGCCGAGCCTCTCCCCTTTTCCGGCACGCTTTTGGCCGGAATCTACCGATGGATTCCGGCCAAAAGCACGCCGGAAAAAGAAGAAAGGCAAAGGTTCGGCCCGGCACCACCGTGTGATGCCGGGCCGATTGCACTGCGCCGCAACGATTTACGGCAGGGGGCCGCCCGCGGCGATGGCCGAGAGCGTGGCGAATTCGTCGCCCTTGAGGGAGGCTCCGCCGACGAGGGCGCCGTCGATGTCGGTCTGCGCGATCAGCTCGCCGACGTTCTTGGCGTTCACCGAACCGCCGTACAGGACGCGGACGATACCGGCGACCTCCGGACCGGCCAGGTCGGCCAGTTCGGCGCGCAGCGCGCCGCACACCTCCTGCGCGTCGGCCGGAGTGGCGACCCGGCCGGTGCCGATGGCCCAGACGGGCTCGTAGGCGATGACGATCTTGGCGATCTCCTCCGCCGACAGGCCCTTGAGCGAACCACGCAGCTGTTCCAGGTTGTACTGGACGTGGGTCTGCGCCTCGCGGACGCCGAGGCCCTCGCCGATGCAGACGATCGGGGTCATCCCGTTGTCCAGCACCTTCTTGGCCTTGGCGGCGACGGTGGCGTCGTCCTCGGTGTGGTACTGCCGCCGCTCGGAGTGGCCGACCACGATGTAGGTGCAACCCAGCTTGGCCAGCATGGGAGCGCTGATCTCGCCGGTGTAGGCGCCCGAATCGTGGGTCGACACATCCTGCGCGCCGTAGGTGATCAGCAGCCGGTCACCCTCCACCAGCGTCTGCACGCTGCGGATGTCGGTGAACGGCGGGAGCACCGTGACGTCGACCTTGGCGAAGTACTTGTCCGGCAGCGCGAAGGCGATCTTCTGCACCAGGGCGATGGCCTCGAGGTGGTTGAGGTTCATCTTCCAGTTGCCGGCGATGAGCGGTTTGCGTGCCATCAGTCCTCCAGAACCGCGATGCCGGGAAGTTCCTTGCCCTCCAGGTACTCCAGCGACGCGCCGCCGCCGGTGGAGATGTGCGAGAAACCGTCCTCCGGCAGACCCAGCGAACGCACGGCCGCGGCCGAATCGCCGCCGCCGACCACCGTGAACGCACCCTTGCCGGTGGCCGTGACGATCGCCTCGGCGACGGCGCGGGTGCCCGCGGCGAAGCCCTCGAACTCGAAGACGCCCATCGGGCCGTTCCAGAAGATCGTCCGCGCCTCGGTCAGCAGCGCGCCGAAGCGCTTCGCCGACTCCGGGCCCACGTCCAGGCCCATCCAGCCGTCCGGGATCTCGTGCGCGGGCACGGTCTTCGACTCCGCGTCGGCGGCGAACTTGTCGGCCACCACGATGTCCACGGGCAGGTGGATGACGTCCGCGAAGCGGTCCAGCAGGTCCTGGCAGGTGGTCACCATCTCCTCCTGCAGCAGCGAGGTGCCCACTGAAAGGCCCTGTGCCGCAAGGAAGGTGAAGCACATGCCGCCGCCGATCACCAGGGTGTCGACCTTCGGCGCGAGCGCCTCGATGACGGCCAGCTTGTCGGAGACCTTCGAGCCGCCGAGCACGACCGCGTACGGCCGCTCCGGGTCGGCGGTCAGCTTCCGCAGCACGTCGACCTCGGCGGCCACCAGCGTGCCCGCGTAGTGCGGCAGCAGCTGCGCCACGTCGTAGACCGACGCCTGCTTGCGGTGCACCACGCCGAAGCCGTCGGAGACGAACGCGCCGTCGTCGCCGACCAGTTCGACCAGGGCGCGGGCCAGCTTGCCGCGCTCGGCGTCGTCCTTGCTGGTCTCGCGCGGATCGAAGCGGATGTTCTCCAGCAGCAGCACGTCGCCGTCGGTGAGGCCCTCGGACCGCGCCAGCGCGTCCTGGCCGACCACGTCGCCGGCGAGCTGGACATTGCGGCCCAGCTCCTCGGCCAGCTTCGCCGCCACAGGAGCCAGCGAGAGCTTCGCGTCCGGCTCGCCCTTGGGGCGGCCCAGGTGCGCGGTGACGACGACCTTGGCCCCGGCCTCGGCCAGCGCCTTGATGGTCGGCGCCGAGGCGATGATGCGGCCCGGGTCGGTGATCGTCCCGCCGCTAGCGATCGCTTGCGGGTCGCTCGAAACGGCACTGTCGAGGGGGACGTTGAGGTCGGAGCGCACGAGTACGCCCCGGCCCTCGACACCCTCACTCAGCAGATCGTGAAGTGTCTTGACTGCCATAGCTTTACAGCGACTTGCCGACGAGGCCGATCAGGTCGGCCAGGCGGTTGGAGTAGCCCCACTCGTTGTCGTACCAGGAGGTGACCTTGACCTGGCCGTCGATGACCTTGGTCAGCGGCGCGTCGTAGATCGACGAGTGCGGGTCGGTGACGATGTCGCTGGAGACGATCGGGTCCGTGTTGTACTTCAGGATGCCCTTCAGCGGACCCTCGGCGGCGGCCTGGAACGCGGCGTTGATCTCCTCGACCGAGGCCTGCTTGCGCAGGTCGGCGGTCAGGTCGGTGATCGAGCCCGTCGGGACCGGGACGCGCAGCGCGTAGCCGTCCAGCTTGCCCTGCAGTTCGGGGAGCACCAGGCCGATGGCCTTGGCGGCGCCGGTGCCGGTCGGCACGATGTTCAGCGCGGCGGCGCGGGCGCGGCGCAGGTCCTTGTGCGGGGCGTCCTGCAGGTTCTGGTCCTGGGTGTAGGCGTGGATCGTGGTCATCAGGCCACGCTCGATACCGAAGGTGTCGTTGAGGACCTTGGCCAGCGGGCCCAGGCAGTTGGTGGTGCACGAGGCGTTGGAGATGATGTTCTGGCTGCCGTCGTACTTGTCGTCGTTGACGCCCATGACGACGGTCAGGTCCTCGCCCTTGGCGGGCGCGGAGATGATGACCTTCTTGGCGCCGGCGGCCAGGTGGCCCTTCGCCTTGGTGGCGTCGGTGAAGATGCCGGTCGACTCGACCACCACGTCGACGCCCAGGTCGCCCCACGGCAGCGCCGACGGGCCCTCCTTGATGGCGAGCGCGGTGATCCGCTGGTCGCCGACCACGATGGTGTCGTCGCCGTCGAGCGAGACATCCTTCGGCAGGCGGCCCAGGATCGAGTCGTACTTCAGCAGCGTCGCCAGCGTGGCGTTGTCGGTGAGGTCGTTGACCGCGACGATCTCGATATCCGTGGTGCCGAGCGCCTTCTGCGCTTCGACCGCCCTGAAGAAGTTCCGACCGATGCGGCCGAAGCCGTTGATACCTACCCGGACAGTCACGTTATCGCTCCTCAGCTTTCAGCGGATTCGTTCCGTTGCAGATCCACCCTAATGCCCGCGTTCTCCGGCATCCGCCACGCCCCTGCCCACTGTGACGAGGCACTACGGGCCGTATCCGGGCCGGTCGGCGGCAGGCCATCATGTTACCGGCCGGTACGGCGGTTCGGTGGGGGCAGTGGAGGACCCGGGTTCGAGTAACAGAATCGTCACCGGAGACCCTGGTATCCGACACATATTCCGGAATTTGTTGCAGCGCAACCACTCTCCTTTTTCCGGCACGCTTTTGGCCGGAATCTACCGGGAGATTCCGGCCAAAAGCGTGCCGGAAAAAGGGGGTGGGGGTGGCGCGGATGATCAGTGGGCTTGACCTGCCGCGACTTCCTCGGTGTCGTAGAAGCAGAAGTGGTCCGTGATCTGGGCCACCTCGTCCTTCGGTTCCGGGTAGCCCCAGACCAGGTCCTGCGCGTCGGGGACCGACCAGTAGGAGGCCGTGCCCTTGAACGGGCAGAAGGTAGTGGTGTCCGACGCCGTCAGCAGGTCGGTGCGGACGTCCTCCGGCGGGAGGTAGTAGCGCACGGGACAGCCGGTCTCGCGCAGCACCAGGGGGCGGGTGCTCTCGGCGAGGACCTGGTCGCCGCGTACCACGCGCACGTGCTGGTCGCCCTGTTCGACGGTGATGCGGTGTCCTGCGGTCACGATCGTGCCCTTTCGTGAGGAACGGGGAAAGCGTTCGGCGGGCGGGCCGCCTTCAGGTACAGCGTCGCCCGCCGCCCGCTTTCTTCCCGTCCGGGCCTACGCGTCCTCGAGTAGTTCCGCGGTGACCGCCGACTCCGTGTCGGGGATGCCCAGTTCCTTCGCGCGCCGGTCGGCCATCGACAGCAGCCGCCGGATGCGGCCCGCCACCGCGTCTTTCGTCATCGGCGGCTCGGCGAGCTGGCCCAGTTCCTCCAGCGAGGCCTGGCGGTGCTGCACACGCAGCCGGCCCGCGGCGGCCAGATGTTCGGGCACATCCTCGCCCAGTATCGTCAGCGCGCGCTCCACCCGGGCGGCCGCGGCCACCGCCGCGCGCGCCGAGCGGCGCAGGTTGGCGTCGTCGAAGTTGGCCAGGCGGTTGGCGGTCGCCCGCACCTCCCGGCGCATGCGGCGCTCCTCCCAGGTCAGTCTCGTGTCCTGGGCGCCCATCCGGGTCAGCAGCGCGCCGATGGCCTCGCCGTCACGCACCACCACCCGATCGGTGCCGCGCACCTCGCGGGCCTTGGCCGAGATACCCATCCGCCGGGCCGCGCCGACCAGTGCCAGCGCCGCCTCCGGACCCGGGCAGCTCACCTCGAGCGCCGAGGACCGGCCGGGTTCGGTGAGCGAGCCGTGCGCGAGAAAGGCGCCGCGCCAGGCGGCTTCGGCATCGCCGATGCTGCCGCCGACGACCTGGGCCGGCAGGCCGCGCACCGGGCGACCGCGCACATCCAGCAGACCGGTCTGCCGGGCCAGCGCCTCGCCCTCCTTCGATACCCGCACGACATACCGGGAAGTCTTGCGCAGCCCACCGGCGCCGAGCACGTGCACATCCGAGCCGTAGCCGTACAGCTCGAAGATCTCCCGGCGCAGCCGACGCGCGATGGATCCCATGTCCACCTCGGCCTCGACGATCACTCTGCCACCGACGATGTGCAGGCCGCCGGCGAACCGAAGTAGCGCCGACAGTTCCGCCTTGCGTGAACTCACCTGCGAGACCGACAGACGGCTAAGCTCGTCCTTGACCTCGGCTGTCATCGCCACGAGACCCGCTCCTTTCCACCCAACGCGGACCGCACTTGCTGGCCCATGTGCCGTCCTTCGACTCGAAGCCCTGCTGATTCCGGCCGAGGTTGCCGGATCACCTGATCCAGTGCGGCGGCAAGCTTTCCGGGGTGGTGCCGGTCCGTCCCCGCCTCGGCGACATCAGCGAAGGTTACTCGTGCTTGCAGCTGTTCGGCAGCTCTTGCCAGATGTTCGCGTTCCCTACCCTCCGGTACGGAGCCGGAATCCACCACCACATCCTCGACCGCGAAATCCGGTGCGTGCTGGGACAATACATGCAGGTGCCGTTCGGCGGAGAATCCGGCCGTCTCGCCGGGCTCCGCAGCGAGATTGAGTACCAGCACTTTTCGTGCCCTGGTATGTACCAGCGCCTCGCGCAGACCAGGCACGAGAACGTGCGGGATGACGCTGGTGAACCACGATCCCGGTCCCAGCACGACCACGTCGGCGTGCTCGATGGCCGAGGTCGCCTCGGGGCTGGCGGGCGGGTCGGACGGGATCAGCCGCACCCGGCGAACCTTGCCCGGCGTGGTCGCGACCGCGACCTGACCGCGGATGCAGCGGCTCACCCGGGGGTCGGCCTCCAGGCCGGAGACGTCGGCCTCGATGGTCAGCGCGGTCGGCGACATCGGCAGCACGCGGCCGCTGGTGCGCAGTATCCGGCCCATCTCGTCGAGCGCCGCGACCGGATCGCCCAGCACCTCGGTCAGGCCGGCCACGATCAGGTTGCCGACCGAATGCCCGGCCAGCGCGCCGGTGCCGCCGAAGCGGTGCTGCACCGTGCGCGCCCACACCCCGTCGGTCTCCTCGGCCAGCGCGGCCAGGGCCATGCGCAGATCACCCGGCGGCAGCATGCCCAGTTCGGCGCGCAACCGGCCGGAGGAGCCGCCGTCGTCGGCCACAGTGACGACCGCGGTGATCGCCCCGGCGAGCCGCCGCACCGCGGTGAGGGTGGCGTACAGACCGTGCCCGCCGCCGAGCGCGACGACCGCGGGCCCGGATTCGCGGTCCGCCGCGGACGCCGGATCCTCGGCCGCCGCGGAAGTCTCGCGGTCGGTCATTCGCGCCCCAGATCCCGATGGACCACCCGGATCGCGTCGCCCGGATCGGGCTCGCGGTCGCGAAGTAACTCGCCCAGCGCCAGCGCGATCGCCACGCTGCGGTGCTTACCGCCGGTGCAGCCCACTGCCACCGTCATGTATCGCTTCCCCTCTTGCCGGTACCCGTTCGTTGTGACGTCGATCAGGTGCGAACAGGTCCGCAGGTAGTCCTGGGCCCCGGGGCGGGACAACACGTACTCGCTGACCACCGCGTCCTGCCCCGTGTGTTCGCGTAGTTCCGGTACCCAATGGGGATTGGGTAGGAAACGCACATCAAACACCATGTCGGCGTCCAGCGGTACTCCGTGCTTGAAACCGAACGATTGGATTGTGATCTGGAGGGTGGCCGGCGCACCGCTCCCGTAGGCCTCCTCCAGCCGCCGGTGCAGTTGGTGCACCGACAGTTCGGTGGTGTCGATGACGAGGTCGGCGACCTTCTTCACCGGCGACAGCCGCTCGCGTTCGGCGGCGATACCGGCGGTCAGGGTACCGTCGGCGCTCTCGCCCTGCAGCGGGTGGCGGCGCCGCGCGAAGCCGAACCGGCGGATCAGCACGTCGTCGGACGCCTCCAGGAACAGCACCCTGGTCCGCACCCCGGCGCCGCGCAGCTGTTCGGTGACTCCCGACAGATCTCCGGTGAAGAACCGGCTGCGCACGTCCATGACCAGGGCGAGCTTGCGAATCGGCGGATCCGCGGAGGCGCCGAGTTCGACCATCCGCCCGATCAGCTCCGGCGGCAGGTTGTCGGCGACGTACCAGCCGAGATCCTCGAGCACGCGGGCCGCCGTGCCGCGTCCCGCCCCGGACAGGCCGGTGACGATGACGACCTCGACACGCCCGCCGTCGTCACGGGCAGGCGAGGGGGGTGCGGGCTCTGGGTACGCGGCCGCCGACGACGGGGTGGTCGCCGGGCTGCTGTTCGATTCGACGCTGGTCATGTCCTACCGGATCCGTGTCTGCCTGTCTGTCGATAATCGTGTCCCGCGCCCGGGCGCGTCGCGGCCCCGGCCAGAAGCGCGCCGGGGTCGGGACCGGGCCAGGAGCCACCGGGCCGCGGACCGGCCCAGGAGCCACCGGGCCGTGAGCTGCGGCTGCAACCTGGCTGTGGGGCCGCGACCACGGTCGGCCATGGGCCGCCCCACGACCGGCCGGTTGTGGGGCGGGACCAGGGCCGGGGCCGTCATCCGCCGTTCACCTCGCCCGGGTTCAGGGCGGCGAGCACCGCCTTCGCTGTGGCCACACCGATGCCCGGGACCTCCGTAATCTCCTCTACCGTAGCGTCCTTCAGCCGGGCCACCGAGCCGAAGTGGGTGACCAGGGCGGTCCGCCGGGATTCGCCGAGGCCACGGACGGAGTCCAGCGCCGAGGCCGTCATGCGCCGCGACCGCTTGCTGCGGTGGAAGGTGATGGCGAACCGGTGCGCCTCGTCGCGGACGCGTTGCAGCAGGTAGAGCGACTCGCTGTTGCGCGGCATGATCACCGGGTCGGGCTCGCCGGGGACCCACACCTCCTCCAGGCGTTTGGCCAGGCCGATCACCGCGACATCGGTGATGCCGAGGTCGTCGAGGACCTCCGCGGCGGCGTTCACCTGCGGCGCGCCGCCGTCGACGACGTACAGGTTCGGCGGATAGGAGAACCGGCGCGGCTTGCCGGTCTTCGGATCGATGCCCGGCGGGACGTGCGGCTCGGCGTCGTCGCCCACGTCCACGAGCGCGGTCGGTCCCCCGTCGGCCGGGACCGGGCCGGACCGCAGTTCGGTGGCCTCGGCCGCGTCGAGGTCCCGGCGCAGCCGCTGGAACCGCCTCCGGGTGACCTCGGCGATGCTGGCCACGTCGTCGGAGCGGCCCTCGCCCGCGGCCTCCTTGATCGCGTAGTGCCGGTACTCGGATTTCCGCGCCAGGCCGTCCTCGAACACCACCAGGGAGGCCACCACATCGGTGCCCTGCACGTGGCTGATGTCGACGCATTCGATGCGCAGCGGGGCGCTGTCGAGATCGAGGGCGTCCTGAATGCCTTGCAGCGCGGCCGATCTCGCGGTCAGGTCGCCCGCGCGCTTGAGTTTGTGCTGGGCCAGCGCCTCGGTGGCATTGCGCTGCACGGTCTCCATCAGCGCCTTCTTGTCGCCGCGCTGCGGCACCCGCAGGCCCACCCCCGACCCGCGCAGCTCCGACAGCCAGCCCTGGATCTGGTCCGGCTCGGCGGGCAGCACCGGGACCAGGACCTCGCGCGGCACGACGGCGGCCGGGGAATCGGTGTCGGTGTGCTCGGCGAAGGCCGCCTGCTCGCCGTAGAACTGGGTGAGGAACTGCTCGACCAGCGCGGGCATCTCGCCGCCGATGTCGTCGGCAGCGTCGCCGGATTTGTCGACCACCCAGCCGCGCTGGCCGCGCACCCGGCCGTCGCGCACGTGGAAGATCTGGACGGCCGCCTCGAGTTCGTCGGTGGCGAAGGCGATCACGTCGGCGTCGGTGCCGGTGCCCAGCACCACCGCCTGCTTCTCCAGCGCGCGCTCCAGGGCCTGCACGTCGTCGCGCAGGCGGGCGGCGGCCTCGAAGTCCAGATCCTCCGCCGCGGCCTGCATCTGGCGTTTGAGATCGCGCACCATCCGGTCGGTCTTGCCGGACAGGAAGTCGCAGAAGTCCTCGGCGATCCGGTGATGTTCCTCGGCGCTGACCCGGCCGATGCACGGCGCCGAGCACTTGTCGATATAGCCGAGCAGGCACGGGCGGCCGATCTGCCGGTGCCGCTTGAAGACCCCCGCCGAGCAGGTGCGCACCGGGAACACCCGCAGCAGCAGGTCGACGGTCTCGCGGATGGCCCAGGCGTGCGCGTAGGGGCCGAAATACCGCACGCCCTTCTTCCGCGCGCCGCGGTAGACGAAGACCCGGGGGTACTCCTCGTTCATGCTCACCGCGAGCATGGGATAGGTCTTGTCGTCGCGGTAGCGGACGTTGAAGCGCGGATCGAATTCCTTGATCCAGTTGTATTCCAGCTGAAGCGCTTCCACCTCGGTGGTGACCACCGTCCACTCGACGCTCGCGGCGGTGGTGACCATCTGGCGGGTACGCGGGTGCAGCGCGGCGATATCGGCGAAGTAGGAGTTCAGCCGACTGCGCAGGCTCTTGGCCTTGCCGACGTAGATGACCTGCCCATACGCATCCCGGAACTTGTACACGCCGGGTTCGACGGGGATGGTGCCCGGCGCCGGCCGGTACGTCGCTGGATCTGCCACCCGACAAGCCTATCGACCGGCTCCGACGAGTTTTCGCGGCCGCGGCGGTCGTAACTCCTATGAACCCGACCCTCACCCCGGCGCGGTCCGCGCTGGCACGGGAGCTGGCCGCACTGCGCCGTCCGCTGCTGACCTACTGCTACCGGATGCTCGGTTCCGCGCTCGAGGCCGAGGACGCCGTCCAGGAGACGATGATGCGAGCGTGGCGGTCCGCCGATCGGCTCACCGACCCTGCCGGATTGCGGCCGTGGATGTACCGGATCGCGACCAACGTCTGTATCGACGCGACCACCGATCGACGCCGGCGGGCGCTGCCGATGGACCTCGTCGCCGCGGCCGACCCCCGCGGTGATCTGGGGGCGGCGCTGCCGGAATCGACCTGGGTGCAACCGTTTCCGAGCGCCTCGGCCACCGGCGACCCGTCCGAGGAGGCGGTCTCCCGCGAATCGATCCGGCTTGCCTTCGTCGCCGCGCTGCAGTACCTGCTGCCCCGGCAGCGCGCCGTCCTCATCCTGCGTGACGTGCTGTGCTGGCGCGCCGCCGAGGTGGCCGAACTGCTCGACACCAGTGTCGACGCGATCAACAGCATGCTGCGGCGGGCACGGTCGGCGCTGGCCGCGGCGGGGCCGGAGGCCGGCGAACCGATCGATACCGGACTACTCGAGCGGTACGTCGCCGCGTTCGAACGGTTCGACATCGACGGCATCGTCGCGCTGCTGCGGCACGACGCCGTGATCGATATGCCGCCGGTGTCGTTCTGGCTACGCGGCCGCGAGGCCTTCCGCCAGTGGCTGACCCACTCCGAGGTCGGCTGCCGCCGCAAGCGGCTGGTGCCGATCGAGGCCAACGGCTGCCCGGCCGCGGCGGTGTACCGGGAGCACGACGGGCGTTTCGAGGCGGTCGGGATCCAGGTGCTGGTGTGCTCGGGTGGCGAGATCTCCGAACTACACGTCTTCCTGCAACCCGAACTGTTCCGCATCTTCGGGCTGCCCGAGACGCTCGGCTGACCGCTACCGATCGGGCAGCAGGTCCGTAAGCCCGGCCAGGCCGAGCACCAGCAGCAGCCCCTCGTCCGCGCCGAGAATCCGGATGCGCCCGCCGGACCGGTTGGCGGCGAGGTGAATACGTGCCAGCGCCTCGATCACGGCCGCGGCGCAGCCCGCGAGGTCGCGGACATCGCAGTCGACGGTCCGATGGCCGTCGGCGATCAGCGTCCGGACCCGCGCGCACCACGCCGCGGTGGCGCGCTCACACGCCACCCCGCCGAGCGCTACGGTCGCCGGGCCGGATGCTGCGGCGCCGCGAGGCATCTGCACGTCGGGACACATACCCTGCACAACCGCCGCCGACCGCGAAACTCGTCGTGCCGGTCGGCCCCCGGGATGCCTGTCTCCCCGGTGGCGCGACGAGTTTCCGGAGTCGGGGCGGTTGTGGCAGGCATGGTCAACGACATGTTCACACCGTCCCGGCGAATCGAGCCGAGGGCGCTGAAACCCGGAGTGATCCTCGCGCTGATGTGCGGGGCACAGTTCATCATCACACTCGATATCGCCATCGTGAATGTCGCGCTGCCGTCGATTCAGCGGGATCTCGACCTCGCGGCGAACGATCTGCAATGGGTGGTCATCACCTACGTCCTGCTGCTCGGCGGCCTGCTGCTGCTCGGCGGGCGCGCCGGGGATCTGCTCGGCCGGCGGCGAGTGCTGCTGGCCGGACTGGCGCTGTTCGCGGGCGCCTCGCTCGCCGCCGGGCTGGCGGGATCATTCGCCCAGCTGGTCGCGTCGCGGGCCGCACAGGGAGCCGGGGCGGCGCTGGCCGCGCCCGCCGCACTGGCCGTACTCGTCGCGACCTTTCCCGAGGGCGCCGCGCGCACCAAGGCGCTCGGAGTGCTCGGCGCGGCCGGCGGGAGCGCGGCCTCGGTCGGCGTCGTGGTGAGCGGGGCGCTGACCGCCGGGCCGGGGTGGGAGTGGATCTTCTTCATCAACGTGCCGATCGTCGGGGTCATGCTGGCGCTCATCGCGAGATACGTACCCGCCGACCGCAGGACCGAGCGCGGCCCGTTCGATCTCGCGGGTGCGGTCACGGTGACCGCCGGGCTCACCGCGCTCGTCTACGCCATCAACAAGAGCGTCGATCACGGCTGGGGCTCCGCGATCACACTCGGCCTGCTGGCGGCCGGATTCGCCCTGCTGGCGGTATTCGCCGCCGTCGAATACCGCGCGGCGGAGCCGCTGGTGCCCCTGACGATGTTCCGCCGGCCGACGCTCAATGCCGCGAATCTCGTTGCCGCGCTGGTGTACGCGGCCTTCTTCGCGACCATCTTCCAGGCATCGCTGCTCATGCAGCAGGTGCTCGGATATTCCGCGCTGCGCACGGGCGTGGCCTACCTGGCGATCGCCGCTACCGCGGTGGTCGTCGCCGCCGGTATCGCGCCCGCGCTGCTGTCGCGGATCGGCGCCGGATGGACGATCGTGCTGGCGCAGGGCAGCGCGGCGGCCGGGCTGCTGTGGCTCGCCCGCGTCCCGGTCGGCGCCGCGTACTGGCCGGATCTGTTTCCCGGGTTCCTCGGCGTCGGGGTGGGCGTCGGGCTGTCGCTGGTAGCGGTCCAGGTCGCCGCGTTCGTCGGTATCCCCGAGCAGGTCAGCGGGCTGGCGGGCGGCATGGTGGAGACCGCGCGCGAGATCGGCGGCGCGCTGGGCACGGCCGTCGTCGCGGCGGTGGCGATCGCGGCCGCGCGTGGCGTCTCCGCGGGCCCGGCCGCGGCTCTCACGGAGGGCTTCCGGCGCGGTTCCCTCGTCGCGGCGGGCTTCAGCCTCCTCGCCGCCCTCACCGCGGTCACCGTCCTGCGGCGGGCCGAACGCGAGGCGGCCCGAGTTCCGGTGGACGCGCGATGACGAGCGATCCCTCGGAGCGGCCGGGTGGTGTTCACACCGGCTGCATGCGGCGGGTGTTGGACTTGATGGCCTCGTAGAGGGCGCGTTCGGGGCCGGAGAGGCGACTGCGGCGGCGCAGGAGGACGAAGTCGAGTTCGCCCAGTTCCGGCAGGCGGGGGTCGTCTACGGCGAAAAGCCCTGCGGGCAGCAGGCTTTCGGCGTGGGCGATCACCCCCAAGCCGGCCAGGACCGCGGCGCGCAGGCCCAGCTGGCTGTCGCTGGTGCAGGCGATGCGGCAGGTGCGGCCCTCGCGTTCGAGGGCGCGCAGGGCGACGTGGCGAGTGAGAC
Organism: Nocardia transvalensis NBRC 15921; assembly: GCF_000308875.1. GTDB lineage: Bacteria > Actinomycetota > Actinomycetes > Mycobacteriales > Mycobacteriaceae > Nocardia > Nocardia transvalensis. The sequence goes on from NZ_BAGL01000055.1 coordinate 226,775, forward strand.
TCGGCGGCGGATAGGTGACCAGCGGGACCGGATCGTCGAAACCCGTTGCGCCGGAACGGCCCGCCCACACCAGGCGGTCGCGCCACAGCAGTTCGCCGTGGCGCTCGCCGGGCAGCCGCTTGCCCACCACCAGGTCCAGTTCGCCTGCCGCCATCCGGGTCTTCAGGTTCTCGCTGAGACCGACAGTCAGTTCGAGGTCGACGCCCGGATGGGACTGCTGGAATTCCAGCAGCACGTCCGGCAGCTCACGCGCCATGACGTCGTCGGACGCGCCGAGGCGGATCAGGCCGGTGAGGCGCGATTCCGAGAAGTAGCGCTCGGCCCGCGCCTGCGCGTCCAGGATGGCGCGCGCGAATCCGACCATGGCGGCGCCGTCGGCGGTGAGGGCGAGATTGCGGGTGTCGCGGCGGAACAGCTCGCGCCCGGCGGCCTTCTCGAGCCGGGCGATGTGCCCGCTGACCGTGGACTGCCGCAAACCCAGGATGCGGCCCGCCGCGGTGAAGCCACCGGCGCGCTCGACGGCGAGAAAGGTGCGCAGCAGGTCGGGATCGAACATATTCATCACGATACGCGTTCCGAAATATCGTTTACACCGACTTCCGTGATCAGTCGGCCGGATCTACCGTGCAGAGGTGACGTTTCTCGCGAAGCTCCGGATCGACGCCTTCATGCTCGGCATCCTGGCCAGCGTGCTGGTGGCCGTCGTGCTCCCGGCGCGCGGGACCGCCGCCGACGTCCTGGACTGGGCGACCAAGATCGCCATCGGCCTGCTGTTCCTGCTCTACGGCGCCCGGCTGGAGCCACGCGAGGCGCTGGCCGGGCTGCGGCACTGGCGGCTGCACGCGAGCGTCCTCGCGGTGACGTACCTGGTGTTCCCGCTGCTCGGCCTCGCGTTACGGCTGCTGGTGCCCTCGGTGCTGACCGAGGAGCTGTACACCGGCGTGCTGTATCTGTGCCTGCTGCCCTCGACGGTGCAGTCCTCGATCGCGTTCACCTCGATCGCGCGCGGGAATGTGGCCGGCGCGGTGGTGAGCGCGTCGCTGTCCAATCTCGCGGGCGTCTTCGCCACGCCGCTGCTGGTCATGCTGCTCATGCACACGACGGGTGGCGCGAGCGTCTCCCCGACCGCCATCCTGGCGATCGTCGTGCAGCTGCTGCTGCCGTTCCTGGCCGGTCAGCTGCTGCGCCCGTGGCTGCGGCCGCTGCTGCGGCATACGGCGGTCACGCGCGTCGCCGATCGGGGCTCGGTGTATCTGGTGGTCTACGCCGCGTTCAGCGCGGGCATGGTGGAGCACATCTGGAATGGCCTGTCCCCCTGGGCATTACTCGCCGTGGTCGCGGTGTGCGCGGCCCTGCTGGGGGTCGTGCTGGGCATCACGTCCGCCGCGAGCAAGGCGCTCGGATTCGAGCGGGCCGACCGGATCGTCATGATCTTCTGCGGATCGAAGAAGAGCCTGGCGACCGGGCTGCCCATGGCGACGGTGCTGTTCGCCGGGCATCCGGTCGGGCTGATCGTGCTGCCGCTGATGATCTTCCACCAGATCCAGCTGTTCGTCTGCGCCGCGCTGGCGGGGCGCTGGGGCCGGGCGGCGGATGCCGCTGCCGCGCAACCCGTTTCGGCCGGCGCCGCGGCGGCGAGCTAGGGGCCGTTCACATTCCGCGCACGTACCGCAGCGTCTCCTCGACCGCGCTCAGATCGATATCGAGGCTCGGGTCCTGCTTCAGCGCCTCGCGGAATTCCTGCATCGACTCGTCGAGGCTGCTGCGCCGGGCCATCGAGATCAGCTCCTGGCGCACGTAGTCGCCCAGCGGCATGCCCGAGGCGGCGGCGCGGCGGCCGAGCACGCTCCAGGTGTCGGCGGGCAGCCGGTAGGTCTCGATCAGCGACATGGCGCCCTCGTCGACCGCGGGCGCGGGATGGTCCGGCCGCTCGGCTTCCAGGAATTCGACGACGGAGTCGATCGGCACGCGCCGGGAACTCAGCGCCGTCAGCTCGTGGTGTACGTACTCCTCCACGGGCAGGTCGGCATAGGCGGCGCGGCGGCGCAGCACGGCGGCGGTATCGGCGGGCAGGTCCTCGATATCGATGCGCGACATGGACGCCACCGTAAACGTGTGATGAACGGTCGGCAACCTCGTCACGGCGCGGCGCGCCCCGGAGACGCTGTCGCGCAGCCGGTTCCGCTTCCGGCGTACCGGTGGGCGGCCGGGCGCGTCAGCGGGTGAGCGGGAATTCGGACGTGCCGCTGTCACCCGCCGGAATGATCGGCAGCACGACGGCGGACGGATGGTCGGCGTCGTGCAGGATCGTCTGCGTGGCGCCCTGTACCGCGGCGCTACTCCCGAACGGTTCGCCGGTATTGGGGTTCGGCGCGTACTGCGGGTAGTCGCTGCTGGAGATCTCCACCCGGATACGGGATCCGGCGGGCACCTGATAGCTGGTCGGCCAGATCTTGATCGTGTACTGGTACGGCTGTCCGGGAACGATGGGAGACGGCCGTTCCAGGGAGTCGCGGAACGCCGCGCGGATGATGCCGTTGTTGAGGTTCGTGGTGGATCCGTCCGGGGCGACGGCCACGAGTTTCGCGGTGAAGTCGGTGTCGGGCGCGGTCGAGGCCGCCCACAGTTTCACCTCGGTCGGTCCGGTGATCTCGGTATCGGACGGCATCGGGTCGGTGGTGTAGGTCAGTACGTCGGTGCGCTGCTCGACCACGCCCTGATCGACGGGTCCCTGCGGTCCGGTCGACGCGCCGCAGCAGGAGTGGCCGCCCGCGCTGGGCACCGGGTTCGCGGGGTCGTAGTAGTACCGGTCCGGTGGCTGCGGATCCTTCGGCGGCGCGGTGGCCAGAGCGCCTGTGCGGCCGGTCATCCCGAGGCCGCCGGGACCGGACAGGTAGTAGGTGGTCCAGCGCGTATTCGGCAGCGGCCAGGCCGACGCCGTCTTCCAGCGATTGGCGCCCATGACGAAGTAGTCGACCGCGGGCTGCCCGGACACGGTGTTGTCCGCCCCCTTCAGGAACCGGTCGAACCAGGTCAGCATCAACTCGTTGACCGGGCTGTTCCCGGCGGGTCCCGCGGCAGCCAGTTTCGGCGTGGTGACGCCGCTGCCCGGACGGCCCCAGCCGACATGGTCCCACGGCCCGATCACCAGGCGCTGGTTGCGGCGGGCCTCGTCGCCGCCGCCACGGTTCACCATCCCCGTGAAATTCTCGATGCCGCCGGTGAGGAAGGCGTCGTACCAGCCCTCGATATCGAGTACGGGCACCCGCACGTCCTGATATCGGTCGCGGATGCTCCACCGCGTCCAGTAGTCGTCGCGGGCGGAGTGGCGGATCCAGTCGTAGAACCACGGCGCCACGACCGGATCACCGGGGTGCAGTGGTGGAAACTGCTGGTACGGGCGATATCCCAGCCAGCGGGTGTACTCGGATTCGTCGGCCAGCAGTTGCTTGGCCGTGCCGGTGTCGCCGCGATTCTCCGCCGCGGTCCGGCCGATCGTCCCCATCGCCCACGGTTCGACGAAGGCCAGCCGGAACGCCCCGCCGTCGTAGGTCCAGCCGTCGTAGTAGTCGGAGGACGTATTGGCGGGGACGATCGTCGCCAGATGCGGCGGCGTGCGCACCGCGGCCAGCCACTGGGTGGCGCCCACATAGGACGACCCGTACATGCCGACCTTGCCGTTGGACCCCGGCAGACCGGCCGCCCACTCCACCGAGTCGTATCCGTCGTCCATATCGTTGCCGAATTCGGTGAACGTGCCGCCCGACGCGCCCTGCCCCCGAATATCCTGCACGACAACGAGATAGCAGTGTGAGGCGAACCAGTCCGGCGTCCGGTACCGGTACGGCTGGATCTGCGCCGCGGCCTTGCCGTACTGGGTGCGCATGAGGATCACGGGCGCCGGATCGGCGGTTCGCGGGCGGTAGACGTCGGCCTTCAGCACGACGCCGTCGCGCATGGCGGCGGGGACGTTCTCCTGCTTGTCGACCGCGCAGTCGCCGCGGCCGTCGGTGGGCGGCCACGCACTCGGGGACGGTGCCGGGCCGTTCCCGCCACCGTCGGATCCACCGCAGGCGGCGGCCAGGACGACGGCCGCCACGACCGCGCCCATCCGGACGATTCGACTGCGCCGCATACGGTTCGCCGACATCAGCAGAAGGTAACACCGCGCGACCGCCCGCGTGATCGAGTTCGCCGCGGCCGCCGCACCGATTGCCCGCGCGATGCCGGACGGATCAGCGGGTGAGCGCCCGCAGCGAATCCGCCAGATCGCCTCGCTCCCCCACCTCGACGGTGTCCAGCTCGAGCCAGTCGGCCATCTCCCGCAGCGAGCGCGCCAGCTCGGTCACGACATGGGCGGTGTCCCAGCCGGATTCGGCGAAGGCGCCCGGGACGAGCAGGCGGCCGGTGGACCGCTCGGCGCGCAGGTCGACCCGGGCGACCAGCTCGCCGTCGAGCAGGAACGGGAAGACGTAGTAGCCGTGCACCCGCTTGGGCTCCGGCGTGTAGATCTCGATACGGTAGTGGAAATCGAAGATGCGCTCGGTACGCGGGCGGAAGAAGATGAGCGGATCGAACGGGCACAGCAGCGCCGCGCCCGATACCTTGCGCGGGATTCGGGTCCCGGTGCGCAGGTAGGCGGGCCGATCCCAGCCGGTGACCTGGACCTGTTCCAATTCGCCCGCGGCCACCAGATCGGCGAGGGCGGGCTCGGTCTGGCGGCGGTGCAGCCGGTAGTAGTCGCGCAGGTCGGGCTCGGTGCCGATGCCGAGCGCGGTGGCCGATCGCCGCACCAACTCGCGCACCGCCTCCGGCTCCTCGATCTCCCGGGCGAGGACGTCGGGCGGGAGCACCCGCTCGGTGAGGTCGTAGTACCGCTGGAATCCGACGCGCTTGTCCACCGACAGCTCGCCGGTCGCGAACAGCAGCTCGCACACGACCTTGGTATCGCTGTAGTTCCAGCCCCAGTGGTCCTTCGAGCGCGCCCGGTCCAGCTCGAGGTGCTTCTCCACCTCGCCCGCCGTACTGGGACCGAACTCCCGGATCACCTCGAGCACATCCTTGGGCAGCCGGGGATTGCGCTCGACCACGCGCGCCGCGCCGCCCCACCGCCCGTTGCGGAAGCGGGCCATCCGCCAGCGCAGCAGCGGCCAGTCCTCGACGGGGATCAGGGCCGCCTCGTGCGCCCAGTACTCCACCAGCCGCCGCGGCCGCCGCGCGCGGTGACTCCACGCCAGCTCGTCCAGTGCCGTGCGGTCGTACGGGCCGATGCGGGCGAAGATCGGCGCGTAGTGCGCCCGCACCACCGCCGAGACCGAATCCAGTTGCAGCAGTTGCGTTCTCTCCAGGGCGCGCAAGACGGCGCGGCGGCCGGCCGGGGTACTGGGGCGGTCGGAGGCGAAGCCCTGGGCGGCCAGCGCCGTCCGGCGGGCCGCGGCGGCGGTCATCGTACGCACCTTCGCACCATGCCATGAGGCACCGACAGGAATCGCCCGGTCCTTCGGATACACTGGTGTATCCAAACGCGCCCGAGCACCACGACCCCGAGGTAGGCATGAGCGATTCACCGGATGTCATCGTCGTCGGAGCCGGGCTGGCCGGCCTGGTGGCCACCTACGAGCTGACCCGGGCGGGTCGCCGCGTCCTGGTGCTCGACCAGGAGAATCGCAACAATCTGGGCGGTCAGGCGTTCTGGTCGCTGGGCGGGCTGTTCTTCGTCGACTCGCCCGAGCAGCGGCGGCTGGGCGTCAAGGATTCGTTCGAGCTGGCCTGGCAGGACTGGCAGGGTTCGGCCGGCTTCGACCGCGACGACGAGGACCACTGGGCCCGGCGGTGGGCGCGCGCCTACGTCGAGTTCGCGGCCACCGAGAAGCGGCAGTACCTGCACGATCTCGGCCTGCGGGTGACGCCCCTGGTGGGCTGGGCCGAACGCGGCGGCACGACCGCCGACGGGCACGGCAATTCGGTCCCGCGCTTCCACCTCACCTGGGGCACCGGGCCGGAGGTGCTGCGAGTGTTCCTGGAGCCTGTGCTGGAGGCCGAGAAGCGCGGTCTGGTGGAGTTCGCCTTCCGGCACCGGGTGGACGAGCTGATCGTCGAGGGCGATGCCGTCGCGGGCGTCCGGGGCAGCGTCCTGGAACCCACCGATCTCGAGCGCGGCCGGGCGTCGTCGCGGGACGTGGTGGGCGAGTTCGACTTACGCGCCCCGGCGGTACTGGTCACCTCCGGCGGCATCGGCCACAATCACGACCTGATCCGCGAGAACTGGCCCACCGAGCGCTTGGGCCCCTGCCCGCGAACGATGATCTCCGGAGTTCCCGCCCACGTCGACGGCCGCATGCTCGGGATCACCGAGGCCGCCGGCGGGCGCATCGTGAACCGGGATCGCATGTGGCACTACACCGAGGGCATCAACAACTGGGATCCGGTCTGGCCCGATCACGCCATCCGCATCATCCCCGGCCCGTCGTCGCTGTGGTTCGACGCGAACGGGAAGCGTTTGCCCGCACCGTGTTTCCCGGGCTTCGACACCAACGCCACCATGAAGGCGATCCTCGACACCGGCTACGACTACTCGTGGTTCGTGCTGACGCAGTCGATCATCGAGAAGGAGTTCGCGCTGTCGGGCTCCGAGCAGAATCCGGATATCACCGGCAAGGATCTGAAACTGACCCTGCGCAGCCGCCTCGCCAAGGGCGCACCCGGCCCGGTCGAGGCGTTCAAGGAGCACGGCGTCGACTTCGTGGTCGCCGACACCCTGGCCGAACTGGTCGACGGCATGAACAAGATCACCCGCGGACCGGAACTGGACCTCGCGGACCTCGAACGCCAGATCGTCGCGCGCGATCAGGAGCTGACCAACAAGTACGGTAAGGACGCCCAGCTCATGGCCGTCGCGAACGCGCGCCGCTCACTCGGCGACAAGCTGGGCCGGGTCGCCGCCCCGCACCGCGTCCTCGACCCCGCCCACGGCCCGCTCATCGCCGTCCGGCTCAACATCCTCACCCGAAAGACGCTGGGCGGCTTGCAGACCGACCTCGACTCCCAGGTGATCCGCGCCGACGGCACACCGTTCCCCGGCCTCTACGCCGCGGGCGAGGTAGCGGGCTTCGGCGGCGGCGGAGTCCACGGCTACAACGCCCTGGAGGGCACCTTCCTCGGCGGATGCATCTTCTCCGGCCGCGCCGCCGGCCGGGCCCTGGCCCGCACGCCCCGCTGACCGGGGGTCTCAGGTGTCGATGCCGTGGGCGCGCAACGCCGTCCGCAGCCCGTCGGGGCGCTGGGCGGTCGGCTGGGGGTCCACCCAGGCGAAGGCGCAGCCGAGTGCCGTTGCGCCGCCGTCGTTCTCGCGGCTGTCGCCTACCATGAGCGCGTTCTCCGGGGCGACCCCGAGGCGCTCGAGGGTCCACTCGAAGATCCGCGGATCGGGCTTCATCGCGCCGATCTCGTAGGACAGCGCGTAGAGCGCGACGTCGTCCTCCCAGCCGTGCGCGGCGAACGACGGCCGGATGTCGAAGGCGATATTGCTGACGACGGCGACCGGAATCCCTTGGGTATCCAGGGATTTCAGCACCGTGCCGGTATCGGGGTACGGCGTCCACTCCAGCGGGTCGATCATGCGCGCGTAGACCTCGTCGGCCTGCGGCGCCACCACCCCGGCCTGCCGCAGCACCTCCATGTACGCCTCGCGGTGCAGGTCCGCGCTGAGGTCGCGGTGCTCCCACGCGTACAGCCCGCGCTCGTCGAAATCCGCGACCCGCTGGTCCGGCGTGGTCAGCCGCCACAGCACCTCGGCCGCCTCGTCGGCCGTCATCGGCCGCCCGTCCGGCCCCCGCAGGTCGGCGGCCCAGGATTCGTCGTCCTCGAGCCGGAAGAGGGTTCCGGAGAAATCGAACAGCGCCGCCTGGATCGTCACGCGGCCAGCGTACACAAATCGTCCCATGACAGGGATCACCCGTCAGCTTGTCTGAGGAGTTGCTACCGTTGGGTCATGGTCGACTCCCCCATCCTGCAGGTCTCCGCCGTCGACGTCGTGCGCGGCGGCACCACGATCCTCGCCGAGGCATCGCTGACGGTCCGCGCGGGCGAGCACTGGGCGCTGCTGGGTCCCAACGGCGCCGGGAAGACCACACTGCTCAAGATGCTGGGCGCGTTCGAACATCCCACCCGCGGCACCGTCGAGGTGCTCGGCCATCGCCTCGGCCGGGTGGATATGCGGGAACTGCGCACCGCCATCGGCCACGTCGACCCCCGCCACGCCCCGCCGTATCCGCTCACCGCGCACGAGGTGGTGCTGACGGGCCTGACCAATACCGCCGACCTGAAGCAGCGCTGGAATCCGACGGCCGCCGAGATCGGCGAGGCCGACCGCCTGATCGAACTGCTCGGGCTCGCGCATCGCCGGGATGCCCGCTGGCCCACGATGTCCCAGGGCGAGCGCGGCCGGGCCCTGATCGCCCGGGCGCTCATGCCGAACCCGCGGCTGCTCCTGCTCGACGAGCCCACCACGGGCTTGGACATGGCCGGCCGCGAACAGCTCATCGATCGCATCGATCGGCTGCAGCGCGCGCATCCGGAGCTGTCGTCGGTGCTGGTGACCCATCACCTCGAGGAGCTGCCGCCGGGCACCACGCACGTCATGCTGCTGCGCGACGGCCGCCAGGTGGCCTCCGGCCCGGTGGACCAGGTGCTCACCAGCGAGAACATCAGCACCTGCTTCGACCACCCGGTCCGGCTGACCCGCACCGACGGCCGCTGGCAGGTCCGCACCGACCACACCGTCCACGCGGGGTGACCCGCGCTCTCACTTGGTGTCGGTCTCGCCGTCGATCGGAATGTTGGCGACCACCGGGTACTCGCCGGTGTAGCCCTCCCGCTCGCGCGCGACGGCCAGCACCCGGTCGCGGACGACGAACCAGCCGATGATCAGCGCCGGGATCAGGATCACCAGGCTGGCGACGGTCCAGGTGCCGACCGGATAGTCGAAGGCCATCAGCACGAGCACGACCGCCAGGAACACCAGCGTCGCGATACCGGTGTAGGGCGCGCCGAACATCCGGAACGCCGGGCGGTCGGCGGCACCGGCCCGCCACCGGCGCCACAGCTGCAACTGGCACAGCACGATGGTCGCCCACGACGACAGGATGCCCATCGAGGCGATATTGAGCACGATCTCGAACGCGCGCGACGGCACCACGTAGTTGAGCCCGATACCGCACAGCGCGATGATCGCGGTCAGCATGATGCCGCCGAACGGCACGCCGCGCTTGTTCATGCGGCTGGTGAACTTCGGCGCGCTGCCGTTCATCGACATGGATCGCAGAATGCGCCCGGTTGAATAGAGCCCGGCGTTGAGGCTGGAGAACGCCGCGGTGAGAACCACGAAGTTCATCACCGAACCGGCGTTCGGCACACCGAGTTTCGAGAAGAAGGTGACGAACGGGCTCTCCGAGGCCGAGTACGCGGTGTAGGGCAGCAGCAGGGCCAGCAGCACCAGCGAGCCGACATAGAACACGGCGATCCGGAAGATCACCGAGTTGATCGCCCGCGGCATGATCTTCTGCGGATTCTCCGTCTCACCGGCGGCGGTGCCGACCATCTCCACGGCCGCGTACGCGAACACCACGCCCGAGGTCACGGTGACCAGCGGCAGCACCCCGGTCGGGAACCAGTTCCCGGCGTCGGCGACCATCCCGAACCCGGTCGGCGCGCCGTCGATGGTGAACCGCCCGGCCAGGAAGACGGTGCCGATGCCCAGGAACGACACCAGCGCGACGACCTTGATCAGCGCCGCCCAGAACTCCAGCTCGCCGAACCACTTCACCGAGATCAGGTTGACGCTCAGCACGATCACCAGGGCCACCAGCGCCAGCAGCCACTGCGCGATCGGCTGGAACGGGCCCCAGTAGTGCAGGTAGGTGGCGATCGCCGTGGTGTCCACGATGCCGGTCATGGACCAGTTCAGGAAGTACATCCATCCGGCGACATAAGCGGCCTTCTCCCCGAAGAACTCGCGCGCGTAGGAGACGAACGATCCGGAGGACGGCCGGTGCAGCACCAGCTCCCCCAGCGCCCGCAGGATGAAGAATACGAAGACGCCACAGATCGCGTAGACCAGGAACAGACCCGGTCCGGCGCTCGCGAGGCGGCCGCCGGCGCCGAGGAACAACCCGGTGCCGATCGCGCCGCCGATGGCGATCATTTGCAGTTGGCGCGGTTTCAGGCTCTTGTGGTAGCCGCTGTCTTCCGCCCCGAGGAATGTTTTTCCCCGCACTTCCGTCATCTGCCGGTTGATCCTTCGCAGTCGGTCGGTGAGGCCCCGACGTTACCTGGTCGATAGCCGAACCCCGAATCGACCGCGCCCACGTCGTTGCGAGGTGCCCGAATCGACCGGTAATCGCCGTCTCACCTGCCCCGATGGAAGTAGCCGAGAGTACGCCCGGGGCTTCCTTCGCGGGCAGGTCTCGAAACCCCCTTCCCAGCTCTGAAACCAGAGTTACAGTCCGACCATGACGCGCTCGCGACACATCTGGGCAGGGGCCACCGCCGCACTGCTCACCGCCGGGGTGATCACCGGCTGCTCGTCCGGATCCGACAGCACGACACAATCGTGCGCCGACACCACCAACGGCACCGCCATCACGGCCGGCCCCACCGCCGCCGGCACCGACCTGGCGACCAACCCCGAGATCGCCTCGGGCTACCGCAGCGATATGACGCCCGTGCGCACCGGCACCTACGCCGTGTCCGCCGCCAATCCCATTGCGACGCAAGCGGCTTGCCGCGTGCTGGCCGACGGCGGCACCGCGGCCGACGCACTGGTGGCGGCCCAGATGGTGCTGGGCCTGGTGGAACCGCAGGCGTCGGGCATCGGGGGCGGTTCGTTCCTGATGTACTACGACGCGCAGAAGAAGACCGTCGATTCCTACGACGGCCGCGAGGTGGCCCCCGCCTCCGCCACCGAGAACTATCTGCGCTGGGTCAGCGATACCGATCAGTCGACGCCGCAGCCGAATACGCGCGCCAGCGGCCGGTCCATCGGCGTGCCCGGTGCGCTGCGGCTGCTCGAGATGGCGCACAACGAACACGGCAAGCAGCCCTGGCGCGACCTGTTCACCCCGGCCATCGATCTGGCCGACCGGGGATTCGCGATCAGTCCCCGGCTCGCGGGCCAGATCAAGGAATCCGCAACGGATCTCGCGCGCGACGAGAACGCGAAGGCGTATTTCCTGCAGCCCGACGGCGCCCCCAAGCCGGCCGGGACCACGCTCACCAACCCGGCCATGGCGAAGACGCTCGGCGCCATCGCCACCGACGGTCCCGCCGCGTTCTACACCGGCGCCGTCGCCCAGGACATCGTCGACGCGACGGCCACCACCTCGGGCGGGCGCACTCCCGGGCAGATCAGCCTCGCCGATCTGGCCGGCTACCAGGCCAAGAAGCGCACCGCGCTGTGCAGCCCGTACCGCGACCACGAGATCTGCAGTATGCCCAACCCGTCGTCGGGCGGTATCACCGTGGCGTCCACGCTGGGCATCCTGGAGAACTTCGATCTGGGGGCGCTGCCGCCGGAGAACGTCGACAAGAACGGCGGTAAGCCGAATGCGCAAGCGGTACACCTGATCTCGGAGGCCGAGCGGCTGGCCTACGCCGATCGGGACAAGTACGTCGCCGACTCCGACTTCGTGCCGCTGCCCGGCAATTCCCCGGACACGCTGCTCAACCGGGACTACCTGAAACAGCGTGCGGCGCTGATCAAGCCGGACCACGCGATGGGGACCGCGCAGCCCGGCGACTTCGGCCCGGTTCCGCTGGGCACCGGCCCGCAGCCGCCCGAGCACGGCACCAGCCACGTCTCGGTGGTGGACAAGTACGGCAATGCCGCGGCGCTCACCACCACGGTGGAATCGGCCTTCGGATCGTTCCACGTCGTCGACGGGTTCGTGCTCAACAACCAGCTCACCGATTTCAACGCCACCCCGACCGCGGCCGACGGGACGCCGATGGCGAACCGGCTGCAGCCGGGTAAGCGCCCCCGCAGCTCGATGAGCCCGACCCTGGTGTTCGATCGCGGCGCCGACGGCTCGCGCGGGCAGCTCTCTTACGTGACTGGCTCGCCCGGCGGTTCGGTGATCATCCAGTTCGTCGTGAAAACCCTGGTCGGCATGCTGGATTGGAAGCTCGACCCGCAGCAGGCGGTCTCCGGTGTCGCCTTCGGCGCGGCCAACACCCCGGTCACCGGCGTCGGCGGCGAGCATCCGGCGATCAACGCCACCGACAAGGGCGACCACGACCCCCTCGTCCAGAAACTCCGTTCGATGGGCCACCAGGTCTCGGTGGACCCGCAGACCAGCGGCCTGTCGGCGCTGCGACGCGAAGGCGACGGCTGGATCGGCGGTGCGGACCCGCGCCGCGAGGGTGCGGTAATGGGCGACGTCAAGTAGAACGACTCTCCCCCGTAGATCACCTTCCCTCTTTCCCGGCACGCTTTCGGCCGGGAAAGAGAGAACCTACTTCCCTTGGTCGGCAGTGTATTTCGCCCCGAGCTCGCGGAAGCGATCCATGGCGTCGGCGGCGTAGGCCTTGTCGTTGACGCGGATGGCCATCATGGGGACGTATTCGTCGCCGACGAGTTCCAGGCGGGCCCAGGACTTCTTGTCGGGGATCGAGACGCCGCGGATGTCCTTCCAGGCGAAGTCGGTGTCGCCCAGGATGTTCCGGACCGAGACGCCGTGCGGGCCCACCCGGACGCGGGGGCGGGTGAGGAGCAGGACCGCACCCGCGATCAGCCATCCGAACACGATGATCGCCACCTGGTCGGCGCCGCGGAAATTCACGCCCGTGGCGCTGTGCGACGACGCGATACCGGCGACGGTGAACAGGATCGCGATCACGGCCGCGACGATCCGCGAGGTCCGCGCCGCACGCCGCGGCCGCACCTCCAGATCCCACTGTCCCCCTTCGGATCCGGCCTCGGGGGGCTGCGGACCGCGCTTCCAGATACGGACGACCGGCATCAGACGGTCTGGCGCAGAGCCCGCAGGGTCAGCGCCGCGTCCAGTGCCGCGGCGCAGGCCTGCTCACCCTTGTCCTCCGCCGAATCGGGCAGGCCGGCGCGGTCGAGGGCCTGGTGCTCGGTGTTCACGGTCAGTACGCCGTTGGTGACCGGCGTGCTCTCGTCCAGCGAGACCCGGGTCAACCCGGCGGTCACGGCATCGCAGACGTACTCGAAATGCGGTGTCTCCCCGCGGATCACGACACCGAGGGCGACAACGGCATCGTGGTTGCGGGCCAGCGCCTGGGCCACCACCGGTAGTTCCATCGCGCCCGCGCAGCGCACCACGGTGATCTCCTCGACCCCGCTCGCCCGCGCGACCCGCTCGGCGTTCGCGACCAGCGTGTCGCAGATCTTGGTGTGCCACCGCGAGGCGACGATGCCGACCCGGAGGGTCTTGGCATCCTCGAGCGCGAACTCCGGTACGCCGGTGCCGCTCATGCGAAAGGTTCCGCCTTCCTGTGCTACTGGGCGGTCTCGCCCAGATCCAGATCGTCCAGACCGACCAGATCGTGCCCCATGCGGTCCCGCTTGGTCCGCAGGTAGTGGAGATTCTCGGCGGTGGCGCGCACCGGCATCGGCACCCGCTCGGTGATGCTCAGCCCGTAGCCGTCCAGACCCACCCGCTTGGCCGGGTTGTTGGTCAGCAGCCGCATCGACGTGATGCCCAGGTCGACCAGGATCTGCGCGCCGGTGCCGTAGTCGCGGGCGTCGGCGGGCAGGCCGAGTTCGATATTGGCGTCGACGGTGTCATGCCCGTTGTCCTGTAGCTGGTAGGCCTGCAGCTTGTGCATCAGCCCGATGCCGCGGCCCTCGTGCCCGCGCATGTAGAGCACCACGCCCCGGCCCTCGGCCGCCACCATCTCCATGGCCGCCTCCAGCTGCGGGCCGCAGTCGCAGCGCAGCGAGCCGAACACGTCGCCGGTCAGGCATTCCGAGTGCACGCGGACCAGGACGTCCTGGCCGTCGTCGACGGCCAGATCGCCGCGGACCAGCGCGACGTGCTCGACCTCGTCGTAGATGCTCTTGTAGCCGACGGCCCGGAACTCGCCGAAGCGGGTCGGGATGCGCGCCTCGGCGATCCGCTCGACCTGCTTCTCGTGCTTGCGCCGCCAGGCGATCATGTCGGCGATGGAGATCAGCGCCAGTTCGTGTTCGTCGGCGAAGACCCGGAGCTCCTCGGTGCGGGCCATATCGCCCTCGTTCTTCTGGCTGACGATCTCGCAGATCACGCCCGCCGGGGCCAGCCCGGCCATGCGGGACAGATCCACCGCGGCCTCGGTGTGCCCGGGGCGGCGCAGCACGCCGCCTTCCTTGGCGCGCAACGGGACCACGTGCCCGGGCCGGGTGAAGTCCTCGGGCTTGGCGAACCGGTCGGCGAGCATGCGCATGGTGGTGGCGCGGTCGGAGGCGGAGATGCCGGTGCTGACGCCCTCGCGGGCGTCGACGGAGACGGTGTAGGCGGTGCCGTGCTTGTCCTGGTTGACCGCGTACATCGGCGGCAGGCCCAGCCGGTCGCAGTCGTCACCGGTCAGCGGCACACAGATGTAGCCGGAGGTGTAGCGGATCATGAAGGCGACCAGCTCGGGGGTGGCCTTCTCCGCGGCGAAGATGAGGTCGCCCTCGTTCTCGCGGCCCTCGTCGTCGATGACAACGACCGCCTTACCGGCGGCGATGTCGGCGACTGCGCGCTCGATGGTGTCGAACCTGGTCACGTGTGCTGCGCTCCATCTCGTTAGGTGTCACTAACAATACTGCGTTGCATTGCCGCCGGTCTGTTGCGGCAGTCACCTAACCGCGCTGCTGCAGCCGTTCCACGTACTTGGCGATGATGTCGACCTCGAGGTTGACGGTGGCGCCCACCGGTGCGGTGCCGAGGGTGGTGAGTTCGCGAGTGGTGGGGATGAGGGATACCTCGAACCAGTCGCCGGTGGCGGCGTCCCCGCCGAGCGACGACACCGTGAGGGAGATGCCGTCGACGGTGATCGAGCCCTTGTGCACGACGTACCGGGCCAGTTCGCCGGGCAGCGAGATGCGCACGACCTCCCAGTCGGTCTGCGGGTCGCGCGACAGGATGGCGCCGGTGCCGTCGACATGGCCCTGCACGATGTGACCGCCCAGGCGGCTGTCGACGGCGGCGGCGCGTTCCAAGTTGACCCGCGATCCCACGCCGAGGCCGTCGAGGCTGGATCGGGAGAGCGTCTCCCCCATGACATCGGTGGTGAACGAATCGCCATCGATGATGTCCACGACGGTCAGGCAGACCCCGTTCACCGCGATCGAATCGCCGTGGCCGGCATCGGAGGTCACCAGCTTGCCGCGAATGGTCAGCCGGGCCGAGTCGGCGAGCCGCTCGGCCCCGACGATCTCGCCCAGTTCCTCGACGATGCCTGTGAACATGCCCTGTACTCCTGTCGCCCGGTACCCGCTTGCGCCAACAGCCCGGACCGCCGGGGCTATTCCCGCGGGCGCGCTGCCGCGCCCCCAGCGTAACGACGGCCGGTCGTAGGCGGCACCCGGCCGTCTCCCGCGGCGGTACGAAGACTTCCGTCCGGAAAATTCGGACATCGACGAACGGTCCGACCGAAAAGACGGGCGAATTCGGAAATACGTTCCTGTAATTCCGCGAATTCCGGCGAGCCGAATAATTTTCGCGGCGCGTCGCCCGATATTTCAGGCTTGTCACCTACCCAACTCGGATTGGTACCCAGTCGGCGACGCACTTACACCGGGAGCTTGCGTTCCAACGAAATCGGAAGCAATATTGTTATGCAGTTGATCCCCGGTGTTCAACTTGCGACAGGCATGGACAACGACACCACAGATGGGGGTGCGGCGTGACCACGCTTCTCGATTCGACACTCGAAATTCGTTGCGTCCAGTACCGGTGCGAATTTCATCTGCCGGCTTCGATAGATCCCAGCTCACGTCACATCCTGCTCGAAATCGGCAAGCGCTACGGCGCCATCACCATGCCGGCGGATCTCGGCGAGCGCGTCCAATCACAGCTGGCGCGCGACGATATCGACGGTCCGGTCGTCCACCACCCCCGCGCGCGGCGGTGGACCTTCATCACCGGCCCCGCGCATCCGGGCTGCCTCACCACGTCGGTCTCCGCCGATCTGTTCCGGCTCTACGCCACCGTCGCCTGCACCGGCAGTCACGTGGTCCTGCCGTCGGCGGACGACGAGCGCACCGGATATCGGACCTGGGTGCAGGCGCCGGAAACCGCCGACGCGGTTCCCCCGCTGGAGGCCGTCATCGATGCCACGCGGGCGGTGCACAGGCGAAAAGTAGTGGCGCGCTGAGGTTTCCGGCCAAAAGCGTGCCGGAAACACGAGTGCGAGGACTTCCCCCGCGCGCGAGGACTTCCTCCCGGGATCCCGGCACGCTTTTGGCCGGGACCTAGCTCTCGACCTCGATCACCTTCTGGCGAAGCTTCTCGACAGTAGCGCCCGGATCCTCGGTGCCGTAGACCGCCGAACCCGCGACGAAGCAGTCGATACCCGCCTCGGCGGCCTGCTCGATGGTGTCCATGTTGATGCCGCCATCGATCTCGACGACCAGGCGCAGCTCGCCGGAGTCGACCAGCCGCCGCACGGTGCGCGCCTTGTCCAGCACGTGCGAGATGAAGGACTGCCCGCCGAAACCGGGCTCGACGCTCATCACCAGCAGGGTGTCGAAGTGGCGCAGGATCTCCAGGTAGGGCTCGATAGGGGTGTTCGGCTTCACCGACAGCCCGGCCTTGGCGCCGGCCGCCCGGATGTCGCGGGCCACGGCGACCGGATCGTCGGTGGCCTCGGCGTGGAAGGTGACGTTGTAGGCGCCCGCCTCCGCGTACGGCGGCGCCCAGCGGCCCGGATCCTCGATCATCAGGTGGCAGTCCACCGGGATGTCGGTGGTCTTCAGCAGGCTCTGCACCACCGGCAGGCCGAGGGTCAGGTTCGGCACGAAGTGGTTGTCCATGACGTCGACGTGCAACCAGTCCGCGCTCGCGACGGCCCGCGCCTCCTCCGCCAGATGCGCGAAATCCGCGGACAGGATGGAGGGTGCGATCATCGGCGACGGCCGGTGGAAGGGCTGGTTCGAGGTGGCCACAGCGCGAAGTGTAACCGCGGCGGTGTCTCGATCCAGGCACAGGGCGGATTACCCGCGAAAGACTTGGGTAGCCTTTGCAGGGTGATCAATATTTCGGCGGAACAGGGCCTGCGCAGCACCCCCGTGGAGATCGGCGTCGCCGCAACCGTGTCACAGTTGCCGATCGTGCGTGGGCTTGCCGAAACGCTGGTCCTGCTCAGCGATTTCACCCTGGACGAGGTGGCCGATATCCGGCTGGCGGTCGACGAGGCCTGCTCGACGCTCATCGCCGTCGCCGCGCCCGGCACCACCCTGCGCTGCCGGTTCACCGTCGGCGACGACGATCTGCTGGTCCGCGTCACCGGCATCGCCGGCGTCGAGGGTCTGCCCGATCAGCGCAGCTTCGGCTGGCACGTGCTGCGCACGCTCACCGACGAGGTGACCACGACCCAGGAGCCCTTCGATCGGGCGGCGCCCGGATTCCCGACCATCGTGGAGTTCCGGCGGGCCCGGGGGAAGGCGTAGTGGCTGACGAGGACACCGTGTTCGAGTCGGGCGACACCGTCGACCCCAAAGACGCAGAGACCAGGGGAAACACGGCCGACGGCACGGCGGGCGACACTCGCGGCGACGGCACGGCGGGCGACGGCCGCGACGGCGATGCGGCGGCGGCGAGTTCCGGTGACACCGACGCCGACGAGGAGAACACGGACGACGCCGACGAGGTCGAGG
Source organism: Nocardia transvalensis NBRC 15921 (assembly GCF_000308875.1). Taxonomy (GTDB): domain Bacteria; phylum Actinomycetota; class Actinomycetes; order Mycobacteriales; family Mycobacteriaceae; genus Nocardia; species Nocardia transvalensis. Next base: position 244,638 of record NZ_BAGL01000055.1, read on the forward strand.
AAGTCACCCAGTCGGTCACCGGATACGACGACGTCACAACGCTTTTCGAGGAGCTGTCGCGGACCGCGGAGGACTCCGCCCGGCGCGCCGAGTTACGGGAACGGCTGATCAGCCGCTGCATCCCGCTGGCGGACCACATCGCTCGCAAGTTCAGCGGGCGCGGCGAACCCTTCGACGACCTGACCCAGGTCGCGCGGGTGGGCCTGGTGCACGCGGTGGACCGGTTCGACATCACGCGCGGATCGAACTTCCTGTCCTTCGCGGTGCCCACGATCATGGGCGAGGTGCGGCGCTACTTCCGCGACAACACCTGGGCGATGCGGGTTCCGCGCCGCGTCAAGGAGACTCACCTGCGTATCGGCGCCGCGATCGATACGCTGTCGCAGTCGCTGGGCCGCTCCCCCACCGTCAAGGAGATCGCGGGCGAGCTCGAGATCAACCCGGACGAGGTGACGCAGGCGGTCATCGCGGGCAACGCCTATCAGCCCAGCTCCATCGACGCGGTCTCGGTCGGCCGCGATACGGAGGCGTCGCTGCTCGACACCCTCGGCGAGGAGGAGTCCCAGTTCGACCGGGTCGAGGAGTACGTGGCGATCCGGCCGTTGCTGGCCGGGCTGCCCGAGCGCGAGCGGCGGATCCTGACCATGCGGTTCTTCGAATCCATGACCCAGACCCAGATCGCCCAGCGCATGGGCATCTCGCAGATGCACGTCTCGCGCATACTCGCCAAAACCCTTGCCCGCCTGCGGGAGCAGTCGGCGCGGGAATGACGCGGCTACCGTTCGATTCGCTCTACCGCCACGGGTTCGCCCGGGTCGCGGTCGCCGTACCGGCCGTGCGCGTGGCCGATCCGGCCTACAACGCCGAGCAGACCCTGGCCCTCGCGCGGCAGGGCGCCGCCGAGGGCGCGGTGCTGACCGTCTTCCCGGAGCTGGGCCTGTCCAGCTATACCGCCGACGACCTGTTCCATCAGGACGCGCTGGCCCTGGCCGTCGAGCAGGCGGTCGCCCGTATCGTCGAGGAGAGCGCCAATATCGACTCGGTGCTGGTCATCGGTGCGCCGGTGCGGACGCAGGGCCGGTTGTTCAACTGCGCCATCGTGATCCGGCACGGGCGGGTGCTGGGCGCGGTGCCCAAGAGTTATCTGCCGAACTATCGCGAGTTCTACGAGAAGCGGCAGTTCGCGGCTGCGCGGGAGAATCTCGACGACCACATCACCATCGCCGGCCAGCGGGCGCCGTTCGGCGCCGATCTGCTGTTCCCGGCGACGAATCTCGAGGGGTTCGTCTTCCACGCGGAGATCTGCGAGGACGGGTGGGTTCCCTTGCCGCCCAGCGGTTTCGCCGCGCTCGCGGGGGCGACCGTGCTGGTCAACCTGTCCGCCAGCAATATCGTGGTCGGTAAGGCGGACTACCGGCGGCAGCTGTGCGCCTCGCACTCCGCCCGGTACATCGCGGCCTACCTGTATTCCGCGGCGGGACACGGCGAGTCGACCACCGATATGGCCTGGGACGGTCAGGCCCTGGTGTGCGAGAACGGTGAAGTGCTCGCCGAGAGCGACCGTTTCGCCGATCACGCCCAGCTGATGACCGCCGATATCGATCTGCACCGGCTCGCCGCCGACCGGCTGCGGATGACCAGCTTCGCCGACAACGTGCACGATCACCGGGAGCGGCTGGCACGGATGCGGCGGATCGAGATCGAGCTGCCGATACCCGCCGGCGAGGTCCCGCTGCGGCGCGAGATACCGCGCTTCCCTTACGTTCCCGCGAATCCGGCGGTCCGCAACGAGCGCTGCGCCGAGGTCCACCACATCCAGGTGGCGGGGCTCGCCACCCGGCTGGCGGCCACCGGGTCGGAGAAGGTCGTCATCGGGGTGTCGGGCGGGCTGGACTCCACGGTGGCGCTGATCGTGGCGGTCAAGACCATGGACCGGCTGGGCCTGCCGCGCTCGAATGTGCTGGCGTACACCATGCCCGGCTTCGCGACCGGCGCCCGGACGCGGTCGGACGCGCATCGGCTGATGGCGGCGCTCGGGGTGTCGGCGCACGAGATCGATATCCGGCCGTCGGCGACACAGATGCTGCGCGATCTGAATCATCCTGCCGCGGACGGGGTTCCGCAGTACGACGTCACCTACGAGAACGTGCAGGCGGGCGAGCGGACCTCGCATCTGTTCCGGCTGGCCAACCAGCAGCACGCGCTCGTCATCGGCACCGGGGATCTCAGCGAGCTGGCGCTGGGCTGGTGCACCTTCGGCGTCGGGGATCATATGGCGCACTACAGCGTCAACGCCTCGGTGCCGAAGACGCTGATCAAGTACCTGATCGCCTGGTCGGTCGATACGAGCGGGCTGGGCGCGGAGGCCGACGACGTACTCACCTCCATCCTGGCCACCGAGATCTCCCCCGAGCTGATCCCGTCGGACGACGGTGCGGCGGACGGGGATTCGGACCAGCCGGGGCAGAGTTCCGAGGCCACGGTCGGCCCCTACGAACTCCAGGACTTCCACCTCTACTACCTGCTGCGCTTCGGCTACCTCCCGAGCCGCATCGCGTATCTGGCCCGGCACGCTTGGGCCGACCGCACCGCCGGCCGCTGGCCCGAACTCGTCCCCGAAGCCGATCGCCACGAATACGACCTGCCCACCATCAAGCACTGGCTCGCGGAATTCCTCCGCCGCTTCGTCCAGACGAGCCAGTTCAAGCGCTCCACCCTCCCCAACGCACCGAAGGTCGGTTCGGGCGGTTCGCTGTCCCCACGCGGAGATTGGCGGGCACCCAGCGATGCGGTCGCTACAGCTTGGCTGGACGAGTTGGAACGCAACGTCCCCGATCGGTGACATCACCCCACCTAGCGTGAACTCTTTTTCCGGCATGCTTTTGGCCGGAATCCGCAATGTGCGCGGGGGTTTCCGGCCAAAAGCATGCCGGAAACAAGAGGAGGGGTGGCGTTGCGTGCTACCCCGCTGCCCCACTTTGCGGGGGCAAGTGTGGCAATGCCCGGTCGTAGAGCCAGGATTCCCACAGCGGGCGCAGCGACGCCGTGCTGTAATGCCCGGCCAGGTCGGCGAATTCCTCGCTGTCGACGGTGCCGTGGCGGTAGCGGGCGGTCCATTCGTGCAGGAGGCCGAAGAATTTGGCGTCGCCGAGGTGGAGGCGGAGGGTGTGCAGGGTGAGGGCGCCGCGTTTGTAGACGCGGTCGTCGAACATGAGGGTCGGGCCGGGATCGCCGACCACGATGTCCTGGGGGCAGCGGGACAGATTGTGCCGGGCCGCACGGGCCATCTGATCGGCGCTCGGGCCGCCCGACGCCTCCGCCCAGATCCACTCGGCGTAGCAGGCGAATCCCTCGTGTAGCCAGATGTCGCGCCACTGCCCGACGGTGAGGCTGTTGCCGAACCACTGGTGCGCCAGCTCGTGCGCGATCAGCCGCTCCGATCCGCGCCGCCCGTCGCAGTGGTTGGCGCCGAAGATCGAGATCCCCTGCGCCTCGATGGGAATCTCGAGGTCGTCGTCGGTCACCACCACCGAGTAGCCCGGAAAAGGGTAGGGCCCGAACCGTTCCTGGAATTCCGCCATCATGGCGGGCTGCCGGGCGAAGTCGTGATCGAACGCGGCCCGCAGGCGCGGCGGCACCAGTGCGTGCATCGGCACCTGCGCATCGTGCGCGGAGCCGATGCGGTACCGGCGGTAGAGGCCGATCTGGATGGTCGCCAGATAGCTCGCCATCGGCTCGGACTGCTCGTAAACCCAGGTGGTCTGGCTCGCCTTGGTCTGCTTGCGTGCCAGCACCCCGTTGGCGACGGCGTAGTACGGCGAGTCGGTGGTGATCGAGATCCGGTAGCTGGCCTTGGAACTCGGGTGGTCGTCGCAGGGGAACCAGGAGGCCGCGCCGTTGGGCTGGCTGGCCACCAGCGCGCCGTCGCTCAGTTCCTCCCAGCCGACCTCGCCCCACGGGCCCCGCACCGGGCGCGGCGTCCCGGCGTACTGGACGGCGACAGTGAGCATGCCGCCCGCGGGAATCTTCTGCGCCGGTGTGACGGTCAGTTTCCCGCGCTGGTGGGAGTACTTGGCGGCCTTCGCGCCGTTGACGAAAACCTTGCTGACACTGAGCGATTGGGACATGTCCAGGGCGAAGCGGGGCCGCGCGGCGGTGGCCACCGCCGTGATGTCGGCCCGCCCCGACAGCCGATTGCTCGCCACCTTGTAGACCAGGTCCAACTCGTACCGCGAGACCCGATACCCGCGATTGCCGTTCTGCGGCAGGTATTCGTCGATCGGTACCTCGTAGAACTTGCCCGACATCACGGCGTGCCTTCCCTCGACCGCTCCTGCCAGGGTGCGATCGGGTTGCCCTGCCAGCGGGTCGAGGCGGGTACGGAATCTCCGCGCATCACCAGCGAGGCGGGGCCGACCGTGGCGCCCGCGCCGATCCGCGCCGCGGGCAGGGCGACGCAGTGCGGGCCGAGGGTGGCGCCCGCCTCCAGGGTCACGGTGTCCATGGACATGATCCGATCATGGAACAGATGTGTCTGCACGACACATCCGCGTTCCACCGTCGCCCCGTCGCCCAGCGTGACCAGATCGGCCTCGGGCAGCCAGTACGACTCGCACCACACCCCGCGGCCGATCCGCGCGCCGAGACCGCGCAGCCAGACGTTCATGACCGCGGTACCGGTGGCGGCGCGCGCGAACCACGGCGCGGCCACGGTCTCCACGAACGCGTCGGACACCTCGTTGCGCCACACGAACGAACTCCACAGCGGATGTTCGACCTTCTCGATCCGGCCGACCACCAGCCACTTCGCCGCCACCGCGCACGCACCGGCGAAGGCGCCCGCGGCGAGCAGCACGAGACCGGACAGCAGTGCCGCGAACCAGTATCCGGGCCCCTGCGCCAGCGCGGCGAGCCCGAACAGCACGGCCAGGCCGACGCCGAAGGTCACCATCACCGGAATCAGCCGGCAGGTCTCGACGAGGCCGCGGGCCGCCTTGAGCCGCAGCGGCGGATCGAAGGTCCGCGCGGTATCGGAGTCACCGGCCTTGCGGCGCAACCGGACCGGCGGGCTGCCCAGCCACGACGATCCCGCCTTGGCCTTCTCCGGAGCGGCCGACAGCACCGCCACCAGGCCGTTCTTCGGGACGCGGCGGCCGGGCGCGGTCATTCCGGAGTTGCCCAGGAAGGCGCGCTTGCCGACCTTCGCCTCGCCGATCCGCAACCAGCCGCCGCCGAGTTCGTACCCGGCGACCATGGTGTCGTCGGCCAGAAATGCGCCGTCGGCGACGGTGGTGAATTTCGGCAGCAGCAGGACGGTCGACGCCTCGACGCCCTTGCCGACGGTCGCGCCCAGCAGGCGCAGCCACAGCGGTGTCAGGAGGCTCGCGTACAGCGGGAACAGGAAGGTCCGCGCCGAATCCATCAGCCGCTCGGTCGACCACGCCTGCCAGCCGACGCGGCTGCGCACCGGATGGTAGCCCTCGGTGAGCCCGATACTCAGCAACCGGACCAGCACGACCGTGGCGACCGCGAAGACCGCCAGGCTCAGCAGGGTGGCGACGGGCAGGATCAGGAAGGCGTCGCCGAGCGCGCCCGGCAGCGTCCGGTCGTCGCGGATCCACCACGCGATCAGGGCGCCGCCCGCGGCCAGCGCGGCGATCGGCATGGCGGCCAGCACCATCGAACTCAGCGCGAAGAGGACGACCCAGTGGACGGCGCGCGGCGGGGTGGCGGACGGCCACGGATGATCGGCCTTGCCGACCTTCACCGCGGGCGATCCCGCCCACTCCTGGCCCGCCTTCACCTTGCCGAACACCGCGGAACCCGGTGCGACGACGGCGTTCTTGCCGATCATCGCGCCCGGCAGCAGGGTCGAACGGGAGCCGACCACCGCACCCGCGCCGATGCGGATGGCGCCGATGTGCACGACATCCCCGTCGATCCAGTACCCGGCGAGATCCACCTCCGGTTCGACGCTGCAGCCGTCGCCCAGTTCGAGCAGGCCGGTCACCGGCGGCAGGGTGTGCAGGTCCACGCCCTTGCCGACACGGGCGCCCAGCGCGCGGGCGAACGGCACCATCCACGGTGCGCCGGACAGGTTCTCGGCGCCACTGGCCTCCGACAGCCGCACCGCCGCCCACAGCCGCAGGTGCACCGGCCCGCCGCGCGGATAGCTGCCGGGCCGCACGCCGTGCAGCAGCAGCCGGGCCCCGGCGACGCAGATCGCCATCCGGCCCGGGGGCGAGATGAACAGCACGAATCCCAGCAGCGCCCACCACCACGACAGCCCGGGCATCCACGGGATGGCGCCCGACCAGCTCGCGATATTGGTGACGATGCCCAGCCAGGTCAGCCACTGCAGGCCGGTCAGCGTGGTCAGCGGCACCAGCGCCAGCAGTTGTGTCCACTGCGCGCGCCGGGGTGTCGGTGTGACGGTGCGGATTTCGACCTCGGCGGCGGGTGCGGCCGCGTCCAGCAGGTCGGCGAGCGCGCCGAGCCGCGGGTGGTCGTACAGATCGGCCACGGTGATCTGCGGGAAGCGCTCACGCAGCGCGGTCACCAGCTGCGCCGCCGCCAGGGAGCCGCCGCCGAGGTCGAAGAAGTCGGCGTCGCGGCCGCCGATCTCGGCCCCGAGGATCGAATTCCACTGCTCGGCAACCCAGTACGCGGTGCCGCCCAGTTCGGAACTCGGTTCGGATTCGGTGCCGGGCAGCGGCCAGGGCAGCGCGTCGCGGTCCACCTTTCCCGAAGTCCGCGTGGGTAATTCGGGGAGGACGGCGAGGCGCGGGACGAGCGGTGCGGGGAGCTGTTCGGCGAGCAGCGTCCGGGCCTTCACGACATCGAACTCGGGATCGGCGGCGGCGAGATAGCCGACCAGAATCCGGTTGCCCGCCTTGGTGGTTCGCACGGCGGCCGCGCCCGCGGTGACGCCGGGCAGATGCTGCAGGGCGTTGTCGAGTTCGCCGAGTTCGATGCGGCGGCCGCCGATCTTGACCTGGTCGTCGGCGCGGCCCAGGAATACCAGGCCCGCGCTCTCGTTGCGGACCAGATCGCCGCTGCGGTAGGCGCGGTCCCAGCCGAGAGTGGCCATGGGAGCGTACTTCTCGGCGTCCTTGGCCGGGTCGAGGTAGCGGGCCAGGCCGACGCCGCCGATCACGAGTTCCCCGGATTCGCCCTCCCCCACCGGATTACCGGCGGCGTCGACGACGGCCAGATCCCATCCGTCCAGCGGCAGGCCGATGCGCACGGGCGGTTCGCCGGTCAGGAGCGCGGCGCAGGCGACGACGGTGGCTTCGGTGGGGCCGTAGGTGTTCCACACCTCGCGGCCGTTCGCCCCGGCGAGGCGTTCGGCCAGTTCGGGTGGGACGGCCTCGCCGCCGAAGATCAGCAGCCGCACGGCGTCGAGGGCCTCGGCGGGCCACATGGACGCGAGTGTCGGGACGGTCGAGACGACGCTGATGCGGCGGCGCACCAGCCACGGCCCCAGGTCCATTCCGCTGCGCACCAGGGCGCGCGGGGCGGGGACCAGGCAGGCGCCGTGCCGCCAGGCCAGCCACATCTCCTCGCAGGAGGCGTCGAAGGCCACCGAGAGCCCGGCCAGCACGCGGTCGCCCGGGCCGAGCGGGGCGGACCGCAGGAACAGGCGCGCCTCGGCGTCGACGAAGGCGGCGGCGTTGCGGTGGGTCACCGCGACGCCCTTCGGGGTGCCGGTCGAGCCGGAGGTGAAGATGATCCAGGCGTCGTCCTCCGGATCCGGGGGTGTCGTGGAGCCCGGCCGGCCGGCGAGCGTGTCGCCGTACAGGGCGATTCCGGCCGCGGTGGCGACGGCGGTGACCCCGGCCTCGCCGAAGACGAGGCGGGCGCGCTCGTCCGGGTCGTCCGCGTCGACGGGCACGTAGGCCGCGCCGGCCTGCAGGATGGCCAGGATGGTGACGTACAGCTCGCTCGTGCCGGACGGGATGCGGACGCCGACCCGGTCGCCGGCGCGCACGCCCGTCTCCCACAGCCGGTCCACCGTGTCGTCGATCTCGGCGAGCAGTTCCGCGTAGCTGAGGGTGTCGGTGCCGTCGTCGATGGCGGGTGCGTCGGGATGTGCCAGTGCCGTCGCCGCCAGGATGTCGACCAGTGTGCGGGGTGTCGCGGCATCCTCGGCCCGCAGGAGCGGGGAACGAGCTGGGGCCGCTGGAATGTCCGAGATCTCCGGCTGGAGCATCACGTCCTGTCCACCTTTCCGATCGCCCCCGGGTCCTGCGCTGTACGTTGTCTCACGCGAGGGTTACCGTTGCGCAAACGCTGTACATACGGTGTCCGACTCCTCGCCGGGCAGGACACCACGCGGCCGTGTGTGCGGCCGATTTGCCGGATCCATTCTTCCAGGTTCCGGCCCTCTCGCCGAATCCGCCGCACCCCGGAGCCCGCCCGCGAGAGGCGCATCAGTATCTCGGCCCCGACCTCACGGGGCGTTACCGACCATCGCCCACATCACAACGACGCCCGTGCGCAAACCCTGAACGTGTCATGTGGGCTTGCGGAGGGTGGCGGCGAACATGGCGTCGGTGCCGTGGCGGTGGGGCCAGAGCTGGGCGGCGGGGCCGTCGCCGAGGTCGGTGACGCCGGGGAACAGGTCGCGGGTGTCGAGTTGTTCGGCGCCCGTCCGGCGCACCAGGTCGGCGACCACGGCGACGGTTTCGGGCAGATGCGGGGAGCAGGTCGAGTAGACCACGACGCCGCCGGGTCGCAGCAGATCCCATGCGGCGGTGAGCAGTTCGCGTTGCAGGACGGTCAGGTCGCGCACGTCGGCGGGCGTGCGCCGCCAGCGGGCCTCCGGGCGGCGGCGCAGCGCGCCGAGGCCGGTGCAGGGCGCGTCGACCAGGACGCGGTCGTAGCCGGGGGTCAGGCCGCTGTCGCGGCCGTCGGTCACGTGCACGCTCACCGGGAGCCCCTGGGTCGCCTTGCGGACCAGGTCGGCGCGGTGTTCGGCCGGTTCGACGGCGTCCACGCGGAAGCCGTCGATATCGGCGAGCGCGCCGAGCAGCGCCGTCTTACCGCCGGGCCCGGCGCACAGGTCCAGCCAGCGGCCGGTATCGGGCCCGAGCAGCGGCGCCCGGGTCAGCGACAGCGCCACGAGCTGGCTGCCCTCGTCCTGCACCGCGGCCATACCCTCGCGCACCGGTGCCAGCTTTCCGGGATCGCCGCCGTCGAGGTAGACCGCGTACGGCGACCACCGGCCCTCCTCGCCGCCGGTGACCAGGGCCAGCTCCTCGGCGGTGATATCGCCGGGCCGGGCCACCAGGTGGACCGCCGGGCGCTCGTCGTCGGCGGCCAGCGCCTCGCGCAGTTCGCCCGCCCGCGCGCCGAGTGCGTCGGCGAATGCCTGCGCGATCCACACCGGGTGGGCGTATTCGAAGGCCATGCGCCCCAGCGGATCTCGCGGCGCGAGCCGGTCGACCCACTCGTCGGCGGTGCGCTCGCCCGCCCGGCGCAGGACGGCGTTGACGAATCCGGCTCTGCCGCCGCCGAATTCGGCACGCACCAGCTCCACCGAGGTGTCCACGGCGGCATGAGGCTCGACCCGGGTGCGCAGCAACTGGTAGACGCCCAGGCGCAGCACATCCAGCAGTGGTCCGTCGATATCCCCGACCTCGCGGCCCGCGCAGTCGGCGATCACGGCGTCGAGCGTCCCGCGCGACCGGCACGCCCCGTACGCCAGCTCGGTCGCGAACGCCGCATCTCGACCCGACAGCCGCCGCTCCCGAAGCAACACCGGCAGAACGAGATTCGCATACGCGTCCCGCTCCCGCACCGCCCGCAGCACATCCCGCGCCACCTCCCGCGGCGCATCCCCCGTCCGCCCCGAATGCCGCCCCTGCCGCTGACCACCCGCCCGATCACCACCGGACGCACGCCCGCGACCCTGCGAGTCCCCCCGACCACGGCCCCCACGCGCATCACCACGCCGCTCCCCAGAGCCCTGGCCTTTACCTCTCCCGTTCCCCCCAGCCGCGCCGCCGCGGCTACCGCCGGACGCATCGCCCCGGTTCGTTCCGGCGGCACCGCTCTGCGCCGGCCGGTTGTCTCCGTTCCGGCCGGACGGGTCGCGGGGGGTCACTCGACCACCGTGCCGGGTTCCAGGCGAGCGCCGCGGGCCCAGTCGAGGGCGGGCATCATGCGCTTGCCCGGTGGCTGGACCCCGTTCAGGCGGACGGCGGTGGTGGCGGTGCCGATGTAGACGCCGGTCTTGCGGACGTCGATGGTGCGGGGTGGCAGTGCCTCCTCGACCAGTTCGACCGGGCCGAGTTTGAGTCGCTTACCGGCCACCTCGGTCCAGGCGCCGGGTGCCGGGGTGACCGCGCGGACGCGGCGGGCGACGGCCAGCGCCGGCTGATCCCATCGGATGTGACCGGCCTCCGCGTCGATCTTGGGCGCGTAGGACACGCCCTCGGTCGCCTGCGGGACGGCCTGCACGGTGCCGTCCTCGATGCCGTCCAGGGTCGATTCCAGCAGGCGCGCACCGGTTTCCGCGAGCCTGCCGAGCAGCGTGCCCGCGGTGTCGGTGACCCCGATCTTCTCGGTCACCACCCCGAATACCGGGCCGGTGTCCAGGCCCTCCTCGATCTGGAAGGTGGACGCGCCGGTGATCTCGTCACCGGAGAGGATCGCGGCCTGGACGGGCGCCGCGCCGCGCCAGGTCGGGAGCAGCGAGAAGTGCAGGTTCACCCAGCCGTGGCGCGGGATGTCGAGGACGTGCCGCGGCAGCAGCGCGCCGTAGGCGACCACCGGGCAGCAGTCCGGCGCCAGCTCGGTCAGCCGCTCGACGAAATCGGGATCCTTCGGCTTGGCCGGCGTCAGCACGGGGATGTCGTACTCGTCGGCGAGCAGCCCGATCGGCGAGCGAGTCACCTTGCGACCCCGCCCGGCCACGGCATCGGGACGGGTCACCACGGCGACGACCTCGTGGTGGGGCGACTCGATGAGCCGCCGCAGCGAGGGCACCGCGGGCTCGGGGGTACCGGCGAAGACCAGGCGCATCAGCGGACCCGCCCGGCCGCCGCGTTGCGGGTGGCGGACACGTCGGCCGCCGACATCACCGTCTTACCGGCGGTGAACCAGTCCGATTCGCGGACTTCCCGCATCGCCAGCTTGCGCGTGGCCGGGTCCAGGCGGTCCAGATACAGCACGCCGTCGAGGTGGTCGGTCTCGTGCTGCACGCACCGCGCCAGCAGCCCGTCGGCCTCGAATTCGACCGGCTCACCGTCGGCGTCGACGCCGCGGGCCACCACGCGCTGCGCGCGGGTCACGTCGTAGCGCAGGCCCGGGATCGACAGGCAGCCCTCCGTCCCGGTCTGCTCCTCGGCGCCCACCACCTCGTACACCGGATTCACCAGATGTCCGGACCTGCGGGTGCCCGGCCGGTCGGTCCCGGCGGTGCTCGTGTCGTACACGAACACCCGCAGGCCGACACCGATCTGCGGCGCCGCCATGCCGACGCCACCGCTACTACGCATGGTGTCGGTCAGGTCGGTCACCAGCTGGCGCAGTTCCCTGTCGAAGGTGGTGACCTCGTCCGCGCGGGCGCGCAGGACGGGGTCGCCGAACAGGCGAACGGGCTGGATGGTCACGTGGCACTCCCGAGCTGAAGGAAACGGTCGTCTCATTTTACGGAGCCGTCGGCGCCGATCCCGGCGGGTTCGGTCCGATCACGAGTGCGCGCCCAGGATCACCTCGGGAATACCCGTCCCGAGCGGCACGAAGACGCAGTCCGTCGCCCGCGCGTAGTCCGGATCCAGCACGTTGATCAGCAGCTGCCCCACCAGCGGGTCGTACACCATGTGGAAGTGCCCGGTCAGATCGATCGGGCACACGTCCTGCAACATCACGTTCCGCGCGCCCGGCCCGCGCAGCGCCATATTGGAATTGGGCTGGATCATCTCGTCGACGCGGCTGCCGATGGTGGTGTACCGCACGCCCGGCACGGTGTCGCCGCCGGCGTTGAGGTCGAGCATGAACGGCGACCCCTGGGCCTGCTGCACGGCCGCCAGCGAGGTGACCTTCTCGAATGCCGGCCACAGCCCCGGTATCGCGTCGGCGAGGGGCGCCAGCCCGAACATGACGCCGCCGTAGCTGGGCGAGGCCAGGCCGACCCACTGTCCCACCCGCGCGGCGCCGCCGAGTTTGTTGACGTAGTAGCGGGTCACGTTGGCGCCCTGCGAGAATCCGACGAGATCGAGGCGGTCCGCACCGGTCGCCGCGAGCACCCGCTCGACGAAGTCGCCGATCTGGCGGGCCGACAGCCACATGTCCTCGGTGCCGAAGCCGCGGACCGCGTCGGGCTTACCGCCGTAGTTCAGGGCGAAGACGCAGAATCCGGCCCGCGCCAGCGCCGGGCCGATGGCCGACCAATCCGAATACGCGGAGGCGTCGGTGCCGTGCGCCAGGACCACCGGGCGCGGATGCGCGGCGCTCGGGCGGCAGGCGAAGTCGTTGGTGCCTGCGGGGGTCGCGTCGGGATGGGCCTTGAGATACCAGGAGGCCGTCAGGTGGTCCCGTTGCGGCGGGGCCGATTCGGTGGGCACCACGGGCGGCCGGTATCCGGGCGGCACGGGATCCGCTCCGGCGGTCGCACCGGCACTCAGTGCCAGCGCCACCGCCGTCGCGCCCGTCGCCGCGATACGACACCACTGTGGTACCTCCCGAGATCTGCGGCCCCTCCGTTGTTCCATGTCACGAATCATCCCCCGTTTCGGCGGGAATCAATCCTCGGACACGGTGTTTCGTGCCGTCAGTTCGCGGGTGTCTCGTCGTCGTCGGCGAGGATCCGGTAGAGCGAACGCCGCGCGTCGGTGAGCACCTCGGCGGCCTTGGCCGCCTGCTCCGGAGTCCCGGCCCGGGCCACCTGCCCGACCGCGCCCATCAGCTGGCCGACCAGTTCGCGCAGATCCAGCGCCTGGTCACCGACCCCGTCGCGGACTTCCTGCCACGGATCGCCGAGTTCGTCGCGATGCGACTCCACATACTCGGTACCGGCGTCGGTCAGCTGCGCGGTCTTGCGACCGGCCACCTTCTCGATGAGCACCAGGCCCTCGTCCTCGAGCTGCGACAGCGCGGGGTAGATCGAGCCCGGGCTGGGGCGCCAGACGTCCTGGCTGCGCTCGCGGATCTGCTGGATCAGTTCGTAGCCGTGCATCGGCCGCTCCTGCAACAACAGCAGGATGGCCGCGCGGACGTCGCCGCGCCGGCCCCGGCCGCCCCGGCCGCGACCACGGCCGAAGGGTCCGCCGCCGGGCCCGAAACCGGGACCGAATTCCGGTCCGAACGGGCCGAATCCGGGTCCGAAACCGTGCGGGCCGTGCCCGCCGCGCGGATGGCGGCGGAACTGCTCGCGGTCGCCGCCGGGTCGCGGGCCGCGCCAGCGTCCCCGGCCTCGCATGTCCATGTCGTTCTCCATGGGTCCCATGGTTGCCTCCTCAGGCTTGTTCTTACGTTGACAACATCGACGATATATCGGCAATGCATCTTCGACAAGTGTGAGGCGGGACACGAACCGACCGGACTCCTCTGTTCGGGCCTACGCGCTGGGCAGCCAGTTGCCGTGGAATCCGGCGGGCACCCGGTGCGGCAGCTGCACGCTCGCCACCGGTTCCAGCGTCTCGGCATCGAGGATCGCGAGCTCGCTGCGATCGGTCGGCGCGTCGTAGACGAAGCCCATGAGGACACCCTCGTCCTCGGCGGCATCGGGCGCCGAGGGATGGAAGATGAACTCCCCCAGGCTCTTTCCCGGACCGAACGAATGGACCGCGGTGGCGCCGGAGACCAGGTCGTGCTTGTACAGCACCGAATCGCCGTCGCCGCTGTCGCGGACGGCCGGGGCGTACCCGTAGCGGTGCCGCTTGCCGACCCGCCGCTCGTCGACACGCGGGAACTCCTGGGCGCGATCGTCGAAGCAGTGCTGGCGCACCTTGCCCGCCGGCAGATCCACCTCCCACCGATCCAGTGTGGGCGTGCCCTCGTTGGGACCGAGACGGTTGGTGTCGAACATCTTCGGGTGCCGGATCACGTCCAGCACGACGGTGTCACCGTCGTCGTAGGCGTTGAGCGGGTGGAAGACGTAGCAGGGCTCGATATCGAACCAGCGGACGTCGGCATTGCCGCCCTCGCGGGGCATCACGCCGATCCGGGCCTGGTACCGGGGATTCCACGCGTACGGCAGGCGGCGGTCCTTCGACGGCCGGGCCCGTTGCGCCGCAGGCGGATTGGGTAGCCGCACCCGGCCGATCACCGCCGACAGCAGCAGCCGCGCCGGCAGCCGCAGCGCGCGCGGCACCGCCATCTCCGCGGACAGCCCCGGATCCAGGGTGACCGGCAGGTCGTAGAAGATCACGTACTTCTCGGTGAGCGAGAAATCGTGCATCATCGGCGCGCCGCCGACCTCGATATCCACGGTGCGCCGCGCCCGGCCGTCCACGCCGATCACCGAGTACTGCACGTACTTCCCGCCCCGGAACGAGTACGACACCGCGTGCAGCTCACCGGTATCGGGATCGCGCTTGGGGTGCGCGGTGTAGCCGCCGCTGAGCGTGCCCCCGAAATCGCACACGCCGGCGGTCTCGAGGTCGTCGGTCAGCTCGTAGTTGGCCAGACCGGCCTCCACCAGCGCGAGGGTCCGCCCGGCGTGCGCGATGACGTTGGTATTCGCGCCGACACCCGAGACCCCGTGCACCGTCGCGGGCTCACCGAGCGCCGCGGAGGTGGCCGGGCCGCGGACCCATCGGTTGCGGTACCACTCCGCCCGGCCGTCGCGCAGGCGGATGCCGTGCACCATGCCGTCGCCGGAAAACCAGTGGTACAGCGCGGGATCCAGCTCGCCCACCGGATTGGGGCCGTTGCGCACGTACCGGCCGTCCAGGTAGCCGGGTACGACACCGGTGACCGGGAGGTCGGTCAGCGTGTACTCCTGCTGGACCGGGGCGAAGGCCCCCGCCAGGTAGCTGTTGGCCATATCGCGCTCCCTGTTGAACATAACTCGGTTATGCCGCCTAGAATAACCTCGTTATGGAGGTGAGGCAACGGTGAGTTCCCGTTCTTCCGGCGCGACCCGGCGACGCGGATCGGCGATGCGCGACGAATTGGTGGAGGCAGGTCTGCGCCTGCTGGAGGAAGGCGGGCCCGAGGCGTTGCAGACCCGGCGGGTCGCGGCGGCCGCGGGGGCCTCGACGATGACGGTCTACACCCACTTCGGCGGTATGACCGGACTGCTGGAAGCCATTGCGGCCGAGGCGTTCACGCGATTCGGCGCGGCGCTGGCGTCTACGCCGCCGACCGACGATCCGGTGGCCGACTTCCTCGTCATGGGCTACGCCTACCGCGCCTACGCGGTCGCCAGCCCGCAGCGGTACCGGCTCATGTTCGGCCTGACGGCGCAGCACACCGGCAATCCCCCGGTCTGCGATTTCACGGCCGCCCCGGTGGACGACGCCGTCGGCGCGGAAACGTTCGAGCAGCTGGTGGGGGCGGTGACACGCATGATCGACGCCGGGCAGCTGCGCCCGGATCCGGCGCGGGAGGTGGCGGCGCGGACCTGGGCCCTCATCCACGGCGCGGTCGTCCTGGAGATGAGCGGTTACCTCGGCGCCGAAGGCGACAGTGTCGCCACGGTTCTCGGGCCCGCGACCGTGGACATGCTGGTCGGCATGGGAGCCGACCGAGCCGGGATCGAGTCGTCGATGCAGCGCGCGGTGGACCTGATCGGCCGGTGAACCCTATCCGGCGGCGAGCTCGTCGATCCAGCGCGCCAACCGGCGACCCTCGACCGCCATCAACTCCGGATCGCGAAACGTATTGGTGAGCACGGAGATTCCCTGGTATGAGGCCATGAGCGCCACCGCCAGCTCGTCGGCGTCGGCGCGGCCCAGGGCCGCGAACTGCGCCCGTATCCAGTCCACGAGCCGCCGCATGACCTCGGCCAGTTCGGCGTCGAGACCGTCGGCGCGCTTGTCCAGCTCGGTGGCGAGAGTGCCGGAGGGACAACCGAATCGCGCGGCCACGTCGCGCTGATCGACCCAGCCGCGAATCAGGGCCTTGAGCCGTTCGGCCGGCTCCTCGTGGCGTTCCAGCTCCGCGATCAGGTCGTCCAGGTGGCGGTCCTGGGCGCCGATCGCCGCCCGCACCAGGTGATCCTTGGTCTTGAAGTAGTAGTACACGTTGCCGACCGGCACCTCGGCGACGGTCGCGATATCGGCGAGGGTCGTCTTCTCCACGCCCCGCTCGTGGAACACCCGCGCCGCCGCCGCGACCAGGCGCTCACGTTTGCCGCCCGCCACTGAGTTAGTCACACAACTAACTATAGACAAGTCCGCGCGAACGCTCTACGGTCTTGTTAGTCAGTCAACTAACTCACTCAGGAGAACTCATGATCGCGGTGACCGGAGCTACCGGAAACGTCGGACAGTCGCTCGTCCGGGAGCTGGCCGAGGACGGCGAGAAGGTGGTGGCGATCTCGCGGGGCGCCAAGGACATTCGGATGCCGGAGGGGGTTACGCATCGGCGCGCCGATATCGCCGATCCGGATGCCCTCGCCGCGGCCGTCGCCGGCGCCTCGGCGCTGTTCCTGCTGATCACGGGAGATCAGCTGATCACGGGACCCGAGCCGGAACGGGTGCTCGCGGCGGTCGAGGCCGCCGGGGTGCGGAAGGTGGTGTTCCTGTCCTCGCAGGGTGCGGTGACCCGGTCCGGCAGCGGCGGTTACGCGCGCACGCTGGCCTTCGAGACCGCGCTGCGGGGTTCGGATCTGTCGTGGACCGTGCTGCGGCCGGGCGGATTCTTCAGCAATACCTTCGCGTGGGCGGACTCCGTCCGGGCGCACCGCGCGGTCGCCGCGCCGTTCGGTGATATCGCGCTGCCCGCCGTCGATCCGGCGGATATCGCGGCCGTCGCGGCGGCGGTATTGCGCTCGGACGAGCACCACGGCCGTGCCTACACGCTGACCGGGCCGGAAGCGGTGAGCCCGCGCGCGCAGGCGCACACCTTGGCGGACGTCCTCGGGGAGCCGGTGCGTTTCACCGAACTCACCCGCGACGAGGCCCGCACCGGCATGCTGCGGTTCATGCCGGATTCCGTTGCCGACCATACGTTGTCGATCCTCGGCGAGCCGGTGCCCGCCGAACTCGAGGTCAGCCCGGATGTCGAGGCGGTGCTCGGCCGCCCGGCGGGGTCCTACGCGCAGTGGGCCGAGCGCTCGATCGCGGCCTTCCGCTGATTCCGCCGTGCCGCTGCGGCCTACGGTTCGGCGAGGCCGTGGCGGTAGGCGTAGCGGACGGCGTCGGCGCGGTTGCGGGCGCCGATCTTGGCGAAGGCGTTGTTGATGTGGGTCTTGACCGTGGTCTCCGAGACGAACAGGGTCGCGGCGATCTCGGTATTGCTCAGGCCCCGGC
This sequence comes from Nocardia transvalensis NBRC 15921, assembly GCF_000308875.1. GTDB lineage: Bacteria > Actinomycetota > Actinomycetes > Mycobacteriales > Mycobacteriaceae > Nocardia > Nocardia transvalensis. The sequence continues at coordinate 262,064 of NZ_BAGL01000055.1, forward strand.
CGATGAGGCCGATCACCTCGGATTCGCGGCCGGTCAGCCCGCCGGGCCGGGCCGGTCGCGCCGGCGGGTCCGCGGGCTCCGGCGGGGCGAGCGCGGCCACCAGCCGCCGGGAGACCGTGGCGTCGAAGGTCGACTGGCCCGCGGCGGCCGACCGGATGGCCGCCGCGATCTCGACGCGCCCGGCGTCCTTGGTCAGATAACCGCGGGCCCCGGCGCGCAGGGCGTTCGCGATGGAGTCGTCGTCGGCGTAGGTCGTGAGCACGAGAACCGCTGTGGCGGGATGGTTTTCGGCGATGCCGCGGGTGGCCTCGACCCCGTCCAGCACGGGCATCCGCAGATCCATCAGGACCACGTCGGGCGCGAGGTCGGCCACCGCCCGCAGCGCCTGCGCGCCGTCACCCACCGCGCCGACGACCGTGATGTCGGCGACCAGCCCGAGCAATGCGACCAGGCCCTCCCGCATCACCTGCTGATCGTCGACCACCAGCACCCTGATCTCCGCCGCGTCCGTCGCCTGGCCGCTCATCCCGGAACCTCCGCCGTCACCACCCACCCGCCCTCGTCCGGACCGGCCGACAGCGTCCCGCCCACCAACGCGATCCGCTCCCGCATTCCGGCCAGACCATACCCCCCGCCGCCCTCGGTCCCGCCCAGCCCATACGTCGCGGCTCCGCCACCGGTTCCCGTGCCGCTTCCGTCGTCCGCGGCCCCGTCGACCGCACCGTCGGATCCACTGGTGGACAACGGGTTTCGAACCGATAGGCGGAGGTGGTCGGGGGTGAATTCGAGAAGGACGGTGACGGGTCGGCCCGGTGCGTGTTTGCCGGCGTTGGTCAGTGCCTCGCGGGTGGCGCGTAGGAGGGAGACGGTGACGGCGGGGGCCGCGGGGCGGGGCGTGCCCTCGATACGGCAGGTCACGTCGAGGTGGTGGTCGCGGCGGTAGGCGTCGGCGAGTTCGCCGACGGCGTCCGGGAGGGGCGGGATATCGCTGCGGAGGGCCGCCACCGCGCCGCGCGCCTCGGTCAGCCCGTCGACGGCGAGGCGGCGCGACCGGCGCACCCGGGACAGCGCACCGGGCAGATCGCCCTTCTCGCTCAGCAGCGCCTCGGCGACCTCCAGCTGCACGCTCAGCGCGCCCAGGGAGTGCGCCAGCACGTCGTGCATCTCGCGGGCGATACGGGCGCGTTCGTCCAGGGCGGCGGCGCGGGCGTGTTCGTGCTGGGCGCGCCGGGTCTGTTCGAGCAGCAGTTCGGTGTCGCGGACCCGCATCCGGTACTGCCGCCGGTAGAGGCCGAGCAGGAGCACGATCAGCAGGATTCCGGTCTGCGCGGCCAGCGTCGCCGCCGTCCGGCCCGCGAGCAGGGCACTCGCGACGAGCACCACGGCGAGGATTGCGCAGGCGGTCAGGATCACCGCGACGCGCGGCACCAGGTGCTGGGCGAGGATGCTCACCGCCGCGCCCAGCATGATCAGCGCCGAGGAATCCGGCGCGGGCCCGGCCGCCGCGGCGGAGATCATCGCGCAGATCATCATCGCGCCCAGGGAGATTCGCGGGTACCGGCGACAGGTGACGTCGTACACCAGCCAGCACGCGTAAGCCGTCCCGAGCGCCGCCCAGAACCACGCGGGGACCGGGCCGCGGTGGTTGAACAGCAGGTTCGCCGCCAGCAATCCGGCGCCCACGACGCGCATCACGAGGCCCGCCTCGGGATCCTCGCCGTTCACCGACCTGCCGAGCTGCCGCAGCCGTTCCATCGTCCTCCTCTCGCGCCGCCGGTACTCAGCATTCTGGACGCCCGGGCCGGGCCGCGACTGGACCCCCGGGTGGAGATCGCGTTCTCCACCCGCGCGCCGAGGTGTGCGGAGGCCGGCGAAATTAGCGTTCTCCTCGTCACTCGCCGAACCCACAGAAAGTCTTCCGATGACCGACACCGCAGTTCTGTCACCCCGATCCGATCCCGCCCGCCGGCTCCGCGGGCTGCTCGTCCCGGCGGCCGCCATCGGGCTGTCGCCCGTCGTCTACTACGTCCTGGTCGCGCTGGGGCAGAGCGACTTCTCGGCCCTGGTGTGCTCGACCGTCGTCTCCGGGGTGTGGGCGATCGGCGTCGCGATCGGGCAGCGCCGGATCGACGGTCTCGCGGCCTTCGCCTTCTCCCTCAATGCCCTCGGCCTGGTGCTGGCGCTGCTGGGCGGGGGCGACCGGATGATGCTGCTCAAGGACCCCGTCACCTCCGCGGTGATCAGCGCGCTGCTGCTGGGCAGTTGCGTGGTCGGGCGTCCCGCCATGTTCGGCCTGGCCCAGCGCCTGCACGGAGCGGACGCGGAGGAGCAGTGGAATGCGCTGTGGCACCGTGATTCCGAGGTGCGGCGCGCATTCCGCACGTCGACGGCCGTGTGGGGTGCGGGGCTCGCGGTGGACGCGGTCGTGCGGCTGGCGTTGATTCTGGCCCTGCCCGTCTCGGTCGCCGTCGGTCTCATGAATCCCGTGCAGTGGGTGATCATCGGCCTGCTGGCGTTCTACACCGTGCGGAGCCGGCGTCGCCTGGACATCAAATCCCGGCTGCCGCAGCCGGTTCCGGCCGCCTGATGCGCGGGGCAGGGCGGCCGTCAGCCGATGTCGACGGGATCGATCTGCACGCGCAGCGGATCGTCGGAACGGTGCGTACTGCGGACGGCCAGGGCGGCTGCGAGGGCGCGGGACAGGCCCGCGCCGTGGGGACGGTCGGTGCGCAGGATCATGCGCTCCACTTCCGGGGGAGAATCGCCGGAGGAGAACGGTTTCCGTGCCCCGGGCGGCAGCGGGACCGGGCCCAGGACCTCCACATCGCCGGGAAGCCTTGCCTCGCCCAGCAATTCGGCGATGGAGTCCGTGGTGCCGTCGACGGCGGCGAAGCGGACGGCGGGCGGGAAGCGCACCTCCGTCCGCGCCTCGAGTTCGAAGATCGCGTGACCCACCGGATCCCAGCGCACCAGGGCCTGGACGGTCGGCACGGCGGGGTCGGCCATGACGATCACCTGCCCGGACGAGCGGACCAGCGTCGCCGCCCCCATCCAGCGGCGCAACGCGTCCTCGGCCGCGCGCAGATCGGCACGCCCGAGCAGCGCCCAGCCGTCCAGCAGCAGCGCCACGCCGTACCCGCCCGGCGCGGGCGGTTCGGCGCCGATGGTCGCGACCACCACCTGGGCCTCGTCGGGGACCGAATCCAGCACGTCGGCACCGCCGGACCCGCGGATCGGCACGCCGGGGAACGCCCGGCCGAGTTCCTCGGCCGTCCGCGCCGCCCCGATCACCACCGCGCGCAGCGCCCGCGATCCGCACGACGAGCAGCGGAACACCGGTTCGGTCTTGCCGCACCAGCGGCAACCCGGGCTGTGCGCGACCTCGCCGGACCCGCTGCGAGACATCGCGACTCCCAGCTCCCGAGCGGACGGACGCGCCGCTCCGGCCTCGTCGCGAGGTCTCGGGCCGGACAACACGGAGTTCTGCGCCGAGGCCGCACGCTGCCGTCCGCTTCCTCCCGCCGCTGAGCCACCGTCCGGCAGTGCCAGCGGTCCGTTGCAGTGCCGGCAGCGGGCCGGGGTCCGGCATTTCGCGCAGGCCAGCGCCGGGACGTAGCCGCGGCGCGGAACCTGAACCAGCACGGACTCCCCCGCGGCGAGGGCCTTGCGCGCGGCGGTGAAGGCCACGGCGGGGATGCGCACCGCCCGCGCCACCGGATCGCGTTCCAAGGCGACGTCGCTGTCGCCGGGCGCGCTGATGCGCGGAGCGAACTGCCGCACCACCGACCGATCGGCCACCAGGTCGTGGGCCCAACCGGAGGCGACGATCGCCTGCACCTCGGCCGTCCGCGCGAACCCCCCGGCCACGAAGGCAGCGCCCGTTTCGTGGGCGCGCAGCATCGCGACCTCCCGCGCGTGCGGATACGGGGCGCGCGGTTCGGCGTACGTGTCGTCGCCGTCGTCCCAGATCACGATCAGTCCGAGATCCCGCGCGGGCGCGAAAACCGCACTGCGCGTGCCGATCACGACCCGGGCGGTCCCCCGCAGCACCGACAGCCATCGCCGGTACCGCGCCGAGGGACCCAGCCCGGCGGCCAGCGCCACCGCGCCGTCCCCGATCACCTCGGCGCACGCCGCGGCGACCCGGTCCAGGTCGCGCTGGTCGGGAACGATGACGACCGCACTGCGGCCACCGTCCACGACCACCGCCGCCAGCTCGGCCAGCCGCCGCGGCCAGTCCTCCCCCGGAATCGCCTGCCACCCCGCCCGCGGGCCCTTACCCTCCGCCAGCGCCCCGAGAAACGACTCCCCGTGCCGATACCGCTCCCAGCCCGGATACCGCGACACGTCGACCGCCGCACCCGAATCCGGTTCTCCGCCAACGACATCCCCCGGCTCGATCGCCGAGCCCCCCTCGCCGACCACCTCCTCAGCGCCGACGCCGGCCGACTTCTCCGAATCCTCGTGCGCGCGAGGCTTTTCCGACTCCACCTTCGCATGCCGGGGCGGAATCGCCAGGCGCAACACGTCCGCGCGCGTCCCCGCGTAGCGGGCGGCGACGGCCGTGACGAGGCGCAGGATCTCGGGGGTCAGCACCTGTTCGCCGGAGACCACCCGTTCCAGCTTCATCAATGTGCCGGTGTGGTCGGACTTCTCGAGGCGATCCAGGATGAAGCCGTCGATCAGGCGGCCCGAGAAACGAACACGGACGCGCACGCCCGGCTGGGCGAGCGCGTCCATCTCCGCGGGGACCAGGTAGTCGAAATCCCGGTCCAGATGTGCCGGTTCGAGCATCGGCAGCACGCGCGCGATCGGGCGCGCCGGCGATGCCCCGGCCTCGGTCAATTACTGCCCGACGGCCGCACGGAGCGTGCCGGCACGACGTCGATGCTGCCTCCCAGCGCGGTCACTGGCCTACCGCGGCACGGAGCTTGTCGGCGCGCGTCGATGCTGCTTCCCAGGGCGATCACTGGCCTACCGCGGCGCGCAGCTTGTCGGCGCGCGTCGATGCTGCCTCCCAGGGCAATCACTGGCCTACCGCGGCACGGAGTTTGTCGGCGCGATCCGTGTTCTCCCAGGGCAGGTCGACATCGGTGCGGCCGAAGTGACCGTAGGCGGCGGTCGGCGCGTAGATCGGGCGCAGCAGGTCGAGATCACGGATGATCGCGCCCGGACGCAGGTCGAACACCTCCGCGATGGCGGCGGAGATCTTGGCCGGGTCGACCGTCTCCGTGCCGAAGGTCTCGACGAACAAGCCGACCGGTGCCGACTTGCCGATCGCGTACGCGACCTGCACCTCGACCCGCTCCGCCAGCTCGGCCGCCACGACGTTCTTGGCGACCCAGCGCATGGCGTAGGCGGCCGAGCGGTCCACCTTGGACGGATCCTTGCCCGAGAACGCGCCGCCGCCGTGGCGGGCCATACCGCCGTAGGTGTCGACGATGATCTTGCGGCCGGTCAGGCCGGCGTCACCCATCGGGCCGCCGAGCACGAACTTGCCGGTGGGGTTGACCAGCAGGCGGATGTCGGAGGTGTCCAGCGGGTCGGGCAGTTCCAGATCGGCCAGCACCGCCTCGACGACCTTCTCGCGGATATCGGGAGCGAGCAGGTTGTCCAGATCGATGTCGGCGGCATGCTGGGTGGACAGGACCACCGTGTCCAAGCGGACCGGCTTGGTGCCGTCGTACTCGATGGTGACCTGGGTCTTGCCGTCGGGACGCAGGTACGGCAGCACGCCGGACTTGCGGACCTCGGTCAGCTTCCGCGACAGCCGGTGCGCCAGCGCGATCGGCAGCGGCATCAGCTCGGGAGTCTCCCTGGTGGCGTAGCCGAACATCAGGCCCTGGTCGCCCGCGCCCTGCCGCTCGATCTCGTCGTCGGAGCCGCCGACACGGGCCTCGTGCGAGGTGTCCACGCCCTGGGCGATATCCGGCGACTGCGAGCCGATCGCGACGTTGACGCCGCAGGACGCGCCGTCGAATCCCTTTGCGGACGAGTCGTATCCGATCTCGAGCACCTTCTCGCGCACGATGGTCGGGATATCGGCGTAAGCCTCGGTGGTGACCTCACCGGCGACGTGCACCTGGCCGGTGGTCACCAGGGTCTCGACCGCGACTCGGCTGCGGGGGTCCTGCGCGAGCAGAGCGTCGAGAACGGAATCGCTGATGGCATCACAGATCTTGTCCGGGTGACCCTCGGTCACGGACTCACTCGTGAATAGCCGGCTGCCGGACGTACGCACAGTTCTTCCCTCTCCCTCAACGGGTCTTCATACCGGATTGCGACAGTAGCGAACTCGCGCCACAGCACAACCCTTTGTCTCAGACTATTCCAAACCACCGACGCGGCGCGGTCCCGGTGATCGTCGGCGGCGTCGCTACCTGCGACAACCGCCCGTCACTACCCGCTACCGCCTCCACAGGGCTCCGTTTTGGCAGTCGGTGCAACTCAGCGCGTAATGCCATTGTGCACTGCGCGCCTACCTGCATGCTAGGCCGAAACCGTCTGCGCCTCAGCGCAACAGGGGTCCCAGCGCATCCAGCACGCGACTGGCGAGCAACAGCTTCGACCCGTGGTCGAGTGCCTGTTCGGTACCGTCGGCGCCGAGTAGCCAGCCATCGTTGTTGTCCACCTCGAACGCCTTACCCTCGCCGACGGCGTTGACCACCAGCAGGTCGCAGCCCTTCCGCTTGAGTTTGGCGCGCGCGTGGGTGAGCACATCGCCGTGCTCGTCGCCGGTCTCCGCGGCGAAGCCGACGATCGCCAGGCCGGGCAGCTGACCGTCGTGGCGCGCCTGCACCAGCCCGGCCAGGATGTCGCGGTTCTTGGTCAGCTCGATCCGGTCGGGCTCGTCGGCGCCCTTCTTGATCTTGGCCGCCGCGACATGGGTGGGCCGGAAGTCGGCCACCGCCGCCGCCATGATCACCGCGTCGGCGCCGGCCGCGTGCTTGTCGACCGCGACTCCCAGCTGTTCGGCGGTGGTCACGTGGACCAGTTCCACCGAGGCGGGGGGTTCGAGACCGATGGTGTTCCCGGCGATCAGCGTGACGTGCGCGCCGCGCTGGGCGGCCAGCCGCGCCAGGGCGAAACCCTGCTTGCCGGAACTGCGATTGCCGAGGAACCGCACCGGATCCAGCGGCTCGCGCGTCCCGCCCGCGGACACCACGACGCGGCGTCCCTCGAGGTCGCGCGGGATGGCGTCGTCGCGCTCGAGCAGCAGCGAGGCCAGGGCGAAGATCTCCTCCGGCTCGGGCAGCCGGCCCGCGCCGGTGTCGGCGCCGGTCAGCCGGCCGGCGGCGGGCTCCATGACGATGGCGCCGTGCGCGCGCAGGGTCGCGACGTTCGCGGCCGTCGCCGGATGCAGCCACATCTCGGTGTGCATGGCCGGGGCGAACAGGACCGGACATCGGGCGGTCAGCAAGGTCGCGGTCAGCAGGTCGTCGGCGCGGCCCATGGCCGAGCGCGCCATCAGGTCCGCCGTCGCCGGGGCGATCACCACGAGGTCGGCCTCCTGGCCGAGGCGCACGTGCGGCACCTCCGGCACGTCGGCGAAGACGCCGGTGTGCACGGGATTGCCCGACAGGGCCTCGAAGGTGGCCCGGCCGACGAACTGCAGCGCCGACTCTGTGGGAATCACCCGGACGTCGTGCCCGGTCTCGGTGAATTTGCGAACGAGTGAGCACGCCTTGTAGGCGGCGATCCCGCCGCCCACGCCGACAACGATCCGCATCTGTCTAAGCCTCTTCGTCCGGTGGAGGTGGGCCGTGCCCGGTCGCGACGCCCGCCGCGGGCGTCGCGGGTACTGGGGTTACTCGCCTTCGGAGTGCTCGAGCAGATCGGAGTGGATCTCGCGCATCGCCACCGACAGCGGCTTCTCCTGCAGACCCGGCTCGACGAGCGGGCCGACGTACTCGAGGATGCCGTCGCCGAGCTGGTTGTAGTAGTCGTTGATCTGGCGCGCCCGCTTGGCCGCGTAGATGACCAGCGCGTACTTGGACGACGTGCGCTCGAGCAGCTCGTCGATCGGCGGGTTGGTGAGGCCGACCGGGGTGTCGTACGCGGGCACGGTCTTGGTGTCGCTCACTAGGGAGGCTCCTGCGGGGTCGTGGTGGAAAATCGGGTCTTGCGGCACGTTCGGAGGCGACGGGACGAATCCGCCGCCCTCATCTCGAATTTGTGCTAACGAACAACGATACCAACTGCTCACAGGCACTGGTCAGGTCGTCGTTCACGATCACGGTGTCGAACTCGTCACATGCCGCGAGTTCGGTCCTGGCGGTCTGCAGCCGGCGCTCGATCACCTCGGGCGATTCCGTGCCGCGACCGGTCAGCCGTGCGACGAGGACGTCCCAGCTGGGCGGGGCCAGGAAGACCAGTGCGGCCTCCGGCATGGTGTTCCGGATCTGCCGCGCCCCCGCCAGATCCACCTCCACGAGTACGGGTAGCCCGGCCTTCACGGCCCTCCGTACGGGTGCGGCCGGTGTGCCCGACCGCTGCAGGCCGCCGTGGATGTCGGCCCACTCGAGTAACTCCCCCTGTTCGATCATGGCGTCGAACTCGGCCCTGGTCACGAAGCGGTAGTCGCGTCCGTCGACCTCCCCGGGCCGCGGTGCCCGGGTGGTGGCCGACACACTGAAAACCAGGCCGGGCAGCCGCTCGCGGACGCACCGGACCACTGTGGACTTCCCGACGGCCGAGGGGCCGACCAGTACTACCAGCCGACCCTTCTGCGTGTGCTCGACCACCCTCGGATCAGGCTTGGTCGAACTTCGCCAGCAACGCCTTGCGCTGGCGGTCGCCCAGACCCCGCAGGCGGCGGGTCGGCGCGATCTCCAGCTCGGTCATGATCTCCGCCGCCTTGACCTTGCCGACCTTGGGCAGGGCCTCCAGCAGCGCCGACACCTTCATCTTGCCGAGAACCTCATCGGTCTCGGCATCCTTCAGGACCGTTTTCAGGTCGGTGCCGCCACGCTTCAAGCGCTCCTTGAGCTCTGCCCGAGCGCGGCGAGCGGCAGCCGCCTTCTCCAAAGCAGCGGCGCGCTGCTCGTCAGTCAGCTGGGGAAGGGCCACGGTTCCTCCGTCTCATCGTTCATTGCTTAATCTCCCGCCGGTAACCCGGCGGTCTGTGCGACCGTACCCACGCGGCGTGCCGATTGCGAACCCACCCCCCAGGTCAGCGCGGGATTCGGGCGCCATGGCGAGTGCGCGGGCGCCTCGTCGCGCATGCTTCGGGCGGTGCTGCCGATCCTACCGCCGAAACCCGCCGCAGCGCTGTGGCCTGCGGTTTTCCTATCAAGAATCAGGCAAATGACCGGTTGGCCAGCACAACCGTGATGGTCGTAATCCGGCCGTTATACCGCGACCAGGACTTTTCTCGATTTTTCGGCGTGTCGTACGTTTTAGCCCCCGCGTGTCGCGCACGGGACGACCTGATTGCGGTCGCGAACATCGCACGAAGACGCCGCCGGAGGCCCCGAATCGGCCCCCTGGAGGCGCGCTGGCAGTGAAAAACACAGGGATGTAGTTCCGCTGGTGGCACGCCGATTCGGACCCGTCAGCGGGCCCGAACCGGCATACGGACCAGTCTCGTTCGTATCGGTGAATTAGTCCTGCAGGAACGCGAAATCGTCCTGCAGCCGCCCCAGCGCATCGCGCAGCGCATCGATGTCCGGCCCGGCGTTCGACAGTTCCCGGGAGACGTTGGGCAGCACCGCGCGCCTGGTGCCGGCCGGCACCAGAGCACGAATGGAATCCGCTCCCCCGCCCTGCGCCCCGACGCCCGGCATCAGGATCGGCCCGTTGAGCAGGGTCAGATCCGGGGCGTCCGGCAGGGTGGCGCCGATGACGACGCCGACGGATCCGAAGGTGGCGCCCACATTGCGCACGGCGGCGTCGTCGACCATGCCCTGGGCGACGCTGCGGCCGTCGGCCGTCAGCGTGCGCTGCAGCCCGGCGGCCTCCGGATTGGAGGTGGCGGCGAGGACGAACACCCCGCGGCCGCCGGCCTGGGCACGCTCCAGAGCCGGTGTGAGCGCACCGAATCCGAGATACGGCGACACCGTGACGGCATCGCTGCCCAAGGGCCCGTCACCGAGCCAGGCGGCGGCGTAGGCGGCCATGGTGGACCCGATATCGCCGCGTTTGGCGTCGGCGAGCACCAGGGTGCCGGCCTCGCGCAGCGCGGCGATGGTGTCCTCGAGGACCATGAATCCGCCGGAGCCGTAGGCCTCGAAGAACGCCACCTGCGGTTTGACCAGCGCGACACGTCCGGCGAACGCGTCCACGCAGGTATCGGCGAACCGCTTCAGGCCGTCGATGTCCTCCGACAGCTCCCAGTCGCGCAGCAGTTGCGGATGCGGGTCGATACCGACGCACAGCGGGCCGTGCCGGCGCATCGCCTCCCGCAGCCGGGCGCCGAACGACGTCATCGGGGCGTGGCGGCGACCAACAGGTCGGGGCGCGCCTCCGGCGCCGCACCTAGTCGGGCCTCGGGCACCGCGGCCAGCCGCCCGTCGGGACGCGCGCCCGAGGCCGCGAGTTCGCGGTCGGCCGCGGCCAGTTCCCGATCGATGGCCGCCAGCTCCTGGTCGATCGCCGCCAGCTCCAGCTCGCTCGGCACCGGATCCGATACCGGCGCCGGATCGCGGTCGATCGGCGGATTGGCCCGGAAGCCGACGGTGCTGTAGCCGCCGACCTTGCGCATGGGCCGGACGTCACCGCCGCCCTGTCCGGACCACTCGGCCGCGCCGCCCGTCCGGCGTCGCGGTTTCACTCGCCCCGCTCCTACCGGCCGGGGTCCCGCACCAAACCCGAACGTTGCCACCGCTGTCTCCTTCGTTTCAGCCCCGAAGTACGGCGTGCAGCTCCTGCAGGGAGCGCACGCCGATACCGCCGTTGATCGTTGCCTCGATACCCTGTACGGCCGCGGCCGCACCCTGCACTGTCGTGATGCACGGAATGTTCGCCCCCACGGCGGCGCTGCGGATCTCGTACCCGTCCACGCGCGGCCCGGAATTGCCGTAAGGGGTATTGAACACGATGTCGATCTCACCATCCTTGATCCGGCCGACGATCGTCGGCTCCTCCGAAGGACCCGGCTCGGAGTGCTTGCGCACGCGTTCGCACGGAATTCCGTTGCGGCGCAGCATCTCCGCGGTGCCGTCGGTGGCCAGGATCCGGAAGCCCAGGTCGTGCAGCCGTTTCACCGGGAACACCATGGCCCGCTTGTCGCGGTTGGCGATCGACACGAAGACGGTACCCGCCACCGGCAGCGACCCGTAGGCCGCGGTCTGACTCTTGGCGAAGGCGGTGCCGAAGTCGGCGTCGATGCCCATCACCTCGCCGGTGGATTTCATCTCCGGCGACAGCAGCGAGTCGATGCCGGTGCCGTCGGGCCGGCGGAACCGGTGGAACGGCAGGACCGCCTCCTTCACCGCCACCGGGGCGTCCAGCGGCGCGTGACCGCCATCGCCCTCGGCGGGCAGCATGCCCTCCTTGCGCAGCTCGGAGATGGTGGCGCCCAGCATGATTCGCGCCGCCGCCTTGGCCAGCGGCACCGCGGTGGCCTTCGACACGAACGGCACCGTGCGGCTGGCGCGCGGGTTGGCCTCGAGCACGTAGAGCACGTCGTCCTTGAGCGCGTACTGCACGTTCAGCAGGCCGCGCACGCCGATGCCCTTGGCCAATGCGGCGGTGGAGCGGCGCACGGCCTCGATATCGCTGCGGCCCAGGGTGATCGGCGGCAGCGCGCACGCCGAGTCGCCGGAGTGGATACCGGCCTCCTCGATGTGCTCCATGACGCCGCCCAGGTAGACCTCGTCACCGTCGCACAGGGCGTCGACGTCGATCTCGATGGCGTCCTCCAGGAACCGGTCCACCAGCACCGGATGCGCGGGGCTCAGTTCGGTGGCGCGGGAGATGTAGCCCTCCAGCGACTGCTCGTCGTAGACGATCTCCATGCCGCGCCCGCCGAGCACGTAGGACGGCCGCACCAGGACCGGGTAGCCGATCTCGGCGGCGATCCGCTTGGCCTGCTCGAAGGTGGTGGCGGTGCCGTACTTCGGCGCGGGCAGCCCGGCGGTGACCAGCACGTCGCCGAATTCGCCGCGGTCCTCGGCCAGGTCGATGGCGGCGGCCGAGGTCCCGACCACCGGCACCCCAGCCTCGGTCAGCCGCTGCGCCAGGCCCAGCGGGGTCTGGCCGCCCAGCTGCACGATCACGCCCGCGACCGTGCCGGATTCGCGCTCGGCGTGGTACACCTCGAGCACGTCCTCGAAGGTGAGCGGCTCGAAGTAGAGACGGTCGGCGGTGTCGTAGTCGGTGGAGACGGTCTCCGGGTTGCAGTTGACCATCACGGTCTCGTACCCGGCGGCCGACAGCGTCTGGGCCGCGTGCACGCACGAGTAGTCGAATTCGATGCCCTGGCCGATGCGGTTGGGGCCCGAGCCGAGGATGATCACCTTGTCGCGCTCGTGCTGCGGCGCCACCTCCGACTCCGCGCCGGGATCCAGCTCGTAGCTGGAGTAGTGGTAGGGCGTCTTCGCCTCGAATTCGGCGGCGCAGGTGTCGACGGTCTTGTAGACCGGGTGGATGCCGAGGCGGTGGCGCAGTTCGCGCACGCCGTCCTCACCGGCGAGTTCCGGTCGCAGCGCGGCGATCTGGCGATCCGACAGCCCGTAGTGCTTGGCCCGCCGCAGCAGCCGCTCGTCGAGCACCGGCGCGGCGAGCACGTCGATGCGCAGGTCGACCAGGCCCGCGATCTCGGCGACGAACCACGGATCGACACCCGAGGCGGCCGCGACGTCCTCGACGCTCGCACCCAGCCGCAGGGCCCGCTCCACCTGATAGATGCGGCCCTCGGTCGGGGTCTTCAGATCCTCGAGGATCGGCTCGGGATCGGTCCAGTCGCCGTCCGGCTGCGTCCAGAAGCCGGTGGCCTTGGTCTCCAGCGAGCGCAGCACCTTGCCGAGCGCCTCGGCGAAGTTGCGGCCCAGGCTCATCGCCTCGCCGACCGACTTCATCGTGGTGGTCAGCGTCGGGTCGGCGCCCGGGAACTTCTCGAACGCGAACCGCGGCGCCTTGACCACCACGTAGTCGAGCGTCGGCTCGAAGCAGGCCGGGGTCTCCTTGGTGATGTCGTTGACGATCTCGTCGAGGGTGTAGCCGATGGCGAGCTTGGCGGCGATCTTGGCGATCGGGAAGCCCGTCGCCTTCGACGCCAGCGCCGAGGAGCGCGAGACGCGCGGATTCATCTCGATGACGATCAGGCGGCCGTCGCGCGGGTCGACCGCGAACTGGATGTTGCAGCCGCCGGTGTCGACGCCGACCTCGCGCAGGATGGCGATGCCCAGATCGCGCATCTTCTGGTATTCGCGGTCGGTGAGGGTCATGGCCGGGGCGACGGTCATCGAGTCGCCGGTATGCACGCCCATCGGGTCGACGTTCTCGATCGAGCAGACCACCACGACGTTGTCGCGGCCGTCGCGCATCAGCTCGAGCTCGAATTCCTTCCAGCCCAGGATGGATTCCTCGATGAGCACATTGGCCGTCGGCGAGGCCGCGAGGCCGCCGCCGGCGATGCGGTCGAGGTCCGCGTCGTTGTAGGCCATGCCCGAGCCCAGCCCGCCCATGGTGAACGAGGGCCGCACGACCACCGGGAAGCCCAGCTCCGCCACGGTGTCGCGGACCTCGTCCATGGTGTAGCAGACCTTGGAGCGCGCGGATTCGCCGCCGACCTTGGCGACGATGTCCTTGAACTTCTGCCGGTCCTCACCGCGCTGGATGGCCTCGAAGTCGGCGCCGATCAGCTCCACGCCGAACTTCTCCAGCACGCCGCGCTCGTGCAGCGCGACCGCGGTATTGAGCGCGGTCTGGCCGCCCAGCGTCGCGAGAATCGCGTCGGGGCGCTCCTTCTCGATGACCTTCTCGACGAACTCCGCGGTGATGGGCTCGACGTAGGTCGAGTCGGCGAACTCCGGATCGGTCATGATGGTCGCGGGGTTGGAGTTCACCAGCGACACCCGCAGTCCCTCGGACCGCAGCACCCGGCACGCCTGCGTACCGGAGTAGTCGAACTCGCAGGCCTGGCCGATCACGATCGGGCCCGAGCCGATCACCAGGATGTGGCGGAGATCCTCGCGGCGAGGCATCAGGCTCCTTCCATGAGACCGGCGAAACGGTCGAAGAGATAGGCGGCGTCATGGGGCCCGGCGGCGGCCTCCGGGTGGTACTGCACGGAGAAGGCGCGGCCGTCCACCAGCCGCACGCCCTCGACCGTGCCGTCGTTGGCGCAGGTGTGGCTGACCTCGGCGGCGCCGAACGGGGTGTCGAACCGCTGCCCCGCCGCACCCTCGAGGGCGAAGCCGTGGTTCTGCGCGGTGATGGAGATCTGCCCGGTGGCGTGATCGACGACCGGCACGTTGATGCCCCGGTGGCCGAACTTCATCTTGTAGGTCTTCAGACCCAGCGCGCGGCCGAGGATCTGGTTGCCGAAGCAGATGCCGAACAGCGGAATACCCTCGCCCAGAACGGCTTTGGTGAGATCCACCGCACCGTCCTGGGTGGCGGGGTCGCCGGGCCCGTTGGACAGGAAGACCCCGTCGGGCTTCAGCTCCTTGATCCGGTCGAGCGTGACGTTCGACGGGACCACGTGCACCCGGATGCCGCGCTCGGCGAACATCCGCGGGGTGTTGGTCTTGATGCCGAGATCGACCGCGACCACGGTGAACCGGTGCTCGCCGGTCGGCTCGATCGTGTAGAGGCCGTCGGTGCTCACCTCCTCGGCCAGGTCGGCGCCGAGCATCGTCGGCTGCCCGGTCACCCGGGCCAGCAGGTCGTCGACCGACGCGGCGGCGGCGCTTCCGGAGAAGATGCCCGCCTTCATCGAGCCGCGGGTGCGCAGGTGGCGGACCAGCGCGCGGGTGTCGATGCCCGAGATGCCGACGACGTTCTGGCGTCGCAGCTCCTCCGGCAGGGTGGTGGTGGCGCGCCAGTTCGACGCCCGGCGCGCGGGGTCGCGCACCGCGTATCCGGCCACCCAGATCCGCCCCGACTCGTCGTCCTCGTCGTTCCAGCCGGTGTTGCCGATCTGCGGGGCCGTGGCCACCACGATCTGCCGGTGGTAACTCGGATCGGTCAGCGTCTCCTGATACCCCGTCATCGCGGTGCAGAACACCGCCTCACCCAGCGTCTCGCCCTCGGCGCCGTAGGCCGCGCCGCGGAACACCCGGCCGTCCTCCAGCACCATCACCGCGTCACTCACGTCTGCTCGTCTCCCGTCTTCGCGCCGGTCGCATCCTGCGTCCAGGCCGGATACACCGTCTTGTCGTCGCCGCGGAACCCGGTATCGACCTCGGTTCCCGTCGGCAGCGTCCAGCGAATTACCAGCACGCCGTCTTCCGTCATCACCTTGCCCGCATGCCCGCGTTCGGCGCGCACCGCCGAGATCGTCTCCTGCGGAATCCACAGCGCTTCCGCGCCGTGGCGCTCGAGCAGGATGCCGCGCTCGAACCGGGTGAGCTCCGCCGTGGACCGGAAACCCAGGTCGCCCACCGTGATCCGCTGGATCCAGCTGGGGGCCAGGGTGCTACCGAGGTACATGCCCGTGGTCGGCTCCAGCACCTGCGCGCCCAGGTCGGCGGGCACCGGCGGCAGCTCACCGATCGCGGACGCCTGCCGCCGCGCCTTCTTCTGCCAGGCCCGGTACATCAGCCACAGCAGCAGCCCGAACAGCGCGAGCAGCACGAGCACCCACAGCGTTCGCTCCATCAGGTTCTCCCCACAGCCTTGCCGTCGCGGGCGGTGATCCGCCCGCGCAGGAACGTCGCCGTCACCCGCGCGGGCAGGGTCATCGCCTCGTACGGCGTGTTGTTCGAGATGCTCGCGAGCTCCTTCGCCCGCACCGTCCACGAGGTGTCCGGGTCGACCAGCACCAGATTCGCCGGTTCGCCGACCGCGAGCGGCCGGCCCTGATCGTCGAGTCCCGCGATCCGCGCGGGGTTCTCGCTCATCACGCGGGCGACGCCGCGCCAATCCAGCAGCCCCGGCCCGATCATCGTCTCGGCGATGACGGACAGGGCGGTCTCCAGACCGAGCATGCCGGGGCGGGCCGCGGCGAACTCGCAGCACTTGTCCTGTTCGGCGTGCGGCGCGTGATCGGTGGCCACGCAGTCGATCACGCCGTCGGCCAGCGCCCGGCGCAGCGCCTCGGCATCGGACGCCTCGCGCAGCGGCGGGTTCACCCGATTCACCGCGTCGTAGGTCTCCAGGCGGGTGTCGTCCAGCAGCAGGTGGTGCGGGGTGACCTCGGCGGTGATCGAAATCCCTTGCCCCTTGGCCCATTTCAGCAGTTCCACGGTGCCCGTGGTGGAGGCGTGGCAGATGTGCACGCGGGCGCCGGCGTCGCGGGCCAGCAGGGCGTCGCGGGCCACGATCGACTCCTCGGCCGCGCGCGGCCAGCCGGCCAGGCCGAGCCGGGCGGCGTTCGGGCCCTCGTGCGCGACCGCGCCCGCGGTCAGCCGCGGCTCCTCGGCGTGCTGGGCGATCAGGACGCCGAGCGACCGGGAGTACTCCAGCGCGCGGCGCATGATCAGCGGATCGTCGACGCAGTGGCCGTCGTCGGAGAACATCCGCACCCCGGCCTCGCCGGCGGCCATGGTCCCCATCTCGGCGAGCTGCTTACCCCGCAGGCCGACGGTGACCGCGCCGACCGGGTGGACATCCACCAGGCCGATCTCCTGCCCGCGCCGCCACACGTGGTCGGTCACCACGGCGGTATCGGCGACCGGATCGGTGTTGGCCATCGCGAAGACCGCGGTGAATCCACCGAGAGCCGCTGCGGCCGAACCGGTTTCGATGGTCTCGGTGTCCTCGCGGCCGGGTTCGCGCAGATGCGTGTGCAGGTCGACGAAGCCCGGCAGCAGGAGCTGCCCGGAGCCGTCGAAGATCTCGGTGCTGTCGCCGGCGCCGAGCCCCTGTCCGATCTCGCGGATCTCGCCGTCGCCCAGCAGCACGTCGACCGGATCGCCCACGCCGTAGAGACGCACGTTTCTGATAAGGATCTCGCTCACGCCGCGTCCTCTCCGGCACGAGCGGGGCCCTCCGTGGTTACGCTCCGCTGCCGCCTACGGGCCTGACCGCTCATGCTGCGTCCTCTCCGGCACGAGCGGGGCCCTCCGTGGTTACGCTCCGCTGCCGCCTACGGGCCTGACCGCTCATGCCACTGCCTCCCCGGTTCCGATCAGCAGGCGGAACAGGACCGCCATTCGCATATGCACTCCGTTTGTCACCTGTTGCAGCACGGCCGCCTTCGGCGAATCCGCGACCGCCGGCGCGATCTCCATACCGCGCAGCATCGGCCCCGGATGCAGCACCACGGCGTGCTCGTCGAGCAGCGCCATGCGCCGCTCGTTGAGCCCGTAGCCGATCGAGTACTCGCGGGCCGACGGGAAGAATCCGCCGTTCATCCGCTCGGCCTGCACCCGCAGCATCATGACCGCGTCGGCGCCGGGCAGTTCGGCGTCCAGCGAGTGCGACACCCGCACCGGCCACCCGTCGACACCGACCGGGAGCAGGGTGCGGGGCGCGACCAGCACCACCTCGGCGCCCAGGATGTTCAGCAGGAAGGCATTCGAGCGAGCGACCCGGCTGTGCAGGATGTCGCCCACGATCACCACGCGCTTACCCTCCAGCGTACCGAGCCGCTGACGCAGCGTCAGCGCGTCGAGCAGCGCCTGTGTCGGGTGTTCGTGCATGCCGTCACCGGCGTTGATCACGGCCGGGCCGGGCCCGGCGAAACCGCCCGCGCCCGCGTCCATCTCGCCGAACCAGCGCGCGATCTGATGGGCGGCGCCGGAAGCCGGATGCCGGACGATCAGCGCGTCGGCGCCGGCGGCGTGCAGGGTCAGCGCGGTGTCGCGCAGCGATTCGCCCTTGGACACCGAGGAACTCGACGCGCTCACGTTGATCACGTCGGCGCTCATCCATTTCCCCGCGACCTCGAACGACACCCGGGTGCGCGTGGAGTTCTCGAAGAACACCGTCATCACGGTCCGTCCGCGCAGGGTCGGCAGCTTGCGCACCTCGCGCCCGAGCAGCGCCTGCTCGAAGCGCTGGGCGTCGTCCAGCAGTTCGGTGGCCGTCGCGCGGTCCAGGTCGGTGACCGACAGCAGATGCCTCACGCCTCGGCTCCCCCGCCCTGGTGCAGGTACACGCCGTCGTGTCCGTCGTGTTCGGTCAGCAGCACCGAGATGTCCTCACTGCGGGAAGTGGGCACGTTCTTGCCGACGTAGTCGGCGCGGATGGGCAGTTCGCGATGACCGCGGTCGATGAGGACCGCCAGCTGCACCGCGCGGGGGCGGCCGAGATCGCGCAGGCCGTCCAGCGCCGCGCGCACGCTGCGCCCGGAGAACAGGACGTCGTCGACCAGGACCACCAGCGCGTCCTCGATACCGCCCTCGGGCACCGAGGTGCGCTCCAGCGGCCGGTGCGGCCGATTGCGCAGGTCGTCGCGGTAGAGGGTGATGTCCAGCGAGCCCAGCGCCGGGCGCACGCCCGCGAACTCCTCGATGCGTTCGGCGAGCCGCGCGGCGAGAGTGGTTCCGCGCGTGGGGATTCCGATCAGCACCACCCGCGGGACATCCGGATCGACCGAATCGACGGCCGTCTTCTCGATGATCTGGTGCGCCATGCGCGCGATGGTCCTGCCGACATCCTTGGCCGACAGCAGCTCGCGCCCGGCCTGGATCCATTGCGGATCGTGCCGCTGCGAATATTCGGCAGCGCTCGACCTGGCTGCCCGGTCTTCGGGCACAGCCATGCCGACCTCCTTCCCCGCCTCGCCGGACGGTCCGTTAAAGGATGTCTTTCGAGCAAGGAGCCTAGCAGCGCGACCGCAAACGTCCGGCATCGGGGGGTGCCCTGTGAGCGCCGCCACCTGCACGAATGCGAACGCATGACGCGACAGGCAAGAGGGCGATCGTTCATACGGTGTATACCAGAATTGGAACCTGTGTCATGCTCGGTGTCGTGAGCAACGATGCCGACTTCACCGAACCGCGCCGGCTCTTCTTCCGCGGACACGGCGGAATCCGGCTCGCCGCGGAGAGCTGGGGACCCGACGACGGCCCCCTGGCGGTCTTCCTGCACGGCGGCGGCCAGACCCGTCACTCCTGGAAGGATTCGGGCGCCGCGCTGGCCAAGGTCGGGCTGCGGGCCGTCCTGCTGGACGCGCGCGGGCACGGCGAGAGCGAGTGGGCGCCGGACGGCGACTACACCCGCGAGGCGATGACCGCGGATCTGCTGGGCATCCTCGCCGAACTGGGGCGGCCCGCGATTCTCGTCGGCGCCAGCATGGGTGGGCTGACCAGCCTGCTCGCCACCGCACGCCCGGGCAGCGCGCTGATCGCCGGGCTGGTGCTGGTGGACGTGGTGCCGCGCCCCGAGCACAAGGGCGTCGAGCGGGTGCTGAACTTCCTCGGCGGGCACGCCGACGGCTTCGCCACCCTGGACGAGGCCGCCGACGCGGTCGCCGAATATCTGCCGCACCGCGCGCGCCCCCGGACCACCGACGGTCTGCGCCGCAATCTGCGCCAGCGCGAGGACGGCCGCTGGTACTGGCACTGGGATCCGGCGATGATGTCCGGCCGCGGCGAGGACATCGAACTGCACAGCGCGAAGCTCGAGGAGGCGGCCGAGAAGCTGACGATGCCCATCCTGCTGGTGCGCGGGCGGCTGTCGGACGTGGTCAGCGAGCAGGGCGTGGCCGACTTCCGGCGGCTGGTCCCCCATCTCGAGTACGTCGAGATCGGCGGCGCGGCACACACCGCGGCCAGCGACGTCAACGACGAGTTCTCCGATGCCGTCGTGGACTTCGTGCGGGCACACCTGTCCGCGACCCCGTGAACCCGTGAACCCGTGAACAGATAGACAAGCCAGATTGTGCAATTCGGATTGAACAATCTGGGTTGTGTATCTACCGTGGGGGTATGAGCGATTCGACCCCTGCCGCGGATTCGTCGGCCCTCGCCGCGCGTGAGCTGCGCGTCCTGGTCAGCCGCCTGCGCCGCCGCTTCCTGGAGGCCGCCGGTGACGACGAGCTGACGCCGTCACAGCTGTCGGTGCTCGGTCGATTGCATCGGGGTGCGACGACCGCCAGCGATATCGCCGCCGCCGAACACGTGCGCCCGCAGGCCGCGGCCGCCTGGCTGGCCGGCCTGGACGAGCGCGGGCTGATCGAACGCCACCCGGATCCCGACGACCGCCGCCGCCAGCTGGTATCGCTGAGCGAGGACGGCCGCGCCCTGTTCGAGGGCCGCACCAAGGCCAAGGACGAATGGCTCAGCACCGCGCTGCGGGAGCGCTACACCGAGGCCGAGCGGCAGACCGTCCTGGACGCGCTGGCCCTGCTGGACAGGCTGGGTCAGGCGTGACGGCGGTCCTCACCCGGTTCGCCCGCAACCGCCCGGCATCCGACGGATTCGACCGTCGCCTGCTGGTGCCGATGATCCTGTCCTCGGTACTGAACCCGATCAATTCGTCGATCATCGCGGTCTCGCTCGTGCCGATCGGGATCGCGTTCGGCGCACCGCCCGCCGAGACGGCCTGGCTGGTCTCGGCGCTGTATCTCGCGACCGCCATCGGGCAGCCCGTCGTGGGGCGGCTGGTCGATCTCTACGGTCCCCGGCGGCTGTTCCTCACGGGCGCGGCGCTGACGCTGATCGCCGGAATCCTGGGCATGGTCGCGCCCGCGCTCTGGGTGCTGGTCGTCGCCCGCGTCATCCTCGGATTCGGCACGTGCGCAGGCTATCCCGCGTCGATGTATCTGATCCGCCGCGAATCCGAGCGCACCGGGCAGGACAGCCCGTCGGGCGTGCTGACGGCGCTGGCCGTCTCGGCGCAGACCATCGCGGTGGTCGGGCCGACGCTGGGCGGCCTGCTCATTCACGTCGGGGGCTGGCGTGCCACCTTCGCCGTCAATATCCCGCTCGCGCTGACCTGCCTCGTCATCGGCTGGGTGCGGCTGCCGAAGACCGCCGCGGCGCCGGGCGGCACGCTGTCCGGTATCGATCTGCCGGGTATCGCCCTGTTCTCCGGGATGCTGGTGTCGCTGCTGCTGTTCCTGATGAATCCCCAAGTCTCGCACTGGTATCTGCCGGTGATCGGACTCGCGCTCGCGACGGCGCTGGTCCTCCGGGAGCTGCGCGTCGCCCAGCCCTTCCTGGATGTGCGTGTGCTGGGCGGTAATCCGGCGCTGCTGGCGACGTACCTCCGAATGCTGCTGACCGCGCTGGTCGGGTACTGCTTCCTGTACGGGTTCACGCAGTGGATGGAGGAGGATCGCGGCCTGAGCGCCGCCGCGGCCGGGCTCGTCCTGCTGCCGATGCCGGTGATCGCCATCGCGGTGTCGGCGATCACGGGCCGCCGCAAGGAGATTCGCGGCAAGCTGATCGCCGGAGGCATCGGCCAGCTGGTCGTCGGAGCGCTGCTGTTCACGATGCACGCCACGGTCGCGATCTGGCTGCTGCTGGCCGCCGCGTTCGTCATGGGCATTCCCCAGGGCCTGAACAATCTCGCCAACCAGAACGCCGTCTACTACCAGGCCGACCCGGACCGCATCGCCTCCTCGGCCGGGTTGCTGCGCACCTTCATGTACCTGGGCGCGATCGGCTCGGCGGCGGCAAGCGGGGCGTTCCTCACCCCCGGTTCCGGGGCCGACGGACTACACCACCTGGCGATCTTCATGGTGGTAGCGGCGGGCCTGTTCCTGATCATGTCGCTGCTCGACCGCTCCCTGCGGCGCGTCCGCTCGGATACCCCCGATCGGCGGCCCGCCGGCGGCCGGTGACCTCGGAGGCCGGGAGGCGGCCCGCTTTCGATGTGCCGGTGAGGGTGTCGCCGTCGAGGGTGACAGCGAAAGCCAGGTTCAGGCGCATGGGCTTGGTGACGGACTGGTTCCAGGTGAGGTTGTTGCCGTCGATGGCGAGGTCGCGCAGCGGGACGTCTTCCCCTGCGCCACTGGCGATTCCGGTCAAGGCTTCCCCTTCCCGGCGGAGGTCCACGACGGCGGCGATCCTGCCGATCGGGGTGGCGATGGTCAGGTCCCAGGTTCCTTCGGCGGACATGGGCGGATCCTTTCGGTCGGTGGTCAGAAGGCGACGGGGACGGCGCCGCGGGCGTGCCAGACGGTGCCGCGGCGCTCGTGGGCGAACAGGTCCTCCACCGCATGGGCGATGCGCGGTCCGACCTCTCGGTCCAGCAGGTACAGCGCGAGGTCGAGACCGGAGGTGACACCGGCGCCGGTGACGAGATCGCCGTCGTCGACGACGCGGGCGGCGACGGCGTGTGCGCCCGTGGCGTCGAGCAGGTCCATACCCATGTGGTGGGTGGTGACGTGCCGGCCCTCCAGCAGTCCGGCCATGGCCAGGACCAGCGAACCGCCGCAGACGGTCGCGACCGTCACCCGGGAATCGGCCATCGCGGTCGCGAGCAGGCCGGGCAGGGCGGTGGTCAGCGTCCGGCCCAGGCGGACCGGGATGGGTTCGTCCTGCTGCCATTCACCGCTCGTCCCGGCGTCCCGATCGGGGACGTCGCCGGGATCCCCGACCCGGCCGGAAGCGCCCGGCACGAGAACGACGCCGGGGCGGCCGGGGTCCAGTGCGGCGGTGGCGCGCACCGCGAGACCGCCTGTGCCGCTGACGACTTCGCGCGGACCCTCGGCGGTGACCAGCTCCACACTCACCGTTCCGTCCGAGGCCGTGCCACCGGCGTACAGCACCTCGTAGGGAGCGATGGCGTCGAGCGGGTCGAAACCATCGAACAGGACGATCTGAACATGCATCGAGACGTTCCTCCACGGCGTGGTCGATCGGGACGGCTCGACGCTATCCACGCCTCGGGGCGCGGGCCAGTGGCGTTATCGACATACTTCAACGGATTATCGCCAGCCCTGCGAATCATGGTGTGAACTGGTGAAATACGGCTCCTTCTTCCCATGGAACCTGGTATTCCTCTGCCCTGGACGGCTATATTCCTGCCATGCACACGGTCGCCGTCCTCGCGCTGGACGCGGTGGTCCCGTTCGACCTGTCCGTCCCGATCGAGGTCTTCTCCCGCACCCGGCTGCCCGACAGACGACCGGGCTACCAGATCCGCGTCTGCGCCCCCGAACCCGAGATCGACACGGGGACATTCGTTCTGCGCGCTCCCTGGGGCTTGGACGGGCTCGCGGGCGCGGACACCATCGTCGTGCCCGGCACCTCCGACCCGACCGTGCCGGTGGCGCCTGAGGTCTCGGCGGCGCTGCGGGCCGCCGCGGACGCGGGGACCCGCATCGCCTCCATCTGCTCCGGCACCTTCGTGCTGGCGGCGAGCGGGCTGCTGGACGGGCTGCGCGCCACCACGCACTGGCTCGGCACCGAGCAACTCGCGGCCACCTATCCGGAGATCGACGTCGATCCCGGCGTGCTGTACATCGACAACGGCCGGATCCTCACCTCCGCGGGCGCGGCGGCCGGATTGGATCTGTGCCTGCACATCGTCCGGCGCGACTACGGGTCCGTCGTCGCCGCGGACGCCGCCCGGCTGTCGGTGATGCCGCTGGAACGCGAAGGCGGGCAAGCACAATTCATCGTCCACGACCACACCCCCGCACCGGCGGGCGCGGCGATGGAACCGCTGCTGGACTGGATGCGGGGCAACCTCGCCCGCCCGCTGACCCTCGACGACATCGCCGCCCGCGCCGGGCTGAGCACCCGCACGGTGATCCGCCGCTTCCGCGAGCAGACCGGCGCCACACCGCTGCAATGGCTGCACCGCGCCCGCATCCGCCAGGCCCAGCACCTCCTCGAAACCACGCCGCACACGGTCGAACGCATCGGCGCCCAGGTCGGATTCGGCTCCCCCACCGCCTTCCGCGATCGCTTCAAACGCACGACCGGCGTCACCCCACTCGCCTACCGCCGCAGCTTCAGCTGAGTTCCCCGGCCCGCCGGGCTGCGGTGAGTTAGAACACGTTCGTCGCCATCCTGGCGCTGATCGTCGCCATCGTGGGCGTGACCGTCACCGTGGTCCAGTGCTCGTCGGGTTCCTCGTCGCACACCTCCGCGCCCCCGACCTCCCCCGGCGTCACCACGACATCGGCGGTCGTTGTCCCGGCCGCCCTGACGAAAGGCCATCAGAGACTCGCGAATGTGCAAGGGATAGATCTGGATACCGGCCAGGTCGAGGATCAGAACCAGCCGGGCGCCGATGTGAGCCCGTCGAATTCCGCCGATCTCCTCAACGCGATGAGCGACGGCGCGGCGCGTTTCGCCCCGCCCGCCGAGCAGGCGGACGCCCCCAATGCCTACAGCCGCTGCCGCGCGGTGCCGTCGGGCTCCTGGGCCAAGACTTTCCCGAACCTGCCCTCGCGGCACATCGGCGACATCGTCTGCGTCCGTACCGATCAGAGCAATCTGTCCGCGCTCACCTTGACGCACATCCCCTCCGCGGCCGAGCGGTACGTGGAATTCGACTTCATCACCTGGCAGGACCGCTGATCGTACACGACGCGCAGAATGTCCCGAAATAAAAATTCTTTCGCCGCGGATGTCGAGAACGTTCGGGCGGCTCCGTCCCAGGGGTACGAGGGGCCGAAGGGGCCTCGCCACCGAAGACGGAGCGACCACCATGGACCAGAACCAGATCACCGCGATCCTGAACCTCCCGACCAGCCAGGAACTCCTGGCCCGCGACGTGCTGCGCATGGCCTACGTCGCCACGGACGGCACACCCCGCAACATCCCCATCGCCTTCACCTGGAACGGCTCGCAGATCGTCGTCTGTACCACGAAGAACGCACCGAAACTCCCCTCCCTGCGCCGCCGGCCCGAGGTCGCGCTGACGATCGACACCGAGGTCCATCCGCCGAAGATCCTGCTCGTCCGCGGCCGGGCGGAGCTGGACGTGGTCGACGGCATCCCGGAGGAGTACCTGGAGATGAACGGCAGCTACGAGATGACGCCCGAGCAGCGCGTCGAGTGGGAGGCCGAGGTCCGCTCGCTCTACGACGGCATGGTCCGGATCGTCATCACCCCGACCTGGGCCAAGCTCATCGACTTCGACACCACGCTGCCCTCCGCGGTCGAGGAGTTGGTCCGGCAGCGGGCCGAGCGCGCGTGAACTGCCCTGAAATACCGATGTGCCACATATACCTATGCTCGGAAAATTGCAGTTCCGAATACCGACGAGACGGAGCCGCACGATGACCGACCAGCAGATCACCCTCGAACGGACGTACCCGACCACGGCCGAGCGGATCTGGGAGCTGTGGACGACGGAGAAGGGGATCGAATCCTGGTGGGCGCCGGACGGATTCACCGTCCATGTCGACGAACTCGACCTCCGCCCGGACGGCGAACTCGTCTACACCATGACCGCGACCGGCCCCGAACAGGTCGAGTTCATGAACTCGGCGGGACTCCCCCTGGCCACGCAGTCCCGCAAGACCTTCACCGCCGTCTACCCCACCGCACACCTGGCCTACGACTCGCTGGTCGATTTCGTCCCCGGCGAGGAGCCCTATCAGCACCGCACCACGGTGGACATCAGCCCCGACGGCGACGGCGCCGTCCGAGTCGTCATGACCATCGAACCGATGCACGACGACGAGTGGACCCAGCGCATCGTCGCCGGCCGCGGCAACGAACTCGACAACCTCGGCAAGGTCGTCTAGCTCAGCGAGTCACGGTCGGCAGTGCTTGAACATATGTTCGATAGCACGTAGATTCGAACGCATGTCCACACCGCTGCAGGGATCGCTGCTCGACGGGTTCGGGGAGATCGAGTTCGGGGCTCTCGACGAGGTCCGGCGGACGGTGCTGGGCGACGGCGCCTGGGTGGATCTGCTGCCCGGGTGGCTGTCGGGGGCCGATCTGCTGTTCGAGACGCTGGCCGCGCGGGTGCCGTGGCAGGCGGACCGCCGGCAGATGTACGACCGCGTGGTGGACGTTCCCCGGCTGCTGCGGTTCTACGGCGAGGGCGAGACGCTTCCCGACCCGGCGCTCGACGACGCGCGCGACGCGCTGAGCGCCCACTACCGCGCCGAACTCGGCGAGCCGTTCCGCACCGCCGGCCTCTGCTACTACCGCGACGGCGACGACAGCGTCGCCTGGCACGGCGACACCTCGGGCCGCGGCGCTACCCACGACACCATGGTCGCGATCGTCTCGGTGGGGGCGGCCCGAGCGCTGCTGCTGCGCCCGCGCGGCGGCGGCGCGAGCGTCCGCTACCCGCTGGGCCACGGCGACCTGATCGTCATGGGCGGCTCCTGCCAGCGCACGTGGGAACACGCGGTACCCAAGACGCGGCGTCCGGCCGGGCCGCGAATCAGCATCCAATTCCGGCCGCGCGGCGTACGCTAGCCACGCGGAATTCAACCCCCGGCCCCCGAAACGCAAGGGATCGATAAGGGGGAGCGTCGTGCCGTGCGGCTAGATTGGCTGCATGAGCACAGTTGGGGCGGGGATCCTCTCGGTGATGCCACTGCATACGATCTCCGACGTTCACGGCGAGAGCGGGCTGCGGCGTCGCCTGGAGCTCGAGGCGGACAAACTGCCACAGCCCGAACGAGTCGCGCCGGCGCTGGATCTGGCGTCCGGACTGCACCGCGACGACCGGTACGGCCGCGAGCCGTACGTCAATCATCTGCTGCGCGTGGCCATCCGGATCGTCAGCCACTACGAGGTACGCGATACCGACGTGGTGCTGGCGGGCCTGCTGCACGATACGGTCGAGGACCACGGCCCCGAACTCGCCGGTGAGCGAACGGGTTCGGTGACCGAAGGCGCGCTCGCCGAACTCGCGAACCGATTCGGCGAGCGCGTCTCCGGCCTGGTCGCCGCGGTCACCAACCCGCCGTACGACCCGGCCGTGGACCGGCACGCGCAATACCGGGAGCACATCACCGCCAGCCTGGACCGCGATCCGTGGGC
The DNA here is from genome assembly GCF_000308875.1 of Nocardia transvalensis NBRC 15921. Lineage (GTDB taxonomy): Bacteria > Actinomycetota > Actinomycetes > Mycobacteriales > Mycobacteriaceae > Nocardia > Nocardia transvalensis. Next base: position 289,030 of record NZ_BAGL01000055.1, read on the forward strand.
ACGCGTGGTGAAGATCTCCGACTTCACCGACAACGGCGTGGGCATCCTGTACGCGACCGGCCCGGTGATGAACAAGCTCGCCACCAAGTACCGCCCGCTCACCGATGTCTACCGCGAGCTGGTGCTGCGCGCCGATACGCCGCTGGCCGACCACGTCAAGCAGCACATCCTCGACCAGCTCGATCGCGCCGACGAGCGGTTCGACGCGATTCTCGACCGCGCCTGACCCGCACCGCCGCGGCCCGGACGGCTAGGGGCGGCGGGCGAATTCGGGGGCGTGTTCGGGGAGTACACCGCGCCCGACCAGATAGGGCGGGACGCTGCGGACGATCGGGATCCGGCGAAGTATCCGCAGGGGCAGCGGCGTCCGATCGGCATTGGAGATATCGACCGCACCCGAGACCGCGGGCCCGATGGCGCGGGCGTGCAGGAGCCGCTGCATATCCTGGGTGACCACCGTGGGAACGATCCGGCGGCGCTGTACCCGGGCCAGATCCGCCACCGTCACCTCGTGCGACACCAGTTTCGGCGCAAGGATTCTCGCGGCGGCCACGGCATCCTGCACCGCGAGGTTGATGCCGACGCCGCCCACCGGCGACATCGCGTGCGCGGCGTCGCCGAGGCACAGCAGGCCGTCGGTGTACCAGCGGTCCAGCCGGTCGAGTTTCACGTCGAGCAGCTTCACCTCGCTCCAATCCCGCACGGCCGCAACCCGATCCGACAGCCACGGCACCGCTGCGGCCATATCGCCCATGATCTCGCCGACCGGTCCGTCCCGCAGTCCCGCGTCGCTGCCCTTGGCGATGAGGGTGGCGCACTGCCAGTAGTCGCCGCGGTCGAGCATGATCGCCACCCGCCCGGCGGTCAGCACCGGGACCACGCCGGCCGGATCGGTGTCGTGGCGCGGAATCCGGAACCACCACACGTCGAACGGTGTGGGCCAGCGCCGCGAGCCCAGCCCGGCCGCCTCGCGCAGGACCGAGGTGCGGCCGTCGCAGGCGACCGTCAGATCGGCCCGGATCTCGCCCGCCGCACCGTCGTTCGTCCGGTAGCGGACGCCCGCGACGCGGCCGCCCTCGCGGATGATGTCGGTGGCCTCCGTGTTCACGCGGAGCCGGAACTCCGGTTCCCGGTCGGCCGCCCGCGCCAGCAGATCCAGCAGATCCCACTGCGGCACCATCGCGATGTACTTGTGGCGTCCGGGAAGGTCGGTGAACGAGGCCAGCGTCTGCATGCGACCGCCGATCGGCACCTGGACGGTCGTCACCCGGCGCTGCGGCAGTTTCGCGAACTCCTCACCCAGGCCCAGTTCGTCGAGCAGGTCGAGGGTCGTCGGATGCACGGTGTCGCCGCGGAAGTCACGCAGGAAGTCGCCGTGCTTCTCCAGCACCGTGACCTCGACGCCCGCGCGAGCCAGCAACAGCCCCAGCACGATTCCCGCCGGACCGCCGCCGGCGACGAGACAGGTTGTTCGGTCCATCGGGCATCCTCCCGAACCGCATCGGAATTCACCGGACACCACGATGGTAGGCCGATGCCCCGACCGGATCGGCCGGATTTCTCAGGCGCGGTCGCGGCGCAGGATGAAGAAGTAGGGATCCGTCATGCCGCGCATATCCATCACGCCGAGCAGCGTCTCGTCGTCGACCAGCCGGAAGACGTCGATGATCGCCAGGTGGTCGTAGATCATCGCGGCGCCGAGTTTGCCGCGGAACTCCAGGTCGCGCAGCCGCGCACGGGGCGTCGGCGTGCGCAGGATCGGCTTCAGCGCGGGCAGTACTTTGCGCAGCGCCCGCACGCCCCGCAGGGGGACCCGGCCCGCCAGGCTCAGCGGCGCCCGGCGCGGATCGACCGGGAACACCGCGCCGTCCGGGCCCGCGAACAGCAGCGGCTGCACCGCGTCGGGTGCGTCGAACTGCTTTCCGTACCAGCCGGATTCGACCAGTACCCCGGCCCACGGATGTCCGGTGTCGAGTTCGGCGCCGCGCCAGCGGCCGGTGGTGATCTCGTCCACGCGTACCGGCGGGAGGCTGTCGAACAGCTCCCAGGCCTGCTCCGGCGTGCAGCCGCCCTCGCTCAGCTCGCGCAACCGCGCCGTGGGGGTGTCGACACCCGCCATCCCGTCCTCCTCATGGTGAGAACACCAGACACTAACGCTCTCACGATATCGCACTAGGCCGGCGTGACGGAGACCACGACCAGCACCCTGGACCTCGAGTGCGGTTGAGGCAGCAGCATGGTCGGCACGAGCCCACCGCTCCCCCGAACTCCCGGACCGCCCGGTCCGGGGCGCGCCCCCGCCGGCCCACGTACACCCACGGCGGGGGCGCACAACCATCCCGCACGGCCCGTCGTGGCCAGGCGTATCTCCGCATTCGCTCCGGCCGTGCGCGGACTGAGGACGGCTACGCCGACTGCGCCGTCTAGGCTGGCGTCATGCGGACCAGCCTGCTCCCCCACGTGGCCGCCGCCAACACGCTGACGCGCCGGTGGTGTGCCGTGGCGGGGACCGGCGATTTCGTGCTGTCCGGATGTGGCGTGTGGCCGCTGCTGGGGCTGCTGGCGACGGCGGCGAACGCACCCGCTCGCACGGAACTCGCTGCGGCGGTGGGGCTTTCGGCTGACGACGCGCACGAGGCCGCCCTGCGGCTACTGGCGGAACTGGACGAGGCCGAGACCGTCTCCGGCGCCCTCGGCGTGTGGGTGCGCGAGGATGTGGAGCTGCGCGCGGAGTGGGCGCGGTCGCTGCCGGAGGGCGTCGTGGAGAAACTGACCGGGCAGCCCGCGCTCGACGCCTGGGCGGACCGGCGCACGGGCGGCCTGATCGACCGGTTCCCGCTGACGGTCACCGCCGATACGCTGCTCGTCCTCGCCACCGCGATCGTCGCCCGAACCCCTTGGCTGCAGCCGTTCGACGACGATGTGCTCGAGCCCGGGGCCGGCCCGTGGCGCGGGCATCGCGGGCCCGGGCTGTCCCGGTTCTCGAGCGACCTCGGCGATGCCGCCCTCCTCGATGCCGCCGAACCGGTCACCCGCGTGACGGTGCGCGGGCGCCACGACCTCGATGTACATCTCCTGCTGGGCGACGGCGCGCCGGGCGACATTCTCGGCGCGGGCCTCGACGCGCTGGACGGTTCGATCGACGCGCGGACCGCCCTGCCGATCGGCACCGAAGGGCCGGGCCTGGTCGTGCGGGAGACCCGCGCGTTGGCGGACACGGTGCGAATTCAGGTGCCGCCGTTCGTGATTCGCTCCAGCCACGATCTGCTTCGGCACGCGGATCTGTTCGGCCTGCGCACCGCGTCCGATGATGGCGCGGGTCGTTTTCCGGCCATCTCCCAAACCCCGCTCTACGTCGCCGACGCCGCGCAGGACGCGCTGGCCCGCTTCACCCGCGAGGGTTTCGAGGCCGCCGCCGTCACGGCCGTCGCCATGGCCCGCGCCGCCGGCGTTCCCCGCCCGCGCCGGGTCACGGAAATCTCGGCGACCTTCGACAGGCCCTTCGGCTTCCTCGCCGTGCATCGGCCGACGGGCTTGGTGATCGTCGCCGGATGGGTCGCCGATCCGCCGGGCTAGCCGGTGATCTCCCACTCGTACACGGTGAGTTCGGAGGCGCCGGTCGTGTGGATCGGATCGGTCTCGATCAATTCCCTTGCGGCGTCCAGGTTTTCGGCGAGAACGAGATAGGCGCCACCGCTGCCGTCGGTGAAGCCGCCACTGCATTCCAGCTGTCCGCGCGAACGAACGGCCGCCAGCCAATCACGATGGGGCTGGACGACCGAATCGTCGAAGCGCGGGGTGCGCATGGCCATGACGAGATACTTGCGCACTACGCCTCGCCTCCTATGCCTCGCCGTCGCTGGGCGGGGTGGCGCGGGTGGCCGCGGCGGCGGCGCGGACCTGCGGGGCGACCTGGACGACCTGACCCAGGACGCCGTTGACGAAGCTCGGGGAGTCGTCGGTGGACAGCTCCTTGGCCAGCTCCACGGCCTCGTCGACGGCCACCACCGGCGGGACGTCGCCGGCGTGGAACAGCTCCCACACGGCGACCCGCAGGATGGCGCGGTCGACGGCGGGCAGCCGGGCCAGCGTCCAGTCCTGCAGGTAGGACTCGATCGAGCCGTCCACCCGGTCGAGATCGTCGGCGACGCCCTCGACCAGGATGCGGGTGTACGGGTTCACCGGCGCCACGGACTGGTCGCCGCCCGCCAGCTGCTCGCGCTCGGCGAGCAGCTCGGCAGGGTCGATATCGCGGGCCTCGGCCTCGAACAGTAGGTCCACCGCGCGGCGGCGCGCCTTGTGGCGGGCGCCCAGTTTTTTGTACGAGGACTTCTTGTCCCCGGGCTGATCGGCCACAGTCACCAGATTAGGCGTTCACGCGGCCGAGATACCCGCCGCCGTCGCGGGTATCGATCTTCAGCTTGTCGCCGGTGTTGATGAACAGCGGCACCTGGATCTCGGCGCCGGTCTCCATCGTGGCCGGCTTGGTGCCCGCGCTGGAGCGGTCGCCCTGCAGACCCGGCTCGGTGTGCGTGACCGCGAGTTCGACCGTGACCGGAAGCTCCACGTACAGCACCTCGCCGTCGTGCATGGCGACCTGCACGGCCATGTTCTCCAGCAGGAACTTGGCGCTGTTGCCGAGGATCTGCTCGCCGATCTGGATCTGGTCGAAGGTGTCGCCGTCCATGAAGATGTAGTCCGACCCGTCGTGGTACAGGTAGGTCATATCGCGGCGGTCGACGGTGGCGACCTCGACCTTGACACCGGCGTTCCAGGTCTTGTCGACGACCTTGCCCGAGACGACGTTCTTCAGCTTCGTCCGCACGAACGCCGGCCCCTTACCCGGCTTGACATGCTGGAACTCGACGATCTGCTGCAGGTTACCGTCGATTTTCAGCACGAGGCCGTTCTTGAAGTCGCTGGTGTCCGCCACTGTCCTCGGGTCTCCTATTTCGTTTCGAACGCGTTCGGCCGACCGCGATCAGTCGACCACGGTCAGCTCTTTGGTGGTCAGGGTGAGCAGTTCGGGACCCCCCTCGCGAACCACGAGCGTATCCTCGATCCGGACACCGCCGCGGCCGGGGAAGTACACACCTGGCTCGACGGTCACCGCCATGCCACCGAGCAGTGTACCCGTGCCGGTTTTGGCGATTCCGGGTGCTTCGTGGATCTGCAGGCCCACGCCGTGCCCGAGCCCGTGCACGAACAGCTCCCCGTGACCGGCGTCCTCGATCACCGAGCGGGCGGCCGCGTCGACCTCCGCGCAGCCCGCGCCCGGCTTCAGCGCCTCACGCCCGGCGCGCTGCGAGGCCCGCACCAGCTCGTACACCTCGCGCTGCCAGCCGGCGGGCTCGCCGAGCACCAGCGTGCGGGTCATATCCGAGTGGTAGCCGTTGACGACGGCGCCGAAGTCGAACTTCACGAAATCGCCCGCCGCGAGCACCGCGTCGGTCGGCCGGTGATGCGGCACGGCCGAATTCGCGCCCGCGGCGACGATCGTCTCGAAGGCGACCGCCGCGGCGCCGTGCTCGAACATCAGCCATTCCAGCTCGCGCGCGACCTGGCGTTCGGTGCGGCCCGGGCGCAGCGCGCCGCGCTCGAGCAGGCTCGCCAGCGCGGAGTCGGCGGCCGCGCAGGCGGCGCGCAGCTGCTCGACCTCGTAGTCGTCCTTCACCGTGCGCAGCTGTTCGACCAGGCCGGGCGCGGGCACCAGCTGGAGACCGCAGCCCTGCTCGACGAATCCGCGGTGCTGATCGACGGTGACGACGTGGCTCTCGAACCCGACGCGGCCCGTCTGCCACTCGCCCGCCAGCTCGAGGATGCGCCGCGCGCTCGCCCGCGCGATCTCGGCGCGCAGGTCGGGCACCTGCTCACCGACCTGGGTGGCGTACCGGCCGTCGGTGCAGATGACCGTGCGGTCCTCGGAGCCGTCCCAGGAGTACACGAGCAGTGCGGCATTGGATCCGGTGAATCCCGTCAGGTACCTGATGTTCACCAGATCGGTCACCAGCAGGGCGTCGACCCTGTTCTCCACCAACAGGTTCCGCAGCGCGGTCCGCCGGGCCGCGTGGTCGGGGCGGCGCACCTCGTGATCAGCAGGCATGGATCTACGCTACCCGCTACCGGGCCGCGGCATATCCCGCCACCCGTGGATCGGATGCGGTGCGCGACCGGCCCGCACGCTGCGGGAACCCGCTTCGGGCCCATGTTCCGAGCCGTCGGTTGTTCACATGCGTTGAAGTTGTCCACATTTCGCGATCGCCTGTTCCGCGGGACGCTCGCGAGCGGGACGATAGGCGGCATGACAGCCGGTGCGTTCGGGATTCTGACAGCGTGGTCCGCCGTGCTGAGCGCGATCGATCTCCGCATGCGACGGCTGCCCGATCCGCTCACCGTCACCGGCGCGGTGGCGATCCTCGGCTACGCGGCGGCCACCGGGCGGCTGCTCGCGGCGGTCGTGGGCGCGGCGCTGCTGGCGGTGCCGTATCTACTCGTGCACCTGACGGCCCCCGCCGCGTTCGGTGCGGGCGATGTGAAACTGGCCGTCGGCCTCGGCGCGGCCGCGGCGTGCGGCGGCGGCGCCGCATGGTTCTGGGCCGGGCTGGCAGCGCCGCTGCTCACCGCGGCCGCCGGCCTCACCGCGAAGATCCTGCGCACCCGTCGTATTCGCGCGGGTCCCGCGGACGGCACCGTGCCCCACGGCCCGTCCATGTGCCTCGCCACCCTCGCCGCCCTGCTGCTCACCGGCTGAATCGAGCACGCCTCGACGGGGATCCCGGCCAAAAACGTGCCGGGATAACAGCCGAGGGCACGGAGACCCGGGGTCACAGCGGAAGGCACCGAGAACTGGGATCACGGCAGGAGGCACCGAGAACCGGGGTCACAGCGGAAGGCACCGAGAACCGGGGTCACAGCGGAAGGCACCGAGAACCGGGGTCACAGCGGAAGGCACCGAGAACCGGGGTCACAGCGGAAGGCACCGAGAAGTGGGGTGACGGCGGCAGGCATCGAGATGCAGAGATAGGCGGCGGGACGGTGGAGGCGACGGACGCCGCGACCGTGGTGGAGGGGTCGGGGCGTGGGGCTCGAGGGGGCGGGAATGCGTCGTCCACGGTGTTCGGGCGGGTGGATCGGCGAACGCGGCGGACCGGATGTCCGGCTGACGGTGCTGACGTGGAAAGATGGACGGCGTGTTGCGCTGGATTACTGCTGGTGAGTCCCATGGTCCCGCCCTTGTCACCATCCTCGAGGGGATGGTGTCCGGGGTCGAGGTGACGTCTGCCGATATCGCCGCGCAGCTGGCCCGCCGCCGGCTCGGCTACGGGCGCGGGGCGCGGATGAAGTTCGAGGCCGACAAGGTCACCGTGGTCGGTGGTGTGCGGCACGGGCACACCATGGGCGGTCCCGTCGCAATCGAGATCGCGAACTCGGAGTGGCCCAAGTGGACTCAGGTCATGGCGGCCGACCCGGTCGACGAGGCCGAACTGGCGGAGCTGGCGCGCAACGCCCCGCTGACCCGGCCGCGCCCGGGCCACGCCGACTACTCCGGCATGCTCAAGTACGGCTTCGACGACGCCCGCAACGTGCTGGAGCGGGCCAGCGCCCGGGAGACCGCGGCCCGCGTCGCCGCCGGGACCGTCGCGCGCCAGTTCCTGCGCCAGGCGTTCGGTGTCGAGGTCGTCTCGCACGTGGTGTCGATCGGGACCGCTCGGGCAACGGCCGGTCTCGTGCCGACCGCCGCCGACCTGGCCGCCGTCGACGAGAGTCCGGTGCGCGCCTTCGACAAGGAGGCGGAGGCGGCGATGATCGCCGAGATCGAGGCCGCCAAGAAGGACGGCGACACCCTCGGCGGCGTCGTGGAGGTCGTCGTGGACGGCCTGCCCGTCGGGCTGGGCTCGTTCACCAGCGGCGACAACCGGCTGGATTCGCGGCTGGCGGGCGCGCTGATGGGCATCCAGGCCATCAAGGGCGTCGAGGTCGGCGACGGATTCGAGACCGCGCGCCGCCGCGGCAGCCAGGCCCACGACGAGATGCGGCCCGGTCCGGACGGAATTCTCCGGTCCACCAACCGCGCGGGCGGCCTCGAGGGCGGTATGACCAACGGCGAGCCGCTGCGGGTGCGCGCGGCGATGAAGCCGATCTCGACGGTGCCGCGCGCGCTGTCGACCGTGGACATGACCACCGGCGACGAGGCCGTCGCCATCCATCAGCGGTCGGACGTGTGCGCGGTGCCGGCCGCCGGTGTGGTCGCCGAGGCGATGGTCGCGCTGGTCGTGGCCCAGGCGGCGCTGGAGAAGTTCGGCGGCGACTCGCTGCCCGAGACCGTCGGCAACATCACCAGCTACCTGAAGCGGATCAGTGCGCGCCCGCACATTCCGGGCGCCGACGGTTCATGATCGTGCAGACCGACCCGCGCCGCCCGTACGTGGTGCTGGTCGGCCCGCCCGGCGCCGGGAAGTCGACGATCGGCCGTAAGCTCGCGCGCGAACTCGGCGTCGACCTCTACGACACCGACGCCGGCATCGAGCAGGAGGCCGGGCGGACCATCCCGGAGATCTTCGCCGAGGACGGCGAACCGGAGTTCCGCCGCATCGAGGAGCGGGTGGTGCGCCGCGCGGTCCTCACCCACAAGGGCGTCGTCTCGCTGGGCGGCGGCGCGGTGCTGTCGGCCGCCACCCGGGAGCTGCTGCGCGAGCGCACCGTGGTGTATCTGGAAATCAGTGTGGCCGAGGGGCTTCGGCGCACCGGCGCCAACTCCAACCGTCCCCTGCTGGTCGGTGACGATCCCGGCGCCAAATACCGCAGCCTGATGCGCGAGCGCCGCCCCCTCTATCGCGAGGTGGCCAGCGTCCGCGTGCGCACCGACGGCCGCAGCCCCGGCCGCGTGGTCCGCAACATCCTCGCCAAACTCGGCCTGGAGCCGGTCGAGACGGCGCCAGTCGATCCCCCGGCCCGCCCCGAGGGCGAGGGCACGTCCCGCCGTTCCCGTTCCCGCCGCCGGCGCAGGAACCGCTCGGCCAAGAACAGCACCGGGGACACCGCCACGGCGAACAGTCCGAGCAAGGGAGACCCCGCTCCCGCGAACAGTTCCGGCAAGCAGGGCACCGCTCCCGCGAACAGTTCCGACAAGCGGGATACCGTTCCCGCGAACAGTTCCGGCAAACGAGACACCGCTGCTACGACCAGCTCGGACAAGCGAGACTCCGTCGACACGCCCTCGGAGGACGCGGCGCACCCGAATCCCGCAGCGCAGGAATCGGATTCGCCCGCCACGGAACAGGGCACCAAGCGCCGCTCCCGGCGGTCCCGCCGAGGCGGCCGCCGCCGTTCCCGCGGTGCTGCCACCACACAGACGGCACCCAGCCCCGAACACGAACCGTCCCAACGCCATTCGCCGCCCGAAGCCGGAACCACCGGTGTCGGCCAACCGGCTGCCGGAACCCCCGAGACCGCTCAGCCGATCGGCCGATCAGCCACCGAAACGCCTAACCGGGCCAGCGCCGGACCACACGGCTCATCGACGGGCAGCGGCCCCGGCTCCACCCGCACGGCCGCCGTCGCCGCGACCGCGGGGACACCGGCGGCGCGAGACGGACGGGACCCGGCACGCCGATCCCGCCGCCGCACCGCCACCCGCGCCTCCGGCGCACCCGGAGCCGCCATTCCCTCGAAGACCGCCGAGGCGAGCCACGAATCCGCCGTCCCCACGAACACCACCGACGCGAGCCACGAACCCACCATCCCCACGAACACCACCGACGCGAGCCACGAACCCACCATCCCCGCAAACACCACCGACGCGAGCCGCGAACCCGCGATCGCCGCGAAGACCGCTGAGGGCGAATCCTCTGCCGCACAGCCGGTTTCACCAACGACAACCGGTACCCACGTAGAGGCGGGGCAGGGCGGTGGGCGATCGCGCCGACGGTCGGCGTCTCGTCTCGCCGGTCCGCCCGGCGCGGGCGCCGAGCCTGCGTCGCGGGCGGGGCATCCCGGGGAACACACACCACGAGCACTAGCAGAATCGGAGCAGCAAGCATGACCGATCCCACCCGCATCGAGGTCCGCACCGCCGACCCGTACCCGGTGATCATCGGGCGCGGACTGCTGAGCGAACTGGTCGAGCAGGTGACCGGCCAGCCCGGCGTCCGTACGGTCGCGATCTTCCACCAGCCCCCGCTGGCGGAGACGGCCGAGGCGGTGCGCCAGGCGCTGGCCGACGCCGATCCGGGCAGCGCCGGGGACGCGATCGACGCGCATCGCATCGAGATTCCCGACGCCGAGGCCGGTAAGGAACTGCCGGTGGCCGGATTCTGCTGGGAGGTGCTGGGCCGCATCGGCCTCACCCGCCGCGACGTGGTGATCAGCCTCGGCGGCGGCGCGGCCACCGACCTGGCCGGATTCGTGGCCGCCACCTGGATGCGCGGGGTGAAGGTCGTGCATGTGCCGACCACCCTGCTGGCGATGGTGGACGCGGCGGTCGGCGGCAAGACCGGCATCAACACCGACGCCGGGAAGAACCTGGTCGGCAGCTTCCACGAGCCGGCGGCGGTGCTGGTGGACCTGGCGACGCTGGAGACGGTGCCGCGCAACGAGATCGTGGCCGGGATGGCGGAGATCATCAAGGCCGGTTTCATCGCCGACCCGGTCATCCTCGAGCTGATCGAGCGGGATCCGGAGGCCGCCCTCGATCCGGCCGGTGCAGTGCTGCCCGAACTGGTGCGTCGCGCGATCCAGGTCAAGGCCGATGTGGTGGCCGCCGATCTCAAAGAAGCCAGCCTGCGCGAGATCCTCAACTACGGCCACACCCTCGGCCACGCCATCGAGCGCCGCGAACGCTACCGCTGGCGGCACGGCGCGGCGGTGTCGGTGGGCCTCGTCTTCGCCGCGGAGCTGGGCCGCCTGGCCGGACGCCTCGACGACGCCACCGCCGACCGCCACCGCAGCATCCTGGCGAGCGTCGGCCTGCCCACCACCTACGACGCCGGCGCGCTCCCCCACCTGCTCGAGACCATGCAGACCGATAAGAAGACCCGCTCGGGCGTCCTGCGTTTCGTCGTCCTCGACGGCCTGGCCAAGCCCGGCCGCCTCGAGGGCCCCGACCCGAGCCTCCTCGCTGCGGCCTACGCCACCATCGCCCGCGACGAGCCCGTCACCGACGGAGCCGTCCTGCTCTGAGCCGAAGAAATCGGGGCGCGCCACCGACGACGGTGCCGCGCCCCGATGAATTCCTCACGACCACATCGCGATTCGCCCAGCGGGGCGACTACGACGGCGGCGAACCGCCCAGCGCCTACAGGGCGGAGGCGGCGTTCGGCGGCGGGGCGGGCTCGGCCTTCTTCGCCTCGCGGCCCACGAGGAAGCGGCCGAGCGCGACGCCGACCATGGCCGGGACGAAGATCAGCAGGATGATGAACGAGGCCCCGGCGGTGATCTCGAAGCCGAGGCCGTTGTCGCCGAGTTCGAACTTGGGCAGGTAATCCAGCACCCAGGCGATCACGCCGCTGCCCAGGCCGCCCACGATGCCCGCCTTCAGCCAGCGCATGGTGAGGTCCTCGCCGCCGCGCTCGGGATCCGGATTCTTGCGGCGGTCGGCGCGGCCGTCGAGCAGACCCCACGCGACGACGGCGGCGATCAGCACGATCAAGCACAGGATCCGCATCCACGCACCGTGCGTCGGGTAGTAGACCATCCCCCAGCCGAGCACGGTCCGGAGGACCACGGTCAGCACTCCGAGAGCAGTGGCACGCAACACCCACGCATTCATGTCGATCATCCTAACCTGCCGATCGAATCCGAAAACAGCAACCTGTTACAGAAACCGAGGCAGGGCGCCGACCGGGCGATCCGTCGACCGCGCGCGACCGGTCAGTGGGGGGCGGGAATCCAGATGTCGTACCGGCCACTGCCGTCGTTGCGCTGCGCGCACTCCGCCTGCGGATGCCATTGCGGCGCCTCCTTCAAGCAGAAGCCCAGCGAAATGTCCGACACGCTCTCCAGACAGACGTACCCCCACCGCGGCGACTGCGATGCGCAACCGGCGGCATGTGCCGTCGGTTGCCCGGCCAGCACGAATGCGGACGTACCGACAGCCATCGCCAAGGCGATACCAACTCGAGTGAACATGACTTCGACCCCTCCCCCTGAGTCCCTGAAACGCGTTCCCCGCGAGATGCGTTGAACAACAGGATGATACCGGCCGGAACCGACGATGAACAGGATCGGACGCCGTGGCGTCAGCTCCCGGCCCGAAGTCCCTCGTCCAGCGCCGCCGCCATCTCCGCACGCGGAGCGGGTCGGCCGGTGAACAACTCGACCTGCCCGTACGCCTGGTTCAACAGCATCTGCAGGCCACTGACCACCGTGTGGCCCGCCCGCGTCACCGCTTCGGCCAGCGGGGTCGGCCAGGGGTTGTAGATCGCGTCGAGAACCAGCGGTGCGAGGGCGGCCTGCTCGGCGACGGTCGCCGCGGCGTCGGGCGGGACCGTGCTGACGACAACGTCCGCAGTCGAACACGCGGTTCGCACCGCCTCCGGCGCGAAGGCCTCGTACGTAGCGGTCATTCCGAGCCGCCGCGCGAGTTCCAGTGCGCTGCTTGCCCTTCCCGCGTCCCGAGCGGCAACGGTCACCGATGTCGCACCGAGTTCGGACAGTGCGAGCAACGCCGGACGCGCGGTGCCGCCCGCACCCAGTACCACGGCCTCGGTGACCGAGCCGACCCCGCCGCCGCACAGGGCGCCCAGCACCCCGTCGATGTCGGTGCAGTCGGCGCGCCAGCCGGTCTCCGTGCGCACCAGCGTATTCGCCGATCCCACGAGCACCGCGCGCTCGGTGCGCTCCGCCGCGTACGCCAGGGCGGCTTCCTTGCCGGGCATGGTCACCGAGAGTCCGATCCACTCGGACCCGAGTCCGTCCACCAGCGCGGGCAGCTGCGCCGCCGAGCATTCGACGCGCTCGTACGTCCACGGCAGCCCGAGCGCCCGGTACGCGGCCAGATGCAGCTGGGGAGAACGGGAATGGCCGACCGGCTTTCCCAGCACCGCGGCCTTGCGGATCTCACCGCCCACTGTCGAGCACCCCGTTGTGCTGGGCTTGGGTGATGTTCTGCAAATGCTCGGAATAGCTCTTGGTGAACAGCGTCGTCCCCGAATTGTCGACGGTGACGAAGTACAGCCAGTCGCCGGGCGCCGGATTCTCCATGGCGCGTAGCGCGTTCAGCGACGGCGCCGAAATCGGATTCGCGGGCAGCCCGGCCATGGCATAGGTGTTCCACGGCGTGACCTTCGCGCGATCGGCGTCGGTAGTGGCGATCTCGATCTCGTTCAACGCGTAGTTCACCGTCGAATCGAGCTGCAACATCTGCCCGACCTTCAGCCGGTTCACGATCACCCGGGCCACTTTGTCCATGTCCTGGGGTTTTCCTTCGCGTTCCACCAGCGACGCGGCGATCAGCGTCTCGTAGGGCGAAAGCCCGTTCGCCGCACCGGATTGCAGCAGGCCGGTCGATTCGTAGGTGGCGGCGCTCTGGGTGATCAGCTGGCGCAGGATCTCCTGCGGCGTACCGCTCGGATCGAAATCCAAGGAGCCGGCGCCGATGAGACCCTCGATCTGCCGACTGCGATCGGGTGCCCGCCGCACCTGCTGCTCGGCCCAGGACGGAACTCCGAGCGCGGCCAGATCGGTGCCGGCCCCGGCGGCGTCGAGCTGATCAGCGGTCACACATTTGCGCGCGCTCCCGGTACCCACGCAACTGGCATTGGCGATGAGTGAGTAGATGCCCGGCGCGGGGTTCCCATGATTTTTCACCTCGGCCTGATCGTGCAGCAATCGTCCCTCGGAAATCACCACATTGCCGACGCGCGAGTCCTTGCTCATCAGCGCCGTGACGGCCTCGGAGCCCTTACTGTGGCTCGGCACGGCGTAGAAGCCGGGCTGCACCGACGTGATCTTCGAATTGCGGATCGCCGCCTCGTAGAACGCGCCGGTGCTGGCGGTGACGCCCTTGTCGAACATGGTCTGGGCGATCTGCTCGGCGGTATCGCCCGACTTCACCCGCACGACCACCGCCGGACCCGCCGGTCCGGCGTAATCCTCGGGACCGCCGAGCTTCCCGACGAGCTTGTATCCGGCGTAGCCGCCGGCGACCACGATCAGGACGACGAAGATACTGCCCAGGACCCAGAGATTGCGGCGCCGCCGCTTGCGCTCGGCGGCCTTGCGGGAGGCGGCGCGGGAGCGCCGGCTGCGGGCGGCCTGGCTGCGGCCCTGCTGGGTGCGACCGGACTGCCCCCGGCCCGATCGGCTCCGGGCCGCCTGCTCACGGTCCGAGCGCGCACGCGAGCGCTGGCCCCGGGCCGGTTCGCCGCGCGAGGTGCGGGCCCGCTGCCCGACCCGCTGCTGCGGCGGGGTCGGCATCGGATCCGGCTCGTCGTCGGTGTAGCGCGGGATGACGGTGGTGTCGTCCTCGTAGTCGTCCCAGTCGTCGGCGGGGCCGCCGTGCCGGCCGCCGCGGCCGCGCACGGCACGGTTGTCGGCGCCGCCCGAGCCGCGGTCGGGGCGTCGCCGGTATCTCCGCTCCTCGACGCTCTGCCGATGACGTTCCTCGGCCCGCGCCCAGCGGTCATTCATCCGACCACCCTGCCGACTGCTCCCCGGCCGACCTCAACACCGCACTCCGTTCGTCCAACCATCCCTGCAGGATCGACACGGCCGCCGCCTGATCGATCACCTGCCGCTGGCCACGCGCGCGAACTCCACTGTCCCGCAATGCACGTGCAGCTGACACCGTAGTCAAACGTTCGTCGGAAAGTCGTATCGGCACTCCGGGAATCAGTGATCGCAAATCTCTGGCGAAGGAGATCGCCATACGCGCCGACGTGCCGTTCTCCCCGCGCAACGTGCGAGGCAGGCCGACGATCACCTCGACGGCCTCGTACTCCCGCACAATTTCGGCAATCCTGGCGAGTTCGCCCGCCGCGCCGCTCGGGCCGCGGCCGCGTTTCGAACCCGCGCGCTGCACCGTTTCCACCGGGGTGGCGAGGACGCCGTCGGGATCGCAGGCGGCGACGCCGATGCGCACGGTGCCGACATCGAGGGCGATCCGGCGGCCACGGCCCGGATCGGTCGCGGCGCTGGGCCGCTCGACGGCGGATCCGGCGTCCATCAGGCGGCCAGCTCGGCCACCCGTGCCCGCACCGCGGCCAGCCCGGCCGCGATCCCCGAGGGATCCGAACCGGCGCCCTGCGCCATCTCCGGCTTACCGCCGCCGCGCCCGGCGATACTGGGACCGAAACTGCCGACCAGATCACCGGCCTTGAAACCCGCCTCCTGGGCGGCCTTGTTCACCGCGACCACGAACGGCACCTTGCCGCCGGCGTTGCCGAGCAGCACCACCACCGCGGGCTCGCTACCGAACCGGCCGCGGATATCGGTCGCGAGGGTCCGCAGGTCGCCGGCGCCCACGCCCTCGGGCGCGGCGGCGGCCACGAGCAGGACCTTGCCGACCCGCTGGGCCTCCTGGACGTAGGTGCCCACCTGGGCCAGCACAGCCTGGATCTTGGTGCGCTCCAGCTCCTTCTCGGCGACCTTCAGCCGCTCGACCAGCTGCTCGACGCGGGCGGGGACCTCCTCGCTGGGTACCTTCAGCGACGACGCCACACCGGCCAGCAGCGCGCGCTCCTTGGCCAGGTACTTGTAGGAGTCCAGGCCGACGAACGCCTCGACGCGGCGCACGCCGGAGCCCACCGACGACTCGCCCAGCACGGTGATCGGGCCGATCTGCGAGGAGTGCTCGACGTGGGTGCCGCCGCACAGCTCCATCGAGAACGGGCCGCCGATCTCGACGACGCGCACCTCGCTCCCGTAGTTCTCGCCGAACAGCGCCAGCGCGCCCATCGACCGGGCCTTGGGCAGATCGGTGACGAAGGTGTTGACCGGGAAGTCCGCGCCGACCGCGTCGTTGGACACGGCCTCGATATCGGACTTCTGCGCCTCGGACAGCTGGCCCTGCCAGTTGAAGTCGAACCGCAGATAGCCGGGCTTGTTCAGCGATCCGGCCTGGACCGCGTTCGGGCCGAGCACCTGCCGCAGCGCCGCGTGCACCATGTGGGTGCCGGAGTGGCCCTGGGTGGCGCCGCGCCGCCAGGCCGGATCGACCTGCGCGAGGACGGTGTCGCCCTCGGTGATCTGGCCCTGCTCGACGGTGGCCTTGTGCACCCACAGCTTCTTGGCGATCTTCTGCACATCGGTGACGCGCAGCTTCAGCCCGGTCGCGGTGATCACGCCGCGGTCGGCGATCTGGCCGCCCGACTCGGCGTAGAGCGGGCTGCGGTCGAGGATCACCTCGACGTCCTGGCCCGCGGTCGCGGCCGGCACCCGGACGCCGTTGGCGAGCAGCGCTAGCACGCTCGCCTCCGAGGTGAGTTCGTCGAAGCCGGTGAACTCGGTGGCGCCGCGGTCGACCAGTTCCTTGTAGATCGACAGGTCGGCGTGCGCGTGCTTGCGGGCGGCCGCGTCCTCCTTGGCACGCTGGCGCTGCTCGGCCATCAGCGAGCGGAAGCCCTGCTCGTCGACCTCGAGTCCGGCCTCGGCGGCCATCTCCAGGGTGAGGTCGATCGGGAAGCCGTAGGTGTCGTGCAGCGTGAAGGCGTCCGAGCCGGCGATCCTGCGGCCACCGCCCGCCTTGACCTCGGCGACGGTCTCGTCGAACAGCTTGGATCCGGTGGTCAGCGTCTTGAGGAACGCCGTCTCCTCGCCGACCGCGACATTCTCGATGCGCTTGAAGTCGGTGGACAGTTCCGGATAGCTCGGCGACATGAGTTCGCTGACGATCTTCATGAACTCGCCCATCACCGGCTTCTCCGCGCCCAGCAGCCGCGCCGAGCGCACGATGCGGCGCAGCAACCGGCGCAGCACGTAGCCGCGGCCGTCGTTGCCGGGGTTGACGCCGTCGGAGATCAGCATGGCGGCGCTGCGGGCGTGGTCGGCGATGACCCGGAAGCGCACGTCGTCGGCGTGTTCGACGGCGTACTTCTTCCCGGTCAGCTCCTCCGCCTTGGTGATGATCGGGCGCAGCAGATCGGTCTCGTAGACGTTGTCGACGCCCTGCAGCAGCATGGCGACGCGTTCGACGCCCATGCCGGTGTCGATGTTCTTCTTGGGCAGCGAGCCGATCGGCGGGTGGCCCTCCTTGGGGCTCAGCTCGCCGCGGATGTCCTGCATGAAGACGAGATTCCAGATCTCGAGGTAGCGGTCCTCGTCGACGACGGGCCCGCCGTCCTTCCCGTACTCCGCGCCGCGGTCGTAGTAGATCTCCGAGCAGGGACCGCCCGGACCGGGCACGCCCATATCCCAGTAGTTGTCCTTGCCGTCGCGGTACTGGATGCGCTCGGTGGGGATTCCGGCGACGCGGTGCCACAGCTCGGCGGCCTCCGGGTCGGATTCGTAGGCGGTGACCCAGATGCGTTCGGGGTCGAAGCCGTAGCCGCCCTCCTCCTGGGATGTGGTGATCAGTTCCCAGGCGAAGGCGATGGCTTCCTTCTTGAAGTAGTCGCCGAAGGAGAAGTTGCCCGCCATCTGGAAGAACGTGTTGTGCCGGGTGGTGACGCCGACCTCTTCGATGTCACCGGTGCGCACGCACTTCTGCACGCTGGTCGCGCGCGCGAACGGCGGCGCCTCCTGGCCCAGGAAATACGGCTTGAACTGGACCATGCCTGCGTTCACGAACAGCAGGTTGGGGTCCGGCAGGATCAGCGAGGCACTCGGGACCTCGGTATGCCCGGCACGGACGAAATGCTCCAGGAAGCGCCGTCGAATCTCGTGGGTCTGCACAACCATCCAGCCTACCGGGAACGGTCCAGCGGGTTTACGTCGGTAGGGGCCGCTCAGCGCCCTCGAACGATGCGGCGCAGCTTGGTCACTCGGGGTCCGACCTCGCGTTCGTAGCCGTGGTCGGTAGGGGTGTAATAGTCGGCGCCGACCAGTTCGTCGGGCGGGTACTGCTGGGTGAGCACGCCGTCCGGATGGTCGTGCGGATACTGGTAGCCCTGCGCGTTGCCGAGCTTCGCCGCGCCCGCGTAGTGGCCGTCGCGCAGGTGCGGCGGGACCGTGCCGGCCTTGCCCTTGCCGATATCGCCGAGCGCGGCGCCGATGGCCGCGGCGACCGCCCCCGATTTGGGCGCGGTGGCGATGTGGATGGTGGCGTGGGTCAGCGCCAGCTGCGCCTCGGGCATGCCGACCAGCTGCACCACCTGGGCGGCGGCGACCGCGGTCTGCAGGGCGGTGGGGTCGGCCATGCCGACGTCCTCGCTGGCCTGGATCATCAAGCGGCGGGCGATGAATCGCGGGTCCTCCCCCGCGCTGATCATGCGGGCCAGGTAGTGCAGGGCGGCGTCGACATCGGAACCGCGCAGGGATTTGATGAACGCGCTGATCACGTCGTAGTGCTGGTCTCCGGCGCGGTCGTAGCGCACCGCGGCCTTGTCGACGCTGGCCTCCACCAGGTCTACGTCGACCGTGCCGTCCAGCGAGGATTCCGCGGACGCCTCCAGGGCGGTCAGCGAGCGGCGGGCGTCGCCGCCCGCGATGCGGACGATGTGATCGAGGGCCTCGTCGGTGACGGTGTAGTGCCCGCCCAGCCCCCGCGGATCCTCGATGGCCCGTTGCAGGACCGCGCGAATATCGGTGTCGGACAAGGATTGCAACTGCAGCACCAGCGAGCGCGACAGCAGCGGCGACACCACCGAGAACGACGGGTTCTCCGTGGTCGCGCCGACGAGCAGCACGACCCGGTTCTCCACGGCCGCGAGCAGCGCGTCCTGCTGGGTCTTGGAGAAGCGGTGCACCTCGTCGATGAACAGCACGGTCTGCTCGCCCGACAGCAGTCGCCGCCGCGCGAGGTCGATGACCGCGCGCACCTCCTTGACCCCCGCCGACAGCGCGGACAGCGCCTCGAACCGGCGGCCGGTGGCCTGCGAGATCAGCGAGGCAAGTGTCGTTTTCCCGGTGCCGGGCGGCCCGTAGAGCAGGACCGACGCCGCCCCGGACCCCTCGACCAGCCGTCGCAGCGGCGATCCGGGACCGAGCAGATGCTGCTGGCCCACGACCTCGTCCAGGCTTGCCGGACGCATGCGGACGGCCAAGGGGATGTGGTCGCCCGCGCCGCGGAATTCGACCGTGCCCCCACCGGCCTCGGGTTCCGTCGTCGGCGCCTCGAACAAACCGTCGCTCACGCCACCACCTCACCGAATCCCGTCGCCACACGCGGCGGCGCGATCGGTCCGCCGGAATGCCCACTCACAGGAAACAACCGTACCCACCAGGTCCGACAGATCCCGCATACGCGGGAACAACGAGAGCAGGGGAACAACGAAGCAGGGAGCACGGGAGACCGGTCCCTTACTCCTCCCAGTACTCCTCGAGGGTGGCGGAGACGTGTTCGGCGAAATCGCCCAGCGTGTCGTCGCCGGTGCAGCGGGCGTCCTCGGCCAGGGCGGCCCAGCGGTTGATCAGCGCGGCCGAGCGCGGGACGGACAGGCCGTGCTCGCGGGCCGCGGCGATGCGGGCGTGGTCGGCGGGCAGGAACCAGAAGGTGCTCAGCCACACCCAGATGAGGCGCGCCTCGAGGATCCGCTCGGCCAGCAGCTCGTCGTCGGCCAGCGCCGGCCACACGCCGACGACCTCCGACCGCCACGCCTCCACGATCTGCCGCGCCCGCTCCCGGGACAGCTCGACATCGCACAGGCAGCCGGGGAACGACACCAGCGCGTACGCGATGTCCAGGGTGGCGTCGCGGAAGCCGCCCCACTCGTAGTCGATGAAACGCGCGCCCTCGTCGTTGAGAATCACGTTGTCGGGGCACAGATCCGACGGGCTGAACGCACGGAAGCGGCCCGCCGAGAACAGCCGGTTACCGCGCACGATGCGTTCGGCGATCTCGCCGGGCACCTCGATGCCCAGTTCGCGCGCCAGCATTTTGGGCACCTCGCCGATGGCCGCGGCGGCCTGCTCGGCGATGCCGTCCACCCGATGCACGCCGTCGACCCGGCGGAGCAGCGCGACGAAATCCGGCTCGCGCCCGACCGTGGCGGCGTGCATGCGGCCGAGCGCCTGCGCGAACGCCATCAGTGAATTGCGCGTGCCCGGCTCGGCGCCGGTCTGCAGGACCGTCGTGAGGGAAGTGTTCTCGCCGAGGTCGCTGAGGATCAGCAACCGGTCGGGCAGGCTGTGGGCCAGCAGGTAGGCGCCGGGGCGGTGCTCGCTGCTCAGCGCGGTGGTGAACTGGTAGGAGACCGCCTCCCGCAGGAACGCGGAATCGATACTGGTCACCCCCGGGGCCAATCCACCGATGCGCCGATCCTGCGCGGCGCCGCGGACCTGCTTCACGATCAAGGTCCGTGGTAGTGAAAAGGCGTTCTCCGCAACGCGGACGCGCAACACCGTCGTCCTGCCACTGCCGCTGAGCTCGATCGGATCGCTCAGCTTTACCGGAGCACCCATTCGCTTTGTGAGCAACTGTTGTGCCGCGGACACGACTTCGGCGGCGCGTTCGGCCAATAGTGCGGTCATCGGATCCCAAGTTACTCGCATCAGGTCACTTTCAGCGAGCGGTTCGGCAACCTTTCGCGCGTCGCTCGGCGTGTCATTGTGAAGCGCTTGCCGCCACTACTGGATTGTGGTCAGGCACCACCCGAACACCCGGACCCCCGTTGCTTGACACATGCCGGTGGGTCCGGTTGTCTCATCGTCAACTGCTCTGCGCCACACCGCAACCCAGGCGATTCGAAAGGTCCCCGCGATGACCGACAGCCCGCAGTCAGGGCCGGAGCGCCGCGAACCGACGCGGCCCGGCGACACTCCGGCGGAGGGCGGTGGTGCGCGGTCCGCGGCGGAATCCGGCGGGCGCGAACACGCCCAGCCACCCGCCGGCGCCGCAGAGTCCGCCCCCGAACACGGCCGTCACGAACTGCCCGGACCAGCCGGCTATCCGCAGTTCGAGGGCCCGGGCGCCGCACAGTACGGCACCGATCCGGTGGAGCCGCCACCGGCGGCGACGCATCAGGGCGCCCCCATCCCACCCCCGCCGCCCCCGGTATCGGGCGCCGCGGCGCCCATCCCCGGAGCGCCGGGGCACAGCGGCGCAGCAGAGCAGAGCGGTACAGCAGGGTACGGCGGTGCGCCAGGACAGAGTGGCGCGGCAGGATACGGCGGTGTGCCAGGGCAAACCAGCGCGGCTGGATACGGCGGTGCACCAGGGCAAAGCGGCGCGGTCGGGTACGGCGGTGCGCCCGGGGAGAGCGCCGCGGCGGGATACGGCGGTGCACCAGGGCAAGGCGGCGCGGCAGGGCAAGGCGCGGGCCCGGGCTACGGCGTGTCCCCGGGTCAAGGCGGGTATCAGTACGGCCCGCCCGGCGCTCAGCAACCCGGGCCCACCTACGGGCCGCCCGGATCGGGCGTGGGGCCGCAGACCGCCGAGATGCCCTCGCAGTACGGCGAGCAACCGCCGCAGTACGGCGATGCGCAGACCCAGTACCCCGAGGCGCCACCGGGCTACGGCCAGATGCCGCCCGCCCCGCCGGGCGGCGGGCTCGTGCCACCGCAGGGGCTCAGCGTCCCCCACGCTCTCGGCTACGGCTGGAACAGCTTCCGCGCCAACCCGATTCCGTGGGTCGCCATCACCCTCGTCGGATTCGTCGCCTATCTCGCGGTCACCGTGGTGATCAATGTCGGCAACGTGAATTCGCTGGCGCCGCTGGTGCTGATCTTCCTGGTGGCCTCGATGGTGGTGTGGCTGTTGCAGGCGGCCATGATTCGCGGCGCGCTCTACGAAACCGACGGCACGCCACCGGATTTCCAGGCGTTCTTCGGATTCGTGAACGCGGGCAACGTATTGCTCACCGCGCTGCTGGTGTTCGTCGCCGCCTGGATCGCCGCCATCGCCTGCGTGTTCCCGGCGCTGATCGTCGGCTTCCTGTGCATGTTCTCGCTGCACTTCGTGATCGACCGCGACCTGGGCCCGATCGCCGCGATCAAGGCCAGCGTGCGGCTGGTGGTCACCAACCTCGGCCAGGTCCTGCTGCTCGCGCTGGCCGTCGCGCTGATGACCTTCGCCTCCGCCGTGCTGTGCGGGATCCCGCTGCTGGTGGTCGGCCCGATCACCGCCATCGCGGTGACCTACGCGTATCGCGTGCTGGTGGGCGGGCTGATCGTGCCGTGACGGCGGTGCCGGTGCGGGAACGCCGCACCGGCATCGACATCACTCGACCGGGTTGCCGTCCTCGTCCAGGACCACGTCCAGGCCGGCCTCCTTGCGCTGCTGCGCGGTGATCGCGGCCGGGGCGTCGGTGAGCGGGTCGACACCGCCGCCGGACTTCGGGAAGGCGATGACGTCGCGGATCGAGTCGACGCCCGCGAGCAGCGCGGTGATGCGGTCCCAGCCGAACGCGATGCCGCCGTGCGGCGGGGCGCCGAAGGCGAAGGCGTCGAGCAGGAAGCCGAACTTCTCCTGGGCCTCGTCGTGGCCGATGCCCATCACGTCGAACACCCGCTCCTGCACGTCGCGGCGGTGGATGCGGATGCTGCCGCCGCCGATTTCGTGCCCGTTGCAGACGATGTCGTAGGCATAGGCCAGCGCCGCGCCCGGATCGGTGTCGAAGGTGTCCATCGACTCCGGCTTGGGCGAGGTGAACGCGTGGTGGACCGCGGTCCAGGCCGAATGGCCCAGGGCCACATCGCCGCTCGCGGTGGCGTCGGCGGCCGGCTCGAACATCGGCGCGTCCACGATCCACACGAAGGCCCACGCGCTCTCGTCGATCAGGCCGCACTTGCGCGCGATCTCGCCACGCGCCGCGCCCAGCAGGGCTCGCTGCGCCCGCGGCTCGCCCGCCGCGAAGAACACGCAGTCCCCCGGCTCGGCGCCGACGTGCTTGGCCAGGCCCTCGCGCTCGGCCTCGCTGAGGTTCTTCGCGACCGGGCCGCCGAGCGTGCCGTCCTCGCCGACCAGGACGTAGGCCAGGCCCCGGGCGCCGCGCTGCTTGGCCCAGTCCTGCCAGGCGTCGAGCTGCCGCCGCGGCTGGCTCGCGCCGCCGGGCATCACGACCGCGCCCACGTACGGCGCCTGGAACACGCGGAACGGCGTATCGGCGAAGTACTCCGCGCATTCGGTGATCTCGATGCCGAAGCGCAGGTCCGGCTTGTCCGAGCCGTAGCGGCGCATGGCCTCGGCGTAGGTCATGTGCGGGATCGGCGTGGTGATGTCGTGGCCGATCAGCTTCCACAGGGCGACCAGGATGTCCTCGGCCAGCAGGATGACATCCTCCTGGGTCACGAAGCTCATCTCGATGTCGAGCTGGGTGAATTCGGGCTGGCGGTCGGCGCGGAAGTCCTCGTCGCGGTAGCAGCGCGCGATCTGGTAGTACCGCTCCACGCCCGACACCATCAGCAGCTGCTTGAACAGCTGCGGGCTC
The DNA here is from genome assembly GCF_000308875.1 of Nocardia transvalensis NBRC 15921. Taxonomy (GTDB): domain Bacteria; phylum Actinomycetota; class Actinomycetes; order Mycobacteriales; family Mycobacteriaceae; genus Nocardia; species Nocardia transvalensis. Next base: position 312,492 of record NZ_BAGL01000055.1, read on the forward strand.
TGCGGCAGCGCGTAGAACTTGCCGGGCTGCAGGCGGGCGGGCACCAGGAAGTCGCGCGCGCCCTCCGGGGTGGACCGGGTCATGGTCGGGGTCTCGACCTCGACGAACGCGTGGTGCTCCAGCACCTCGCGGGCCGCGGCGTTGGCCTTGGACCGCAGCCGGATCGCGTGCGCCGGGCCCTCGCGGCGCAGGTCCAGGTAGCGGTACTTGAGCCGGGTCTCCTCGCCGGGCTGCTCGTCGAGCTGGAACGGCAGCGGCGCGGACTCGTTGAGTACCACCAGCTCGCTCACGTTGACCTCGACCGCGCCGGTCGGCAGGTTCGGGTTCTCACTGCCGTCGGGCCGCTGCTCGATCACGCCGGTGATCTGGAGGCAGTACTCGGCCCGCAGCCGGTGCGCCTGCTCGGCCGCGGCGCCCTCTCGGAACACCACCTGGGCGACGCCCGAGGCGTCACGCAGATCGATGAAGATCACGCCACCGTGGTCTCGCCGCCGGGCCACCCAACCGGTGAGGGTGACGGTCAGACCGGCGTGCTCGCTTCGCAGCGAGCCGGCCAAGTGGGTGCGCAGCACGGGATTCCTTTCGACGGCTCGATGCACCGGCGCGTGGTGACCAGGTGCAAGCCCATCGTAGTGAGACACGTCGGGTGACCGGAAACCGATATCCGCGCCGCCGTGTCAAGCTTGTCACCGCGAGCGGCGACACTGAGCGGACACAGCGCGAGAGGCGACGAGGATGACCTTCAACGAAGGTATGCAGATCGATCCGGATCGGGTTTCCTCCGGCGGGCCGGGGATGGGCGGAAAGCTCGCCCTCGGCGGCGGGGCGGGCGGCATCGTGGTGCTGGTGCTGGCACTGTTGTTCGGCGGCGATCCCGGATCGCTGCTCGGGCAGTTCACCGGGGCCGGGGGCGATTCCTCGCAGCAGGGCACGGCCAAGACGCCCGCGCACTGCAAGACCGGCGCCGACGCCAACAAGTACGTCGACTGCCGGGTCGTGCTCACCGCGCAGAGCCTCGACGCGGTGTGGGGTACGCAGTTGCCGCAGCAGACCCGCCGCAAGTACTCGCCGCCGAAGGTGACGCTGTTCTCCGGATCGGTCAACACCCGTTGCGGGCAGGCGACCAGCGCGGTCGGCCCGTTCTACTGCCCCGCCGACCGCACCGCCTACTTCGACACCAGCTTCTTCCAGGAACTGGTCGACAAGTTCGGGTCCAGCGGCGGTCCGCTGGCCCAGGAGTACGTGGTCGCGCACGAGGTCGGCCACCACATCCAGAACCTGCTCGGCGATTCCGGTCGCGCGCAACGGGATCCGAAGGGCCCCGAATCCGGATCGGTGCGCCTGGAGTTGCAGGCCGACTGCTACGCCGGGCTGTGGGCCCACTTCGCCGACAAGCAGCCCGCCCCCGGCAGCGACCAGCCCTTCCTGAAGCCGCTGACCGACAAGGACATTCGCGACGCCCTGTCCGCCGCGGCCGCCGTCGGCGACGACCGCATCCAGAAGGCCTCCACCGGCCGCGTCAACCCTGAGGGCTGGACCCACGGCTCCTCCGACGAGCGCCAGAAGTGGTTCCTCAGCGGCTACCGCTCCGGCCAGGTCCAAGCCTGCGACACCTTCTCCGCCACCGACCTGAACAACCCACCCGTGCGGTAAACGAAGGCGCGTCCCCGGTGTCATCATCATCACCACCCGCTGCTCCAGCGACACCACCACCCGCTGCTCCAGCGACACCACCACCCGCTGCTCCGGCGACATCACCACCCGTTGTCCCGGCATGCTTTCGGCCGGGACCTCTCTGGCGCGCCACCACACAATTCGGCCGCCGCTCGTCCACAATCACGGGCGGCGGTGACGGTCCCGCCGGTTGAGGAGGATGGATTTCATGCGAAGGCTCTCTGCGGCATGGCGTTTCGGGCGGGTACACGCGGCCGTAGCCGGTGTGGTCCTGGGCACCGCGCTGGTGACCGGCGGTACGGCCGCCGCCGACGAAACGCCCGCACCGCCGGTGTCGCTGACGCTCACCACGATTCCGGCGGGATGGCAGGTCCGCACCGACCTCGCGCCGACGCTCGAGGTCCAGCAGGACGGCCGCGCGGTCTCGAGCCCCGACGCGGCCTCCCCCGACCGCAAGGCCGATACCGCCCCCAAGAAAGTGAACGGCCACGTCGCCCCGGACGTCCTGGCCTGGGCACAGGGCGAGGCGCGGACCCTGGCCGACACCGATATGGGCATGCCGGGCAACGCCGACGGCAGCAGCACCGCCCTCGACCTCCTCGGCCCCGCCCCCGACCAGGACCTGCACCTGATCGTCTACGCCCCCGACTCCGCCGACGGCCTCTCCGACGACCAGAAGTCGAACCGCACCCGCTTCACCGCCCTGTGCAAGAAGCTCGTCGACTCCTTCGTCCAGGACCGCTGAGAGTTCCGCCTAGCCGACGGTCCAGGTCTCCTTGCCGGTGAGCAGTTCCTGCAGGGAGTTCTCCTGGACGGGTTTGCGTTCGCGGGCCGTGGCCAGCTGGGTGCGGACGCCGTCGTCGTAGGTGGGACGGGCGACGCTGCGGAAGATGCCGATCGGGACGTGGGAGAGGTCCTGGGAGGACAGGCGCGACAGGGCGTAGGCGTATTCGGGATCGTCGGTGTAGGCGTCGTGCACGACGATCTCCGACTCGGCGACCGTCTCGGCGCGGGCCACCGCCAGGCCGAAACCGCTGCGCACGACGGCGAATTCGCCCTCGGCGCCGAAGCGGATCGGCTGCCCGTGCCGCAACGGGATCAGATGCGAATCGGCGTTCTCCCGGCGCAGGGCGTCGAACGAGCCGTCGTTGAAGATCGGGCAGTCCTGCAGGATCTCCACGAACGAGGTGCCGCGATGCTCGGCCGCGGCGCGCAGCACCTCGGTGAGCCCGGCGCGGTCGGAATCCATCGCCCGCGCCGCGAACGTCGCCTCGGCGCCCAGCGCCACCGACAGGGTGTTGAACGGATGGTCCACCGAGCCCATGGGCGTGGACTTGGTGACCTTGCCGCTCTCCGACGTCGGCGAGTACTGGCCCTTGGTGAGACCGTAGATCCGGTTGTTGAACAGCAGGATCGTCATGTTCACATTGCGGCGCAGCGCGTGGATGAGGTGGTTGCCGCCGATGGACAGCGCGTCACCGTCACCCGTCACCACCCAGACCGACAGGTCGGGCCTGGTCACGGCCAGCCCGGTGGCGATGGCGGGCGCGCGGCCGTGGATCGAATGGATCCCGTAGGCGTCCAGGTAGTACGGGAACCGGCTGGAGCAGCCGATCCCCGAGACGAACATCAGATTCTCCCGCCGCAGCCCCAGCTCGGCCAGGAATCCGCGCACGGTCGCGAGGATGACGTAGTCGCCGCAGCCGGGGCACCAGCGCACCTCCTGATCGGAGGTGTAGTCCTTGGCCTTCTGCGGCCCGTCGGCGCCCGGCACGCCGGACAGCCCGGTCAGGCCGAGATCTGTTCCGGCGAGCGAGGTTTCGATGATGGTCATCACTTGCCCCCTGTGGTGCGGTACGTGGCCCGCGCCCGCGCGGCGAAGGCCTTGTCGTGTTCCATTTCCGCGATGGAGCCGTCGAGCGCGGCGTCGATGACGCCCACGAGTTCCTGTGCCGAGAAGGCGGTGCCCGCGACCTTGGTCCAGGGCTGCACATCCACCAGATAGCGGGCCCGCAGCAGGGTCGCCAGCTGGCCGCCGTTCATCTCGGGGCACACGACGGTGCGATAACGGCGCAGCACCTCACCGGTGTTGGCGGGCAACGGATTCAGATGCCGCAGATGCGCCTGCGCGACCGGAACGCCGCGGCGCCGGGCGCGCCGGCACGCCTCCCCGATGGGCCCGTAGGAACTCCCCCACCCGATCAGCAGCAGTTCGGCGCGGCCGTCAGGGTCGTCGACCTCGAGATCGGGCACCGCGATGCCGTCGATCTTCGCCTGCCGCAACCGGACCATGAGTTCGTGGTTGGCCGGATCGTAGGAGATGTTGCCGCTGCCGTCGGCCTTCTCCAGGCCGCCGATGCGATGCGCGCGGCCCGCCGTGCCCGGAACCGCCAGCGGGCGCGCGAGCGTTTCCGGATCGCGGGCGTAGGGCTGGAATTCGCCGTCGCCGCCCTCGGGTTCGAAGGCCGGATCGATCCGCTCCAGCTCGGCCACGGTCGGAATCGCCCACGGCTCCGACCCGTTGGCGATCGCGCCGTCGGACAGCAGCAGCACCGGGGTGCGGTAGGTGAGCGCGATGCGCGCGGCGTCCACCGCCGCCGCGAAACAGTCCGCCGGGGAGCGCGGCGCGAGCACCGCCACCGGCGATTCGCCGTTGCGGCCGTACAGCGCCTGCAGCAGATCGGCCTGTTCGGTCTTGGTCGGCAGTCCGGTCGAGGGCCCGCCGCGCTGCACGTCGACGATCAGCAGCGGCAGTTCGGTCATCACGGCCAGGCCGATGGACTCGCTCTTCAGCGCCAGGCCCGGGCCCGAGGTGCTGGTGACGCCGAGGGATCCGCCGAGCGAGGCGCCCAGGGCCGCGCCGATTCCCGCGATCTCGTCCTCGGCCTGGAAGGTCGCGACACCGAAGTTCTTGTGCTTGCTCAGCTCGTGCAGGATGTCCGAGGCCGGGGTGATCGGATAGGTGCCGAGGAATACCTGCAGGCCCGCCAGCTGCCCCGCGGCGACCAGACCGTAGGCCAGCGCCGTATTGCCGGTGATCTGGCGGTAGGTGCCCGGCGGGAGCGTCGCGGGAGCGACCTCGTAGGTGGTGGCGAAGGCCTCGGTCGTCTCGCCGTAGTTCCAGCCCGCGCGGAACGCGAGGATGTTCGCCTCGGCGATATCGGGTTTCGCGGCGAACTTCTCCCGCATGAACTGCTCGGTCCCGCCGATCGGCCGCCCGTACATCCACGACAGCAGGCCCAGCGCGAACATGTTCTTCGCGCGCTGCGCGTCCTTCTTGCCGATACCCGTCGGCTCGGTGGCGGTCAGCGTCAGCGACGTCATCGGGACGCGGTGCACGACGAAATCCGACAGCGTGTCGTCGGCGAGCGGGTCGGCGGCGTAGCCGACCTTCGCGAGCGTGCGCTTGGTGAATTCGTCGGTGTTGACGATGAGGGTGGCCCCGCGCGCCAGATCCTCGAGATTGGCCTTCAGCGCGGCCGGATTCATCGCGACCAGCACATCGGGCTGGTCGCCGGCGGTGAGGATGTCGTAGTCGGCGATCTGGATCTGGAACGACGAGACGCCGGGCAGCGTGCCCTGGGGCGCCCGGATCTCGGCCGGGAAGTTCGGCATGGTCGCCAGGTCGTTGCCGAAGGCGGCCGCCTCGTGGGTGAAACGGTCGCCGGTCAGCTGCATACCGTCGCCGGAATCGCCGGCGAAACGTATGACGACCTTCTCGATCCGCTCGGACGCGGCACTCGCCCGCGCGGCGGATTCGCCTGCGGCAGTGTCACTTCGACGCGTTACGTCAGCCATGCGCCTGCATCACTTCCTCGTCGGGATGAGGTACCACTCGCCAAGTTACTCCCCCGCACCCCGGACACACCCGGGTTATGTGCGGTCCAACAGGATTGAGCAGAACAGCCGGTACTGCGTCAGGCGAACAGCGCCAGCTGCGGATCGGGCTCCCGCGGGCGGTCGTCCGGCCCCCGCCGGGGTGGTACGTCCGCCGGCCGGTCGCGGTTCAACCCGTGCCGCGCCAGCAGCGGCTCGACCCGGCCACGCAGCCACGCCGAATACTCCGGTGTGACGTACGCCCCACGACCGTACAGCTGCCGGTAGCGGCGCAGCAGCGCCGGGTGGTGGGTGGCCAGCCATTCCAGGAACCAGCCGCGGGTACTGCCGCGCAGATGCATGGGAAACGCCACCGCGCTGGCCGCTCCGGACGCCGCGATCTCGCCGAACAACGCGTCCAGATGCGCGCGGCCGTCCGTGAGGCAGGGAATCACCGGCGCGACCATGACGTGCACCGCGAAACCGGCCTCGGCCAGCGCGCGCACCAGATCGAGCCGGGCGCGCGGCGAGGGCGTTCCCGATTCCAGGCTGCGGTGCAGGTCCTGGTCGAGGATCGCGATGGACAGCGCGAGGCTGACCGGCACGGCCCCGGCCGCCTGCACCAGCAGCGGCAGATCGCGGCGCAGCAGCGTGCCCTTGGTGAGGATGGAGAACGGCGTACCCGATTCGGCCAGCGCGCCGATGATGCCCGGCATCAGCCGGTAGCGCCCCTCGGCGCGCTGGTAGGGGTCGGTATTGGTGCCCAGCGCCACGCCCTCGCGCCGCCACGAGCGCCGATGCACCTCGCGCCGGAGGACGGCCGCGACATTCGTCTTCACCACGATCTGGGTGTCGAAATCGCGGCCGGCGTCCAGTTCCAGATATTCGTGACTGCCGCGCGCAAAGCAGTACCGGCAGGCGTGCGAACAGCCGCGCATGGGGTTGATCGTCCAGTCGAACGGCAACCCCGAGCCCGCCGGCATCTTGTTCAGCGCGCTCTTGCACAGCACCTCGTGGAAGGTGACGCCGTCGAACTCCGGCGTCCGCACGCTGCGCACGAAACCCGCGCGCTCGAGGCCGGGGAGCGCCCCGTCATCGGCGTCGAGGGTCTGGTTCTGCCACCGCACCCCTCCAGTCGAACATCTGTTCTAACGACTGTCAAGCGATGCTGCGCGCCTCCGGCCGCAGCGGTTCGCCCTTGTAGAAGGCGACGAGGTCGCGCAGCGTCTCCTCGGTCGGGCGCGGCCGGTACCCGAGTTCGGTCCGCGCCTTGGCGCCGTCCACCACCGGCGCCGACAGCAGCGCGCCCATCGCCGCCTTCGAGATGCGGTCGCTGCCGAACAGCTTGGCCGTGGGTTCCAGCACCGGGAGCACCGCGGAGATCACCTTGGGCGGGATCGCGAAGGACGGGCCGCGCTTGCCGTTGGCGGCCGCGGCCATCCGGCTCACCTCGAGCATGGTGATCATCGCGCCGGTGAGCAGGTAGTTCTCGCCCGTCCGGCCGCGCTCGCCCGCCAGGATCAGCCCGGCCGCGACATCGCGCACATCGACCAGATCGAAGCCGCCGCCGATCATCACCGGCACCCGCCCGCGGGCGCAGTCCCACAGCGTGGTGTTGATCCGGGAGTCCGAGTGATCGACCGGTCCGTACACTCCCGTCGGGTTGCAGATCACCGCGTCCAGCCCCGCGTCGACGACCTTGCGCAGCTCGATCTCGCCCTGCCACTTGGAGCGGTCGTAGACCGGCAGGCCCGGCTCCACCGACCGCGGCGACCGCTCATCGATCCGGCCACCGCAGGTGTACTGATTGAAGGCGTGGATGGAGCTGGCATGCACCATCCGGCGCACCCCGACCGCGCGCGCCGCCTCGGCGACCACCCGCACACCCTCGGTGTTCACCCGCCAGGCGAGATCGTTGTGGTGCGCCAGCGTGATGACCGCGACCAGGTGGTACACGATCTCGGCGCCGTCGAGGGCCGAGCGCATCGAATCCTGGTCCAGCACATCGCCGTTCACCCAGGTCACCCCCGGCTCCGGGGCGCCGGTCGGCCGAACCCGATCGATCGCGGTCACCTCGTGACCGCGCGCCACCAGCTGGTGGAGCAGATTCGTGCCTAGGAAGCCGGCTGCGCCGGTGACTGCGACCTTCATGCCACGAGAATATAGAACCCGTTCTAATTTGCAACAAGTTCTAGTTTGTTCCGATTTATTCCTCTCCGGACTCGCGTCGGCTCGAAACACGTCGTGCTGGTCAGTTATATTGAGGACCGGTCGTCACCGGCCGTCGGCCGGTGGCGGGGCAGGTCACGAGCACGACGTTCACGAGAACTGATGATCATGATGATTGGGGGGCAGAGTCGATGGCCGATCTTTCGGTAGAGACCACGGCGGTCCGCGCGTTCGCCGCTACGCAGGAGGGGGTCGCGGGCCAGATCGCCGCGGCGGGCGATGTCGACGCCGTGGGCAACGTCGTCGCCATGACACCGGTCTTCGGCCTCATCGGGGCGGACTACCTCGCCATGTTCGCGGCCGCGCAGGTCCTGCACGCCAAGGACATCAACGAGCTATCGGACAAGTGTAATCACCTGGGGCAGGCCGCCTTCGGCTCGGCCGCCGTGTACGACGACACCGACTCGGCCGCGCAGACCGTGCTCGGGGCCATCGGCAATCAGATCGGGGGATGATTCGTGCGCACACTCGACTCCGGACACGACAGCGGCGTGATCGGCGCGCCCGCCGCCGCGGCGCCCCCGGCGGCCGCTCCCCCGGCGATGCCCGATCCCGCCGTGGCACCGGCGGCCCAGCCCGGGCCCATCCAGGACGTGCCGCTCGGGCAGTTGCCGGCCGATGTACCGCCGCCGGAGCCGCCCGCATTCATGCCCTCGCGCAAGGAGTTCGAGGACGGCGGCTCGCCGCTGGCCGGCACGCCGCATGCCCCCGGCCTCGGCGGCGGCCCGGCGCCCGACCAGTCCGCCATACCGCCCGCGGCCCTCGGTGATCCGGGCTCGCCGCTGCTCGGCGCCGCGCACGGCGCGATCAACAATGCCCAGGGCGCTCTGGGCGGCGACCCGCAGGGCATGCTCGCGGGCGCGCACGATGCCGTCAACGGCGCCGCGGGCGGTCTCGGCGGCGCCGCGTCGGCGGTGCAGCAGGCCGCCGCACCCGCCGTCGCCGCCGCCGCACCCGGCGCGCCCCTCCCGGCCGATCCGGTCGCGGCGCTGATGAACGGCACGGCGCTGCCCGGCCTTCCGGGTGTCGACGTACTGTTCAAGCCCTTCCAGGATCTGCTGTCCTCGTTCGGCACCGGCGTCCTCGGCGCGCTCAACCCGGCCACGCTGCTGAGCCAGTCGTCGCAGGTCATCCAGAGCGCCATGCAGGTCGGCCAGGGCGCGCTCAAGAGCGTCGACCAGGTGTGGCAGGGTCAGGCGGCCCGCAACGCCCAGACCGCGGGCCAGCAGGCGCAAACGCACGGCGACGACACCGCCCAGCGCGGATTCGACATCTCCAAGCTCACCGAGGAGGCGGCCGGTGTCGTACAGCGCGGCAACGTGCAGCTCACCGCCGTCGTCAATTCGCTTGCGGCACAGGCGACAGCACTGGCCCCGGTGATCTTCACCCCGCCCGCGCAGGCCACCCTCATCGGCATCGCCACCGAACATCTCGGCCAGGCGGTCACGATCGTCAACTCCACGCGCGGCGAACTGGCCGGCTACACCGGCCAGCTGTCCGGCGTGGTGCAGCAGATCATGGGCACCGGCGGCGGCCCGAATCCGGCCGACGTCGCCCAGTCGGTGGCACAGAACGTCGGCCAGCCGATCATGGAGCAGGCCCAGCAGCTCATCTCGGGCGGCGGTTCGGACACGATGGCCTCGAGCCTCGGCGATTCGGCCACCGGACTGGGCGGTTCGGCCGCGACGCACGCGTCGTCCTTCGGCGGCAACGGCGCGCACGCCGGTTCCGGTGGTGGCGGCGGTGCGGCCGGCGGCCTCGGCGGTCTCTCCGGCGGCGTGGGCGGCCTGGGATCGAAGCCGGGCGGGCCGGGCAGTTCGGTGCCCGGCGCCGCGGCACGGGCGGCCAATATCGCCGGTGTGCCGTTCGGACCGGGGATGCCCGGCGCGAACGGGGCGGGCATGGGCTCCGGTTTCATGGGCGCGCCCGGCGCCGCGGGCGCCAACCGCGGCAACGAGGACGAGCACGGCCGCACGGTGCAGCCGTACCAGAGCCCCACGGGCAACACCGATCTCACCGGCGCGCTGGGCGAGACGGCCCCCGAGGTCATCGGCCAGACCCACAACGACGAGATCATCAACGACTACGAGATGGACCAGCTGTAGGTCCTCGCACGCACGGCCCGGGTCTGTAGAGCCCGGGCCGTGCGTGGTTTCGGTCGCCGTTCGCCGACGGTCCACCCCCGTAGACCTAGAACATGTTTCACAATCGTCGCGCCTGCCGATGGTTGCGACGCTGCGATGAATCCCCTGACAGCCATGATCACTCCCGGCTACCATCGCGACAGCAACTGGAATTTGTTCTAATTCTGGCACCGACCGAGCCGAGAGGATGCCTCGATGCGCTTCACCTTTGCGGAGGCGATGACCGATCCCGCGTACTACATTCCGCTGGCCCAGGCCGCGGAGGCCGCCGGGTATCACGGGATGACGATCGCCGACAGCATCGCGTATCCGGCCGAATCGGATTCGACGTACCCGTACACCCCCGACGGATCGCGCGAATTCCTCGACGGCAAGCCGTTCATCGAGACGTTCGTGCTCTCGGCCGCGTTGGCCGCCGCCACGAAGACGCTGCGCTTCAACCCGTTCGTCATCAAATTGCCGATCCGGCCGCCGGTGCTCGTTGCCAAGCAGGCCGCCTCGCTGGCGTACCTCAGCGGCAACCGGTTCGCGCTCGGTGTCGGAATCAGCCCGTGGCCGGAGGATTTCGACATCATGGGCGTGCCGTTCGAGCGCCGCGGCAAGCGCATGGACGAGTGCATCGACATCGTGCGCGGGCTGTGCACCGGCGAGTACTTCGAGTATCACGGCGAGTTCTACGACATCCAGAAGATCAAGATCACCCCGGCGCCGACGGAACCCTTGCCCATCCTGGTGGGCGGGCACAGCGACGCCGCGCTGCGCCGCGCGGCCCGGTGCGACGGCTGGATGCACGCCGGCGGCGACCCCGAGGACCTCGACCGGATGCTGGCCCGGCTGCGGGAGCTACGCGCGCAGAGCGACCGGACCGGGCCGTTCGAGATCCACGTCGCCTCGATCGACGCCTACACCCCCGACGGCATCAAACGCCTCGAGGACAAGGGCGTCACCGACGTCCTCGTCGGCTTCCGCTACCACTACACGCCCGGCCCCGACACCGAATCCCTCGAGCACAAGATCGCCCACCTCCAGCGCTACGCGGACTCCGTCATCGCCAAGTGCGACTGACCCGCCCCCGCCCGACAATGCGCCCCTCTCCCCGTGGGTAGCGGGCGCGGGGTGCGTCAGCGGGGCTTGGCGAAGCCGAGGTCGACGACGGCGTCACGCTCGGCGCGCAGTTCGGCGACGCTGAGATCGATGCGCTCGCGCGAGAATTCGTCGATCGGAAGATCCGGGACGATGGCGTAGGAGCCGTCGGCGCAGGTGACGGGGAACGAGCTGATGAGACCCTCGGGGACGCCGTAGGAACCGTCCGAGGGGACCGCCATCGACACCCAGTCACCGGCGGGAGTGCCCAGCGCCCAGTCGTGGATGTGGTCGATGGCGGCGCTGGCCGCGCTCGCGGCGGACGACGCGCCGCGGGCCTCGATGATGGCGGTGCCGCGCTGCTGCACCGTCGGAATGAAATCCTCCCGCACCCATGCGGTATCGGCCACGACGTCGGCGGCCGCACGATCGCCGACGACGGCATGGGAGATATCCGGGTACTGGGTGGCGGAGTGGTTGCCCCACACCGTCATCCGCCGGATGTCGGCCGCGGGCGTCCCGGTCTTCTTCGCCAGCTGAGCGAGGGCGCGGTTGTGATCGAGCCGGGTGAGCGCGGTGAACCGCTCGGCGGGGACGTCCGGCGCGTTGCTCATGGCGATGAAGGCGTTGGTATTGGCCGGATTGCCGACGACCAGCACCTTCACGTCCTCGGCGGCGCTGGCGTTGATGGCCGCGCCCTGGTCGGTGAAGATCGGGCCGTTGGCGGCGAGCAGATCGGCGCGCTCCATTCCGGCCGTGCGGGGCCGGGCGCCCACCAGCAGCGCCACCTGCGCGCCGTCGAATCCGGCCCATGGATCGTCGCTGATATCGATCGACCGCAGGAGCGGGAACGCGCCGTCCTCGAGCTCCATCGCCACGCCCTCCAGCGCGCCGACCGCCGCCGGCACCTCGAGCAACCGCAACCGCACGGGCGTCTGCGGACCGAGCATCGCACCGGAGGCGATCCGGAACAGCAAACCGTAGGCGATCTGACCGGCGCCGCCGGTCACGGTGACGGTCACGGGCGTGCGAACGGCAAAGCTCACGACAACTCCTCTTGATCGACGGTCCTCACCCAACCCTAATGAGCCGCACAGCGACACACCGCATGCCGTGAGCAAGTAGACAGTCAACCCCGGCGATCCCCCGCGAGGGATCAGCCCAGTGCGGCTATCTCGCGGTCACTCAGCACCACCGGCTGCACCGTGTCCTTGGCGCGCACAAGTTGCACGGCGCGGTACAGCGGCCGCTCCTCGAGCCCGGCGTCGCGGGCCTCCGCCCGCAGCTGGCCGACCAGCAGAGCCGAAATCGCCAGGCCCGCAGCGAGTTCGCTCGCGGCCAGGGCGTCGGCGAGGGTGCGCAGGCCCAGGATGTGCAGTTCCCGGCCGCTGCCCGCGTCGGTGTACATGGCCAGCGGGACCACCTGGATCGATCGGTCCGCGGTGAGCCGCAGCACGATGCGGCTCAGCCGGCCCGGGTAGACCAGGACCTCCACTCCCCCGGCGGCGGCGATATCGAGCCGCCGCCGCCCGAGCAGGGTCCGGGCCTCGATGACGGTGCCCGCCAGCCACATTCGCCGTCGCTGCACCGCCATGGCGTAGATCGCGGTGGGCGCGCCGAGTACCAGCCCGGCCAGCACCGCGATCGGCCAGGCGACCACCAGCGCCAGCAGCAGCGCGGCGACCACACCGACGGCGAGGGCCGCCGCCGTCAGCCGCCGCAGCATCGGCGCGTACAGCTCGGGGGCGATGAGATCCAGGCCGACCTGTTGCGGCCCTTCGGGATTCGGGAGTTCGGTCACGCGTCCACATTCGTCCGGGTACGGGCGAACGCCCGCCGATCGGGGCGGGCGCCGTTGCCGTGACGGTACTACCGATCCACGGCCAGGGCGGCGGTGACGGCGGTGACCGCGTCATCGATCGGGATCTGCTGCTGATCACCGGTCGCCAGGTCCTTCAGGCCGATCTCGCCCTCGGCCAGGTCGCGATCGCCCAGCACCAGAGCGTATTTCGCACCCGAGCGGTCGGCGGCCTTCATCGCGCCCTTCACGCCGCGGCCGCCGTAGGCCAGGTCCACGCGGATACCCGCGGCGCGCAACTGCCCCGCCACGACCACGAGGCGGCTCTTGGCGGCATCCCCGAGCGGTACGCCGAACACGTCGACCAGCGCCGGTTCGGCCGCGGCCTTACCTTCCGCGGCCAACGCGAGGATGGTGCGGTCGACGCCGAGCCCGAACCCGATACCGGACAGCGCCTGCCCGCCCAGCAGTTCCAGCAGGCCGTCGTAGCGCCCGCCGCCGCCGATACCGGACTGCGCGCCCAGCCCGTCGTGCACGAATTCGAAGGTCGTCTTGGTGTAGTAGTCCAGGCCGCGCACCATCCGCGGGTTGACGACGTACGGCACGCCGAGCGCGTCCAGGTGCCCGAGCACCTGCTCGAAGTGCGCCTTCGACGTGTCGGACAGGTGGTCGAGCATCAGCGGGGCGTCGGCGGTCAGCTGCCGCACCTCCGGCCGCTTGTCGTCCAGTACTCGCAGCGGATTGATCTCGGCGCGCCGCTTGGTCTCCTCGTCCAGGGGGAGGCCGAGCAGGTACTGCCGCAACAGTTCCCGATACTGCGGGCGGCAGGAGTCGTCGCCGAGCGAGGTGATCTCGAGGCGGAAATCGGTGAGCCCGAGCGAGCGGTATCCGGCGTCGGCGACGGCGATCACCTCGGCGTCCAGCGCCGGATCGTCCACGCCGATCGCCTCCACGCCCACCTGCTGCAACTGCCGGTAGCGACCGGCCTGCACGTTCTCGTACCGGAAGAACGGACCGGCGTAGCAGAGCTTGACCGGCAGCGCGCCACGGTCCAGCCCGTGCTCGACCACCGCGCGGATCACCGAGGCGGTGCCCTCCGGCCGCAGCGTCATACTGCGGTCCTTGCGGTCCGGGAAGGTCCACATCTCCTTGCTGACGACATCGGTCGACTCGCCGACGCCGCGCGAGAACAACCCCGTCTCCTCGAAGATCGGCAACTCCGCATGCCCGTACCCGGCCAGCCGCGCGGCCCGCACGAGCGCGTCGCGCACGGCGACGAACTCCGCGGAGGCGGGCGGCAGGTAGTCCGGGAAACCCTTCGGGGCGGCGAAGCTGCTGGTCTTGGTCACGATGGTCCAGTCTCCCGTATGCCCCACCGAATAGTCCAACCGGTTCCGGCGAGCCTCCGCCGGAGAATCAGTCGCCTCCGCCAAGGAAGTACTCAGGAAGTAATGGCACACTCTATTGCCGAACCTGAGAAGTTCGCGGATCACCGAACCGAAGAGTTCGGGATCTGCCGAACTCGAGAAGTTCGTGGATTGCCGAACCTGAGCAGTTCGTGGCCCGTCCCGGTGTTGGGCCGACGCAGCGGAGGCCGCCCCGCGGCCGGAGCGGAGTCGGCCCAACACCGGGACCAAGGGGGCCACGAACCGCGCTGCCGAAGGCGGCGCAAAAGATACAGGAGGAACTGGGTAGTGCCGAGCAACGAACAGCGGCGAGAGGCGGCCAAACGCAAGCTGGAGCGGAGATTGGCCCGGCAGGCCGAGCGCGCGCGCAAGCGCAAGCGTCTCGCCATAGCCGGATCCGCGCTCGGCGTGGTCGTCGTGGTCGCCGCGGGCGTCGGGATCTACTACCTCACCAAGGGCGACGATCAGAACGCCGCGGCGGCCAGCCCGGACACCTCCCAGTCGGAGACCCCGCAGGCCCCGCCGCCGCCGGAGCTCAAGGCCAAGCCCGCGTCGGTCACCTGCTCCTACCGCGACGGCGGCGAGCCGGCCAAACCCGCGCAGAAGCCGGAGAAGACCGAGGTCGCCACGACCGGCAAGCAGACCGTGCGCATCGAGACCGGGCAGGGCCCCATCGACATCGCGCTCGACGCCGGCGAATCCCCGTGCACCGTCAACAGTTTCGTGAGCCTGGTGAACCAGGGCTTCTACAACGGCGCGCCGTGCCACCGGCTCAGCACCAAGGGCCTGAAGATGCTGCAGTGCGGCGATCCGAGCGGCACCGGCAAGGGCGGCCCGGGCTACGCCTTCGACAACGAGTACCCGACCGACCAGTTCGACCCGCAGGAACTCGAGGCCAATCCGACACCCGTGCAGTACAAGCGCGGCGTGGTCGCCATGGCCAACGCCGGGCCGGGCACCAACGGCAGCCAGTTCTTCCTCATCTACGGCGACTCCCAGCTGCCCCCGCAGTACACGATCTTCGGCACCGTGGGCGAGGCCGGACTGCAGACCCTCGACAAGATCGCCGCGGCCGGCGACGACGGCTCGATGGACCCGCGCCCGGGCGGCGGTAAGCCGAACCTGCCGGTCACGTTCGATTCGGTGAAGGTCGCCTGAGTCGCGCCGGAACGCGTCCGCATGTCGCACTGGCACAGGACATTCGGTTAGGGCATCCTCATACCGGAGAACCTTCGGTGCTTCGGGTACCTTGTCGGAATTGTGCGATATATGCTTTTGATGCACAACGGTAGTAAGGCTGCCCTGCGTATTCGCTGGTAACCTCGAAGAACGGAGTACGAAGCGGTGTAGTACCCGCCCTACAGGGTCCGGGTTCGCATACCGAGAAATACTCCCGGTGTCCACGTTTGCAGGCGGGGCACCGCCACGTGAACCACAGTTCGGGTGGCGTTGTCCGTGACGAAGCACCACAATCATCCATAGTGATCACTGCAGCATCGGGGAGCAGCCAATGGCCGAGGAACTCGACGACATCGGTCGCGAAACAGCGGCTTTGATGAGGCAAATGTTGCAGATTGCGACTCTGGTCGCACTGCGCACCCGGGAACGTGGCCAACGTGAGGCCGAAGCCCGCGTCAAAATGACTCAGGAGCGGGTGAAGGAAGCCCGGGAGCGCATGCTCCGGGACGCACGCGAGGCCAAAGCCAAGGACCCACGCAATGTGGAATTGACGCGAATGCTGTCCAGGCCCGTCCTGGAAAAGGGCGTCTCCCTCGAGAAGGACCGCTTCAACGCCCAAGCCACCGCCGCCCGCCACGCCGCTCGCACCGCCGCCGCCCGCACCAAGGTGCGGGAGCTGGACCGGTACGACTCGGTGGAACGCCGGCAGGCATTGGCCTCGCATCTGGCACGAGTAGGCGTCGCCCCGGAACTGGCGGCGGTTCGCATGCTCATGGAGGTCAGCCAGGCCACTCCACCGCAGGCCGCGGTGCGCAGCCGGCCCGACGAGCCGCCGCGCGTCACGCGCGCCCGCCAGCTCGAAGAGCGCGGTCGCGAACGTACCCGCAACTGAGAGAGGTCCCGCCCGGACCGGACACGTCGGCGTCTGCCCGCTGCGGGGGCAGCGCCCACATTCCGGAAACGTGTGCGGGGCTTTACTTTTGGTAAGGCCCCTTGCACAGTCGCCTGTTCAGCCCCCGCAACGCTCCCCGCTAAGCGCGGAAATCCCCCGCGGCCGGATCGATCGTCGGATCCCCGAACATGCCGTGCTGCGGCGACTTCAGCGGCAGCGGGTTGAGCATGTCCTTGTGACCGTGGCGCACACTGCAGAACTTGAACGGCCCCCGCGGGTCCAGCAGCTTACCCATGTGCGGATCGGCGTGATCGAGGAACCAGACGCTCATCCCCGTCTTCTCGTCCTGCCGCAGGTATTCCCATGCGCGCCAGAGCGCTTGGAGGCGCACCACCGCCTCCGCGTGCTTCCACCATTCCGGGCACCACACCGTATCGGTGAGATCGGTGACCTGCCGCCGGTAGACGAGGCTCAGATAGTTCTCCACGAACTCGACGACGTCCGCGTAGATCATGTCCTGTTGCTGGTCGTTCACAGCGGCCGGACCTCCTCAGGCTGCCCGTAGGTGGTGGTGGAGTCGGGGGCGGCGATATCGGTCGCCCCGCGGGACTCGATCAGATCGTCGACCGTGGTGCGTTGCCGCTGCGGATCGTGGTGCTCGATCGACCGCCTGACCTCGTCAGCGTACTCGCCCTCCCACCACGGCACGACGCGAACCAGGGTCGCGGGCGCGCCGGAGGAGAACACGACCGCGCGACCGCGCGGCAGGGTCACCAGCGCGTTCACATTGAGGGTGCGCGAGGAGCCCAGCGACTTCGAATAGCTCTTGCCGCCTTTGGATTCCGAGACCGACGCGGAGATCGAGTCGTAGTCGCCGATCGCCTCGGAGCGCGCGGTCAGGAATTTGATGTCATCGATGCCGCTGCCGAGCACCTTGACGTTGGCGGCGGCCCACAGCGCCTCCATACCGGCCTCGCCCCAGCACCGTACGCCCTGCGCCCACGACTGGAGCACGGTCATCACGACGATGCCGCGCGAGCCGAAGTGGCTGTACTGCTTGGGCAGATCCTTCCAGCGCACGATATTGGCGGCCTCGTCCAGCACGGCGATCAGCGGGATGGGCAGGCGGCCGCCGCGCGACTGCGACGCCTTGTACATCGCGCGTTCGACGACGGCCTCGGTCAGCGCGCTCACCAGCGGGCCCGCCGAACCACGACCCTCGAGCGACAGGCAGTACAGCGTGGAATTGCTGTCCAAGAATTCCAATTCGTCGAATTCGTACCGGGAATCGGCTCCGCGCGTCACCCAGGGATGCACATTCGACAATTTCAGGCAGCGGACCATCTTCTTCGCGGTACCGAAGATGCCGCTCTTGGTGCGCGCCTCCGCGTTGTACTGCTGGGCCAGGCCCGACGCGGTGAAGTTGAGTCCGTCGACGCCGTAATACCCGGCCGCGCGGCGGAGAATTTCGACCGGCTCACCGTTGTTCGGATCGGTGACCCAGTCCCACACCCGGGTGATCGGGAAGTTACTGACCGACGCGGCCAGGAACAGGCCCGCCAGCAGATCCTCGGCCTCGGGATCGAAGTAGGCGTCGCGGGTCTCGTCGGATCCGTCGTCGCCGTCGGCGAAGTGGCCCGCCAGCCGCGACGCGCGCATCTCGCACCCGTCGCGCGGGGCGTCGACCCACTTCAGCGGGTCCCAGAACCAGGTCGGGTGCTCACCGGCGACACCCTGCGGATCGAAGACGAACGTCCGGGATCCCTTGCTCTCGCGCACATCCCGGGTCGCGTCGACCACATCGCGTTTGTTCGAGGTGGCGACCACCGGGCCGACCGCCGTGAGGATGGCCGGGATCACGCGCGAGGTGGTCTTGCCCTGGCGCGGACCCCAGATGTCCAGGTGCAGATCCTCGTACGAGCCGTAGAGCGGGATGCCGTCGGCGACCGAGATGCCGATCGGGACGCCGGGCGAATCGTCGTAACCCAGGCGCACGCCGAGCTGCTCGGCCTTCGCGCGGACGCCGGCCTCGGTGAGCGAGGAGATGGCGCCGCCGTTGCCCATGTACTGGGCCTTGTCGTCGACCGGGAGTTTGCCCTTGCCCTTGTTCTTCTTCAGGCGCTTGCGCACCATCACGTACGCGATCACCGCCAGCACCACCGCGATGAGGATCACCGTGGACGCGGTCGGCCACTCGAACTTGCCCCGCGCCAGGCCCGCCACGATCGCGATCGGGTTGATCGGGATGTCCTGCTTGGTCGCGGACATGTGGTTGCCGAGATGCAGTGCGAGCCACACGGTTCCGAGCACCGCGAAACCGATGTAGATCAGATACAGGGATACGTCCGGCCCCGGATCGGCCGGATCCTTTACCTTCTTCGCCATCTCCGCCTCCTGAGGTGACCGTATTCGTGGGTGCCGCTCAACGGAATCCGTCGAGCCGCCAGCCGTCGGGCGTCCGCACCACCGTGGCGATGACCGTCGCCGACGGCAGTGTCTCGCGCCGGCCGTCCGGATAGACGACGGTCTGCTCTATTCCGATCTTGTACTGCTGCCGGTCCGGATCGCCCGCGTTGGGCGCCTTCTCACCGGATGCGAAGGTGAACGCCTCCACCGTGGCGCCGGCCTTGCCCCACTCCGCCCACCGCAGCGTGGGTCTCGGGGTCTCGGCGCCGGGCGGCGCGTCCAGGGTGCGAATCAGGCTGGGGCCCAGGAACTTCCGGGCCCGCGCCAGCGAGGCGCTCTGATCCTCGGTGGCCGGGTGCCAGGTGTAGATCTCCTTCACCGCCGCCACCGCCACCCCGTCGGGCGTGGTCGGGTCGGGCGCCGGGACCGCCTCCAGCTGCCGGACGGTGGACGTGGGTGTACCCGCGGTCTCGTCCGAGCCGCTGCCGCACGCGGCGGCCAGCATCGCGACGCCCACCACCAGCATCACCACCAGATTCCTGTGTCTCACCGTATTCATCCAGGTTATCCGCCGGGACCGGCGGATCGGCACTACCCGCCCGGATCCGGTACCGGCGTGTCCGTTTCGACGGCTCCATCGCTCCACAGCACCCTCCGCGGCCGGTTGTCGGCGGAACAGTGTCACAGCACCCTCCGTAGCCGGCTGTCGCCGGGAATCGGGGCCTTGCGGACTCCGGCGGCGTCGGCGGCCCGGATCATCGTGCTGTCGCCGACGTACACACCGACCTCCGCGGGGCCGCGCGGACCGAAACGGGAGAACACCAGATCGCCCGGTTTCGCCTTGCTCGCCGGGACCTCCGCGCCCATCTCCCACTGCTGTTCGGCGGTGCGCGGCAGGCTCACCTGCCCGGAGGAGGCCGCGAACACCGCCGCGGAGGTGAGCCCGGGTCCGTCCAGGCCGCCGCCGGTCGGGCCGGACGGGCCGCCGCCGCCCCACACGTACGGTGTGCCGATCCACTGTTCGGCGGCCGCGACGATCCCGGTGCCGGAGCCGGTGCCCTCGGGCTGATACCGGCCCATCGAGCCGGGGGCCCGGTACTGCGCCTCCATCGCGAGGATATTGGTCACGTAGGGCTGGGTTTCGGAGTAGTGCGCGGCCACCTGGTTGGGCATGCCGCCCGACGCCAGCACCGCGCCCTCGCCCGCGTTGTAGGCGGCCAACGACAGCGGGACGACGTCGCCGTGCACCTTCCCCTCCCCGATCCACCGCTCCACCTGATGGGCGATCGAGCACATGTAGCGGCCCTGCGCGATGATCGCGTCGCCGTCGTCCCACAGGCTCGCCGAACCGTTGTTGTCCGCGTCCAGCAGATAGGGCTGGCCGTCGTCGGGGTCGGTGGCGCGCGCGGTGCTGGGCAGGAACTGCGCCAGGCCCTGCGCTCCGGCCGGCGAGGTGAGGCCGCGCTGGAATCCGGACTCCTGGCGGCCCTGGGCGGCCAGGATCGACGGGGTGATCTCGGGGCACAGCGATCCCGCGCGGCGGTACCAGATCTCGAGTTCCGGCGGCACCTTCCCCTCGGCGAGCGCACCGCCCGCCGTACCGAAGCCGCGCAGGCAGCGCGGGTTGTTCGAATACGGCCACGCCCCACCGCCGTTCGGCGTCGGCGCGCCGTCCAGCCACGGCAGCGGATCGATCTGGTGGCCGCCGGCGAAGCGCCCGCCCGGCACGATCTCGAAATGCAGGTGGGGGCCGGAGGATTCGCCCGCGGAGCCGACCGCGCCGATGACGTCGCCGGCCTTCACCGTCTGCCCGACGCGCACCCGCACGCCGCTGTCCCACTCGTGCCCGTACACCGCCGAGAACGGACGGCCGTTGACATCGATGGAGTCGACCACGATCCAGTTCCCGAAGCCCGACGCCGGGCCCGCGGCCACGACCACGCCGTCGGCCACCGAGGAGATCGGCGTGCCGTCCGCGGCGGCCAGGTCCACGCCGAGATGCTGTCCGCCGCGGGCGCCGAAGGTGTCCGAGACCTGGAACGACCCGCCCGGCAGCGGCCAGACCCGGCGGATCGGGGCCATTCCCGCCGCCAGCGACGGCGCGCCGCTCGCGCCCGACTTCGTCACGGCCGCAGGCGCATTCGTCACCCCGGGCGTCTCCGGCCGCGCCGACGAGGGCCGCGCCGTACCGGAAGGCGTCACCGATCCCGACGCGCCCATGGCCCGCGGATCACCGCCCAGCGGCGGCGCGGACGACGAGGGCACGGTCGCGGTATCGCATTCGTCCTCCGAAGCGGGCACCACGATCACCAGCAACAGCGCGAGCAACGCCACCACGCTGCCCAGCACACCCCAGATCAACGTCTTCCCGTTCACCACACCCCCGCAACCCACACCGTTCCGCCACGCCCCCACACCCGAGTTCGCGCAACGCCGGGCGCGGGACGACGGGGCGCGCGGTCGATTACCGCACCCCTTGCACACTCACGCACCCCGTCCAGCGCACTGGAAGGGGTGCGGAAACGTGCATGGGGTGCGGGATTCACAGCACGGCTCATGTGATGCGCTTGGCCTCGTTGAGGGTTTCGACCAGGGTGCGGTTCATTTCGGCGGCGGCGGCCAGCTGCTGTTGCAGCAGGGCGACCTTGCGGCGCAGGGCGGTGGCGTCCATGCGCTCCAGACCGGGGCCCTCGGCGGCCGCGCGGACCCAGTTGCGCACCGAGTTGGTGTGCACCCCGATCTGCTCGGCCACCACCCGGCACGCCTCGGACTCGCTGCGTAGCTTGCCCGTCAAGGCGATCACCTGCTGGACCGCGGCCTGCCGCACCTCCGGTGACACTCTTCGATAGGACCTGTGCGGCATCATTCGATGAACCTCCCGATGCTCGGCAGACGACTGAACGAATAGTGGTGCGGCACAACCCGTTCGCGCGACAGCCCGGCGACGGCGCCGGGCCTCACGCGGCGCTCCCCTCGTCCCCGGACGGCCCGGTGGACTCGGTGAACTCGCTGAACCGCTGATTGGTCTCGTGGATTCCGCTCTCCCGCTCCGAGACCGTGAACTCCATGTGGAACGGAATGCCGGGGCGGCGATCCTCACCGATCTTGAGCAGGAATTTGCCGGTGCCGGGGGCCGGGGGCCGGGCCTGTCCCGGTTTGAGGGCCTCGCCCGTGAGCGCCTGCGGCGCCGACCATCCCGTGACCATCTCCTCCTCGGCGGAAGTGAACGGGATGGTCGAATCGAGCCGCTTGATCTCCTCGGGCGGCAGCGCGCCGAAGATCTTGGCACGCGCGCGTTCGAGGAAACCGAGCGCCTTCGCGATGGCGGCCTCCGACCCGAGCGACTGGAGGTCCTTGATGGTGTGGCTGATCATGATCAGCGACGTGGCCAGGCCGCGCTGCAGACGGGTCAGCTCGTCGACGCGGTCGACCATGAAGTCGCCGAGGCCGAGGACCTGCCACAGCTCGTCCATCACGACCTGGAAGTAGCGTTGCGGGCCGAGTTTGGCGTCGGCGAGCGTGTGCGCGGCCTCGACGGAGGCGAATCCGTCGGCCCAGCACGCCAGCATCACGGCGGCCTTGAGTTTCTTGTCGCCCTGGGGGATGTGCGAGACGTCGATGCACACCGCCACCGCGGACGTGTCGATCGGCGTGCTGGTCTGGCCGTTGAACACCGCGCCGAACGGGCCCTGGGTGAGCGCGCGCAGCGAACGGCGCAGGCCCTTGGTGGCCTCGTGGTACTCCTCGGCGGTCTCGGCGCCGGCGTCGAGCATCAGCTCCTGGCCGCCCTCGCTGATCACATTGGCCAGGTCCTCCATGATCGGCGGGCTGTCCGGCGTGTAACCGCTGCCCTCGCGATACAGGATGCGCAGCGCGGTGGAGATCAGCGTCTCCTCGTAATCGCGCACGCGGGCGCCGCGGACCAGTTCGACCAGACCGGCGATCAGGGTGACCTGCCGGGCCCGCAACTCCTGGGTCACCTGCAGTTGCAGCGCGGGCATCTCGTCCAGCAGCGGCACGATCTGGCCGAGGACGCCGCCCGCGAGCGGGTTGAGCACGCCGTGGCCGTAGCCGAGGTCGATGACCTGACCGCCGACCATCTCCACCATCTTGCGGTAGTCGGGCTTGACATCGGCGAGGATCAGCGGCGTGATGTTCTGCGCGACGCCGCCGAGCACGATGCGGCGCACGAGCGAGGATTTGCCGAAACCGTTGAGCCCCAGCACGAACAGGCTGGGCGCGGTGATGAAGCTGCCGCGCATGAACCAGTTCATGGGGTCGAAGCAGACGGGTGCGCCGGTGTGCAGGTGGGAGCCGAGCGGGGTGCCGATCAGCGGGGCGCCCGCGCCCACCGACCAGGGCCACAGCCCCGCCACCTGGGCGGTGGTGGCGCGATATTCCACGGGGCGGCCGACGACGCTCATCCGCCCGCCGCCGGGTCCGGCGTAGCCGCGATCGGTCAGCGGCGAGGTGAAGCGGTCGAACCCGTCCTCCACGACCGCCTCGTAGCGGGCCGCGGCGTTGACCCGGCGCAGATCGTCGGTGCGGATGCGGAAGGCCGCCCAGGCCG